>NZ_SSBJ01000160.1 GCF_004795055.1 Streptomyces sp. A1136
CCAGTTCGAAGTGATAGGTCTCGCCGCGAATCACCGCGCCCAATGCGATCAGCGCATCGAACTGATCGGTCTCTGCCATCTTCTGCAGGGCCAGCGGAATTTCCAGCGCGCCCGGCACGCTGACGTGAAGGATGTCTTCATCCTGCACGCCAAGATGCTTGAGCTCAGCCAGGCACGACGCCAGCAAGCCGTGGCAGACGTCTTCGTTGAAACGCGCCTGGACGATGCCGATACGCAAGCCATCGCCATTCAGATCCGATTCGTAAGTACCAATAGTCATGGCTTTTCCTTATACGCAAACTTGCGTTGTGTGATTGTGATAGTGCCGCGATGCATTGCGGACGGTACGGTCGGTCAGGCGTCCGGCTTGGCGCGATAGCCGGTGACTTCGAGGTTGAAACCGGTCATCGACGGCATCTTGCGCGGGCTGGCCAGCAGCTGCATCTTGCACACGCCGAGATCCTTGAGGATTTGCGCACCGATGCCGTAGGTGCGCAGGTCGAGGCGGTCGGCGCGGGCCGGCTTGGCCGCCTGCACGTTGTTGAGCGCGGCGAACTGGGCGAACATCTGGTCGGCCGATTCTTCGCAATTGAGCAGCACCACGACGCCGCTTGGCGCCGCCTTGATCGCGGCCATGGCCGAGGCCATGTTCCACGAGTGCGTCGTCGCTTTGGTTTCGAGCAGGTCGAGGATCGAGA
>NZ_SSBJ01000161.1 GCF_004795055.1 Streptomyces sp. A1136
CACCGCCGCCGTAGGTCTTCAGACCGGCGCTGTTGAGCATGGTCGCGGGCGATTGTGCAAGTGTCGCTTCGCGCAGTTGTTCAATGAACTTGGTCAGTTCCGGCGAACGCACGCCGAGCACCAGGCCCGGGCTGGTGCACAACTGGCCGACGCCGACCACCACCGAGCCGATCAGGTCGCGGGCGGTTGCTTCACCGCGTGTCGCCAATGCTTGCGGCAACACGATGATCGGGTTGATGCTCGACATTTCGGCGAACACCGGGATCGGTTGCGGACGCGCTGCCGCCATGTCGCACAGTGCACGACCGCCGCGCAGCGAACCGGTGAAACCGACCGCCTGGATGCCGGCGCTCTTGACCAGTTGCGCACCGACGCGATCGCCGTAAATCATGTTGAAGGTGCCGGCCGGCACGCCGCTGCGCTTGACTGCGCGCTCAATGGCGTCAGCCACCAGTTCCGACGTGATCAGATGGCCGCTGTGCGCCTTAAACACGACCGGGCAACCGGCTGCCAGTGCAGCGGCAGTGTCACCGCCGGCCACCGAGAACGCCAATGGGAAATTGCTGGCGCCGAACACGGCCACCGGACCGACGCCGATGCGGTATTGACGCAGATCGGGACGCGGTAGCGGCTGGCGTTGCGGCAAAGCGGTATCAATGCGGGCACCGTAGAAATCGCCGCGGCGCAGGACCTTGGC
>NZ_SSBJ01000162.1 GCF_004795055.1 Streptomyces sp. A1136
CGGACTCGAACAGCTTGGCGGTGGCCTCGCCGATCTTCGAGCCGACGGTGACGACCTGGAGGCCGACCACGTCGGTCTCGCCGGATTCCTCGGGGCGGAAGAAGTCGGCGAGGCACAGGCGGCGTCCGCGACGCTGGCGCGGGAAGGTGAAGCGAGTGCGTTCAGAACCGTTGTCGTCCAGGATGATCAGGTCGTCGCCCTTGGACACGCAGGGGAAGTAGCCGTAAACGACGGCGGCCTCCAGGAGGCCGTCGGTGTGCAGCCGGTCGAGCCAGCCGCGGAGGCGGGGCCGCCCGTCGGTGGCGATGGTCTCGGCGTCCTTCAGGCCCCACTGGCCCTTGAAGAGGGCGTTCGCGTCGAGCCAGGAGGCGTAGTCCTTGAGCGGGATGCCCTTGACGACGCGGGTGCCCCAGAACGGCGGGGTGGGGACGGGGTTGTCCACGGCGGTGTCGGAGCGGCCACCGACCTCGGGTTCCGCCACCTGCATGGGTGTGTCGCGCTTGGCGACGCGGCGCTGCTTGAGCGGCGGGAGTTCGGCGCCGGGGACACCTCGTTTCACGCCCATGAGCGCGTCCATGAGGCGCAGGCCCTCGAAGGCGTCGCGGGCGTAGCGGACTTCGCCCTCGTAGATCTCGTGGAGGTCCTGTTCGACGTAGGCGCGGGTCAGGGCCGCCCCGCCGAGGATGACCGGGTAGT
>NZ_SSBJ01000163.1 GCF_004795055.1 Streptomyces sp. A1136
GTTGAAGTAGCCGCCCGCGTTGTGCGTCCACATCTTCAACGTGCCAGAGGAGTCCCGGGCGACGATGTCCGCCTGCCCGTCCCCGTTGAAGTCCGCCGCCGTCGTCTGCGTGAACACCGCGGACGGCAGGTTGTCCTCCGGGTACGGGTTGGCCTTGTCGGTCGCCAGGTCGGTCCCCGGAGCGCAGGTCCAGGCATCGGGGCCCTGGTCCTTGAGGATCTTCTCGGCGATGAGGATCTGCTGCTTCTTGGTCGCGAGGTCGGGGCGGGCGGCGTACTGGGTCCCGCCGTAGTGCTGCCAGTTCTCCAGGGTTATCTGGAGCCCGCCGTAGAAGCCGTTTCCGGTGTTGATGCTCCAGTCGTCGGTGCTTTCGCAGTGGGCGACCTTGTCCCATGTGCTGACCGAGGCCGCGTGGGCGGTTCTGGTGGTGAGGGCGAGGCCGAGGAGAAGGGAGCAGGCGGCGGCGGTAACGGCGACACTTCCGGGGCGGGCGAGGCGGTGGGCTATGGCCATGACGAAGCGGACCTTCCGGGCTGGGGTTGGTGAGAGGCTCTGTGCTCGGGACGGTGGGGCGTCTGCCGCCCGGGTGGGTCCGGGCGGCAGACGGAAGGGGGTTACCAGCCGGAGCTGAGCTTGTTGGCCGCACCGAAGGTGGTGTCACCGCGGCCGGCCCAGATGTCCAGGTCACCGGTGCT
>NZ_SSBJ01000164.1 GCF_004795055.1 Streptomyces sp. A1136
GCCGGCACGGAAGAAGAACCTGAAGAGGAAGAAACTGAGGAGGCAGAAGACGACGAAGACGCTCCCGCCTTCGTTCAGAAAGCCGAACGTCGCGAACGCCTGGGCCGGATCGTCCGCGTCGCCATGATCGTCGGCGCCGTCATCCTCGGCATCGCGCTGCTGCTGCAGGCGACCTATGTCTGGCGCAACACCATCGCCGCCTGGCTGCCGTCGACGCGGCCGTTGCTGGCTGCTGCCTGCGCACCGTTGCATTGCTCCGTGGGCCTGCCAACCAGCATCGACCAACTGGTGCTGGACTCAAGCGAACTGCAATTGGTACCGCCCAATCAGAACATCTATACCTTGTCGGCGCTGCTGCGCAACCGCGGCTATGGCGCGCAGGCATGGCCTTATCTGGAACTCACGCTCAACGACGGCGACGAAAAAGCCATCACGCGCCGCGTCTTCACGCCGCGCGAGTACCTTGCCTCGGCGAAACTGGTCGACAGCGGCCTGGCCGGCGAAGGCGAGCAACAGATCAAGCTGACCTTCGAGCTGGCCCAGCCGGCCGCATCGGGCTACCGCATTTATCTGTTCTACCCCTGATCCCTCTCCCGCCCGCGGGCCGCAACAAAAAACGCAAGGGCGACGGGATTCTTCTACAATGCTGCATTCTCAACTTTTTCAGACTACGCCATGAGTTCACTGATTTGCGG
>NZ_SSBJ01000165.1 GCF_004795055.1 Streptomyces sp. A1136
TAACAGCAGAAGTCAAAAGACTTTGATGATAGATGCATTATACTGATTCAGTTGTTTGGAGGCTATTCAGTTTCGGAAGTGTTGCATACAAGAGTTGCACGGCGGATGCATGGAGTTGTAGGGCACATGCAAAGACAGTCCTTTCTTTTTGATAGGTAGTTTTGAAGATTGCAACAAGAAATAGTGAAAGTGGCATCCGGAAACATCATTCCTTGATCCTAGTGAAAAATAATCACCTAAACTAGGTGGGGCCCACACAGGCTATTTTTAGGTGTATGTCTATTTTAGAATGGTGAGCATAGAAAGATGCAGATTCTAGATGGTTGTGAAAATTCTATCTTTGGATGAATTTCTATTTTTATAAGATGGGCGAAGTCTATTTATAGATCGCTAATCTAAAAATAGAATGCATGTCGATTATTATTAGCCCTTAATAATAATCCGACAATAAACATAAACTTATTATCTTGGAGCACTTTATTTCAGTGAACAGATTTGGAAAATCAGTGGGCTGAAGGAATTACACAATTCCTAGGGTGGTCGGTGACTCATGCATGGAGGACTCAGTTAGAACTGAAGTGGCAAAGTTGTGACAAAGTTGGAAGAGTAGTTATGGGAGTTGTTATTTAGCTTAACTCAATTAAGTGACTTAAAATTAGTTGTGCTAGTTGTATCTAGTTCTAACTGAAGATACA
>NZ_SSBJ01000166.1 GCF_004795055.1 Streptomyces sp. A1136
GCACGCGTTCTTTTCCCTGAGCGTGGGCGTCGGCTCGATCATGATCTACGGCGCCTACATGCCGAAGAGCTCGTCGATTTCGGGGACGGTCGTCGGCGTAGCATTGCTCGATACCTTCGTTTCCCTGGTGGCCGGCCTGGCATTGTTTCCGATTGTTTTCGCGGCAGGCCTGAATCCGAGCGAAGGGCCTGGGTTGATGTTCGTCAGCCTGCCGTTTGCCTTCGGTAACGTGGCATTCGGCCAATTGATGGGCGTGGTGTTCTTCGTGTTGGTGGCGGTGGCGGCCTGGAGTTCGGCGATCTCCCTGCTTGAGCCGATGGTGGCCTACCTGGTCGAGCGCACTAAAGTGAGTCGTGCCTGGGTTACCTTCTGGTTGGCTTTCAGTTGCTGGTTTGTCGGCCTGGGGACGGTTTTTTCCTTCAATATCTGGAAGGAGGCCAAGTTCTTCGTGAACGAAGGCGGGGTGTTCCACCTCTACCAATGGGGAGCAACCGGCGGTCTCGACTTCTTTGGCGTGATCGATTTCTTCACCTCGCGACTCATGTTGCCGCTTGGCGGTTTGTGTTTCGTGGTGTTTGCGGGCTGGATCATGGGGCGTGAAGCGGTGCGCGACGAGCTGTCGATCCGCAACCCTGCGCTGTTTGGCCTGTCCTTGTTCTTGATGCGCTATGTGGCGCCCATCGGCATTCTTGT
>NZ_SSBJ01000167.1 GCF_004795055.1 Streptomyces sp. A1136
GACCGCACCACCCGTCCGTGCTAACCGAACTGCTGCTCAAGGTCCTTGAGCTTGCGCTCCAGGGAGTCGAGCCGGGGCAGCGCCTGGGTGTCGTCCTCGGCGGTGAGGTCCACGGTGCGGGCAGTCGAGGCCTCAGCGGTCCCGACGGCCAGGAGGGAGGGCCGGTTGCGCAGCGGCAGCTGTCCCGGCTCCGCTATGGCCGGCTCCGCGACGGCCTTGGGCGGGGAGCCCTGCCCGGCGCCGATCCCCTGGACGTCGACCTGGCGGCCGCCGTTCCTGCCGCGCCCCCAGGCCCGGTTCTGCCGGCTGAGCGCCTTGAAGTGCGCCCGGTCCAGCTTCTCCTGGTCCCGCCTGCGGAGCTTGTTCTCCTCCTTGGCGCGCTTGTCCTCGCGCACCTCCTCGACCGCCTCGTCCAGGGTGCGCACGCCCTCCAGGAGCATCAGCGACCAGGCGCCGAAGGTCTCCCTGGGGGCCCGCAGCCACCGGACGATCCGGATCTGCGGCAGCGGCCGCGGTACCAGGCCCTGTTCGCGCAGGGCCGCCCGGCGGGTCTGCTTCAGCGCGCGGTCGAAGAGGACCGCCGCCGAGAGGGACATGCCGGCGAAGAACTGCGGGGCGCCCGCGTGGTCCATGCCGCGTGGCGCGTGCACCCAGTTGAACCAGGCCGCGGCGCCCGCGCACGTCCACACG
>NZ_SSBJ01000168.1 GCF_004795055.1 Streptomyces sp. A1136
ATGCAAACCCCTGACGAAGTCATTGAGCGCCTTGAGCGATACGTCGGTCGCCACCACGCCTTCGAACTGGCCGTTCTTCGACAACACGCGGCGTGCGCGCGTGGCGACCAGGTCCTTGTCCCAGTAGTTGATGTAGATGTCGCTCCAGACATCGCGGTCGCTGTGTTGCGCGGCGACGTACCATGGCCGCGCACGCGGGTCGAAGTCGGTGGCGTCGTTCTTCGGCATGCTGAGCTGCCCGCCGATGCTGCTGAAACGATAGGCGCTGCGGAAACCGTCGGCGGCGCGCTTGACCCGCAGTTCGGCGTCGTCGAGACCGTAGCGGAACAGGCCGACGAAGTCGCCGCTGCGGTTGCCGTAGAACACATACTTGTTGAGGTCCGGATGCAGCGAAGTGGCGATCCAGAAGCGCGAACGCAGGTTGTCGAGATCGGCGTTCAGGTCGGCCGCGGCCGGCATGCCGCGCGGAAAGGCCGACTCCAGCACCGAGGCGGCGCCGTCAATGTGGCGCTCTACGGTCAAGGCCACGCGGTCTGCGGTCTGGTCGAGCAATTGCTCGGCCACCGACACCACCGCATGCCGGCCGGCAAGATAGGACAGGATGCCGACCAGCAAGGACACCAGCAGGATCAGCACGACGAACGGCAACACCAACACCTTCGCCAGCGACGATGATGAGCGGAGTA
>NZ_SSBJ01000169.1 GCF_004795055.1 Streptomyces sp. A1136
CTAGCGGACGTCTTCGCCGCGGAGCGCGCGACGCGCCGGGCCCACGAACTCCGCCCCTGATCGCCTCTGCATGCGAGTGCCCCGCGGCCACAACGGCCGCGGGGCACTCGTATGCACGTCGGCGGGCGGACCGTCAGCGGACCCGGGGCGAACCATTGCGGCCGGTCTGGCCGCGCACGTCCCACGCGGGCACCTGGTAGACCTGCGCGTCGGCCGGGGCGTCGCCCTCCAGGGTGGCCATGGCCTCCTGCCAGCCGGTGACGAATCCGTTGAGCTCCGCGTCCCCCATGGCCCGCTCCGCCACCTTGCCGACGACGGCGGTGAGCGCGCGGGCGACCTCGGGAGTGAAGGATCCGGCGGTGGCGGAGTCGGCGGCCACCTCCACGCTGGCGATCACGACGTCCGAGACGCGCTCGCTGTACACACTCACCGCGCGCCCCCTCCGCACCCCACGACCTGCTCGCTCATGCCACCCCCAGGTGCTCTTTGCCGGTCCATATGCCCTTCCGTGCCCCTGCCTGAGATCTGTCACGAGATGCCCCAGAGTGCGGCCACAACCACCAACCTAACCCGAGGAACTGACACTGTGTTCCCTGAGGGCCACACCTCTGAACCCCCGGCGCCCGGGGGTTGTGACAGCCTTCGCGCCAGAGCCTCGTAATTGCGAGCCAGAAACACCAAGTTG
>NZ_SSBJ01000016.1 GCF_004795055.1 Streptomyces sp. A1136
ATCGCGCCGCGTCCGGCCCGGGCGCCGCGTCCGGCCCGGGCGCCGCGTCCGGCCCGGGCGCCGCGTCCGGCCCGGACGCCGGTCCCGCTCCCGACGCCGTCCCGGTACTCGGTGTCGCCGTCCCGGTACGGACCGCCGGGGACCACGCCATCACCGCCATCGCCGCCGTCCTGCTGGGCCTGCTCACCGCGCGCCGCCCGGCCGGCGCGGAGGCCGCCGCGCTGACCCGGCTGCTGCTGGACGGCGACCCGGCCGACGCCCTGGCCCCCGGGCCCTGGCGGGTGGTCCACGCCCGGGGAGCGGGAGATCCCCAGGCCCTCGCGGGCGCGCTGGGCACCGTACTGCTGGACCCGCTCGGCCCCGGGCCGCGCCTGCTCACCGACCGGGACCCCGCCCCCCAGCCCGGGTGGCGCCTCGGGGTGAGCGCACCCGCCGACCCCGGGGCGCTGCGGACCGCCGACACCCAGGCGCGGCGCGCCCTGGAGCGGGCCGAGGCGGCCCGGACCCCCCTGGTCCGGCACTCCGAGGCGGGACTGCCCGGTCTCCTGGATCCGGCGGAGGCCCGCGCGCACGCCGAGGCGCTGCTCGCGCCGCTCACCCCGGCCCAGGCGGCGACCCTGCGCGGCTGGCTGGCCCACCACGGCAGCTGGGACCGCAGCGCCGCCGCCCTCGGCGTCCACCGCAACACGGTCCGCCAGCGCATCGCCCGCTGCGCCGTCCTCCTCGGGCGCGACCTCGACGACCCGGACGCCAGGATGGAACTGTGGTTCGCGCTACGTGCCCTGGACAGCGGTGGCAACTCGCCGGTAACTTAATCTGAGCAAGCGCTTAGCCAAGGGCGGCGGACCGCCGCGACGAAGGGAGTCCGGCCGTGCGCCGTACCGTTTTCAACGAGGACCACGAGGCTTTCCGCGAGACCATCCGCGCCTTCATCGAGGCCGAGGTCGTCCCCGTCTACGACGAGTGGTTCGCCGCCGGCCAGGCGCCCCGCGAGTTCTACTACAAGCTCGGCGACCTCGGCGTCTTCGGCATCAACGTGCCCGAGGAGTTCGGCGGCGCGGGCCTGGACACCCACAAGTTCGAGGCCGTCCTGTACGAGGAGACCTCGCGCGCGGGCGTCAACTTCGGCGGCTCCGGCGTGCACGTGCTGCTCGCCCTCCCCTACATCAAGATGCTGGCCGGCGACGAGCAGAAGAAGCGCTACCTGCCGAAGTTCGTCACCGGCGAGGAGATGTGGGCCCTCGCGATGACCGAGCCCGGCACCGGCTCCGACGTCGCGGGCATGAAGACCACCGCCAAGCTCTCCGAGGACGGCACCCACTACGTCCTGAACGGCGCCAAGACCTTCATCACCGGTGGCGTGCACGCCGACCGCGTGATCGTCTGCGCCCGCACCTCCGCCCCGCGCGAGGACGACCGCCGCTTCGGCATCTCCCTCTTCGCCGTGGACACCAAGTCCGAGGGCTACTCCGTCGGCCGCAAGCTGGACAAGCTGGGCCTGCGCACCTCCGACACCGCCGAGCTCGCGTTCGTCGACGTCAAGGTCCCGGTCGAGGACCTGCTCGGCGAGGAGAACAAGGGCTTCTACTACCTCGGCGCGAACCTGCCCTCCGAGCGTTGGGGCATCGCCTTCGGCGCCTACGCGCAGGCCAAGGCCGCCATACGCTTCGCCCAGCAGTACGTGATGGAGCGCACCGTCTTCGGCAAGCCGGTCGCCCACTTCCAGAACACCAAGTTCGAACTGGCCGCCTGCCAGGCGGAGGTGGACGCGGCCGAGGCCGTCGCCGACCGCGCGCTGGAGGCCCTGGACGCCGGTGAGCTGACGGCCGCCGAGGCCGCCTCCGCGAAGCTGTTCTGCACCGAGGTCGCGCACCGCGTCATCGACAAGTGCCTCCAGCTGCACGGCGGGTACGGCTACATGAACGAGTACCCGATCGCCCGTCTGTACGCCGACAACCGCGTGAACCGCATCTACGGCGGCACCAGCGAGGTCATGAAGTCCATCATCGCCAAGTCCATGGGCCTGTAGGGACTCCCTCCCAGTCCATGAACGAGGCACTGACGACACTCCTCGATCTGCTCGACCTGGAGCAGATCGAGGAGGACATCTTCCGCGGTACCAGCCGTACGTCGCTGGTACCGCGGGTCTTCGGCGGTCAGGTCGCGGCCCAGGCGCTGGTCGCGGCCGGCCGCACCGTGCCCGGGGACCGCACCCCGCACTCGCTGCACTCCTACTTCCTGCGCGCCGGGGACCCCGGCGCGCCCATCGTGTACTCGGTCGACCGCATCCGCGACGGGCGCTCCTTCACCACCCGCCGGGTCGTCGCCGTCCAGCACGGGCAGCCGATCTTCCATCTCTCGGCGTCCTTCCAGACGTACGAGGAGGGGCTCGACCACCAGAGCGCGATGCCGCACGCCCCCGACCCGGAGACCCTGCCGACGGCCGCCGAGTCGCTCCCGCTCTACCGGGAGGTCTTCCGTGACCCGGGCACGGTGGAGCGGCTGATCGAGGCCCGTGGCGCGGTGGACCTGCGGTACGCGACGACTCCCCCGTGGGGGTCGGTCGGGCAGCCGCGCGAGCCGCATTCGCAGGTGTGGTTCCGTACCGCCGACAAGCTCGACTCGGACGACGCGCTCCTGCACACCTGCCTGGCCACCTACGTCTCCGACATGACCCTCCTCGACTCGGTGCTGCTCGCGCACGGCCGGGGCGGCTGGGCCGTGGGCGACGTGGTCGGCGCCTCCCTGGACCACGCCATGTGGTTCCACCGGCCCTTCCGCGCGGACGAGTGGCTGCTGTACGACCAGGAGTCACCCTCGGCCGCCGCCGGTCGGGGGCTCGGCCAGGCCCGCATCTGGACGCAGGACGGCCGGCTGGCCGTGACGGTCATCCAGGAGGGTGTCGTGCGCGTCCCGCGCGGATAGTCGCGCCTACCGTCGCCGCATGACCTCACAAGCACCCGGGCCACCCGGCGCACCCCAAGGCTCCGAGAGCGTCGGGACGGTCGTCGTCGCGGTCGTCACCAATCTCGGCATCGCCGCCGCCAAGGCCGTCGGCGGGATCGTCAGCGGATCGAGCGCGATGCTGTCGGAGGCCGCGCACTCGGTGGCCGACACCGTCACCGAGGTGATGCTGCTGGCGGCGTTGAAACGCAGCGCGCGGCCGGCGGACGAGGCGCACCCGCTGGGGTACGGGCCGGAGCGCTACATCTGGGCGCTGCTCGCCTCGATCGCCACCTTCGTCGGCGGCGCGGTCTTCGCGGTGTACGACGGGGTCCACACGTTGCTCCAGGGCGAGGACCCGGGCGACCCGACCGTCTCGTACGTCATCCTCGCGGTCGCCTTCCTGCTGGAGGGCTACTCGCTCCTCGTGGCCTGGCGGCAGGTGCGGGGGGAGGCGGAGCGGCTGCGCGCGCCGCTGGGGCGGTACGTGAAGCACACCCCGGACACCGCGGTGAAGGCCGTCCTGCTGGAGAACGTGGCCGCGCTGATCGGCCTGGTCCTGGCGGCGGGCGGGCTGCTGGGGGCGCAGCTGACCGGTTCGGGCGTGTACGACGGCGTCGCGTCGTTGCTGATCGGGCTGCTGCTGGTGTGGGTGGCGTGGGAGCTGGGCCGCTCGAACGCCCAATACCTGATCGGGCGGCCGCTGCCGGCGGCGACGCGCGCGGAGGTGCGGGAGGAACTCCTCTCGGTTCCGCACATCGAGGGCGTGCTGGAGCTGACCACGCTGGTCCAGGGGCCCGACGAGGTACTGATCGCGGCGAAGATCGACTTCCATGACCTGGCGTCGGCCCGACAGGTGGAGGCGGCGTGCGAGGACGCCGAGTCGCAACTGCGCGAACGCTGGCCGTCGATCCGCCGCGTCTACCTGGACCCGACCCCCAGCCCGGGCCCGACCGGGGCCCACCGGGCCCCGCGCGCCGGGTCGTAGGCCGCGGACCATGCGTGGGCACGTGCGGCAGATCGTCGTCGACTGTCACGAGCCGAGGCGACTGGTCCGCTTCTGGGCCCACCTCCTGGGCGGGGAGGCGGAAGACCGCGACCGCGGCTGGTCGCACGTCGCGCTGTCCGGGTCCACGCGCCTCGCGTTCCAGCCCGTCCCCGAGACCAAGGCGGTCAAGAACCGCCTGCACCTCGACATCGCGGTCGAGGACGTCGAGGTGGCCGCCCGCGAGGCGGTGGGGCTGGGCGCGCGCCGCCTGGGCGAGGTGGTGACGGACGACCAGGGGTCCTTCCAGGCCATGCTCGACCCGGAGGGCAACGAGTTCTGCTTCGTCAGCCCTTGAGCGGGCCGCGGGCGGCCGGACGGGCCTTGAGCTTGGCCCAGATGCCGGTCAGCGCGGAGATGTCGGCGTCGTCCAGGCGGTCGTCGAAGACCTCGGCGAGGACCTCGCGGCGGGTGGCGTCCGCCTCCTCGAAGGCGCGGTGGCCCGCATCGGTGAGGGCGATCCGGACCGAGCGGGCGTCGGTCGGGGAAGGTATCCGCTCGATCAGGCCGCGGGCCTGGAGGGAGTCCGCGACGCGGGACACCTGGCTGCGGCTGAGCAGCGTCACGGCGCCCAGCTCGGAGGCGGCGACCGGCTCCTTCTGCGCGCGCAGCCACAGCATCACCTCGAACCACGACAGCGGCAGGTCGTGGCGGCGCGCGAGCGCCTGGTCCACGCGGGCACTGAGCGTGGAGCCCGCCCAGACGAGGCCGTAGAAAGCGTGGTCGCGGGGGGTGAATTCGCCCGGGGTGAGGTTGTTCTGCGCCATGGGGGCAAGCCTACCGGGAGAGAGGTTGCGTGCACACGCACACACCGATAATGTGTGTGCACACGCACTTACGTCTTCCCACAAAGGGGCTTCCCATGACCAAGACCGTTCTCATCACCGGCACCTCCTCCGGCATCGGCCTGGCCGCCGCCGTCGGCGCCGCCCGGGCCGGCTGGCACACCGTGGCGACGATGCGCGACCCGGGCCGGGCGGACGCGCTGCTGGAGGCCGCCCGCGCGGCCGGTGTCGCCGACCGGGTCCAGGTCAAGCGGCTGGACGTGACCGACGCCGATTCGGCGGCCGCCTGCGTGGCGGAGGTCGTCGCCGAACACGGGCGCCTCGACGCGGTCGTGAACAACGCGGGCGCCGGCTTCGTCGGCACCATCGAGCAGCACGACATGGAGCAGGTCCGGTCGGTGATGGAGGTCAACTTCTTCGGCGTGGTCGAGCTCACCCGCATCGCCCTCCCCCACCTGCGCGCGTCGGGCGGCCGGGTCATCACGGTGACGAGCGTCGGCGGGGTGGTCGGCCAACCCTTCAACGAGTCCTACTGCGCGGCCAAGTTCGCCGTCGAGGGCTTCATGGAGTCACTCGCCCCGGTCGCCGCGAGCACGGGCGTCCAGGTGGCCGTCGTCGAACCGGGCGCAGTCGCGAGCGAGTTCGTGAACAACGTACGGCTCGACGTACCGGCCATGCTCGCGCAGGCAGGGCCGTACGCCCCGGCGCTCCAGGGCTACGTCGACCACGCCCTCAAGACCTTCGGCAGCGACACCACCCAGACCCCGGAGCAGGCGGCGGCGCCGGTAGTCGGCGCCCTGACCGCCGAGAAGATGCCGTTCCGGATGCAGACCTCCGACTGGGCCCGCGACTTCGTCGCCGCCAAGCTCGCGGACCTCGACGGCTCGGCCGTCCAGACGGAGGTGAACGAGTGGCTGGGCTAGGCCCCGGGGCGCGTCAGCGCAGACCCGCCGCCGAGAGCAGGTACGCGACCATCGGGTCGTAGTAGCGCGGGTCGCGGACGTGGTCGTCCAGCGGGACGGCCACCTGGAGGGTGCCCTCCGCCTCGCCGAGGAAGAGCGCGGGGTCGTTGCAGTCCGCGTAGCCCACCGCGTCCAGTCCCCGCTGGGCCGCGCAGCCCGCCCAGCCGTGGTCGGCCACGACCAGGTCCGGCTGCGGGCGCCCTTCCGCCGCCAGTCCGTCCAGGATCGCCGCCATCGGGGCCGGGGAGTGCGTGTGCCACAGGGTGGCCCCGCGCTCCAGCACGGCCACGTCGGCGAACTGCCACACCGAGCCCTCGTCGGCTGTCAGGCCCTGCGGGATCACCACGATCTCGCAGCCCGCCTCCCGCAGCGCCGCCGCCGTCGCCCGGTGCACGTCCAGGAGGCCGCCCGGGTGACCGGTGGCGAGCAGGACGCGCTGGCGGTCCAGCGCCGCCTTGCGCAGTCGCGCGGCCATCCGGTCCAGGGCGGCGACGGTCAGTTCCGGGTCGATGGTGTCCTGCCCGTGCCGGTGCTCCGCGTCGTCCACGACCCCGCAGCGTTCGGCCATGACGGCGAGGACGTCCTGCTCGTCCGTCCATCGGTCGCCGAGTTCCAGGCCGAGCCAGTAGTGCCGGTCGCCGTTGGCGAGCTTGCGGTAGTGGGAGAGGTTGTTCTCGCGCGCCGTCGCCACGTCGCCCGCGATCCGCGTACGGACCAGGTGGTCGATGAGTTCGGTGCGGCTGGGCGTCCCCACGGGCGGGGCGGGCGTCTCTATCGGCTTCGGCATACGGTTCATTCTGCCGCCGCCCGGGCGGAGCCGTCTGTTCCATCCCGACCATCGGACACCCGGCGTCACCCCGACAGCGCTCCGAAGGCCCCGTTGGCCAGACGGCGCAGCAGGGACTCCGTCGCCTCCCGGCCCAGGGCGGCCAGGTGGGGGGTGGAGTTCAGCAGGCCGAACACCGCGTGCACGGAGATCCGTACCTCCGACTCCCCCACCTCCGGGTGGAGCTGCCCGACGACCTCCACCCACAGCTCGACGTACTGCCGCTGGAGCTGGCGCACGAGCTTGCGGTCGGCCTCGCGCAGCCGGTCCAGTTCGCGGTCGTGGAGGGTGATCAGCGCGCGGTCGTCGAGCGCGAAGTCGATGTGGCCCTCGATGAGGGAGGCCAGCACGGCGGCGGGGTCCCCGGACGCCTCCTCCACGCGGCGCCGGCCGCCGGTCAGGAGGCGTTCGCTGATCCCGACGAGCAACTCGGCGAGCATCGCGTCCTTGCCCGCGAAATGGCGGTACAGGCCGGGTCCGCTGATGCCCACCGCGGCCCCTATCTCATCCACGCCGACGCCGTGGAAGCCGCGCTCGGCGAAGAGGCGGGCGGCCTCACTGAGGATCTGCTCGCGACGGGTCGGGGCGGCCGCTCTGGTGCTCATGGGAATCCATTCTAGACAGGGCCGTTAGCGCTCGTTAACCTAAGCCCCATACGCGTTAACGCTCATTAACGGCGTGACCGGTTTACGTGGACCGAGCAAGGGAGCTCGACCGATGCAGCAGGCACCAGTGCTGACGAGCGCCGCGGACCCGGCGTCCGAGGCCTGGCGGACCAACGAGGCCGCCCACCGGGAACTCGCGGAGGGCCTGCGCGCCCGGCTGGAAGCGGCCCGCCTCGGCGGCGGCGAGAAGGCCCGCGCCCGCCACACCGCCCGGGGCAAGCTGCTCCCGCGCGAGCGCGTGGACACCCTCCTCGACCCGGGTTCCCCGTTCCTGGAGCTGGCCCCGCTGGCCGCCGAGGGCATGTACGGGGGCGCGGCCCCCGCCGCCGGCGTCATCGCGGGCATCGGCCGGGTCAGCGGCCGCGAGTGCGTGATCGTCGCGAACGACGCCACCGTCAAGGGCGGCACGTACTACCCGATGACCGTCAAGAAGCACCTGCGCGCCCAAGAGGTGGCCCTGGAGAACCGTCTCCCCTGCCTCTACCTGGTCGACTCGGGCGGCGCCTTCCTCCCGATGCAGGACGAGGTGTTCCCCGACCGGGACCACTTCGGCCGCATCTTCTACAACCAGGCCCGCATGTCGGGCGCCGGCATCCCGCAGATCGCCGCCGTCCTCGGCTCCTGCACCGCGGGCGGTGCCTACGTCCCGGCGATGAGCGACGAGGCCGTCATCGTCCGCGGCCAGGGCACGATCTTCCTGGGCGGCCCGCCGCTGGTGAAGGCCGCCACCGGCGAGGTCGTCACGGCGGAGGAGCTCGGCGGCGGCGAGGTCCACTCCCGGACCTCCGGCGTCACCGACCACCTCGCGGAGGACGACGCGCACGCGCTGCGGATCGTACGGAACATCGTGGCGACCCTGCCCGAGCGCGGTGCGCTGCCCTGGTCGGTGGAGGCGCCGCAGGAGCCGAAGGTCGACCCGTACGGGCTGTACGGCGCGGTCCCCGTCGACTCCCGCACACCCTACGACGCCCGCGAGATCATCGCCCGCGTCGTGGACGGCTCCCGCTTCCAGGAGTTCAAGGCGGAGTTCGGACAGACGCTGGTGACCGGCTTCGCCCGGATCCACGGCCACCCCGTCGGGATCGTCGCCAACAACGGCATCCTGTTCTCCGAGTCCGCGCAGAAGGGCGCCCACTTCATCGAGCTGTGCGACCAGCGCGGCATCCCGCTGCTCTTCCTCCAGAACATCTCGGGCTTCATGGTCGGCCGCGACTACGAGGCCGGCGGCATCGCCAAGCACGGCGCGAAGATGGTCACGGCCGTGGCCTGCACCCGGGTCCCGAAGCTGACCGTGGTCGTCGGCGGCTCCTACGGGGCGGGCAACTACTCCATGTGCGGCCGCGCGTACTCCCCCCGCTTCCTGTGGATGTGGCCCAACGCCAAGATCTCGGTGATGGGCGGCGAACAGGCGGCCTCCGTCCTCGCGACCGTCAAGCGCGACCAGATCGAGGGCGCGGGCCAGGAGTGGCCCGTCGAGGACGAGGAGGCGTTCAAGGCCCCGGTCCGCGCGCAGTACGAGGAGCAGGGCAACGCCTACTACGCCACCGCGCGGCTGTGGGACGACGGTGTCATCGACCCGCTGGAGACCCGGCAGGTGCTGGGGCTGGCCCTGACCGCGTGCGCGAACGCCCCGCTGGGCCAAAAAGATCAGACGCAGCCGGGCTTCGGCATCTTCCGTATGTGACGTGAGGACCTCACTGATGTTCAGCACTGTTCTGGTCGCCAACCGGGGCGAGATCGCGGTACGGGTCATCCGCACGCTGCGGCAGCTCGGCATCCGCTCCGTGGCCGTCTTCAGCGACGCCGACGCGGACGCGCGGCACGTCCGGGAGGCCGACACGGCCGTCCGGATCGGCCCGGCGGCAGCCGCCGAGAGCTACCTGTCGGTGGAACGGCTCCTCGACGCGGCCCGCCGCACCGGCGCGGAGGCCGTTCACCCCGGCTACGGCTTCCTCGCCGAGAACGCGGCCTTCGCCCGGGCCTGCGCCGAGGCCGGTCTGGCCTTCATCGGACCGCCCGCGAGCGCGATCTCGCTGATGGGCGACAAGATCCGGGCGAAGGAGACGGTCAAGGCGGCGGGCGTCCCGGTCGTCCCCGGCTCGTCCGGGAGCGGCCTGAGCGACGCCGAACTGGCCTCCGCCGCCGAGAAGATCGGCATGCCGGTGCTGCTCAAGCCCTCGGCGGGCGGCGGCGGCAAGGGCATGCGCCTGGTCAGGGACGCGGACCTGCTCGGCGAGGAGATCGCGGCGGCCCGCCGCGAGGCCCGGTCCTCCTTCGGCGACGACACGCTGCTCGTGGAGCGGTGGGTGGACCGGCCGCGGCACATCGAGATCCAGGTGCTGGCGGACGCGCACGGCAACGTCGTGCACCTGGGCGAGCGCGAGTGCTCGCTCCAGCGGCGCCACCAGAAGGTCATCGAGGAGGCCCCGTCCGTCCTGCTGACGCCGGAGCTGCGTGCCTCGATGGGCGCGGCGGCGGTGGAGGCGGCCCGCTCCTGCGGGTACGTCGGCGCGGGCACGGTGGAGTTCATCGTGCCGGGCGGGGACCCGTCCTCGTACTACTTCATGGAGATGAACACCCGGCTCCAGGTCGAGCACCCGGTGACGGAGCTGATCACCGGTCTGGACCTGGTGGAGCAGCAGCTGCGGGTGGCGGCCGGGGCCGAACTCGGCTTCGCGCAGGCCGACGTCACCCTGACCGGCCACGCGATCGAGGCCCGGATCTGCGCGGAGGACCCGGCGCGCGGGTTCCTGCCGTCGGGCGGGACGGTGCTCGCGCTGTCGGAGCCCTCCGACGGGCCGGTCCGTACCGACTCCGGCCTGGTGGCGGGGGTGGACACGGGGTCGACGTACGACCCGATGCTGTCGAAGGTCATCGCCTACGGGCCCGACCGCGCGGCCGCGCTGCGGGTGCTGCGCGGCGCGCTGGCCGACACGGTCATCCTGGGCGTCCAGACGAACGCCGGCTTCCTGCGCCGGCTGCTGGCGCACCCGGACGTGGTGTCGGGCGACCTGGACACGGGACTGGTGGAGCGGGACCTGGCGTCCCTGCTGCCGGAGGGCGTCCCGCCCGAGGTGTACGCGACGGCCGCGCTGTTGTCCGTCGCCCATGCCGCCCCTGCCCGCAACCGGGTCTCGGCCGTACCCGGTCCGGGTGCGGCGGACGCGCCGGGGGCGTGGATCGACCCCTTCGACGCCGCCGACGGCTGGCGCCTGGGCGGAACCCCCGCCTGGACGGTGCGCCACTTCCGCCTCCCGGGCCAGGACCCGGTCGAGGTCCGCACCCGGCCGCTGGGCGCCGAGACGGAGGTCCTCCTCGCGGTCGGGGACGGCGGCACGGCGCAGGGCCCCGGATCACCGGCCCGCGGCCGGATCGTGAGCCGGACCCCCGACTTCGTGACGGTCGAACTGGACGGCGTCACCCACCGCTTCTCCCACGCCCGCTCCCCGGAGGGGACCTGGCTCGGCCGCGACGGCGACACCTGGCACCTCCAGGGCCACGACCCCGTCACCGCGAACCTCGGCGGAGCGGGCCGCGCGGGCGCCGACACCCTCGCCGCGCCCATGCCCGGCACCGTCACCGTCGTCAAGGTCGCCGTCGGCGACCGGGTCACGGCCGGTCAGAGCCTCCTGGTCGTCGAGGCGATGAAGATGGAACACATCATCTCCGCCCCGCACGCCGGCACCGTCACCGAACTCGACGTCTCCCCCGGCACCACCGTCGCCATGGACCAGGTCCTGGCCGTCGTCACCCCCGAAGCGGAGGGAGAGAGCACGTGAACGGCCTCCCCATGACCGTCCCCGACACCGGCCTCCCCACCCGTGTCCGCATCCACGAGGTCGGCGCCCGCGACGGCCTGCAGAACGAGCGGACCGCCGTCCCGACCGAGGCCAAGGCCGAGTTCATCCACCGTCTGGCGGCGGCCGGGCTGACCACCGTCGAGGCGACCAGCTTCGTCCACCCCAAGTGGGTGCCGCAGCTGGCGGACGCCGAGCGGCTCTTCCCCCTCCTCGCCGACATCGACGCGGCCCTGCCCGTCCTCGTCCCCAACGAGCGCGGGCTCGACCGCGCGCTCGCCCTCGGGGCGACCCGCATCGCGGTGTTCGGCTCCGCCACCGAGACCTTCGCCGCCCGCAACCTGAACCGCACCGTCGCCGAGTCCCTCGCCATGTTCGAGCCCGTCGTGGCCCGCGCCAAGGAGCAGGGGGCGCACGTCCGCGGCTACCTGTCCATGTGCTTCGGCGACCCCTGGGAGGGCGCGGTCCCGGTGCCCCAGGTGGTGCGCACCGCCAAGGCGCTGCTCGACCTCGGCTGTGACGAGCTGAGCCTGGGCGACACCATCGGCGTGGCCACCCCGGGCCACGTCCGGGCGTTGCTGTCCGCGCTGAACGGGGAAGGCGTCGCCACCGAGCGGATCGGCGTGCACTTCCACGACACCTACGGGCAGGCACTCTCCAATACCCTCGCCGCGCTACAGCACGGCGTGACCACGGTCGACGCCTCCGCCGGCGGCCTCGGCGGCTGCCCGTACGCGAAGAGCGCCACCGGCAACCTCGCCACCGAGGACCTGGTGTGGATGCTCGACGGTCTCGGCATCGAGACCGGGGTCGACCTGGCCGCCCTCACCGCCACGAGCGTGTGGATGGCCGAGCAGTTGGGCCGGCCGAGCCCTTCCCGTACCGTCCGCGCCCTCTCCCACAAGGAGTAACGAGAACCATGTCCCTCGACCACCGGCTCACCCCCGAGCACGAGGAACTCCGCCGTACCGTGGAGGAGTTCGCCCACGACGTCGTCGCGCCCAAGATCGGCGACCTGTACGAGCGGCACGAGTTCCCGTACGAGATCGTCCGCGAGATGGGCCGGATGGGCCTGTTCGGCCTGCCCTTCCCGGAGGAGTACGGCGGCATGGGCGGTGACTACCTCGCCCTGGGCATCGCCCTGGAGGAGCTGGCCCGTGTCGACTCCTCGGTCGCCATCACCCTGGAGGCCGGTGTCTCCCTGGGCGCCATGCCCATCTTCCGGTTCGGCACCGAGGAGCAGAAGCGGGAGTGGCTGCCGCGGATGTGCTCCGGCGAGATCCTCGGCGCCTTCGGTCTGACGGAGCCGGGCGCGGGTTCGGACGCGGGCGGCAGCCGGACCACCGCCGTCAAGGACGGCGACGAGTGGGTGATCAACGGCTCGAAGTGCTTCATCACCAACTCCGGCACGGACATCACCGGCCTGGTCACCGTCACCGCCGTCACCGGCCGCAAGGCGGACGGCCGCCCGGAGATCTCCTCGATCATCGTCCCGTCCGGCACCCCGGGCTTCACGGTCGCGGCCCCGTACTCCAAGGTCGGCTGGAACTCCTCGGACACGCGCGAGTTGGCCTTCGCCGACGTGCGCGTCCCGCTCGCCAACCTGGTGGGCGAGGAGGGGCGCGGGTACGCCCAGTTCCTGCGCATCCTGGACGAGGGCCGGGTCGCGATCTCGGCGCTCGCCACCGGGCTGGCGCAGGGGTGTGTGGACGAGTCGGTGAAGTACGCGAGGGAGCGGCAGGCCTTCGGTCGGCCCATCGGTGACAACCAGGCCATCCAGTTCAAGCTGGCCGACATGGAGATGCGCGCCCACATGGCCCGCGTCGGCTGGCGCGACGCGGCGTCCCGCCTGGTGGCGGGCGAGCCGTTCAAGAAGGAGGCGGCGATCGCGAAGCTGTACTCCTCCACCGTCGCCGTCGACAACGCCCGTGAGGCGACGCAGATCCACGGCGGGTACGGCTTCATGAACGAGTACCCGGTGGCCCGGATGTGGCGGGACTCCAAGATCCTGGAGATCGGCGAGGGCACGAGCGAGGTGCAGCGCATGCTCATCGCCCGCGAACTGGGCTTCGCGGGCTGACGGCGGGTCCGCTCGCGAACGCGTGACGGGCAAGGGGGCCCGAGGAAGTTAGGGCCCCCTTACTCATTTCGAGCAAGGTTAGGCTAACCTTCCTTCGAATGGCCCTCGCGGCCGCCCGGAACGCACCACGCACGAAAGCGGACACCGCCATGCCCAAGTCCCGAACCTCCCCCTTCACCCGTCGCGGTCTCCTCGCGACGGGCGGCGCCCTCGGCCTCCTCGCGGCACTCTCCGCCTGCGGCGGCGCCGACAAGACCGAAGACGCGGCGGGCGGATCGGACAAGGGCGCGGCGGCCTCCGGCCCCTGGAGCTTCAAGGACGACCTCGGCAAGGAGGTCACCGCCAAGTCGACGCCGAAGAACATCGTCGCCTTCACCGGTACGGCCGCCGCCCTGTCCGACTACGGCGTCAAGGTGAAGGGCGTGTTCGGCCCGACCAAGACCGCCGACGGCAAGCCCGACGTCCAGGCCGGCACCATGGACATCTCCAAGGTCGAGATCCTGGGCAACGTCTACGACGAGTTCAACGTCGAGAAGTACGCGGCCCTGCGGCCCGACCTGCTCGTCACCAACACCTGGGACGGCAGCTACTGGTACGTCCCCGCGGCGTCCAAGGACAAGATCCTCAAGCTGGCCCCGGCCGCCGCCATCTCGGTGGGCGGTGACGCCACCCTCGACAAGTCGCTGGAGCGCACGGCCGCCCTCGCCAAGTCCTTGGGCGCCGACCTGAACTCCAAGGCCGCCGTCGACGCCAAGGCCCGCTTCGAGGCCGCGTCCGCCAAGGTGCGCGAGGCCACCAAGGCCAACCCGGGCATCAAGGTGTTGGTCGGCTCCGGCGCCGCCGACCTGTTCTACGTCTCCACCCCCAAGACCTCCGCCGACCTCAAGTACTTCGAGTCCCTCGGCGTCGAGTTCGTCACCCCGGAGAAGCTGGACCAGGGCGGCTTCTTCGAGAGCCTGAGCTGGGAGAACGCCGGCAAGTACAAGGCCGACGTCATCCTCCTCGACAACCGCACCGGCGCCCTCCAGCCGGAGGACCTCAAGGCCAAGCCGACCTGGGCCGAGCTGCCCGCCGTCAAGGCCGGCCAGATCATCCCGCGCGTCACCGAGCCGATCTACTCGTACGACAAGTGCGCCAAGATCCTGGAAGACCTCGCGAAGTCGATCCAGAGCGCCAAGAAGGTCAGCTGACCCGCCCCTTTCCGGCGCCGATCGACTCCCAGGGGGGACCCTCCGCATGACCGCCACCGACACGACCGACACGGACTCGACCGACACCGACACCGGCCCCACCGCCGCCGGCGCCGACACCATCGCCCACTTCCGCTTCTTCGCGCTCGAAGTGCTCCGCACGCGCCGCCTCGGTCACTCGTTCCTGCGGGTCACCTTCGGCGGCGAGTCCCTCGCCGACTTCCGCTCGGGCGGCTACGACCAGAGCCTCTCGCTCTTCCTCCCGCCCCCTCACCGCGAACACACCGTGCTGCCGTCCACCGACGAGCACACCTGGTTCGGCGCCTGGCGCGCGATGCCCGAGGCCGAGCGTCCGGCGATGCGTTCGTACACCGTGCGCGAGCAGCGGCGTACGCCGGAGGGCGGGGACGAGGTCGACATCGACTTCGTGCTCCACGGGGACACGGGCCCGGCGTCCGCGTGGGCGGGCCGGGCGGTCACCGGCCGCCGCGTCCTCGCGATCGGGCCGGCGGTAGCGGAGAACAAGTCCGTACGGTTCGCGCCACCGGCGGACACCGACCTCGTCCTGATGTACGCGGACGAGACGGCCCTGCCGGCGGCTGCCGCGATCTTGGACCGGCTTCCCTCCGGCACCCGCGTCAAGGCCTGGTTCGAGGTCCCGCACGAGGACGACCGCCTCCGCCTCGACACCCTCGCGGACGCGGACGTCACCTGGGTGGTCCGCGGCGCGGGCGTCGGTCGAGAGCGGATCGAGCGGCTGTCGGAGGTCGTCCGCGCGAGCGAACCGCCCGCCTGCGCGGCCCCCTACGCCTGGATCGCGGGCGAGTCCGGCACGATCCGCGCCGTACGCCGCCACCTGGTGCGCGAACGCGGCGTCGACCGGCGCCGGGTGCGTTTCACCGGCTACTGGCGGCTCGGCGCGAGCGAGGAGGAACTGCTCGCCGAGGCGTATTCGGGACGGGCCCCCAGCGAGGACCCGAGCGCGGAGCTGTAATCCCAACGACCCCTGCACAGGCCTCAATTCGGTGAGGGCCCCGGCCGATCGGCCGGGGCCCTCACTGTTTGGCGAGGAGGTAAGGTTAGGCTAACCTAAGCAGCACAGCCCACCACCCCCCGCTCCCCCTGCCCGGAGGAAAGTTGATGCGTTCGCATCTGCTCAACGAGACGACCGCGGACCTCTACCGGCGTTCCGTGACCGAGGGCGTCGACCGCGTCGCCGCCAAACTGGCCACCACGGAACGACCCCACACCGGTGTCTCCGTAGCCGAACTCGCCCCGGTCATCGACGCGATCGACCTCGACAAGCCCCTCGAAGACCCGGCCGCCGCCCTCGACGAGCTCGAAGAGGTCTACCTGCGGGACGCGGTGTACTTCCACCACCCCCGCTACCTCGGGCACCTCAACTGTCCCGTCGTCATCCCCGCCGTGCTGGGCGAGGCGATCCTCTCGGCCGTCAACTCGTCACTGGACACCTGGGACCAGTCGATCGGGGGCACCCTCATCGAGCGCCGACTGATCGACTGGACCGCCGGCCGCATCGGCCTCGGCCCGCGCGCGGACGGCGTGTTCACCTCCGGCGGCAGCCAGTCCAACTTCCACGCCCTGCTGCTGGCCCGCGACGAGGCCTGCCGCATCGCCGTGCGGCGGGCCCGCGCCGAGGGGCGCGACCTCACCAAGGCCGAACTCCTGCCCCGGCTGCGCATCCTGGCCTCCGAGGCGAGCCACTTCAGCGTCCGCAAGTCCGCCGCCATGCTCGGACTCGGCTACGAGGCCGTCATCTCCGTCCCGGTCGACCGCGCCCGCCGGATGGACACCTCCGCCCTCGCCCTGGAACTGGAGAGCTGCGCCCGCGAGGGCCTGGTCCCGATGGCCGTCGTCGCCACCGCCGGCACCACCGACTTCGGGTCCATCGACCCGCTCCCCGAGATCGCCCGCCTGGCCGCCGAGCACTCCACCTGGATGCACGTGGACGCCGCCTACGGCTGCGGACTGCTGGTCTCCCCGACCCGCCGGCACCTCCTCGACGGCATCGAGCACGCGGATTCGGTCACCGTCGACTACCACAAGTCCTTCTTCCAGCCCGTCAGTTCGAGCGCGATGCTGGTCCGCGACCGGGACACCCTGCGGCACGCCACGTACCACGCGGACTACCTCAACCCCCGTCGCATGGCGCAGGAGAAGATCCCGAACCAGGTCGACAAGTCCATCCAGACCACGCGCCGCTTCGACGCCCTCAAGCTGTGGATGACCCTGCGCGTGATGGGCGCCGACGGCATCGGCTCGCTCTTCGACGAGGTCGTCGACCTCGCCGCGGCCGGCTGGGAACTCATCGAGGCCGACCCGCGCTTCGAGGTCGTCGTACGCCCCCGGATCTCCACCCTCGTCTTCCGCTTCGTCCCCGGCGGGGACCCGCGGCCCGACCTGGTCGACGAGGCCAACCTCCACGCGCGCAAGGCCCTGTTCGCCTCCGGCGAGGCCGTCGTCGCGGGCACCAAGGTCGACGGCAGGCAGTACCTCAAGTTCACCCTCCTCAACCCGCAGACCACGACGGCCGACATCACGGCCGTCCTCGACCTCCTCGCCGCACACGCCGAGCAGTACCTGGGAGAATCCCTTGCCGTCCACTCGTGAACCCCGTGACTTCATCGGTATCGGCCTCGGCCCCTTCAACCTGGGACTCGCCTGCCTGACCGCGCCGATCGACGAGCTCGACGGACTCTTCATCGAGTCGAAGCCGCACTTCGAGTGGCACGCCGGGATGTTCCTGGACGGCGCGCACCTCCAGACGCCGTTCATGTCGGACCTCGTCACCCTCGCGGACCCGACGTCGCCCTTCTCCTTCCTGAACTACCTGAAGGACAAGGACCGGCTGTACTCCTTCTACATCCGGGAGAACTTCTACCCGCTGCGCGCCGAGTACAACGACTACTGCCGCTGGGCCGCCGACCGCCTCGACAACGTCCTGTACTCCACCTCCGTCACCGAGGTCACCTACGACGAACGGGCCGGGTTGTACGAGGTCCACACCGACGGCGGCGAGACCCACCTCGCCCGCCGGCTGGTGCTCGGCACGGGCACCCCGCCGTTCGTCCCGCCCGCCTGCACGGGCCTCGGCGGCGACTTCACCCACAACAGCTCCTACATGGACCGCAAGGCGGAGCTCCAGCGGAAGAAGTCCATCACCCTGATCGGCTCGGGGCAGAGCGCCGCCGAGATCTACTACGACCTCCTCGGCGAGATCGACGTACACGGCTACCGGCTCGACTGGGTCACCCGCTCCCCCCGGTTCTTCCCGCTGGAGTACACGAAGCTGACCCTGGAGATGACCTCCCCCGAGTACGTGGACTACTTCCACGCGCTGCCCGAGGAGACCCGCTACCGGTTGGAGTCGCAGCAGAAGAACCTGTTCAAGGGCATCGACGGCGAGCTGATCAACGCCATCTTCGACCTGCTCTACCAGAAGAAGGTCTCCTCGCCCGGCCCGGTACCGACCACCCTGCTGACCAACACCTCGCTGAACTCAGCCGCCTACGACACCACCTCGGGCAGGTACACCCTGGGCCTGCGCCAGGAGGAGCAGGAGCGCGACTTCTCCCTCACGACCGAGGGCCTGATCCTCGCGACGGGCTACACGTACGCCCTCCCGTCCTTCCTCGCCCCCGTCCGCGACCGCCTCAACTTCGACGGTCACGGCCGGCCCGACGCGGCCCGCAACTACAGCATCGACGTGACCGGCCGCGGGATCTTCCTGCAGAACGGCACCGTCCACAACCACTCCGTCACCTCACCCGACTTGGGCATGGCCGCGTACCGCAACGCCTACATCATCGGAGAGCTCCTCGGCCGCGAGCACTACAAGGTCGAGAAGTCCATCGCGTTCCAGCAGTTCGCCGCCCCGGAAGGCACCCTGGTATGAGCACCACCGAACTCCTCTTCACCCGTACCGATCCGGCCCTCGGCGATTTCGCCCTGCGCCCGCTGGACCCGTTCTGCGACGCGGAGCTGCTGCACGGCTGGGTCACCCACCCGAAGGCGGCCTTCTGGCTGATGGGGGACGCCTCCCTGCCGGACGTGGAGCGCGAGTACATGCGGATCGCGGCGGCCGAGGACCACGAGGCCTTCATCGGCCTCCACGACGGCCGCCCCGCCTTCCTGATGGAGAAGTACGACCCGAGCCGACTGGAGCTGGTCGGCCTGTACGAAGCCCGGCCGGGCGACGTCGGCATGCACTTCCTGGTCGCGCCCAGCGACACGCCCGTCCACGGCTTCACCCGCGCGGTGATCACCACCGTGATGGCCGCCCTGTTCGCGGACCCGGCGACGGAACGTGTCGTGGTGGAGCCGGACGTCCGCAACACGGCGGTCCACGCCCTCAACGAGGCGGTCGGCTTCGTGCCGCACGGCCCCGTCCGCAAGCCGGAGAAGGAAGCCCTGCTGAGCTTCTGCACCCGCGCCCGGTTCGAAGCGGCCACCCGGGAGGCCTCGATATGAGCCGCGGCCTCGCCGACGCCGTCTCCCACCTCACCCCCGAGCTGTGGGCACGGGCCAACCGCGCCCTGGTCCGCAAAGCCCTCGCGGAGTTCTCCCACGAGCGCCTGCTCGTCCCGGAACCCCTCGGTGACGACCACTACCGCGTCCTGAGCGACGACGCCTCGGTCGAGTACCGCTTCAAGGCCACCCTGCACGCCCTGGACCACTGGTCGGTGGACGAGTCCTCGATCTCCCGCACGCGGGGCGGCGCCGAACTCCAGCCGGACGCCCTCGACTTCCACATCGAGCTGCGCGAGGCCCTGGGCCTGAGCGCGGAGGTCCTTCCGGTGTACCTGGAGGAGATCTCCTCCACCCTGGCGGGCGCCGGCTTCAAGTACGCGAAGCCCCCGATCCCGGCCGCCGTCCTCGCCAAGTCCTCCTTCCAGGACATCGAGACGGGCATGACCGAGGGCCACCCCTGCTTCGTGGCCAACAACGGCCGCCTCGGCTTCGGCGTGGACGACTACCGCGCGTACGCCCCGGAGGCGGCGAGCCCGGTCCGCCTCGTGTGGCTCGCGGCCCACAAGGACGTCTCCACCTTCACGGCGGGCGCGGGCCTGGACCACGACTCCTTCATGCGCGCGGAGCTGGGCGAGGAGACCGTCGCGGCGTTCTCGTCCGAGCTGACCGCCCTGGGCCTGGACCCGGCGGACTACCACCTCTTCCCGGTCCACCCCTGGCAGTGGTGGAACAAGACCACCGTCACCTTCGCGGCCGAGATCGCCGACCGCCGCCTCGTCCTCCTGGGCGAAGGCGAGGACGCCTACCTCGCCCAGCAGTCGATCCGCACGTTCTTCAACACGAGCGCCCCGGAGAAGCACTACGTCAAGACGGCCATCTCGGTCCTCAACATGGGCTTCATGCGCGGGCTGTCGGCCGCGTACATGGAGGCCACCCCGGCGATCAACGACTGGCTGCACCAGCTGATCGGGGCCGACCCGGTCCTGCGGTCCGTGGACTTCTCGATCATCCGCGAGCGGGCGGCCGTCGGCTACCACCACCGCCAGTACGAGCGCGCGACGGACCGCCACTCTCCGTACCGCAAGATGCTGGCCGCCCTCTGGCGCGAGTCCCCGGTGGCCTCCCTGAGGGACGGCGAGCGCCTGGCGACGATGGCCTCGCTCCTCCACGTCGACGCGGAGGGCACGTCCTTCGTAGGCGCCCTGATCGCGGAATCGGGCCTGACCCCCGAGCAGTGGCTGCGCTCGTACCTCCGCGCGTACCTCGTGCCGCTCCTGCACTGCTTCTACGCGTACGACCTGGCCTACATGCCGCACGGCGAGAACACGATCCTCGTCATCGAGGGCGGGGTGGTGAAGCGGGCGGTCTTCAAGGACATCGCCGAGGAGATCGTGGTGATGGACCCGGACGCGGTCCTGCCGCCGGCGGTCGAGCGGGTCCGGGCGGAGGTGCCGGAGGACATGAGGCTGCTGTCGATCTTCACGGACGTCTTCGACTGCTTCTTCCGCTTCCTGGGCCCGATCCTGGCATCGGAGGGCATCTGCGAGGAAGAGACCTTCTGGCGGGCCGTGGCCGAGTGCGCCCAGGCCTACCAGGACTCCGTCCCCGAGCTGGCGGACCGTTTCACCCGCTACGACCTCTTCGCGCCGGAGTTCCAACTCTCCTGCCTGAACCGCCTCCAACTGCGCGACAACAAGCAGATGGTCGACCTCGGCGACCCCTCGTCGGCCCTCCAACTGGTCGGCACCCTCAAGAACCCCGTCGCGCCTTTCGCGCGGCGGTGACCCGGGGCGGGGCGGGCGTCGACACGGTCCCTCGGCGCCCGCCCGGCCCTCCTCGCGGCCGACTGCTCAGTGGTCCGGCACGCGGACGACCAGGTACCCGTGCCTCGGTCCGGCACGTGCTTCGGGCCGGCTCGGACGGGATCGTCGCACGAAGCCGCGCCCGGCCCGGTGCTCCCGGGCTCCGGTGACGCCGGGCCGTGTCTTTCGGATCAGGCCGGATCAGCCCGTCATGACCCGAAAGACCCGGCCTAGGCCCAAGGAACGTCCGGCGCGCGGTAGTAGGTGACGCGTTGGGCGTCCAGGCGGGGGGCCTGGGCCGCGAGGCGGCGGCTGTAGGCGGGCCAGTCGTGGGACGCCGCCGGGGACCAGCCGAGCTCCGCGAGGCCCAGCATCCTCGGGAAGGCCATGAACTCCCACTCGGCCCGGGTCCCGATCGTCTCCGTCCACAGCGCGGCCTCCACGCCCAGCACCGCCGACTCCGGGACCCCGGGGAGGAACGTCCCCGGGTCCCAGTCGTAGGACCGCTTCACCGGGACGTAGCCCGCCCACGCCAGGCCCGGCTTCGTCGTGGCGTCGTACTTCATGTCCAGGTACAGCCGGTCCGCCGGGGACAGGATCAGCGGGTGGCCGGCCTTCGCCACCTGCGCCAGCCGCTCCTTCTCCTTCGCCGGGGTCCCACCGTGGCCCCAGTACTGGAGCACCGCCCCCGGCGCCGGCCGGGCCGCCGCCAGCTGGTGCCAGGCCACCACCGTCTTGCCGTACTTGCGCACCACCGCCTGCGCCCGGTCCATGAAGGCGGCGTAGTCCGCAGCCGGCGTCGCGTGCGCCTCGTCCCCGCCGATGTGCAGGTACTTGCCGGGGGTCAGCTCCGCGACCTCCCCCAGCACGTCGTCGACGAAGTCGTACGTCCGCTCCTTGCCGACGCACAGGGAACTGAAGCCGACCTTCGTCCCCGTGTACCGCTCCCGCGCCTTGCCGTCGCAGTTCAGCTCCGCGTACGAGGCCAGCGCCGCGTTCACGTGGCCCGGCATGTCGATCTCCGGGACCACGTCCACGTACCGCTCGCCCGCGTAGGCCACCAGCTCCCGGTACTCGTCCTTCGTCCAGTGGCCGCCCGGACCGCCGCCCACCTCGCTGCCGCCGCCGTACCGCGCGAGCCTCGGCCAGGCCGTGGACTCCAGCCGCCATCCCTGGTCGTCGGTGAGGTGGACGTGCAGCGTGTTCACCTTGTACTGGGCGAGCTGGTCCACGTACCGCTTGACCTGCTCGACCGTGAAGTGGTGGCGCGCGATGTCGATCATCGCCCCGCGGTAGGCGAACCTCGGTGCGTCCGTGACCGTCCCGCCCGGCACCGTCCCGGGCCCGCCGACCGGCAGCAGTTGCCGCAGCGTCTGGCCCGCGTGGAACAGCCCGGCCGGGGTCCGGGCGGTGAGCGTGATCCCGTCCGCCCGGGTATCCAGCCGGTAGCCCTCCGCGCCGAGCCCGGGCGCCGCCTCGTCGAGCCGCAGCCGGACCCCGTCCCCGCCCTCGCCGTCGACCACCGGCAGCGGCAACCCGCTCGGTCCTCGCAACTGCTCCGCCAGCAGCTCCCCGACCCGGCGGACCTCCTCGGCCGAGCCGGAGGTGCGGATCACCGTGCCCGCCCCGAAGCGGTAGCCGGCGCCGGCCGCCCGCACCGAGACCGGCGCCGGCAGCAGCCGTTCGTACGGGGCCGGCGCGGCGGCGGCCCGGACGGCGGCCGGGCGGGCGCGGGTGTCCCCGGGTTTGGCGTCGACGCCCTGCGCGGTGGCGCAGGACAGCGTGGCGCTGCCGAGGACGAGGAGGGTGCCGAGCGTGCGTCGCAGGACTCTCATGCGCCCAGGTATAGGCCACGGGCGCCGTCAACACCGGTGGCAGAATGACAAGATGGCGGAAATCATCCAGAAGGACGGCACATGGACCTTCGACGGTGACGCGGTACGCGTCGTACCGGGCCGGGACAAGGACGTCGGCCCGCTGCGTCAAGCCCTCGGGGAGCTTTCGGTACCGCTCCACGCGATCGCCGGGATCTCCTACGAACCGGGCCGCAAGGCGGGCCGGCTGCGTCTTCGGCCGCGTGACGGCGCGGACCCGCTGACGCAGGGCACGGCCGGCCGGCTGCCCGACACCGCGGACCCGTACAAGCTGGCCGTGGACCCGGCCCGGGCGGCGGTCGCGGAGTACTTCGTGGACGAGGTGCGGAACGCCCTGCTGCTCGACCGGGTCGATCCCGGCCCGACGGACGCGTACCTGCTGCCCGGGCCGCCGGTGCCGGTGACGGCCGAGGCGGGCGACGCGACCGTGTCCTTCGACGGCGACACGATCACGCTGGACTGGAACTGGACGGCGGAGGACGCCAAGCACTCGGTCGGCCCGAGCCGGTTCCGGGTGGCGGACGTGCGGGCGGTGGAGTGGGTCCCGGCGAAGGGCCTTTCGAACGGCCGACTCCGGTTCACCCTGGCGGGTGCGCAGGCGGCGCCGGCGCCCAAGTACGACCCTTACGCGGCGGAGCTCTTCGGCTTCGGGAAGAAGGAGCTGCTGACCGCGCTGGTCGCGGCGGCCGTGACGGTACGCCTCCCCCACCCGGCCGCCCCGGCCACCCCGACCGCGCCGGCCACCCCGAGCGCCCCGACCGCGATCCCCCGTCCCGCCTCCACCGACCACGACGTGCTGTTGCGCCGGTTGCGCGAACTCGGCGAGCTGCACAAGGAGGGCGTCCTCACCGCCGATGAGTTCCTCGCCGCGAAAACGGCCATTTTGGGCGATTTCTAGCCAATCCCCACCGGAATCAGGCATTCCTCTGGTCCAGACCAGCATGATCCTGCCCGATTCCGGGCAGGATCTTTGCGTTCCGCCGCGTGGACCGTCAATATCTACGAGTGCTCGACCGCCGCCCGTCGCATGACGACCTCGTCGACCACCTGGTGCGCAGCACCTCGCTCCAGCGAGGCGAAGCCGCCCGGGTGGTACTCGACGTGCTCGCCTACTTCGACGAGACGACCGAGGCGTTCGTCCGCCGCCGCCACCGCGAACTGCAGTCCGGCGGCTCCGTCAACGCGGAGATCTTCGAACGCATCGCGGCCGAACTGCCGCACCGCGCCGTGGCGCCCCCGGAGCTCTCGCTCCGGCAGCTGCGCCGCATCGTCTACGGCTGAGCAGGGCCCCACAGGGCCAGGTACGAGCACGATCAACCGGACTTCAGGAGGGGCAAGACCGTATGTGCGGAATTGTGGGTTACATCGGCAAGCGTGACGTCGCACCGCTGCTGCTGGAGGGTCTCCAGCGCCTTGAGTACCGGGGTTACGACTCCGCGGGCATCGTCGTCAACAGCCCGAAGTCCGCGGCGCTGAAGGTCGTCAAGGCCAAGGGCCGGGTCCGCGAGCTCGAATCCCGCGTCCCCAAGCGCTTCGCCGGCACCACCGGCATCGCCCACACCCGCTGGGCCACCCACGGCGCCCCGAGCGACATCAACTCCCACCCGCACCTCGACGCCGAGAACAAGGTCGCGGTCGTCCACAACGGCATCGTGGACAACGCCTCCGAGCTGCGCGCCAAGCTGGAGGCCGACGGCGTCGCCTTCGTCTCGGAGACCGACACCGAGGTGCTCGTCCACCTGATCGCCCGCTCCCAGGCCGACTCCCTGGAGGAGAAGGTCCGCGAGGCGCTCAAGGTCGTCGAGGGCACCTACGGCATCGCCGTCATGCACGCCGACTTCCCCGACCGCATAGTGGTCGCCCGCAACGGCTCCCCGGTCGTCCTCGGCATCGGCGAGAAGGAGATGTTCGTCGCCTCGGACGTCGCCGCGCTGGTCGCCCACACCCGCCAGATCGTCACCCTGGACGACGGCGAGATGGCCACCCTCAAGGCCGACGACTTCCGTACGTACACCACCTCCGGCACGACGACCACCGCCACGCCGGAGACCGTGGAGTGGGAGGCCGCCTCCTACGACATGGGCGGCCACGACACGTACATGCACAAGGAGATCTCCGAGCAGGCGGAAGCCGTCGACCGCGTGCTGCGCGGCCGGATCGACGACCGCTTCTCCACCGTCCACCTGGGCGGCCTGAACCTGGACCCGCGCGAGGCGCGCGGCATCCGCCGGGTCAAGATCCTGGGCTGTGGCACCTCCTACCACGCGGGTCTGATCGGCGCCGGCCTCATCGAGGGCATGGCGCGCATCCCCGCCGACGCCGAGCCGGCCTCGGAGTTCCGCTACCGCAACCCGGTCGTGGACCCGGACACCCTCTACATCGCGGTCTCCCAGTCGGGTGAGACGTACGACGTCCTCGCGGCCGTGCAGGAGCTCAAGCGCAAGGGCGCCCGCGTCCTCGGCGTGGTCAACGTGGTCGGTTCCGCCATCGCCCGCGAGGCGGACGGCGGCGTGTACGTGCACGCCGGCCCCGAGGTCTGCGTGGTGTCCACCAAGTGCTTCACCAACACGGTCGTGGCGTTCGCGCTGCTCGCCGTGCACCTGGGCCGCATCCGGGACCTGTCGGTGACCGACGGCAAGCGGATCATCGAGGGCCTGCGCAAGCTGCCCGCCCAGATCCAGGAGATCCTGGAGGGCGAGGAGGACATCAAGAAGCTGGCGGCGGAGTACGCCGAGGCCAAGTCGATGATGTTCATCGGCCGGGTGCGCGGCTACCCGGTGGCCCTGGAGGCCTCCCTCAAGCTGAAGGAGATCTCCTACATCCACGCCGAGGCGTACCCGGCCTCCGAGCTCAAGCACGGTCCGCTCGCGCTCATCGAGCCGGCGATGCCGACGGTCGCGATCGTCCCGGACGACGACCTGCTGGACAAGAACCGCGCGGCGCTGGAGGAGATCAAGGCCCGCAGCGGCCGCATCCTGGCCGTCGCCCACCGCGAGCAGGAGAAGGCCGACCACACGATCGTCGTCCCGAAGAACGAGGACGAGCTGGACCCGATCCTGATGGGCATCCCGCTCCAGCTGCTGGCGTACCACACCGCCCTGGCCCTGGGCCGGGACATCGACAAGCCGCGCAACCTGGCGAAGTCGGTCACGGTCGAGTAGTCACGCCGGCCACGGCCGAACGGCCACGAACGACTACGGGCCCCGGGGGATTGCCCCCGGGGCCCGTTCTCGTCCGCGTGCGCGCCCTCGTCAGGCGGCGCGCGTGCCCGTCAGGCCGCCACGGCGCCGCGCCGCGAGCCCCGGCCGACCGCCATCGGCCAGTGGGCCAGGGCGGCCGTCGCCCCGTACCAGGCCAGCAGGCCGGCGATCGCCGCCACCCAGCCGGCGACCTTGGCCAGTCCGCCGCTACCGGCGAAGGTGCCCACCGCGAGGAGCACCAGGGAGAGGGTGAGCAGGCCGTAGACGCCCTGCCCGAAGAGCCCGCCGGCCGCGCCCACCGTCAAGGTGAGGGCGAGGAGGGCGAAGAGGACCAGGAACAGGCCGGCCGCGTGGGCCGAGACCTTGGCGTCGGCTCCGCCGGCCCAGGTGAACCAGAAGGCCCCGAGGCCCGCGAACGCGGTGCCGTTGAAGCCGTTGCCGCCGCGGAACTCCAGGAGTCCGAGGAGGAAGAGGGCGAGACCGCCCACGTACATCGCGAGGGATACGGAGTCTGCCGCGCTCACGCCGCCGATGATGCCGGTGTGGCCGATACCGAATGCGAGAAGGGTGAGACCCAGGGCTATGTGCCCGAGGGTCGAAGTCGAGGCCGTGCTTCCCGCAGAGACACCATTGTCCACGGCGGGCTCCCTTCGATCTGCAGTTGTTTGCTGGGTCCCAGCAGCATTTATCTACCCCTTACATAGGGGTTCACAACCGCACAACCGCCGAACGGAGTGTTACGGAATCACAACAACGGGTCGCTGTGCCCGTTTGGCCAGGCGTCCCGCCACCGAGCCGAAGATCCGGCCGACGATGCCGTGCGTGGAGCCGACCACGATGGCGTCCGCCGAGTACTCGCGGCCGACCTCCTCCAGCTCGTGGCAGATGTCGCCGCCCCGCTCGACCAGGATCCAGGGGACCTCGGCCAGATAGTCCGCGCAGGCCAGCTCCAGCCCCAGCACTTCCGTGCGGTGGTCGGGGACGTCCACGAAGACGGGCGGTTCACAGCCCGCCCACACGGTGGTGGGGAGCCGGTTGGCCACGTGGACGATGATCAGACCGGAACCGGAGCGCCGGGCCATGCCGATGGCGTACGCGAGGGCGCGCTCGCTGGACGTGGAGCCGTCGAAGCCGACCACGACGCCGTGCCGGAAGGCCGGGTCGCAGGGGAGGCGCGCCTGCTCCACCGCGCGCAGGTCCGCCGACGCGGGGTCGGCGAGGCGCTTGCGCTTGCGGTCCGCGGGTTCGGAGTATTCGTGACCGGCCATGGATGTCTCGGCGAGGGGTCCTCGGGGAAGCGACGGGGGAAGAATTCGGCGACGCACTGTGACGGGGCTCTGTCCGGGAAACATCTTCCCGGGCCCTTACCTCTCAGGGTACGGCGACACCCTTGTCCTGCACAGGGCTTGCCGCCCTTGAGGAGCGTCCCAGGGAGCATGCACGAGGGGAGGCGCATTGGCAATGGCGACTGCCCCCTACAGCCAGTGACCGAAGCGCGGCGAGCCACCCGTGCGCGCAGTGACCGAGCCACACCGCCCGCCGTTGGACAAGGGTCCGACCGTCCAGGAAGAGCCCGCAGGGAGTACGACGTGCCCGGCCATCCGGATCGCCCCGTCCAGCCCGCTCCGCCGACGCAGTCCCCCCGGTCCGCCGGACCGGGAGCCCGGTTCGTCCCGTCTCCCGTTCACCCGTCCGTGCGTTCCCCGCGCCACTCCTATGACGACCCGACGGGCGAGGTGGTCCGCTGGGCCGCGTTCAGTTGTCTGCTCGTCCCCGTGGTCCTTGTCGTCTACGGGACCTCCTTCGGCGGCGCCGCCGTCGCGACGCTGGGGCTCGCGGCCGTCACCGCCGCCTGCCGGGTGTTGCTCCGGCACTCGGAGAAGGAGGGGCGGGCCGCCGTCCGCGCCGAGGAGGCGGCCGTGGCCGGCAGGCGCGGCCGGCACTCGCGCGGCGGGGCCGGTTCACACCGCGGCTGTCACGGTCCCGGCGGGATGTCCCCGCACGACTGACCGGTTCGCACGTACACACCCACCTGTTTTCGGCCAACTTCCCGGCAGGGTCCGTTCCTTGCCGGAATGTCCCCCCGACCCCCCTACCACCAGCGACGACGGAGCGCCGGCAGGCTCTCGACCCTGCGAGTACTGGCCATGGCCGGACCACGCGCTTCCTGAACGGGTAGCGGAGTGGAACCCTTACTGATCGAATGCTTTTCGCCAAGTTGCCAAGTCGACATAGCGCTGCGTGCTGAACTTGTCACGCCGACACCACGGGACGCAGTAGATTCGATCATGTATTTACGGCGGGGGATCCACGTGCAAGGCCGAGGGGAAACGTGCAGGTGCGACCAGACCAAGGAGTCGCGACACCCAAGGGGGGCTTAGCGCCATGAGCCAGGATTCCACCGCAGTCGTCGCGGACGCGGGCCGGAAGCTCGCGGGGCGTCGCCGCAGGGAGATCGTCGCGGTGCTGCTGTTCAGCGGCGGACCGATCTTCGAGAGTTCCATTCCACTTTCCGTGTTCGGCATCGACCGGCAGGACGCGGGAGTTCCACGCTACCGACTACTCGTGTGCGCAGGTGAGGACGGTCCGCTGCGGACCACCGGCGGACTCGAACTGACCGCGCCGTACGGGTTGGAGGCGATCGCCCGGGCAGGCACGGTCGTCGTTCCGGCCTGGCGGTCCATCACCTCACCGCCGCCGCCCGAGGCGCTCGACGCACTGCGTCTGGCGCACGAGGAGGGAGCCCGGATCGTCGGACTGTGCACGGGTGCCTTCGTGCTCGCCGCCGCCGGTCTGCTCGACGGCCGGCCCGCGACGACGCACTGGATGTACGCGCCGACGCTGGCCAAGCGGTATCCGTCCGTCCACGTCGACCCGCGCGAGCTGTTCGTCGACGACGGTGACGTACTGACCTCCGCGGGCACCGCGGCCGGAATCGATCTGTGCCTGCACATCGTGCGCACGGACCACGGCAGCGAGGCGGCCGGGGCACTGGCCCGCCGGCTCGTCGTCCCGCCGCGCCGCACCGGCGGCCAGGAGCGCTACCTCGACCGGTCGTTGCCGGAGGAGATCGGCGCCGACCCGCTGGCCGAGGTCGTCGCCTGGGCGCTGGAACACCTCCACGAGCAGTTCGACGTGGAGACGCTGGCCGCCCGCGCCTACATGAGCAGGCGCACCTTCGACCGACGGTTCCGCTCGCTCACCGGCAGCGCGCCGCTCCAGTGGCTGATCACCCAGCGGGTGCTCCAGGCGCAGCGGCTGCTGGAAACCTCCGACTACTCGGTCGACGAGGTCGCCGGGCGCTGCGGGTTCCGTTCGCCCGTCGCGCTGCGCGGTCACTTCCGGCGTCAGCTGGGGTCGTCCCCGGCCGCCTACCGCTCCGCCTACCGGGCGCGCCGGCCGCAGGCCGACGTACCGCACGTGGCCGAGCTGTCCGGTGGTCCGGTGCCGCACCAGCGCACCCCGCAGCGGGCGGCGGCGGCCCTGGCCGCGGCCGGTCCGACGGTCACGGAGCTGTACTCCCCGGGCCGGGTCCTGCGCGAGCACGCGTAGCCCCGACCACGAGGTCGACGCGAAGGTCCCCCACATCGGCCGTCCCCGATGTGGGGGACCTTCGCGTCGTGACGCTTAAGCTGGGGCCCATGAACGATCGCATGGTGTGGATCGACTGCGAGATGACCGGGCTCTCGTTGACGGACGACGCACTTATCGAGGTGGCCGCACTGGTCACCGACTCGGAGCTCAACGTGCTCGGCGAAGGCGTGGACATCGTGATCCGCCCGCCGGACGCGGCCCTGGAGACCATGCCCGACGTGGTGCGCCAGATGCACACCTCGTCCGGCCTGCTCGACGAGCTGGCCGGCGGAACCACCCTGGCGGACGCCGAGGCGCAGGTCCTGGCGTACGTGCGGGAGCACGTCAAGGAGCCCGGCAAGGCGCCGCTGTGCGGGAACTCGGTCGGCACCGACCGCGGTTTCCTGCTGCGGGACATGGCCGCGCTGGAGTCCTACCTGCACTACCGGATCGTGGACGTGTCCTCGGTCAAGGAGCTGGCGCGCCGCTGGTACCCGCGGGCCTACTTCAACAGTCCGCCGAAGAACGGCAACCACCGGGCGCTCGCGGACATCAAGGAGTCCATCGCCGAGCTGCGCTACTACCGCGAGGCGGTCTTCGTCCCGCAGCCCGGGCCCGACTCGGACACGGCGCGCACGATCGCCGCGAAGTACGTCGTCGCCGGCGAATAGGGGCCGGTCCGGCGCCCGGGGGCCCGCTGAGGAGGGCCCCCGGGGTCTGCCGGAGGGGGCGCGGGGAAAGAGGGGAGCGAGCACCCTCCCGGACCCTGTACCCTTTTCTTCGGCCGGTCGCTCACGCGACCGGACATGGTGGGTGTAGCTCAGTTGGTAGAGCACCTGGTTGTGGTCCAGGTGGCCGCGGGTTCAAGTCCCGTCACTCACCCTGTGGGAAGGCCCCGGTACGCGAAAGCGGCCGGGGCCTTCCGCATGTCGGGGCACGCCTCAGGAGGACTCCCGGACCACCAGTTCGGTCGGCAGCACCACCGCGGCGTCCGCCGGGCCGCCCGCGATCCGCTCCAGCAGCACCCGCGCCATGGTCCGGCCCATCTCCTCGATCGGCTGGCGCACGCTGGTGAGCGGCGGGTCCATGTGCCGGGCCACCACCGAGTCGTCGAAGCCGACCAGGGCCACGTCCTGCGGTATCCGGCGGCCCGCCGCCCGCAGCTCCAGGCGGGCGCCCGCCGCCATGACGTCCGAGGCGGCGAAGACGGCGTCCAGGGCGGGGCGGCGCTCCAGCAGCTCCCGCATGGCCCGGCGGCCGCCCTCCTCGGTGAAGTCCCCGGGGGCGATCAGCAGCTCGTCCGCGGGGTGTCCGGCGGCGGCGAGGGCCTCGCGGTAGCCGTCGAGGCGGCACTGGGCCCCGTACACGTCCAGTGGCCCGGTGATGGTGGCTATCGCCCGGCGGCCCCGGCCCAGCAGGTGGCGCACGGCCCCCGCGGCGCCCGCCAGGTTGTCGGAGTCCACGCAGGGCAACGTCTCGTCGGCCGAACGGCGCCCGCTGATCACCGCCGGTATGCCGAGCTCGGCCAACAGCTCCGGCAGCGGGTCCCCGGCGTGTACGGAGACCAGCAGCACGCCGTCGACGCGGTGTCCGGACAGGTACTGGGCCAGCCGCCGGCGCTCCCGTTCGCCGCCCGCGAGGGTGAGCACCAGTTGGACGTCGGTCTCGGCCAGGGTCGCGCCGACACCGCGCACGACATCGGAGAAGTAGGGCTCGGCGAAGAAGCGGTCCTCGGGCTCGGGGATGACGAGGGCGACGGCGTCCGTGCGGTTGGCGGCGAGTGCGCGGGCCGCGCGGTTGGGCACGTACCCCAGCTCGGCCACCGCGGCCTCCACGACGGCCCTGGTGTGCTCGCTGACCTTGGCGGCGCCGTTGATCACCCGGGAGACGGTGCCGCGTCCCACCCCGGCCCGGACCGCCACCTCCTCCAGGGTCGGCCGTCCCCCGCTGCGCCCTTGCCCGCTCATGGCTTCCTCCCGGCTGTGAATCTACCTCTTGACCGCCTCTTGACGGCAGTGGGAGCGCTCCCACACTGTGGCACACGACACCCGGCACGTCCTGTCCTTCCCAGGAGGATCCCGATGCGAGCCCGATCCCGCGCCCACTCCCCCACGTCCCTCAGAGCCCTGGCCGTCGCGGCCGGGGCGGCGCTGCTCCTCGCGGGCTGCTCCCAGGACCCCGCCGAGTCCTCGGGGCAGGGCGCCCCGGCCGGCGGCAAGGCGACGACGACCCTCACCGTCGGGGTGTTCGGCGCGTTCGGGCTGAAGGAGGCCGGCCTGTACGACGAGTACACGGCGCAGCACCCGGACGTGCGGATCGAGCAGACCTCGATCGAGCGCAACGAGAACTACTACCCCCAGCTACTCACCCATCTGGGCACGGGCAGCGGCCTTGCCGACATCCAGGCCGTCGAGGTCAACAACATCGCGGAGATCACCGCGACGCAGGCGGACAAGCTGGTCGACCTCGGCAAGGCGCCGGGCGTGGACAAGGCGGCGTACCTGCCGTGGAAGTGGGCGCAGGGCACCGCCAAGGGCGGTGCGACCGTCGGGCTCGGCACCGACATCGGCCCGCAGGGCATCTGCTACCGCAAGGACCTCTTCGCGGCCGCGGGGCTGCCCACCGACCGGGCCGCGGTCGGCGCGCTCTGGGCGGGCGACTGGAACAAGTACCTGGAGACGGGCAAGGCCTACAAGGCGAAGGCGGGCGACGGCAAGGCGTTCGTCGACTCGGCGTCCGGTGTGATGGCGGCCGTCACCGGCGGCAACGCGCAGCGGTTCTACGACGACCAGGGCAAGGTCGTCTACAAGACGAACCCGGCGGTGCGCGGGGCCTTCGACCTGGCGGCCCGGTTCGCCTCCGAGGGGTTGAGCGCGAAGCTCCAGCAGTTCACCCCGGCCTGGGACCAGGGCTTCTCCAACGGTAACTTCGCCACCGTGTCGTGCCCGGCCTGGATGCTCGGTTACATCCAGGACAAGGCGGGCCCCGAGGGCAAGGACAAGTGGGACGTGGCCTCGGCCCCCAGGCCGAGCAACTGGGGCGGCTCGTTCCTGGTGGTGCCCAAGGCGGGCAAGCACGCCCAGGAGGCGGCGAAGCTGGCCGCCTGGCTGACGGCCCCGGCGCAGCAGGCGAAGCTGTTCGAGAAGCGCGGGAGCTTCCCGAGCGCGAGCGCCGCGTACAAGCTGCCGGCTGTGGCGGGGGCGCACCACCCGTACTTCGGCGACGCCCCGATCGGGGAGATCTTCGCCCGGGCGGCCGAGGGGGTGCCGGTGACGATGGTCGGCCCGAAGGACCTGGTCATCGCGCAGAACCTGGCGGACATCGGGATGCTCCAGGTCGACCAGAAGGGCCGGTCGGCGCAGGAGGGCTGGGACGCCGCGGTGGCGGCGATCGACAACGCACTGGACCAGTGAGGCGGCGGTGACCGACGAGACCGTCCTGCTGTCGCCCGCGTCCTCCCCCTCGGCGGGGGTGGACGCGGGCGGCCGGCGCCAGGCGTGGCGCTCGCGCCGCTACCGGTGGGACCTGCGCTTCAGCCCGTACGCCTTCGTGGCGCCCTTCTTCCTGTTCTTCACCGCCTTCGGGCTGTTCCCGCTGCTGTACACGGGGTGGGCGGCGCTGCACCAGGTGGAGCTGACCGATCCGGATGCGATGACGTGGGTGGGACTGCGGAACTTCACCCGGCTGTGGGACGACGCCTTCTTCTGGAACGCGCTGCGCAACACGGTCACCATCGGGCTGTTGTCGACGGTGCCGCAGTTGCTGATCGCGCTGGGCCTGGCGCACCTGTTGAACTTCCGGCTGCGGGGTTCGGCGTTCTTCCGGGTCGCGGTGCTGACGCCGTACGCGACGTCCGTGGCCGCCGCCACGCTCGTCTTCGTGCTGCTCTTCGGTCGGGACCACGGAATGGTCAACTGGGCCTTGTCCGGCGTCGGGTTCGGGGCCGTCGACTGGCAGAACGGTCCCCTGGCCTCCCAGCTGGCGGTGTCCACGATCGTGGTGTGGCGGTGGACCGGCTACAACGCCTTGATCTACCTGGCGGCGATGCAGGCCATCCCCGGTGACCTGTACGAGTCCGCAGCGCTGGACGGCGCCTCGCGGTGGCAGCAGTTCCGGCACGTCACGGTGCCCTCGCTGCGGCCGACGATCTTCTTCACCTGTGTGGTGTCCACGATCGGGGCCACCCAGTTGTTCGGCGAGCCGCTGCTGTTCAACGGCGGTTCGGGCGCGACGGGCGGCTCCGACCACCAGTTCCAGACGCTGGGCCTGTACCTGTACGAGCAGGGGTGGGTGAACCTGCACCTGGGGCGGGCCTCGGCGATCGCGTGGGCGATGTTCCTGATGCTGCTGCTGGTCGCGGGCGCGGCCCGGCTGGTGCGGGGAGGCTCCCGGTGAAGGTCATGCGCGCGGGCAAGCCCACGTACCTCGTCCTGGCGCTGTTCACGGCCGGCTCCCTCTTCCCCCTGCTGTGGACGGCGATCGCGGCCTCCCGGACCAACACCCGGCTCGCCCAGACCCCACCGCCGTTCTGGTTCGGCGGGAACCTGGGCCGCAACCTGTCGATCGCCTGGACCGACGCCCACATGGGGACGGCCCTGTGGAACACGCTGGTGGTGGCGGGAACGGTCGCTGTGGGCACCGTCCTGCTGTCCACCCTGGCGGGCTTCGCGTTCGCGCGGCTGCGGTTCCGGGGCAGCCGGGGCCTGCTGGCGCTGGTGGTGGCGACGATGCTGATCCCGCCGCAACTGAGCGTCGTGCCGCTGTACATGCTGATCGCCGAGCTGTCCTGGACGGACCGGCTCCAGGCGGTGGTCCTGCCGGCGCTGGTGTCCGCCTTCGGGGTGTTCTTCATGCGGCAGTACCTGGCGCAGGCGTTGCCGGTGGAGCTGGTGGAGGCGGCGCGCACGGACGGGGCGAGTTCGCTGCGGATCGTGTGGCACGTGGTCTTCCCCGCCGCCCGCCCGGCGATGGCGGTGCTGGGGATGCTGACCTTCGTGATGACCTGGAACGACTTCTTCTGGCCGATCATCGCGCTGACGCAGAACGGCAGCCCGACGGTGCAGGTGGCCCTGACGGGGTTGGGCCGCGGCTACATCCCCGACCAGTCCGTGATCATGGCGGGTGCGCTGCTGGGCACGCTCCCGCTGCTGCTGGTGTTCCTGATCTTCGGCCGCCAGATCGTCGGCGGCATCATGCAGGGGGCGGTGAAGGGTTGAACGCGATGGAGTTCCCCGAGGGGTTCCTGTGGGGCGCGGCGACGGCGGCGTTCCAGATCGAGGGCGGCGCCGAGCAGCGCGGTCCCTCCATCTGGGACACCTTCTGCCGCACACCGGGCAAGGTGCGCGGAGGTGACACCGGGGACGTGGCGACGGACCATCTGCGGCTGTGGCGCGAGGACGTGGCGCTGATGGCCGAACTGGGCCTGTCCGCCTACCGGTTCTCGGTGTCCTGGCCCCGGGTGCGCTCGGGCGGGATCGGGTTCTACGACGCGCTCGTGGACGAGTTGCTCTCCCACGGCATCCGGCCCTGCCCGACGCTCTACCACTGGGACCTGCCGCAGGAACTGGAGGACGCGGGCGGCTGGCCGCAGCGCGAGAGCGCCTACGCCTTCGCCGCGTACGCCGAGCAGGTCGGGCGGGCGCTGGGCGACCGGGTGGGGATGTGGACGACGCTCAACGAGCCCTGGTGCAGCGCCTTCCTGGGCTACGCCTCCGGGGTCCACGCGCCCGGTCGTACCTCCCCCGCCGACTCCCTGCGCGCCGCGCACCACCTGAACCTCGCGCACGGCCTGGCGGCGTCCGTCCTGCCCTCGACGGCCCGGGTCGGCGTCGCGCTCAACCCGAGCGCCGTGCGGCCGCTGACCGGCTCCGAGGCCGACGCGGACGCGGCGCGGCGGGTCGACGCGCTGGCGAACCGGATCTTCACCGGGCCGCTGCTGCACGGCGCGTACCCGCGGGACCTGCTGGAGGACACCGCGAAGGTGACGGACTGGGCGTTCCTGAGGCCCGGCGACGAGGCGCTGATCCGGCAGCCGCTGGGCTTCCTCGGGGTGAACTACTACACCCCGGCGGTGGTGTCGGCGTCGACCGGCCCGGGCGCCCCCCGGGCCGACGGCCACGGCGCGGGCGAGCACTCCCCCTGGCCGGGCGCGGACGGGATCGCCTTCCACCAGCCGCCGGGCGAGCAGACCGACATGGGCTGGTCGATCGACCCGAGCGGCCTCCACGACCTACTGGTGCGTTTCGCCCGCGAGGCGCCGGGCCTGCCGCTGCTGGTCACCGAGAACGGCGCCGCCTACGCCCCCGACCTGCACGACCCCCAGCGCATCGAGTACGTGCGCGGGCACCTCGCGGCGGTGCACCGGGCCATCGCGGACGGGGCCCCGGTCGAGGGTTACTTCCTGTGGTCGCTGATGGACAACTTCGAGTGGGCCTACGGGTACGCCAAGCGGTTCGGCATCGTCCACGTCGACTACGACACCCAGACCCGCACCCCGCGCTCCAGCGCCCGCTGGTACGCCGCCCTGGCCCGCAGCGGCCGGCTCGACTGAGCGGCCCCCCCCGGCGGGCGGCCCCGCCCCCGCCCCCGCCCGTCGGGACGGGGGCGGAGCCGCGCGGTCCCCCTGCGGGGTGTCAGCGACCGATGGCCTGGAGGCCCTTGGTCAGGTCCTCGGCGGTCATGACGGGACAGATCTCCATTTCGGCGCCGAGCTGGCTGAACAGGTCGTCGCCGATCGCCGGCAGCTGCGAGCTGTCCTGCATGTCGAACACGATCCAGCAGGAGCGGACGCCTTCGGAGAGACCGAAGTAGGCGGACTCGGGCTTGAGGGTTTCCATGAGTTTGCGCATGGCCTGGGGAAGCGCGCCGCTCTTGATCGATTCGTTGGTGGCGGCGGTGTCCATGTGGGCGCGGAGCATGACGCGCATCGGGGCCCCTTCGGTGGTGGTGACGGATCGGTCCTTCACGGCCACACTCGGGGCCGTCGGTGGGGGCGGCAACCGGTGGACGGCCGTCCGGGCGCGGGCCGCATGCCCGGCTCCCACCCGGCTCCCACCCGGCTCCTGCTGGCTCCCGTCCGGCTCCTACTTGGCCGCGCGCCCCTTGCGGCGGCTGCGGCGCTCCCCGCCCCGGGTCCGGCCGTCCAGCGCGATCCACATCCGGACCTCGGTCCCGCCGAGCACCGAGCGGCCCAGCCGGACGTCACCGCCCGTGGACTCCGCGACCCGGCGCACGATGTCCAGGCCGAGCCCCGTGGAGCCGTCCCGGCCGCCGTCGTTGCCGCGCCTGAGGGCCGCGTCGGGATCGGCTATCCCCGAACCGGCGTCCGAGACCAGGACGATCACGGCGTCCCCCGCGTCGTGCACGTCGACCGCGAAGGGGGTCCCCTCGGGGGTGTGCCGGAAGACGTTGCCCAACAGCGCGTCCAAGGCGGCCGCCAGCTCGGGCCGGGCCACGGGGATGCGTACGGGACCGTCCACCCCGGCGAGGCGGACCTCGCGCCCCTCGTCCTCCGCGAGCGCCGACCAGAACGCCATCCGGTCCCGGATCACCTCCGAGGCGTCGCAACCCGCCCCCGCCCCGGGGCCGCCCGGGACGGCCGGGGCACGCTGCTCACGGGCGGTACGGATGATCGTGTCGACCTCCCGCTCCAGTTGCTCCACGGCCTCCCGCGTCTGCTCGGCGGCCGGGCCGTCCCCGAGGGAGGCCGCGTTGAGCCGCAGCACCGTCAAGGGTGTCCGCAACCGGTGCGACAGGTCCGCGGCCAGCTCCCGCTCGTTGGCCAGCAGTTCCACCACCCGGTCGGCCATCGCGTTGAACGCGACGGCCGCCGAGCGCAGCTCCTTGGGGCCCTGTTCCGGCACGCGCACCCCGAGCCGGCCCTGACCCAGCCGGTGCGCGGCGTCCGCGAGTCGTTCCGCAGGCCGTACCAGGCGGGCGCCGAGCCGGTCCGCGACCGCCACCGAGCCCACGATCAGGGCGAGCCCGACCCCGGCGAGTACCAGCCACGCGGTGGTGACGCCGTTGCTGACCTCGCTCTCCGGTACGTAGATCTCGATCACCGCGATGTCGCCGGAGCCGAGCGCGGTCGGCTGGAGCAACGCCGATCCGCCGCCCGCCACCGAGGCGGTCGTGGCCCGGCCCATCCGCCGGGTCTCCTCCACCGCGTGCGGGCCGGCCCAGCCCGCGCCGATGTCGACCGCCGTCCGGTCGCCGATCGCCGGGACGTGGACCGCCATCCGCTGGGCGGCGCCCATCTGCGTGGACTCGACCGCCTTGCGCAACTGGACCGGGTCGGTGGTGATGGACAGGGTCGGCGCCATGCTCGCGGCCTGCCGCTCGGCGTTGGAGAAGGCCCGGTCGCTGGCCATCTCGCGGATCACCAGGCCCAGCGGGACGGCGAAGGCGATGACCACCATCGCGGTGACGGCGAGGCACACCTTGACCAGTGCCCACCTCACGGCCGCCGCCTCACCGCGGTGGCTCCAGCTTGACCCCGACCCCGCGCAGGGTGTGCAGGTAGCGGGGGTTGGCGGCGGTCTCGCCGAGCTTGCGGCGCAGCCAGGACAGGTGGACGTCGATGGTCTGGTCGTCCCCGTACGCCTGCTGCCACACCTCGGCGAGCAGTTCGCGCCGGGCCACGACGACCCCGGGCCGCCCGGCGAGGAAGGCCAGCAGGTCGAACTCCCGCCGCGTCAGGTCCAGTGCCGCCCCGTCGAGCTCGGCCTGACGGCGCAGGGGGTCGATGGAGAGGCCGCCCACCCGCAGGACGCGCGAGGGCGGTTCACCGCCGGCGGCGCGGGCGCGGCGCAGGACGGCGGCCATCCGGGCGGACAGGTGCTCCACGGAGAAGGGCTTGGTGAGGTAGTCGTCGGCGCCGTCGTTGAGCAGGCGCACGATCTCGGCCTCGTCGTCCCGGGCGGTCGCGATGATGACCGGCACGTCGGTGATCCCGCGCAGCATCTTGAGCGCCTCGGACCCGTCGAGGTCGGGCAGGCCCAGGTCCAGGATGACCAGGTCGAAGCGGTGGTGGGCGACTTCGCGCAGGGCCTCCAGGGCCGTACCGACGCTGCGCACGGCGTGGGAGGCGTCGGTCAGGTGCCGGATGAGGGCGGAACGCACGAACTGGTCGTCCTCGACCACGAGCACACTTGCCATGGCCGCACCGTAGTCCATTCGGGCGACCGGGCGGGGTGTCGGTCCACCCTTGGGGCGGGTGGTGCAGTATGTGCCCTCATGCACCGGGGACTTCTGCACGCGTTCGCCTGGACGCTCGCCACGGGGGCGGCGGTGACGCTGTCGTGGTGGGGCGTCCACACCGTCATGTCCGGAACGGCCTACGATCCCCCGCGCGCCGTTCCGCTGGCCGCGCTGCCGCTGTCCTCCTCCACGCAGGGCCCGGGGACGCCCACGGCCCCGCCCTCGTCCACCGCGACGCCGCCGCCCGGGTCCCCTTCGCCGTCCGCGTCCGACCCCGCGTCTGCCTCCGCGACGCCCCCGCCCTCCGACGCCAAGCCGAAGTCCCCGCCGCCGTCCCACCGGGCGGCGGGCGAGGAGTCCGGGGACGTGAAGGGCTACACCGTCTCGGGCGGCCGGGTGGTCTTCGACCTCGGCGCCGGCTCGGCCGAACTGGTTTCCGCGACACCGGCGGGAGGCTGGCGCATGCAGGTGTGGAAGCAGGACTACTGGATACGCGTGACCTTCACCCGGGACGGCCGCGAGGTGTCGGTGTTCTGCACCTGGTACAACGAGGCGCCGCGCGTGCAGATCGACGACCGGTAGGGACACCGCCGCCCCGGACGGGACGGACGACGCGGGACGGGACGACACCAGGGGAGACGGACATGGACGCAGCGCGGTACGTCACGGACCTGGTCGGGGCGTGCGAGCGGTACGCCGACCGGCCCGCGATCGGCGCCGGCCCGGTCCTGCTGTCGTACGGGGACGTGCTGGCCCTGACCTACCGGCTGGCGGGCGCCCTGGAGGAACTCGGCGTGCGGCGCGGTACGGGGGTGGCCTGCGTGACGGCCGGGAACCCGTACGAGGTGCTGCCGGTGCGGCTGGCCCTCCACGTGCTGGGGGCGCGGCTGACCCAGGTGAGCGTGGGCCCGGCCACCCACGGCCTGGACTTCCTCCTGCGGGACTGCGAGCCGGTCCTCGTGGTCCACGACACCCCGGTCCCGGACACCGGCGCCCCGCGGATCGCCCTCGCGGCGCTGCTGGAGCGGGCCGCCGCCCGGGAGGCACGGCCGCTGCCGGTGCGGGCGCGCGAGGAGGACCTGGCCCGGGTGACCTACACGGGCGGCACGACGGGACGACCCAAGGGGGTCGCCTCCACCTTCGCCGCGCTGGCGGCCCGTGACGCGGCCCGGAGCGCGGACACGGTGTACCTGTCGGTGACCTCCCTGGCCCAGCGCTCGGGCGGCCGCTGCCTGGAGCAACTGCGGGCGGGCGGGCGTTCGGAGATCCTGGGCGGTCCCTTCGACGCGGGCCGGTTCGCCGCCGCGTGCCGGCGGCTCGGGCCCGTTTCCACGTACCTGACGACCTCGATGGTGTACCGACTGCTGGACGACCCGGTGACCGCCGCGGGCGTGCCCGGCCTGACGCGCGTCTCGTACGGGGACTCCCCCATCGCCCCCGAACGGCTGCGGCAGGCCCTGACCCGCTGGGGTCCGGAGGTGCGTTGGCGTCAGGGGTACGGGATGAACGAGGCCGGGGTGATCTGCCGTCTCTCGGAGGCCGACCACGACGCCGCCCGGGCCGCCCGCCCGGAGTCGGCGGCGTCGGTGGGGCGCCCGGCGCCCGGGGTCCGGGTGGAGGTGCGGGACGCGGACGGGACGGCGGCCCTGCCCCCCGGGGCCACCGGTGAGGTGTGGGTGCGTTCCCGGACGGTGATGGCCGGCTACTGGAAGCGGCCCGGGCTGACGGCGCGGGTGCTGCGCGACGGTTGGCTCCGGACGGGCGACCTCGGGCACCTCGACGCGGACGGGTACCTGTACCTCGTGGACCGGGTCAAGGACGTGGTGATGGTGGACGGGGAGAACATCTACTGCGGCCCGGTCGAGGCGGCGCTGACCCGGCACCCCGCCGTGGCCGAGGCGGCGGTGGTGGGGCGGCCGGACGCCGTCACCGGCGAACGGGTCTGCGCCTTCCTGGTCCCGGCGGCCGGGCACGTGCCCTCCGACGAGGCCGCCGCCGGGGCGTGCGCGACGGTGGCCGCCGAACTGGCCCCCGACCACCGGCCGACGACGGTGTTCTGGGTGGCGGCGCTGCCCCTGACGGACCGCGGCAAGCCGGACAAGCGCCGCCTGCGCGCGGCTGCCGCCGCCGGCGCGCCCGCCGTTTAGCGGAACCCCGCGGGGCTCAGCGGAACACCGAGGGCGGGGGCTCCGGCGAGGCCACCGCCGAGGCGTCCGCGACCGGGACCGCGCCGCCGGCGAAGTCCGCCAGGGCCCGGCCGTGCTCGACCCGTCCCGGGTGCGGGTCGCTCGCCACCCGTCGGGTGAACTCGGCGACCGGAAGCTCCCGGTCGGCGGCGACGAGCACCGCGTTGCCGAAACGTTTCCCCCGCCACACCACGGGGTCGGCGGCCACGGCCAGTTCGGCGAACCGGGAGCCGGCGGTGGCGATCTGGCCCCGCAGGTGGGTGAGCGGGGGACCGTCCGTCAGGTTCGCCGCGTACCACCCGGTGGGCGCGAGCGCCCGGCGTACCTCGTCCAGGAACTCGGCGCTGGTCAGGTGGGCCGGGGTGCGGGAGCCGCTGAACACGTCCGCGATGACCAGGTCCGCCCAGCCGTCCGGCACCTTGGCCAGCCCGGCCCGCGCGTCCACCGCCCGGACGCGCACCCGCGCCTGGGGGTCCAGCGGCAGGTGTTCCCGTACGAAGGCCACCAGGGCGGAGTCGATCTCCACCACCTGCTGGGTGGAGCGTGGGCGGCTCGCGGCGGTGTAGCGGGCCAGGGTCAGGGCTCCGCCGCCCAGGTGCACCACGTTCAGGGGGCGGCGGGCGGGCGCGACGAGGTCGATGAGGTGGCCGATCCGCCGCTGGTAGGCGAAGTCCAGGTACAAGGGGTCGGCCAGGTCGACGTGTGACTGCGGTGCCCCGTCGATGAGCAGCGTCCACGCCCGGGCGCGCTCGCGGTCGGGTGCCAGCTCCGCCCGGCCGCCGTCCACCTGTCCGACGACCGGCTCGCCGGTCCCGCGCCGCTTGTCCCTGCTCTTACCGGCCATGGCCCCAGTATGACCGCAGCGCACGGCCGTCGCGTCCGGCCCTCCCGCCGTCTTGGCTGGTCAGCGCCTCAGCGACAGTTGTCCGCCGCTTCGATCAGCCGGGCGGCCTCACCGAGCGCGGCGCGCAGCACGTCGGGGTCGGTGACCGGCCCCACGGCGTCCGGCGGCAGCAGCCAGGCCGCGTCCCCGGCCGCCGGCGGGGCGTCCGCGGCGCCTCCGGCCAGGTCGCCGAAGCGCATGCCCCGCCCGTTGGTCTGCGTACAGGCGCTGCCCGGCAGGTCCCAGGCGTCGGCCGTGCCGGGCGGGACGAGGAAGCCCAGGGTGGCGCCCGAGCCGTCGTGCAGGACGGGCCCGACGCCGGGGGCGGTGTGGCCGGTCGCGCGGCGGATGATGTCGACCGCCTCCAGGCCCTGGCGGGTGGGTACGGTCACCAGATCGGGCGCGTCGGCCGGTCCTCCCGCCGTCAGGGCTGCGCCCGGCCGGGGCGCGGTGTTCGTTCCAGTGCTCTCCATGCCGCCCTCCATCAAGGGAACCCCTCCTCGATCCGCGTACGAGCCACTCCGCATGGGTTCAACGCGGCGGGACGTCAACGGGTGCGGCGCAACGTTGCCGCAAAGGATGGCAGTTCATGGCGGATCGTGGGTGAGATATCCGTTTTGTAGGCAAACATCGGATGAACGGTCCTCCGGCGGCGGTACGTTCGTGCCCGCCGGGCACGAGTCTGTACAAAGCCCGAAGTCCAGAGAGGCCACGTCCATGGCGGCGTCCCCCCACTCACCCAACACCGCCTTCCGGCGGCTGCGCGGCGCCCACTCCCCCGCGGAGTTCGCGGCCATGGTGCGTCGCGCGGCGCGCGAGATCGGCGAAACGGTTTCCTGCGACGCCCGTTACATCGGCCGGGTCGAGTCGGGGGAGATCCGCTGCCCGAACTACGCCTACGAGCGGGTGTTCCTGCACATGTTCCCCGGTCGCACGACGGCCGATCTCGGCTTCTTCCCGCGCGAGTCGGTGCGCGGCCGCTCGGGCCGGCGCACCGCACCCGCGCCTCCCGTCCCCGTCCACCTCGTCCCCCGTTCCAAGGAGAGTGACGTGCTGCGTCGCGCGTTCATGGCCGGCGGCTCCGCGACCGTGGCGGCCGCGACGCTCGGCTTCACCGTGCCCGGCGACTCGCGCCGGCCACCGTCCCGGGCCGGGGCGAGCGAGGCCGCCGCCGTCGAGGACGCCGTACGCCAGATCCGGCTGCTGGACGACCGGCACGGCGCCGACGCCCTGTACCGCAGGGCGGCCGAACCACTGCGTGCCGCCTACGCGTTGCTCGACGCGGGGGCCACCCGCCAGTCGACCGAGGACCGGCTGCACGCGGGCGCCGGGGAACTGGCCGTCTCCGTGGGCTGGCTGGCCCACGATTCGGGCCGTTTCGAGGACGCCCGCTCGCACTACGCGGAGGCCCTGGCGACGGCCCGGGTGGCGGGGAACGCGGCCCTGGAGGCGCACGCCTTCAGCAACATGGCCTTCCTGGCGCGGGACTGCGGCCGGCCGCGCGAGTCGGTGCGCGCCGCCCAGGCGGGCCGTCGCGCCGCGCGTTCGCTGGGCTCCCCGCGGCTGCTCTCGCTCCTCGCGCTGCGGGAGGCGGGCGGCTGGGCGGGGTTGGGCGAGCGGAAGTCCTGCGAGGAGGCGCTGGCGCGGGCGCACACGGAGTTCGCCCGGGGCGGGACGGGCGAGGACCCGGAGTGGATGAGCTTCTTCGGCGAGGCCGAGCTGGAGTCCCTGGAGTCCCGGTGCTGGGCCGCTCTCGGGGAGTACGCGCGCGCCGCCCGGCACGCCCGGCGGGCGGCGGACCTCCAGGACCCGCACTTCGCGCGGAACGTGGCCTTCTACACCGCCGAACTCGCCGGCGACCTGGCCCACGCGGGGGCGCCCGACGAGGCCGCCTGGGCGGGGGACCGGGTGCTGGACCTGCTCACCGAGGTCCAGTCGACCCGCGTGCGCTCCATGCTGGCGACGACCGCCCGCACCCTGCTCCCCCACCAGCGCTCCCCGCGCGTGGCCGCGTTCCTGTCCCGTCAGGCGGCGCCGTTCTGATACCGCGCCGTTCCACCGCCGCGGCGCGGATCAGGTGCCGACGTACTCGTACACCGCGCCGTCGGGATGGCGCAAGACCGCCCGCCGCCCGTTGGGCGTGTCCGTCGGGGCCCCGACCAGCTCCGCCCCGGCCTCCACCCCGGTCGCCACCACCGCGTCGAGGTCGGCGACGCCCAGGGTGGCCGAGACCCCGGCGAACCGCGCCGCGACCTCCGGCGGGCCCGTGAACAGCAGGAACGGTCCGACGCTCGCCAAGTCCAGCCCGGCGAAGGCGAACCGTGCCGGCGTCTCGCCCGTCAGCTTCTCGTAGAAGGGCAGGGCCCGTTCGAGGTCGTTCACTCGGCGCCGCAGCACCACGGAAGTGATCGTCATGCGTCGATCCTCGCAGCCGAACCCCAACGGCGGTATGACGCACGGCACTTGACGCGGCCTAGCCGTCCAGGTGCCCCGTGTCGTTCCAGCGTTCCAGCGCCGGGGCGCCGTACGCCCAGCCCAGGACCGACAGGGAGGTGGGGTCCAGCCTGATGCGGGCACCGAAGGAGGCCTCGAAGCCGAGCCAGCGGGCGGCGAGGGTGCGCAGGATGTGGCCGTGCGCGAAGACGAGGACGTCCCGCTCCGCCGACCGGGCCCAGGCGACGACCTCGTCCGCGCGGGCCGCGACGTCGGCGACGGATTCGCCGCCCGGCACCCCGTCGCGCCAGATGAGCCAGCCCGGCCGGACCGCCTGGATCTCGGCCGGGGTCATGCCCTCGTAATCGCCGTAGTCCCACTCCATCAGCGTGTCCCACGGTTCGGCCCGCACCCCGAAGCCCGCCAGGTCACAGCTCTCGGCGGCCCGGACCAGCGGACTGGTGCGCACCTCCAGGCCGCGCAGGCCCGCCCACGGGTCCCGCGCCAGCCGCTCGCCCAGCAGTTTCGCCCCCTGCCGACCCTCCTCCAGCAACGGCACGTCCGTGCGTCCGGTGTGCTTGCCGAGCCGGGACCACGCCGTCTGTCCGTGGCGGGCCAGCAGGATGCGGGGGGCCATGCGCTTTTCTCCCGGTTCCGGTGGATTGATTTGCGGACGTACGAAATACGTCTGTATCGGTACGGATGCGTCCGTCCATCATCCACGACGCGGCGGCGGGGCACCGCGCCGCCTCCGTCCCACCGTCGTCCCACCGACCGTCCCACCGGCAGTCCTCCCGGGCGACGCAGCCGGATTTCGGACGGAGGGCCACGATTGTCGGTGGCGGATGGGACACTTCCGCCCGTGAGCTCCTACCCGCCCAGCGTCCCTCCGCAGACGACACCGCAGACGACCCCCCTGCGGCAGCGGCTCGCCGACCTGCGCGGCCCCGCCGTGCCGCCCCGCCCGCTCGACGCCCGCGCGCTCGCCGCCCTGGCGGCCAACCCCGGCTGCGGCAGACGGGCCCTGCTCGACGGCGCCGGCGTGGACAAGACGGCCCTCGCCGCGGCCCTCGGCTCGCCCTCCGCCTTCGGCCAGTCACAGTTCGCCATCATCCGGGGCAACTCCTTCGAGGCCAAGGTCAAGGGCGACGGCGGGGCGGAGCTGCTGCGCCTGGTGTACGAGCGCCTCGGCGCCGGAGCCGAGCCGCCCGGGCCGGCCGCCCTCTTGCCCGACCTCACCGCCGCCGGTCCCCAGGGCCGCGCCGCCCGTACCGCCCTCGCGCTCCGCGAGGCCACCACCGCCGGCTCCTGGACGCTGCTCGACCACCCGATGCTGGCCCTGGAGGTGGCGGGCTCCCCCGCGTACCTGGAGCCGGACGCCGTCGTGGTGCACCCCGACGGCCGCTGGACGGTGGTGGAGATCAAGTCGTTCCCGATGATCGACGGGAGCGCCGACCCGGCGAAGGTCGGCGCCGCCGCCCGACAGGCGGCCGTGTACGTCCTGGCCCTGGAGGGCACCGCCGAGAAGCTGCCCGGGGCCACCGTGGGCCACGAGGTGGTGTTGGTCTGCCCGAAGGACTTCTCCAACCTGCCGACCGCCGCGCTGGTCGACGTCCGCCGGGAGCGGGCCGTCACCCGTCGCCAGTTGGAGCGGCTGACCCGGGTGGAGGAGCTGGCCGCCCTGCTGCCCGAGCACCTGTGCTTCGATCCCGCCCGGCCGGCCGAGGAGCTCACCGAGGCCGTCTCGGCGGTCCCCGCCTCCTACGCCCCCGAGTGCCTGGCCGCCTGTGAGCTGGCATTCCACTGCCGGCAGCGGGCCCGCGCCGCCGACGAGGTGGGCACCCTCGGCCGGTCCTTGCGGGCCGAGCTGGGCGGACTGGGCACCGTCGAGGAGGCCTTGGCCGCCGCCGAGGGCGGACCCGCCGAGGACCCGACCGCGGCCGCGCTGCACCGGGCCGCCCGACTGCGGGCCGAGGCGCTGGCACTCGCGTCGTCCCGCACCCCGTCGTCGCAGGACCCGGAGGGTTCCGCATGCCCCTGCTGAACACCCTCGCGCGGCTGGAGGCGATCCGCTCAGGCCGGGCGGAGGCCCTGGCGACCGTACGGCACCGGCACCTGAGCGAGCGCCCGCTGGTCCTCGTGCCGCTGACGACCTCCGGCGAGGCCGGCGCGCCGCTCGGCGCGCTGGTCGGCACCGAACGGGACGACCCCCGCCTGCTGGTCATACCGCAGCCGCGCGACCGGGACCTGCGCTGGGAGTTCCTGGCGGAGCTGGCTCGGCAGGTGATGCCGTACATCGACGGGTACGCGGACGTCGTCGAGCCGGCCGAGCGCACCGAGACCGACCCGGAGACGGGCAAGAGGGTCAAGGTGGAGACGGAACTGTGCGTGGACGCGCCGCAGATGATCGTGCCGAGCCGGGCCGGGGTGGAGTACGTCCGACTGCTCGGGCGGTCCATGCGGTTCCGGCGCACCGCCGAGGAAGACCCCGAGAACCCCTATCCGGCGCCGGCGCAGGTGCCGCTGCTGGGTCGTTGGTTCACGCATCTCGGCGAACGCTCCCGGGTGCCCGGCTCCTCCCTGCTGTTGTCGGCGACCGAGCTGCTGTCCCGGCACTGGGCGACCGGACAGAGCAGCGTCGAGGACCAGCACCTGGGGGCCCTGCTGGCCTGGATCGCCCCGCCCGAGGGGGAGACCGGCGCGCAGGCCGCCCTGCGGGCCGAACTGGCCCGCGACGGGGAGGGGCAGTTGCTGGTCCCGCCGGCCGGCCCGGCCACCGACCCCGACTTCGACAACAAGTTGCTGGCCCCGGTGATGGCCCGGTACGACGCGGCGCGCGCCTGCGGCGACCCGCGCGCCGTCGAACGGGCCGAGCGGGCCGTGCGCGACTTGGTCGGCGGACAGTTGCGCCCCACCTGGGACGCGGTGTGGCGCTCCCTGGACCTGCTGCGCGCCCTCCCGGCCGGGGAGCGGACCGGGGAACGCTGGACCCGCGACCGCTGGTCGTACACCGGCCACCGCGACCGCGTACGGGCGGGCGAGCCGCCGCAGCCGCGCCGTGACGACGCGGTGACGGCGGCGCAGAAGCTGGCCACACGGGAGACGGAGCAGGTGCGGCTCGACGCCCAGGAGGCGCTTGACGACCCGCTGGTGATGGCGGGACGACGGCTCGCGGGCGAGGCGTTCGCCGGCGAGGTGACCGAAGTGGTCATGGAGTGGACGGAGTCGGCGCGGCCGCGCCCGAGACCGCTGGTCACCCTGGTCACCGAGGACCGTCCGCAACTGGCCGACGGGGCGGGCGGGAAGGTGTTCCGTTCGCTGGACGGCCGTCCGCAGGCCGCCGAGTTCGTACGCTTCGACGAGGCCGGGGGGATCGTGCTGCGACTGCTCGACAAGATGGGCTCGGGCCGGGAACCGGCGCCGGGCACGGTGCCGGAGAAGGGCGACCGGCTCTGCTGGACGCTGTTCGAGCACGACGCGCGCGGCGGCCCGAAACTGCCGGACCCGGAGCGGACCCCGTGGACCCACGGCGGCCCGCCCGGATCGGCGACCGCCGCGCTGCCCCTCCCCGACCCCGTCACCGACGGAGACATCCTTTGACCGCCTTCGACCCGGGGGCGGAGGCCGCCCGGGCGACCGCCGCCATCCTGCACGACACCCTGCACGGCACCGAGCGCGGTGTCGTCGTGGACTCGCCGCCCGGGGCCGGGAAGTCCACGCTGGTGGTGCGGGCGGCCCGGGAACTGGCCGCCGCCGGGCGCCGGCTGATGGTGGTGGCGCAGACCAACGCCCAAGTGGACGACCTGGTGTTGCGGCTCCACGACAAGGACCCGGAGCTGAAGGTCGGCCGGCTGCACAGCAGCGAGGGCGACGCCTACGACCCGGCGCTGCGCGCCCTGCCCTCGGTCACCCTCTCGGCCAAGCCCGGGGACCTGGCGGAGTTGCCGATCACCGTCTCCACGGCGGCGAAGTGGGCGTACGTGCAGGACGCCGAGCCGTGGGAGCACGCCATCGTGGACGAGGCGTACCAGATGCGCTCGGACGCGTTGCTGGCCGTGGCCGGATTGTTCGAGCGGGCGCTGTTCGTGGGCGACCCCGGGCAGTTGGACCCGTTCAGCGTGGTCGGCGCGGAGCAGTGGGCGGGGCTGTCCTACGACCCTTCGGCGTCGGCGGTGTCGACCCTGCTGGCGCACAACCCGCAGCTGCCGCAGCACCGGCTGCCGGTGTCGTGGCGGCTCCCGGCGTCCGCGGCGCCGCTGGTCTCGCGCGCCTTCTACCCGTACAGCCGGTTCCGCAGCGGTACCGGCCCGGGAGAGCGCCGACTGTCGTACGGGGTCGCCTCCGACGGGTCGGGCCCGGACCGGGTGCTGGACGAGGCCGCCGCGTCGGGGTGGGGCCTGCTGGAGCTGCCCGCGCGGCACACCCCGCGCACCGATCCGGAGGCGGTCGCGGCGGTGGCGCTGGTGGTCCGCCGGGCGTTGGACCGCGGGGCGGTGACGCAGGACGAGCACCCCGGCGGCCCGACCCCGCTGACGCCGGACCGCATCGCGGTGGGCACCGCCCACCGCGACCAGGCGGCGGCCGTCCGCGCGGCGCTGGCCGGCCTCGGCGTGCCGGGCGTCACCGTGGACACCGCGAACCGTCTCCAGGGCCGCGAGTACGACCTCACGGTGGTCCTCCATCCCCTCTCGGGCCGCCCCGACGCCACGGCCTTCCACCTGGAGACGGGCCGCCTGTGCGTGCTGGCCTCCCGCCACCGGCACGCCTGCGTGATCGTGGCCCGCGCGGGCGTCGCGTCCCTCCTGGACGACCATCCGTCGACGGAACCGGTCCAACTGGGCGTGACGGTCAAGTTCCCGGACGGTTGGGAGGCGATGATGTCGACCTGGGACTTCTGGTCCGACCACCGCATCCCCTGGCGGCCCTGAACGTCGGGTCCCGCACCCGGGGACGCCGCGGCCCGCGGCGTGAGAAGCGTGCTCGACCGCCGACCCACGGCCGTCGAGCGCGCACCCGGGGACCGGGAACCACGACGTGATCCGCTTGCTGCGGGCATCGAGGCCCCGGCCCCTCCGAGGATTGTCCGGGCGGGTGGACACGGCGGGCGTGACACGGCGGGCGGGTGTGACACAGGGGTCAGGTGTGACACAGGGGGCGGACGCGGCTTTCCTCGGGGGCGCGGCAGCGACCAGACTGGCGCCGACACAGCACACCCACGCCCCAGGGGAGTTCCACACATGACCGGCCTGCACGTCATCTCCGCCGCCACCCGCCCCACCTCCTCGGGCCGCCCGCTCGCCGCCTGGGTCAGCGAACAGGCCCGCGCCCACGGCGGCTTCGACGTCACCCCCGTCGACCTCGCCGAGATCGCCCTGCCCTTCCTCGACGAGCCGGAGTACGCCTCCAGCGGGGTCTACGCGAACCCGCACACCCTGGAGTGGAGCGCCCTGGTCGACTCCGCCGACGCGTTCGTCTTCGTCCTGCCGATGTACAACGGCGGCTTCACCGCGCCCTTCAAGAACGCCATCGACTTCCTCTACAAGGAGTGGAGCGGCAAGCCGGTCGCCCTGCTCAGCTACAGCGCGGGTCCCACGGGCGGCGCCCCGGCGGCCGAGATGCTGCTGCCGGTCCTGACCCGCATCGGCATGCTCCCCACCGAGCGACGCGTGGCCGTCCCCGGCATCAACGCCCTCATCGGGCCGGACGGCTTCCGGGCTCCCGAGGGCTTGGCCGACGAAGTGGCCGCCCAGCTGGACGAGGTCGCGGCCCTCGCGTCGCAGCGCGTCGCCGTCTAGACCGCGCGTCGCCCGCGGCCGACGGCCGCCGCCGGCGGCTCCGGGGCGTGCGCGGGCGCGAGTGCGCCCTTGCGGGGCGTTGGACAATGGAGGGTGGCCCGGAAGCATTCCCGCGCAGCACACTGGAGGACAGGCATGGCAGAGCCCGAGCGGACCGAGCGGAGGCTGCGGCCCGCACCGTTGCTCTTCGAGCCCTCGGAGGCGGCCTCGGACCCCGAGCACTTCTTCGACCTGGAGTCGATAGAGGACCCGCGGGAACTGCTGGCGCGCGCCACCGAGCTGACGCTGGCCTTCCGTGCGGCACAGGACCGGGCCGTCGAGTTCCAGGCGCTGGCGGCGGCGCAGCTGGCCGATCCGCGCCGGTTCGACCGGCTGCCCGCCTCCGAGATCGCGGAACAGGCGGAGTGGACCGAGGACTATGCCGTGAAGATGATCGAGTTCGGCGAGAGCCTGCTGCGCGGTGGCGGCCCGGACGAGACGTAGGACCGGGTGCCCGCGCCGCCGGCCGGTCGACGGTCGGGGCCCCGGCACGGGGCGGCGCACACCGGGGGCGGAGCCCGTGGCATATGCGGGGCGCACCATACTCCGCCTCCCCGCACTCTGTCCCGGAATCAGGTAACTCCGGGGAGTCGCCCCACTACCACCGGTAGACCTGGGGCATGACGACCCTGACCGGCTGCCCCGCTCCCGCCCTCGACGTCCGCTCCGCGCCCGCCACCCAGGTCACCCACGAGGGCGCCGCCTGGCTCGCCTCCGCGTGCAACGACCCGCGCAGCGCCCTCGCGGTCTGGGAGGAGCGGCCCTCCGCTCCGGCGGTGCTGCCGTGCGGAACCGCCTTCGACGTCGTCAACGTCCCGCTCGTGCTCGGCCGGCGGATGCTCGACCTGCTGTGGGCCGAGGGCCCCGGTTGCGGCCCCGCCGCCGTGCACCGGGGCAGGATGCTGCTCTTCACCGCGCCGGGCACGGCGCAGCGACTGCCCGCCCTGCTCGCCTGGGTGGGGGAACCCCCGACGAAGTCAGGGGAAGAGTGGGACCGGGACACGGCGGCCCCGATCTGTCACGGTCTCGGCGACGCCGTCACCGTGCCGCCGCTCGTCGCGACGCCCGGGCCGTCCCGCTGGCTGGTGGCCCCGGGCTCCCGACGACCCTGGCTGCCCGGGCCCGACGCCCTGCTCTGGGCGTTCCTGCACGCCGCCCGCCTGCAGGTATCGATTTTTCGTTCCGCCGATCGGGATGCTAATGTCTACGACGTCAGCAGGCGCCGCTAGCTCAGTTGGTTAGAGCAGCTGACTCTTAATCAGCGGGTCCGGGGTTCGAGTCCCTGGCGGCGCACAGACGGGAAGAGGCCTCCACGCGAGTGGGGGCCTTTTTCGTGCGCCCATGCCGGCGCCGCCCCCGGCACCGCCGCGCCGGGACGCCACGTCGTGCCCACTACGTCGTGATCTTGACGGTGTACGCGCCCGAGGGGGTGCGGTCCGCCACCTCGATCCGGATGCGCTCACCCGGCACCGTGAACGTCTCCCCCACCTCCAGCGGGGCGTCCGCCAGCGGCGGGTAGACCGAACGGTCCCAGCACGCCTCCGTGCGCGGGTGACCGTCCAGCACCTCGATCGGGCCGCCGCCCGAGGCCGGCTCGTTGCGGACGCGGTAGACCAGGACGCCCTCCGTACAGGTGTCCCCGTCGTTGCCGGCGGAGCCGCGGGCCTCGATGGCGATGGCGCTGCCCGGTCCGGTGCGGACCACCGCCAGCCGGGTCCCGCCGGAGCCGCCCCTCGGGACGCCTTCGGCGATCGGCTGGAGGGTGTGCAGGGAGGTCCCGGAGGGAACGCAGTCCACCTGGGAGGCGTCGAGCCAGCCCAGCTTCCACTTGTGCCAGGCGAACAGATCCGGGGCCATCCCGAACTGGCTGCCCATGACGTCCCAGTCCCCGACGTAGGTGTCCCAGTCGCCCTTGCCGTCCGTCGGCCGGTGGTAGAGGTCGGGCAGGTCGAAGACGTGTCCGGTCTCGTGCGCCAGGACGTTGCGGTCCGGCGGGTGCCGCTCGAAGACGGTCACGATCCGCCTCAGCTCGGTACCGTCGGCGACCAGGGGCCGATCGAAGTTGACGACCTTGGTGGCGTCCGAGTCCACTCCGGGCGCGTTGGGGTCGGCGACGAAGTACACGACGTCGTACTTGCCGAAGTCCACCGTCGGGTCGGCGGCCGCGACCGCGTCGCGCAGGTAGCTCGCCCGGGCCTCCGGGGCCCAGTCGCGTTGCATCCCGTACGCCGTGGACGGCTTGGGCATCGCGATCCATCGCTTCTGCGGGTGCGGGACCAGGCGGAACCGCCCGTAGGAGGCGCGTTCGAAGAAGTCGCTGGTGGCGGGGAAGTAGTCGTGGGTCAGTTCGTCGGGGGTGACGGCGGCGCGGTGGTCGGGGAAGGAGAGGAAGACCATGACCGCGTTCAGGGTGCGGACCGGCCTCGGGTAGGCGCGGTTCCAGGTGTCCAGGCCGAGGGAGTGGTGCGCGGCCGTACGGGTCAGGGTGCAGGGGCCGGCGCCGGACGCGGCGGCGGTGGGGGTGGCGACGAGCGACATGGCGGCGACCGCCGCCATGGAGGTGAGGACCGCCGCGGCACTTCGGATGCCGGGATGGTCCACTCCCCCGGGTGTCTGATGGGGCGGCACATCGACCTCCGGTGATGGATTCGTACCCTTCCGTCCACCTTGAGGCGATTGTCTTACTTATGCCCTGTTCCGGTGCCCCACATGAGTGAGCACTCGGGCAAGTCGGTGACCCCCGGACTTCACGGACCTGTCTACGGACCGTCACGACCGATCACCCGAGAACAGCAGCGGACCCCGCATGCTCACAGCCGCGCAGAAACGATCGACCGACAGAGGCCGACGGACCGTCATCACGGCGTCAGCCCGCCGAAGTACGTCCCTCCGACCGGCGACGCCGCTGGATAGGGCCGTCCGGCAGCCTCTATGATCGGCACACTTTCCTGCACGGACACTCACGAGCACTGCGGGAGCCAACGGTGAGCGGAACCTCAGAGGGAACCGGTTCGGCGGCCGACCGCATCCGATCGGCCGTCACGGAGCGTCACCCAGCGGTGCCGGCCCTGCCGGGCATGTCGAGCGAGCCGGAGAATCCGTCGATGCCGACCTCGTCCTCCAGGCCCGCGCCGGGGGCACGCGACTTCCGGGCCGCCTTCGACGCGGCCCACCTCGCGATGGCCGTCGTCGACCGCGAGGGCTACGTCGTCGCCGCCAACCAGGCCTTGGCCGCGCTGCTGGGCTCCACCCCGCACGAACTCGTCGAGCAGGCCGCGGCCGAGCTGGTCGACCTGACCGCGGAGGCCCGAACCCGGCACGCGTACCAGGAGGTGCTCCGCGGTCGCCAGGCCCGGCTGCGCTGCACCCGTCGGCTCAAGCACCCCGACGGGCACTCGTTGTGGACGGAGGTGACGTTGGGGCCCGTGCCCGGAACCCGCGACGTCCTGTTGTCCGTTGCCGACATCAGTGACCGGCGCGACCTCCAGGCCCGTCTGCGCCACCTCCGGATGCACGACCCCGTGACCCGCCTGCCCAACCGGGCCCTGTTCTTCGAACGGCTCTCCGCCGCCCTGGAGGCCGCCTCGTACGAGGACGGCGGCACGGGCCGGATCGGCCTGTGCTACCTGGACCTCGACGGCTTCAAGGCGGTCAACGACACCCTCGGCCACCGCGTCGGCGACCGGCTGCTGACCGCCGTGGCGGCCCGGCTGACCCAGTGCGCCGACCAGGCCGGCTACGGGCGCACCAGCGGGCACCTCGTGGCACGGCTCGGCGGGGACGAGTTCGCCCTGCTGGTCGAGGACTCCACCGGGACGGAGCAGCTCGCGGAGCTGGCGCGCGGCGTCCTGGCCGCCGTGCAGGAGCCGTTCGACCTGGCCGGGCAGCGGCTGTCGGTGTCGGCGTCCATCGGTGTGGTGGAACGCGCCGCCGCCGGGACCTCGGCGACCGGGCTGATGCAGGCGGCGGACACGACCCTGTACTGGGCGAAGGCGGACGGCAAGGCCCGCTGGACGCTGTTCGACCCGGAGCGCAACGCGCACCGGATGACCCGGCAGGCGCTCTCCTCCACGCTGCGGCGGGCCGTCGAGCGGGGCGAGTTCGAGTTGGAGTACCAGCCGCTGGTGGACCTGGAGAGCGGCGCGGTGCGCGGGGTGGAGGCGCTGGTGCGCTGGAACCACCCGCAGTTCGGGACGTTGACGCCGAATCGGTTCATCGGAATTGCGGAAGAGGACGGTTCGATCGTCCAGTTGGGTCGGTGGGTGCTGCGGACCGCCTGTCGGCAGGCGCGGCGCTGGCAGATCGAGCAGCCGAGCGACGCGCCGGTGTTCGTGTCGGTGAACGTGGCGGTGCGGCAGGTGTGGGACTCGGACCTGGTGGGGGATGTCGCGGAGATCCTCGCGGAGACGGGGCTGGCGCCGCAGTTGCTCCAGCTGGAGCTGACGGAGTCGGCGGTGATGGGCTCGGCGGGCCGGCCGTTGCAGGCGCTCCAGGCGCTGAGCGACATGGGCGTACGGATCGCCATCGACGACTTCGGCACCGGGTACTCGAACCTGGCCTACCTCAGCAGGCTGCCGGTGTCGGTGCTCAAGCTGGACGGCTCCTTCGTGCGCGGCTTCCGCTACGAGGAGGGCGCCCACCCGAACCCGGCCGACGAGACCATCGTGGAGGCCCTGGTCCAGCTGGCGCACCGGCTGGGCCTGACGGTGACGGCGGAGTGCGTGGAGACGGCAGGGCAGGCGGCCCGTCTGCGCCGCGTGGGCTGCGACACGGGCCAAGGCTGGCTCTACTCCCGCGCGGTGGCCCCCGAGCGCATCGCGGAGATGATCGGCACCCGCCCGGAGACCGGGGACCTCCGCTAGGCCCTGTCGTCGAAGTGCCTCCCCCGGCTACCGCCGGGAGGTGCCCCCAGGGCGGGGTCGCCGTGGGGCACGCCTCCGCCCCGCACCCCTGGCGGGGGCGGGGGCGGAGGGTCGCTCGGCGCGGGGTGGGGGGAGATCAGCAGGCGCCGAGGTCCTTCCAGACACCCCATTCACCGGTGGTGCCGGGCTCCTCGTTCTGCGTCCACCACTGCGCCTTCCACTTGTGGCCCTTGTGCGAGACCTCGCTGCCACCGGTGTAGACCGTGCCGGCGACGTAGGCGGGGGCGGTGCAGCCCGTCGTGGGCGTGGCGGTGGGGGTCGGGGTCGCGGTCGGGCTCGGGGTGGACGTCGGCGTGGGGGTCGCGGTCGGGGTGGGGGTCGGCTGGGTGGAGCCGCCGAGGGCGGTGGAGATCTGGCCCAGCAGCGTGGCCTTGTCGTCCAGGCCGAGCAGGGAGTACATCATCGCGCCGGCCAGGCCGCGCTGCTTGCCGTAGTCGACCCGGGCCTGGATGGACCTCTGGTTCAGGCCGGTGAAGAACTCGCCGTCCTTGTAGAAGTAGGAGGCCTTGGCCTGGTCGTCCCAGAAGGAGACGGCCGGGTTGTCGACGATGCCGCCGAGTTCCTTGTAGTTGGCGATGCCGGCCTGCTGGCTGGTGGGTCGGGCGGCGGAGGGACCGGTCGCGGTCTGGGCGAGGCCGTTGGTGGCCCCGGCGGGGACGCCCTTCCAGCCGCGGTAGTAGAACTCGTAGCCCAGCGTCAGCTTGTTCGCGGGGAAGCCGCCCGTGATGCCGTAGGCCGGGTTCCCGTCGAGCCAGGAGTCGATGGCGTTCTTGATGTTGTACTTCTCGGTGCCGGGCGCGATCGGGTCGGTCGGGTCGGCCGCCGAGGGGTAGAGCGGGGACTGGTGGTACGTCGGCCCGTCGCCGTCCCAGGCGCCGTGCATGTCGTAGGTCATGATGTTCGCGTAGTCGAGGTACGCGCCGATCTTGTCCGTCTCGATGTACTTGATCTTGTCCTGGCCGGCCGGGAGCGCGGAGGTCAGCAGGTACTTCTTGCCGCCGTTGGCGGCCCCGTAGGCGTCGAGCTGGGTACGGAACTCCTTGAGCAGCAGCGTGAAGTTCTGCTTGTCCTCGTCGGCGTAGTGGTTGCCGAGGTGGCCGCCCGCCGAGCCGGGGTACTCCCAGTCGATGTCGATGCCGTCGAAGATCCCGGCCGCGCTGCCCGGGCCGCCGTAGCCGCCCTCGACGGGCAGGTTGCCCTTGATGTACTGGTCGATACAGGAGGAGACGAGCTTCTTGCGGGAGGCGTCGGTCTTCGCCGCGTCACTGAAGTACTTCGAGTACGTCCACCCGCCGATCGATATGTTGATCTTGAGGTTCGGGTACTTCGCCTTGAGTTGCTTGAACTGGTTGAAGACGCCCACGATCGGCTGGTCCCACTTGTCGGCGACACCGCTGACGCTGTCCGCCGCGCCGAACGACTTCTGGTAGTCGGCGTAGGAGTCGCCCGCGCCGTCACCGGCACTGGCGTTGTTGTCGTCGCCCGCCGCCTTGTTGGCCTCGAAGCAGGTGAGGTCGGTGGGGTGGATGTTGCCGAACGAGTAGTTGATGACGTCCAGCTTGCCCGCTATGCCCCGGGTGTCGAGCTGCTTGGGGTAGAAGGCGTTCCCGTACACGCTCCACTGGTCGTAGTAGGCGATCTTGACGTTGCCCGCGGTCGCCGTGGTGGCGGCGCCCGCGGCCTGTGCGGTGCCGAGTCCCGCGAAGGTGGCCGGCGCTCCGGCTGCCAGCGCGGCCGTGACGGCGGCCGCGATGAGGGGTTTACGGATGTGCATGAACTGACTCCGTGGGGGTGGGAGGGGATGCGTCAGCTTCGGGTGAGAGAAGTGATAGCGATCACTCCGCACCCCAGTCAATGGTTTGAACCAAAGAAGGACTAGACCATTCCACGGTCAAATGCGCTCGTCAGAGAGTTGAGCGCACGTCAAAAACCGCTCGCCACCCCGGGTGACGAGCGGTTTAAGCCTCTCCTAAGCCACGCTTCCGCAAGGTTTCGGCAACAAACCAGCCGAACCCGGTTCACCTCCGCTCAAGCCGGAAGCGAGCCCTCCACCGGCATCTCGTACGCATCTGCTACGAGACCGTAGGAGCGCAACCGGGCCGCTCCGCCGTGGGCGTTGGCCGTCAGCATCAGCTCGTCCGCACCGGTCCGCGCGACCAGCGCGTCGAGCCCGGAACGGACCTGATCCGGCGTGCCGTGCACGATGTTCGCCGTCCAGCCGTCCACGAACTCCTTCTCCAGGGCCGAGAAGGGGTACGCGGCCGCCTCCTCGGGCGTCGGGACGAGGCCGGGCCGGCCGGAGCGCAGTCGGAGCATCGACAGCGCGCCCGTGAGCACCTGCGCCCTGGCCTCAACCTCGCTCTCCGCGGCCAGCGCCGACACCCCGATCACGGCGTACGGGGCGTCCAGCACCGCCGAGGGACGGAAGCTCTGCCGGTACAGGTCGAGCGCGGGCAGCGTGCCCGCGGCGGAGAAGTGGTGGGCGTACGCGAAGGGCAGGCCCAACTCGCCGGCCAGGCGGGCGCTGAACCCGGAGGAGCCGAGCAACCACACCGGGGGCCGGCCCGTGGGGCCCTGGACCGGTCCGGGCACGGCGTGCACCCGGGCGTAGGGGTGCCCGTCGGGGAAGCTGTCGTCGAGGAAGCGGATCAGCTCCCCGAGGCGGCGCGGGAACTCGTCGTGCGCCTCCTCCGCCCGCGCCGGTCCGCGCAGCGCGGCCGCCGTGCCGGGGTCGGTCCCGGGGGCGCGACCGAGGCCGAGGTCGATCCGGCCCGGGGCGAAGGCCTCCAGCGTCCCGAACTGCTCGGCGACGGCCAGCGGGGCGTGGTTGGGCAACATGACGCCGCCCGATCCCAGCCGGATGCGGGAGGTGTGGGCGGCGAGGTGGGCGAGGATCACCGCCGGGGAGGAGCTGGCCACGCCGGGCATGGAGTGGTGCTCGGCGACCCAGTGCCGTTGGTAGCCGCGGGACTCCGCGAGCCGGGATATCGCCACGCTGGTGCGCAGCGACTCGTGCGCGGTGCCGCCCGCCCCGACGGTGACGAGGTCCAGCACCGAGAGCGGCACCGGCGCCCGGCCCTTGGCCACACCGCGGACGGGGTGCGCGGGGGCCGTGCCGGTCTCGGCACCCGCTCCCGTGCGTGCGCCCGGTACCTCCCCCGTACTCACGTTCGCGCCCGCGGTCGCGCCCACGCCCGTCCGGTTGTCTCCGGCGTCCCCGGCGTCACTCATCGTCGCTCCCGTCCCATGCCGCTCTCCTTCACGTCCGTACGAAGAAGTCGAACCGTGGGCCGAGGCCGGGCATTCCCGGCAGACCGGAAAGAAGTTCTTGCCTGTGGCATATGCCAGTCGGATACCTGCTGAAGAAGCGACTTGATTGAGCCATCAATCTCTCCAACAGGCGCTCCGGATGGGCCTCTTGATGGCTATCGTGGTAGGGCAAGCGGTAACAACCTGGTAGGGGGAAACCGTGGCGCTGAAGCCGGAGCCGACCGCGCCGTTCCACTCGGTGCAGTACGCCCTTCGCGTACTCGAAACGATCGCGCGCCACACCGGTGGCGTGACGGACGCACAGATCGCACGTGAGACCGGCCTGCCCGCGGCCCATCTCGCGCCGATGCTCCTCATGCTGCGCCGGGAGGGCTACGTCCTACAGGTGTCCGACGGCGCCTACGCCATAGGGGACTCCCTGGTCCTGCTCGGCTCGGGGACCGACCGGAAACAGGCGTTGCAGGAGAAGCTCCAGGAGACCCTGGACCGGTTGCGCGACTCGGTCGGCGCGGCCGTCTACATCAGCCGGTACGTGGACGGCGAGGTCCGCATCACACAGTTCGCGGACAGCCCGCGCACCCCGAAGGTGCACGAGTGGGTCGACTTCCGCTCCGCTGCGCACGCCAGCGCGGTCGGCAAGTGCCTGCTAACCCAGCTCGACCAGAACGGGCGCCGCGACCACCTGGCCCGACACAAGATCGCCCGACTCACGTCGAAGACGATCGTGAACGAGCGCATCCTGTTCTCGAAGCTCGACAGTCAGCCTGCCACCGTCCCCGTGCTCGACCTCCAGGAGTACGCCGTCGGCACGGTCTGCGCGGCCGTCCCGATCACCGCCGGAGCCTCCGTCGGCTGCCTGGCCCTGTCGATGCCGGTCGAGCACGCCCACCGCCTGCGGGCCGCCGCGGACGCGCTGAACCGCAGGGCCGCACCGCTGCTGCTGTCGCTCACGCTCTGACCGGACACAGACGACCGGGGCAGGGGCCGCGGGCACGGGATCGGGGCGCGGGATCGTGGGCACGAGGCCGGAAAACACTTCGGGCGGTTCCCGGTGAACCGGGAACCGCCCGAAGTACAGGTGCGCCGCCAGGGACTCGAACCCCGGACCCGCTGATTAAGAGTCAGCTGCTCTAACCAACTGAGCTAGCGGCGCCTGACAGAGAAAATACTACCTGGTCCCCGGGGGTGCTCAAAACCAATAGCGGACCTCCGCCGATCACCAGGACGTGGTGACCTTGACGTCCTGCCCGGTCCGCACCCCGACCGTGCCCCGGTCGCCGAACACCTCGTGCCTCCAGTCACCGAAGACCCGGGCCACCCGGCGGGCGTCCTCGCCCTCGCCCTTGCCGACCGACCCCGTGGAGAACGTGATCCACGCCTCGTTGGCGCCGGCCGTCTTCCGGATGCGTACCCGGGTGACGCTGCCCGCCGGCATGAGGGTGTCCTCGTCCGTGCGATGACGGGCGTAGTACTCGTTGAACTCGCGGGTCATGTCGTACCAGCCGTCCACCACCCGGCACGGCGGCGCACCGTCGGTGGGCGGCCCGGGAAGCCCGTCGTCCTGGTCGGTCGGCGGGTTCGACGCGCCCGTCTCCTCCTCCGTGGGGCCGTTCGGGGCACCACCCGTCTCCTCCTCCGTGGGGACGTTCGGCGTAGTGCCCGTCTCCTCCTCGGTGGGGATGTTCGGAGTGCCTCCGGTCTCCTCCTCGGTGGGAAGCTCGGGCGCACAGGTCGGTGGGGCCGAGACACCCGAGGGCGGACCTGCCGACCGGCCCGCGACCTGCGTGCCGCATGCGGCGAGCAGCGCGCACAGCGCCCCGGCCGCCACCGACCGGCCGAGGGCGGTCGTCGTCTTGGCGTTCATGGCACCCCCCTTCGGTCCGTAAGACGAACGCCCGCGCCGAGGGGTTGCCTCAGCGGTCCAGGAGGTCCCGTCGGCCCTGGGTCTCGTACGCCGCCAGCAGCGTGCGCAGGTCGTCCCCGTCCATGGGCCGGTAGTCGTCGGCGCCCGGCGGGCGCCACCAGACCGGGTCGGGGACGAGGAACCCGGCGCGGCGCAGGGCGACTCGGTGGATCTTGTTGGTCGCCGTCACGGGCAGGGCTGCGAGGACGCGGACGTAGCGGGGGGCCATCTTCGTGCCGAGGTCGGGTTGGGCCGCGAGGAAGGCGGCGAAGGCTCGCGGGTCGAAGGGCACGCCGGCGCGCGGGACGACGGCGGCCATCACCTGGTCCCCCGCGACCTCGTCCGGGACCGCGTACACGGCGACCGCCGAGGCGTCGGACCAGCGGGCCAGTATGTTCTCGATCACCGCCGCGGCCAGGTTCTCGCTGTCGACCCTCAGCCGGTCGTCGGTGCGCCCCGCGAAGTAGAGGAAGCCCTCGGGGTCGCGGAAGAAGAGGTCACCGGTCCAGTACCAGCCTCCGCGGGTGCGGGCCGCCTGCGCGTCGGGGTTGCGCCAGTAGCCCTCGAACAGGCTGCGGCCCCGGTTGACCAGCTCGCCTATGGCCTCCTCCCCGTTGAGGAGGCGACCCCGTCCGTCCAGTCGGGCCGGTGGGCACTCCTTCCCCGTCTCCGGGTCGATGACGGCGAGGTCGTCCCCGGGTGCGGGCCGGCCCAGGGCGGCGGCCGGGGTGTCGGGGGTGCGTTGGACGGAGGCGCCGCCCTCCGTCGCCCCGTAGCCCTCGACCAGCCGGACCCCGAACCGATCGGCGAAGCGGGCCGCGTCGACCGCGCCGGCCTCGGTTCCGAAACCCAGGCGCAGGGTGTGGTCGCGGTCGTCCGGGCGGGGTTCGGTGGCGAGGATGTACTGGACGGCCCGGCCGACGTAGGTGAAGTACGTCGCACCGTGGGCCCGTACGTCGTTCAGGAACGCGGTGGCCGAAAAGCGACGGCGCAGCGCGACCGAGGCGCCGCCGGCGAGGGCGGGCAGCCAGTCGGCGATGACGGCGTTGCCGTGGAAGAGGGGCATGCAGATGTAGTGGACGTCGTCCGGGGTGACCCGGAAGGTGCCGGCCAGGGAGGCTCCGGCGGCGGCCAGGCGGCCCTGGCCGCACACGGCCGCCTTCGGGGCGCCGGTCGAGCCGGAGGTGAAGTAGAGGAGCAGGCGGGAGCCGGGGGTCGGGCCGCCGCCCAGCGTCGCCTCGCCGGGGGCCGCGCCGGCATAGGGGGCGAGGAGGTCGGCGTACTCCTCGCCGCCGGTCACCAGGATGCGCACCCCGGGCAGGTCGAGGCCGCGCAGCAGCGGCAGGTGGGTGGGCTCGGTGACCAGGACGCGGCAGTCGGTGTGCAGGATGTCGCGGGCCAGCTCGGGGCCGCGCCGGGTGGGGTTGATCCCGGCGACGGCGGCCCCCGCGAGGGCCGCCGCGCCGAGCCAGAAGGGGAACTCTGGGGTGTTGTCGAGCAGCACCCCGATGTGCGGCTCGGCCCCGGGCGGCAGGAGGTCGACGAGCAGCGCGGCGCGTGCGGCGGCCTGCTGGGCGCTCTGGCGGTGGGTGAGGACGGTGTGCTCGTACTTCAGCCCGGGCCGGTGGTCGCCCCATTGGCGCGCTATGAGCTCCGCGAGGGTTTCGGGTGTCGTCCGCATGCCGCCGGAGGTTAGCTGACGTTACGTCAGAACTGAACGTCGGAGCAGGCGTAGAAGGCCATCGGGGTGTCGTTCACGGTCCAGACCGCCAGGATCATGTGGCGGCCGGTCTTCCCGCTGGGCATCGTGCCCTGGTGGACGGTGGTCATGGCGGGGCGGGCGCCGTTGTAGGCGACGGTGAGGAAGGGCTGGGGGTCGAGCGAGGCCCGGGTGAGGGGCTTCTTCGGGTCCCAGCCGTTCTTGGTGACGTAGTACTTGAAGTCCGTGGTGGAGTGGTTGGCGGTGAACTGCCACCGGAAGGAGTAGCTCTGCCCGGCGGTCACGTTGGTGGCGGGCCAGGCGCCGCCGCGCGGGTCGTCGAGCTGGGCGAACTCGCTGTGGCCGCCGGAGCATATCTGGCCGTCGGCGGGGCCGGCGGCCGGGAAGCCCTTGTAGCCCTCGACGCTCTGCGGCTCCCACTGGATGGGGCCGCAGTCGGGGACGCTCTTGTTGGCGCAGAGCTTCTGGCGGCTGATGGGGGTGTCGGTGTAGCCGTGACCGCTGGCGGTGGGGGCGCCTGCGAAGGTGACGGCGGCCAGGACGCCGAGGGCGAGCGCGGCGGCGGACCGTTTGGGCATGCGGAGGAGACGCATGATGCTCCTTGGACGTGGGGGGAGTCAGACGGGAGAGCGTGCGCACGCGTGGGGTTGAGTGCGGTGGGGATGACGATCAGGTCTAGACCAAGTTCCAGGTTATTGACGGGAGTTGGCCATGTCCATACCAACGGGAGAACGGGTGGTCCGGTCGTGACCGGCCACCCGTTCCCTGTTCCGTCCGCGTCCTTCCGTCCGCCCGTCCTCGCGGGCGGCTACTGGTCCGCGCGCCCCGTGTAGAAGGCGACGGTCAGGTCCTTCACCAGGGCCTTGCGCTCGTAGTCGTCCAGCTCGACGATCCCGCGCGAGGTGAGCCGGTGGACGGTGTCGTCGACGGCGTCGACCACCGAGGTCAAGACGGTGTCCCGGTGCTTGGCGTCGATCGCCGCGACCCGGCGGCGGCGCATGGCCTCGGCGACCTCGGGGGCGTACTCGATGCGGGTGGGCTGCGCGGAGAACACCTCGATCCCGACGGCTTCCGTCTCGGCCGCCACCATCCGGGTCAGCGCGTCGCCGACGGCCTCGGCGTCGCGCAGGGTGGGGGCGTCCTCGTGGAAGGCGTCGGCGGGCAGTTGGGACAGGACCCTCGCCATGGCCGATTCCACCTGCTCGGCGAGGTACTCGGTGTGGTCGGCCACGGCGAGGGTGGCCCGGGCGGTGTCCTTGACCTGCCACACCACCTGCACCACGACCTGTAGCGCGAGGCCGCCGGCGTCCACGGCGGGCATGGGCTCACTGCGCCAGTGGCGCAGCCGTACGTCGACCCGGCGGCGCAGCAGGAGCGGACTGACCCAGGTCAGCCCGGTCCGGCGGACGGTGCCCCGGTAGCGGCCGAAGAGGGTCAGCACCCAGGCGTGGCCGGCCTTGGCGCGGCCGAGCCCGCCGAGGGCCAGCAGCGCGACGACGCCGAGGAAGGCGAGCGGGGGCCAGCAGGTGGCGGGCAGCCCGTGGTAGGCGCGGGGCGCCGCCCCGAAGGCGGCGGCGAGGACGTCGGGGACGGCGCCGGCCCGCCAGAGCACCACCGCGCAACCGGTGAGGGCGAGACCGCCGATGCCGACGGCGACCCAGCCGGGCAGGACGGGGCCGCGGTGCTCGCGGAGGCTGTCGTCACCGCGGGGGACGCGGCGGCCGGCGGCGTGCGGCTTGGCCCGGGGGGCGGAGGGCTGCGGCAGGGGGTGGGCGGCCGGCAGCGGTTGGCGGGACTGCCCGAGGAACGGGAGGTGTACGGGGATGGCGGTGACGGTGGCCCCGCGGACGGGTTCGGCGTGCGGGAGGTCGGGGTCGTCGTCCCGGCCGTCCTCGGCACCGGGGCCCAGCACGCGGGCGACGGCCCGGCCGACGAGATCCGCGACGACCCCCTGGCGGGGGGCGGCGGGGGGCGGCTCTTCCTGGGGATGGGGGATGTACGAGCCGGGCTCCCCCTGTGCCCGGGCGGCCGGGATGCCGTCCGGGTGCGGACGCGGGTGCTCGGCCTCGCGGTCGTGGGGCGCGTCGTGGGCCGGACCGGACCGGCCCACCCCGGCGAGCACCGGCTCCGGGTCGGGGGCTTCGACCTCCGACCGGTCGTGCCGCTCGCCGCCTGCCGGCACCGGCACCCGGGCGGTGTCGGTCTCGCTCGGGGCGGTGTCGCAGGCCGCCGCGTATGGGGCCGCGGCCCGGGCCGAGAACTGGCCCGCCTGCACGGCGGGACCCGAAGCCGCCGGGGGCGTGACCGGGCCGGGGGCCGCCGCGTTGGCGGGGTCGGGGGCATGCGGCATAGTCGCCGCGGAGGCCGCGCTCGGGGCGGTGTCGCAGGCCGCCGCCCACGGGGCCGCAGCCCGGGCCGAGAACTGGCCCGCCTGCACGGCCGGACCCGAAGCCGCCGGGGGCGTGACCGGGCCGGGGGCCGCCGCCGCGGGGGACGGGGGCACGGCAGGCACGGCAACCGGAGCCGGAGCCGTCTGCGGCGTCGGACCGGGCACCACCGCCGGCCACACGCCGAGGCCCGTCACCTTCGGGGCCGAGGTCGGGGTCCGTGGCGTCGCCGGAGCTCCCGCCCGGGTGGCAGGAGGAGGCCCGACGGCCGGCTCCCGCTCCGGGCTGTGACCCGGGGGCACCGAGCGGACGGAGCAAAGGGGCGCGCCGGGCTCGGCTACGGGGGCCTCCTGACCCCGGGCCGAGGCCGCCGACGGAGCCACCGCAGCAGCCGCGCCGGTACCGGCCGTCGCGACCCGGCCCTGTCCCGGCTCCCGGTCCGCGTCCCGCGCCGGATTCAGATCCCGGGAGGGGGCCCAGGCCGGAGCCGGCGACGGAGCTGCCTCCACTGGCGCCTCCCGCGCCGGGCCCAGGTCTCGGCCCGGCGTCCAGGACGGAGCCGCCTCTGTGCCCGCCTCCCTCGCGGGGCCCAGGTTCCGAGCCGGGGTCCAAGTCGGGGCCGACTCCCGCGCCGGGCTCGGCTCCCGGCCCACCTCCCGCGCCGGATTCAGATCCCGGGACGGGGCCCAGGCCGGGGACTCGGACACAGCCGCCCCCCGCGCCGCACCCGGCTCGCGGCCCACCTCCTGCGCCGGATTCAGATCCCGGGACGGGGCCCAGGCCGGAGCCGCCTCTGTGCCCGCCTCCCGCGCCGGACCCAGGTTCCGGGCCGGGGTCCAAGTCGGGGCCGACTCCCGCGCCGGGCTGAAGTCCCGGCCCGCCGTCCAGGTCGGAGCCGGGGACGAAGCCGCCCCCCGCGCCGGGCTCGGCTCCCGGGGCGCATCCTGAGCCGGGCTCAGGTCCTGCGCCGGGGTCGCCTGCCGCGTGGGAGGAACAGGCGCGACCGGCTCCGCCGTCGCAGCCGCCTGCGACGCGATCGGGGCCCCCTCCGGGGCGGGGGGCGGAGGCGGAGGCACCGCCCCGGCCGCACCGAACTCCGGTGCGGGAGTCCGGCCCAGGTTCGAACGGGTCGGGACCTGAGACGCGGGCGAGGCCTCACCGGGACCGGCCGATACGACCCGGCCCCGGCTCGGCTCGCGGCCCGCGTCCAGCGCCGGGCTGAAGTCCCCGCCCGGCGTCCAGGACGGAGCCGGCGACGGAGCTGCCTCGACTGCCGCCTCCCGCGCCGGGCCCAGGTCCCGGTCCGGCGTCCAGGACGGAGCCAGGGACGGAGCCGCCTCTGTGCCGGCGTCCCGCGCCGGATTCGGGTTCCGGGACGGGGCCCAGGCCGGGGACTCGGGCGCAGCCGCCCCCCGCGCCGGGTTCGGCTCCCGGGTCGCGTCCCGCGCCGGGCCCAGGTTCCGGGCCGGGGTCAAGGTCGGGGCCGACTCCCGCGCCGGGCTCGGGTCTTGTGCCTGGGGCGACGGCTGAGGGGCGGTCGCCGGGCGGGCGGGGGGTGGGGTCGGCGCCGGCCCCGGGATCGGCGCCGCCGCGATCGGGGGCGGAGGCGGCGGCCAAGCCGACGCCACGGTCGTGGCCGCGGCCGTCGCCGCCGTACGGGCCGGCGACGGGGACGGGGCCGTGGGGTGGGAGTGGGGGCGGGTGGTCCAGCGGCCCGGGCGGGGCGTCCGGCGCGGGTCGGCCGACGGCGGCGTCGAGGTCGCCGTCGGCAACGGGGGGACGGGGAAGGTGCCCGTCGTGGTCGTCGTGCGCGTGGGGTACATCGTTGCCTCCGTCATGCGAACAGCCGGCGCCAGGTTTCCGGGCCCGGATAGCCGTTGGCCGAGGAGCCGCGCCAGCCCTGCGCTCGCTGGAACGCCTCGACGTTGCGGCGGTCGGCCTCGCTCCAGACCGAGCCCGGGCCGGACGGGTAGTGCTTGCCGAACCCCCTCGCCACCAACCGGTGGCGGAGGGCGGCGAGGGCCGGGCCGGACTGCCCCGGCCGGAAGGCCGCCGGTCCCGGGTAGGCGGGGTGACCGCCCGGACCCGGCGCGGCGTCGGGCAGGGGCACGATGTCGTTGCCCTGGCCCTGGACCAGCAGCCGCCAGGTGTGCGCGCCCGGGATGCCGTCGGCCTCGGCGCCCGTCCAGCCCTGCGCCTGCTGGAAGGCCTGGGTCGCCAGCCGGTCGGAATCGCTCCACTTCGTGCTGGGGCCCTTGGGGTAGAAGCGGCGCCCGCCCCGGTCGATCAGCATCCGGCCCAGGCGCGCAACGTATTCGTTGTTCGCGCCCGGCCCGAACATCCCCGCCCCGGGGAAGGCGGACGGAGCCGTCGGCTTCGGGTCGGTGCCCGTCCCGTCCGCCACGAGTCCGCCGGTCACTCCGGTGAAGCGGTACGGGAGGTACTTCGTCGCGTTGTTCCAGTACCCGTAGGGGGTCGCCAGTTTGCGCGTGGTCGGGCGCGTCTGCTCGTAGGCGATGTAGTGGGTGCGCGTCTCGTCGACCCAGCCGCCGAAGAGGGTGACGTGCGAGCCGTTGTTGGGGTCGGAGGGGTTGTGGAAGAGGAGCATGTCCCCCGGCAGCAACTCGTCCTTGGTGATCTTCTTGGCGAACTTGTCGAGGCTGCCGGTCCATTCGTTCGAGCCGAGGTTCCAGGCCATGGAGACGAAGCCCGAGCAGTCCTGCCGGTATCCGTCCGACCAGTAGTCGGACATGCTGTACGGGACCTGCTCCTCCAGCCACACCTTCGCCCGGTTGATGATCGTCGCCCGGTCGATCCGCCGCGCCACCGTGGGCGCGCCGGGCAGGCCCGGGGGCTTGGCGGGGGTCCCCTTCGGCCCGTGCAGTGGCGCCCGCCCGCCCTGGGGGGAGCCCGGAACGTCCGAATGCCCGGGCCCCGGCCCGGTGGGCGTCCCGTGACCCGGCACGTCGGGTCTCGCGCGCCCCGGACCGTCATGGGCGCCATGCCCCGGACCGTCATGGGTCGCGTGACCCGGACCGTCATGCCTCACGTTTCCCGGGCCGACACCCGGCCGCGCGTGTCCCGGCGGCGCCGTCGGCCGCGTCGGGTCCGGGCCGGCCGGTTTCACCGGGCCCGGGCCGGGTGCCGGACGGGCCGTCGCCAGGGCGGTCGCGCCGCCGCCGCTCAGCACCACACCGGCCGCCGTGGCCAGTACCAGCGCGCGACGGGCGCCGCGCGCGGCGGGGTGCCCGCCGTCCCGGAGCGGTATGGCCCGCGCGCGGGCCAGGGCGCGCCGGCGCTGCACACAGCCCAGGCACACGCAATCGCCCGCGGGCTCGTACTCCTCGAAGACCGGCATCCGCATCGATGGCGCCATCTGCACATGCACCGGAGGCTGCGTCGTCATGCGTTCCGTCCACTCCCCTTGCTCGTCCACTCGTCCGGCCGGGCACGCGTCTGGCGGGGCATCAGGTTCGCCCCGGCCCAGACATATCGTGCACGACAAACCCCCTAAACATGGGTTAATCGGACAACGCGGGCGCGGCTGGTCACGAGCACTCCCGCAGGTGGGGTAGAGTTTTGCCTGTCACCAAGCGCCGCTAGCTCAGTTGGTTAGAGCAGCTGACTCTTAATCAGCGGGTCCGGGGTTCGAGTCCCTGGCGGCGCACAGACGGGAGAAACCCCCGCAGCGAAAGCTGCGGGGGTTTCTTCGTTCCCGTTCCTCACACCGCCGTACCGGGTCTCGTCCTCACACCCGTCAGGTAGGCGGAGACCACCACATTGGCCGAATACTCCTTGGCCGTCTTGTCATAGGTTCCGCCGCAGGTCACCAGCCGCAGCTCGGCGCGGCCCGGCACCTTGGGGCCGTACGCCTTCTGCGGGTCGAAGCCCGCCCGCTCGTAGACCCGTACGTCCTCGACCGTGAACTCGGCCACGGAACCGTCCGCCCGGACCACGCCGACCTTGTCGCCCCGCCCGACCGTGCTCAGACCGTAGAAGACCGCCGGCTTCGCCCGCGTGTCGACGTGGCCGACCAGCAGGGCGGTCCCGGCCTTGCCCGGCTGGGTGCCGCCGCTCCACCAGCCGACCGTGCCCGGGTTCTCGTACGGGGGCGGCTCGATCGCCCCCACGCGGTCCAGGCCGCGCGAGATCACCGGCGCCTGGATGCCCAGGGACGGTACGTCGAGCCGGGCGGGCGGTGCCGCCGCCAGTGGGGCGTGCGCCACCGGCAGGCCGGGGGCCGCCGCCCCGCCGCCCCCCGCCTGCCCTGCGGGCGGTACGGGAACCCCGGTGATCTCCCGCCCCCACAACCACAGCCCGAGCACCAACACCGTCCACGCGGCGAACGTCAGCAGTCGGGAGCCGCCGGAGCCGCGGGGCTCCTCGTTCACCGGCGCTCCCTCACTCGCTGCCGCGACGGCGGCGCAGCGCCAGCGCCCTGCCCGCGACGGCGAGGGTGGCGACGGCGGCCAGGACGGCGCCGATCACCGTCTGGGGCAGCCCAGGCCCGTCGCCGCCGTGGTTCTTCTTCGCGGGTGCCGCCGCCAGCTCGGTCGTCTTGGCGACCTCGGCGGCCATCGCGCCGCCGCCCGCGTGGACGGGCCAGACGGGCGAGTGGTGCGGGTCGGGGTGGTGGCGTTCACGGATGCGGACGGAGCCGCTGACCCGGTCGTCGCGGCCGTCGCACTTGACGCGGATCTCGTGCGAGCCGGACTGGGCGTGCGAGGCGATCAGCGCGTCGCCCCACAGGGCGTGGCGGTCGTCGTGTCCGGGGGAAAGGTGCACCTCGGAGACGAAGACGGAGGATCTGGCCGACGCCCAGCCGCCGTCGCAGCCCCGCACCTCCAGCTTGACCAGATCGCCGGGCTCGGCGGGGTCCGGCCGGACCGAGACGCCACCGCGACCCCAGTCCTCGGCGACGGCTGCGGGCGCGGTCACCGCGGTGAGGGCCGTCAGGGCGACGGCCACCCCGGTGGCACGGAGAGCGATCAGAGCACTGCGCATGGTGAACCTCCTCTCTTAGGAGGTTCACGCGCGGCGCGCCGCTCCGCATCCGGAGCGGCGCACGCTTGGACCGTACGAGTCAGCCGTACCCGCCCGGCGGACGGGCGGACGGACGGGCCGGCGGACGGCTAGACGAGATCGATCAGGTCGGCGATGGAGTCGACGGTCTTGGTCGGGCGGTAGGGGAACTTCTCGGTGTCCTCGACCGAGGTGAGGCCGGTCAGGACGAGGAAGGTCTGCATGCCCGCCTCCAGGCCCGCGAGTACGTCGGTGTCCATCCGGTCGCCGATCATGGCGCTGGACTCGGAGTGCGCGCCGATGGCGTTCAGACCGGTCCGCATCATCAGCGGGTTGGGCTTGCCCGCGAAGTACGGCTGCTTGCCGGTCGCCTTGGTGATCAGCGCGGCGACGGCGCCGGTGGCGGGCAGCGGGCCCTCGACGGAGGGGCCGGTCTCGTCCGGGTTGGTGCAGATGAAGCGGGCGCCGCCGTTGATCAGGCGGACGGCCTTGGTCATGGCCTCGAAGCTGTACGTACGGGTCTCGCCGAGGACCACGTAGTCGGGCTCGTGGTCGGTCAGGATGTAGCCGATGTCGTGCAGGGCGGTGGTCAGACCGGCCTCGCCGATGACGTAGGCCGTGCCGCCCGGGCGCTGGTCGTCGAGGAACTTGGCGGTGGCGAGCGCCGAGGTCCAGATGTTCTCGACGGGGACGTGCAGGCCCATCCGGTTGAGGCGGGCGTGCAGGTCGCGCGGGGTGTAGATGGAGTTGTTGGTCAGCACCAGGAAGGGCTTGCCGGACTCGCGCAGCCGCTTGATGAAGGCATCGGCGCCGGGGATCGGGGTGCCCTCGTGGATGAGGACTCCGTCCATGTCGGTGAGCCAGGATTCGATCGGCTTGCGCTCTGCCACGGGACTGTTCTCCGCTCTGCGGGGCCTCTGACCTCGGGGGCCTCTGGTCTGTACCACCCTAACGGCGAAGGGCCGTGGACGGGGGGCGCGTCCACGGCCCGGACAGGACGGGAGGCAACCGGTCAGCTGCCGGTGGCCGACTTCCACGCGTCGACGTAGCCGGAGAGGTTCTTGTCGATGTCCGCCCAGTCCGGCTCGAAGACCTCGACACCCGTCATGATCCTGGTGAGTTCGACGGGGTTGGCGTCGGTGGGCTTGACGTCGGTGCGGGCCGGGAAGCCGCCGCCGACCTCGCTGACCAGCTTCTGGGCGTCCTCACCGAGCAGGTAGTCGAGGAGCTTCCGGCCGTTCTCGCTGTGCGGGGCCTTGGCGACCAGACCGGGCGCGTACGGGAGGGCGAAGGTGGTGGGCGTGCCGCCGTCCTTGGCCGGGAACCAGATCCCGAGGTTCGGCATGGCCTTGGACTGCGCGTAGTTCATCTGGACATCACCGCGACGAGCAGCTCGCCCTTGTGGTGACATGACGGCGCCGGGACCTGACGCGGACCCGGCCGGTACCGGCGCCGCGGCCGTGGTCTTGCCCGAGCCGGAGGGGCCCGGCAGCGCCATCACCTCGCCCGGCTCGGCGGTGAGGTCGAGCCGGTCCAGGACGGTGGTGCCGTGATAGGCGACCGAGACCGAGTCGAAGCGGATGCCGCTCACGCCGACTCCACCAACAGGGCCGGGAGTTCGGCGACCGAGTCGAGGACGTGGGTGGCGCCGTTGCCGGTCAGCGCCTCACGGTCGTGCGCGCCGGTCAGGACACCGGCCACGATCCCGGCGCCCGCGCGGACACCGCTGAGCATGTCGTACGCCGTGTCGCCGACGACCACGGTCTGTCGTACGTCGGCCACCGCGCCGGTGCGCAGGAACGCGGCCAGCACCATGTCGGGGTAGGGCCGGCCCCGGCCGCCGGCGTCGGCGGGGCAGAGGGTGAGGTCGGCCAGGTTCCGCCAGCCGAGGGCGTCGAGGATGGCGTCCTGGGTGACGCGGGCGAAGCCGGTGGTCAGGACGACGGTGCGACCGTCGGCGCGGAGCTCGGCGATGGCTTCCGCGGCGCCGGGGACCGGGGCGATCAGATCGGCGCCGACCAGTTCCCCGTACGCCTCCTCGAAGGCGGAGTTGGCGCGCCGCGCGAGCTCCTCCGTACCGAACAGGTGCCGGAAGACGGAGATCTTCGACTCGCCCATGGTGTCGCGGACGTACCGGAGCTTGGCCGCGTGCTCGGCGCTGCCCGGCTCGACACCCATGCGTTCGGCGGCGCGTTCGAAGGCTCGCTCGACGAGGCCGCCGTCGCGGACGGTGGTGCCGGCCATGTCGAGGACGACGAGGTCGCGGGTTCCGGTGGTGTTCGTATCTGTCATTTCGGCTACCAGCCCAGTTCGTTCGCGGTGGTCTCGGCTATGGCGGGCGAGCAGGTCATGCCGCGCCCGCCGGGTCCGGTCACCAGCCACACGCCGTCGGCGACCTGCCGGCGGTGGACGACGCGGGTGGTGTCGGTGCATTGCGCGTACACGCCCGCCCAACGGCGGCGGATCGCCGGCAGCGGGCGGCCCAGGAAGGACTCGACCACCTCGGTGAGGTGCTCGTAGGGGTCTTCGACGGTGTCGAACGCGAAGGGGTGCTCGTACTCGTGCGTGTCCCCGATCGTCAATCCGCCGTCTTGGCGCTGGACCATCAGCAGCTGCATGTTGTGCGCGGCGGCGATCGGCGCCTGCCGCTGCCCGGCGTTCAGGTCGTCGAGGGCCTGTGACCGGTACGCGGGGTAGTAGCGGAAGCTGTCCGCGTCCGCGACGGAGGTGGTCAACGGCTCGCCGAGCGGGGCGGTCTGCATCATCTGGAGCCGGACGCGACGGACGGGCAGGTCCGGGTCCAGCTCGCGCACCAGGCCGGACAGCCAGGCGCCGGTGGCGAGGATGACGACGTCACCGCGGTGGACTTCACCGTGGTCGTCGCGGACCGCGCCGGTCCCGACGACCTCGCGCACCTCTCGTCCGGGCAGGAAGGTGTACCGGCCGGTGGCGCGCAGGGCCTCGCGCAGGTGGAGCTGGGCGGTGCGCGGCTCGACCGCCGCGTCCCGCTCGCACCACAGGGCGGCCTCGAAGGAGCCGCGCAGGGCCGGGTTGATCGCCCGGGCCTCCTCCGCGGTGACGATCCCGTAGCCGCGTGCGGTGGCGTCCGGGCGGGCCACGGCCGCTTCGGCGACGGCGAGTTCGCGGGGGTTGCGGACCGGGGTGAGGGAGCCGATGGCGCGGAAGCCCAGGCCCGGCACCCGCGCGCCGATCCGCTCCCAGAGCTCGCGGGCGCGCAGGGCGGTGTCGAGCTCTTCGCCCCCGGCTCGTCCACTCACCCAGATCTGGCCGAAATTGCGCAGGGACGCCCCGCGGGCCTCGGCTTCCCGCTCGATCTGGACGACCTCGTGGCCGCGTTCGACTGCTTGCCAGGCGTGCATGGTGCCGACCACGCCGCCTCCTACGACTGTGACTCTCACGCGGTCCACGCTGGGCGCGGACCGTGGCCCGGGAAGGGCGGCGCGGTGGCGGTCGGGTGAACAGGCCTCGATGCTTGGACTAGACCCGTTATCTTTCTGTGACAAGAATACGTCCCTTTCGGTCGCTTCGATGGGGAACGGCCGAGGCTACTCGGGACGCAGGCGGGTCGTGAAGCTGAACCGGTCGCCACGGTAGAGCGAACGCACCCGCTCCAGCGGGAGGCCGTCCTGGTCCCGGGAGAAGCGGTGGATCAGCAACATGGGAAGGGCGGGAGGGGTACCGATCAGCAGGGCTTCGCGGGGCGTCGCGAGGACCGTCTCCAGCTTCTCGTCGGCGTCGCCGAACGAGATCCCGAGCCGTTCGCGGAGGTACCCGTAGAAGGAGGAGTCGGGCTGGAAATCGCTGTCCAGGCGAGGCGCGCGGGCGACGCGCAGGTACGTGCTCTCCAGGCCGACGCGTTCGTCGTCGGCGAGCAGTACGCGCTCCAGGTGCCAGACGGGCTCGCCCGTCTCGGCGCCGATGCCCCGCGCCAGCTCGGACGGGCAGGGGAAACGCTCCAGTCCGATGAGGTGGCGGCCCGGCCGGCGGCCCTGGCGACGCACGCCCTCGGTGTAGCTCGCCAGGGACAGGGGCTGTTCCAGCTTGGGCCCGGCGACGACGGTCCCCCGGCCGGAGCGGCGCAGCCGGCCCTCCAGCAGCAACTCGCGCAGGGCTTGGCGGACGGTTTCGCGGGAGACCTCGTACTGCTCGGCGAGATCACGCTCGGTGGGCAGCAGACCGCCCTCTCCGAGTTCCTCGACCAAGACGGAGATGCGGGCCTTGACCGCGTAGTACTTGGGGATGCGCCCGTGCTCGGGGATGCCGGACCGCACGGCCTGTCCGGGGCGGTGGGGCTGGCTCTGGCTCTGGTGTTCCACCCTCGGACTGTACGTCGGCCGGGTGTACGTCAGCCGTCGGCGTGGGAGCCTTCGACGCCGGCGCCGTCGACGCGGGAGCCTTCGGCCCGGGCGCGCAGCCTGCGGGCGCCGAGCAGCAGCGCACCGCCGGTGGCGAGGGTGGCGACGGCGGCCGCGGCGGACACCCAGGGGCGGGGGCCGGTGTGGGCCAGCGAGCCCGCCTCGACCGCCTCGTCCTCCGGTCCCTCGACGGAGAACCGGTAGCCGCCCGCCTCGCCCACCCAGTCCCCGTCGTCGCCCTTGCGCTGGACGACGGCCGCGTCGGCGAGGACCTCGCCGTGGGGGGCGTCGGCGGCGAAGGCGAGCGAGACGCGGACCGTACGGGAGCCGCCGGCGCCGATGGTGAACCCGGTGAAGGCCTCGCCGCCGTCGAACACGGCGATGATCTCGTCGCGGTCGCTGCGTTCGAGGGTGACGGGGTGGGGGCCGTCGGGGGTCTCGAAGTCCATCCGGAGGTGGGCGGGGCGCAGGGTGCGGGCCTTGTCCGTGAAGACGAGGACGGGGTGGATGGCGGTGCACGTGCCGGCGGTGGTGTTGGTCAGGTCCAGGAACCAGGTCTGCGGACCGCCGCCGGTGCGGTACACGGCCGGGCCGCCGCGGATGCGGGCACCGATGGGGAAGGCGCTGCTCTTGGCGTCGCCGCAGGTGGCCTTCGCGCGCGAGGGCAGCGCGGGGGCGGGGCGGGCGCCGCCGCCGTTGCCGATGTCGGCGGAGGCGGGGCCGGGCGTGAGCAGGCAGAGGAACGCGGCGGCCAACAGGGCGGGAGGGGCAAGGGCTTCGCGCAGTCGCATGGAGGACCTTCGCAGCTCGCCGGACGGAAAAATTGATGATCGGACGAGGCGACAATCACCCCGCTCCGCCCGGCACTCTCCCACGCCCCCACCCCACCGGGCCCCAGCCGCGCGCGCGGCACCCCCCTTTACGCCTGATCGGACGCGGCGGACCCCACCGGCCCGGGCGGACGAATCCGGCCCCGCCGGACCGCCCCGGCCCACCGACAGGCTCGGGCGCGTCAGACCCCCCGCCCGAACACCGGTCCCAGCACGAGTTCCGCCGCCCCCTCCGACACCCCGGTCCCGACCGCGGCCACCACCGGCGCGGCCCCCGTCCGGCGTCGGCCCAGCACCGCCCGAACCCCCTCCACGAACACCCCCGGCTCCGCCTCCACCACCCGGCCGCCCAGCAGCACCCGGTCCACGTCCAGCAACGCCACCACGTTCGCCGCCCCCTCCCCGAGCACCCGCGCGGCCGCCGCGAGATCCCCCCGTTCCAGCGCCGCCAGGCACAACGCCTCCGCGCAGCCCCGCCCCCCGCACCTGCACGGCGGTCCGTCCAGCTCCAACACCTGGTGCCCGAACTCCCCCGCCAGCGAGCGCGGCCCCCGGAACACCGCACCGTCCAGCCACAGCCCCGCCCCCAGACCGGTCCCGAGGTGCAGGTACACGCAGTTGCCGGGGTCGCGCCCGGCCGCCCCCGCCACCCCCGCGTTGGTGTCCTTGTCCACCACCACGACCGGCGCGGTCGCCGACAACCGCCTGGCCAGCGCCTCCCGCAGCGGGAACCCCTCCCACTGCGGGAATCCCGTCACCCGCCCCAGCACCCCGTCCCGCCAGTCCAGCGGGCCCGGCGCCGCGACGCCCACCCCCAGCAGCGGCGCCCCCGCCCCGCCCGGGACGGAAACCCGATCGAGGGCCCGTAGCACCGCCTCCACCGCCGCGTCCGGTCCCGCCGCGAAGTCCAACGGGCCGCACCACCGCGCGAGGACGCCTCCCGCCAGGTCGACCCGCACGGCCGTCAGTTCGTCGCGGTCCATGTACACGCCCACCGCGTGGCGTGCGTCCGGGACCAGCCGCAGCAGGGTCCGCGGCTTGCCGCCCGTCGACGCGCCCCTGCCGGCCTCCGCCACCAGGCCCTCCGCCGCCAGCCGGGCTGTGATCTTGCTGACGGCCTGGGGGGTGAGCCCCGTACGGTCCGCGAGGTCGGCGCGGCCCAGCCCACCGGACCCCGCGCCGCGCAGCAGGCCGAGGAGCAGCGCCTCGTTGTGCCCGCGCACCGCCGGCAGGTTCACCCCGCCGCGGCCCCCGCCGTCCCGATTGCCCCGGTTCACCCCGCCGCCTCTCCTTGCACTTCCGCAACACTGTTGTCAAAGTATGACCCATGCCCCTGAACGCCACCTCCCCCCTCCGCGTCGGACTCGTCGGCTACGGACTGGCCGGTTCCGTCTTCCACGCGCCCCTCGTTACCGCCACCGAAGGACTCGTCCTCGACGTGGTCGTCACCTCCGATCCCGAGCGCCGGGCCCAGGCCCGCGAGGCGTACCCCGGCGTCCGGATCGCCGAGTCCGCCGCCGAGCTCTGGGAGGGCGGGGGCGGGGCCGATCCCGTGGACCTCGTCGTCATCGCCTCCCCCAACAAGACGCACGTCCCCCTCGCCCGGGCCGCCCTCACCGCCGGTGTCCCCGTCGTCGTGGACAAGCCGCTCGCCGCCACGGCCGCCGAGGCCGAGGAACTGGCCGCACTCGCGGAGCGCACCGGCACCTTCCTGTCCGTCTTCCAGAACCGCCGCTGGGACAACGACTTCCTCACCCTGCGCCGGCTCCTGGCCGAGGGCGAACTCGGCGATGTCCAGCGCTTCGAGTCCCGCTTCGAGCGGTGGCGGCCCCAGCTCAAGGGCGGGTGGCGGGAGTCGGGGGCGCCGGAGGAGATCGGCGGGCTGCTGTACGACCTGGGCAGCCACGTGGTGGACCAGGCGCTGGTGCTCTTCGGCCCGGCGGTACGGGTCTACGCGGAGACCGACGTGCGCCGCGCGGGCGCGGAGGCGGACGACGACACCTTCATCGCGATCACGCACGCGGGCGGCGTCCGGTCGCACCTGTACGTCAGCGCGACCACCGCCCAGCTCGGTCCGCGCTTTCGGGTGCTCGGCTCGCGCGCCGGCTGGGTCAAGTACGGCCTGGACCCCCAGGAGGCGGCGCTGCGCGAGGGGCTGCGGCCGGGGGCGGACGACGGCAGGGCGTGGGGCGTGGAGCCGGAGCACCTGTGGGGCCGACTGGGCGCCGGCGAATCGCCTCTGACCGGCGGGGGAACCCCCGTGCCGACCGTGCCGGGCGACTACCCGGCGTACTACGCGGCGGTGGCCGACGCCCTGCGCGAGGGCGAGCCGGCCCCGGTGACGGCGCGTGAGGCGGCGCACTGCCTGGCCGTGCTGGAGGCGGCCCGCCGGTCGTCGGACGAGGGCGTCACGGTGACGCTCGCGCTCGCCGACCCGGCGTAAGGGCGCCGGCCCGGGCGGGACGGCCACGACCCGACCGGCACCGGCAGGCAGCGGGCGGGCGGGCGGCAGGAAACGGGGCGGGCCGCCCCCCGGGGGCCCGCCCCTCCCGCGCCGCCGACCCGATCGCCGGCCCGCTTCCGGCCCGGGGCCGATCCGATCGTCGTCCGGTCAGGCGCCCTTGAACTCCTGGCGCTGGCGCCCGAGACCGTCGATCTCGACCTCCACGACGTCACCGGCGCGGAGGTAGGGCTTGGGCTCGGGCTGCCCCATGGCCACGCCCGCCGGGGTGCCCGTGACGATGACGTCACCGGGGTAGAGGGTCATGAACTGGCTCAGGTATCGGACGACCTCCCCGACCGGGAAGATCTGGTCCGAGGTGTTGCCGTCCTGCTTGAGTTCGCCGTTGACCCAGAGCCGGACGCCGAGGTCCTGCGGGTCCGCGACCTCGTCGGCGGTCACCAGCCAGGGGCCGAGCGGGGTGAAGGTCTCGCAGTTCTTGCCCTTGTCCCAGGTACCGCCGCGCTCTATCTGGAACTCGCGCTCCGATACGTCGTTGACCAGCGTGTACCCGCCCACGTGCGCCAGCCCCTCCTCGGCGGAGGCGAGGTAGCGGGCGGTGGCGCCGATGACCACGCCGAGCTCGGCCTCCCAGTCCGTCTTCACGCTGCCGCGCGGGATGAGGACCGTGTCGTCCGGGCCCACGACCGTGTCCGGCGCCTTGAGGAACAGGATCGGTTCGGCCGGCGGCTCGGCGCCGATCTCGGCGGCGTGCCCGAAGTAGTTCAGTCCGATGCCCACGACCTTGCCGATGCGGCCGATCGGTGAACCCACGCGCAACCCTTCGGCGTCGAGTGCGGGGAGTTCCCCGGGCGCCGCCGCCGCGTCCCGTACCCGGGACAGCGCGGAGTCGTCGGCGAGGAGCGCGCCGTCCACATCCGTGATCAGCCCGGACAGGTCCCGCAGGGTTCCGTCCTGGTCGAGCAGCGCGGGGCGCTCCGACCCGACGGGTCCGACACGCAGCAGCTTCATGGGCATTCTCCCGTGGTCGAGGGTGGTCGGCCCATGGGCATGCCCCGGGCCGGACGATGGGTTGCGGCCATCGGAGGATTGGCCGATCCTCCAAGAAGTCCGGCCAATCCGCAAGACCCTGTTCACGGACTGGAACGCCGCCCTGCGTCGGCCCACCCCCCGGCCGCTGCGCAGCCGCCCTCCGTCAACCCCGCGCCGGTGCCGGACGCCGTTGCAGCCAGGCGCGCTCGGCCACCGACCACGCCGTGGTGGTCAGCAGGTAGAGCCCGGCGGCGAGCGGTACGACGGCGGCGGTGATCAGCGTTCCGAACGACAGCAGGGGCAGTACGCCACCCAGCTTCCGCATCGCCGCCTCCTGCTCGGCGGACAACGCCCCCGCGCCCCCTCCCGGCAGGCCGCGACCGGCGACCGCCGCCTTCACCCCGGAACCGGAACCGGAACCACCGCCGGATCCGACCTCCACAGCCGCTGCCCGGGCCGCGCGGCGCCCCCGGACCGCGCTCCAGGCCGCCACCGCCGCGATCGCCGCGAAGAGACCGAGGAAGACGAGCCCGGGCGCTCCGAACACCCCGCCCTGAGCGAGCGCGTCGGCCCACCGGTCCCCCAGGGGCGCGGCGAGCAGCCGGTGCCCCAGCAGCTCGTTGCCCGTCCCGCCGACCTCCGGCGAGGAGAACACGCGGTACATGACGTAGAACACCGGCAGCTGCAACAGCGCGGGCAGGCAGCCGGCCATCGGCGTCGCACCGCGGACGGCCGCCCGGCTCAGCGGGTGCAGCGCGAGGCGCACGAGCACGGTGAACAGCACGATCGCCACAGCGGTCGCGGACTCGGCCAGTACCGGCTCCAACAGCCGGCCCAGCTCGGCAACAAGGTGGGTGAAAACGGACACGCGGGCCCTCCGAAGGGTCTCGTCGAACGTCGAAAGAAATGCGTTTCGGCGTGACGACCCGCGAGGGGCGACGACAGATGATCAGTGAGCGGAAGGCGGGTGCCGGCAACCGGCTGCCACCCGACCGGTACCACCGGCCAAGGCATACCGGCCAAGGCATACCGGGCCGGCCATGTATTGCGCGCCCCTACGCGGCCGTCGGGACGAGGCGGCCGGGAGCCCTGGGCCGCGACCGGCCGGAGGCGTCGGGATCACGCTGCGGCAGGAACGCCGTGCGCTGCTCGCGATCACGGATCGCGGTGCGTATCCGGTGCGGGGGCGCGAGACGGACCCGGCCCGCCGCCAAGGCGGCGGCGCCCACCGCGACGACGGCCGCGAGGGCCACCACCACGCCGACCGGCCCGCTCTGCCCGAGCAGCGGCGCCAGGAAGCCGCCGAGCAGCAGCAGCGTCACGAACAGATCGTGGAAACGCCCGAACACACCGCCCACCCCTTCCGCTCCGCCGCCCACCCGCACGAACCCATGTCACGAACCACCCTACTGACGCAACGGCCCCGCCCACGCGCTGGTTCCCGGTTTCACGGATCTCTCGATTCCCCGCACCCCGTCACCGGTTCGCGTCACCGGTTCCCTCACCGCTTCAGCGTCCCCCACACCACCAACCGGTACGTCGAGGTGTACTCGGGCGTACAGGTGGTCAGCGTGATGTACGCACCGGGCGCGCTGTATCCGTACTCCGGCTTCACCACGCTGCGCGGCACGGACGCGACCACGCCCGTGTCCCGCGCGGTGGTCTCGGGCAGGACCCGCCCCACCGCGTACGTGTACCTCTGCCCCCGCACGTCGACCGTCACCTCGTCCCCCGCCCTGAGCCGGTTCAGGTACCGGAACGGCTCCCCGTGCGTGTTGCGGTGCCCGGCCAGCGCGAAGTTGCCCTCCGCGCCCGGCTGCGCGGTCCCGGGGTAGTGCCCGACGTACCCCTTGTCCAGGACGGCCTTCTTGTCGACACCCTGCGCGACGGGCACGACCAGCCCGAGGCGCGGGATGCGCAGGACCGCGTACGACTGGTCCCGCTCGGGCGCGGGCGCAGGCCCGGCCGCCCGGGCCGGGGCGCCGGAAGCGGGCCCGCCTGCCGGGGAGGCGGACGGCGGCGGCGACGGCCCGGCCCCCGACGACGCGTCCGATCCCCGCGGCCCGGGCTCCGGCCCCGAATCCTCCCCGGGCGGTCGTGGGGACCCCGGCTCGGGCGCCGCCCACCCCCGCTCCAGCGCCCGGACCTCCTCCCGCGCGCCCGCCAGGGCCTGCCGGTTGGTCCACCACACCTGGTGCACCACCAGCAACAACACCACCGCCCCGACCGTGACGGCCAGTTCCGCGGCCCCCCACAGCACCCCCGCGAGACCGGCCCGGCGCCCCCGCCGGCCGCGCCCCTGCACCACCACAGGTATGTGATCCCGCACGGGCGGCACCTTAAGACCTCCCCCGTCAACTGACCAGCGGCAGTACGGTGTGAACCATGCGCCCCGACACGCCTGCCGAGCACATCGCCGAAGCCGAGCGCCTCATCCGCACGGCGACCCGCTACCCCGAGGACCAGGAGCCCTTGCTCCTCCAGGCCGCGGCCCACCTCGAACTGGCCGACGAACGGGAACGGGCAAGCGCGCTCTACGACCAACTCCTCGCATCCGACCCCGACGACCCGCACCTGATCAAGGCGCTCCAGGCCTCGAACCTGTGGGAGTACGGCCACGAGGCCGAGGCCCGCGCGTTGATCCAGGGCATCCGTACGGCGGCCCCCGCCGACCCGGCGCCCTGGGAGGTCATCGCGGAAGCCCTGGAGAACCACGACGAGTTGACCGCCTCGGAGGAGTGCTTCACCCAGGCGGTCACCCTCCTGATCCCGGAGAACGCGCCCCTCACCCGGGCCACCACCGCGCTCCTCACGGGCCGCCACCGCGTCCGCCGCCTCCTCGGCCGCCCGCACGACGACTGGGACATGGTCGCGGACACCCGCCACATCGGCCCCATCCCGCTGGACGAGCTCCACGACCCCAAGCGCATCTGGGCCCTGGGCTCCGACGACCCGGCCGAGCTCCGCGCCGAGATCGCCCGCCTGCGCGCCGAACTGGGCGACCGTCGGGCCGCGCTGTCCCGCCCCTTCCCGGTCGCGATCCTCCACTGGCCGCAGCGGGAACTCGCGGAACTCCTGGCCGGCTACCCGACCCTCGCCGCCGAGTACCCGTCGCACGCGCTGCACCTGGAACGGATCGAAGCGTCCCTCCGGGCCCTGGCCGCCTCCGGCACCACCAACCTGGGCATCGTCACGGGCAGTGTCCCCTCCTACGAGGCTTTCGCCGCCTCCGAGAAGACCTCCCCGGCCTCCCCCAGCCTCCTGGCGGAGTACGCCACCACCCTCGCCGCCCGCGGCAAGGCCACCCCCTGGCCCCCGACCCCCACCTCCCCCTGCTGGTGCGCCTCGGGCAAGCCCTACCCGGAGTGCCACGGCGGGGACACGCCGATCGTCTGACCCCGAGGAGTCGCGTGGGGGCGGCGGGCCCGGACCGCCGCCGCCACGCGCAGGGCCGCTTCCTGCGCCGACTCGTGCTCCCAGACCCGTACGGCCAACCAACCGGCCTCCGCCAGGCGCGCGTCGGTATCGCGGTCGCGGGCCCGGTTCCCCTCGATCTTCGCGCGCCAGAACTCGGGGTTGCTGCGCGGCCAGGTGGCGTGCAGGGGACAGCCGTGCCAGAAGCAGCCGTCCACGAAGACCGCGACCCGCGCCGGGCCGAACACGATGTCGGCTTCCCTGCGCACCCCTCTCACCGGGCGCCGGTGCACCCGGTAGCGCAGCCCCGCGGCGTGCAGCGACCGCCGCAGGGCGAGCTCGATCCCGGTGTCCTTGCTCTTTTGCCGACTCATCCGGGCCCGGACGGCCGGGGTGCTCTCAAGGGGTTCCACACCGCCATTCTCCCGGAACGGGCAGCTCCAACTGGACGTGCCCACGGGCCCGGACGGTCGGGGGCACGCGACGGTGGGCGGCGAGGGCGAGCAGGGCGCGCAGCGCGGCGAGGACCTCCGTCGGGCTGTCGCGGATCATGGAGGGCGTCGCGCTGACCACCAGGATGCCGTGGGACTCCAGGCGCAGGCGGCGGCGGAGGGTGGCGTGCCAGGCGTCGCGCGTGTAGTGGTACTCGGCCGAGTCGATCTCCAGCGCCACGCCCTCGTCGGGCCAGTAGGCGTCCGGGCAGGCCAGGAAGGTGCCGTCCGGGGTGTGCAGGCGGGCGTTCCACAGCGGGGTCGGCAGGTCGGTCGCCGTGAGGGCGTCACGGGCCCGGGCCTCGGCGACCGAGCGGACGCCGGCCAGGAGCTCCGACGCCGCCGAGCGGACGGCGGGGCGGCCCAGGAGGCGGGAGGCGCGCAGTTCCGCGTGCAGGTCGTGCGGGTGGCACCAACCGGCCTGGACGACCTGCGCGAGCGTCGACCGGATGCGGTCGGGGTCGTCGGCGCGGGCGGCGTAGTCGGCGGCGGCGCGCACCGGCCGGGTGCTCGGGATGCGGCGGACGGTGATGGTGCGCGGCCAGCGGGAGGTGGCCAGCGGTCGGACCCCGGCGGTGGCGGTGAGCCGGCGCGGGGCGCGGATCAGGACGTCGGCCGGGGTGTGCGGGGCTTCGCGGATGCCGAGCAGGGCGAGCGCGGCGCCGCCGGTCAGCGCGGCCGTGTCGCCGGAGAGGGGGTCGGCCGTGGGCTCGGCGGCGTAGAGGACCGCGGCGAGCGCGCGTTGACGGCGGTCCGGGGGCCCGGTCTGGAGGAGGTAGACCCGGGGAAGCAAGCGTTGCCAGGGGCCGCCCTGGCGGGTACGGGAGGTGATGGTGCCGTCCGGTACCCCGGCGGCGGTCGTGAGCTGGTGCCGGGTGGCCATGTTGAGCTGGCGCCGGGCCAGTCGCTGGGGCGTCGTGGTGATCATGGCGCGGATATGCCCGGCCTCGGGACGGGGTACCCCCGGGTCAGCGGCTCGGGTGGTCCGGGGCCAGGAACACGATCACGCCCGTCTCGGTGCCCGGCAGGGCGGCGACCTCGTGCCAGCCCAGACGGCGGTAGGTCGCCACCGTGTCCCGGGCCAGCCGGGAGGTCAGCAGCCAGGCGCGCCGGTCGGGGGCGTCGGCCGTGATCTCGGTGAGGAGGTCGCGGCCGGTGCCGCGGCCCCGCGCGTAGGGGCGCACGGCCAGTTCGTCTATCTCCAGCGCGCCGATGAGGAGTTCCTTCACCCGGTCGGGGCCGAGCTGCGCCGCGACCTGGCCGTAGGCGCGGTTCTTCGGGAAGGCGGCCGGCGTGAGCCAGCCGGTGGCGAACCCGTCGATGCCGGCCGGGGACTGGGCGAGGGCGGTACGGAAACCACGGCGCCGGGAGTCGGCGGGGAGGCGGGCCGCGAACTGGCGAATGGTTTCTTCGTCTTCGTTCCACGGCGGGGCGGAGAAGACGTCGGCGTAGGCGTCGACCAGTTCGTCCACGAGGTCGAGGACGGCCTGTCCGTAGCAGATCACGATGTCCGGGCTCCTGGACGCGTTGGCGGAAATTTTCCTGTTTGTCTTGGGAGAGTGAATTTATGCGGTCCGGGTTCCCCGTGCGGCGTATCAGGCGGATCCGGCGAGTGTGCGACAAATCCTCTCAGCCCGCTCCGTGTCGCGGGCCCGGCGGTCGCGTTGAGCAGCCGTGGACAGACTGTTTCGGGCGGCCAGGCGGGTCGCCGTCGCCTTCCTCCTCGTCCTCGGGGTCGTGGCGCTGCTGCCCGCCCCCGTACGGGACGCGGTACCGCAAGGCCTGATCGGCGCGGCGGTACTGGTGCTGGGCGGGTTGGGTGCCCGTCGGGGTGTCAGGGGGCCGCGTTAGCCTCGTAAGCCGGACCGATACGGCGCACGCAGGGAGTGGACGGAGTGGACATGGAGCGGGTACCGACCTCGATGGTGGCGGCGGCCGGACTGGTGGGCGGGTACGCGGTGGCCCGCTGGACCAAGAAGCGCCCGCTGGGCGGGGTCGTACTGGGCGCCGCCGGGATCGCGGCGGGGCGGGAGTGGCACCGGCGCGTCGGCGCCCCGGCCGCCGCCGGACTCGGCGCGCTGTACCTGGCCGGTTTCGCGGGGGCGCACCCGCTGGCCAAGAAGGTCGGCGCGTGGCCGGCCGTCTTCGGCGCGGCGGGCGTCGTTGCGGGTGCGGCCTGGGTCGTGGCCGACCGGAACGGGTAGTGCGACGGGGCGGGCGCCGGTTCCGGGTGTCGGAGCCGGTGGCCTGCGGGGCGGGTGGGTCGGGTGCGGCCGGCGGGGCAGGCGAGTGCGGTGCCGCTGCCGTGCCGCGCCTACGCGCGGCGGCCCCGGCCCCCGCCGGGCCTCACGCGCCCAGCGCCTTCGAGACCGCGTAGATCATCAGGCCCGCCAAGGCGCCCACCACCGTGCCGTTGATACGGATGAACTGGAGGTCGCGACCGATGTGGGCCTCGATCTTGCGGGAGGTGTGCTCGGCGTCCCAGCCCGCCACCGTGTCGGTGATCAGCGAGGTGATCTCCGTCCGGTAGGTGGTGACGACGTACACCAGCGCCCCTTCGATCCAGCCCTCCACCTTGTCCTGGAGGCGCCCGTCGGTCGCCAGCCGCGCCCCCAGGGACATCAGCGAGCCCCGGACGCGCAGCCGCAGCTCGCTCTGTTCGTCCTCGGCCGCCGCGATGATCATCGACCGGACCGCCGCCCACGTCGAGGCGATGACGTCCTGCACCTCGCCCCTGGCCAGGATCTCGGACTTCAGCCGCTCCACCCGCTCGCGGGTCCGCGTGTCCGACTGCAGGTCGGCGGCGAAGTCGGTGAGGAACCGGTCCACCGCGCCCCGCGCCGGATGCTCCGGCATGTCCCGCATCTCGGTGACGAAACGCAGCAACTCCTTGTACACGCGCTCGCCCACCTTGCGGTCCACGAAGCGCGGGGTCCAACCGGGGGCGCCGCCCTGGACCGCGTCCATGACAGAGTCCCCGTGCGTGACGAGCCAGTCGTGGGCCTTGGCGCAGACGAGGTCGACCGCGCGGCGGTGACCGCCGTCGGCGACGACCTTCTGCAAGGTCTTGCCGAGCCCGGGCGCGATCTCGGCCCCCTCGGCCCGTCTCGTGATCGCCTCGCCCACCACGGCTTGCACGTCGGAGTCCCGCAGCACCGTCAGGGCGCCGCGCAGGGCGGTCGCCATCTCCGCCGTGACCCGCTCGGCGTGCGCGGGGTCCGCCAGCCAGGAGCCCAGCCGGCCGCCGATGCCCAAGGCGTGCAGCCGGGCCTTGACGACCTCCGGGGAGAGGAAGTTCTCGCCGACGAACTCACCCAGCGACACGCCGAGCTGGTCCTTCTTCGTCGGGATGATCGCGGTGTGCGGGATGGGCAGCCCCAGGGGCCGCCGGAACAGGGCCGTGACCGCGAACCAGTCCGCGAGCGCGCCGACCATGCCCGCCTCGGCGGCGGCGGCGACGTAGCCGGCCCAGCCGCCGGCGCCGGTGTGCTCCGCCCACGTGGCGAGTACGTAGACCAGCGCCACCACTGTCAGCAGGCCGGTCGCCGTCGCCTTCATCCGGCGGACGCCGTGTCGCCGTTCCTCGTCCGCCGCGCTGAACACGAAGGCGCCCCGCGCGACACCGGGCCCGGCAGCGGTACCGCTGTCCATGCCGGCGCCGGTCCCCGTCTTCGGGTCCCTGCGATGGTCCACGTCTTCCACGTACTCCTGCCTTCCCCCGGTGGCCGGTTTTGTGTGCATAGCATCCGACTCCCGAACGGTCCGAGGAGTTCCCGGCGCGCCGGCGGGGCTCCGCGAGCCCCTTACAGCTCCTTCCGGAGCGAGGGCCCGTCGACGGACTTGGACCCCTTGAGCCCCTTGGGCGCCTTCGGTTCCTTGACCCGGATGTCGACCCCGCCCATCAGGGCCAGACCCGTCACCACCACGCGCGGTGCGCCCGGCTCCGGCGCGTGCCGGCTCTCGCGCTGGTCGAACGCCCCCATGAACCCGATGCCCCGCACATCGACCTCCACGCCCGGCGGCACGGTGATCTCGATGCCGCCCATCACGGCCACACAGTTGATCACCACCTCGGACTGGGCGAAATTCGCCTCGCGCAGGTCGAGCTCACCGCCCCCCATGAACGCGAACGCGTCGAACCGCGCCGGTACGGTCCAGCGGCCCTTGCGCTGGAACCCGGACATGACGGCGATCCCCGTCGACCAGGTGGCCTCGCCCCCGATGCGGTCCGCCCACGCGGCACCGGAGCCCGCCCGCTCCACCGGGGGTCCGGACGGCGCCGACGCCAACGGCGCGGCCGCCCCCACCGCCGGCAGGTCGCGGGTCAACGGCTCAAGCTCCGCGTACGTCCGTGAGGTGTAGGCGGCCTCCAGCCGCTCCTCGAACTCGTCCATGTCGAGCCGACCCTCGGCCACGGCGTCCCGCAGACGCTCCACCACTCGCTCCCGGTCGGCGTCGGAGGCCCGCAGCTGCGGCAGCGGAACCTCGGACCCAGACTTCTCGAACACGGGCTTCTCGAACACCGGCTTCTCCGGGGACGACTTTTCCGGGGACGACTTCTCCGGCAACGACCCCTCCGTCAACGGCTTCTCCGGCCGCTCGTCATTCATGCGACCAGACTATGTATCAAGCCCGCCCGGCGGTACGGATCGTCCCCGGACCGGACCCCGGGGCCGACCCTGATTTCTCCCTTACGTCCGCGCCGGACGGGCCCCGCTACCCCCGCCCCGCGTACATGCGCGCGATGACCTCCTCGATGTCCGGCTCCCGCACAGAGAGGTCCAGCAGCGGGTACCCCGCCGCCACGGCCGCCACCAGCGGCGCCGCCGACGCCTGCGCCGGGAACGCCAGCCACTGCCGCGCCCCCTCCACCCGGACCACCCGCGCCCCCGGTACCTCCAGCGGCGGCAGCTCCCGCTCCAGGTCCACCACCAGCGTCCGCTCGCTCTCCCCCGCCGCCCCGGAGGCGTGCAGCCCGCCCAGCGGCCCGTCGTACATCAGCCGCCCGTGGTCGATCACCATCACCCGCTCACACAGTTGTTCGATGTCCTGGAGATCGTGCGTCGTCAGCAGTACCGTCGTCCCGCGTTCCTCGTTCAGCTGCCGCAGGAAGCCCCGTACCTTCGCCTTGCTCACCACGTCGAGCCCGATCGTCGGCTCGTCCAGGTACAGCACGTCCGGGTCGTGCAGCAGCGCCGCCGCGATGTCCCCGCGCATCCGCTGCCCCAGCGACAGCTGCCGCACGGGTACGTCGAGCAGCTCCGCCAGATCCAGCCGGTCCACGCAGCGCTCCAGGTTCGCCCGGTACCGCGCCTCCGGAATCCGGTACATCCGCCGCATCAGCACGTAGGAGTCCTTGAGCGGCAGGTCCCACCACAGCGTGGTCCGCTGCCCGAACACCACCCCCATCCGGTGCGCCAGCCGCATCCGCTCCCGGGCCGGGTCGATGCCCGCCACGCGCAACCGGCCGCCGCTCGGTGTGAGAATCCCGGTCAGCATCTTGATCGTGGTGGACTTCCCCGCCCCGTTGGGCCCGATGTAGCCGACCATCTCCCCCCGGCCGACGGTGAAACTGATCCCGTCCACGGCCCTGACCTGCCGTTTCTCCCGCCGCATCAGACCCACCCGGCGCCGGACGGCGAAGACCTTCTCGACCCCGTCCAGCTCGATCAGTACGTCTCCCACTGCCTCTCCCATGCCCTGCCCTCAGCTCCCCGTGCTCCGGTACGAACGAAGTCCCGCGCGCCACGCGAGCGCGGCGGGGACGCACACCGCGAAGGCCACGAGCGGGCTCAGGTACGCGACCCAGCCGGGCAGCCCCAGCGGATCGGGCCGCCCCAACACGTACAGCGCGGGCAACCAGTTGACGAATGCCAGCGGGACGACGAAGGTCACCCCGCGCAGCAGTTCCTTCGCGAACACCGTGGGCGGGTACTCCAACATCGTGCAGCCGCCGTAGGTGAAGGAGTTGACCACCTCCGCCGCGTCGCCGGCCGCGAACTGGAACGCCGCCCCGGCCACCATCACCGCCCCGAAGATCACCGCTCCCGCCGTCACCATCACCGGCACCAGCAGCGCCTTCCCGACCGTCCAGTCCACGTCGAGCACCACCACGGCCCACACCAGCACCCCGAGCCCCTGCCCGATCCGCCCGCACCGGCGCAGCGCGAACCGGTCCGCCGCGACCTGGGCGAGCACCGGGACCGGGCGCACCAGCATGGTGTCGAGCGAGCCGTCGCGGATGCGCGTGCCGATCCGGTCGGTGTTGCCGAGCAGCAGGTTGGCCAGGCCCAGCGAGGTCGAGCAGGACCCGTACAGCAGCCCGATCTCGGGGAGGGAGAACCCGCCCAGGGCGTCCACGTGCGTGAACATGATGTAGATCGCCGCGAAGTCGAGGACCGTGATCGCAGCGTTCCCGAAGGCCGACAGGAGGAAGGACGTCCGGTACGTCATGGTGGAGCGGACCCACATCGCGACGATCAGCCGGTAGCCGCGCAACCCCTCCAGCAGGCGCCGGCGTCCGGGCTCCCGCTCCCACACCACGGCCGGGGGCCGCTCGCGCCCCAGCGTCGCCTCAGCCACCCTGGACCACCACCTTCCGCGTCGCGGCCGACTGCAACAAGCGGCCGGCGCCCAGCAGCGCCAGCGCCCACCCTGCCTGGAACGCCAGGGCCCGCACCGCGCCGCCCGCCCCCGCGCCCTTGCCCAACAGGACGTCCACCGGCACCTGGAGCATCGCCGCCCAAGGCAACACGCGGATCACGTCCCCGAAGCCGCCGGGGAAGACGGACAACGGCAGCAGCATCCCGGAGCAGAAGATCGACACCAGGCCGGCCACCATGTTGATCCCCGCGCCGTCCATCAGCCAGAACGCCGCCAGGCCCAGCAGGAAGCGCACCGCGAAACTCACCACCAGGGCAAGCAGTACGGCGGGCAGGAACAGCAACCAGCGCACCGGGTCGGCGGGCAACGCCACCGGGAAGGCGAGCGCGCCGACCAGGACCGGCACCAGCCCGCGCCCCAGCAGTTGGAAGCCCGCCCGGCCCAGGTCGGCGGCGAGCCACCACGACTGGAGGTCTGCCGGGCGGTACAGGTCGACGGCGACGTCTCCGGTACGGATGCGTTCCTGGAGCTCTTCCTGGAACCCGCCGCCCAGCAGCGCGGCGGCGGCGAGCAGCGACTGGCTGACCCAGATGAAGGCCAGGGCCTGCCCCTGGTCGTAGCCGCCGAGGTGGGGCCGCTCGTCCCACAACGCGATGAAGGTGTAGGCGAGCACGAAGCCGAACACCGTGTTGGTGAACACGCCGGCCGCCGTCGCCGTCCCGTAGGTGGCGTAGCGCCGGAAGCCGCCGGACGCGACGGCCGCGTAGAGCCGTACGCGGTGGACCGCCTCCGCGGCCGCCTCCCGCGGGCCGCCCGCGCCCGCCTCCCAGGGCGTCTTCCGCGGGTCACCCCCGCCCGCCTCCGCGCCCATGTCCCTGTCGGTGTCGGACCCCCCGCTTTCGCCCGGCGCTTCCGGGCCCGCTCGTCGGCGCACCGTATCCCTCCCCTTCCCAGGTCGTTCCTACGTCGGCCAAAGCGCGCGAGCTTAGTGCGGAGGGGCGAGCCACGCGACGGATTTACCCCCGCCCGAAGCGCGCACATCCGCCATCAGGTAGACACCATTGGTGCAGATACGGATATGTCGTACACCGTCGAGGAGCCCCGGAGATGAACGACCAGTCACCACCCCCGGGCTGGACCCCTCGCGACCCCGACACCCCCGGCCCCGACCCGCGGTCACAACCGCCGGGGCGGGAACCGCCGCAGGCGCGGGCACCCGCCCAGGCACAGGCAGGAGACCGGGCACAGGCAGGAGACCGGGCACAGGCAGGGCACCAGACGCGGGAACAACCCGGGCGCGACCGGAAGCGGACCGGGTGGCGCCGGGCCGTGCCCGGCTGGCGCACGCTCCTCGGCTGCGTCCTGCTCATCGCCCTCCTGATCGGCGGCGCCCTGATCGCCGGCTACCTCCTGGTCGACATCCCGCCCGCCAACGCCACCGCCACCGCGCAGTCCAACCTCTACCTCTACGCCGACGGCACCCAACTCGCCCGAGACGGCGAGGTCAACCGCGTCAACGTCACGCTCTCCCAAATCCCCCGAACGGTGCAGGAGACGGTCCTCGCGGCAGAAGACCGGGACTTCTACTCCGAACGGGCGGTGGACCCGAAGGCGATGCTGCGCGCCGCGTGGAACACGCTCGCCGGCAAGGGCACCCAGTCGGGCTCGACCATCACCCAGCAGTACGTCAAGAACTACTACCTGGGCCAGGAACAGACGGTCGAACGCAAGGCCAAGGAGTTCTTCATCTCGATCAAGCTCGGCCGGGAGAAGTCGAAGGACTACATCCTGGAGGGGTACCTGAACACCAGCTACTTCGGCCGCAACGCCTACGGCATCCAGGCCGCCGCCCAGGCCTACTACGGCAAGGACGTCGGCGCGCTCACCACCACCGAGGGCGCCTACCTGGCCACCCTCCTCAACTCCCCCAGCACCTTCGACGTCGTGGCACACCCCCAGAGCCGCGACCGCGCGCTCGCCCGCTGGAACTACGTCCTCGACGGCATGGTCAAGAAGAACTGGATGACCGCCGCCGACCGCGCGGCCGCCCGCTTCCCCGAACCCGGCAAGATCCGCCCCGCCGCCGGCCTCTCCGGACAGCGCGGCTACCTCGTCGAAGCCGTCAAGGAGTACATCGTCGAGCGCAAGATCGTCGACGACAAGACCCTCTCCGAAGGCGGCTACCGCATCACCACCACCATCGACAAACGCCGCCAGAACGCCCTCGTCGCCGCCACCGACAAACAACTGATCGGCAAACTCGACCCGCAGACCCACAAGGCCGACCGCGTCGTCCGGGCCGGCGGCGCGTCCATCGACCCCACCACCGGCAAGGTCGTCGCGATGTACGGCGGCCTCGACTACACCAAGCAATACGTCAACAACGCCACCCGGCACGACTACCAAGTGGCCTCGACCTTCAAACCGTTCGTCTTCGCGTCCGCCGTCGACAACGACTCCCGCACCCAGGACGGCCGCCTCATCACGCCGAACACCCTCTACAACGGCGACAACAAACGCCGCGTCGTCGGAACCCGCGTCCCCTACGCACCGGAGAACGAGGGACAGCAGTCCTACGGGGACATCACCGTCAACACCGCCACCGACCTCTCCGTCAACGCCGTCTTCGCCCAGATGGTCGTCGACGTCGGCACCGACAAGGTCAAACGGACCGCCGTCGCACTCGGCATCCCCGAGGACACCCCCAACTTCGACCCCGGCCCGGCCATGGCACTCGGCACCCTCCAGGCGAGCGTGCTGGACATGACCCAGGCCTACGCGACCCTCGCCGACCACGGCCGCTACACCCCCTACACCCTCGTCGACAGCGTCACCAAGGGCGACGAGAGCCTCCCCCTGCCCGACCGATCCCCACACCAGGCCGTCAGCCGCGCGGCCGCCGACACCACCACCTCCATGCTGGTCAGCGTCGTCGACAACGGCACCGGCACCGCCGCCCTGGCAGCCGGCCGCCCGGCCGCCGGCAAGACCGGCACCGCGGAACTCGACCGCTCCGCCTGGTTCGCCGCCTACACCCCGGACCTGGTGACGGTGATCTCCGTGATGGGGCAGGACCCCGACACCGGCACCCTGGAATCCCTGTACGGCGCCCTCGGCGAGGACCGCCTCGGCGGCGGCGGATACCCGGCCCGCGTCTGGGCCCAGTACACGAAGACGGCACTGGCGGGCAGCGACCCCCTCGACTTCGACCTGGAACTCCAACCGGGCGCCGCCCCCTCCCCACCGCCCTTCACCCCGAGCACCCCCGAGCAACCCCCCGGCACCACCCCGCTACCGCCCGTCCCGCCCCACCGACCCGGCCGCCCACAGCGCCCCACCCCACCGACCGGCGGCCGGAACCAGGGCGGACAGACCGACGGCGGCCAGAGCACGGCAGGGCAGGACACGGGGGGCCAGAACACGGGCGGGCGGACGGCCGACGACCAGAGCGACGCGGGCACCGACAGCGGAACCACCACCGGGACCACCACGGGAGGCGGCACCACGACCACCGGAACCACCACGGGCGGAGCCGGGCTCACCACCGGCGGCGTCCTGGGCGGCGCCGACGGCAGCCGCCCCCGCCCGCCGTCGCGCTACCTCGAATGACCGCGACCGGTCAGTGACCGGAGGTGGCCTTCAACCCCACCACCGCGACCAACAACAGACAGATGAAGAAGATCCGGGCGGCGGTCACCGGCTCCCCCAACACCGCCATACCGAGCACCGCCGCACCCGCCGCGCCGATACCCACCCACACGCCGTACGCCGTACCGATCGGCAACGTCTTGGCCGCGTACGACAGCAACACCATGCTGACCACGACGCCGGCGCCCGTGAAGACACTCGGCCAGAGCCGGGTGAAACCCTCCGTGAACTTCATACCGATCGACCAGCCGACCTCAAGCAGACCGGCGACGAGAAGCAGAACCCAGGCCATGACAGGCACCTCCGGGACGAGAGCGGAAACGGTGCGTCGTCTTTGCGTCCAACCACCCGGTACGGCGCGTCTCGTCGGGGTTCCCCATCACCGTAGCAAAAGGCATACGAAAGGGCCGGTGACCTCGGTCACCGGCCCGATCCAGCTACGAATCAGAGGTACAGCCCGGTCGAATCCTTCGACCCCTCCAGCCGCTCCGCGGCCACGGCGTGCAGGTCCCGCTCGCGCATCAGCACGTAGGTGGACCCGCCCACCTCGACCTCGGCCCGGTCCTCCGGGTCGTACAGCACCCGGTCCCCCGGCTCGACGCTACGCACGTTCTGGCCGACCGCGACCACCTCGGCCCAGGCCAGCCGCTTGCCGACGGCGGCCGTCGCCGGAATCAGGATGCCGCCGCCCGAGCGGCGCTCGCCCTCCGGCACGTCGGAACGTACGAGCACGCGGTCGTGCAACATGCGGATGGGCAGCTTGTCGTGGGTGGTGGTGTTCTCGCTCACGATCCGAACCTACCCGCCGCCGCCCGGCCGGCACCCCGCAGGGTCACCCACCTCATCCGCGCTTGCGGCGCGCCGTCAGCACGAGCAGCCCGGCAAGCCCAGCCGCGACCAGCGCGACCGGCACGATCCGCTCGACGCGCAGCGACCCGTCCTCATGGCGGAACCCGCTCTTCACATCGGTCACCAGCCGGTTCACAGCCACGACGGCACGCCCGGCGGTGTGGTCGACCTTCGCGGCGACCTTGGCCTTCGCGTCCCCGACGATCGTAGTCGGGTGCATGCGCACACCGATCTCGTCGAGCGTCTCGGCGAGCTGCTCACGGCGGCGGACGATGTCCGCCTCGATCTGTGCGGGGGTCCTGGCTTCCGGCACCGCGCTGCCTCCGTCGTCGTCATGGTCGGTCGTGATCGGTCCTGGTCGGTCGTGGTCGGCCCGTGGGACGCGGACCACCATGGACAGTCTGTCAGCTTAGTCTCGGACCGTACCGATCCCCTCCCGAGGAGACTGCTGACATGAGCGAGCGACTTGAGCCGGGCGACATCGCCCCCGCCTTCACCCTGCCCGACGCGGACGGCAACGAGGTCTCGCTCGCCGCCCACAAGGGCCGCAAGGTGATCGTGTACTTCTACCCGGCCGCCCTGACGCCGGGCTGCACCAAGCAGGCGTGCGACTTCACGGACAACCTGGCGGTATTGGCCCAGGCGGGTTACGACGTCATCGGCGTGTCGCCGGACAAGCCGGAGAAGCTCGCGAAGTTCCGCGAGCAGGAGCACTTGAAGGTGACGCTGGTCGGGGACCCGTCCAAGGAGGTCCTGACGGCGTACGGCGCGTTCGGCGAGAAGAAGCTGTACGGCAAGACGGTCACCGGGGTCATCCGCTCGACGGTGATCGTGGACGAGGAGGGCAAGGTCGAACGCGCCCTCTACAACGTGAAGGCGACCGGCCACGTGGCCAAGATCATCAAGGACCTCGGTATCTGATCCCCCGCCCTCCCCTCCCGCGGCGGCCCGCCCCACCCGGCGCGGGCCGCTCCGCTTATCGCACGAAACCCCCCGTAACCGCCCGCCTCACGCCCCCGTTACTCCGTACGAGAGCCGCACACGCGGCCGGAAGGCGGAGGGATTCGATGGCGGTGCGGTACACCCGGGAACTGCTGGAACAGGCAGCCCGGGCGACAACGAACTTCGACGATGCGGTGACATGGTGCGGAGGCATCCCTACACCGGGCTCGCGGCGTTACCTACGGACGAAGATGCACGAGGCGGGCGTCGACTTCTCCCATTTCCCGACGCAGTGGGTGCGCCATACGGAGCAACGCCTACGGGAGCTGGTCGCGGCCTCGACCTCCGTCAGGGAGGTGGTCTCCCGGCTCGGCATCAGCCAAGTGGGCGGCAACCAAACGCACATCAGTCGCCGAATAGCGGCGCTGGGCATCGACACGTCGCACTTCACCGCCGTACCGAGGCAGCGCGCCAAGGGGCCCTCACGGTCCGTCCTGGTGCTCCGGGCACCCGAAGCGGGCCCGGTCCCCGGAGAACGCCTCCGGAAGGCTCTCGTCGGTGCCGGTCGGCCCGAGGAATGCGCGGACTGCGGCGGGGGAACGTCGTGGAACGGCAAGCCTCTCCGTCACGAGGTCGATCACATCAACGGCAATTGGTGGGACAACCGGCCGGAGAACCTGCGTCTTCTCTGTCCCAATTGCCATGCCACGACGGACACCTACCGCGGTCGGAAGCGGAGGTGGGCCGCGTGAGTCGCCCGCGGTGTACCCGCGAACTGCTGACCGACACGACCCCTCAGGCCACCGGCCTCGTCGACCTGATGCGCCGGCTCGACATGCCGATGGACAGCGGTACCCGCGGTTACCTGCGCAAGCGCCTGGCTCACTACGGAATCGATGTATCACACTTCGTCGACGAGCCATTGCCCGAACGCACCCCGCAGTCGTACACGAGGGATCGGCTCGCGGAGGCCGCGGGCCGGTCCCACTCCCTCGCCGACATGCTCGCCGATATGGGAGTCGTGCCTTACGCCGGCGCTTTCGGGTACCTCCGAACGAAACTCGATCAGTACGGGATCGATACGTCGCACTTCACCGAGCGGCCAAGCGGCCGGGAGCGTCTCTTCCCGCGCGAGCAGATCACGCGGGCCGTCACCGAGTCCCTGAGCATGGCCGGGGTGATGCGGGCCGCTCGGGCACCACGAGTTGAGCGGAGCGGCCCGTACGAAGGCGAGACGCAGCATCGAGGAATACGGGATATCGACCGACCATTTCACCGGGCAGGGTCACATGGCCGGAAGGTCGTCGCCGACCCGCAAACGGGCCGAGGACATCCTCAGGCAACGTGAAGACGGTTCAGGCCGGGAGAAGACGGCCGTATTGCGTCGCGCCCTTGATGAAGTGGGCGTACCGCACCTGTGTGACGAGTGCGGAATCGGGGACACCTGGCGAGGCAGGCGCCTGGTGCTGGAGATCGACCACATCAGTGGAGACCGACTGGACAACCGGCGCGAGAACCTCCGGTACCTCTGCCCGTCCTGCCACAGCCAGACGGCGACCTTCGCGACCCGATCTGCCCACACGACACGGAGGAAGGCACAGTAGAGTAGCCGCAGATGGGCCCGTACCCCAGCTGGCCAGAGGGCGCCGGTTTAGGTCCGGTGTGTCGTGGGTTCGAGTCCCACCGGGCCCACCTCTACGAAGGCCCCGTATGCGCACACCGCGTACGGGGCCTTCTCGGTGGGCCCGGCCGTCAGGCCGTCAGGTCGTCAGGGCGCGGATGAACGGGACCAGGGCGCGGAAGGCCTGGCCCCGGTGGGAGATGGCGTTCTTCTCCGCCGGGGTGAGTTCCGCGCAGGTGCGGGTGTCGCCCTCCGGCTGGAGGATCGGGTCGTAGCCGAAGCCGCCCGTGCCCGAGGGGGCGTGGCGCAGGGTGCCGCGCAGGCGGCCCTCGACGACGCGTTCGGTGCCGTCCGGGAGGGCGAGGGCGGCGGCGCAGGCGAAGTGGGCGCCGCGGTGGGGGTCGTCGATGTCGGAGAGCTGGGCGAGCAGCAGGTCCAGGTTGGCCTTGTCGTCGCCGTGGGCGCCGGCCCAGCGGGCGGAGAAGATGCCGGGGGCGCCGTTCAGGACGTCGACGCACAGGCCGGAGTCGTCGGCGATGGCGGGCAGGCCGGTGGCGCGGGCCAGGGCGTGGGCCTTGAGGAGGGCGTTCTCGGCGAAGGTGACGCCGGTTTCCTTGACGTCCGGGATCTCGGGGTAGGCGTCCGCGCCGACCAGTTCGTGCGGCAGGCCGGCGTCGGACAGGATGGCGCGGAGTTCGGTGACTTTGCCCGCGTTGCGGGTGGCGAGGATCAGGCGGGTCATGGCGACCAGTATCGGGCAGTGTCCGCCCGGTCGTTCCCTCCGGTCGTTTCCCTCGGTCGTTCCCTCGGTCGTGCGCGCCGGTGGGCGTCAGCCCGGGGTGCAGACCTTGGAGATCTCCTTCGCGGCGTTGCCGACGGGGGTGATGTCCGGGGTGGGGTTGCCGTTGTCGATGGAGGCGCGGACGTTGGCGACGGCCGTCTTCATCGAGTCGATGGCCTTGCCGAGGTCGGCGTTGTCCGTCTGGTCGCCGATCTTCTTGAGGCTCGCGTCGATCTGGTTGAGGGCGTTCTGGGCGTCCTGGGGGCTGTTGCCGGCCTGGGAGACGGCCTGCTGGAGGTCGTTGGCCCCGTTGGTTATGGCGACGGCGGTGTTGGCGCAGTCCATCGCGGTGGAGAGCGTGTCGCAGGCCGAGAGCGCCGGGACGGCGAGGGCGGCCGCCAGGGTGAGGGCCGCGATGCGGTGGTTCCGGTAGGGCTTCATTCGGGGTCCCCCCAAGGGCTCGGGTGCGTGGGCTCGGGTGCGTGACTCGGGTGCCTTGGCTGGGCTGCCTGGGCTCGCGTACGCGGACGGGCGCACGGCTTTGACACCGTGCGCCCGTAACGGCGTAGACGCCGGGGCCGCCCCGGCGGTTGCCCGGCGGGGGCCTACTGGGGTGCGGCGAGGTCCAGCGCGCTCAGCTGGAGGGCCTGGAGGTCGACGCAGCCGCCGGCGGCGAGGTCGAGGAGGGCGTTGAGTTCCTTGCGGTCGAAGGGCTCGCCTTCGGCGGTGCCCTGGACCTCGACGAAGCGGCCGTCGCCGGTGCAAACGACGTTCATGTCGGTCTCGGCGCGGACGTCTTCCTCGTAGCAGAGGTCGAGGAGGGGTTCGCCGTCGACGATGCCGACGCTGACGGCGGCGACGGTCCCGGTGAGGGGCTTGCGGCCGGCCTTGATCAGCTTCTTCTGCTGTCCCCACGCCACGGCGTCGGCGAGGGCCACGTAGGCACCGGTGATGGCGGCGGTGCGGGTGCCGCCGTCGGCCTGGAGGACGTCGCAGTCCAAGACGATGGTGTTCTCGCCGAGGGCCTTGTAGTCGATGACGGCGCGCAGGGAGCGGCCGATGAGGCGGGAGATCTCGTGGGTGCGGCCGCCGATCTTGCCGCGGACGGATTCGCGGTCGCCGCGGGTGTTGGTGGAGCGGGGCAGCATCGAGTATTCGGAAGTGACCCAGCCTTCGCCGCTCCCCTTGCGCCAGCGGGGGACGCCTTCGCTGAAGGAGGCGGTGCAGAAGACCTTGGTGTCTCCGAAGGAGATGAGGACGGAGCCCTCGGCGTGCTTGCTCCATCCGCGTTCGATGGTGACCGGGCGGAGCTGATCGGGCGTGCGGCCGTCGATGCGAGACATGTCGTCGAGCCTAGTCGGTGTGTGGGTACGGAAAGACCCCGTCCGGGTGGTTCCGGTACGGGGTCCGTGGTCCTGCCGTGGTCCTGCCGTGGGGCGGGTGGGGTGAGCGGGTGGGCTCAGCTCACATCATGTCTTCGATGTCGGCGGCGATGGGGTCGGCGTCGGTGCCGATGACGACCTGGATCGCGGTGCCCATCTTCACGACGCCGTGGGCGCCGGCGGCCTTGAGGGCGGCCTCGTCGACCTTGGTGGGGTCGATGACTTCGGTGCGCAGGCGGGTGATGCAGCCTTCGACTTCTTCGATGTTCTCGATACCGCCGAGCCCGGCGACGATCTTCTCAGCCTTGGTGGCCATGTGTGTCTCCCTGCGTATGACGAAGAACGAGTCTCGGCGGCCGGATGCCCGGTCTACCCACCCGGAGGTCCGCTTTGTCACGTTAGCTCACGGTTGGCCCATCTATGCGAGCGCGTGCCTGGCACCTGCCGAATGATAACGATCAGCATCCACCCGCCTTGCGGGCCGGTGCACGTGACCCTGCGACAAGTGGTCTACACCAGTGTGCCGTATGTGACGCACCTGCCAAAACGGGCCGGTCAGGGAGGACGCCGATGAGCGTGAACAGCGCCGCAGCCGGGCCGCGACCCCAGTGGTGGAGCGGTTTGTTCCAGGGGCTGCAGAAGATGGGGCGCAGTCTCCAGTTGCCGATCGCCGTCCTGCCGGCGGCGGGCATCCTCACCCGGCTCGGCCAGCCCGACGTGTTCGGCGCCGACGGGCTGGACTGGACTGACGTCGCCAACGTCATGGCGGGCGCGGGTGGCGCGCTGCTGGATCCGGACCTGGGCCTCCCGCTGCTCTTCTGCGTGGGTGTCGCGATCGGGATGGCCAAGAAGGCGGACGGTTCGACGGCGCTGGCGGCGGTGGCGGGGTTCCTCGTCTACCGCGGGGTGCTGCACGCCTTCCACAAGCCCTGTCCGCCGGGGACGAAGGACATCGGGGGCGGCTGCCTTACGTCGACGGACACGTTCGCCGGGTACACCTACCAGAACCCGGGGGTGTTCGGCGGCATCGTGATGGGGTTGCTGGCGGCCTGGTTCTGGCAGCGCTTCCACCGGGTGAAGCTGGTGGACTGGCTCGGCTTCTTCAACGGCCGCAGGCTCGTCCCGATCGTCATGTCGTTCGTCGCGATCGGGTTCGCCGTGCTGTGCCTGTGGGTGTGGCCGCCGGTCGGTGACGCGTTGGAGAGCTTCTCGGACTGGTTGGTGGGGCTGGGGTCGTGGGGTGCGGGCATCTTCGGCGTCGCGAACCGCGCGCTGTTGGTGATCGGCCTGCACCAGTTCCTGAACGTGCCGGTGTGGTTCCAGTTCGGCAGCTTCACCAAGCCGGACGGGGTGGTCGTGCACGGTGACATCAACATGTTCCTGGCGGGCGACCCGCACGCCGGCCTGTTCCTCTCCGGCTTCTTCCCGATCATGATGTTCGCCCTGCCCGCGGCGGCGCTGGCGATCACGCACTGCGCGAAGCCGCGGCGGCGCAAGGAGGTGGGGGGCCTGATGCTTTCGGTGGCGCTGACCTCGTTCGTCACCGGGATCACGGAGCCCCTGGAGTACTCGTTCCTGTTCGTCGCGCCGGCCCTGTACGCGATCCACGCGGTGCTGACGGGGGTGTCGATGGCGGTGACGTGGGCGCTAGGGGTCCACGACGGGTTCAGCTTCTCGGCGGGCCTGATCGACTACGTCATCAACTGGGGTTTGGCGACCAAGCCGTGGCTGATCATCCCGATCGGCCTGGGTTTCGCGGTGGTCTATTACGCGATCTTCCGGTTCGCGATCACCAAGTTCGACCTCCCCACCCCTGGTCGGGAGTCGGACGAGGAGATCGAGGCGATGCAGGGGGAGACCACCAAGGCCTGAGGCACCCCGAGGCCGGCCGTTCCGCCCTCCGCTTCGGCGCGTGAAAGGCCCCCGGCTCCACGGAGTCGGGGGCTTCGCGCTGCCCGCGCGGAGCGTGGTTCCTACAACAAAAAATTGAAGGTTCCTTATCTAACCCTGACCGTGTTACAACTGGTCTACACCACGCATTGGTGTAGACCACGACCGCTTCCCCCCGGCGGCGTGTGCCCCCTTTTCGAGACGTCGCCGTCCCCCTTGGTTCCACCCCTGGCGGCGCCTTGCTCCCCGGAGGAAGTTATGAGTACGGCTACTGACGCCGCGGCGCCGCCCGCCAAGAAGCGGGGCGCCGGCCTGATCCAGGGCTTGCAGAAGGTCGGCCGCAGCCTCCAGCTGCCCATCGCCGTCCTGCCCGCCGCCGGCATCCTGCTGCGCCTCGGCCAGCCCGACGTCTTCGGCAAGGACGGCCTCGGCTGGGGCAAGGTCGCCGCCGTGTTCGCCACCGCCGGTGACGCCGTCTTCGCCAACCTGCCGCTGCTGTTCTGCATCGGTGTCGCCATCGGCTTCGCCAAGAAGGCGGACGGCTCCACCGCGCTCGCCGCGCTGGTCGGTTTCCTGGTCTACAAGAACGTCCTGACCGCCTTCCCGGTGACCGAGGCCGTCATCAACACCACCGAGAACAAGGGTGTCGACGTCGCCGCGACGTACAACAACCCGGGTGTCCTCGGCGGCATCATCATGGGTCTGCTCGCAGCGGTCCTGTGGCAGCGCTACCACCGCACGAAGCTGGTGGACTGGCTCGGCTTCTTCAACGGCCGCCGCCTCGTCCCGATCATCATGGCGTTCGTCGGCGTCATCGCAGGCGTCTTCTTCGGCCTGGTGTGGGAGCCGATCGGCGAGGTCATCTCCAACTTCGGCGAGTGGATGACCGGCCTGGGCGCCGGTGGCGCGGGCCTCTTCGGCCTGATCAACCGCGGTCTGATCCCGATCGGCATGCACCAGTTCGTCAACACCGTCGCGTGGTTCCAGATCGGTGACTTCACCAACTCCGCCGGCGAGGTCGTCCACGGCGACCTGAACCGGTTCTTCGCAGGCGACCCGAACGCCGGCCTCTTCATGACCGGGTTCTTCCCCATCATGATGTTCGGCCTGCCGGCCGCCGCCCTGGCCATCGCGCACTGTGCCCGTCCGGAGCGCCGCAAGGCCGTCACCGGCATGATGGTCTCGCTCGCCCTCACCTCGTTCGTCACGGGTGTCACCGAGCCCATCGAGTTCTCGTTCATGTTCATCGCGCCGCTGCTCTACGCGATCCACGCCGTTCTGACCGCCGTCTCCATGGCGATCACCTGGGCGCTCGGCATCCACGCGGGCTTCACCTTCTCGGCCGGGCTCATCGACCTCGGCCTGGGCTGGAGCAAGGCGACCAACCCGCTGTACATCATTCCGGTGGGTCTCGTCTTCGCGGCGGTCTACTACTTCGGCTTCCGGTTCGCGATCACCAAGTTCAACCTCCCCACCCCGGGCCGCGAGTCCGACGAGGAGATCGCCGAGATGGAGAAGGCCGAGGCCAAGTAGGTCCGGCGCCCTCGCGCACGAAGGAGCCCCCGCTCTCCCCAAGGGAGGGTGGGGGCTCCTTCGTGTCCCGGGCGGCCGTCAGACCTCGTAGACCGCTCCCGGGCGGGCCAGCTCGGCGGGGCCGTCGTAGACCGCGCGGGCGTCGGCGAGGTTGCGGGCCGCGTCCGTCCACGGCGGGACGTGCGTCAGGACCAGCCGGCCGGCTCCGGCGGCGGCCGCGTACCGGCCCGCCTCGCGGCCGTTGAGGTGGAGGTCCGGGATGTCCTCCTTGCCGTGCGTGAAGGAGGCCTCGCACAGGAACAGGTCGACGCCGTCGGCCAGCGCGGCCAGCTCCGGGCACAGGCCGGTGTCCCCGGAGTAGGTGAGCGAGCGGCCGCCGTGCTCGACGCGGATGGCGTACGACTCGACGGGGTGGCACACCCGCTCGCTGCGGACCTGGAACGGGCCGATCTCGAAGGAACCGGACTTCAGGGTGCGGAAGTCGAAGACCTCGCTCATCGAGCGCGGGTCGGGCACGTCGTCGTACGCCGCCGTCAGCCGCTGCTCGGCGCCCTCGGGGCCGTAGACGGGGATGGTGCCGCAGCGGCCGCCCTCGTGCCGGTAGTAGCGGGCCACGAAGTACGCGCACATGTCGATGCAGTGGTCCGCGTGCAGGTGACTCAGGAAGATCGCGTCGAGGTCGTAGAGGCCGATGTGTCGCTGGAGGGCGCCGAGGGCGCCGTTGCCCATGTCGAGGAGCAGCCGGAAGCCGTCGGCCTCGACGAGATAGCTCGAACATGCCGATTCCGCGGACGGGAACGACCCCGAGCAGCCGACGACGGTGAGCTTCATGGAGCGTGAACCTCCGTGGACGGTCCGTGGACGGAATGCGGGCCGAGCGTGCGTCGAGCGTAAGGCGCGAAACCTTCCGTCGCTCCTCCGCGGCGGGCCGTTGTGGGGGGAATCACCTGTGCTGTCACCCGGGGGAGCGACAGGGGGTACGGGCGTTGCCGTGCCGGGGGCGGGGGCCGCGGCTACCGTCGGGTTATGGACACGTCGTGGTGGCCCGCCGCCGTGGCGGTGGTCGCCATCGTGCTGTTGGTGCTGCTGCCCCGGCCGGCGGTACGGGGTGCGGTACGGCCGCGCGGGCCGGGCTCGGCGACGCGGGCGCGGCCGGGTGAGGTGTGGTGCCTGACGGACGGGCGGTCGTGCCTGGTCCTGGCGGTGGGGGCGCGGGGCCGGGCCCGGGTCGCGTGGATCACCGGGAAGTACGACGACCGCCGCGCGGGGGTGATCCCCTTGCCGCCCGGGGCCGGCGGGCGGCCGGGGCGTACGGGCTATCTGGAGGCGGACCGGCCCGCGGAGGTGTCGTCGGCCGAGTTCGACAGGCGGCTGGGCATGCTGGACCCGACGGTGTGGGACGAGGTCAGAGGGCTGGGCGGAGGCCACGGGTGAGCGACCGGTGATCAGGGTGCGGCGGGTCTACGATCCGCCCGAGCCGGGGGCGGACGGTGACGGCGTACGGGTCCTCGTGGACCGGCTCTGGCCGCGCGGGTTGGCGAAGGCGCGGGCGGCGGTGGACGAGTGGCCGAAGGCGGTGACGCCGTCGGCGGAGCTGCGGCAGTGGTTCCACGGGGGCGGGGGAACGGCGCAGGAGTTCCGGGCCCGGTACGAGGCGGAGCTGGCGGAGCCGCAGGCGGTGGCGGAGCTGGACCGGCTGCGGGCGCTGGCCGCGGCGGGGCCGGTGACGTTGCTGACGGCGGTCAAGGATCCGGAGGGCAGCCACGCGGCGGTGCTGGCGGAGTTGCTGGCGCGATGAGCGGGGCGGTGTGCGTGCGCCGGGGCGCGGGCGGGGTGCGGGTGCCGGGCGGTGGCTGCGGGGCGGGGGCGGCGGGCCGCTGCGCGGAGCCTCTCCCCCACCCCGCCCCTTCCCGAAACCGGGCTCCGCCCGGACCCTCGCCTCAAACGCCGGCGGGGCTGGGTGTGACCGGCAAGCTCCGCCCGGGCCCGCGCCTCAAGCGCCGGCGGGGCTGGGTGTGAGGGGCCAAGCGGGCAGGATGTGGCAGGCCGGGCCGTGGGGCGCGGGTCAGGCCCAGAGTTGGCCCTGGAGGACCTCGATGGCCTCTTCCGTCGTCGCCGCCGTGTAGACGCCCGTCGAAAGGTATTTCCAGCCGCCGTCGGCCACCACGAACACGATGTCCGCCTGTTCGCCCGCCGCCACCGCCTTGCGGCCGACGCCGATCGCCGCGTGCAGGGCCGCGCCCGTGGAGACGCCCGCGAAGATGCCCTCCTCGCGCAGCAGTTCCCGGGTGCGGGTGACCGCGTCCGCCGAGCCCACCGAGAAGCGGGTGGTGAGCACCGAGGCGTCGTACAGCTCCGGGACGAAGCCCTCGTCCAGGTTGCGCAGGCCGTAGACGAGGTCGTCGTAGCGCGGCTCGGCCGCGACGATCTTGACGCCGGGGACGTGCTCGCGCAGGTAGCGGCCGACGCCCATGAGCGTGCCCGTGGTGCCCAGGCCCGCCACGAAGTGGGTCACGGACGGCAGGTCGCGCAGGATCTCCGGGCCGGTCGTGGCGTAGTGCGCGCCCGCGTTGTCCGGGTTGCCGTACTGGTAGAGCATGACCCAGTCGGGGTGTTCGGCCGCGAGTTCCTTGGCCACCCGGACCGCGGTGTTCGAGCCGCCCGCCGCCGGGGACGGGATGATCTCGGCTCCCCACATCGTCAGCAGGTCACGGCGCTCCTGGCTGGTGTTCTCCGGCATCACGCACACGATCCGGTAGCCCTTGAGCTTCGCGGCCATGGCGAGCGAGATGCCCGTGTTGCCGGAGGTGGGCTCCAGGATGGTGCAGCCGGGGAACAGGCGGCCGTCCTTCTCGGCCTGCTCGACCATGTGGAGCGCGGGGCGGTCCTTGATCGAGCCGGTGGGGTTGCGGTCCTCCAGCTTCGCCCAGATCCGGACGTCGTCCGAGGGCGAGAGCCGGGGCAGCCTGACGAGCGGCGTGTTCCCGACCGCCGCGAGGGGGGAGTCGTAGCGCATTACTTCGATCCGCCGGCCACGGCCGGGAGGATGGTGACGCTGTCGCCGTCCTTGAGCTCGGTGGAGATGCCGTCCAGGAAGCGGACGTCCTCGTCGTTGAGGTAGACGTTGACGAAGCGGCGCAGCTGGCCGCCCGCCGCCTGGTCGATGAGGCGCTCCTCGATGCCCTTGTGACGGGATTCCAGGTCCGCGAACAGGTCGGCCAGGGTGCTGCCTTCGCCCGTGACGGCCTTCTCGCCGTCGGTGTAGGTGCGGAGGATGGTGGGGATGCGGACCTCGATGGCCATGGCGGGCTCCAGTGTCGTCAAGTCGTCAAGCGTGGAAGCGTGAAGGGGCGTGCAGGGGTGGGGCGGCGCGCGTGTGCCCCCGCGCGGCAGGGCTGTGGTGCTCAGGCAGCAGGACAGATGGCGCTTGCGAGGCGGCACAGGTCGACGTGCAGCCGCGCCACGAGCAGCAGCGGCCTGCCGGGCGTCTCGGTGTTCACGTCGTGGGAAACCATGCGGTCATGTTAACGATTCCCGGTCCCACGTTTGGAGTGTGATCCCGCATCGTGGACCTCTGGCGCTCACATGCTGGTCAGTAGGCCGCTACGACCCGCACTTCCTCCTCGGTGATCACGCCGTCGACGATGCGGTACGAGCGGAACTGGAACTCGCCGAGGCCGTCCTGGTCGGCGGTGGAGACGAGTACGTAGTGCGCGCCGGGCTCGTTCGCGTAGGTGATGTCGGTGCGCGAGGGGTAGGCCTCGGTCGCGGTGTGCGAGTGGTAGACGATCACGGGTTCCTCGTCCCGGTCGTCCAGCTCGCGGTAGAGCTTGAGCAGGTCCTTGGAGTCGAACTCGTAGAACGTGGGCGAGCGGGCCGCGTTCAGCATCGGGACGAAACGCTCGGGGCGGTCGGTGCCGGCCGGGCCGGCCACGATCCCGCAGGCCTCGTCGGGGTGGTCCTTGCGGGCGTGTTCCACGATCTGGTCGTACAGGGCCTGGGTGAGGGTCAGCATGAGCGACAGGATAAACAGACGGGCCCTCCCGTACCGAGGAGTGGTACGGGAGGGCCCGAATGGTGGACGGACGGTACGGGTACCGGCCGGGGCGGCCGGCCGGGACCCGTGGTCCGCGGGGGTCTACTGGGCCTTGGTGAAGGCCGCACCGCGCGGGTTGCGGGACTTCATGACCAGGTAGGAGACGCCCAGGATGACGCCCCACAGGGGCGCGCAGTACAGCGAGACGCGGGCGTCCTTGTCGGCGCCCATCATCACGATGACCATGCCGATGAACAGGAGCGCGAACCAGCTGGTGTACGGGGCTCCGGGCGCCCGGAACGGGGACTTCGGCAGGTCGCCGCGGTCGGAGGCGGCCCGGTAGCGGATCTGGCAGACCAGGATCATGATCCAGGCCCACATGCCGGAGATGGTGGCGAAGGAGACGACGTAGTCGAAGGCCTTGCCGGGGGCGACGTAGTTGATCCAGACGCCCACGAGCATCAGGGCGGCGGAGACGGTCGTGCCGACGAGCGGGGTGCCGCTCTTGGTCAGCTTGGTGAAGACCTTCGGGCCCTGGCCGTTGAGCGCGAGGTCGCGCAGCATGCGGCCGGTGGAGTACATGCCGGAGTTGCAGGAGGAGAGGGCCGCGGTGAGCACCACGAAGTTGACGATGGCGGCGCCGACGCCGAGGCCCATCTTCTCGAAGGCGGCGACGAAGGGGCTGACGCCGGGCTGGAACTCGTGCCACGGGACGACCGACAGGATCATGATCAGCGCGCCGACGTAGAAGACGGCGATCCGCCACGGCACGGTGTTGATGGCCTTGGGGAGGGTCTTCTCGGGGTCCTTGGACTCGCCGGCGGTGACGCCGACCAGCTCGACCGCCAGGAAGGCGAACATGACGATCTGCAGGGTCATCAGCGTGCCGCCGATGCCCTTGGGGAAGAAGCCGCCGTCATTCCACAGGTTGGCGACGGTCGCGGTGTCGGCGGCGTCGGAGAACCCGATGGTGAGGATGCCGGCGCAGATCAGGATCATGCCGACGATGGCGGTGACCTTGACCATGGAGAACCAGAACTCCAGCTCGCCGAAGAGCTTCACGGAGATCAGGTTGGCGGCGTAGAGGACGACGGTGAAGATCAGCGCGTACGCCCACTGCGGGAAGCTGTCGTGGGTCCAGTACGACATGTACTGCGCGGCGGCGGTGACCTCGGTGATGCCGGTGACCACCCAGAACAGCCAGTACGTCCAGCCGGTCACGTAACCCCAGAAGGGGCCGAGGAACTCGCGGGCGTAGTCCGAGAAGGAGCCGGACACCGGGCGGTACATGAGCAGCTCGCCCAGGGCCCGCATGATGAAGAAGATGACCAGGCCGGCGATGGCATAGGCCAGGATCAGGCTGGGGCCGGCCTTGGAGATGGCCTTGCCCGCGCCCAGGAACAGGCCGGTGCCGATGGCTCCGCCGATCGCGATCATCTGGATCTGGCGGGCTCCGAGCGCGCGGTGGTACCCCTCGCCGCCACCCTCGGGCCCGGCGGCCTCGCCGGGCTTCTTGTCGTGCTGCTCGACCTGCACAGAGGTCATGTCTGGTGCGCCTTTCTCCACGCCGACCCGCGCCTTCGATGGCTGCGGATCGGGTCCTCGATCCCCCCGGATACGGATGGAGTTGCACGCCGGCGATCAGCCGGTTCAAGCGAGCCGGGGGACATGGGTGGCGTCCCGGCGGCAGTCGTGAAGATTTATCACGTGCTTACGGGTGATCGAGAGGCCGGAATGTGGCGCACGGCACAGATAAACCGGGACATGAGGCGTGAAACAGATCAGATCACCGCATCGCGGTGATCTGATCGTTATCCGGATTTGAGCGTCCGCTGAGCGAACAACAGCGAAGGGCGGCCGGCGGCCGGCTCAGAGGGTCTCGATGAGGCTCTCCTGAAGACCGCCGAGCCACAGGTACGCCATCACCATGGGCTTGCGCGGATCGTCGTCCGGCAGCCGGAACAGCGCGGCGCTCTCGTCGTCCTCGGTGATCTCCAGCCGCGCCGCGATGGTCAGGCGCAGGTCGTTGAGCGCCCCGAGCCAGCGCAGCGGCAGCTCTCCGGTGAGCTCCAGCACGGCCGCGCCGTCGCCGACCGGTGCGAGGTCGTTCAGGCTGTGGACGACCGCCAGGGCGTCCTCGCGCTTGCGGGTGCGCAGGTCGTTCTCCGTGAAGCGGCGGAACTCGGCCGAGCGGGCCTTCAGCTCCTCGGCCTCGGCGCGCCGCAGGTCGTCCCGCGCGTCCGGGCCGGCCCCGTACGCGTCGGGGAAGAGGCGGGCGAGGGCCGGGTCGGCCGGGGGCTCGGTCGGGCCGTCCGAGGCGAAGAGCACCGCCAGCGGGTCGGCGTCCGCCGCGGGTTCCGGCTCGCCCGGGCCGATCAGCTCCAGCAGTTGCACGGCCAGGGAACGCAGGATGGAGATCTCGATGTCGTCGAGCGCGATCGCCGCGCCGCCGCTCTCGCGGGACTCGAAGGTGCCCATCAGCCGCGGTCCTGCGACAGCGTCGCCCACAGCCCGTAGCCGTGCATGGCCTGCACGTCCCGTTCCATCTCCTCGCGGGTGCCGCTGGACACGACGGCCCGGCCCTTGTGGTGGACGTCGAGCATCAGCCGGTTCGCCTTGTCCTTGGGGTAGCCGAAGTACGCCTGGAACACGTACGTCACGTAGCTCATGAGGTTGACCGGGTCGTTGTGCACCAGGGTCACCCACGGGACGTCGGGTTCGGGGACCACGGAGGTCTCTTCGGCCGATTCGGTGCGTTCGATCTCAATGGGAGCAACACTCACCCGTCCCATGCTGCCACTGTGACGGGTCCGTCGCACAAACCGGGCCTACATCTCGTCACTTTGACGAGATGTGCGCTAGCATCCGTGTCATGAACCCTGCGGACCTGGGCCTGCCGGTGGACGTGCCGTCGACAGCGCTCTTCACGGACCATTACGAGCTCACGATGCTCCAGGCGGCGCTGGCGAACGGCACCGCGGACCGGCGTTCGGTCTTCGAGGTCTTCACCCGGCGACTGCCCGAGGGGCGGCGCTACGGCGTGGTCGCGGGCACCGGGCGGGTCCTGGACGCGGTCGAGAACTTCCGCTTCGACGGCCAGGTCCTGGAGTTCCTGCGCGAGCGGGCCGTCGTCGACGCGCCGACGCTGGACTGGCTGGCCTCGTACCGCTTCTCGGGCGACATCTGGGGCTACCCGGAGGGCGAGGTCTACTTCCCCGGCTCGCCCGTTCTGCGGGTCGAGGGCAGCTTCGCCGAGTGCGTGCTGCTGGAGACCGTCGTCCTGTCGATCCTCAACCACGACTCGGCGATCGCCGCCGCCGCCTCCCGGATGGCCTCGGCCGCGGGCGGCCGGCCGCTGATCGAGATGGGCGCCCGGCGCACGCACGAGTTGGCGGCCGTCGCGGCCTCGCGCGCCGCGTACGTCGGCGGCTTCACCTCCACCTCGGACCTGGCGGCCGGCTTCCGCTACGGGATTCCCACGGTCGGCACGAGCGCGCACGCCTTCACCCTGGTGCACGACAGCGAGCGCGACGCCTTCACCGCGCAGGTGGCCTCGCTGGGCGGCGGCACCACCCTGCTGGTGGACACCTACGACGTCGCGGAGGCTGTGCGGACGGCCGTCGAGGTCGCCGGGACGGGACTGGGCGCGGTGCGCATCGACTCCGGGGACCTCTTGTTGGTGGCGCACCGGGTGCGGCACCAGCTGGACGAGCTGGGGGCGACGGGCACCCGGATCGTGGTCACCTCCGACCTGGACGAGTACGCGATCGCCTCGCTGGCGGCGGCGCCCGTGGACGCCTACGGGGTCGGCACCCAGTTGGTGACCGGCAGCGGGCACCCGACGTGCTCGATGGTCTACAAGCTGGTGGCGCGGGCCGCGTCGGCGGACCCGAAGGCGCCCTTGCTGCCGGTCGCCAAGAAGTCCTCGGGCGGCAAGACCTCGCTCGGGGGCCGCAAATGGGCGGCCCGCCGGCTGGACTCCGAGGGCGTCGCGGAGGCGGAGGTCGTGGGCGTGGGCCCGGTGCCGACGGCCCTCGCGGACCGACAGCTCCTGGTCCAGCTGGTCAAGGGCGGGGAGGTCGTGGCCCGGGAACCCCTGGAGGCGGCCCGCGACCGCCACGTCGCGGCCCGCTCGGGCCTGCCGCTGTCCGCGACGCAGCTCTCGCGCGGCGAGGCCGTGATCCCGACCGAGTACGCGTAGTCGCCCCGCGTACCGGGCCGGGGTCCCGTCCCCGGCCCGGTACGGGCGGGGCGACCGCGACCTCGGCGGCGTTTGAGGCGCGGGGGTACGGGGGCAGGGCACCGGCACGGTGGGGAAGAGCCCCGCGGGGTACCGCCCCACCACACATCACAGCGAAGGGCACGCGACATGCACCGCGCACTGATCGTCGTCGACGTACAGAACGACTTCTGCGAAGGCGGCAGCCTCGCGGTCACCGGCGGGGCGGACGTCGCCGCCGCCATCACGGAACTGATCGGGCAGGCCACCCCGGGCTACCGGCACGTCGTCGCCACGCGCGACCACCACATCGACCCCGGCCCGCACTTCGCGCACCCGCCGGCCGAGCCGAACTACGAGACGTCCTGGCCGGTGCACTGCGTCGCCGGGACCGAGGGCGTCGGCTTCCACCCGAACTTCGCCCCGGCGGTGGCCTCCGGCGCCGTCGCCGCCGTCTTCGACAAGGGGGCCTACGAGGCCGCGTACAGCGGCTTCGAGGGCCGGGACGAGAACGACGCCGGCCTCGCCGACTGGCTGCGGGAGCGGGGCGTCACGGAGGTCGACGTGGTGGGCATCGCCACCGACCACTGCGTGCGGGCCACCGCCCTCGACGCGGCCCGCGAGGGTTTCCGTACGCACGTCCTGCTCGACCTCACGGCGGGCGTGGCCCCGCACACCACCGCACGAGCCCTGGAGGACCTCCGCGCGGCCGGGGTGCACCTGACCGGCACCCCGGTGGTCGCAGGCGCGTAGCGGGCCGCCAGAGGGCGCCTGGGCGGCGGGGCGCCCCCTGCGCCCCCGGCCAGGGAGGGCGGCTGCGAGGCCCTAGGCGCCCCGCAGCAGGGCGCCGATCGGGTGCCAGAGCTCTTGGGCCCGGTCGGGGGTGCAACGCCACAGGAGGCCGTCCGGGTGGTGGAGGACGGCGGTGACCTCGTCGGGGGTCGGCGGGTGGGCGTTGCCGCGCAGGTAGACGGCGCGCATGCCGAGGTTCCGCAGCCTGGTCAGGGCGCGGGCCCGGTTCGCGGCGTGCACGAGCACCCGGACGTTTCCGCCCTCGCCGGAGGGCCTCGGCAGCATGAGCGCGACCACCACGCTGCCGCCGGGCAGTCTCACGAATCCCCCACCGGGCATGATCTTCAGCTCCCCCGTCAATAAGACAACTTCCGACCCGCATCTAAACGCGATCGGCCGCCGCCCGCTAGAGGGCGACGGCCGATCATGCTTTGACCTGCGATTTTGCCGGACTACTTGGCGGCGGGACCGACCTCGACCGTCATCTGGAGACCGTCGTACGGCTCCTTGACGATCTTGATCTTGGTGTTGGTGTCAGTGGTCTTCACCGAACCGGTCGGGTTCTCGTCGTAGAAGTACTTGCCCTTGTGGTCGTCGAAGACGAGGTTCGCGGGCTTCGGCTTGAGGAACAGCGCCTCACCGTTCTTGTGCAGCGTGAAGGCGTCCGTCGAGTAGGCGCTGAACGTCGCGTCGTACGGCTGGATCTTGTTCCGCAGCAGGGTGCCGTCCGCCCACTTCATCGGCTTGGCGTTGGCGTCGATCGGCAGGATCAGACCCGAGCCCGGGTGCTGGCTCGTGTTGTTGTCCTTCTGGGAGGTGTCCCAGAGCCAGACCAGCAGACCGTCCTGGTAGGGGTAGTGCTCCACCCAGTTCGGCTTGGTGTTGGCGAAGCCGAAGTTGTACGGGCCGACCTTGAGGGTCGAGTCGTACGAGACGTAGCGACGGTTCTCCGCCAGGTAGTACTGCGCGTACTCCTTGGTGAAGCCGGCGCCGACCCGGGAGAAGCCCTTGCCGGTCCAGCCGTTGTCGCCGTTCTCGGCGCCGTCGGTGAACAGCGCGGAGCCGTCCGCGGTGAGGGTGATGGCGTCGGCCGTGAAGCCCTTGCCGCCCGCGCCGCCGTCCGTCTGGTAGCGGAAGCGGAGGTCGATCTTCTTGCCCGCGTAGGCGTCGAGCGGGAAGTTCAGCTGCTTCCAGGCGCCGGAGACACCGGTCAGCGAGGGGGCGCCGGAGGCGTCGGCCGGGATGGCCGCACCGTCGGCGGTGCCGGCGAGGGGCGTCCAGGTGGCGCCGCCGTCCGTGGACACCTCGGTGTACAGGAAGTCGTAGTCCTGCTCGATGTCCCACCAGCCCTTGAGGGACAGGGCGGCGGAGGACTTGCCGGTCAGGTCGACCGAGCGGGTCAGGGTGTTCTTGAGGTCGTCACCCATGTTGCTCCACCACTGCGAGGAGCCCTCGGCGGGAGCGACGATGTCCGTCTTGACCTGCTTCTTCGGCAGCTCGACGAGCAGACCCTGCTTGTCCTTGGTGTTGTACTCGGCGACGCCCAGCTTGTGGGTGGACTTCGTCGCGGCCTTGGCCTTGTCGTAGTTCAGCCAGCCCAGCTGGAGCTTGCTCCAGGCGTCCATGTCGCCCGGGAGGTTGCCTATGGAGTCCTTGCCGTCGCCGAGCCAGGAGCCCGCCGACATCAGGGACCAGAAGCCGACGCTGTTGTCGCCGCCGCCGGAGGTGTCGTAGAGGTCCGGCAGACCGAGGTCGTGGCCGTACTCGTGCGCGAAGACGCCGAGGCCGCCGTTCTCCGGCTGCATCGTGTAGTCGCCGACCCAGATGCCGGTGTCGCCGATCTGCGTGCCGCCGGCCTTGTTGTTCGCCGGGCCGGTCTTGCCGACATCGGTGCCGTAGGCGTACCAACGGTGCGCCCACAGGGCGTTGGTGCCCTGCACGCCGCCGCCGGCCGACTCGTCCTCGCCCGCGTGGACGATCTGGAAGTGGTCGATGTAGCCGTCGGGCTCGTTGAAGTTGCCGTCGCCGTCGTAGTCGTTGCGGTCCCACTGGTCGTACTGCGCCAGGGTCGCCTTGATCTCGGCGTCGGTCTTGCCGGCCTTCTTCTGGGCGTCGACCCAGGCGTTGACGCCGTCCTTGACGGTGTCCCAGACGTTGGAGCAGTTCGTCTGGCCGCAGTAGTTCGAGCCGTAACGGGCCTCGTTGTACGGGATCTTGACCCAGTCGGCGACCTGGCCGTCGACCGAGTAGCGACCCGAGGAGGTCTTCTCGTAGTAGGTCTTCAGCGAGTTCTTGCCCTGGCCGGTACCGAAGTACAGGTCCTGGAAGTAGTCCCGGCTGAAGTCCTTGCGCCAGGCCGTGCTGTTGTTCGTCGCGCGGTCCGGCTGCGCGATCGTGTTGTGCGCGGGCCCCGGGGTACCGCCGTACTTCGGCGCCGGCGGCTTGGGACCGTTGGGGCCGTCCGGGTCGTACATGGTCGTGTTGTCGACCTGGTCGCCGAACTCGACGAGGATCGTGAAGATCTTGTCGGTCTTCTCGCGACCCAGCTCGACGTACTTCTTGTCGTCCAGCTTGACGACCTTGGAGGCCCCGCGCTGCTCGACGGCCTTCTTGCCGCTCAGCACCTGGTCGAGGGCGGCCTCGCGCGCCTGCGCCTGCTGCTTGCTGAACGGGCCGGGCAGGTCGTGCTTGACCTGCTCCTTCGCCGCAGCGGTCGGGTCCTGACGCTCCGCTGCGGGTGCGCCACCCCAACTCGTGTCCGCTTGTGCCGTGGTGAAGAAGGCGCCCGCGGCCGCGGTCGCGGCCAGCGTCACGGCGATTGCCGCGCCGCGCAGCGCACGCCTTCCCTTGGAGTTGCCGGTCACTTGATGTCGTTCCCCTCCCGCGGCCGCAGCGTTGGTCGGAACGTCTCCAAAGGAGTGGGGGGTTCCGCGCGGCGCGCGTCTCAAGTGACGACATTTGACCGGAGAGACGCGAGAAAAGACAGACCTTGACTTGTTCCTTACAAGTGCACTATGCGGGCAAGGAGTTCCGCTATTCGGACGTTCGTCGCCAGTCGGGGCGAAGGGGCGCTTCCCGACCTCCACACGCCCCTGGAGTCATACCGGAGGACGGCCGGAGAACCACCCGGGGATGCACGGGAAATGACGCCGTGCGCCCCCCGTGCTCCCGCGCGAAGCCACCCTCCGGTTAGGGCACGCTTACTGACGGTTCCTCTCGGGCATGCCCCGTCGTAGAGTCTCTTGACGCGCGACGAGTTGAGCCGACTCTCCCTCACCGCCTTGAGGACGGATACCGCCATGCCGCGTCCGACTGCCGCACAGCTCGCCTACGGCTCCGCCACCGTCATCGTGTCGACGATCGCCATGCTGCTGCTGTCGCAGACGAGCACGGGGATCGGGATCGCGGTCATCTCCGCCGCCGCGCTCGCCCTCGGACTACTCGTCGCGCTCACCGTGCCCATCCCCCGCCGGCGCGGCAGGCACGCCGCCGGACGGTCCGCCGCGGCGCCGACGGCGACCGAACTCCCCCTCGACGCGCCCTCGCGGGCGCGGGTCCCCGAGCCGAGGGCCGCCTCCGAGCACCCCGTGCACCACTGAGCCCGGGCGTACGGCGGCGCGGACGACCGGTCCCCGAGGGGACGGCCGCCCGCACCGGTCGCCGTGACGGGCCCGAAGGGCTCAGGCCGAGCGCACCACCACCGTCTTCGCCACCTTGTCGTGCAGCCCCTGCTTGTACGGCTTGTCGATCAGCATCGACACGATCAGCGCGAGCGGCCACAGGCAGAAGCAACAGATCAGCGTCGGCACCCACAGCACCGCGCCGCGGCTGAGCGCGGCTCCGGAGGGCGGCACGCTGCCGTCGTTGAGCATCGCGACGCGCAGCCCCAGCAGCCGCTTGCCGACGGTCTGGCCGTTCTTCTTGGTGAACCACCAGTCGTAGCCGACGTACGCGAGGATCGAGATCAGCGTCCAGAGCAGACCGCTGCCGTTGTACGACTTGGTGATGACCTCGGTGACGTCCTCGCCCTTGCCCGTGTCGACGGCGTACCTGCGGGAGCCGAACGGCAACTGGATGAGGAACAGCGGGACCGCGACGATGATCAGGTCGATGATCCGCGCGCCGAGCCGCTTGCCGAAGTCCGCGAGCGGGGGCATGCCCGCGAGGGGGTCCGGCACCCCGTACGGGTGCCCGGCGCCGCCGCTGCCGTTGTACGGGGGCGGCGGGGGCGGATAGCCCCCGCCGCCGGGTCCACCGGGTCCGCCGGTGGGCGGGGGGTACCCGCCGCTGCCGGGCGGCGGCGAACCGTACGGCGAACCGCCCGACGGCGGCGTCGGTTCCTGGGGCCTCTTGCGGAACGGGTCGTCCTCGGGCGGCTGGTCCGGCGGCGGCTGATCGGTGCTCATGGCCCGAGTCGACCCCGGACGCGCGCACCCCGCAACGGGACGGCGTCCGTCCGGGGGGCGACGGTCCCCCGGGCAGGCCCCGCCGGGCCGCACCGGGGGCGAGGCGGGGCCTCGGGAAGCCGCCCGCCAGGCCTAGCGGGCCACGTACGTCTTCGCCGCCTTGTCGTGCCAGGCCTGGCGGCGGGGGCGGTCGACCAGGCACCAGAGGCTGCCCGGGATGCCGACGGTCGCGTACACCAGCCAGCGGCACAGGGCCGCGGCGAAGGTGGGCGGACGCCGGGTGGTGGTGGCCAGGACGCGGACGCCGAGCAGCTTCTTCCCCGGGGTGCGGCCCCAACGGGCGGTGGGCAGGACCTCGTAGAGGACTCCGAAGAGCAGGACGGCGGCGAGTACGAGGCCCAGGTAGCCGGTGACGGTGGCGTCGAGCAGCCAGACGGTGGTGTGCCGGCCGATCCCCCGGGCGGCGTCGACCTTGGCCTCGACGTGGGCCGTCACCCGGGGCACGAGGGGCCGGGCGACCGCCGCCGCGACGCCGCCGAGGACCAGGGAGTCCAGGAGACGGGCCAGGGCTCGGCGGAAGAGGCCGGAGGGGCGGACCGCGCGCTCGGCCATGCGCTCGAAGACGGCGTGCGCGGTGGGGGGCGAGACGGCGGGGGGCGGGACGGCGGGAAGGGGAGCGGCGGGGGCGGCCGGTCGTTCGGGGGCCTCCGACGCGGTCGGTGGGGTGCGCTCGGCGGCGGGCTCGGGTCGCGCCGGCTCGGGGGCGGGCCTGGGCGCCGACACCGCCGGGCGGGGTCGGGCCGGGGCGGGCCGGGGGGAGGTCGCCTCGGGCCAGGAGGAGGTGACCCCGGACGGCGCGTCGCCGCCGCCGGGAGCGGCGGGCCACGCGAGAGCCGGGGCGGGCTCGGGGGCGGGCGCGGCGGGGGCGGGGGGCGCGGCCACCGGTGACCGGGCCGACAGGATGCCCACCTGCGCGGGCGCCTGCGCCGGGTACCGGTCCACCGGCGGCGCGGCGAGCGCCGCGGGGGCGGACTTCGCCCCGGCGGGCTCCTCCGGGTGACCCCAGGACACCCGGACGTCGCGCGGGCCGCCGAAGCCCGCCTGGTGCGCGGGGTCCGCCTGCCAGGCGGCCTGCTCGCCCACTGCGGCGGCGCCGACCGGCTGCCGGTCGCGGTCCCGGTCGCGGTCGGATGCCCGCTCGGGTTCCCGGCCGGGGCCGGTACCGCGGTCGCGTTCCCGGGTCGGTTCCGGCTCCGGGTCGAGGTCGGCGTCGGCATCGGCATCGGCATCGGCGTCGGGCAGCGCCTCGGTCATCGACGTTTCGTCCAGGAAGACCGGGCCCGTCTCGTCCGCGGGCGTGGCGGGCCGGCTCGTACCCGGAACCCACGCCGAGCCGTTCCAGTACCGCATGTACCCGGGGATGGAGGGATCGGGGTAGTAGCCCTCGCGGGCCGCGTGCTCGCCGTCACCAGGGGAGGCCGTCAATGTCCCCAACTCCGATCGTGGCTTGAGGCTGTGAAGGGCAGGACCATAGCGAAGAACCTCCCTCCGGCAGGTCCGGTAACGGGAGAATCCAAGCCTTCGAGCGAACCCTTTCCCCAGCCGCCCGGTTTCGGTCATCCGACAGATTTCGGCCAATCTCCGCCCGACCGCGCGAAGTCGCGTCATACCCCGGCAGATCGGGGCTCTCTCCGGGCGTGGGGCTCGATCCCGGCCCCGCGCACCGGACGCGAGATCCGCAACGAAGTGAGGCCGTCATGCACCACCCCGTCATCGAGCGCGAGCTGGAACTCAAGCTGGTCATGTCCCCCGAGCGCACCATCCCCGTCCCCGCCAGGCTGCTCTACCTGACGGACGACCCGTACGCCGTGCACATCACCTTCCACACCGGCTCCAGCGCCCCGGTGCACTGGACCTTCGCGCGCGAGCTGCTGGTCGAGGGCGTGTTCCGTCCGTGCGGTCACGGGGACGTCCGGATCTGGCCCACGAAGATCGACAACCGGGCCGTGCTGTCGATGGCGCTCAGCTCCCCCGACGGCGACGCCCTGCTGGAGGCCCCCGCCGCCTGCGTGTCGGCGTGGCTGGAGCGGACCCTGCGCGCGGTCCCGCCGGGGACGGAGGCCGAGCGGCTGGGCCTGGACGCCGCGCTGGCGGAGCTGCTCACCCCGACCCCGGCGGACGACCTGTGGCTGCGGGACCCGTGGCCCTCGGACGAGTCGCCGGACGGGGACTCCTGAGGGCCTCGGGGTGCGCGGACCGGGGGCGCGGGACGACCGGCGTCAGAACACCTTGCCGGGGTTCAGCAGGCCCAGCGGGTCGAAGGCGCGCTTCACGTTGCGCTGCACCTCCAGCCCCACGGGTCCCAACTCACGGGCGAGCCAGTCCTTCTTCAGGACGCCGACGCCGTGCTCGCCGGTGATGGTGCCGCCCAGGGACAGCCCGAGCGCCATGATCGCGTCGAAGGACGAGCGGGCCCGTCGCGCCTCGTCCTCGTCGGCCGGGTCGAAGCAGACCACCGGGTGGGTGTTGCCGTCACCCGCGTGCGCGCAGACCCCGATGAGCAAGTCGTGCGCACGGGCGATCTCGCTGGTCCCGTCCAGCATCTCGGCGAGCCGCGAGCGCGGGACGCACACGTCGTCGATCATCGTCGCGGGCCGCAGCGCCTCCAGCGCGGTCAGCGACATGCGCCGGGCCTGGAGCAGCAGTTCCGACTCCGCCTCGTCCTCGGCCGGCACGACGGCGGTGGCCCCGGCGGCGGTGCACAGTTCCGCGACGGCGGCGAGGTCGTCGGGCGCGTGCGGGGTGTCGAAGGCGGCGAGCAGCAGCGCCTCGGTGCTCTCCGGCAGGCCCATCTTGCCGAGGGCGTTGACGGCCCTGACCGTCGTACGGTCCATCAGCTCCAGCAGCGAGGGCGTCAGACCCGCCTCCATGACGGCGCAGACGGCCGCGCAGGCGGCCGCGGCCGAGGGGAACTCGGCGGCGAGCGCGAGCTGCCGCGGCGGCGCGGGGCGCAGCCCGAGCACCGCCCCGACGACGACGCCGAGGCTGCCCTCGGAGCCGACGAACAGGCGGGTGATGTCGTACCCGGCGACGCCCTTGGCGGTGCGTCGGCCGGTGCGCAGGAGCCGCCCGTCGGCGAGGACGACATCGAGGCCGAGGACGTACTCGGCGGTGACGCCGTACTTGACGCAGCACAGGCCGCCGGACGCGGTGCCGATGTTGCCGCCGATGGTGCACTGCTCCCAGCTGGAGGGGTCGGGCGGGTAGTACAGGCCCTGGGCGGCGACGGCGCGGGAGAGGACGGCGTTGACCACGCCAGGCTCGACGACGGCGATCCGGTCGACGGCGGAGATCTCCAGGATGCGGTCCATCTTCACCAGGGAGAGCACGATGCAGCCGTCGGAGGCGTTGGCGGCGCCCGACAGGCCCGTACGGGCGCCCTGGGGAACCACGGGGACGCGCAGGGCGGTCGCGGTGCGCAGCACGTGCTGCACCTGCTCCACGGTCCGGGGCAGGACGACGGCGGCCGGTGTGCCGGCGGCGCAGAAGCTCGCCATGTCGGTGGCGTAGGAGGCGGTCACCTGGGGGTCGGACAGGACCGCTTCCGCGGGCAGCCCGTCGAGGAGCGCTTGGAGGAGGGCCTCGCGGGACGCCTCGTGGCGTGCCTCGTCGGGTTCCTCGCGGGGTGCGGCGTCGTGGGGGTTCGCGCGGGGGGTGTCGTGGGGGTTCGCGCGGGGTGAGGTGGAGAGGTCGTCATCCATGGGCTCAGCGTGGCACCTGGGGCCATAGGTGTGAACACGGACGCGACCCTCTTCGGACACCCCGGCGCACTCTTCATATTGACGCACAGTGAACGCATGGACCGTATCGACTACGCATCGGAGCAGGCCGAGCCGGCCGTGACGTTCACCGGCCGCAAGACGCTCGTGGCGGCCGCGGTCGCGGTGGTCCTGATCGTCGGGGCCCTGGTGATCAGGCCCGCCCGCACCGGGGACGACGCGCGCCCGCCGGGGCCGAGCCAGCGGGCGGCGTCGGCGATGGGCCTGGGCGCCCCGGCGGCGGCCGTGGACCTGACGGCGCTGGTCGCGGACCGGGAGAAATGGCTCGCCAAGCACCCAGATGACGATGCCTCCTGGGCCGTGCTCGGATCGGCCTATCTGGAGCAGGCGCGGCGCACGGCCGCCCCGGACTGGTTCCCGAAGGCGGAGGGGGCCCTGAAACGGTCGCTGGAGTTGCGGCCCCCCGAGAAGGGCAACTTCGACGCGATGACGGGCATGGGCGCGCTGGCCAACGCCCGGCGCGACTTCGGGACCGCGAAGAAGTGGGGCGAGTTGGTACGGGCGCAGGCGCCGCGGCGCTGGACGGCGTACCCCGTGCTCGTGGACGCGTACTCCGGGCTCGGCGACTACAAGGCCGCGCAGAAGGCGCTGGAGCGGCTGGACGAGCTGCACTCGGGGCTGGCGGCGTACGTCAAGGCCTCCGAGGTGTACCGGGACCGCGGCTGGCGCGAGGACGCGGTGATGGCGATGGAGCACGCGGCCGGCGCGGCGAAGGCCCCGGCGGAGAAGGCGTACACGCTGTTCCGGCTCGGGGAGCTGTCCTGGGAGCGGGGCGACCCGGAGGAGGCGCTGAGCCAGTACGAGGCGGCGCTGCGGACGGATCCGGCGCAGGCGGAGGCCTTGGGCGGCCGGGCCCGGGCCCTGGCCTCGCTGGGGCGGGGCGGTGAGGCGGTACGGGACTACCGGATGGCGCTGGGGCGGGCGGCGCTGCCGCGCCTGCAACTGGAGCTGGGCGAGCTGCTGGAGTCGATGGGGCGGGCGGAGGAGGCCCGGGTGCCGTACGAGGCGCTCGGGGCCCTGGCGGCGGCCGAGGGCGCGCAGCCGGTGGACGAGAACGTGGTGCTCGGGCTCTACGAGGCCGACCACCGCGATCCCGAGGCGGCGGTGCGCCGGCTGACGCAGGAGTGGGGGCGGCACAAGAGCATGGAGGTCGCGGACGCGCTGGGGTGGGCGCTGCACCGTACGGGCGACGACGCGATGGCGCTGGAGTACGCGAAGAAGGCGACGGAACCGGGGCTGCGCAGCGCGGAGTTCTCCTACCACCGGGCGGTGATCGAGCGCGGCCTGGGCGACGAGGCGGGGGCGCGGCGGCACTTGCAGGAGGCCCTGCGGACGAACCCGGGCTTCTCGCCGCTGCGGGGCCCGCTGGCGAAGGAGACCCTCGCCGCCCTGGCCCAGCCCCCTCCGGGCGGCCCGGAGAACATGCAGCCGGCCACCCCCTGGGTCGCCCCGGACCTCCCGAAGGCCGCCCCCAAACCGAAGCCCTCGCAACCCGGCCCCGCCAAAACCGACCAGACGGGCACCTGAGACGCCTCCCCGGCCCCGGCACCGACCGGCCCCGCACGCCACGGCCCCGCCGCCCCCTGAGGGGGGCGGCGGGGCCGTGCGGCGGTCGGCGCGGCTTACAGGTTGCCGCGCTTCTCCTGCTCGCGCTCGATCGCTTCGAACAGCGCCTTGAAGTTGCCCTTGCCGAACCCCATCGACCCGTGCCGCTCGATGATCTCGAAGAACACGGTCGGCCGGTCCTGCACCGGCTTGGTGAAGATCTGCAGCAGGTAGCCGTCCTCGTCGCGGTCGACGAGGATCTTGAGCTCGCGCAGCGTCTCCACCGGCACCCGCGTCTCGCCGGCCCACTCGCCGAGCGTGTCGTAGTACGAGTCCGGGGTGTCGAGGAACTGCACGCCCGCCGCCCGCATGGACCGAACCGTCGCCACGATGTCGTTGGAGGCCAGCGCGATGTGCTGGACGCCCGCACCGCCGTAGAACTCCAGGTACTCGTCGATCTGCGACTTCTTCTTCGCGATCGCCGGCTCGTTGATCGGGAACTTCACCTTGAGGGTGCCGTCCGCGACCACCTTCGACATCAGCGCCGAGTACTCGGTCGCGATGTCGTCGCCCACGAACTCCTTCATGTTCGTGAAGCCCATGACCTTGTTGTAGAACGCCACCCACTCGTTCATCCGACCGAGCTCGACGTTGCCCACGCAGTGGTCGATCGCCTGGAAGGTGCGCTTGGCCGGCGGCTCGACCATCGGGTCGACGGCGACGAAGCCCGGCAGGTAGGGGCCGGAGTACTCCTTGCGCTCCACCAGGGTGTGGCGGGTCTGGCCGTAGGTCGCGATCGCGGCGAGGACGACCGTGCCGTGCTCGTCCTTGACCTCGTACGGCTCGTCCAGCCCGCGCGCGCCGTGCTCGACGGCGTACGCGTACGCCGCACGGGCGTCCGGGACCTCGATCGCGAGGTCGATCACGCCGTCGCCGTGCTCGGCGACGTGCTCGGCGAGGAACCGGCCGTGGTCCGTGGCCGCCTTGATGACGGAGGTCAGGACGAAGCGGGCGGAGCCGTTGGTCAGGACGTAGCTGGCCGTCTCGCGGACGCCGTTCTCCGGTCCGGAGTAGGCGACGAGCTTCATGCCGAACGCGGTGGAGTAGTAGTGCGCGGCCTGCTTGGCGTTGCCGACGGCGAAGACGACCGCGTCCATGCCCTTCACGGGGAAGGGGTCGGCCTCACGCGCGGTGGCCGGGGTGGTTTCGAGGTTCGCCAAAGACTCAGTCATGAGCGCAGAGTCCCGCCGATCCACAAGCTGCGCAATAGTTTCGATTTCCGCTGTACACATTGCCCAGCACGGTCCGAGACTGGCTGGGAGATCTGTGCAGTATGACCACCCCGCCGCTCGGTCCGGAGGAAGCCATGGGAATCGACGAACTGGACGGGCGCCTGATCGTGCTCCTGGCGCGTGAGCCCCGGATCGGGGTGCTGGAGGCGTCCCGGCGGCTCGGCGTGGCGCGCGGCACGGCGCAGGCGCGCCTGGACCGGCTCCAGTCGAAGGGGGTCATCCGCGGTTTCGGTCCGCAGGTCGATCCGGCGGCGCTCGGCTACCCGGTGACCGCCTTCGCCACGCTGGAGATCAAACAGGGCCAAGGGGCCGACGTACGGGCCCACCTGGACGGGGTGCCGGAGGTGCTGGAGCTCCACACGACGACCGGGCAGGGGGACATGTTGTGCCGGCTGGTGGCCCGCTCCAACGCGGACCTCCAACGGGTGATCGACCGGGTGGTCGGCTTCGAGGGGATCGTGCGGGCCTCCACGGCGATCGTGATGGAGAACCCGGTGCCCCTGCGGATCATCCCGCTGGTCGAACAGGCCGCCGCTGACGACTGATTGACCCCCTGACGAGTTGCAAAGAAACCCTTGCATAGGACTCTTTGCAACTCTACGGTGAGTCCGTGCCCGAGACGCCGGAAGTCCCAGAGCCCCAGGTCCGCACCCTCGACGCCCGCTCACTGCGCGGCATCGCCCACCCTCTGCGCATGCGCATGTTGGCCGCCCTCCGCCACGACGGGCCGGCCACCGCCTCCCGGCTCGCCGAGCGGCTCGGCGAGTCGAGCGGGTCCACCAGCTACCACCTGCGCCAGCTCGCCGCCTACGGGTTCGTCGAGGACGCGCCCGAGCACGGCAAGGGCCGCGAGCGGTGGTGGAAGGCCTCCCACGACGGCATGCGGTTCGACGAGTCGCTGCTCTACGACGACGACCCGGCCACCCGCGGCGCGGCGGACTTCTTCCTGCACGAGGTCGCGACCATCCACGCGCAGGAGGTGAGCACCTGGCTCGGCAACGCCCACACCTGGTCGGCCGCGTGGCGACGCGGCTCCGATCTCAGCGACTTCACGCTGCACCTGACGGCCGAGGAGAGCCTCGACCTGATCCACAAGATGCACGACCTGGTCAACGGCTTCCGCGACCTGCCACCCGCCGAGGGCCGATTGCCGGTCCGCGTCCACACCCACGCGTTCCCCCGCCAAGGCGCCCGCGCGCGGCGCACGTCATGAGCAAACGTCCCCTCGCCGCGGTCCTGACCGCCAACACCGTCTCCATAGCGGGCAGTTCCCTCACCCTCATCGGGGTGCCCTGGTTCGTGCTCCAGACCACCGGAAGCGCCGGCCGGGCCGGGGTCGTCGCCTTCTGCGCCACTCTGCCCGTGATCGTGGCGGCCCTCGTCGGCGGCCCCGTCATCGACCGGATCGGACGCCGCCGGGTGTCCGCCGCCTCCGACCTGATCTGCGCGCTGTCCGTCGGCGCCATCCCGCTGCTGCACTACGCGGGGCTGCTGGAGTTCTGGATGCTGTGCGCCCTGATGGCGCTCGGCGGCCTCGTCCACACCCCGGGCCTGACCGCCCGCGGCGTCCTGCTCCCCGACCTCGCCGAACACGCCGGCACCCCCCTCGCCCGTGCGGCCGGTTTCTACGACGCCGTCTCGCGCGGTGCCCGCATGATCGGGGCCGCCCTGGCCGGACTGTTGATCGCCGCGTTCGGGGCCGAGTCGATCCTGCTCGTGGACGCCGCCACCTTCGCCGCGTCGGCTCTGCTGGTCACCGCCTTCCTGCGGGGCGTGCCGGCGGCCGAGCCGCAGCGTGCCGCGGGGAAGATCTCGTTCGCCGGCTACCGGGGCGAACTCGCGGAGGGCTGGGGCTTCGTGACCCGGTCGCGGCTGCTGCTGGGCATCACCTTGATGGTGATGACGACCAACGGCCTGGACCAGGGCTGGTCCTCGGTCCTGCTGCCCGTGCACGGCCGCGAGGCCCTCGGCGGTCCCGCCGCGATCGGCCTGATGGTGTCCCTGTTCGGCGGCTCCGCGCTGCTCGGCGCGCTCCTCTACGGGATGTGGGGCGAGCGGCTGGACCGCCGGACGGTGTTCGCGGTGGCGTTCCTGCTGTGCGGGGCGCCCCGGTACCTGGTGGCCGCCGTCACCGACACCCCGTGGCCGCTCGCGGTGACCATGGCGCTGTCGGGGCTGGGGGCGGGCGTGCTCAACCCGATCCTGTCCACGGTGGTCTACGAGCAGGTGCCGGACGCGCTGCGCAGCCGGGTCGCCGGGGTGACCACGGCGGGCTGTGAGTTGACGATGCCGCTGGGCGGTCTCGCGGCGGGCATGCTGGTCGACGGTTTCGGCGCCGCCCCGGCGCTCCTCGCCTTCGGCGGCGTCTGCCTGTTGGCGACGCTGAGCCCCCTGGTGTTCCCGGCCTGGCGCGGCATGGACCGTCCGGCGCTCCCGGGAGGACCGGAGGTGCCGGGAGGGCCGGAGGGCGCGCGGGTGGCGGCGGCCGGTGCCCCCGTGCCGGCGGCGGGTCCGCCCGTACCGGTCAGCAGGACGGAACCGGCGCCCCTCGGTTGAGTGCGCGGAGGGCGTCCACCGCGCTGGTCAACGAGGTGACGGGGATCAGCCGGAGTCCCTCGGGGAGCTCGGAGCGGGCGTCGGAGCACTCCGCCTTCGGGACGAGGAACACGCTCGCCCCGTCGCGCTTGGCGGCCTGCGTCTTGAGGGCGACACCGCCGACCGCGCCGACGTCGCCCCCGGCGTCGATGGTTCCCGTACCGGCGATGACGCGGCCTCCGGTGAGGTCGCCGCCGCTGCCGTCGCCGTCGAGCTTGTCGACGATGCCCAGGGAGAACAGCAGGCCGGCGCTGGGGCCGCCGACGTCGGCCAGGTGGAGCTCGGCCTTCACCGTCTTGGGGTCCTTGCGCAGGTAACCGAGCGCGGCCTCGGAGGCGCTCGACTGGGACGTGGCCATTTCCTCCAGGTTGTGCTGCTCGATCTCCTTGTCGCTTCCGCCCGACGGGTAGACGGCCTCCCGGGGCATGACGGCCCGGGTGTGGTCGAACCAGCGGGAGACGAGTTCGGGCAGCCGTACCGTCGAGGAGGGGCCGGTGGCCTGGATGGTGGTCATCCGCAGCTGGCCCCTGGTCTCCCGGGTGGGGGCGCCGGTGACGACGATGACGGGCTTGCCGTCGCGCGCGCCGAGCACGTCGGCGGTGAGCCCCGGCTGGGCGATCACGAAGGGCAGCGGCGCGAAGGCCGCCGCGACGAACAGCCCGAGGACGGGCAGGGCGCAGAGGCCCAGGGCAGCGGGACGCGGCAGACGTGTGAGGCGAGAGAGCACTCGGTCAATCTATCGGGCCCGTGCGGAACGCCATCGTGCGCACGCCAGTGCCCGCGCCCCGGCGGACCGGGACCCGGCGCCCGCCCCGCCCCGCCGCAGGAGGCCTCGGCGCGAGCCCGTAGGCGCCACATCACGCGCGCCGGCCCATCGGCGCGGGCCGGTGGCGCGGGCGTCGGCGCGGGCCGGTGGCGCGGACATCGGCGCGGGGCGGTGGCGCGGAAGGGCTCAGCGCAGGGCGTCGGCGACCTCGCGGGCCGCGTCGACCACGCGCGGGCCGACCCGCTCGGGCACGGCGTCGGCCAGCATGACCACGCCGACGCTGCCCTCCAAGCCGGTGATGCCGACCAGTGGCGCCGCGGCGCCACTGGCGCCCGCTTCGAGCTCCCCGTGGGTCAGGGTGTACCCGGGCTCCGTGAGCGCGCCCTGACGGGCGGCCAGGATGGCCCGCCCGGCGGCCCCGCGGTCCAGCGGGTGGCGGAAGCCGGCCCGGTAGGCCACGTGGTAGTCGGTCCAGGTCGGTTCCACGACGGCCACCGCGAGCGCCTCGGTGCCGTCGACGAGCGTCAGGTGCGCGGTGGCCCCGATGTCCTCGGCGAGGGAGCGCAGCGCGGGCAGGGCCGCCTCGCGGACGAGCGGGTGGACCTGACGTCCCAGCCGGAGCACGCCGAGCCCGACCCTGGCCCGGCCGCCGAGGTCGCGGCGGACCAGGGCGTGCTGTTCGAGCGTGGCGAGCAGACGGTAGACGACGGTGCGGTTGACACCGAGGCGGTTGGAGAGCTCGGTGACGGTCAGACCGTGGTCGGTGTCCGCGAGCAGCTTGAGAACCCTGAGCCCTCGGTCGAGGGTCTGGGAGGTTTCCGCAGTCACGACGCCTCTCCCTCTTTCACTGGGCGGCGGTGACTCTCGCGGGGTGGAGCGCTGCCGGTCCCTCGGCGACGCACGGAGAGGCCGCCGGTTGCGGCCATGGCATGGCTCCGGCTGCGCTCCCGCGGCGGCGCTGCCACGGGGCGTTCGATGCGGGGACAGTAGCGAGCAGGTCCGCTTAGCGGAAGACCTCGTCCACAATCCGGGCGCCTAGCGCCGGTTTGTTCCGTTTTTTTCCGGCCCGTGTGTCAATTCGTGATGTTCTTGCGTCTGAATTTCTTTCGAGTGACAACCACTGCCCCGCGTTCATGTCCGTAGCGGACCCGCGCCGCGTCGAGCGACCGACCGAGGGACGAACGCCCCATATCGAATCCGACGTCGATCACGTCGATCAACGGTACGAGGGCCGATCGCGCACGGACCGGTCCTCGTACCCGCGGCGACGCGCGGTGACGACACGCGTCACCGCATCCGGGTGGCCCACTCCTGGACCTTCTTGATGCGCTCCCGCAGCTGCCCCGCCGTCGCCTCCGCGCTCGGCGGGCCGCCGCACACCCGGCGCAGCTCCGTGTGGATCACCCCGTGCGGCTTGCCGCTCTGGTGGACGTACGCGCCGACCATCGTGTTCAGCGACTTGCGGAGCTCCAGCAGCTCCTTGTGCGAAACCACAGGGCGCCGGTCGGCGGGCAGCTCCAGCAGGTCCGCCTCGGTGTCCGGCTTGCGCCGGCTGTGCGCGATCTGCCGGGACTGCCGCTTCTGGAGCAGCATCTGCACCTGGTCGGGCTCCAGCAGTCCGGGGATGCCCAGGTAGTCCTGTTCCTCCTCGCTGCCGGGGTGCGCCTGCATGCCGAATTCGGCGCCGTCGTAGAGCACCCGGTCGAAGACGGCGTCGGACTCCAGCGCCTCGAAGGACATCTGCTCGTCCTCGCCGGTGTCCTCGTCCTCCAGTTTGTTCGCCTCGTCCATTTCCTTCTCGGACTCGGCATAAGGGTCTTCCTCACCCTGTTTCTTCGGTTTGTCGAGAACGTGGTCCCGTTCGACTTCCATCTCATTGGCGAATCCGAGCAGGTACGGAATCGTCGGAAGGAACACGGAAGCGGTCTCGCCGCGCCGGCGTGAACGTACGAAACGACCCACGGCCTGCGCGAAGAACAGCGGTGTCGAAATGGTGGTGGCATAAACGCCCACGGCGAGGCGCGGTACGTCGACGCCTTCCGACACCATCCGCACCGCGACCATCCAGCGGTCGTCGCCCGCGCTGAAGTCGTCGATCCGCTTCGAGGCCCCGGTGTCGTCGGACAGGACGACGGTCGGCTTGCTCCCGGTGATCTCCCGGATCAGCTTGGCGTACGCGCGCGCCGAGTCCTGGTCGGAGGCGATGACGAGGCCGCCGGCGTCGGGGATGCCCTTGCGGACCTCCGTCAGCCGCTGGTCGGCGGCGCGCAGTACGTTCGGCATCCAGTCGCCGCGCGGGTCCAGCGCGGTGCGCCAGGCCTGCGAGATGGCGTCCTTGGTCATCGGCTCGCCCAGGCGGGCGGCGATCTCGTCGCCCGCCTTGGTGCGCCAGCGCATGTTGCCGCTGTAGGAGAGGAAGATGACGGGCCGCACGACGCCGTCGCCGAGGGCGTTCCCGTAGCCGTAGGTGTAGTCGGCCGACGACCGCCGGATGCCGTCGTTGCCTTCCTCGTACGTCACGAACGGGATCGGGTTGGTGTCGGACCGGAAGGGCGTACCGGTCAGCGCGAGCCGGCGGGTGGCCGGGTCGAACGCCTCCAGGCAGGCCTCGCCCCAGGACTTGGAGTCGCCCGCGTGGTGGATCTCGTCGAGGATCACCAGGGTCTTGCGTTGCTCGCACCGGTTGCGGTGCAGCATCGGGCGGACGCCGACGCCCGCGTAGGTGACGGCGACGCCGTGGTAGTCCTTGCTCAGCGGTCCGGCGGAGTACTCCGGGTCGAGCCGGATGCCTATCCGGGCGGCGGCCTCGGCCCACTGCTTCTTGAGGTGCTCGGTCGGCGCGACGACGGTCACCTGCTGCACGACGTGGTGGTGCAGCAGCCAGGAGGCGAGGGTCAGCGCGAAGGTGGTCTTGCCCGCGCCGGGGGTCGCGACGGCGAGGAAGTCGCGCGGCTGCGTCTCCAGGTATCGGCCCAGCGCACTCTCCTGCCAGGCACGCAGCTTGCTGGCGGTACCCCACGGCGCGCGACCGGGGAAGGCGGGTGAGAGGTGGTGGGAGGCGGTAGTAGTCACGGTCTCCGGTTCGTCGCTCTCGGCAGTCGTACGTAGGACAACCGGGCCACCCTACCGGTGCGGGACCGCCCCCCGACGAGGGACAGGCCCGCGACCTCGACGGGTGCGGCGAGCGTCACACGGGCCCGGTGCCCACCACCCGACTCGGCGCAGGCCCCGGGCTCGGGCCCGGGCCGAACCACGGGAGTGCCGCCCGGCCGGACCGGGGTCGCGGCGGGGTCGCGGGTCCGGGTGGGGACTTGGCCGGGTCGGGGGCCGGCGGGGCGGGGGCGGGCCTGGCCGGGGCGGCGTCAGGGTTCGGGCAGGGACGGGTCCGGCCTGGCCGGGCGGGGTCCAGCCCGGGTCGAGATCCGACGGGTCGGGGCCCGGGTGGGACTTGGCCGGATCGGAGGCCGGCGGGGCGCGGGCGGGCCTGGCCGGATCGAGGGCTGGCGGGTCGGGGCCCGGGCGAGGTCAGGGCGGGGTCAGGCCTGGCCCGGTCGAGGGCCGGCAGGGTTGGGGGCCCGGGCGGGGTCAGGGCCTGGCCGGGGGGGGTCCAGCCGGGTCGCGACCCAGGCGCCGACCAGCGCCACGGCGGCCATGGGCAGGAACACGGCCACGAACGCGGTCGGGTGCGAGGCGGTCGCGCCCGCGCCCCGCGCGAGGCCGTGCCCGGCGCCGACCGCACCCCCGCCGAGCGCCGCGAACGCCGCGCCGCCCGCCGCCAGCAGCACCACGTTCGCCAGCGCGTCCGAGATCTGCAGCGCGGCGGAGTTGGCCCCGGCCTCCTGCGGCGGGGACAACTTCATCAGCAACACACCCGTCGGTCCGATGACGAGGCCCATGCCGAAACACCCCAGACCCCACGCCAGCGCCGGCGTCCACACCGGCACCCAAGGCACCAGCACGGCCGGCGCCGTCGCGATGGCCACGGCCACCATCACCATCCCGGCCACCATCAGCCGCTGCCGGTACGGCTCCATCCGCCCCTTGGACTGCACCCACGAACCGACCGCCCACGTCAGCCCGCCGAGCGCCAGCGAGAACCCCGCCATGGTCGGGCTCAGACCCCGCTGGGTGACCAGCATCAGCGGCACGAAGCTCTCCGCCGCGATGAACGCCCCGGCCGCGACCCCGCGCAGCAGCACCACCGACGGCAGCCCCCGCCGCGCCCGGTACGTCCCGCGCGGCAGCAACCCCCGCACCGCCGGCACCAACAGGGCCGCGCCCACGACGCCCGGCAGCAGCGACAGCCACCGCAGGTCCTGGGCCGCGTACTGGAGCAACCCCGCGCCCGCGGAGATGCCGAGGGCCAGCCGGATACGCCGTCGGTCGAACGGGTCCGGGCCGTCCGCCGTCCGCACCGGGCCGCCCGCGGTCCGGCGGATCGCCGGCAGGGCCACGACCAGCGGTACGACGACCAGCACGGGGATCGCCAGGAACACCCAGCGCCACCCGAGCCGCTCGGTCACCGTCCCGGCGGCCAGCGGCCCCACGATCGACGGCACCACCCAGCTCGCGGCGAAGGCCGCCATGATGGCGGGCCTCAGCCGTTCCTCGTAGGCCCGGCTGACGACGACGTACAGGGCGACGATCACCAGCCCGCCCCCGAACCCCTGCACCGCCCGCCCGAGCAGGAACACCCACATCACACCGGCGGTCCCCGACACCACCAGCCCGGCGGCGAACGCCCCGATCCCGACGGCGAGCGGCCGCAGCGGACCCTGGAGGTCGGCCCACTGGCCGGCGAGCACCATGCCGAAGAGGCTGGTCGTGAAGTAGGCGGAGAAGGCGAAGGCGTAGAGCCCGATCCCGTCCAACTCGCGGGCCGCGACGGGCATCGCCGTGCCCACGGCGGTGGCCTCGAAGGCGATCAGGAATATGACGGAGACCATCCCGATGCTCAGCGTCCGGTACGGCGGTGCGAGGACCCCACCCTGCGACGGGGGCGGAACGGACGCGTCGGCCGTCTGGGGGACACGGGGCTTCAGGACACTCATCGCCCCAGGGTAAGGTCCGTAGCCCGGTCTCGACCCTGTCATTTTGACGGATCCGCCGCTCCGCCTCCGGGCCTACGCCCGCCCCGGTTGTGAACGGAGCATGGCAGTCGCATTGCACCCCGGCCGCCCCCCTTCCCCGCCTCCCCCACCCCCTCGTACGGTCGACCCATCACCACCACCCAGCCGTGTGCCCGAGTGGTTGAGGGACTCGCCTGCAAAGCGAGTTACGCCGGTTCGATTCCGGTCACGGCTTCCGAAGCGGCCCGCCCCGGGACTCCACCCCCGGGAGCGGGCCGCGGCTTTGCCCGTTCCGCTACCGGGTGGGGGCGGCCTTCTCCTTCACCACCAAGCGCTCCGGCAGACCACCGCCGTCCTTACAGCCCAGCTCCTTGGCCATGGCCCGCGCGGCGGAGTGGACGATGGTGAGGTTCGCCTCGCGCGGGGCGGCATCGACCGTGGTGCTCGACATGTCGCCGACGCTCGCGCGCGCCGCGATCGGCACGGACTTCTCCGGGCCACCCAGCCGCGTGCTAACACAGTCGAAGTAGAGCCGCGCCTGCCGTGCGTTGGCGAGGGCATTGCGGCCCAGGTCGTACTCCCAGTAGTAGCCCTGGCCGCTCTCACTGTGCTCGTACTTGCGCGTGGCCTCGCTCTCAATCTCGAAGCTCACGAAGACAACGTGGCGATTCATCGAATCGACCGGCCTGGCTTCACACACAGCGTCGACGTGGGATTCCCCGTTCGCTTGAAAGCCCTGCACCAACGCACGCGCCGCCGAGGACACGTCCTGGACGTCCCTGGGCGGCGGCTTGAACGCGGCTCCGGCCGTCAGCAGGTTCAACGCCCGGACGGCATCGGCAGTGAGTAGCCCCCCGGGGCACACCTCGGAACCGGTCAACTCGCGGGGAGCCTGATCCGGCTCATCGGCCCCGCATCCGCCGAGGAGCATGCCGATGGCCAACAACGGTACGGGCAACCGTCGCCAAGGCATCGCACCGAATCTGCGGGCCGGAACCACGTTGTTCATCCTCCCCACTTCTTTGGGGTCACGGGATCGTTGCCCATGTTCGCTTCGTTGCGCCCGCCTGTGGAGTAGCCGGAGCTGAGAGACTCCCGGAGATCTTCGTCGAACGGGTCCTTGTCGCTCACCGGGTGTCGACGCAAGAAGTTGTCGACCGGTGCGTACGCCAAGGCCTCACCCTGTGCGTACACCTCCGCCCTGTCGGCGTGGACCTTGCCGTCGTGGATGTCCTTCTGCCGTTGCTTCTCGTCCGCGGACCAGTCACCGACGAGGTCACCGGCAACCTGCTCCATCGCACCGGTGCCCAGGTCGACTCCGAGCGGCACCAGTACAGCCGCAGCGCCCGCGGCGGCAGCGGTAGCCGGCAGGAAGGCGACACCAGCGGCGATCACGCCAGTCGCCGCGGACTCCGTCCATCCCGTCTGCTTCTCCAGAGCCCTCTCGTAATTCTCGTTCCATTTGTCGGCCTCAGCCTGGATCTGTTTCCCACGGGACTCGTCCAAGGTTCCTTGGAATTCGCCACTCGTTCGTGCGGCCTCCCTCAAGCTGCTCTGGTTGAGCGTGCCGTCCGGGCCCACCTGGGCTTCCAAGACGGAGGCCGCGAAGAGCGATTCCGCTCTGGACATGGTCAAGTACGAGTCAGGATGCTGACCGAGACTGCTGAGGAACCTACGAGCCTCCGCGCGCTCGACTGTGACGTGGCCGTCCCCTTCTTGCCTCGCGAAGACGCTTTCACTGTCATTGCCACGTAGCGCGTAGTTGAGATCGTCGATGTAGCCGGCGCCCATACGCCCCAGGCTGTCGGAAATCGTTTCCTGCTCTTTGAGTAGCTCGGCGTCCCCGCCGTACTTGGTAACCACTTCGTGCATGACACGCGCACCGGCCTCGGTGCGGACCAGGTGGGGCGCGGGGTCGTCCCAGGCGTGGCCGAGGGTGGCGGCTTCGAGGGCGTGCCCCAAGGCGTCCGGCATGTACTTTTGGATCTTGGGGAAGTCGTCGGGGTTGAACCCCTCCATGTCGATGGTCGCGTCGTACTTCGCATGGCCGAAGAAGTCGAGGTAGTTCTTGATCGGCTTCTTGTCCGCGCCCGTACCCAGGTCCGGGTGACCGGACTTCTCCGTGCCGTCCTGGTTGTAGGCATGCGGTTCGCGCTCCGGGTCGAAGAACTGGGACGCGGCGTCGGGGCTGTGGCCCAGCGCCTCCAGGAAGCTGGTCACCGGGTCGTAGCCCGCGCCGTTGATGCCGGAGGGGTTGAGCATGTTCTTGCCGTAGCCGTTGAGCTGCCGCGACTGGTTGAAGAAGTCAGGATCCTTGGCGTGGATCTGGGTCGCGTGTTCCGCGATCGGCAGCAGAAACTTGGGGTCGTAGTTCCCGTACCGCATGATGCCGCCGAGCAGCTGGTAGCCGAAGGGCGGATTCTGCTCGTACTTCGCAAGCGGGATGCGCTCGGTGCCGAGCTTGCGCAACTCCAGCGCGAAGCTCGGCGGCAGGCTCGGTTCGGACGTGGACCGGGTCGCCGTCGCGAGGTTAAGGCCCAGGTTCTGCTGAAGCTGCTGGACGTCCTTGAGACGCTGCGGGTCCTGCTTCGCGTAGTCGTAAGTATCGGTCGACATCTGCCCGTAGAACTCCAGCGCGCCCTTGGGGCCGAGCGCCCCGTAGAACGCGGTGGAGAACTCCGCCTTCTTCGCGTTGTCCGCCAGCAGCTCGTTCAGTTCTGTCAGCTCGGCATGGGAGAGAGCGCGCCCCTTGTGCGCCAGATCGATGGCGTGCCCGGCCTGTTCGGCGGTGAGGTCGGCGTACTTGGGAGCACTGAAGTTGTGATCCTCGGCCACGTTCGCGTTGAGCAGGCGGGCCAGCGACTGGTCGACGTCGTCACAGGTGTCGATGATCGCGTCGATCTTGGCCTGCCACAGGGGCAGGTTGTCGCGGATCGACTGCTGGTAGTCGGGGTCGTGCCGTGCGGCGTTGCGCTCCGCGTCGGTGACCAGCGGGGCGGGCGAGACCTTCCCCTTGCCGTCCACCCGGAAACCGGCGGCGGGGGCCTCTTCGTCGGTGATTTTCTTCAGCTGTTCGCGGGAGGATTTGAAGGTGGCGTGCCCCTCGGTCAGAGCTTGGTGGATGCCCTTGGCCTCCTTGGCGGCGTCCTCGAACTCCTTGGCCGTCTTGTCGACGAACGACCGTCCCACGCTGGCGGTGACCCCGCGCCATTCGGCTTTGTCGGCCTTCGCCTTCATGCCGTTACGGGCTGCCTCGGCGAGTTCGTCCAGTTTCTTGACCATCGCCGCCCAGTCGCTTATCGCGGTCGCGAGCTGGTCGATGGGGGCGTTCAGGACGTTCTCGTACGACAACACGGGTCTACGCCGCCTTCCAGCGTGCCGGGGCCACTACTTGAGGTACTCGTCTACTTGAGGTACTCGTCGATCTTGGAGCTGGTGAACTCGGCGTAGAGCTGCTTCTCCTCCTTGTTGTGCGAGGAGAGGGAGTAGTTCAGGCCGTTGGAGATGGTGGCGCATCCTGCGACGAGGGTCTTCACCTGACTCTCCCAGCGGTGCGCCGCCTTGAGCAGGGCGGCCCCGGTGGCGAACCCCTCCTTGGACAGCGCTCCGGCGGCCGTGGCGGTGGAGGTGTCGGCGTGCTTGCCGTCGGTGGACAGACGCTCGTGGAGTGTGAAGGCTTCAGTGCCGACGGCCCCGATGTGGTCCTGATTGAGCTCCAGGTCCCCGCCACCGGTGCCGCCGCCGGGTTCGGTGGGGACGCGGTTGAGCCGCATGGACACGTTGGCCGCGGCAGTGGCGCGCGCGGTGGCCCACTCTTCGTCGAAGGACATGCGGTGCTCTCCTTGGGTGGGTGGGGTGTCGGGGCCCTCAGCGTCGTGAGCGCTGCTGGATGACGACCGCCGTGACTGCACCGCCGATGATCAGGCAGGCTCCGAGTCCGAGGGCGATCCAGGGCAGGGCGCTGCCGGTGTCGTCCTTCTTCGCCTGGGCCTGCGGCGCGGACTTACCGGGCGCGGGGGCGGCTTTGCCGCCGGGCGCGGGGCTGGGCGACGCGGCCGCCGCGAGGTCGGGCAGCGGGTACACGTCGGCCGGCCCGGGGTCGCCGGGCGTGGGGACCGCGATGCGGGGGCGGACGACGCCGTAGCCGACGTAGTCGTTGCGCTGCGCGCCGTCCTTGGGCTTCCCGGCGGTGTTCAGGAGGACGCGGAGGATCTGGTTGTTGGTCCAGTCGGGGTGGACGGACCAGAGCAGCGCGGCGGAGGCGGAGGCGAGGGCAGTGGCCTCGCTTGTACCGCTGCTATTACAAAGTCCTGTTCCGCCGTCGCAGCCAGAAACGATATCTTTCCCGGGCGCCACAATGTCCACGTAACGGTTGTGCTGGGACTCCTTCGTTGGCCCGCCCTTGGCGTCGACCGCCCCAACACCCACCACTCCAGGTGTCGCCGCTGGCCAAATTACGCCCTCATTGCCGTCGTTCCCAACGCTGGCAAAGATCAATTTGCCTTTACCTAGGGCGTACTTGACGGCACTGTCCAAATCGTCGCTTTGATTGATGCCGCCCATCGAAACGTTGAGAATCTTGGCGTCCGAATCAGCGGCAAAGCGGATAGCCTGAATCATCGAACGGAAGGGGGCGGTGCCATCGCCCCCGAAATCGACCCGCAGAGGTAGGATTTTCGCACCAGGTGCCAGACCAAACGCACTGTCCGCACCGCCGGGACCCTTGCCATTGCCTGCGATGACCGCAGCGATGGCCGTACCGTGGTGGCTGTGGTCAGTGCGTTCGTCACCCGTGTAGCTGGCGGAAGCGAAATTCTTACCCGGCAGCACCTGACCCTCAAGCTCAGGGATGCGCTTTACGCCGGTGTCTATTACCGCAACGGTGACATCCTTGCCCGTGCTGATCGACCAGATGTCGTCGGCCTTCATGGCATCGAGATGCCACTGCGTAGACCTAACGGTCTCCGCTTGAGCCGGAGTCGCGGCGACCCCGGCCAGCAGCAGACCCACCAGGGCTGAGGTCGCCTTCCGCATGCGCATCCCGTGCAACGTCCGTTCTGCTCAGTCGATCACTGGCGGCATAGTAGGGCGATCCGCCTGCCAGGTTTCTTCGTCCTCAGCCAGGTAATCGGGGCGTTCGCCCCCTCGGCCGTCGCGCCGCTTACCCGGGGCATGACTACCGGCGCCTGCGACGGGACCAGCTCCCGTCCCGTTGCGTACAAGGCCGGAGCCGCCTTGGGTGAACGGTCGACCACCTGTGGCTGACTGCCCGCCGATGCCGGTCTGACGGCCGCCGACGACCCCGCCCGGCTCCATGGCCAGTCGACGGCCCGCAGTTGCACCAGGGCCCCCGTGGGGACCACTCATGCCGCTTCCCATGCCACCGCCCGTCATTCCGCGTCCCATCTGGGAACCTTCCGCGCCGATGACCGTACCGCGCGGGATACCCGCGCTAGGCCCTCGGGGCGTCACCGGGCGCCCGCCGACGATGCCGGTCTCGCGCGGAGGCAACCCGAGGCTGCCGCTGGCCTTGCCGGGAGGCATGGTCGGACGCGGGAATGTACCTCCGCCGACCGGCTTGGCCGAGTTGGTGGTCGGGGGAAGCGTAAGCGGGGGAACTACCTGAAGAGGGGAAGGGCCGCCTCTCGGAACGACCGGCCCCGGGCCAGTCGGCAGATTAACCGTCGGAGGAAGGCTCGCAGGCGGCAGCGTGCCGACGGTGTTCAGGTCTACGTTGACGTTACGGTCGGGAGCTGGCTGAAGTCCTCCGGTTGTCGGAGCCACAGTTGGGGGCAGTTCCGATCCGGAGTGCGGGTGGTATGCGGACTTACTTGCGCTCCCGCTGCTGCCCGGTGTCGATGTCGTGTACCCGGAACCGACGCCCGAGTCAGAGCTATCGCTAGGCCCAGTGCCCGGGCGCGCCACATCGGAGGAGGTGACGGCATAGTCCCCGCCTGGTACGAAGCGCGCCGGCGGCGGCGGGAACGTCGGGGCCTGCGCCGCGTTCATGTTGCGCGACGACTCGTCGTACGACTCTGCCAGCTTCTTCAGCTGCTGCACCGCCTGGAGGCGGTCCGCCTCCAGCTTCTGCGCCGCCAGTGAGCCGATCTTCGCCGAGTCCGGGTCGTTATGGAACTTGCGCGCGGCCTCCAGGTTTTCCTTGGCCGACGTGTCGACGCCCGGTGTGGTCTGGGCCTCGTACATGTGCTGCGTCGCGATCGTCATCCACTTCGAGGCGTCCTTGCTGTAGTCCGCCAGACGCAGCGTCGCGTTGCCCGCCGAGTTCACCCAGGTCTGGAAGGACGTCGCGGCCTCGCCTTCCCAGCCCGACACCTTGTGGTTCTTGAGGTTCTCGCCGATCTCCTTGATCGCGATGGCGGCTTCCTCAAGCTGGGTCGCCCGGGCGCGGACCACCTCCGGCTTGATCGAGGCGATCATCGCCATGAGCTGTTCGTGGGTGTAGCCGTCGAAGCTCGTCACCATCAGTAATCGACCTCCGTCTTGCTCGGCGCCGGCGTGGGTGTCTGGCCGCCCTGCGGTTGCTGCTGCGGCTGGTCGTGCCCGGCCGAGGGATCGCGGTCGCGGACGTAGTGTTCCTTCGCCCGCTGCGCGATCGCCAGCATCCGCTGCCGCGTCTCCTCGTCCATGTCCGCGAACCCCTTGCCGCCCGTGAGGATCGCGATCCCGAGACCCTCGATCTGGTCCGCCAGGCCCTTCGACAGGGTCGTCAGCTGCGTGTGCACGGTCCCGTATGCCTTGAACAGCGCGTCCGCCTCCGCGAACCCTGTGCCCAGCGTTCCCGCCGGCAGCGTGCCGTCCTGGAGCTTGTTCGGGTCCGCCTGGGAGCCGCCGAGCTTCTTGAGCTGGGCGTCGACCAGCTTCTTGAAGCCGTTCAGCGTTTCGTACTCGACTTCCAGCGCCTTCGCCTGGCGCATGATCGCGTCCGCCAGGCCGTTGCTCGCGCCGACGATGCCTGCCAGCCCGCCGTTCTCCTCCGCCACGATGGCCTCCCCGACTCCCCGTCATCCCCGTGAACCCCTTCGGGAGCGGCGCCCGCACAGCGTCCCCGCCCCCGTACCGATCACTCTAGCGACCGGCGCCGACAGCCCCAAGCGCCGGGTTGCACCTGCAAGGCGGGGTCGACCGGGCCCCAACCCCGGTCAGGGGGTCAGGAGTTCGGTACCGCAACCGCCGCCGATGGCCGGATCGGGAGCCTGTTCACCGGGCGGCCCGTCGCCGATCGGACCGCCGAGGCGATGGCCGCCGGGGTCGTCACCACCGGGACCGCGCTCGCCGCCTTCGCGCCGAACGGGGCCACCACGTCCCGCTCTTCCACCAGCTTCACGATCCGCACCGCCGGGGCGTCCAGCGACGTCGGCAGGGCGTAGCCGGTCAGGTCGGGGTGGCGGATCACCCCCGCCACCGAGCGGAGGTTTTCGGTCAGCGCAGCGCCCACGCCCTGCGTGACGCCCGCTTCGATACGGGCCTCCAGCTGGGCGGGGTTGAGGATCCGGCCCACGTCCTGCGCCACGGCCAGTTCGACCACACGCACCGAGCCGAGCTCCACGTCGACGTCCACCACCGCGCGGATCGCGCAGAACGCGAGGCCTACGAAGGCGTCGCCCTGGCCGTGCTCGTCCAGGGGTTCGGTCGGGTGGGGGCGGCACTGGGCCGTCGCCCAGAGTTCCTTGCCTGTCATGGCCTCCGCCACCGTGGTGGAGAACGCGCCGTCGTACGACGTGATCCGGCCGTCCTGGATCTGGAGGAGCTCCGTCGACATCCCCAGCTTGTGGGCCATCGGCTGGAGGAGTTGGGTGCGGACCATCTTCGCGGCCCGCTCGACCGCGCCCCCCGACACCCAGGTGTGGCGGCCGTGCGCCGCCGGACCGGCCGGCGGCTGGTCGGTGTCGACCGGGGCCGTCACGACCTCCTCCACGCCCAGGATCTCCTGGACGATCTGGCGGGCGAGCGTCGAGAAGCCCTGGCCGGTGTCGACGGCCGCGCAGATGACGGTCGCCACGCCGTCGACCACCTTCACGGTGGCGGTGGAGACCTCGTCGGCCCCCTCCGCTCCGAGCATGTGCACCATGCCCACGCCGTACCCGACCCCGCGCCGGACCGCGCCCGGCTCGCCGGCGCCCTCCGGGCCGCCCGGCAGCAGCCACTCCTCCTCCGGGGTGTCCTTCGGGAGTGGGGGAAGGGGGAAGTCGCGTACGGAACGCAGGAGTTCCGCGACCGGCGCCGGGCAGGTCACCGTCTGCCCCGTCGGCAGCAGGTCGCCCGTGGCCAGTACGTTGCGCATCCGCAGTTCCGCGCCGTCGATGCCGAGCGCGGCGGCCAGCTTGTCCATCTGGCCCTCGTAAGCGGCGCACACCTGCATCGCGCCCTCGCCCCGCACGTGTCCGGAGGGCGGGTTGTTGGTGCGTACCGCCCAGCCCTCGACGAAGGCGTGCGGCACGACGTACGGGCCGCACGCGAAGGCCACGGCCGCCGCGAGGGACTCCGCGGAGGCGTCGGCGTAGGCGCCCGCGTCCATCAGGATCTGGGCCTCGACCTTGACCAGTCGGCCCTCCGCGTCCGCGTGGTGGCGGTAGCGCAGCAGCGTCGGGTGGCGGTGGGCGTGGCCGAGGAAGGACTCCTCGCGGGTGGCGGCCAGCTTCACCGGGCAGCCCGTGCGGAGCGCCAGCAGCCCGAGCGGGAGTTGGAAGGCGGGGTCCTCGCGGTCGGCCGTCGCGCCCGGGACGCCGGTGACGACGACCCGTACCCGGTCCGGCTCCAGCCCGAAGCAGGCCGCGGCCAGGTCGCGGTCGGTGTGCGGGTCGGTGGAGGCGGTGTAGATCTCCACTCCCCCGTCGGGTCGCGGCACGGCCAGCCCGGCCTCGGCGCCGATGGGTGCGGGGTCCTGGCGGCCGATCCGGTACAGGCCCTCGACGACCACCTCGCCGGTGGCCTCGGGGTCGCCGTAGCGCAGCGGGATGTGTCGGATCAGGTTGCCGTCGGGGTGCAGGGGCGGGGCGCCGAAGGAGTGCTCGGGGTCGGTGATCGCGTCCAGCGGCTCGTACTCGACCGTGATGGCGGCCGCGGCGAGGCGCGCCGTGTCGGGGTGGTCGGCGGCGACGGCGGCGATGGGCTCGCCGTGGTGGCGGACCACGTCGTGGGCGAAGACGGGCCGGTCGGCGATGCGGCGGCCGTGGGTGGTGGCGCCGGGGACGTCGGCGTGGGTGACGACGGCGCGCACGCCGGGCATGGCGGCGGCGGCCGTGGTGTCGATGGAGAGGATGCGGGCGTGGGCGTGCGGGGAGCGGAGCACGGCGGCCCAGAGCAGGCCCTCGGCCCACAGGTCGGCGGCGTAGGGGAAGGTGCCCTCGGTCTTGGCGCGGGCGTGCGCGGAGGGGACGGAGACCCCGATTCCGCGCAGGACTTCGGGGGCTTCCTCCCCGCTGCTGCCGCCGGTCGCCACCGTCGTCGTCATCAGGGTGGTCGTGGCCGCGTCGTGCCCGCTCACGCCATGCCTCCGTTGTGGTGGATGCCGCCCTCGCCCGGTGCGGCCTGGTGCGGGATGCGGGGCTCGGCGGTCGCCGAGTCGTCCGCGGTGACGGCCTCGCGCTCGGCCACGACCTCGCGGACCGCCTCGATGACGCCCTTGTAGCCGGAGCAGCGGCAGAGGTTGCCGCAGAGCGCCTGCCGGGTCTCCAGCTCGCTGGGGGCGTGGTTGCCTTCCAGCAGGTCGTGGATGGTCATGGCCATGCCCGGTACGCAGAAACCGCACTGCACCGCACCCGACCTGCACAACGCCTGCTGCACGTCGGAGAGTTCCCCGTCCGTCGCGAGCCCCTCGACGGTGCGGACCTCGCTGGACGCGGCCGTCGCGGCCGGGACCAGGCAGGACGCGACGAGGCGTCCGTCGACCTGCACCGCGCAGGCCCCGCACTCGCCCTGCGAGCAGCCGTCCTTGGCGCCGGCCAGCCCGAGGCGTTCGCGCAGCACGTACAGGAGGGATTCGCCGATCCACGCACCGGTGACGGGCCGGTCGGCCCCGTTGACGCGCAGGACGTACGAGGCGAGCGGGTGCTCGTGGTGCGGGGCGGGGGTGTCGATGGGGATGTCGTCGTACGTCGCGTCCCCGGCCGGGAAACCGGCGGTGGTGTCCGCACCCGGGAGTGCCTCGCCGCTGTCGGTGTTTCCCGCACCCGGCGCGTACACCGCGGCGGCTTCGCCCACCGGCACCTGCGCGGCCCCGCCGAAGGTGTGCCCAAGCTCCGGCTCCGGCTCCGGCCCGTGCCCCGGCTCCGGCCCGGCCCCGGGAGCGCCGAACCCGTGCCCCGCCTCGGGCTCCGACCCGTGCGCCGCCTCGGGCTCCGATCCGTGCGCCGGCCGGGGCTCCGGTCCCGTGCCGGACTCCGCCATCGACCCCGCGAATCCGTGCCCGTCCCCGGGCCCGGCCTCCGCGCCCACCGGACGCGGCCGTTCCTCCTCGACCGGCATCCGCGCCGCCCCGTGGGCCGCGTCGATGTCCGGAGCGGCGTACACGGCGGGCTCCGGCTCCGGCTCCCCCATCGACCCGGCACCCGACACCGGGACCGACCCGGTCATCGAGACCGACTCCGGCAGCGGGACCGACTCCGGCAGCGGCGTGCCCACGCCGGGGCCGCCCAGCACGCGGGGACCGCGCCCCGGCGCACCATCCGCCGGGCCCGGGTCTTCCGCGCCCGGCAACACGCCGGAGCTCATCGAGGTGTCGTACGCCGGCGTCGCCCAGGGCGCCGCGGCGCCGCCCGGCAGGGTCGCCGGGGCCTGGCTCCAGTCGGAGGACGCCGTACCGGCCCCGAACGCCCACTGACCGGTGGCCTGCGGGTCCTCGGCCTGTTCCGCGCCCGGGAAGTGCCATTCGGCCGTGGACCCCGGGTCGGGCTCGTGTCCGGTGTCCGGCCGGTACCCGTCCTGCCGGCTCCCGTCCGGCCGGTATCCGTCCGACTGGTAGCCGTCCGACTGGTAGCCGTCCTGTTGGTAGCCGTCCGGCCGGTGTCCCGCGTCCTGTCCGGGGCCCGCGTCGTCCCGCGCGCCATCGGCGAACGCCGCCGCCACCGAGGCCGGGAGCGGGATCGAGGCCGGGATCGGCGCGCGCGCCGGAGCGGCACCCGCGCCACCGTCCGTACCGGCCGCCTCGGGCCAGGGCGTCGGCATCGTCCACGTACCGGTGGCCGAGGGGTCCGTACTGGCCGAGCCCAGCGGCACGATCATCGGCGGGGGCACGTACCCGTGCCCGGGCGCCGCCAGCGGCTCCCCGCCGTCGAGGGCGTCCAGCATGTCCTGCGGCAGCTTCACGAAGGCCGTGGCCTCGGAGTCGTACTCGCCGCCCTGCGGCACCGGTTCCCAGCCCCAGGCGGCCCCGGCGTGACCCGCCGCGTCCGCGCCTGCGGCGGTCCCCGCGGAGCCCGCGCCCCCGGTCGTTCCGCTCACGTTCTCGTTCTCACTCATGAGGTCAGCGCCCTCCCCAGGGCCCTCCGTGCCAGTACGGCCACCGTCCGCCGCAGATGCAGTACCCCGGCGGCCACCGGTTCCCCCTGGTCGGGCACGCAGGCGGCCGCGACGTACTCGCCGAACGCCTCCAGCGCCTCGGGGGCCAGGCCGCGTTCGCCGTCCCAGTCGATCAGCGAGGCCACCCACTGCTCGGCCTCCAGCGGCCGCAGCGGCATCGGCGCGACCGCGCCGATCGCGCAGCGCACACCCCGGCGCGCGGGGTCCAGAACAAGCCCCACGGACGCCACCGCGCGCCCCGGGCCGGTGCGCCCCGTCGCCTTCAGGAACACCTGCGGCGCGTGCAGCAGCGGCACCCGGACGAAGCCGATCAGCTCGCCCGGCCGCAGCATCTCGCGCCCGGCCAGCAGGTGGGAGACCGGGATCTCCCGCCGGGCCACGCCCGAGTCGCCGAGGCCACCGGGCCCGACGATGACGAGGACCGCCTCCAGCGCCGCCAGCACCGGCAGCGCGTCACCGGTCGGGGCGGCCGAGGCGATGTTCCCACCGAGAGTGCCCGCGTTGCGGATCTGCGGCGGCCCGGCGGCCCGTGCGGCGGCAGCGAGCGCCGGGATGAGGGCGGCGAAATCCGGCCGCCCCATCCGGGCGTGGGTGAGCCCCGCGCCGAGCAGCGCGTGGCCGTCCTGGTACTGCCAGCCGCGGATCTCGTTGATCCGGCCGAGGCCGACGAGCGCGGCCGGCCGCAGCAGTCCCGCGTTGACGGCGGCCATCAGGTCGGTGCCACCGGCCACGGGCACGGCGGCGGGCATGGCGGTGAGTGCCGCGACCGCCTCGTCGAGCGAGGTCGGCAGCGTGACGGACTGCACCGCCTGAGGCCCCTGAGGCCCCTGAGGTGAATGCGGTGTGTGCAGTGCATGCGGTGCGTGCGTGGTCAACCCAGCTGCCCCTTCCCGATGTCCCGGTCCCGGCGCTCACGCCTGTCCGCCGTACGGTACGTGCTCACCGCCGGGACGTGGCAACTCTGGCACATCTTCCGGGTCTCCCGGCGCGAGGGTCGCCCTCGCAGCACGCGCGCCCCCGCCACCTTCGCCGTGACCCCACAAGTCCCCCGCTTTCGCCGGGTTTCGGCCGAATCGGCAAAGAATTCCGACAAATCCCGCAAGTTTTCCCAACCCACCGGAACGCTTGCGAAACCCTGCGAAGCACCCCGTCCGGCGCTCCACCGCGAACCGGTTGCCCGGGTCACACGATTGGGGGCTCCCCTTCGATCGGCCGTCCGCGCACACCCGGGCGCCGCTGCCGGGGCGACGGCCCCCCGGGCGGCCGGTAGTCCACCCCGAGCGCGTCGAGCCGCGCGTAGTGGCCGGCCATCCGCGCCTCGAAGGCCTCCGCGTCCCGCTTCGCCGGCTCCGGCAGTCGCGACCACACCACCTCGGCGAAAGCGGCCAACCGGGGGAACGCCTGGTAGTCGACGCGGCTCTGGTTTTCCGTCACCTCGGTCCACAAGTTGGCCTGCGCGCCCAAAACGTGCGCCGCCGCCTCCGGCGACAATGTCGGAGGAACCGGCTCGAAGCGGTACACGTCGGCCAGGGTCCGCACGTATCCGATCGGCATCGGCTCATCGGGGCCGGCCGCCTGGCGGTGGTCCAAGTACACGTGTTCCTGGGGGCACATCACCACGTCGTGGCCCGCCTCGGCCGCGGCGACGCCGCCGGCGTAACCGCGCCAGGAGGACACCGCCGCGCCCGGTGCCAGGCCGCCCTCCAGGATCTCGTCCCATCCGATCAGGCGTCGGCCGCGCTCGGCGAGCCAGCGGTCGAAGTGCCGGATGAACCAGGACTGGAGGCCGTCCTCCCCGTCGAGTCCCAACTCGCGGATGCGTGCCTGCGCCGCCGCGGACGCCCGCCACTGTGCCTTGGGGCACTCGTCGCCGCCCACGTGCACGAAGGGCGAGACCTCCGCCGGGAACAGCTCCAGCAACTCCTCGAAAACCCCTTCGTAGAAGCGCAGTACCGCCTCGGAGGGCGCCAGTACGTTCTCGCTGACGCCCCAGTCGTCCCACACGCCCAGCGCGGCCGTGTCCACGACGTCGGTGTTCCCCAACTCGGGATAGGCCGCGATGGCCGCCTGCGAGTGCCCCGGCACGTCGATCTCGGGAACCACCCGGACGTGGCGCTGCGCCGCGTAGGCGACGATCTCGCGGATGTCGTCCTGGGTGTAGTGCCCGCCGTGCGGCGTCTCGTTCCACAGGGGCGAGGCGCGGTGGCCCCAGCGGCTGCGCGGCCGCCACGCGCCGACTTCGGTGAGTCTCGGGTGGCGCTTGATCTCCACCCGCCACCCCTGATCGTCGGTCAGGTGCAGGTGCAGGACGTTCAGCTTGTGCGCCGCGAGCAGGTCGATGTAGCGCAGCACGCCGTCCTTGGGCATGAAGTGCCGGGCGACGTCGAGCATCATCCCGCGCCATCCGAAGCGGGGGCCGTCGTCCACCACCCCGTGCGGGAGTTCCCAGACGCGTCCCGGCAGCGGGGCCCGGCGGTAGGCGTCGGGGCCGAGCAGTTGACGCAGCGTCTGGGCGCCCCAGAACACGCCGGCCGCCGACCCGCCCGCCAGCTCCACCCCGTCCCCGGCGATCACGAGCCGGTACTCCTCGCCCGCCAGGCCCGCGTCCAGCGCGAGCCGTACGTCGCCGCGCGCGCCCGGCGCCGCTTCGGGGAAGGCGAATCCGGTGGCGGCCCCCAGTTCCCGCCGCAGCCAACCCGCCACCCCCTCGGTCCCGGGGCCGGCGGCCGACGTCGTGGCGGGCCCCAGCCTCAGTCGTGGCGCGCCCGGGCGGAAGTCGGCACGCCGGGGTTCGGGGATCAGGTCCATGCTCGGCCCTTCGCGACAGCGCGTCGCGCCCCGCGCAACACCCGTTCCGCGCGGCGCCCGTCGGGCCGACCCTACTGGCGCGCGCAACGCCCCCGGAAGCATCCGGGCGCTACCCGGCCCCGCGAGGCCTGCGCCGCCGAGGGGGCCCGTGCCGCCGAGGAGGCGGGTGCGCGAGCGGCGGGGGGCCCGCTTCCGTACCCGCCTCGGAGCCGCCCTGCGCGCGCCACGGCACGCTCCCGGACGGCGCGCCGGGGCGTGCGCGCGGGGGCCTACTTGTCCTTGCCGCCCTTGTCCTTGTCGCCGCCGGCGCCCATGGACTCGTAGATCTCCTTGCACATGGGGCAGACCGGGTACTTCTTCGGGTCGCGACCCGGGACCCAGACCTTGCCGCACAGCGCGACGACGGGGGTGCCGTCGAGCGCGCTCGCCATGATCTTGTCCTTCTGGACGTAGTGGGCGAAGCGCTCGTGGTCGCCGTCGCCGTGGGACACCTGCGGCGTCGGCTCTACGAGGGTCCCCGTACCAGTCCCGCGCTCGGGCTCAAGAGTGCTCATGAAATCCAGGGTACCGACCCCGGCGCGGGTCAGTTGAGCGACGGGTCGTCCGGATAGGTGGCGACCATCGCGAGGTCGCTGCGCTGGCGGCGCAGCACCGCCCGCCAGAGCCGTTCGGGGTCCGGGAAGGACACGTCGCCGGGCTCGGAGTCGACCACGTACCAGGCGCCCTCGCCCAGCTCCGCCTCCAGCTGGCCGGGTCCCCATCCGGAGTAGCCGGCGAAGATCCGCAGCGAGCCCAGGGCCGCGGCCAGCAGTTCCGGCGGCGTCTCCAGGTCGACGAGCCCGATCGCCCCGTGCACCCGCCGCCACCCCAGCGGCCCCTCCTCGCCCGGGATCACCGCGATCCCGAGGGCCGAGTCCAGCCCCACCGGTCCGCCCTGGAACACCACCCCGGGGTCGCCGGCCAGCGGCGCCCAGGGCAGCAGGATGTCGACGACGCCCACCGGGGTGGGCCGGTTGAGGACGACGCCGAGCGAGCCCTGCTCGTCGTGGTCGAGCAGCAGCACCACCGCGCGGTCGAAGTTCGGGTCCGCGAGGGCGGGGGTGGCCACGAGCAACCGCCCTGTGAGGGAGGACACCTCGGTCATGCGGACATGATCCCGCATTTCGGCCCCCGAGGGAGACCCGGGGAGGGGATCGGATCGCGCCGGGACCGCCGGACGCGCGCCGGGGACCCTCCGGCGGGCGTCGTTCGCGGGCCGACCCCGACGGCCTCGCACCGCCCCGGAGGGTCCCGGGCTGCTCCGAACGGCTCCGAACGGCCCGGAAGGCGACACTCCGCAACGCCGCGCGCACAGTGGGTGCCAAGCGGGTGCCGTGCCTAATGGATGACAGTCCTACGGCCGCGTCAGCCATACGAAGAAGGGGGTGGTGCCCCTTACCCTTTTCACTGGCCCCTGCCCACACTCCCCTGTTCGCCGGGGAGTCCCTCTTCGGAACGCGAGATCCATGACCGGCACTGACGATGTCCTGCTTGTCCACGGCGGTACCCCGCTCGAGGGCGAGATCCGTGTCCGCGGCGCGAAGAACCTCGTGCCGAAGGCCATGGTGGCCGCTCTGCTCGGCAGCGCGCCCAGCCGGCTGCGCAACGTGCCCGACATCCGTGACGTCCGGGTCGTCCGCGGTCTGCTCCAGCTGCACGGCGTCACCGTGCGCCCCGGCGAGGAGCCGGGCGAGCTGATCCTCGACCCCACGTATGTCGAGGCAGCCAACGTCGCCGACATCGACGCGCACGCGGGATCCTCGCGGATCCCGATCCTGTTCTGCGGCCCGCTGCTGCACCGCCTCGGCCACGCCTTCATCCCCGGCCTCGGCGGATGCGACATCGGCGGCCGTCCCATCGACTTCCACTTCGACGTGCTCCGCCAGTTCGGCGCGACCATCGAGAAGCGCGAGGGCGGCCAGTACCTGGAGGCGCCGCAGCGCCTGCGCGGCTGCAAGATCCGGCTGCCCTACCCGTCGGTCGGTTCGACCGAACAGGTGCTCCTGACGGCCGTCCTGGCCGAGGGCGTGACCGAGCTCAGCAACGCCGCCGTCGAACCCGAGATCGAAGACCTCATCTGCGTCCTGCAGAAGATGGGCGCGATCATCTCCCTCGACACCGACCGGACCATCCGGATCACCGGTGTGGACGAACTCACCGGCTACAACCACAAGGCGCTCCCGGACCGCCTGGAGGCCGCCTCCTGGGCTTCCGCGGCGCTGGCCACCGGCGGCAACATCTACGTCCGCGGCGCGCAGCAGCGCTCGATGATGACCTTCCTGAACACCTTCCGGCGGGTCGGCGGCGCGTTCGAGATCGACGACGAGGGCATCCGCTTCTGGCACCCGGGCGGCCCGCTCAAGGCGATCGCGCTGGAGACGGACGTGCACCCCGGCTTCCAGACCGACTGGCAGCAGCCGCTCGTCGTGGCCCTGACGCAGGCTTCCGGCCTGTCCATCGTGCACGAGACGGTGTACGAGTCGCGGCTCGGTTTCACCTCCGCGCTCAACCAGATGGGTGCTCACATCCAGTTGTACCGCGAGTGCCTGGGCGGTTCGGCGTGCCGCTTCGGGCAGCGCAACTTCCTGCACTCGGCGGTCGTGTCCGGTCCCACCCGGCTCCAGGGCGCCGATCTGGTCATCCCCGACCTGCGCGGCGGGTTCTCGTACCTGATCGCGGCGCTGGCGGCCGAGGGCACCTCGCGGGTGCACGGCATCGACCTCATCAACCGCGGCTACGAGAACTTCATGGAGAAGCTCGTGGAGCTCGGCGCGAAGGTCGAACTGCCGAACGGCGACCTCGTCTAGCACGCACCGTTCCCGGGGTCCGCGAGGGCCCCGGGAAGGCCGAAGGGCGGCCACCCCGCACGGGGGTGGCCGCCCTTCGCCGTTCTACGTACCACTGCCGTCCCGAGGGCCTGCGCGGCCCTCGGCACAAGGGCGGTACTACTTGCCCTTGGCGGCTTCCTTGAGCTTGGAGCCCGCGGAGACCTTCACGCTGTAGCCGGCCGGGATCTGGATGGGGTCGCCGGTCTGCGGGTTGCGCGCGGTGCGAGCGGCACGGTGGGTGCGCTCGAAGGTCAGGAAGCCGGGGATGGTGACCTTCTCGTCGCCCTTGGCGACGATCTCGCCGACGGTCTCGGCGAGCGCGGCCAGAACGGCGTCGGCGTCCTTGCGGGTCACCTCGGCGCGCTCGGACAGAGCGGCCACCAGCTCACTGCGGTTCATGTTGTACTCCCGTGTTCAACTTGCCTTAGAGGCGTGAGATCGAAGCCGATGCTGCCAGGGCCCTCGGACAGTCCCCGGACCCGGGTCTGAACGTCAGACCCTCTCGCCCGGTTACGCATCCTGCCCCCACCAGCGGCGGGAAAGCCAATCCGGCACCCGCCAGGGTCACACGAAAAGCGCCACAGTCACGCCGCGGTGACGCTCCGTCCGCACCCGTCGTACCGGTGGATGCGGATCGCGGGCCCCGCGGGCATCCCCGCAACCCTAGAGGCGCCCGGCCGGGCCCGCATCCCGCGACGCGCCGGGATCAGGCGGAGGTGGCTGCCGTCACAGAGGCCGAGGCGGCCTTGCGGACGGCGCCGGCGACCGCGCCCGCGACCTTGTCGTTGAACACCGACGGGATGATGTAGTTCGCGTTCAGTTCTTCCTCGCCGACGACGTCGGCCAGCGCGGTGGCGGCGGCCAGCATCATGCCCGTGTCCACGGTCCGGGACTGGGCGTCCAGCAGGCCGCGGAAGACGCCCGGGAAGACCAGGACGTTGTTGATCTGGTTGGGGAAGTCGGAGCGGCCGGTGGCCACGACGGCGGCGGTCTGACGGGCGACGGCCGGGTCGACTTCCGGGTCGGGGTTCGCGAGCGCGAACACGATCGCGCCCTCCGCCATGGCGGCCACGTCCTCGCCGTTCAGGACATTGGGGGCCGAGACGCCGATGAAGACGTCGGCGCCGACCACGGCCTCCTTGAGGGTGCCCGTGTAGCCCTCGGGGTTGGTGTTGTCGGCGATCCAGCGCAGCGGGGAGTCGGGGGCCGCGTCGACCAGGTCGGGGCGGCCCGCGTGCACCACGCCGTTGATGTCGGCGCTGACGGCGTTCTTCACCCCGGCCGCGAGGAGCAGCTTGAGGATGGCGGTACCGGCCGCGCCGGCGCCGGACATGACGACCTTGATGTCGCCAACTGCCTTGCCCACCACGCGAAGCGCGTTGGTCAGGGCGGCGAGGACGACGATGGCGGTGCCGTGCTGGTCGTCGTGGAAGACGGGGATGTCGAGGGCCTCGCGCAGCCGGGCCTCGATCTCGAAGCAGCGCGGCGCGGAGATGTCCTCCAGGTTGATGCCGGCGAAGCCGGGCGCGATGGCCTTGACGACGGCGACGATCTCGTCGGCGTCCTGCGTGTCGAGGCAGATCGGCCACGCGTCGATGCCGGCGAAGCGCTTGAAGAGGGCCGCCTTGCCCTCCATGACCGGCAGCGCGGCCATCGGGCCGATGTTGCCCAGACCCAGTACGGCGGAGCCGTCCGTCACGACTGCGACGGAGTTGCGCTTGATGGTCAGGCGCCGCGCGTCCTCGGGGTTCTCGGCGATGGCCGTGCAGACGCGGGCGACGCCGGGGGTGTAGATCATCGAGAGGTCGTCGCGGTTGCGGATGGGGTGCTTGGACGACATCTCGATCTTGCCGCCGAGGTGCATCAGGAAGGTGCGGTCGGAGACCTTGCCCAGGCTGACGCCCTCGATGCCGCGCAGCTTCTCGACGATCTCGTCGGCGTGCGCGGTGGAGGTCGCGGCGATGGTGACGTCGATACGGAGCTTCTCGTGACCGGACGCGGTGACGTCGAGACCGGTGACCGATCCTCCGGACGACTCCACGGCGGTGGTGAGCTGGGAGACCGCGGTTCCGCTCGCGGGCACTTCCAAGCGGACCGTCATCGAGTACGAGACGCTGGGCGCCGTTGCCATGGCCGTGTTCCTCTTCTGTCCCTGGTTTTTCTGTACACAGGCCCCCCGCTGCGCCACCCGGAGATGGCGGGTGCGGCAGGACCTGTTGTCCGATCGTCCCACCTACCAGCCGGTACAAGGTAACCAGCTACAAATTTCGGAAGAACTCTTCCACCATACGAGATTTCCAGACGGTCTGGAACCCCGGCGGCGGCCATTTCCGGCCACCCGGCCGTCCGGCGGCCCCACGCAAAACAGGTCTGCCCCTCCACGACGGCGGAGGGGCAGACCTGTCTTCACGCTTGAACACCGACCCGCCATGCTCGCCTCGCGGCAAGTGGTCGCTCTAGGCGACGAAGGTTGGGCCCGGGGGCTTGGATCGAGCCGGTGTCGTAACCAGGCTAACAAAGGATCGCCGAAAGCGATCCCCCTCCCGGCAGTCGTTGCCGCCACCACACCACCGGCGGCGGGCCATCCGGCCCAGTGGGCCCGGGATCAGCCCGCGTCCGGGGCGAGCAGCGAGGCGACGCCCGAGGCGTCGGGTTCGTCCCGGGCGGTGGAGACCACCGTCAGCTGCTGCGTCGCGCGCGTCAGCGCCACGTACAGCACCCGCAGCCCGGCCGGCGACTCCTCGGCGATCTCCGCCGGGGAGACGACCACCGTGGCGTCGTACTCCAGGCCCTTCGCCTCCAGGCTGCCCAGCGCCACCGCGCGTCCGCCGAGCTCCACCAGCCAGCCGGCGGCCTCCGCTCGCCGGTCCATGGCCACGACCACGCCGACCGTGCCGTCCACCTGCTCCAGCAGCCGGCGGGTCTCCTCCCGCACCGCCTGCCCCAGATCACCCTCGGCGGCCGTGAAACGGGGCTCCAGGCCCGTCGAACGGACCGCCCGAGGCGGCTCCATCCCCGGCATCGCCCGCCGCAGGACGCGGGAGGCGACCTCCGCGACCTCCGCCGGGTTGCGGTAGTTCACGGTCAGCGTGAACCGGCGGCGCGGCCGGGTGCCGAGCGCCTCGTCGCGCGCCGCCGCCGCCTCCTGCGGGTCCGTCCAGGAGGACTGGGCGGGGTCCCCCACCACCGTCCAGGTGCCGTGCCGGCCCCGCCGGCCCACCATCCGCCACTGCATCGGCGTCAGGTCCTGCGCCTCGTCCACGATGACGTGCGCGTACTCGGTCCGCTCCGCCGCGATCCGCTCCGCCCGCTCCCACTGGGTCTCCTCGCGGGTCGGCATCAGCTCCTCCAGCCCGCTCAGCTGGTCCAGCGGATCGAACTCCCGCTTGCGACGGGGCCGCGCGGGTGCGCCCAGCAGCTGCTGGAGCTCGTCCAGGAGCGCCACGTCGTGCACCGACAGGGGCCCCTTGCCCTCGGGGCCGATCCTGCGCAGCGAGCGGGCGAGCTGCCGGGCCTCACGCGGGTTCAGGTCCCGGCGCGACCACCGGCCGAGCCTGCGCTCGTCGGCCATCGCGGCCAGCACCCCGCGCGGCGTCAGCTCGGGCCACCAGGCGTTCAGGAAGTCGATGAAGGCGTCTTCCGTGGAGATGTCCTCGTCGAACGCGGAACGCAGGTCGGCGGCCAGCTCCGGGTCGCTGTGCCGCCCGTTGGCCCCGGACTTCGCGTACAGGGCGTCGAGCAGCAGCTTGCGGGCGCGCGGGCGCAGCAGGTTGACCGGCGCGGTGCCGCCGAGCACGTTCTGCCGGATGCGGTTCAGTTCGTCGGCCTCCAGCTCCTGGCGCCGCCCGAAGGCCACGACCCGCAGCCGGTCCGGGGCGTTCCCCAGCTCCAGCGCGCCCCGGACCGCCTTCCGGAGCACCTTGGGCATCCGGGACGAGCCCTTGATCCGGGCCACGGAGGGTTCGTCGTAGGTGGTCGCCTCCGCGCCGTCGACCAGCGAACCCAGCGCCCGGATGGCGACCTGCCCCTCCTCGCCGAGGGAGGGCAGCACGCCCTCGGTGTACGCGACGAGCAGCGGCGTCGGCGAGACGATGAGGATGCCGCCGGAGTAACGCCGCCGGTCCTGGTAGAGGAGGTAGGCGGCGCGGTGCAGGGCCACGGCCGTCTTCCCGGTGCCCGGACCGCCCGCCACCTCCGCGACGGACGCGGCGGGAGCCCGGATCACCAGGTCCTGCTCGGCCTGGATGGAGGAGACGATGTCCCGCATGGAGTGCGTACGGGCCCGCCCGAGCGCGGCCATCAGCGCGCCGTCGCCGATGACGGGCAGTTCCTCCCCGTCGAGGAAGGCGGTGACCTCGGGGCGCATCAGGTCGTCCTCGACACCGAGCACCTTGCGGCCCTTGGAACGGATCACGCGGCGGCGCACGACGCGGCCCGGGTCCTTCGGCGTCGACCGGTAGAACGGCGCGGCCGCCGGGGCCCGCCAGTCGATCACCAGCGGCGCGTAGTCGGAGTCGAGCACGCCGATGCGCCCGATGTGCAGCGTCTCGGCGATGTCGGCCGTGAGATCGGCGCGGATGGCGTCGTCGGCGGGCTCGACCGAGGTGTACGCCCCGTCGGGGCCGCGTTCGCCGTCCTTTCCGAGGACCAGGTCGACGCGGCCGAACAGGAAGTCCTCGAACTCGTTGTTCAGCCGGTTGAGGTGGATCCCGGCGCGGAAGACCTGCGCGTCGCGCTCGGCGAGCGCGCCGGGCGTGCCGACCTGCCCGCGCTTGGCGGCGTCGTTCATCAGGAACTCGGCCTCGTGGATCTTCTCCTCAAGGCGTCGGTACACCCGGTCGAGATGCGTCTGCTCGACCGCGATCTCCCGATCGCGGACGGAATCCGCCGTGCTGTCGACAGCGGCATTCTGCGCGGCCACCAAGGCCCCCTTCTGACGTGCATGGGCGACCGTCAACCGTACGCGAAGCCGGGCCCGGTCCGCACGCCCGTTCCGGGACCGTTCGCGGATCGCTACCAAGATCACCGCAAAGGGTGTCGCGGAAGGCGTCGCGGCCGAACGGCGTCGGGGTCGGGCGCCGGCGTCAGGAAGATCCGGCCGCCAGGACCCTCCGGCGGTGGCGGGCGACCCGTTCGCGGTTGCCGCACACCTCGCTGGAGCACCAGCGCCGGCGGTGGCCGCGCGAGGTGTCGAGGTAGACGCGGGCGCAGCCCTCGCCCTCGCAGGCACGCAGCAACGCCCGGTCACCGGGGTCGGTGAGCAGCTCGACGGCGTCCCGGGCGATGGCGGCGAGCAGCCCGGCGCATTCCACCGCCCCGCACAACTCCCGCACGAGGTGCCCTTCTTGGTCCCGCACCGCACACAGCCCCGGGGGTGGACCGGCGGCCGCAGCGTTGACCCGGGCCAGGGCGTCCCCGTCGGGCGCGGCCCCGTGCAGCTCGGCCCGTACGAGGCTCTCCACATCCCTACGCAGCTCGCGGAAGGCCCCGACCCAGTCGGGTCCGACCCGGCCGAGGGGTGTGCGGTCGGGGACGAGCCCGGCCCCGACGAGCCACAGCCGCAGCTCGTCGCCGTCCCGGATGCCTTCGGTGTCCCGCCGGGGGGCGAAGGTGGCGAGCAGGTCCAGGCAGACCCGCCCGGAGTCGAACCACATACCGGTCACCGCCTCGGTTGCCGTGGGCCGCCTCCCCAGAGTGCCCGTCAGGTGCCCGGTCGGCTAGGCCCCGTCGTCAAAGTTCCTCCCCCGGCTGCCGCTGGGAGGTGTCCCCCGGGGCGGCACCGCTTTGACGCCCGGACCCAGGCCGTGTCTTTCGGATCAGGCCTGATCCGAAAGACACGGCCTAAACCCCGTCCGGGGGGTTGTCGTGCAGCAGCAGTTGGAACAGCCGGTGGTCGCGCCAGGCTCCGTCGATGTGCAGGTAGCGCGGCGCGAGCCCGAACCGTTCGAAGCCGACCTTGGCCAGGACCCGTTGGGAGGCAACGTTGTCCACGAGGGTGCCCGCCTCGATCCGGTGCAGCCCGACCTCGTCGCGGGCGATCCGGCAGACCTCCCGCAGGGCGGCGGTGGCCAGCCCCTTCCCGGCCCACGCCCGGTCGACCCAGTAGCCCACTCCGCCGCTGCGGAACGGGCCGAGGGCGATGCTGCCGAGGTTGATCGCGCCGACGGGCGTGTCGCCCGCGACGAGCACGAACGGCAGCAGCCGCCCTCCGTCCCGGTCGGCCAGCAGCGCCCCGATCCGCTCGCGCTGGCCGGCCTCGGTGTAGAACTCCTCGGGCCGCCGCGGTTCGTACGGCGCCATGTAGGCCCGGTTCCGCGCCAACGCCCCCGCCAGCCCTGCGGCGTCATCGACCGTGACGCCCCTCATCTCCACCCCGTCGATCATCACGGCGGCACGCTAACCCGCCCCCACGCCCGACCACCAGCCCGGCCCGGCAGGCTCCGGCCCCGGCCCCTACACCTCCGGCGGCACCCCGCACCCGTCCCCACCCGGGTCCAGCGACAGCCGGTACCCCCGCTTGACCACCGTCTGGATCAGCCTCGGCACCCCCAGCGCCGCCCGCAGCCGCGCCATCGCCGTCTCCACGGCGTGCTCGTCCCGCCCCGCCCCCGGCAGCACCCGCAGCAGCTCCGCCCGCCCCACGACCCACCCCGGTCGCCGCGCCAGCGCCCCCAGCAGCGCCATCCCCGCCGGCGGCACCGGGCGCAGCTCCGCGTCGACGAGCACCCCGTGCCCCCGGATCTCCAGCCGGTGTCCCGCCACCGGCAGGACCCTGGCCCGCCCCGGCAACTCCTTGCACAGCACCTGCACCAGCGGCCCGATCCGGAACCGCTCCGGCTGCACCGTGGCCACCCCCTCCGCCTGCAACGGCAGCGCCGTCACCGGCCCCACGCACGCCGACAGCACGTCCCCGCGCAGCCCCTCCAGCACCGCCTCCCGCATGCCCCGTTCGGTCGCCCGGGACAGCAGCGAGGCCGCCGCCGGAGCCGAGGTGAAGGCGAGGGCGTCGACCCCGCCGGTGGCGACGGCGTCGAGGAGCCGGTCCAGCGGGCCCGGATCCTCCGGGGGCATCCACCGGTACACCGGTACGACCACCACCTCCGCCCCGCCCGCGCGCAGCGTCTCCACGAACCCCGGCAGCGGCTCGCCGTGCAGCTGGAGCGCGACGCGCCGGCCGGCCACTCCCTGGGCGAGCAGCCGGTCCAGTACCTCCGCGAGGGACTCCGACCCGGGCGACCAGGCCTCCACCAGCCCGGCCGCCCGTACGGCGCCCTTGACCTTCGGCCCGCGTGCCAGCAGCTCCGTGGTGCGCAGCAGGGCGAGCAGTTCCTCTCCGATCCCCCAGCCGTCGGCGGCCTCGATCCACCCGCGGAAGCCGATGGCGGTGGTGGCGACCACCACGTCCGGGGTTCGGCGGATCAACTCCTTTGTGGATTCCATGAGTTCGCCGTCATCGGCCAGGGGCACGATCCGCAGGGCCGGGGCGTGCAGCACGGTCGCCCCGCGCCGGCGCAGCAGGGCGATCAGCTCGTCGGCGCGGCGGGCGGCGGTGACCCCGACGGTGAACCCGGAGAGGGGGCCGGTGGCCGTTTCCGTGGCGGCGTCGTCGTCCATAGTGGTGTCCTGCCTCGCGCATGGGTTCTCACGTGTGTCGCTCAACGGGAACCGAGCCTGCCAAATCGCCGTGACGGACTCGGTTCCACCGTATTTCGCCGCCGTTAACCCCCGTTACACCGAGGTGAGCTGCCGCTTCGTCGCCGGCCCGGCCACCGGCCGCTCCCCGGAGGCCGGCCGGCGAAGGTATACCGCCCAGGTGACCGCGCAGCACACGGCGTAGAAGCCGAGGAAGGTGACGAAGGCGGCGGTGCCCGACCCGGCGGCCGTGAAGGCCTGCCGGAACACCAGGTTGATGCCGAGCCCGCCGAGGGCTCCCACGGCGCCGATCAGTCCCATGGACGCCCCGGAGAGCCTGCGTCCCCAGGCGGCGGCGTCCTCGCCGGTCATCCCGCGGGCCAGCGCCTTCGCCTGGAAGATCCCGGGGATCATCTTGTACGTGGAGCCGTTGCCGATCCCGCTCAGCGCGAACAGGGCCACGAACCCGACGAGGAAGACCGGCAGCGACTCGCGGACCGAGGCCGCCACGACCACGCCCGTCGCCGCCGCCATCGCCACGAACGTGGCCAGGGTGATCCGCGCCCCGCCCAGCCGGTCGGCGAGCGCCCCGCCCACCGGGCGGACGAGCGAGCCGAGGAGCGGTCCGATGAAGGTGAGCGAGGCGGCCTGGAGCGGGGTCCGGCCGAACTGGGTCTGCAGGACCAGCCCGAAGGCGAAGCTGTAGCCGATGAAGGAGCCGAAGGTGCCGATGTAGAGGAACGCCATGATCCAGGTGTGCGGGTCGCGCGCCGCGTCCCGTACGGCGCCCGCGTCCCGGCGCACCGGCGCCAGGTTGTCCATGCGCAGGAAGGCCAGCGCCGCGGCGGCGACGATCAGCGGGACGTACGCCGCGAGCAGCAGCCGCGGGTGCCCGGCCCCGGCCGTCCCGATCACCAGCAGGGCGGCGAGCTGCACCACCGGGACGCCGATGTTGCCGCCGCCCGCGTTCAGCCCGAGCGCCCAGCCCTTCTTGCGCAGCGGGAAGAAGGCGTTGATGTTGGTCATGGACGAGGCGAAGTTCCCGCCGCCCACGCCCGTCAGGGCGGCGACGGCGACGAAGACCCCGTACGGGGTGCCGGGTTCCATCACCGCGAGCGCGGCCACGGTCGGCGCGAGCAGCAACAGGGCGCTGACGACGGTCCAGTTCCGGCCGCCGAAACGTGCGACGGCGAAGGTGTACGGGATGCGCACGAGCGCGCCGACGGCGGTGGCGGTCGCGATGAGGAAGAACTTCCCGGCGGGGTCGATGCCGTACCCGGGCCCCATGAAGAGCACCATCACGGACCAGAGCGACCAGATGGAGAACCCGATGTGCTCGGAGAACACGGAGTACAGCAGGTTCCGGTTGGCGGTCTTCTCCCCGGTCTCCTTCCAGAACGTCTCGTCCTCGGGGTCCCACCGCTCGATCCAGCGGCCCCCTTCGCGCGGTGCGGTCGTACCGGTGCTCATCACACGCCTCCACAGCTGTCGCGTCCGTGGTGACGACCGTAGGAACGGCGCGTTTCGGTTCCGGTCCCCGGCTGATGACCGCCGGGAAACCTTGCTCTCACCCGCCGCCGGAGGCGTCTGTGAGCGCCGCCGGAAGCCAGGCGTCCGGGGGTACGTCCAGCCAGCCGCGAGTGGCCGCGCCGGCGGAAGCGGCCGCGAGGAGTGCGTCGAGGCCGGGGTGGACGAGGCCCTCGCGCCACACCATCGACAGCGGGGACAGCGGCACGGGGTCGACGAGGGGCCGTTTCGCACAGCCCGGCATGTCGGGGAAGTCGACGGTGACCAGGACCGGATTGCGGGTCTTGGCCATGACCCGGCGGAACTCGTCCTTGCCGACGGCCACCGGCGCGGGCGGCGCGGGCAGGATGCCGCGTCCGGCGAAGAGTTCGCGGGCGAGCCCGGTCCATTCCAGGGTCCGCGGGTTACCGGCCCCGGCGTACACGGTCTCCCCGGCGAGCGCCGCCAGCGGTACGACGTCGCGCGCGGCCAGCGGGTGTCCCTCGGGCAGCAGCACGGCCAGCGGCTCGTACCGTACGGGCCGGTGCGCGAGGCGGGCGCGCAGCGCGGGGGCCAGGCCGTCGGCGTACCCGAAGGACACGTCCAGGCGCCCGGCGGCCATCTCGGCGGCGGCGTGCGTGAGGCCGCTCTCGAAGCGGGCCATCAGCTCGCACTCCGGGGCGAGTTCGCGGGCTTGTTCGAGGACGGTGCGGGCGGTGCTCGGGCCGTCGGTGTTCAGGTCGACGAGCAGCGCCCGAGGGCCGGTGAAGGCGGCGGCCAGCTCCTCGTGCGCGGCGAGTACCTTGCGGGCGGGCGCCAGCAGTCGTTCCCCGTCGGCGGTCAGTTCCACGGCGCGGGTGGTGCGCAGGAACAGGGGGGCGCCGAGGAGTCGTTCGAGCCGTCGTACGTCCCTGCTCAGCGCCTGCTGCGCCACATACAGGCGGGCCGCGGCGCGGGTGAAGTGGCGCTCTTCGGCGACGGCCACGAAGCCGCGCAGCAGCCTGGGTTCCACATCGCGGGGGATCACCCCGGGAGACTAACAACGGAGACTGACAACACAGGGCGGTGAATGGCCCCGGAACAGGTGTTGGACCCCCCGGGCCGTCCGGCCGGAGGCTGTTCCCATGCCGTACGCGACCTCGTCCCGCAGCCCCCTCATGACCGTCTCCGGCTCCACCCTCGTCCACGCCGCGCCCGGCTCGTCACGCCCCTCGCCCTCCCGGGCGGCCCGCGAGGGCGGCCCGTACCGGCGGTTGTTCGCCGTGCCCGGGGCCCGCGCGTTCACCGCCGGGAACCTCCTCGCCCGCCTGCCCATGGGGATGTTCGGCATCAGCGCGGTGATGATGATCGCCGGCCAGCGGGGCTCCTACGCCCTGGCCGGCGCCGTCACCGCGACGGGCATGGCGGCCACCGCGCTGGTGGCGCCCTGGACGGCCCGGCTGGTCGACCGCCACGGCCAGGCCCGGATCGCCGTCCCGGCCAGCGTGATCGCGGTGCTCGGCTCGCTGGCCCTGGTGCTGAGCGTCCGCACCCACGCACCGGCCTGGACCCTGTTCGCCTCGTACGCGGCGACCGCCACCACCCCCAACATCGGCGGGATGTCCCGCGCCCGCTGGACCCACCTGCTGCGCGACCGCCCCGCCGAGCACCACGCGGCGATGTCCTTCGAACAGGCCGCCGACGAGCTGTGCTACATGCTCGGCCCGGTCGTGGCGGCGTTCCTGTGCTCGGCCGTCTTCCCCGAGGCCGGGACCCTCGCGGCGGCCGCCCTGCTGCTGACGGGGATGCTGCTGTTCACCTCACGGCGCGCCACCGAGCCCCCGGTCTCCCCGCTGCGCCCGCCCGGCTCGGCGCTGCGCGCCGTGGCTCCGCTGCTGCCGCTGTTCGCCGCCCTCGGCGTGATGTTCGGCGCGATGGAGGTCACCTCGATCGCCCACCTGGGCGCCCTGGGCCTGGGCGCCGCCGCCGGGCCGGTCCTGGCGCTCCAGGCGCTGGGTTCCTGCGCGGTCGGCCTGCTCTACGGGTCCTTGCGCCCGCGGGGACTGACCACCTGCCTCGTGGCGCTGGCCGCGGCGATGGCCCTGCCCTGGGCGACGGCCGGCGCGGGCTCGCTGCCGCTGCTGGCGGGCGCGCTGCTCGCCGCGGGCATGGCGACGGCCCCGACGATGGTGACTGCGATGTCCCGCGTCCACGCCGTCACCCCGGCCGGCCGGCTCAACGAGGGCATGACGGTCGCCGTCACCGCGATCCTCGCCGGCATCGCCGCCGGCTCGGCCGGCGCCGGCCAACTGATCGACCACCTCGGCCCCCCGACCGCCTACGCCCTCCCGGCGGCCGCCGCCCTCCTGGCCCTCCTGATCACCACCCGCCGGGGCCTGTGGTCGTACCGCTTTTCCGCTCATCGAGTGCGTGAAGACCGACCACGACCCCGTCCGGATCACCTCTGGCCACGGGGACGCCGTCCTGATGTCCGCCGATGACTACGACTCCAGGCAGGAGACCGTCTGTCTGCTGCGGTCGCCGGCAAACGCGCAGCGTTTGCCGGCGGCGGTCGCCCGTGACCGGGCGGGTGCCCCAGCCGTCGCCAAGGCGTTGGACGAGCTTCGGGATCTGGCCGGGGGCGAGGGGTGAGGAGCACCCATTTCGATGCCGCCGCCTGGCGGGATTTCTTCCTCCGGCCCGCCTCCGACCGGAAGATGGGTCGGCGGATCACCCGTCTGCTCGGGGAGATCCAGCGGGACCCTTTCACCGGGATCGGGAAGCCCCGGCCGGGCCGACCAGAAGGAAGTGAAGATCCTCAAGGTCCGCTACCACTACTGATGTCCGTCACGGACCGGCCTACCCGGACGGCTCGACACGCAGGCGCACCGGTTCCGACGGGTCCGGGCATGACGAAGGCCCCGCGGTCAGATGACTACGGGGCCTTCGCCCACATGGGGTTTGTGGAGATGGCGGGAATCGAACCCGCGTCCAACGGTGCAGAAGCAGGGCTTCTCCGAGCGCAGTCCGCTGCGCTTTTCTCGGCCCCGGAGATCACACGGACAAGTCTCCGACGGGCTCAGTCACTGTTTGATTTCCCTCAGGCCCCCGTGACCGGGGCTAGAGGTTTAGATCCCTAATTGACGCCAGGATCCGGACCGGGACCACTTCCGGGCTGACGCTCCTCACAGAGGCTTCAGCTCACTGTTATTAGGCAGCGAGGGTGAAGCGGGAGTTATCGCTCTTGGTGTTGGCGATTATTTTTTGCGACATAGGGTTTACGAGATCATTGCCGCTTCCTCGGCTCGCTTCCCCTGCATCGACATCCGCTGTCGAAACCGATCATCCCCATGTTTTATTGACAAACCACGCCACCCGGGGGTGGTGCGGTGCTGGAGCCCATGGTACGCGAAGTGGACCACGGGATGCCAGGCGATTGAACGGCGTGCCCGCCGCGCCGCCTACACCGTCCCGCGCTGCTTGCGGCGGATCGCCGAGATCGCGCGGTTCGTCTCGCGGGTGTCCTGCTTCTCGCGCAGGGTCTGACGCTTGTCGTACTCCTTCTTGCCCTTGGCGAGCGCGATCTCGATCTTCGCCCGGCCGTCCTTGAAGTACAGCGTCAGCGGCACGATCGTGTGACCCGACTCGTCCGCCTTGCGCTCCAGCTTGTCGATCTCCTCCCGGTGCATGAGGAGCTTGCGCTTGCGCCGGGCGCTGTGGTTGGTCCACGTCCCCTGGCTGTACTCCGGCACATGCACGTTGTACAGCCAGGCCTCGTTGCCCTCCACCGACACGAAGCCGTCCACGAGGGACGCCCGGCCCTGGCGCAGGGACTTGACCTCGGTGCCCGTGAGCACGAGACCGCACTCGTAGGTGTCGATGATCGTGTAGTCGTGCCGCGCCTTCTTGTTCTGGGCGATCAGCTTGCGCCCTTTTTCCTTAGCCATAGTGCGGTCATTTTCGCACTACGGACCCACCCCGAGGCCACCCAATACCCGCCGGGCCCGGTCCTCGGCGCCGTCGCCCGCCGTAAGGTCGGGCGTGATGCCGCTCCCGTCGATGCTGCGACCCTCCGGGGTGCGGTACGTGCCCACCGTCAGCTCCGCAACCGAGCCGTCCGGGAGCCGCGTCGGCATCTGCACCGCGCCCTTGCCGAAGGTGTGGGTGCCGACCGTGACCGCGCGGCCCCGGTCCTGGAGGGCGCCGGTGACCAGTTCGGCAGCGCTCATCGTGCCCCCGTCGACCAGCGCCACCAGCGGCCGGGCGGTGTCGCCGCCCGGCTCGGCGTACAGGGCGCGCTCGGAGCCCCGTACGTCGTACGTCGCCACCAGCCCCCCGTCCAGGAAGGCGGAGGCGGCCGCCACGGCCTCGGTGACCAGCCCGCCCGGGTTGCCGCGCAGGTCCAGCAGGACGCCCGCGCCCGGCGGGGCCGCGCGGACGGCGTCCCGCACGCGCTGCCCCGAGCCCCGGGTGAAGGAGGCCACCTTGATCACGGTGGTGCCGTCGGGGAGGCTCCGTACGGTCACCGGGTCGGCGCTCAGCTCCTCGCGGCGGACCGTCTCGGTGAGGTCGACGCCGCCCCGGCTCAGGCGCAGCACCACCGGGGTGCCGGCCGCGCCGCGCAGCATCGCCACCACATCGGCGACGGAGCGGCCCGTGACGTCCTGACCGTCCACGCCCAGCAGCAGGTCCCCGGCTCGCAGCCCGGCCCGGGCGGCGGGGCCGTCGGGCTGGACCCGGTCGACCTCGATGCGCCCGTCGCGGCGGCGCCCGGTCCACACGCCGACGCCGGTCCAGTGCCCGTCGAGGTCCTCGGTGAAGGCGGCGTACTCGGCCGGGTCGTAGACGGCGGCCCAGCGGTCGCCGCTGCGGCTGACCTCCTCCTCGGCGGCCCTCTTGCCCGACTTGCCCTCCGCCACGGCCTCGGCGACGGCCCGGGCCACGGCGTCCCGGTCGACGGTGGCGGCCCCGGCGCCGGGGGCTTCGGCCGCGCCGGCCGCGGCCCGGACGGCCGCTGGCCGCCGGGCGTCGTCGTCCGCGCCCCAGCAGCCGGTACCGGCGCCGACGGTGACCGCGGCGAGGAAGGCCAACGTCAAAGCGGCCCCGCGACGCAGGTCGCGGGGCCGGAGACAGTGGACGGGGGGACCCGGCATGGCGCCGAGTCTAGGACAAGGCCCGCGCTCCCAAGGTGGGTTGGGCGCGGCTCACACGGGGTTCTCGTCACACCTCGTGGGGGCCGATCACACCTTGAGGTACTTGCGCAACGCGACGAAGGCCGCCAGCGAGGGCATCAGCAGGCCGACGACCAGCACCAGCGGCAGCTTGGTGAGGACGGAGTCCCAGCCGATGAAATTGATCAGTTCCAGCTTGTGCCGCAGGTCCACCCCGTGGTCGATCACGAAGTACTGCCCCGCGCCCAGCATCACGCAGGCCAGCCCCGCGCCGATCAGGCCGGCGACGGCCGCCTCCATGATGAAGGGGACCTGGATGTAGAAGCCGGAGGCGCCCACGAGCCGCATGATGCCGGTCTCCCGCCGACGGCTGAACGCCGAGACGCGCACCGTGTTGACGATCAGCAGCAGCGCCACGATCAGCATGATCATCATGATGCCGAGCGCCGCCCAGTTGAGCGTGCCGAGGAGGCTGAACAGGTTGTCGACCTCGGAGCTCTGGTCGGCCACCGACTGCACGCCGTCGCGGCCGGCGAACATGGACGTGATGACCTGGTACTTCTCCGGGTTCTTGAGCTTGACCCGGAAGGAGTCGGGCATCTGGTCGGGGGTGACGACCGAGGCCAGCGCGGTCTGACCGTACCGCTCCTTGTAGTGCTTGTACGCCTCGTCGGAGGACTCGTACGTGACCTTCTGCACGAGGTCCAGCTTCTTGAGGTCGGCCTCGATCTGCTGCTTCTGCTCGGGGGTCACCGCCCCCTTGGCGCAGGCCTTGCCGGCGCCGCCCCCGCCGCCACCCGATCCCGCGGCGTCGTTCTTGGCGGCCTCGGCGGCCTCGGCGGCGTCTTGGGCGTCGCTCTTGTTGCAGAGGTAGACGGTGACGTTGACCTTGTCGTACCAGTACCCCTTCATCGCGCTGACCTGGTCGCGCATGAGCAGGGAGCCACCGAACAGGGCCAGCGACAGGGCCACGGAGATGATGACCGCGAAGGTCATGGTGAGATTGCGACGGAGACCGACGCCGATCTCCGACATGACGAACTGGGCGCGCATGGCGTCCTTTCAGTGCTGGTAGCCGTAGACGCCGCGCGACTGGTCGCGCACGAGACGGCCCTGTTCGAGTTCGATGACGCGCTTGCGCATCTGGTCCACGATCTGCTGGTCGTGCGTCGCCATGATCACCGTGGTACCGGTCCGGTTGATGCGGTCGAGCAGCTTCATGATGCCGACGGAGGTCTGCGGGTCGAGGTTGCCGGTCGGCTCGTCCGCGATCAGCAGGGCGGGACGGTTGACGAAGGCGCGGGCGATGGCCACGCGCTGTTGCTCGCCGCCGGAGAGCTCGCCGGGCATCCGACCCTCCTTGCCGCCCAGGCCCACCAGCTCCAGGACCTGCGGGACGGCCTTGCGGATCTCGCCGCGCGGCTTTCCGATGACCTCCTGCGCGAAGGCGACGTTCTCCGCCACCGTCTTGTTGGGCAGCAGCCGGAAGTCCTGGAACACGGTCCCCAGCTGGCGCCGCATGTGCGGAACCTTCCAGTTGGAGAGCTTGGCGAGGTCCTTGCCCAGGACGTGCACCTGTCCGTGGCTGGCGCGCTCCTCGCGCAGGACCAGCCGCAGGAAGGTGGACTTGCCGGAGCCGGAGGAGCCGACGAGGAAGACGAACTCGCCTTTCGCGATCTCCAACGAGACATCTCTGAGTGCGGGGCGGCTCTGCTTCGGGTAGGACTTGGAGACGTTGTCGAATCGGATCACGGGTGCACCACGGTCGCCGGGAGTAGGTGTGCGTGACCATACGCGAACGGGCGCCGGGTGTGGGCCCGGCATCCACAGTTGCCCGATATGTCCCGGGGTCCCCGAGGGTCGGACGGTGATTGCCCGGACGGGCCGCGCCGAATGTCGCCGAAGCCGGCACAGTGGTAGAGGGAACGGACCCGTTCCCCGCGCCGTTGTACCAGGGGACGAGAGGAGGAGCGCATGACATATGACCGGCTCGTGTGCGCGAACTGCGCCGCACCCGTGAGCCAGGGCCGCTGCCCTGTGTGCCGGGCGAACCGGGAGCGCCTCCAGCAGGAGAGCCCCTTCGCAGGCCTGAACCCGATGGCGCTCATCGCGCTGCTGGTGGTGCTGGTCGCAGCCCTCACGGTGATCGCCAAGGCCGCGTAAGGCGCGTGGGTCGCGCCTTCGCCGGACCGCGTGGGTGTCCGGCACGGCTCTCCGCCACGTCCCGATCACACGTCCCACGTCGCGCGACCCCCTCGCGCGCGTCATCGTGCGAAGAACCACGCGAACGGGAAGGGCCCGGACACCTGACGGTGTCCGGGCCCTTCCCACATCCGGGTGCGTTACGCGGTCTGCTCCTGCTGCTTGCGCCAGCGGATGCCGGCCTCCAGGAAGCCGTCGATCTCGCCGTCGAGGACCGCCTGCGGGTTGCCGACCTCGAACTCCGTCCGAAGGTCCTTGACCATCTGGTACGGGTGCAGGACGTAGGACCGCATCTGGTTGCCCCAGGAGCTGCCGCCGTCCTTCAGGGCGTCCATCTTGGCCTGCTCCTCCTGGCGGCGCCGCTCCAGCAGCTTGGCCTGGAGCACGTTCATCGCGCTCGCCTTGTTCTGGATCTGCGAACGCTCGTTCTGGCAGGAGACCACGATGCCGGTCGGCAGGTGCGTGATGCGCACCGCCGAGTCCGTCGTGTTGACGCCCTGGCCACCGGGGCCGGAGGCGCGGTACACGTCGATGCGCAGCTCGCCCTCGTCGATCTCGACGTGGTCGCTGGACTCGACGACCGGCAGCACCTCGACGCCCGCGAAGGACGTCTGGCGGCGGCCCTGGTTGTCGAAGGGCGAGATCCGCACGAGGCGGTGGGTGCCCTGCTCGACGGAGAGGGTGCCGTAGGCGTACGGCGCCTTGACCACGAAGGTGGTCGACTTGATGCCGGCCTCTTCCGCGTATGACGTCTCGTAGACCTCGGTCGGGTAGCCGTGCCGCTCGGCCCAGCGCAGGTACATGCGCTGGAGGCGCTCGGCGAAGTCGGAGGCGTCGACGCCGCCGGCCTCGGCGCGGATGTTGACCAGGGCCTCGCGCTCGGCGTACTCGCCGGAGAGCAGGGTCCGGACCTCCATCTCGTCCAGCGCCTTGCGCACGGAGACCAGCTCGGCCTCCGCCTCCGCGAGGGTGTCCGCGTCGTCCATCTCCTGCGCGAGCTCGAAGAGCACGGCGAGGTCGTCGATGCGCCCGCGCAGCGTCTCGGTCTTGCGCACCTCGGCCTGGAGGTGCGAAAGCTTGCTCGTGATCTTCTGGGCGGCCTCCGGGTCGTCCCACAGGGACGGCGCGGCTGCCTGCTCCTCCAGCACGGCGATATCTGCCCTCAGCTTGTCGAGGTCCAGGACGGCCTCGATCGACCCCATGGTCGAGGAGAGGGACTTCAGCTCTTCGGAAACATCGACGACTGCCACGGGTCCAGCGTAGCCGGTCCGCCGGCGGCACTCTCCGGCCAGGCCGGATCGGCCCGTACAGATCAGGGTGGGTACGGGCGTACGCTCACCGTATGACCGTTCTACTCGTGAAGCGTCGCCATGTGGATCACATGCGTGTCACCACCACGAGCTGTCTGCCGCCGGACTTCGCACAAGCCTGATCCAACCCGATCCGACTTCGGTCCTGTACGCGGCTACGCGGCCTCCCGGCGCCACCCTTGCCGACGGCCTTCCCCACCCGCTGCCCCCGCCACCTCCGGGGAACAGGACCCCGTGACATCCGAAACGGAGCCGTCATGCCGTCCGCGCACCCTTCTCCCTCCTCCTCTCCCCTCGCCTCGGCCGTCCCCTCGCTCGCGGTCATCGACCTGTCGCGGGCGGACGATCCCGCCGAGCGCGCCGACTTCCTCAAGCAGTTGCACGCCGCCGCCCGCGACAGCGGCTTCCTGTACCTGACCGGGCACGGCATCAGCGAGGCCGAAACCGCCCGCATCCTCGAACTGACCAGGGCTTTCTTCGACCTCCCCGAGGCGGACCGGCTGGCGGTCAGCAACCTGAACTCGCCCCACTTCCGCGGTTACACCCGGATCGGGCACGAGCTGACGGGCGGGGCCTCGGACTGGCGGGACCAACTGGACGTCGGCGCGGAGCGGCCCGCGACGGTGCCGGGCCCGGACGACCCGGCGTACATGTGGCTGGAGGGCCCCAACCAGTGGCCCGAGGCGCTGCCGGAGCTGCGCGAGGTGGTGCTGGACTGGCAGGCGCGACTCGCCTCGGTCGCCCACCGGCTGCTGCGGGAGCTGCTGGCCTCGATCGGCGCCCCGCCGGACTTCTTCGACGCGGCCTTCGCCGACCGGCCCCACCTGCACACGAAGCTGATCCGCTACCCGGGATCGGCCCCGTCGGGCACGGACCAGGGCGTCGGCGCGCACAAGGACTACGGCTTCCTGACGCTGCTGCTCCAGGACTCGGTGGGCGGGCTCCAGGTGGTGCGGGACGGCGGCTACGTCGACATCCCGCCGCGGCCGGGGGCGTTCGTCGTCAACCTGGGCGAGCTGTTGGAGATCGCGACGGAGGGCTACCTGACGGCCACCGACCACCGGGTGGTGAGCCCGCCGGGGGCGGTGGAGCGGTTCTCGGTGCCGTTCTTCTACAACCCGCGGCTGGACGCGGTGGTGGAGACGGTGCCGGGCGACTACCTGCGGGCGGCGCCGGGTGTGGCCCACGACGCGTCGAACCCGCTGCACGCGGAGTACGGCCGCAACGAGCTCAAGGGATGGGTCCGAGCCCACCCCGAGGTGGCGCGCCGCTGGCACCCGGAGCTGGTCGGGGCGTAGCGCCCCGGGAGCGGGCGGCCGGGGGCGGCCCGAGCCGGGGCCGAACGAGGCGGTAGGGGAACTAGGGCCGGGCCGGGGCGGAGTGCTTGGCGTCCTTCGGGGGCGGGGCGCCGTCGGAGTCGTCCGACACCGCGAGCCAGGTGCCGACGCCGACGGCCGCGGCCAGCGTCACCGCCGACACCGACAGCATCAGCCGGCGCTTGCGCACCGCCTCGGCCCGGTGCCGCGCCGAACCCGGCCGGTGGCCGCCGGCCGGGCGCGGCACCCGGGCCGTGCCCAGTGCGCCGCCGGCCAGCTCGTCCGGTCCGGGTACCCGCATCGAGGTGTGCGTGTCCCGGTTGGAGTCGGTGGCCGAGCCGGGGACGAGCGGCACCACGCCCCGCCGCCGCGTCAGGTCGGCGGGGACGCTCTCCTCGGCCTGCGCGGTCTCCTGCTCCGCGTCGTCCGGCTCGTCCACGTCCAGCGGCGGCATCCCGGCCAGCAGCGGCAACAGGTCCCGCAGCCGGGTCGACAGCTCGGAGGCGCGCAGGCGGGACGCCGGGGCCTTGGCCAGGCACTGCACCATCAGCTGCCACAGCTCGTCCGGGATACCCGGCAGCGGGACCACCGTCTCGGTGACGTGCCGCCGCAGCACCGCGCCGGGGTGGCCGCCCCCGAACGGGGTGAACCCGGCCAGCAGCTCGTAGAGCACCGTGGCCAGGGCGTATATGTCGACGGCCGCCCGCGGGGGCAGCCCCTCCACGATCTCCGGGGCCAGGTAGTCCGGCGTGCCGATGATCCGGGTGCTGGGCGCCGACGCCCGGCCCGCCGCGGTCCGCCGCGGCGAGTCGATCAGCTTGGCGACGCCGAAGTCGGTCAACAGCGCGGGGTGGGCGCCGCCGGGGCCGAGCGGCCCCTGCATGTCCAGCAGGACGTTCTCGGGCTTCACGTCGCGGTGCACGACGCCCGCCGCGTGGGCGGCGGCCAGCGCGTCGGCGACGTCCGCGACGATGGCCACGGCCGCCTCGGGGGCCAGCCGGCGCTCCCGGTCGAGGCGGGTGCGCAGGTCCGTACCGCGTACGAGGTCCATGACGAGGGCGAGGTCGTCGCCGTCCACGACGAGGTCGCGGACGGAGACGACGTGCGGGTGGTCCAGGCCGAGCAGCGCGCTGCGCTCCTGGACGAAGCGTCCGACCAGCTCCTGGTCGGACGCGAGGTCCTCGCGCAGCAGTTTGACGGCGACGGGCCCGTCCGGCCCCTCGCCCAGCCACACCGTGCCCGCGCTGCCGCGCCCCAGGATCTGGTGCGCGGTGTACCGGCTGCCGATCTTCCGTGCCACGACTGCTCCCTCAGCGGCTGGCGTACGCACCAAAGCTACGCGGCCGGGTGCGGGTTTTAGGCCAGTAGGGGGTCCGATTCGCGGCGACCTTCACTTCTGCGGGCGAAAACACGTCCCAGAAGTCGACAAATCCACGAACTGAGTGCCAAGCCCGTCGTGACGGTGCCTCAGGAGCCTCCGCTCCCGGCGGAGTCGCCGAGGGTGGAGACCCAGTCGGCGGCGTCCCGGCCCCAGGTCCACAGCTGGTCCCACCAGCCCTTGCCGGTGCCGATCCACTCCTGGAGCGGGGTCAGCTCCCACACCAGCCAGCCCGCGACGAAGAAGAGCAGGATCATCACCAGGCAGCCCTTGAGGCAGCCGAGACCGGGGATGCGGACCGGGTTGGCGCTGCGGCGGCGCGGCTCGCGCGGCTCCCGGGGGGCCGGCGGCTGCGGCGGCGGGGCCTGCGGCCGGACCGGCGGCTGGTACGGCTGCTGCGGCTGCTGCGGCTGTCGGTACTGGGGCTGCTGCGGGGGCTGCGGCTGCTGGTACTGCGGAGGCTGCGGCGCGTACTGCTGCGGCTGGTACTGCTGCGGCTGCCGATACTGCTGCGGCGGCTGCTGCGGCTGCTGCCGGTACGGGGGCTGCTGGGGCGGCGGGGGTGCCTGCCGCTGCGGACGGCGGCGCAGGGGGTCCTCGTCGGGGCTGAGGTAGTGCATCTGCGTCTGCTCGTTGCGGTCCCGGGCGGCCCGCATCTGCGACTGCCACGGGTGCGGCTGGTCCGGCCGTTCCACCGGCGGCATGACGGAGGTCGCGTCCGCGGCCGGTGCCCCCGTGTTCGGCAGCACGGTCGTCGCGTCGGCCCCGCCGACGGGCGGCATCACGCTGGTCATGGCATTGGGGTCGTAGGCGCCCGTCGGGGAGGACGCCCCGGCGGGCAGTACCTGGGTCGCGTCCGAGGAGCCCTGGGCCGCCGGTACCGGCGCGGGCGAGGGGTCGGGCGCGAGCAGCGCGCCGACGCCGAGCGCGGCCTCCACCTCGGCGGGCGAGGAGTGCACGCCGATACCGGACGCGACCACGCGCAGGCCGCGCGCCAGGCTCTCGGCGCTGGGGCGCTCGTCCGGCTCCTTGCTCAGGCAGTGCCGGATCACCGTCCAGACCGGCTCCGGCAGGCTCGGCGGGCGCTGCGGCTCCTCGCTGAGGTGGCGGTGGAGCACTTCGAGCGCGGTGCCACCGGCGAACGGCGGGCGTCCGGTGACCAGTTCGTAGAGCAGGATGCCGGCGCCGTAGATGTCGACGGCGGAGGTCTGCGGGCGGCCCTCCGCGGACTCGGGCGCGACGTAGGCGGGAGTGCCGACGAACTCGTGCGTGCGCGTCAGACCCGGGGAGTCGGCGAGGCGGGCGATGCCGAAGTCCGTGAGCATCGGCTTCATCTGGCCGTGGCGCTCGTCGAGGAGGACGTTGGCCGGCTTCAGGTCGCGGTGCACGACCCCGTCGGCGTGGCTGGCCGCGAGCGCGTCCGCGATCTGGGCGGTCAGCAGGCTCGCGGCGACGGGGCTGAAGGGGCCGTTCTCGCGGATGTACCTGTGCAGGTCCGGACCGTCGATCAGGTCCATGACGAGGGCCAGCAGGTCGCCCTCGACGACGAGGTCGCGCGTGCGCACGATGTTGGGGTGCGTCAGGCGCAGCAGGACGGAGCGCTCGCGCAGGAAGCGCATGACGATGTCCGGGTCCTGGGCCAGCTCCTCCTTGAGGACCTTGATGGCCACCGTCTCGCCGGGCTGTCCGGCGACGGCCGCCTCCGCACCGGCAGCCTCCCGCTGGCGGGCACGCCAGACGGTACCCGTGGCGCCGCGCCCGAGGGGCTCCTCAAGCAGGTACTTGCTGCCCACTGGCCGCACGTCTCGCGCTCCCCTGCTGTCGTGTTTCTGTCGTCTGGTTTCGGATGATTCCGAGCTGTGTTTTCCGGCCCACTCTAGGGGGTGTCCGGAGGGAAGACGCCGGGCGGCGGAGGTTGGTTGCCGCACATATGTGCGAAGAGTGAGGTTTGCGGGGTATGCCGGAGGCGATTTTCGGCAGGCCGTTGACCATATGTGCGCGGCGAGCGCACGGGACGATGATCAATCAAGATCATTTATTGCCGGGGTCCGGGCGTGTTGTCCGTGACAGGTGCGAGGATGCACCCGTACGGAACGGCCGGGACGGGAGCCCTGCCTTCCGGCAGACCTGACCGGACGACGCGTCCGTGCCGGGCGGGGGGTGATCGGGCGGGCTCGCCCGACCGTTCCCTTTCCCGGGCGCGCGCACCGTGCACTGCGCTCCGCGCAGAAGGGACCGCTGACGGCGATGCAGATCCGGCTGACCGTCCTCGGGTCGCGCAGCGGCCACCAGACCGCGACCGCGCCCGCCGGCTGTGACGTGCTCGTCACCGCGCCCGCCGGTACCGCGCTGGCCGCGGTGGCCTCGGCGCTCGCGGCGACCGTGGGCGGACCCGACACGGGCGGCACGGTGGTGCTGTACGCGGGCGCCGAGCGGCTCGACCCCCAGCGCCGGATGCTGGGCGAACCGCCGCTGGTGGACGGGGCCGTGCTGGCGCTGCACGTGCCGGTACCGGACTTCGTGCCGAGCCTGCCCGAGGAGGGCCTGGAGGCCCCGCAGTTGCGGGTGGTGGCCGGACCGGACGCGGGCGGGGTGCACCTGCTGCACCCGGGAGCGGTCCGGATCGGTCGGTCCTCGGACGCGGACGTACCGCTGGACGACCCGGACGTGTCGCGGCTGCACTGCACGGTGACGGTCCTGCCGGACGGACGCGTGACGGTGGCGGACCTCGGCTCGACGAACGGCACGACGCTGGACGGGGTGCCGGTGGGGGCGCGGGCGGTGTCCCTGGCGCCCGGCGCGTTGCTGCGGGTGGGCGAATCGACCCTTCGGCTGGCCGCGGGGGACACGGAGTCCGTCCTGCCGCTGACGCCGGACATGGAGGGGCACCTGGCTCTGCCGGGAGCCCGTGACGGCGGCCGGGCGGCGGACGCGGGTCGCGGCTCGCGGGCGGGCCACGACGACCCCGACTCGGGATCGACCGGCGGCGCCGGGCGTTACGGCGGCCGGACGGCCGGCGGGGGCGCGGGCGCGGGCGCGGGCGAGGGAACCGGCCGTCACGACGGCCACGCCGTGGCCGGCCACAGCGGCGGTACGGGCGGATCGGGCGGGGCCCTCTCGGCCTCCGGCGGTCGGGGCGTGCCGGGTACGGGGCCGGCCGGCCGCCGTGACGACCTCGGCGCCGACGCGTACGGCCGCCACCCGGAGACGTCCGGAAGCGCGGGACCGGCCGGCCCGCGGAGCGCGGTCCCGGGGCTCGGCCCCGCCACCGGCGCCCTCCCCGGCGCACCCGCCACGCCATGGCCCGCGGCCGGCCGGCCCGGAACCCCCGACCCCCGCCCCGGCGCCCCCCGCGGCAGCCGGCCCGGCCCCGCCCCC
>NZ_SSBJ01000170.1 GCF_004795055.1 Streptomyces sp. A1136
AGGCTTAAAGACAGGATCAAATGCTTGTATTTCATATTGTTACCATTTTTATCTATTACACGAGCAATTAGTTCGTCACGGTAAATAACATATTGATTAAGAATAAAATCTCAATACTTTTATTTCCGTCAAGCCGTAAAACATACTCTACTAAGAAAAAAACACTGAATGCTAAAACAGCAAAAAATGCTATTATCCAATTACCTGATGTCAGGTGCTCGTTGTTGAAAGGATGAGGATATTTTATGGATCAGGCCGGCATTATTCGCGACCTTTTAATCTGGCTGGAAGGTCATCTGGATCAGCCCCTGTCGCTCGACAATGTAGCGGCGAAAGCAGGTTATTCCAAGTGGCACTTACAGAGAATGTTTAAAGATGTCACTGGCCATGCTATTGGCGCGTATATTCGTGCTCGTCGTTTGTCGAAATCGGCGGTCGCACTACGCCTGACTGCGCGTCCGATTCTGGACATCGCGCTGCAATACCGCTTCGACTCTCAACAGACATTTACCCGCGCATTCAAGAAGCAGTTTGCCCAGACTCCTGCACTTTACCGCCGTTCTCCTGAATGGAGCGCCTTTGGTATTCGCCCGCCGCTACGTCTGGGTGAATTCACAATGCCAGAGCACAAATTTGTCACCCTGGAAGATACGCCGCTGATTGGTGTTACCCAGAGCTACTCCTG
>NZ_SSBJ01000171.1 GCF_004795055.1 Streptomyces sp. A1136
TGCCAGAAGGCGTCGATCCGGCCGGCGGCCACGTTCAACAGGTGCAGGGTCGCGGGCACGGCGACGCGGACGACGAGTGCGTCCAAGAGCATCGCGGTGATCGAGGAGCCGACGCGCCGCACGACTTCCTCGTCCTCGTCCGGCCGGGCCTGGCTGGTGGCCGCGATGCCCAGGCCGAGGTCCGCGGTCTGGGAGACGTGCAGGGGCCGGCCGTCGAGGTGTGCGCCCGCACCGGTGAGCGCGGTGTAGGTCTCACCGGTCAACGGCAGGTGCACGACCGTGAGTACGGGCCGGTTCTCGCGCACGAGGGTGGCGGTCACCGCCCACTCCGGCAGACCGTGCAGGTGGTTGACGTTGCCTTCGGCCGGGTCCACGACCCACCACTCGCCGGGCGGCAGCGCCCCGCCGTCCAACTCGTCCTCCACCCAACCGGCGTCCGGGCGCAGTTGCGAAAGCCGGGGGCGCAGGATGTCGAGGGCCGTGTCGTCGTTGGCGGCGAGCGCACGCATCAACTCCTCCCGGGTCTCGTAGCGCACCACCTCTGCCTCGCCGAAGCGCCCGAGCAGCGCCGAACCGGCCGCACGCACGGCGTCCGCGGTCCCGGCCAGCAGATCGGCGTCAAAGGAGACGACTTCGGCGGTCTGAAGCGTTGCGGACATGGTGGTGCTCCTTGTCTGAGGAGGG
>NZ_SSBJ01000172.1 GCF_004795055.1 Streptomyces sp. A1136
GCCGCCGTTCTTGTTGCCCTGGCCGTCGCCCTTGCCCTTGCCCTGACCTTCGCCCTGGCCCTGGTCGTCCGAGCCGCCGGACCTGCCGCCGCCGTCGCCGTCGAGCAGCACGTCGCAGAACGCCTTCACCGCGCCCGGGCCGTGGGCCGCGGACTCCAGACTGCGGCGCTTGTCCTGGTCAAGCCGGCCCGAGCGGTAGTCCCGGCAGTCCTCGGCCGTCTTGGCGAGCCACTGTCCCTTGCCCGCGCCATCGTTGTCGTCCCCCGAACCACCGGACGGGGCGCCGTCCTTCCTGCCCGGGTCGCCGCTGCCGCCGGCGGCCGAGCCGTCCGGGCTCGCCGGGTGCGAGGGGTCGCCGGGCGTGCCGGTGCCGGTCGACGGGCTGTGCCGGCCGGGTGTCGGTGAGCCCGGGGGCAGGGAGTGCGAGGGCGAGGCGGTGACCGGGCCCGGGGTCACCTCGGCGGAGACGCTGGACGCGGGCGTGGGGTCCTGCTCGTCGAAGGCGAAGGGACCCGGCAGCACACCGGTGCCCGCGGCGACGGCGACCCCGCCGAGCGCGCAGCAGGCGAGGGCCGCGGCAAGGCCGAGGCGCACCGGCGCGAAGCGCCTGCGCCGGGGGGCCTCGCGCACCTCGGCGACGCGTCCGACCCGTACGACACCGAGCCCCTCGGCCGCGGCCGTGCC
>NZ_SSBJ01000173.1 GCF_004795055.1 Streptomyces sp. A1136
TCGACAGGACCCGTCAGGTCCAATCGCCCCACCCTGCATCTGCCGCAATCCGCCGGCGACGCCGCTAAGTCCGATACCCAGGTCAACCCCGACCACGAATACGAAGAGTCAACCGAGTCCAAGCTCGACCACAGCAAACCGCCGCATCACGACAAGACTGCAGCCGACAAGAAGCACAAGGATGAGCCGCAGATTTCGGTCGGCAAGCCGTAGAAGAACTTATGCCGCGGCGCGCGCCAGCGTGATCGCATGTTCCGGGCAAGCCGTGACGCACAGGCCGCAGGCGCGGCAGGCGTCGGCGTTGGGCGTGTAGGCGACGTGCATGCCGTGCACGCGCAGTTTGAATTTGTTGAGCATGCCCAGCGATTGATAGTCGGCGTCGTCGATGCGGCGGATTTCAAAAACGTCTTCCGGACACACCACCAGGCAATCGCCCTTCCCTTCGCAACGTTTCAGATTGACCACCGGGACGATGACGCCCGGGGCTTGTTTGCAGCCGGTGGCAGAGTGCGCGCGCGGCTGCTGTTGCTGCAAAGTTCGCTTCAAAGTTTGATTCATTTTTTGATCAGCGATGGCGTCAGACGCCACCGGAAGTCGGGTCTTTGGGCGCGGCAACGTCGTTGCGATCACCACGACTCCAGCGCTCGCGCCAGCCGCGCATTCCACGCATGCCTTGCTT
>NZ_SSBJ01000174.1 GCF_004795055.1 Streptomyces sp. A1136
CTACAAATGACCGTGGTGCCGGATTCAGATTCTGAAGCGGCTGAGAAGCCTGTCTTGCTGGCCTACATGGTCCCCCATCACTGAGCATTGGCGGACCTGCTTCTCGGCACTGCCGGACACCTCCAGGCTGATATCGCGGATGTTGCTCGTATTGCGATTGATTTCCTCGGTCGTGGCGCTCTGTTCTTCAGCGGCGGCGGCAATCTGCAGGTTCATGTCATTGATGCGGTAAATGGCTTCACGTATGCGTTCGAGCGTTGCATTGGCCGCATCGGCATCGCCTGCCGTCTTGCTGGCAGTGTCGCGGCTTTGCTGCATTCGCACTTGAGCGTGTTTGACCCCCGTCTGCAGTTGCTCAATCATCAGGCGTATTTCCTGAGTGGATTGCTGGGTCCGCGAGGCCAGCGAGCGCACCTCGTCGGCAACCACGGCAAAGCCCCGTCCCGATTCACCGGCGCGTGCTGCTTCGATGGCCGCGTTGAGCGCCAGCAGGTTGGTCTGTTCGGCGATGCCGCGAATCACTTCCAGGACCTTGCCGATGCGCCCGCTGTCGGTTTCCAGTTGGCGGATGACCGTGGCGGTGTTGGCGATTTCGCCGCGCATCTGGGTGATGGTGTGGATAGTGCCCTGCATGACTTTTTCGCCCTGCTGGGCGGACTGGTCGGCATCATCGGCGGCC
>NZ_SSBJ01000175.1 GCF_004795055.1 Streptomyces sp. A1136
GCGCTGGCGGCAGGCGTTCTTGCAGCGCTGGCCGGCGCAGGCCAGGCCGGTGCGGCTGAGCCGAAGCATGGCGGCACGCTGAACTGGATCGTCACGCCGGAGCCGTCGTCGATCCTGCCGTTGACCACCACGGCCGGCGGCAATACCGAACTCGGTCCGAAGATCGTCGAAGGTCTGCTGACCTACGATTTCAACCTCAATCCCAAGCCGCTGCTGGCGACCTCGTGGTCGATCAGCAAGGACGGCCTGCAATACCGCTTCAACCTGCGCCACGGCGTCAAATGGCATGACGGCAAGGACTTCACTTCGGCCGACGTGGCATTCTCCATCCTGACGCTGAAAGTGGTGCACCCGCGCGGTCGCGCCACCTTCGCTAACGTCACCGAAGTGCAGACCCCCGACCCGTTCACCGCCGTGATCGTGCTGTCGAAGCCGTCGCCCACATTGCTGACCGCACTGGCCGGCGCCGAGTCGCCGATCGTGCCCAAGCACCTCTACGACAAGACCGACATCCTCAACAGCAAGTACAACAGCGCGCCGGTCGGCACCGGTCCGTTCATCTTCAAGGAATTCGTCAAGGGCAGCCACATCGTCCTGGAACGCAATCCGAACTACTGGGACAAGCCCAAGCCTTACCTCGACAAGGTGGTAGTACGCTTCATCCCTGATGCGCTGGCGC
>NZ_SSBJ01000176.1 GCF_004795055.1 Streptomyces sp. A1136
TCGGTCTGTTCGTCTACGCGATCTATGTCGCCAACGTCGGCCACTTCTCCGGCTGGGCCGGCACCTTCGCGATCTCGCTGATTGCGATCCCGGTGGTGGTGCGTACGACCGACAACATGTTGAAGCTGGTGCCGAGCAGCCTGCGCGAAGCAGCTTTCTCGCTCGGCGCGCCGCGCTGGAAAGTGGCGATGATGATCCGCCTGCGTGCCGTCAAGGCCGGCGTCGTGACCGGCGTGCTGCTGGCGGTGGCGCGTATCTCGGGTGAAACGGCGCCGCTGCTGTTCACCGCGCTCAACAACCAGTTCTTCAGCACCAACATGAACAGTCCGATCGCCAACCTGCCGGTGGTGATCAATCAGTTCGCCATGAGTCCTTACGACAACTGGGTGGCGCTTGCATGGGGCGGCGCCTTGCTGATCACCGTCAGCGTGCTCGCACTGAATATCCTGTCCCGCACCATGTTCAGCCAACGCGTCCCTGGTTAATTGATACCGGACAACCGATAAGCGAATCGACAAGTGAATACTATGACTACGCAAACATCCGCAACAGCAGACAAGAAATCGACCATTGAAATTTCGCAGCTGAATTTCTACTATGGCGGCTTCCAGGGCCTCAAGAACATCAACCTGAACATCTTCGAAGGCAAGGTCACCGCCTTCATCGGCCCGTCGGGCT
>NZ_SSBJ01000177.1 GCF_004795055.1 Streptomyces sp. A1136
TCGACATGATCTACGTCTTCGCGGTGACCCAGCTGTCGCACCGGCTGCTGGAAAACCTCACCGTCGCCGGCGCCGTCGAAACGCTGGTGCTGTGGTTCGCGGTCTGGCTGGCGTGGCAATACACCTCCTGGGTCACCAACTGGTTCGATCCGGAGACGCTGCAGATCCGCGTGCTCTTGTTCGCCATCATGCTGGTCGGCCTGCTGATGGCGGCGGCGATTCCCGAAGCCTTCGCCGGGCGCGGCCTGGTGTTCGCCATCGCCTATGCCGCGATCCAGGTCGGGCGCACGCTGTTCGTGCTGTGCTGCCTCGGTAAGGACCACGCGCTGACGCCCAACTTCCGCCGCATGTTCGGCTGGCTGTTCATCTCGGCGGTGTTCTGGATCGCCGGCGGCCTGTCGCAGGAACACCGGCTGGCGCTGTGGATCGTCGCCGTCGCCTGTGAATATTTCTCGCCGATGATCGGCTTTGCGCTGCCCGGGCTGGGACGTTCGGACACGCGTGAATGGACCATCGAAGGCGGCCACCTGGCCGAGCGCTGCCAGCTGTTCGTCATCGTCGCGCTGGGCGAAGCGCTGCTGGTGACCGGCGCCACCGTGGCCCACGCGACGCAATGGGAAGCGCCGGTGATGGTGGCGTTCGCGGTGACCTTCGCCAGTGCGCTGGCGATGTGGTGGC
>NZ_SSBJ01000178.1 GCF_004795055.1 Streptomyces sp. A1136
GCCGATCGTCACCACCGATCCCGATACCGCGCCATCCATGAGCACGCCGTTGCTGGCCACGCACGGATGCATGGGCATGCAATACGGCATGAGCGCTGTCGGCGTGCTGGAAAACATGCCGCCTGCCATTGCAGCCGCGCTCGGCCTGCCGCGACCGCAAGGCGTACTGATCGGCGGTGCGCTGCCGGGAGCCGCAGCGGACCGGGCCGGTCTCAGAACGCTGGACGTCGTCGTCTCGCTCAATGGCCGGCAAATCGAAAACAAGGAGCAACTCGCTCAACTGCTGGGACGCGTGCCCGCAGCCTCCACCATCAAGCTGGGCATCTGGCGCAACCGCAAGCTGGAATATGCGCAGGTCACGCTCGATCCGCAAGTCTCGCAACTGTTGTTGCCGAGCGCCGCACCGGGCTATTGCTTCGCCTGGATCAATGCCAATGCCGCCGCTAAAACCGGCGCCGTCAGTTATGAATTCGTGGTGTCGGCAGCCGACGCTGCGGAGGACATCAATCCGGCCATCGGCGCGCAGTTCCGTGCCTACCTGATCGAGCGCGGCATCGGCGCGGAGTTCGGCAACGCACCCGGTTATGCGGTGTGCCGCAAGTCGCGGGAGGCCATCATCAATGCACGCAATGAAGCGACGGCCGCGACCAAGCAGACGCTGGCGACGACCGGCAAG
>NZ_SSBJ01000179.1 GCF_004795055.1 Streptomyces sp. A1136
CTCGACCCGGAGGACGGCGACCCGCTCACCACGGGCCCGCTGCGGGCCGCGCTGCGCGAGGCCGAGGAGGAGACCGGCCTCGACCCGCTGGGCGTCCAGCCGTTCGGCGTGCTGCCGAAGCTGTACATCCCGGTGAGCGGCTTCGTGGTGACGCCGGTGGTCGCCTGGTGGCGCGATCCGACCCCGGTCCGGGTGGTGGACCCGGGCGAGACGGCCCGCGTCTTCACCGTGCCGGTGGCCGACCTCACCGACCCGGCCAACCGCGCCACCGCCGTCCACCCGCTGGGCCACGCCGGTCCCGCCTTCCTGGTCGAATCGGCCCTGGTCTGGGGATTCACCGCCGGCGTGATCGACCGCATCCTGCACTACGCGGGCTGGGAGCAGCCCTGGGACCGTACAAAGCAGGTCACGCTCGACCGGCACGCATGACAAGGTGACGGGGGCGCGGCCACCGGCGGATTCCGGCCGGTCGCGTGGGCACGGGTGCGTGGTGCGTCGCCGTGGTGGCGGAGGCCGCGTGCCCGGCGCCGTCGTGTGACCGAACCCACGGGACGCGGCGGCGTGATCCGGTGCCGACCGGACAGCAGCTTCCAGGCAACGACCAGGTGCCCAGGCACGACTAAGGAGAGGGCAGATTCGGTGAACGTGCTGGACATCCTGCTGCTGATCGCCG
>NZ_SSBJ01000017.1 GCF_004795055.1 Streptomyces sp. A1136
GGGTCCCCCGGAGCGGTAGACCGCCCCGCCCCGCCTGCACGACCGCGGCCCGCACCCCTTCCCCGGGGTGCGGGCCGCGGTCGTGCCCCGGCCCGCGGGCCGGGGCGAACGCACCGAGGGCGGTACCCCACCCCCGGTGGGGGTGGGGTACCGCCCTCGGTCTCTGTGCGGCAGAGGCGGAGCGGGGTGGGTCAGGCGGTGGGGGCGGTACCGCCGAGGTGGTGGACGCGGACCATGTTGGTCGTGCCCGGGACGCCGGGGGGAGAGCCGGCCGTGATCACCATGGTGTCGCCGGAGTTGTAGCGGCCGAGCTTGAGCAGCTCGCCGTCCACCAGGTCCACCATCGCGTCCGTGGTGTCCACGTGCGGGACGATGTACGAGTCGACGCCCCAGCTCAGCGTGAGCTGATTGCGGGTGTTCTGGTCCGTGGTGAAGGCCAGGATCGGCTGCTGCACGCGGTAGCGCGAGAGCCGCCGGGCGGTGTCGCCGGACTGCGTGAAGGCGATGAGCGCCTTGCCGCCGAGGAAGTCGGCGATCTCGCAGGCCGCGCGGGCGACGGAGCCACCCTGAGTACGGGGCTTCTTGCCCGGGACCAGCGGCTGGAGGCCCTTGGAGAGCAGCTCCTCCTCGGCCGCCGTGACGATCTTCGACATCGTCTTGACGGTCTCGATCGGGTAGGCGCCCACCGAGGACTCCGCCGACAGCATGACCGCGTCCGCGCCGTCCAGGATCGCGTTGGCGACGTCGGACGCCTCCGCGCGGGTCGGGCGGGAGTTCGTGATCATCGACTCCATCATCTGGGTCGCGACGATCACCGGCTTGGCGTTGCGGCGGCACATCTCGATGAGGCGCTTCTGCACCATCGGGACCTTTTCGAGCGGGTACTCGACGGCCAGGTCGCCACGGGCCACCATGACCGCGTCAAAGGCGTCCACCACGGCGGCCATGTTCTCGACGGCCTGCGGCTTCTCCACCTTGGCGATGACGGGGACCCGACGGCCGACCTCGTCCATCACCTTGTGGACGTCCTTGACGTCGTTGGCGTCGCGCACGAAGGACAGGGCGACCATGTCGCAGCCCATCCGCAGCGCGAAGCGCAGGTCGTCGATGTCCTTCTCCGACAGGGCCGGCACGTTCACGGCCGCGCCGGGCAGGTTGATGCCCTTGTGGTCCGAGATGACACCGCCCTCGATGACGATGGTCTTGACGCGGACGGCGTCGACCTCGGTCACCCGGAGCTCGACGTTGCCGTCGTTGATCAGGATCGGGTCGCCCTTGGCGACGTCGCCCGGCAGCCCCTTGTAGGTCGTGCCGCAGATGGACTTGTCACCGGGGACGTCCTCGACGGTGATGGTGAACTCGTCACCGCGCACCAGCTCGACGGGACCCTCGGCGAAGGTCTCCAGGCGGATCTTCGGTCCCTGGAGGTCGGCGAGGACGCCGACCGCGCGCCCGGTGTCCTCGGAGACCTTCCGGACGCGGTCGTACCGCTCCTGGTGTTCTGCCTGGGACCCGTGGCTGAAGTTGAATCGGGCCACGTTCATGCCTGCCTCGATGAGTGCTTTCAGCTGCTCATACGAGTCGACGGCGGGGCCCAGCGTGCAGACGATTTTGGAACGGCGCATGGAGCGGATCCTATCGGTTTGTTTCGTAGCGGAATATTCCGTCTGGTGGAAAGTCCAAGTGACTACCGGGTAACCAGCGCGTAGGCCTGAGCGGCGATCTCCAGTTCCTCATCCGTCGGTACCACGGCCACGGCGACCCGGGAGCCCTCCGCCGATACCAGCCGAGGTCGCGCCGAGCGCACCGCGTTGGCCTCCGGGTCGAGCACCAGGCCCAGTTCGGCAAGCCCGTCCACCGCAGCCTCGCGGACCTGGTGGGCGTTCTCGCCGACGCCGGCCGTGAACGTCACCGCGTCCACCCGCCCGAGCACCGCCGAGTAGGCGCCGATGTACTTCTTCAGCCTGTGGACGTACGTGGCGAACGCCATCGACGCCGCCTCGTCCCCCTCGCCCGCGCGCCGGAGCACCTCGCGCATGTCGTTGTCGCCGCACATGCCCAGCAGACCGCTCTTCTTGTTCAGGAGCGAATCGATCTCATCCACCGAGAGACCGCCTACCCGCGCGAGGTGGAAGATCACGGCCGGATCGAGGTCACCGGACCGGGTTCCCATGACCAGTCCCTCCAGCGGCGTCATGCCCATGGAGGTCTCCACACAGACGCCGCCCCGGACGGCCGAGGCCGAGGCGCCGTTGCCCAGGTGCAGCACGATCACGTTGACGTCCTCCACCGGCCTGCCCAGCAGGGCGGCCGTGGCCCGCGACACGTAGGCGTGGGAGGTGCCGTGGAACCCGTACCGCCGGACGGCGTACTTCCGCGCCGTCTCGGCGTCGATCGCGTACCGGGCCGCGTACTCCGGCATCGTCGAGTGGAAGGCCGTGTCGAAGACGGCGACCTGCGGGAGGTCGGCGCGCAGCGAGCGGGCCACCTCGATGCCGCTGACGTTCGCCGGGTTGTGCAGCGGGGCGAGCGGGATCAGGCTGCGGATCTCCGCCAGTACCTCGTCGTCGATCAGCGTCGGCCGGGTGAACCGGGTCCCGCCGTGCACCACCCGGTGTCCCACGGCCGCCAGTTCGGGGGAGTCCAGCCCCGTCCCGTCGGCGGCCAGCTCCGCCGCGACCAGCTTCAGCGCGGCCTGGTGGTCGGCTATCGCGCCGGTGCGTTCCCGCTTCCCGCCCTCGGCGCCGGGCCCGGTCAGCGGCTCGTGCACGAGCCGGGACGTCCGCTCACCGATGCGCTCGACCAGGCCGACGGCGAGGCGGGAGGAGTCGGCCATGTCGAGCAGCTGGTACTTGAGCGAGGACGAGCCGGAGTTGAGGACGAGGATGCGTGATGCGGTCACAGGTGCGGATGCCTTCTCTGCTGGGGCGGGTGAACGGGGACGGGGCGAACGGATCGGCCGGAGCCGGTGCTCGCGGCTACGGCCGGGAGGGCGCTGGCGAGGACGATTGGGCCTGGATCGCGGTGATCGCCACCGTGGTGACGATGTCCTGGACCAGGGCGCCGCGCGACAGGTCGTTGACCGGCTTGCGCAACCCCTGGAGCACCGGGCCGACCGCCACGGCGCCCGCCGAGCGCTGTACGGCCTTGTACGTGTTGTTGCCCGTGTTGAGGTCGGGGAAGATCAGCACGCTCGCCCGCCCGGCCACCTCCGACCCGGGCAGTTTCGTCGCGGCGACGGAGGGCTCGACCGCCGCGTCGTACTGGATCGGACCCTCGATCGGCAGATCGGGCCGGCGATCGCGGACGATCTCAGTGGCTTTGCGGACCTTCTCCACGTCCGCGCCGGTCCCGGACGTGCCGGTCGAGTACGAGAGCATCGCGATGCGCGGATCGACGCCGAAGGCGGCGGCGGTGGCCGCGGACTGCACGGCGATGTCGGCGAGCTGCTCGGCGCCGGGGTCCGGGTTGACCGCGCAGTCGCCGTAGACCAGGACCTGGTCGGCCAGGCACATGAAGAAGACCGAGGAGACGATCGACGCCTCCGGCTTGGTCTTGATGATCTCGAAGGCGGGGCGGATGGTCGCGGCGGTGGAGTGCACGGCGCCGGAGACCATGCCGTCGGCCAGCCCTTCCTGGACCATGAGGGTGCCGAAGTAGTTGACGTCGGTGACCACGTCGTTGGCCAGCTCGACGGTCATGCCCTTGTGGGCCCGGGCCCGTGCGTAGTAGTCGGCGAAACGTTCCCGTAGGGGAGAGGTCGCCGGGTCGATCAGCTGGGCGCCGGAGATGTCGACGCCCAGGTCGGCGGCCTTCTTGAGGATCGCCGGCTCCTCGCCCAGCAGGGTCAGGTCGCAGACCCCGCGCCGCAGCAGCACGTCCGCGGCGCGCAGCACCCGCTCCTCGGTGCCCTCGGGCAGTACGACCCGGCGGCGCTCGGAGCGGGCGCGCTCCAGCAGCTCGTTCTCGAACATCATCGGCGTGACGCGCTCGGAGCGGGCCACCGACAGCAGGTCGCGCAGCTCGGTGGTGTCCACGTGCCGCTCGAACAGGCCGAGCGCGGTCTCCAGCTTGCGCGGGGTCGCGGAGTTCAACCGGCTCTGGAGGGAGAAGAGTTCCGCGGCGGTGGGGAAGCTGTTCCCGGCCACCGACACCACCGGCGTACCGGGTGCCAGCTTCGAGGCCAGCGTCAGGATGTGGCGGCCCGGGCGCTCGTTCAGCGTGAGCAGCACCCCGGCGATCGGCGGAGTGCCGGAGGTGTGCGCGGCCAGCGCGCCGATCACCAGGTCGGAGCGGTCCCCGGGGGTGACGACCAGGCAGCCGGGGGTCAGCGCGCCCAGGAAGTTCGGCAGCATCGCCCCGCCGAACACGAAGTCGAGGGCGTCGCGCGCCAGCCCCGCGTCGTCCCCCAGCAGCACCTCGCCGCCGAGCGCCCGGGTGATCTCGGCGACGGTCGGGGCGGAGAGGGACTTGTCGTCCGGCAGGACGTAGCAGGGCACGGGAAGACGGGCCGCCAGCCACTCGGCTATGACGTCCCGGTCCTCCGCGGCCACCCGGTTCACCGCCATGGCCACCACGTGGCAGCCCAGGCCCTCGTACGCCCGATAGGCGTTGCGGGCCTCCGCGCGGACGGCTTCGGCGGAGTGCCTGGTACCGCCGACGACGGGCACGACCACGGCCCCCAGCTCATTGGCCAGGCGGGCGTTCAGCGCGAGCTCGTCCGGCAGGTTCGTGTCGGCGTAGTCGGTGCCGAGCACCAGCATGACCTCGTAGTCCCGGGCCACCCGGTGGTAGCGGTCGACGAGCCGCGAGACCAGTTCGTCGGTGCCCTTCTCGGCGAGGACCGCGGATGCCTCGTGGTACTCCATGCCGTACGCGGACGCCGCGTCCTGGTCGATCCGGTAGCGGGCCTTCAGGAGGTCGAAGAGCCGGTCGGGGCTGTCGTGCAGCAGCGGACGGTACACGCCCACCCGGCCCGTCTGTCGGGCCAGCAGCTCCATGATCCCCAGCTCGACGACCTGCCGGCCGTCCCCCCGCTCGATACCGGTCACATACACGCTGCGCGTCACGCGTGCTCTCCGTCCATGTTTCGCCCACGGAGCGGCTCAGGGGCCACCCGTGGATCTCCGAGTCGGTTGTCCCAATTAGTGTGGGCTTGACCTCTTGACAATACCTCTGTGTGTAGCTAAGGCGCCCGCCGGGAAAAGTCCGGCGGGGAGGACCGAAAGGCCCTGGCGGCCGGGAGCGCGATGAGCGCCTCCCCCCGGCCCCGTGGAAGAATCGGACACGGCCCCAGTAATACGCCCTTCACATGTACGGCCGTCCGCCCGCACGCGTACGGACCGGTACGACCAGGAGCAGGAGACACAGCACGATGCGTATCGGAGTTCTCACCGCAGGCGGCGACTGCCCGGGGCTGAACGCCGTCATCCGTTCGGTCGTACACCGCGCGCTGGTCGGACACGGGGACGAAGTCATCGGCTTCGAGGACGGTTTCAAGGGCCTGCTCGACGGTCACTACCGCCCCCTGGACATCAACGCGGTCAGCGGCATCCTGGCCCGCGGCGGCACCATCCTCGGCTCCGCCCGCATGGAGCGCGCCCGGCTGCACGAAGCCGCCGAACACGCACAGGAATTGTCCACCCGGTACGGCCTCGACGCGCTGATCCCGATCGGCGGCGAGGGCACGCTGACCGCCGCCCGGATGCTGGCGGACGCCGGGATGCCGGTCGTCGGGGTGCCGAAGACCATCGACAACGACATCTCCTCCACCGACCGCACCTTCGGTTTCGACACCGCGGTGATGGTCGCCACCGAGGCCATCGACCGCCTCAAGACCACCGCCGAATCCCACCAGCGGGTCATGGTGGTCGAGGTCATGGGCCGGCACGCGGGCTGGATCGCCCTGGAGTCCGGCATGGCCGGCGGAGCCCACGGGATCTGCCTGCCGGAGCGCCCGTTCGAGGTGGACGCCCTGGTGAAGATGGTGGAGGAACGCTTCTCCCGAGGCAAGAAGTTCGCGGTCGTCTGCGTGGCGGAGGGCGCGCACCCGGCCGAGGGCTCCATGCCGTACGAGAAGGGCGCGATCGACGCCTACGGGCACGAGCGCTTCGCCGGCATCGGCAACCGCCTGGCCGTCGAGCTGGAACACCGCCTGGGCAAGGAGGCCCGCCCGGTCATCCTCGGACACGTCCAGCGCGGTGGCACGCCCACCGCGTACGACCGCGTCCTCGCGACCCGCTTCGGCTGGCACGCCGTCGAGGCGGTGCACCGAGGCGACTTCGGCAACATGACCGCCCTGCGCGGCACGGACATCGTCATGGCCCCCTTGGCATCGGCCGTCACCGAGCTCAAGAGGGTCCCGGACCACCGGATGTACGAGGCCGAGTCGGTCTTCTGACCGGCGCCGGCGCGCGCCGCGGGGGAGCACGGGCGCGGGGTGCGGGGCCGCCGTCCTACCCCGCGCCGCCGGCCACCGCCCAGAAGCGGTCCACGATCTCCGCGAGGTACTCCCGGCCGGCGTCGCCCGTCGCCCCGGCACCCCCGCCGCCGCCCCAGCTCAAGGTGGCCACCATCAGCGACTGGTACTCGCCGTGCATCTTCTCCAGCACCCGGTCCAGGTTCGCCCGGGGCACGGGCAGCAACTTCGCGAGCGGCTTCCCGTACGCCTGCCAGCGCGTGGTCACCGCGTTGCGCAGCACCTCGGCCAGCTCCTGCTGCTTGCCGGTCGCCGTCACGAACTGGGCCAGGGTCAGCCCCAGGGTCGAGGCCAGGGCGGCCGACTGGCGCTCGTTGCCCTTCCAGCGGCCCGAGTCCTCCATCTTCTGGTACGAGTTCGTCTCCAACCCGATGCGCCGGGCCAGGTCGTCGGGGGCCAGGCCACGGGCGATCCGGTGCTCCCTCAGGGTCACGGGCTCGGCGAGCAGTTCACCGGGGGCGCACCACAGCACGCCGGCGAGCGCCGTGAGTTCGGCGGACGTCGGCGAGATCTCGCCGCGCTCCCAGGCCATCACGGTCTCGGGCGCGACCGTCAGGCCGTACTGGGCACGCAGGCCGTAGGCGACGTGACCGGGAGCCATGCCCAGGGCCGCGCGGAGACGACGCGCGGCGGGGGCATTGAAAGGGGGGCTGGAATGCACAGGGCACACGGTAGGAGTCACCAAGGGGTGGCGACTACAGACCATTCAAACAAGCCCATAACTCGTAGGAATGTCCTATGGAGTTCGGCGCTTTGGGCGGGTTTCCCGGCGACTGTCCGGTAATCGGAGTGAGGGAAGATCCAATCACAGCGTACGGATCAGGCCACTCCATTTCAGGGGTATCGGAGCATCCGCCGAGTGATCCCCGTCACAGGTCGTGAACCGACCGGCGGCCCCTTACGTGATCCATTCAGGGGCCCTCGCCCACGGGGGTGGCGAGGGCCCCGGGGACTCCCCCTCGACGCAAGCCCCGAAATCCCCTTTGCCTTGACGTCGGCGTCAAGGCTTACGGTCTCGGCATGCGAATCGGCGAACTGGCGGAGCGCGCCGGGACGAGCACGCGGACCCTGCGCTACTACGAGTCCCGCGGCCTGCTCCCGGCGCGGCGCGGTGACAACGGCTACCGCACCTACGACGAGGACGACCTGCGTCTGTTGCGCCAGATCCGGGTGCTCCAGGACTTCGGCTTCGAGCTGGAGGAGACCCGGCCCTTCGTCGACTGCCTGCGCGCCGGTCACCCGGCGGGCGACTCCTGTCCCGCTTCCCTCGCCGTCTACCGACGCAAGCTCGCCGAGCTGGACGACCTGATCGGCCGGCTCGCCGACGTGCGCGAGCAGGTCGCGCGGCAGTTGACCGAAGCCGAGGCCGCCGCCGGGGAAGCCGGCCGGCCCGCATGCGAGATGAACCCGTAAGCCCGTTCCGCGCTCAAGGGAGAAACAGAGATGATCCACGCCAAGGGCGTCGCCGAAGTGACCGACCTGGACTTCGACGCCGAGGTGCTCGGCGAGCAGGGCCGGCCCGTGCTCGTCGAGTTCACCGCCGACTGGTGCGGCCCGTGCCGCCAGCTCGCCCCCGTCCTCTCCGCCGTCGCCGCCGAGGAGGCGGACCGGCTCAAGGTCGTGCAGATCGACGCGGACAGCAACCCCGCCACCGTCATCCGGTACGGGGTGCTGTCCATGCCGACCATGCTCGTCTTCCGTGACGGCGAGCCCGTCCTGCAACTGGTCGGCGCCCGCGCGAAGCGCAAGCTCCTCCAGGAGCTGGAACCCCAGCTGCTTACGGCCTGAGCCAGATCGTCGCCATCGGCGGCAGCGTGAGGCGCAGGCTCACCGGGCGCCCCTGGGCCGGTACCGGCTCGGGGCGCATCGGCTGGAGGTGGCGCACCCCGCTGCCGCCGTAGGCCTCGGAGTCCGTGTTGAGCACCTCGTGCCACTGCGCCACCTGCTCCGGCACCCCGATCCGGTAGCCGTGCCGCACCACCGGGCAGAAGTTCGACACCGCCAGCAGGGGTGAGCCGTCCTGCGCGTACCGCAGGAACGCGAAGACGTTGTCGTCCGTGGCGTCCGCCTCCACCCAGGCGAAGCCCTCCGGCACGGTGTCCCGCTCCCACAGCGCGGGCGTCGCCGTGTACGTGTGGTTCAGGTCGCGCACCAGGTCGCGCACCCCCCGGTGGTCACCGGCCGCCGAGTACCCGGGGTCCACCAGCCACCAATCCGGCCCGCGCTCCTCCGACCACTCCGCTCCCTGGGCGAACTCCTGCCCCATGAAGAGCAGTTGCTTGCCCGGGTGGGCCCACATGAAGCCCAGGTACGCGCGGTGCGAGGCCCGCTGCTGCCACCAGTCGCCGGGCATCTTCGACACCAGCGCGCGCTTGCCGTGCACCACCTCGTCGTGCGAGATCGGCAACACGTAGTTCTCGCTGTACGCGTAGATCATCCCGAAGGTCATGTCGTGGTGGTGGTACTTGCGGTGCACCGGCTCCTTCGCCATGTAGCGCAGGGTGTCGTGCATCCAGCCCATGTTCCACTTGAGACCGAACCCCAGGCCGCCCGCGTCGGTGGGCCGGGTCACCCCCTCCCAGGCCGTGGACTCCTCGGCGATCGTCACCACCCCCGGGCAGCGCCGGTACACGGTCGCGTTCATCTCCTGGAGCAGCGCCACCGCGTCCCAGTTCTCCCGGCCGCCGTGCTCGTTCGGCACCCACTGGCCCTCGTCGCGCGAGTAGTCGAGGTAGAGCATGGAGGCCACCGCGTCCACCCGCAGCCCGTCGATGTGGAACTCCTCGCACCAGTACACGGCGTTGGCGACGAGGAAGTTGCGCACCTCCTTGCGGCCGTAGTCGAACTCCAGCGTGCCCCAGTCCGGGTGGGCGGCCCGCCGCGGGTCGTGGTGCTCGTACAGCGGCCGGCCGTCGAACTCGGCCAGCGCCCACTCGTCGCGCGGGAAGTGCGCGGGGACCCAGTCGACGATCACACCGATCCCGGCCCGGTGCAGCGCGTCCACGAGGAACCGGAAGTCGTCCGGGGTGCCCATCCGCGAGGTGGGCGCGTAGTAACCGGTGACCTGGTAGCCCCAGGAGCCGCCGAAGGGATGCTCGGCGACGGGCATCAACTCCACGTGCGTGAAACCGAGTTCCCGCACGTAGGCGGGCAACTGCTCGGCGAGCTCGCGGTAGGAGAGCCCCGGCCGCCAGGACGCCAGGTGCACCTCGTAGATCGACATCGGTGCCAGGTGGGCCGGACGCGCGCCGCGCGCGGCCATCCACTCGGCGTCCTGCCACGTGTGGTGGGAGTCGGTGACGATCGAGGCGGTCGCCGGCGGGACCTCGGCACGTCGCGCCATGGGGTCGGCCCGCACCGTGTGGCCGCCGTCGGGGCGGGTGATGTCGTACTTGTAAAGGGTGCCCTCGCCGATGCCCGGCAGGAAGAGCTCCCACACGCCCGTCGAGCCGAGCGAGCGCATCGGGTACGCGCCCGCGTCCCAGTACGAGAAGTCGCCCGTCACCCGTACGCCTTGGGCGTTGGGGGCCCACACCGTGAAGCGGGTGCCGGTCACGCCCTGGTGCTCCATGACCCGGGAGCCCAGGGCCGTCCACAGTTCCTCGTGCCGGCCCTCGCCGATGAGGTGCAGGTCCAGCTCGCCCAGCGCCGGCAGGAACCGGTAGGGGTCGTGGACCTCGATCTCGTCGCCGTCGTACCCGACCAGCAGGCGGTACTCGGGCACCTCCGGCAGCGGCAGCACCCCGGAGAACAGCCCGTCGCCGTCGTCGTGGAGCTCGGCCCGCAGGCCGTCGGCGATCACGGTGACGGACTTCGCGTAGGGGCGCAGGGCGCGGAAGGACACCCCGCCGAGCTCCGGTCTGGCACCCAGCACGGCGTGCGGGTCGTGGTGACGGCCCTCCAGCAGCCGGGCCCGCTCCCCGGCGTCGAGGGCCGGCGCCGGGGCGAGGCCCTGGGGCGCGGCGGGTTTCCGGGCCCGTGGCGTACGGGCCTTCGGCGTCGGCTCGGCCGCGGTGGCCGCTTTGTCGCGGACGGTCGGTGACGGCTGTCGTGCGGCGCTCACGCGAGCGGCCTCCTCGGGGGCTTCGGACGGGGTTGGGGGTGGGCGGCGCCGCCCGGGACGGGCGGCAGCCGGTGGGCCGGCCGCTGCGGCTCCGAGAGCCGCCGGATCGCCGCCATCGGGACGTGCAGCCAGTCGGGTCGGTGCCGGGACTCGTAGCGGGCCTCGTACACCGCCTTGTCGGTCTCGTACGCGCGCAGCAGGACGGGGTCCTCGCGCGGGTCGCGCCCGGTGGTGCGGGCGTACCCCTCGCAGAACGCGGCCCGGCAGTCGTCGGCCCACGCGGGGGCGAACGGCCGGTGCGAGCGGGCGGCGTAGTCGAAGGAGCGCAGTATCCCGGCGATGTCGCGCACCGCCGGTTCGGGGCGGCGGCGGTCGGCCAGCGGCCGGGCCGGTTCGCCCTCGAAGTCGATCAGGGCCCAGCTCCCGTCGGACGCCCGCAGGGTCTGGCCCAGGTGCAGGTCCCCGTGGATGCGCTGGGCGGCCACCCCGGTGCCCCGGGAGGCGGCCAGCGCGTCGAACGCCCCGCGCAGCCCCGCCTCGTAGGGCAGCAGCGCGGGTACCTCCCGGGCGGTGGCGGCCAGCCGGGCCGTCATCCCGGCGGCGAGCCGGGCGGTCTGCTCCGGATCGAGCGCCAGGGTGGGCAGGGCGTCGGCGAGCGCGCTGTGCACCTCGGCGGTGGCGCGGCCGAGCGCGTGCGCCTCGGAGGTGAAGTCGGCCCCGGCGGCGAGCCGGCGCAGCGCGAGCTGCCACCCGTCGACGGAGCCGCGCAGGTAGGGCTGGAGCACGCCCAGGGTCAGCGGTTCCGACCCGGGCAGTTCGGCCTCGTACCAGGCGACGGGCGCGGGCACCCGCACACAGCCGACTGCGGCCAGCGCCCGGGGCAGTTCCAGATCCGGGTTGACCCCGGGGCCGACCCGGCGGAACACCTTGAGGATGTGCGAATCCCCGTAGACCAGCGAGGAGTTGGTCTGTTCGCCGGACAGCGGCCGGGGCGCGGGGGCCGGCGGGATCATCGCGTGGGGGTCCCGCTCGAAGCGCAGTGGGCCAAGCGCGCCCGGGGAGCGCAATCGTTCCAGCAACAGCGCCGCGAGCCGCGGATCGCCGAGTCCCTCGTACACGGCGTGGCCGGCGTACGGGCCTTGCTCGGCGTACCCGATGAGCGCGGGCGCGAGTGCCGGGGGCAGGTTGGGGCGTACCCCCAGCAGCAGTTGGTAGCAGTCCGAGCTGCCTTCGGCGTCCACCCCGACGAGCAGGTGGAGCAACCCGGGCGAGGCGCCGGGTGGCAGCAGTTCGACGGCAGAGACCAACCGGAGCCGGGTGATGGGGCGCCCCTTGCCGGCGAACCAGCGCTGTCTCGGCAGCCAGGCTCGCAGCATGGGCTCCAGCGGTCCGAGCGGTACTCCGGCCAGGCTTCCCTGGCGGCTCCGGGCGGATGCAGCCTCCGACATGGCGTCGCGTCCTTTCCCCGGGCCGTCACAGAATGCGCAGAGTGTCCCGGATGGCGATGGTTGCTGTCCGGCGGTGGGCGAGTGTCGGGTCAGGATGATCCGTACAGGGGCGGGCGATTGACCCATTCGCGCGCCCGCCCCGTACCGCCGTTACCCGCTTTTCGGTGCCGAACTACTCACTGCGCAGGCGGAACCACAGAAAGCCATGACCCGCGAGCGTGAGCAGGTACGGCCATTCGCCGATCGGCGGGAACCGCACATCGCCCGTGAGCTCGACGGGCACCCGCCCGTTGAACGACCGCAGGTCGAGCTCGGTGGGCTGCGCGAAGCGCGAGAAGTTGTGTACGCACAGCACCAGGTCGTCCCCGTACTCGCGCAGGAACGCGAGCACCGCCGGGTTGGTCGACGGCAGTTCGGTGTACGACCCCAGTCCGAAGGCGGGGTTCGCCTTGCGGACCTCGATGAGCCGGCGCGTCCAGTGCAGGAGCGAGGAGGGTGATGCCATCGCCGCCTCGACACTGGTGACCTGGTACCCGTAGACGGGGTCCATGATGACCGGCAGGTTCAGCCTGCCCGGATCGCAGGAGGAGAAACCGGCGTTGCGGTCCGGGGTCCACTGCATGGGCGTGCGCACGCCGTCGCGGTCGCCGAGCCAGATGTTGTCGCCCATGCCGATCTCGTCGCCGTAGTAGAGCACCGGCGAGCCGGGCAGCGACAGGAGCAGGGCGGTGAACAGCTCCATCTGGTTGCGGTCGTTGTCCAGGAGCGGGGCGAGCCGGCGTCGGATGCCGATGTTGGCCCGCATCCGCGGGTCCTTGGCGTACTCGGCGTACATGTAGTCGCGCTCTTCGTCGGTGACCATTTCGAGGGTGAGCTCGTCGTGGTTGCGCAGGAAGATGCCCCACTGGCAGTTCGCCGGGATCGCCGGGGTCTTGGCCAGGATTTCGGAGACGGGGTAGCGGGACTCTCTTCGCACGGCCATGAAGATGCGCGGCATGACGGGGAAGTGGAACGCCATGTGGCACTCGTCCCCGCCCTTGGTGAAGTCGCCGAAGTAGTCGACCACGTCCTCGGGCCACTGGTTGGCCTCGGCGAGCAGGACGGTGTCGGGGTAGTGCGCGTCGATCTCGGCCCGGACCCGCTTGAGGAGCGCGTGGGTGCGCGGGAGGTTCTCGCAGTTGGTGCCCTCCTCGGCGTAGAGGTAGGGCACGGCGTCGAGCCGGAATCCGTCGATGCCGAGGTCCAACCAGAAGCGCAGCGCCGAGATGATCTCCTCGACCACGGCCGGGTTCTCGTAGTTCAGGTCCGGCTGGTGCGAGAAGAAGCGGTGCCAGTAGTACTGCTTGCGCAGGGGGTCGTACGTCCAGTTCGAGGTCTCGGTGTCGACGAAGATGATGCGGGCGTCCTGGTACTGCTTGTCGTTGTCGGCCCACATGTAGTAGTCGCCGTACGGCCCGTCCGGGTCCTTGCGCGACTGCTGGAACCACTCGTGCTGGTCGCTCGTGTGGTTCATGACGAAGTCGATGATCACGCGCATGCCGCGCTGGTGCGCGGCGTCCACGAACTCGACGAAGTCGGCGAGGTCACCGAACTCCGGCAGCACGGAGGTGTAGTCGGAGACGTCGTAGCCCCCGTCGCGCAGCGGTGACGCGAAGAACGGCGGAAGCCAGAGGCAGTCCACACCCAGCCACTGGAGGTAGTCGAGTTTGGAGGTGAGGCCCTGTAGGTCGCCCACGCCGTCGCCGTTGCTGTCCTGGAAGGAGCGGACGAGGACTTCGTAGAAGACCGCCCGCTTGAACCAGTCGGGGTCGCGGTCCTTGGCGGGGGTGTCCTCGAACGTGTCGTGGACGGGATCGTTGATCATCATGTGATGGGTGACCCTCCGGTGGGCGGGGACGGTCGCAGAGCGGCCAGCACGTGCGCGGGTGTCCGACCCGGCTCCAGACGCACGTAGTTCGCCCTGCCCCAGTGATAGGTCTCGCCGGTGAGCTCGTCGCGCACCGCGAGGGACCCGTGCCAGTCGAGGCCGAGTACCGGCATGTCCAACGAGACTGTCGCCTCCTGGGTGTGGTGCGGATCGAGGTTGACGACCACCAGTACGGAATTGGCTCCGGCGTGCTTCGAATAGGCGATCACCTGTTCGTTGTCGGTCGAATGGAAGTGCAGGTCGCGCAGCTGCTGGAGGGCGGGATTGCGGCGGCGGACCCGGTTCAGGGTGGTGATCAGCGGGGCGATGGTGCGGCCCTCGCGGTCGGCGGCGGCCCAGTCGCGTGGCCGGAACTCGTACTTCTCGGAGTTCAGGTACTCCTCGCTGCCCGGCTTGACCGGTTCGTTCTCGCAGAGCTCATATCCGGCGTAGACCCCCCAGGTGGGGGAGAGGGTGGCGGCGAGCACGGCCCGCACCTCGAAGGCCGGCCGTCCGCCGTGCTGAAGGTACTCGTGCAGGATGTCCGGCGTGTTGACGAAGAAATTCGGCCGCATGACGGCCGCGGAGTGGTCGTCGACGAGCTCCGTCAGGTACTCGGTCAGCTCCGCCTTGGAGTTGCGCCAGGTGAAGTAGGTGTAGGACTGCTGGAAGCCGACGGAGGCCAGGGCGCGCATCATCGCGGGACGCGTGAACGCCTCCGCCAGGAAGATCACATCGGGGTCCGTCTTGTTGATGTCCGCGATCACCTTCTGCCAGAACACGACAGGTTTGGTGTGCGGATTGTCGACGCGGAAGATCCGGACGCCGTGGTCCATCCAGTGCCGCAGGATACGGACCGTTTCCTCGACGATGCCGGCCATGTCGGTGTCGAAGTGGATCGGGTAGATGTCCTGGTACTTCTTCGGCGGGTTCTCGGCGTACGCGATCGTCCCGTCCGCTCGGTGGCGGAACCACTCCGGCCGCTTCTCCACCCACGGGTGGTCGGGCGAGCACTGGAGCGCGAAGTCGAGGGCGATCTCCATCCGGAGCTCCCGGGCCCGTGCCACGAAGGCGTCGAAGTCCTCGATGGTGCCCAGCTCGGGGTGGACGGCGTCGTGGCCGCCCTCGGTGGACCCGATGGCCCATGGCACGCCCGGGTCCCAACTACCGGCCGAGAGCGTGTTGTTCGGCCCCTTGCGCCAGGTGCTGCCGATGGGGTGGATCGGCGGCAGGTAGACGACGTCGAAGCCCATCGCGGCGATCGCCGGCAGCCGCTCGGCGGCGGTCCGGAAGGTCCCGCTCACCGGAGCCGAGCCCGGCTCCACCACGGCTCCCTCGGACCGGGGGAACATCTCGTACCAGGAGCCGAAGAGGGCGCGCTTGCGCTCGACGAGCAGCGGCAGCGGCTTCGCGGCGCTGACCAGCTCCCGGTACGGGCGCCGCGCGAGGGCTTCGGTCACGGGCGCCGCGAGGGCGGCCGCGTACCGCACCGAGACCTCCCGGTCCTCGTCGCGCATCGCCTCGGCGGCGGCCAGCACATGCGCGCGTCCGTCCTTCTTGGGGATCTTCGAGCCGGCCCGCGCGTACAGTTCCGCGCCTTCGAGCAACATCAGCCCCGTGTCGATCCCCGCCGGGATCTTGATGGCGGCGTGCGCCCGCCAGGTGGCGATGGGGTCGCTCCACGCCTCGACGGTGTAGGTCCACCGTCCCTCGGTGTCGGCGGATACCCGGGCACCCCACCGGTCGGTCCCGGGAGCGAGTTCGCGCATGGGCACGGGCGGTCGCAGCCGTCCGCTCGGATCTCGGAGCACGACGTGGGCCGAGACGGCGTCGTGGCCCTCGCGGAACACGGTGGCCGAGATCCGGAAGACCTCGTCCACGACCGCCTTGGCGGGTCTGGCGCCGCAGTCGACGGCGGGGCGGACGTCCAGCACGGGAATGCGACCGATCATGATGGGATCACCTGGAGGCAGTTCGCGGGGCTCGGTGGCAACGGTCCGGCTGACGGGGCAGCCGGCAGTGCACGCTCTGTTCGCTCTGTTTCTAGCCGTTCAGAAGACGGCTGGGCTGCGGGCATGGCCGCTCCTGTCCGCGTTCACTCGGGTGGCGGGAGGTGGTGGGCGGTGTGCGCAGTGCGTGTACCCGGGGAGCCCTTCCCACTCTCGTTCCGCCCAATCCGCGTGCTTGGTTAACTACTCGTACGTAGTGGCACGCCGATAACCAAGCCCCGGCTCGACATTCACCGAGGCTCCGTCAAGTCGGCTGTGGACTCCCGGACCTACACCGGTATACCGCGTTCGCGGCCCGCTCGCGCGTCGGCGCCGTGGCGGTGCGGTCCGGTTGCCGGCTAGCCTCGTGGCTCCGGAAGTGGACCGAAGTGGACGGATGCGCGGGTGCACAGCGTGGTGCGCCCGCTCCGATCCGCGATCCCCTGCGAAGGTGGAACACGTGAAGGCTATCCGTCGATTCACCGTGCGTCCCGTTCTCCCCGAGCCGCTGCTGCCACTCGCCGACCTCGCGCGCAACCTGCGCTGGTCTTGGCACGCGGAAACCCGCGAACTCTTCCAATCCGTCGATCCCGAGGGCTGGCAGGCCGCTGCCGGCGATCCCGTGCGACTGCTCGGCGCCGTGTCCGCCGGCCGTCTGGCCGAGCTCGCCGGCGACCGGCGGTTCCTGCGACGGCTCGCCGTGGCCGCCGCCGACCTCGATGACTACGTCCACGGCGGGAGGTGGTACCAGACCCACGAGAACGGTGGGGACCTGCCCGCCGCCATCGCCTACTTCTCGCCGGAATTCGGCATCACCGCAGCCCTCCCGCAGTACTCCGGCGGGCTCGGCATCCTGGCCGGCGACCACCTCAAGGCCGCCAGCGACCTCGGCGTCCCGCTCATCGGCGTGGGACTGCTCTACCGTCACGGCTACTTCCGCCAGTCGCTCTCCCGCGACGGCTGGCAGCAGGAGCACTATCCCGTCCTCGACCCCAACGAGCTCCCCGTCGCCCTCGTGCGCGAGGCCGACGGTACGCCCGCCCGAGTGGCCCTCGGCCTACCCGGCGGGCGGTCATTGCACGCGCACATCTGGCAAGCCCGCGTCGGGCGGGTCCCGCTGCTGCTCCTCGACTCCGACGTCGAGGACAACGACACCGCCGCCCGCGAGGTGACCGACCGTCTCTACGGAGGCGGCAGCGACCACCGACTCCTCCAGGAGATGCTGCTCGGGATCGGCGGGGTCCGCGCGGTACGGACGTACTGCCGGCTGACCGGGCATGCCGACCCCGAGGTGTTCCACACCAATGAGGGACACGCCGGATTCCTCGGTCTCGAACGCATAAGGGAACTCGAAGGAGAACAGGGACTCGGCTTCGACGCCGCCCTGGAGGCGGTCCGCGCCGGCACCGTGTTCACCACGCACACCCCCGTCCCCGCCGGCATCGACCGCTTCGACCGCGCCCTGGTCGCCCGACACTTCGGGGAGGGCGGCGAGCTGCCCGGAGTGCCCGTCGAGCGAATCCTCGAACTGGGCGCGGAGTCCTACCCCGGTGGCGATCCCGGCGTGTTCAACATGGCCGTGATGGGCCTGCGCCTCGCCCAGCGCGCCAACGGCGTCTCCACCCTCCACGGCGCCGTCAGCAGGGGCATGTTCGCCGGGCTGTGGCCCGGCTTCGACCCGGTCGACGTGCCGATCACCTCCATCACCAACGGCGTGCACGCGCCGACCTGGGTGGCGCCCGAGGTGATGCGGCTCGGCGCGCGCCAGATCGGGGCCGGGCGGACCGAGGACGCGCTGTCCGTCGGCGGCTCCCCGCGCTGGGACGCCGTGGCGGGCATCGCCGACCAGGAGGTCTGGGACCTGCGCCGGGTGCTGCGCGAACAACTGGTCCAGGAGGTGCGCGACCGGCTGCGGGCGTCCTGGAAGCAGCGCGGGGCGGCGGACGCCGAACTGGGCTGGGTCGACTCCGTACTCGACCCGGACGTGTTGACCATCGGCTTCGCCCGCCGGGTCCCGTCCTACAAGCGGCTCACGCTGATGCTGCGAGACCCGGAGCGGCTGCGCCGCCTGCTGCTGGACCCGGACCGGCCGGTACAGATCGTGGTCGCGGGCAAGGCGCACCCCGCCGACGACGGGGGCAAGCGCCTCGTCCAGGAACTGGTGCGGTTCTCCGACGACCCCCGGGTGCGGCACCGGATCGTCTTCCTGCCCGACTACGGCATGGCCATGGCGCAGAAGCTCTACCCGGGCTGCGACATCTGGCTGAACAATCCGCTGCGCCCGCTGGAGGCCTGCGGCACGAGCGGCATGAAGGCGGCGCTCAACGGCTGCCTCAACCTGTCCGTGCTGGACGGTTGGTGGGACGAGTGGTTCGAGCCGGACTTCGGCTGGGCCATCCCCACCGCCGACGGGGCCGGCACGGACGTGGACCGGCGTGACGACCTGGAGGCGAACGCCCTCTACGAGCTGATCGAGAGCCGGGTCGCACCCCGCTTCTACGACCGGGCCGGGCGCAGCGGACTGCCCGAGCGGTGGATCGAGATGGTCCGGCGCACCCTGGTATCCCTGGGACCGAAGGTTCTCGCGGGACGGATGGTGCGGGAGTACGTGGAGCGGCTCTACGCGCCCGCCGCGCTCGCACACCGTGCACTCGTCCCCGAGGCGGCGCGGGACCTCGCCTGGTGGAAGGGCCGGGTCCGCGCGGCCTGGCCCCGGGTCGCCGTCGAGCACGTGGAGGCGCTCGCCGCCGCCCCCGTCGGCGGGACCGCCGAGCTGGGGGCGACCCTCACCCTCCGGGTGCGGGTCGCACTGGACGCGCTCGTGCCGGACGACGTCGAGGTGCAGGCCGTCGCGGGCCGGGTGGACGCCCAGGACGTGATCCAGGGCGCCCGGACCTTCCCGCTGAAGCCGGCCTCCGGGCCGGACCTGGAGGGCCGCTGGGTGTACGAGGGTCCGCTCGCCCTCGACCGTACGGGGCCCTACGGCTATACCGTGCGCATCCTGCCCGCGCACCCGCTGCTGGCGAGCCCGGCCGAACTCGGTCTGGTCGCCGGGCCCCCGGACGCCGGTGTCGAAACCGACGCGGTGGGCGGGGTCCTGCTGAGGTGAGGCCCGGGGGACGGGCGGCGGGTGGCCGCCGGGACGAGTCCCGGCGGCGCCCGGCCGCACGGGCGGGACTCACAGGTCGATCAGCCGTCCGTCCTCCACCAGCATCCCGGCCCGCTTGATGTTGCGCAGGGTCGGGATCACCTCCACCCGCTCGATGCCCGGCACGGCACCGATCCGCTCCGTCAGATAGGTGTACAGCGCGTCCGTGTCCCGGCAGACCACGACGGCCACCAGGTTCGCCGCCCCGGTCACCGCGGCCGCGAAGGGCACCTCCTCGTGCCGGGCGACCGCCGCGCCCGCCTCCGCCAGCCGGGCGGGCGCCGCGGTCAGCATCAAGGTGGCCTCCGCCTCGTAGCCGAGCCGGGTGGGGACGAGCTCCACGTCCAGGTACAGCGTCCCGAGCTCCCGCAGCCGCTCCAACCGGCGGCGCGCGGTGGACTCCGACAGGCCCGAGGCACGCGCCAGTTCGGGATAGCCGGCCCTCCCGTCCCGGCCGAGCACCGACAGCAGCGCCAGCTCGGCCTCGTCGAGGCTGTGGCGCTCCGGCCCCGGCACGACCGGCGGCCGCGCCAGCGCCGCGACCTGCTCGGGCCGCAGCACGTCCAGTCCGCACCACCGTTCCGGGCCGCCGACGAAGACCCGCAGCAGGGTGTGGGCGCTGACCCCGGTCACCCTGCGGGTACGGGGGAGCTTCTCCAGCAGCAGACCGTCGCGGTCCGCGCGGGTGCGCGCCTTGGTCAGGCAGTGGATCTCCGTCCCGCCGGAGCCCAGCTTCACCCAGGAGATGTCCGGCCGGCGGGCCAACGCCCCGGCCACCACCAGGGCCGCGTCGGGCGCGCACTGCACGCGCAGCCACGACTCGAACAGCCCGACGCGGCGGCCCTGGAGGAGCCCGATCACCCGGATCACCCCGCCGGAGCGCAGCCGCCGGTATCGGCGCACCACCGTCTGGTCGGAGACCTCCAGCACTTCCGCGAGCCGGCTGAAAGGGACCCGCCCGTCGATCATCAGTGCCTGGATCAAGGAGCGGTCGAGGAGGTCGAGCTCCTCGTTCGGTGCGGTCCGGTTCATGGTTTCCATCATCCCAGGGCCGATGATGACGGAAATCCGGCGGCGAACGGGTTGCGGGTGGGGGGTCAGGGGTGCGGTCGGCGACCGTGGGGTCACCGAACCAACACCTCGACGAGGAGAGAACCATGCGCAAGTGGCTGCCGTTGACGGCGGTCTGTCTGGGAGCCTTCATGCTCCTGGTCGACGTCACGATCGTGACCGTCGCCCTGCCGGACATGGCCGCCGACATGCACACCGGGTTCTCCGCCCTCCAATGGGTCATGGACATATACGCCCTGGCGCTGGCCGCGCTGCTGCTCGGCGCCGGCTCCCTCGCCGACCGGATCGGCCGCCGCCGGGTCTACCTCGGCGGCCTCGTGGTCTTCGCCGCCGCCTCGCTCGCCTGCGGCCTGGCCACCGGACCGGCCGCCCTGATCGCCTTCCGCGCGGTGCAGGGCTTCGGCGGCGCCGCGATGTTCGCCACCACCATGGCCCTGCTCAGCGCCGCCTACCAGGGCCGCGACCGGGGGATCGCCTTCGGTGTGTGGGGCGCGGTCAACGGGGCGGCCGCCGCGGCCGGGCCGATCATCGGCGGGTTGCTGACCGAGCACTTCGGCTGGCGCTGGATCTTCTACATCAACCTGCCCGTCTGCGCCGTCGCGGTGTACGTCACCCTCAAGGCCGTCACCGACACCCGTGACCCGAACGCCAAGGGCCTCGACCTCCCCGGGATGGCGGCCTTCACGGCCGGCGCGGGTGCCGTCACGTACGGGCTGATCCGGGCCGGCGAGAACGGCTGGACGTCCGCCGCCACCCTGGGCCTCCTCGGCCTCGGCGTGGTCGCCTTCGCCGTCTTCGTCCTCGTCGAACTGCGCACCCCCCACCCCATGCTCGACCTCTCGCTGTTCCGCAGCGGGACTTTCGTCGGCGTCATGGCCGCCGCGTTGCTGCTGTCCGGGGCCGCGTTCTCGTACCTGATGTACGTCTCCCTCTGGCTCCAGTCCGTCGAGGGGATGAGCCCCGTGGGCGCGGGCCTGGTGGTGGTACCGATGAGCCTGGCCGCCTTCCTCGTCTCGGCCCTGGCCGGGCGGCTCCTGCACGGGGCCCCGGCGCGGCTGACCATCGGCGGTGGAGGGGCGCTGATCGGGGTGGGCGCACTGCTCCAGGCGTGGATGTTGGACGCCGGTGACGGCTGGCGGGCACTGGTCCCCGGCCTGTTGGTGACGGGCGCCGGGGTGGGCGTGGCGATCCCGGCGCTGGCGGCCGCGGTGATGGGGGCGGTGGCCCCGGCCCGGGCGGGCATGGCCGGGGGCGCGCTGAACACGGCGCGCCAGTTGGGCATGGCCTTCGGCATCGCGGTGCTCGGTTCCCTCTTCCACTCCGGGCTGGCGGACGGCCTCGCCGACTCCGGTCGGGCGCGCGACACCGCCGAGACGCTGGCATCGGGCGGGGCGGGGCGGTTGCTGGCGACGGCCCCGGCGGCCAAGGCGTGGGTGGAGGCGGCCTTCGTGGACGGGCTGCGCGAAACCTTCCTCGCCGCGGGCGTGATGGGGCTGGTGGGCGCCCTCGCCGTCGCCCTGCTGATCCGTTCGGCGGGGCGGAGCGAGGTCGGGGCGAAGCCGGGTGACCGGCCCGCCGAGGCCGTCATCGCCCCGGAGCGGGTCTGAGGGGCGTTCCGACGTGCCCCGGACGAGGGGCGAGCGGGGGGCGGGCACCGGGTTTCGGCACCGGACGCGGTGACTGCCGTATGGGCGCGGTGGACCGATCCGGGAGGGTGAACCTTCGAACGCGCTGGGCATGCTGAATCGTTTCGTCTGATCTGTCCGCTCCTACGCTGCCCGCTGAATGCCACCGGACCGGCATTCCAGCCGATCAGAGAACGGACTCTTCATGCGTGCTCGTACCACCGCCGCCGCACTCCTGGGTGCTCTCGCGCTCGTTCTGCCCACCGCCGGCACCTCGCTGGCGGTCGACCACGACGACGATGACGGCCGCCGCTCGCTGGGCCGCCTGGAGTACCTCGTCGACGACGACGATGACGGCGGCGACGAGCACCGCCAGATCCGCCCGGCGGACAACGACACCTGCTACCGACTGACGGGCACCTCCTGGGAGAACCCGGCGATCTCCGTGCGCAACGAGACGGAGTCGCTGGCGGTGCTGTTCCGGGACCGGGACTGCGGCGAGCGCGCGGAGCGGGTGCTGGAGCCGGGGGAGCGCGCGCACGGTGTGCAGGTCCGCTCCGTGCTCTTCAAGCCGGTGGACGACGACAACGACGGTCGCCACGAGGGTCGTCACGACGGGCGGGGCGACGGGCGTGACGACGACGACTTCGGCAACGGGGACGAGGACCGCGGCCGTCACGACGCCCGGCCGGGTCTGCCGGGGGCGATGCACCACAACGGCGCCAAGCCGGCCGCGCACCACATGGTGAAGCCGCGCATGGACGAGCCCGGATCGCAGCAGGCCCGCGAGGAGCAGGCGCCCGTGGACCAGCCCCGTGACGAGCAGGCCCGTGACGAGCAGCAGATGCGTGACGAGCAGGGCCGTGACGAGCAGGCCCGTGACGAGCAGGGCCGTGACGAGCAGGCCCGCCAGGACCAGCCCCGTGACGAGCAGGCGCGCGACGAGCAGCAGATGCGCGACGAGCAGGCCCGCCAGGACCAGGCCCGGCACGAGGAGCAGGCGCGTCAGGAGGAGGCCCGGCGGGACGAGCAGGCCCGGCAGGAACAGCAGATGCGTGACGAGCAGCGGATGCGCGACGAGCAGGCCCGTCAGGAAGAGGAGCAGGGCCGGCCCGACGAGCAGGGTGCCGACATGTTCGACCGTATCTTCCGCTCCATCGGCTGACCCGACACCGCGCGACGGGAGAGCCCGGCACCCCCGTGGGTGCCGGGCTCTCCCGCGTCGTGGAACAGGGCCGCCCGGGGAGGTCGTCTCCCGGGCGGCCCCGCGATCAATCGGTCGAGCCGGCGATCGGCCCGGCCCCCGTCACCCCGGTAGGGGTCAGAACGTGAGCTTCCAACTGTTGATGTAGCCGGTGTCCGCGGCGGCGAGGTCCGCCACCCGCAGCTTCCAGACACCCTGCGCGACCTCGGAGGAGGCGTTCACGGTGAAGCTCTGGACGATGTTGTCCGCGCTGCCGCCGGTGCGGTTGCGCAGGTTGTAGACGGAGCCGTCGGGGGCGACCAGGTCGACCCGCAGGTCACCGACGTAGGTGTGGACGATGTTGACGTCCACCTTGAGGGTGCTCGGGGCGTTGCCCGTGCGGGTCACCGTGATCGGGGACTCGACGGTCGAGTTGTCCGCGATCTGGTAGTCGTTCGTGTTCTCGAACACGCTCTGCTCGACCGTGCCGACGGTCCAGGTGAAGGACGCCGTACCCGTCTTGCCCGCGGAGTCGGTCACCGTGACGGTCACGTTGGACGTGCCCGCGGTGGTGGCGGTGCCCGAGATCAGACCCGTCGAGGAGTTGATCGACAGGCCGGCCGGCAGACCGGTCGCCGCGTAGCTCAGCGCACCCGCGTTGGTGCTGGTCGCCTGGACCTGAAGGCTCACGGCGGTGTTGACCTGGGTGGTCTGGTTGGCGATCGGGGTCACCGAGACGCCGGAGGTGATGCGGGCCCCGACGTTGATGCCGGCCCAGGCGTTGGCCACGTTGTTGTACGTGGTCGAGCCCTGGCCGTACAGGTCGGCGGCAGCCTGCAGCGTCGCCGTACGGGCGGCGGCGTAGTTCGTGTTCGACTTGAAGTAGCCGACCGTCAGCGCGCGGAACCAGATCTTCGCGGCGGCGTCGCGGCCGATCGCGGTGACCGGGAGGTTGTCCGAGGTCGGCGAGTTGTAGCTGACGCCGTTGATGACCTTGGCGCCGGAGCCCTCGGACATCAGGTAGAAGACGTGGTTCGCCGGGCCCGAGGAGTAGTGGACGTCGAGTCCGCCGAGGCTGGAGGACCAGTAGTCCTTCGACCCGCCGTCCTTGCTCGGCTTGTCCATGTAGCGCAGCGGGGTGCCGTCGCCGTTGATGTCGATCTTCTCGCCGACCAGGTAGTCGCCGACGTCCTGCGGGTTGTTGGCGTAGAACTCGACGTTCGCCGCCATGATGTCGGAGGTCGCCTCGTTCAGACCGCCGGGCTCACCGCTGTAGGTCATGTTGCCGGTGACCGAGGTCAGACCGTGCGTCATCTCGTGCGCGGCCACGTCGATGGACGTCAGCGGGTGCGTGTTGCTGGTGCCGTCGCCGTACGTCATGCAGAAGCAGCCGTCGTCCCAGAACGCGTTCACGTACGCGTTGCCGTAGTGGACGCGGCTGTACGGGGCGACGCCGTCGTTGCGCAGACCGTTGCGGCCGTGCACGTTCTTGTAGTAGTCCCACGTCAACTGGGCGCCGTAGTGGGCGTCCGCGGCCGCGGTCGCCCGGTTGGAGGCGGCGCCGTTGCCCCAGACGTCGGTGGTGTTGGTGAAGAGCGTCCCCGTGCCGGAGCTGCCGCCGTTGAGGTCGTAGGTCTTGTGTCCACCGCGGCCCGCGTCGGTCAGCGTGTAGTTGCTGCCCGACTGCGAGGTGCCCAGCGTGACCTGGCCGCTGTACATGGTGTTGCCGGTGCCGGTCTCGATGGCCTGCCACTGGGTGATCTTCGCGCCGGTCTTGGCGTCGGTGACCACGTGCAGTTCGCTCGGGGTGCCGTCGTCCTGGAGGCCGCCGACGACGGTCTCGAAGGCGAGGACGGGCGCGCCTTCGGCGGCCCAGATCACCTTGCGGGCGCTCTTCGAGGGCTTGGCCTGCTTGGCGCCCGCGGCGTTGGCGGAGGAGACGGCCTGGCTCTCGGCCGCCGAGGGGGCGACCGAGGGGCTGGTGTCCGCCACCTGGATCACGTGGTTGGTGGCCTTGGTCACGCTCTTGGTGACCCCGCCCTTGGCGTGGACCGTCAGGTCACCGCCGAGCACGGGTATGCCGTCGTAGGTGCGCTCGTACGTGGTGTGGGTGGTGCCGTCAGTGTCCTGGACCACGTCGCGGACGACCAGGCGCTCCTTGCCGCCGAGGCCGAGGGCCTTGGCCGCCTGCACCGTGGTCGAGTTGGCGTCGGCGAGGAGCGTCGCACGCTCCGAAGCGCTGAGTAGGCGGGCGGCCGCGCCCGGGTTGGGCTGAGCCGCCTTGGAAGACTGCGACGCGTTGGCGTCGGCGTTGGCGGTTCCGGCCTGAATGCCTACGGCGAGCATGGCGGCGGCGGCGACGAGGGCGCCGGCCGCGGTGGCACGCCGCTGGGGGGTGGCTCTCAACGCAAACTCCTTCTGCAAGGGGGTTCCGAAAGGCTGGGTGGGCCTCCGGGCAGATCAGGGTTGGTGCGATGAACGGTCGAAGAGTGTCACCTGTGGACGTCGATGTCAGGGCCACATCAAAAGGTTGGCCGGAAACGGTCCGTTGTCCGAAGAGACGTATCCGGTATCCGAACCATTCACTTTTGCGTGAGAGAGGAGGGCGAAACATACGGAACACCAGATACCGGTTGCTAACACTTGAGCAACGAGTAGCTCCGTTAACGCAAACGGCATTTACCGTACGGGTGTTTGTCGTACTGTTTCCCGGTGCGTCAGATGCTCGTCGCCAGGGGAAGCCGCGGGCACACGCCACTGTCATAGACCACGTGCCAGGGGGGCCCATGAGGCATGTCCATTTTCCTGCGCAAAGAGTGGCCGGGGCGGCCGTTGATCCGGCCGAGCCGACGTCCGCGCCTCCGCGTCGACTCGGCGACAAGGCGCGCTGGTACCTCCCCGCGGCGGTCACGGCCGACTTCCTCGGCGCCGCGGTTCCCGTGGGCCTCGTCTTCGACGCGGCGCAGCAGGCCCGGCCCGTCTACTGCGCGGTCGGTTCGGCCCTCGCGTGGACCGCGGTACAGGCGCTGCGTCGACGGTACGCGACCCGGACGCTCGGTGAATCCCGGGGGGTACTGCCCGTCGTCCACGACTGGCTGATATTGATCGGCGTGCTCGCCGTCGCCCGCGTGGTGACCGGTGAGAGCACCCCGCGACTGGCGGCGCTGGGCGCGCTGTTGCCCGCCCTGCTCGTCACCGTCGCCTGCCACAAGCTCACCTACCGCCACCTCTTTGCCGCCCGCCGCGAGGCCCAGGCGGTCAGCCGGGTCCTGGTCGTCGGCGAACCCGAGGCGGCCGAAGGCGTGATCGCCCACCTCGCCTCGCGCACCGACCACCCCTACGTCGTCGTCGGGGTCGTCCCGGTCGGCGCGGGGCGGCTCGACAGCGGGGTACCCGTCGCGACCCGGCTGGGCGCGACCCCGCAGGGCCCGAACACCGACGCCACCGCCGTACTGGGCGCCGTACGCAGCCACCACGCCGACCTGGTGCTCGTCGCCCCGGGCGTGCGCATCGCCGGGGAGCGGCTGCGCCGGGTCGCCTGGGCACTGCACGACGCCGGCCTCGAACTGGCCGTCTTCCCGGGCCTGGTGGAGATATCCGTCAAACGGCTGGAGACGCTCACCGCGGGCGGCCTCGCCGTGTTGCGGATCGCGCCGCCGGTGCGCAGGGGGGTGCAGACGCTGCTCAAGTCGGCCCTGGACCGGGCGGGGGCCGCCGTCGGGCTGCTGTTGCTGTCGCCGCTCTTCCTCGCGCTCGTGTTGGCGATACGTTTCGGCTCGCGCGGCCCGGCCTTCTACAGCCAGCGCCGGATCGGGCGCGACGGGGTCCCGTTCGTGATGTGGAAGTTCCGCACGATGGTCGTGGACGCCGACCGGTTGAAGCCCGGGCTGGAAGGGGCCAACGAGAACGACGGCCTGATGTTCAAGATGCGCCGTGACCCGCGCGTCACCCGGGTGGGACGGCTGCTGCGCCGCACCTCGCTGGACGAACTGCCGCAACTGTTCAACGTGTTGACGGGCAGCATGTCGCTGGTCGGCCCGCGACCGCCGCTCCCGGACGAGGTGGCGCGGTACGACGAGGTGGAGCTGCGCCGGCTGAGCGTGCGTCCCGGTATGACGGGCCTGTGGCAGATCAGCGGTCGGTCGGACCTGTCCTGGGACGAAACGATTCAGCTCGATCTGCAGTACGTCGACAACTGGTCCTTCACCAGCGACGTCGACGTCATGGGCCGTACGCTCCGCGCCGTCGTCGACGGCCGCGGGGCGTACTGAGGGGCCGGCCTTGCGATCAGCGAGTCGTCCGCGAGTCGAGCCACCAGCGGTAGGTGGACGCGATCCCGTCGCGCAGCGGGATGCCGGGCTTCCAACCCAGCGAGGTCAGGCGGGTGACGTCCAGCAGTTTGCGGGGCGTCCCGTCGGGCTTGGAGGTGTCCCAGGCGAGCCGGCCCTCGAAGCCGGTCACCTCGGCGACCGTCTCGGCCAGTGCCTTGATGGTGAGGTCCTCGCCGCAGCCGATGTTGACGGGCTCGTCGCCGTCGTAGCTCTCCAGCAGGACCGCGCAGGCGGCCGCGAGGTCGTCGACGTGCAGGAACTCGCGTCGTGGGGTGCCCGATCCCCACAGCGTGACCTCCTCGCGCCCCTCGGCCGCAGCCTCGTGGAAGCGCCGGATCAGCGCGGGCAGGACGTGCGAGGACTCCAGGTCGAAGTTGTCCCCGGGGCCGTAGAGGTTCGTGGGCATGGCCGAGATGTACGAGGCGCCGTACTGCTTGCGGTACGACTGCACCTGCACGATGCCGGCGATCTTGGCGAGGGCGTAGGCCTCGTTGGTCGGCTCCAGCGGGCCGGTCAGCAGGGCGTCCTCGCTGATCGGCTGTGGCGCCAGCTTCGGGTAGATGCAGGACGAGCCGAGGAACAGCAGCCGACCCACCCCGGCGGCGTGGGCCCCGGAGATGACGCTGAGCTGGATCCGGAGGTTGTCCTCCAGGAACTGCACCGGGTAGGTGCTGTTGGCCATGATCCCGCCGACCTTGGCGGCGGCCAGCACCACGGCGTCCGGGCGGGCGTCCCGCAGGTACGCCTCGGTGGCGGCGCCGTCGCGCAGGTCGAGCTCGGCGCGGCTGCGGGTGAGCACCTCGTGGCCGTCGGCGGTCAGCCGTCGGGCGACCGCGGACCCCACGAGGCCGCGGTGTCCGGCGACGAAGACGCGGGCGTGCGGGGGCAGGAGCGGCAGCGAACTTGTCATACCGCCGATGATGCCAGTCCGCCGTCGCGGTTTTCCGCGGAGGTGGCCGCCCGGCCGGAACGCGCCCGTCCAGGCCCCTCGGAGCGCCCGACGGCCCGGCGACCCGGGCCCGATGCGGCGCGAGGGGTTCCGGACCAGCCGTGTACGGTACCCATCCGGCCCACGGCCCCGGCCCCGCGGCCGGCCGCCCGGGCCGCCCGGCGCGGTCCGCCCGGCCGTCCACGGCCCGGGCGTCGGCCACGCGGAGGACCGGCCGGGGACCCGCCCGGCGAAGGAACCCCGGGGTACGCCCCGGTCGGGCGGCACACGGCGCCCGGACCACACCCGCGGGCCGGGGCCCGGGGGACGCGCGGGGCGAGCCCCGTTCACGACGACACAGCACACGACAACCAGGGGGACCCCACATGGGCAAGACCGCACTGATCACCGGCGTCACCGGGCAGGACGGCTCGTACCTCGCCGAGCTCCTGCTCTCCAAGGGATACACGGTGCACGGGCTCGTGCGGCGGTCCTCCAGCTTCAACACGGAGCGGATCGACCACATCTACCAGGACCCGCAGACCGAGAACCGCTCCCTGGTGCTCCACCACGCGGACCTGTCCGACGGCGTCGCCCTGGTGAACCTGCTCCGCGACATACGCCCCGACGAGGTCTACAACCTCGGCGCCCAGTCCCACGTCCGCGTCTCCTTCGACGCGCCCCTCTACACGGGGGACGTCACCGGCCTCGGGGCGCTGCGCCTGCTGGAGGCCATCCGGGCCAGCGGCGTGGACACCCGCATCTACCAGGCCTCGTCCTCCGAGATGTTCGGCGCCACCCCGCCGCCGCAGAACGAGACGACCCCGTTCCACCCGCGCAGCCCGTACGGGGCCGCGAAGGTCTTCGCGTACTGGACCACGGTGAACTACCGCGAGGCGTACGACATGTACGCGGTGAACGGCATCCTCTTCAACCACGAGTCCCCGCGCCGCGGCGAGACCTTCGTGACCCGGAAGATCACCCGCGCGGTCGCCCGGATCAAGGCCGGTCTCCAGGACCACCTCTACCTCGGCAACCTCGACGCGGTCCGCGACTGGGGCTACGCGCCCGAGTACGTCGACGCGATGTGGCGGATGCTCCAGCAGGACGAGCCCACCGACTACGTGGTCGCCACCGGCGTCGCCGCGACCGTCCGCGAGTTCGTGGAGGCCTCGTTCGACCACGCCGGCCTCGACTGGAACGAGCACGTGCGCTACGACCCCAAGTACGAGCGCCCCAGCGAGGTCGACGCGCTCATCGGCGACGCCTCCAAGGCGCAGGAGATCCTCGGCTGGAAGCCGACGGTCCTCGTGGCCGAACTCGCCCGGATCATGGTCGACGCGGACATCCGCCAGGTCGAGGACCAACTGGCGGGCGTGACGGTCCGCATCGACCGCTAGAGGCCTTATATTTCGCCTATTGCTTTGCCGTGTCCCGGTCACGCCGAGCAGGTCCCTGCCGCGTGACCGGGACAAACCTGCCGTATGTCCGTCGTGCGTCCTCTATGCAGAACCTGTTGATTCCAAGTTGGTATGCAATGGGTCAAGTGAGGTGACCGGGCCCTCGCGTGAGCCCTAGTCTGCGCCAGTACATATGGCTGATCGGATAGTTCCAGCCATCAAAACCGGGCGATTGCCCTGGGGGGCTCATGCGTAGATCCAGAGGGCTGACTGCTGCCCTCGTCCTGTCACTGGCCGGTGCCGGCACCGGTATAGGCCTGGTGTTGATGCCCGAGGCGTCCGCCATCACGCCGCCCGTGGCATTCACCGCCGACGAACTGCCCACCTGGCAGCCCAACGGCATCGTCTGGGCGATGGCCCAGGCCAACGGCACGGTCTTCGCCGGCGGCACCTTCTCGGCGGTCCGCCCGCCCGACGGCAGTGGCAGCGGCACCGAGCAGGAAGCGGTGAACTTCGTGGCGCTCGACGCCGCGACGGGCGCCCCGACCTCCTGCAAGCTCGCCTTCACCGTCGGCGACGGCAGCGCGACCGTGCGCGCCCTGGCCGTCTCGAAGGACAAGAAGACCCTGTACGCAGGCGGTTACTTCGGCGCCGTCAACGGCACGCCGGTCTCCAGCGTCGCGGCGATCGACATCGACACCTGCACCCCCAAGGCCTCGTTCCACCCCAGCTTCCCCGCCACCGTGCGCGCGTTCGCCGTCACCGACGACACGCTGTACGCGGCCGGCGACTTCACCACCGTCGAGGGCCAGACCCGCGAGCGGTTCGCCGCGGTCGACGCCGGCACCGGTGCGCTCAAGCCCTTCGTCGCCAACGCCGACGAGCCCGGCCGGGCGGTCGCGGTCACCCCCGACGGGAAGAACGTCCTCCTGGGCGGTGACTTCTTCACCGTCAACGGCCAGAACACGCACGCGCTCGCGGTCGTGAACTCCGCCACCGGCGCCGTCGCCAAGACCTACAGCACCATCCCCTCCAACTCGGTCGTCAAGTCGATCGCCACCGACGCGACCGGCTTCTACACCGGAAACGAGGGCTCCGGCGGCGGTGTCTTCGACGGTCGCATCGGCCTCAACCTCAACGACTTCAGCGAGAAGTGGCGCGACCGCTGCCTCGGCGCGACCCAGTTCGTCCTGCCGTACGACGGGGTCCTCTACAGCTCCTCGCACGCGCACGACTGCTCCCTGAACGGCGAGTACCCCGACGGTCGCCGGCACCACCTGCTGGCCGAGCCCACCGACTACCAGGGCACGCCCCCCGCGCCGGTGGACGGTTTCGTGGCCAGCCCCCGCAAGCTCGGTTGGTTCCCCGACACCAACGACGGCCTCGGCGAGGGCATCGGCCCGCGCGTCATGGCGGTCGCGGACAAGGGCGACACCAAGTACATGTGGGTCGGCGGCGAGTTCACCACCGTCAACGGCGTGGCCCAGCAGGGTCTGACCCGCTTCGCCTCCAGCGGTGACGTCGGCGCGCCGACCACCCCGGTCGCGAGCGCCGCGAGCGTCAAGCCCGGTGAGGTCCAGGTCCGCTGGCGCACCAGCTACGACGAGGACGACAGCAAGCTGACGTACCGGATCTACCGGAACGGCTCGTCCACCCCGGCCCACACCATGACCGCCGACTCCCTGGAGTTCGAGCGCCGGCAGGCCTCCTGGACCGACACCACCGTCAAGGCCGGCCAGTCCTACACCTACCGCGTGACCGCGACCGACGCCGCCGGCAACACCAGCGCGCTGTCGGCCGCCGCCTCGGTGACGGTCCCCGCCTCGGCCCAGTCGTACCCCAACCAGGTCCGCGCCGACGGCGCCAACCTGTACTGGCGCTACGACGACACCGTCAGCCCCTACGTCGCCGACTCCTCCACGGGCGGCGACACGAGCGGCATCCAGCTGAACGCCCCGGCGCTGCGCCAGACCCCCGGCGCCGTGTCCGGTGCCAGTACCGCCATGGGCTTCAACGGCACCAGCCAGCAGGTCTACAGCGACCACCGCCAGACGGTCGGCAGCAGCTACACCATCGAGACCTGGTTCAAGACGAACACCACGCGCGGCGGCAAGCTGATCGGCTTCGGCAACAACACCGACCGCAACAGCGGCTCGTACGACAAGCAGCTGTACATGACCAACGCGGGGCGCCTGGTCTTCGGCGTGTACAACGGCTCGACCCGGACCATCTCCACCGGCCTGTTCGAGACGTACAACGACAACAAGTGGCACCACGTCGTCGGCACCCAGGGCCCCTCGGGCATGGCGCTGTACGTCGACGGCCAGAACAAGGGCACGCTCAACGTCACCGGCTTCCAGCAGTACGCCGGTTTCTGGCACGTGGGCGGCGACAACCTCAGCAGTTGGCCGAACCGTCCGACGAGCAACTTCTTCGCCGGACAGATCGACGAGACGGCCGTCTACCCGACGGCGCTGACCCAGGCCCAGGTCAAGAACCACTACGACCTGGCCAACGCCCCCACCGACACGGTCTCCAAGGTCGTCGCGACCGAGGACACCTACATCAACCAGGGCGCCCCCGGCCAGGCCTACGGCACGTCCACCTCGCTCGCGGTGCGCGGCACCTCGGCGTACGAGACGTACCTGCGCTTCAACCTCCCGGCCGCCCCGACCGGGACGGTCCTCAAGGCGGCGTCGCTCCAGGTCAAGACCACGACGCAGACCGGTGCCGGCACGGCCGACACCGTCTCCGTGGTGCCGGTCACCGGCACCTGGAGCGCGGCGGGCACGACGTTCAACACCAAGCCGACCCTCGGCACCAACCCGCTCGGCTCCATCGCGGGCGTGCCGGACGGTTCGGCCGTCCAGAACGTCGAACTCGACACCACCGCGGTCTCGTCGGTGCTGGGCACCAACGGCTACAGCGTGGCCCTGACGAGCACGGGCACCGACCCGCTGTGGCTCTGGTCCTCGGAGGCGACGGCCGCGGACGCCGCGCCGCAGCTGATCCTCACCTTCGGCCCCAAGTAACGGCCGAGGCACCACCCGCCTGACGGAGTACGGGGCCTGCCCGGGCGGCAGGCCCCGTACTCCTTTGTCCACCACCGGCAAGTACGGGAGCCCCCTGATGTACCGACGCTCCGCAGCGGCTGCTGTTCTGCTGGCCGCCACCCTGACCCTGACCGCCTGCGGTTCGGGCGGCGACGGCAAGGCCGACGCCGCGACCGGCAAGCCGAAGCCGCCGGCCTCCTCCTCGGTGCCGGACCCGGCCGACAGTCCGGCCGCGCCGTCCCCCTCCGGGGGGAAGCCGTCCGGCCCGGTCCTGCCCGACGCGAAGCTCGTCCCCAAGACCGGCACTTTCACCGAGACGGAGAAGAAGTACCTGAGCGGTCGCGTCCCGGAGAAGATGGACCCCGCGGCCGTCCTCCAGACGGGGCAGGAGTCCTGCCAGCGGGTGGAGCGCACGGCGAAGCACGACAAGGACGCGGCCGTCGGCGCCATCGTCGCCGGGGAGATCCCCGGGGCGAAGGACGCCATCCCCTTCCTGTGCCCGGAGCAGAAGCCGATCCTGGACGCCGCCGAGAAGGGCTTCGGTGACGGCCGCCGGCAGTCGCCCGCCCCCGGCACCTACCGGGCGCTGACCCAGAGCACCACCTGTGCCTGGGAGGCCAAGGGCAAGGACGGCTCCGTCCTCGCCTCGGGACCCGCGACCCCGCCGAAGGCCGGCGAGAAGATCACCGCGACGATCCCGGCGGGCACCGCCGAGTTCACCTCGACGGCCTGCTACGCCTGGGTCCCCGCGTAGGACGGCGCCCGACCCGGATGACCCGGGGAACGCCCCCGCCGGCGGCGCCACTGCCGGCGGGGGCGTTTCCATGTCCCGGCCCGGGGTACTCGCGCCGTCACAAGACCACTAATGTGGAGGCGAGTTGACATGCGAGGCATCGGCGGCTGCATTGCCCTGATCGTGGTGGGGGCCATCATCACCTTCGCCAGCGACTGGCGGATGGAGGGCGTCAACCTCCCTCTCGTCGGCCTGATCATGATGGCGGCGGGCGCGATCGGCCTGGCCGTGTACTCCAGCGTCCTGCGCCGTCGCCGGGCCGCCGGGGTGCTCCCGGTGGTCGAGGAACGCGGCCGGGACATCATCTGACCCGCCGCACGCCCCGACCCGCCGGCCGGGGGAGCGGTTACGCCCCCGCGCCGCGGGCCGACGCGTACACCGGCAGGAGGGTGTCCAGCACGGCGTCCATCGAGAACGACCGCGCCGCCAGCTTCCGGGCGGCCAACGACGCCGAGCGGTTGGCGTCCGGGTCCAGGAGGGCGAGGACCGCCTCCGCGACCCCCGCCGGACCCGGTTCCACCGCGCGTCCGGCCCCCGCCGCTGCGATGTCCCGGGCCAGACCGTTGGAGTGGGTCACCACCGCGGGCACGCCCACCGCAAGCGCCTCCAACACCGACATCGGGAACGGCTCGTCCACCGACGGCAGCACGTACACATGGGCGCGGCGCAACTCCGCCAGGACCTCCGCGCTCGACAGGGCCCCGGGCACCGTGAAGCGGGCGTCCAGCCCCAGCTCCGCGATCCGCGCCCGGACCGCCGCCAGTTCGCCCTCGTCCGGCCCCGCCACCACGAACCGCGCGTCCGGATGCGCCGCCAGCACCGCCGGCGCCGCATCCACGAAGTCCACCGGCCGTTTACGGGCCTGCAGTCGCGCGGAGTAGAGGATGCGCGGCGCCCCGGTCGGCGCCGGGCGCTCCTCCTGCGCCGGGGTGCCGTTGACCAGCCGTACCGCCGTGTCCAGCGCGGGCGGCCCCACCACCGCGTCCAGGCCCTCCCGCTCGTGGGGGGTCAGGTACAGCACCGCGTCCGCGCCGCGCAGCAGCCGGCGTACCGCCACCGCGTCCAGCACCTTGGCCAGCAGCTTCCCGCTGGGGTCCACCATCCCGTGGGTCTGGAGCACCAGCGGCTTGCGGGCGCGCAGCGCGGCCAGCGCCACCGGCAGCGTCACCAAGTCCCGCGCCAGGTGGACGTGGACCACGTCCGCGTCCCGCACCAGCCGTCCCGCCGAGGCGAGCAGCGCCGGGGAGGTCATACCGCTGAAGCCCAGCGGGAGCAGCCTCCGGGCCGGGAACAGCTTCGCGGGCACCCCCTCCACGGAAGTCGGCCACGGGTCGGGGAACCCCTCTCCGAGGGCCAGCAACCGCGCCTCGTGACCCCGCGCCCGCAGCCCCTTGGACAGGTTCAGCGCGACCCGCACCGGTCCCCCGAAGGCGTGCGAGGGGGAGTGCAGCGTCACGGCGTGCAGGACTCTCAAAGCGGCACTCACTTGGGCTCCTCCACCGGGCGGCGCCGCCCGTCCTGGGTCTGCAAGGTCAGCGCGGGCAGGTCCTTGTGGACCACGGCGCCCGCGCCCGCCACGGCGCACCGCCCGATCGTCACGCCCGCCAACACGGTGGCCCGTACCGCCACCCAGGCACCGTCCTCCACGACGATGGGCGCGTTGCGGTAGCGGAAGTCCGCCGCCCGGTGGTCGTGCGATCCGGTGCAGAGCATCGCCTCCTGCGAGACGCACGCGTGCGCACCGATGGTCACCGGCTCCAGGTTCAGCAGCCAGGCGCCCTCGCCGATCCAGGCGTGGTCCCCGACCGTGAGCTTCCACGGCCACAGCACCCGTACCTTGTGCCGGATGAGCACGCCCTCGCCGATCCGCGCGCCGAACGCGCGCAGCAGGGCCACCCGGAGCCGGGCCGGACAGAACCACGCCATGAAGAGCGTGTTCATCACGGCGAACCAGAGCGCCTGTGTCAGCCGCCCGCGCCCCTTGTCGTACCCGGCCAGCGTGAAGGAAGGAAGATCACGCAACAGTCGTCCCCATCGTCCGCCCCCGACAACCACCCCGCCGCGCCTCCCCGGGCGCGGTCCGCTCAGACTAGACTGCGCGCGGACCAGGCACATGGGGTGGGGGCGGCGGCAGTGGCAACGGACATACGCAGGCCCCCCGTCGGCGTGTCGGCGCCGCCGCCGCGCGACGAGGCCCAGTGGGGCCGCGTCACCACCCCCCGCACGCTGCTCTCCCGCGCGCTGTCCGTCCCGCTGATCCTCGGCTTCACCGTCTTCCTCCCGCTCTTCGTCGCCGTCCAGGCCGGCGACGGCCAACACGACGCCGCCTTCTGGCTGCAACTGCTGCTCACCATGTACGCGGGCGCCCGCCTGTCCGCGATGGTCCTCACGAGTCGGCGCAAACTGCTCCAGGGCTCGTTCTGGCTCTTCGTCTACATGGCGATGGGTGTGGCCCCGCTCGCCCAAGCCGTCCTCGGGCGGGTCCCGACCCCCGTGGTCGGCCCCCGCTACGACCTCACGACCGCCATCGCCCTCGTCTTGCTGGGCTGTACCGCCTTCGACGTCGGCGTGCTGCTGGCAAGGCACCGGCCGTCGGGTCGCGCGGGCGGCTCGCGGCAGGAGAAACGGCCGGTCATGGCGCACCGGCGGCGCCTGCACCTGCTGACCGCGCTCGCCTTCCTGTGCAGCGCGGCGTTCATCGTGAAGCTGGGCGGCCCGGCGGTCTTCTTCTCCAGCCGCCAGGAGATCATCGCGGGCATCGAGGAGGCGGGTGTCTCCAACGGCGACGGCCAGGCGGGCCAAGCCCTGTTGCGCGGCTTCGGCACGGTGCCGGCGCTGTTGGCGCTGCTGCTCTACACGCGCTGGCTGATCACCTCGAAGTACGCCCGCCGCAAGGTCTCCGTCATCGTGACGTGGGGCGCGCTCGCGCTGTTGAACCTGGTGGTCAACAACCCGATCTCCAACCCCCGGTACTGGTTCCTGACGGTCATGTTCGCGCTGCTGTTCACCGTCTTCCCGGTCAGCGCGGCGATGTACCGGGTGGCACTGTCGATGGCCGTGGTGATCGCGCTCCTCGTCTTCCCGTTCGCTGACCGCTTCCGCTACGACGAGAAGAACTACAAGCCGGTCGAGACGACGTCCTTCCTGGAGCCGATGGCCCTCAAGGACTACGACCAGATCGGCATGTTCGCGAACACCATCACCTACTCGAACTCGGGCCCGGGGCACCTGTACGGGCGTCAGCTCGCGGGGTCGGTGTTCTTCGCGGTGCCGCGTTCGGTGTGGCCGGGGAAGCCGAAGGACACCGGCGTGATGATCGGCGAGTGGATGGGGACGGTCAACACCAACCTGTCGTCGCCGATCTGGGCGGAGCTGTGGGTGGACTTCGGCCCGCTGGGGATGGGCGCGGGACTGCTGGGGATGGGCTACGCGGCCGCCCGGGTGGACCGCCGGTACGCGAAGCGGGCCACCAGAAGGTCGCCGCCGGGAAGCCTGATCTCGGTGGTGGTCCCGCTGGTCGCGGGGTACTCCTTCATCCTGCTGCGGGGGCCGCTGCTCCAGGCGTCGGGGCGTATCGCGATCGCGGGCCTCTGCCTGGCGCTGGTCGCCACGTTCCGCGAGGACAAGACGGCCCGCCTCCGCTGACGACCCACGGGGCCCCACCCCGGTGCCCGCGCCTCGACGCCGGCGGGGCCGGATCGGCGCCCCGCGCCCGTTGGGTGGTCAGGCCGGTTCCGGGACCCGCGCGGACGGGTCCGGGAGGCGTGAGACACGGGCCCAGGCCGCCGCCGCCTTCGCCGCGGAACCGGCAGCCAGGCCCCACGCGGCGCCCGCCACCCCCCACACCGCGTAGCCCCCCAACAACAGGGCCACCGACAGCAGCGAGAACACCACCTGCAACGACAGCGTCGCCTTCGGGTTCAACACCCGCAACGTCAGCAGCGCGCACGTGCCCAACCCCATCACGGCGTACTGCGCCCCCGTCGCCGGAAGCAGCGCCGCCGCCGCCCCCCACGTGTCGCCGAGCAGCCGGCGCCCCACCGTCTCCGGCAGCGCGTACAGCACCGCGCCCCACCCCGCCCCGAGCGCCGCCAGCACCCCGCCCATCAGCAGCGTCAGCCGGACCACGCCCCGCTTGCCCGACGCCCGTCCCACCACCGGCGGCCCGAACGCGTTCGCCGAGTTGAACAGCACGTTCAGCGGACCGAACAGCGTGGTCGCGCCCCGCAGCGCACCGACCGCCAGCGGCGTCGCGAACAACCCGAGTCCGAGCACCGCGAGCTGGCTGGAGCCGTTGCCCACCGCGAACTCGACCACGAACCGCTGCCCCAGGTGCCCCCGCCGCACGTAGGGCCGCAGGTCCACCCGCGCCCCGCGCACGTACGGCCGCAGCAGCCACAGTCCCAGCCCGAGGGCCGGCAGCGCCGAGACCCCCCAGACCAGCACCAGCCGCCCCGCCGACGCCCCCTCGGGCTGCGCGAGGAGCGCGCCGACCACACCCACCAGCCGCACCACGTCGGCGGCCAGTGCCCGCTCCGGCACCCGCAGCGCCGAGAAGCAGTACCGCAGTCCGTCCTGCACGAGCACCAGCGGCAGTACGAGCCCCAGCGCGAGGAACGCCCACCCCGCGGCCCCGGGCAGTACCAGCCCCACCAGCGCCGGGACGAGCCCGGCCACGGCCGAGGCGACCGCGGTGAAGGTCAGGCCCGAACGGCACACCGAGCCGAGGCGTTCCCCGTCCTTCTCCAGCACCACCGTCTGGCCGACGTACGCCATGTTCAGCCCGAGGAGCACCGTGAAGGTCACGTACACCATCGAGAAGTCGGCGAAGCCGGACGCCGACGACAGCCGGGCGGCCAGCACCAGCACCCCGATGTTGGTGGCGCTGGAAGCGGCCTGGTCCAGGACCGAGGCGATCGCGGCGAGACCCCCGCGCCTCACCGCCGGCCCGTGCGGACCGTACGCAGCGCGACGGTGTCGGTGCCGTCACCGGGGATGTGCTGCTCGGCCTCGGCGACCTCGTACGGGATCGGCTGTGGCGCCGACTTGCCGGCCGGCGCGGGGGCCGGGGCCGTCGGAGCCGCCGGGGCGGACCCGCCCTTCCCCTTGCCCCGGCCGCCGCGCTTCTCGCCGGGCAGCGGAGTGTGCAGCACCGCGCCGAGCACGGTCCCACCGGCGCCGCTGATGAGCTCGCGGATGCGGGACAGGTCGCTGCGGTGCACCGCGCGCGGGTCGCAGACCACCAGGACGCCGTCGACGCGGTCGACGAGCGCGAGCGCGTCGGCGTACGAGAGCACGGGCGGCGCGAGCACCACGACGGTGGAGTTGGGGGAGTCGGCCTCGGAGATCAGCCGGGTGGCGCGCGGCGAGGTCAGGGCGCGGGCGACGTTGCGGACCCGCTCACCGGGGATCAGGTCGAAGGCACCCGACTCCCCGGCGTCCACGACGAGCTGACGTCCGTCGGGCCAGTCGGAGTCACCCTGCTGCCCGGGCGGTCCGCCCGCGCCCGGGCCGCCCGGCATCTGGCTCCAGCGCGGGCGGCCGCCGGCGTCGGTCGGCAGTTGGCTGGCCAGCACCGGGGTGCGCAGGTCGGCCTCGATGAGCAGGACGTCCTTGCCGGTCTCCGCGAAGGAGGCGGCCAGGTTCACGGCGACGGCGGCGGCGGTCTCGCTGCTGCCGCGCGGCGCGACGACCAGGAGTCGGCGCCGGTCGGCGAAGCGGGAGTCGTAGGCGAGCCGGAACGCCACCGACCGGAACTCCTCCGCGAGGCGCGGGTCTTCCTCACCGGCGGCGAGCAGCGGCCCGCCACCGGTCTTGTCGCGCGGCAGGGAGCCCAGCACGGGCGCCCGCAGGGCCCGCGCCACGTCGCCGTCGGAGCGCGGCGCCGGGTCGAACACGAGCCGGACCCAGGCGGCGAGCAGGCCGAGCGCCAGACCCACGGCCGCGCCGAGGGCGAGGGACATCGGCAGGCCCGGCCCGTCGGAATCGCCGGGCGGCGTCGCGGGGCTGGTCACCCGGCCCGGGGCCATGTCCAGCGCCTGGAGCTTGGCGATGTTGCTGTTGAGGGTGTTGACCTTGCTCTGGAGGTCGGTCTTGGAGGAGTACGCCGCGTCGCGCCCGGGTCCCGAGGGCATGGCGTTGATCTGCCTGACGAGCTCGTCCAACTGCTTGGCGACCGGATCGCGCTGGTCCTGGTAGCCCTTGACCATTTTGTCGCGGGTGACGTCCAAGGCCTCCTGCCGCTTGAGCAGGTACGCCGCGGTCATCGCGTTGGCGCGCTTCGCGGCCTCCCTGGGGGAGGACGCGGTGTACGTGAAGCGGAGCACCATGGTCTGCGGCGGGTTGGTGACCTGGAGGCCGGCGCGCAGGCCGGCGACGCCGGACTCGGGCACGCCGAGCTTCTTCGCCGCCTCGTCGGCTATCGAGGAGCTGAGCGCGACCTGGCGCTCGGAGCCGATGTTGATCGCCTTGTCCGGCGCCAGGCTCGGGTTGAAGGGGTCGTCGGTGGGTGCGCGGAGCACGACGTCGGCGGTCGCGACATAGGTGTCCGCGGTCGATATGCCGAGGTAGACGCCGCCCAGCAGCCCGATGCCGACGCCGGCGCCGAGGAGCCGGCGGTAGCGCAGGAGCTGTCGGAACTGGTCCCGCAGGAGGTCCGGTTCGTCCTCCGCGGGGGCCGCTGCCGGCCGGTTCGTCTCGATCACGGCCGGGAACCCCCAAGTGCTTCGTCCATCAGTGCGTCGATGCGGGCCAGTCCCGCCTCGCGGCTCAGGTGGGCCGCCACGTGGACGGGCCCGGCGGCGCCCAGGGCGTCCGCGGCCCGCGGGTCCTCGGCCAGCGCCCGCACGGCCTTGAGCAGGGCGCCCGGGTCCTCCGGAGGTACGAGCACCCCCGCGCCGGAACGTTCCACCTCCTGCGCGGTCCCGCCCTGCGCCGCGACGGACGCGACGACGGGCCGGCCGGCCCGGAAGTACGAGGTCAGCTTCGAGGGCACGCTCATGTCCAGCACCGCAGCGTGCTGGGTGACCGCGAGCACGTCCGCCGCCGCGAGGATATCGGGGAACTGCCCGTCGGCGGCAGGGGGGATGATGTCAAGGTTCGGTACGTCCGCCGCGAGGTCGGCGAGGGCCGCGCGCTGACTGCCGTCCCCCATGAGGACGAAGCGGACGTCCGGGTCGAGCCGGGCGGCGCCGACCAGGACTTCGAGGCCCTGCTTGAGGCCCATGTTCCCGGAGTGCAGGACCACGGTCTGTCCCGGCGCCCAACCGAGGTGGCGGCGGGTCTCGTCGCGCGGCTTGGTCGGCGCGGCCACGTGCGACCAGTTGGGCACCAGGCGGATCTTCTCCTCGGGTACGCCCATCCCGACGACCCGGTCCACGAAGGTCTCGTGGATGACACCGACCAGGGTGGCGCGCTTCAGCGCGTACGCCTCGGCGCGCCCGGCCAGCGCGGCGGCCTTGTCGCCGCCGCTGATCCCGCTCTGCGCGGCCGCGGCGCCCATCAGGTCCTGGACGACCGGGACGTAGGGGACCTTCCACTTCGCGGCCAGGCGTGCGGCGAGCACCCCGCCGGCCAGGCTGGGCATCTGGGCGAGGACCGCGTCCGGCCTCGGCATCCGGGGCGGGGCCACGGCGCCGTGCAGCAGGATCGATCCTTCGAACAGGGCCCGTCGCACGGCGGTCTGGCGCGGCGGCACCGTGTGCGCACGCCGGTGCACGGTGACTCCCGCGCGCCGTTCCGTGCGCCGGAGCGCCCCCTTGTACTCCGGCTCCAGCGACCAGGCCGGGTAGTGCGGCATGCCCGCGAGGACGTGCGTCTCGTGGCCGAGTTCCGCCCAGTGCTCCGCGATCTGAGTGGCGTACGGCCCGATTCCCGCGTGCTCGGGAGCGTAATTGGTGGAAACCAGCAGCAGTCGCCGATGACCGGATCTGGACACTGGACGTCCCCTTCCCCCCTGAATGATGCGCACGTCACCCTATTCGTTCACCGGCGTGGCGCGGAACGTGCACGCTATTGTCTGCTAATCCGCCACACCGGGGGGTGTGGCTTCTGGGGGGTTAGAGATGACGGAGCAGGACATGTCCGACCTTGGCGCGCCCGCGCGCAGGCCGTATCGCGTCGGCTACGCGCCGGGCGCCTACGACCTGTTCCACATCGGACATCTGAACATCCTTCGGCACGCCCGCAGCCAGTGCGACTACCTGGTGGCCGGGGTGGTCTCCGACGAGATGGCCGAACTGGCCAAGGGCCGCCGCCCGATGATCCCGCTGGTGGAGCGCCTGGAGATCGTCCGCAGCGTCAAGTACGTCGACGCCGCCTTCGTCGAGACGGTCCCGGACAAGGTGGAGACCTGGAAGCAGGTCCGCTTCGACGTCATCTTCAAAGGCGACGACTGGCGCGGCACCCCCAAGGGCGAGCGGCTGGAGCGGGACTTCGCCGCCCACGGGGTCGACGTCGTCTACTTCCCCTATACGGTCCACACCTCCAGCACCCAGCTGCGCCGCGCGCTGGACGCGTTGGCGCGGCCCGCCGCCCCGGAAGCCCTCACCGCGGAACTGCGCTGAGCTCCCGGAACCACTTCGCGAGGAACGCCAGCAGGAACAGCACGGCGACGGCGCCCAATCCCGCGTACGCCCAGCGGAACAGCTCCCCGCCGCCGAGCAGCAGGAACACCAGGCAGAACACCCCGTAGTCCACGGGCAGCAACGCCACCGCGCGCAGGTTCGACGGCGCGGCGGCGGGGCTGCCCGGCGCCGGCTTGGGCTTGAGCTTCTCGGTGAGCAACCCGCCGAAGAAGGTGACGACCGAGGCGAACTGGAAGACCAACGGTGCCAGCAGCCAGCCGTCCGAACCCGTCCCGTACATGTCGGGGAAGCGGTAGAAGGCGATCAGCACACAGGTGTGCAGGGCGGTCAGCTTGGCGCAGTCCACGACGTGGTCGAGCCACTCGCCCGAGGCGCTGCCGCCCCCGCGCAGCCGGGCCAACTGTCCGTCCGCCGAGTCGAAGGCGAAGCCGACCGCGAGCGCCGCCCACACCGCGATCCCCAGCCCCCACGAGGGCGCCGCCAGCGCCACCGCCGCCACGGCGGCGAAGCTGAACGCGGCGCTGACCAGCGTCACCTGGTTCGGGGTGAGACCGAGCGCGTACGAGCCGGCGGCCAGGTACCGCCCGGCGGGCCGGTTGACGAACCGGGAGTAGAGCGAGACCCCCTTCGCCGACTTCTGCGCCCCGCGCAGCTCCCGCAGCGCGGTCTCGACTCTCGCCATCTGCGCAAGCCCCCCTCTGGTGCGACTGTGTGTACGTCGTGTGTACGTACGAAGGCCACATCATCGCAGGGCGCGCCCGCCCTCCGGCCCCGGACGGGCGCATACGTCCGGAAGCCGTCTCAGCTCGCCACCCGCAGCAGCAACACCGCCCGCGCCGGGACCGTCAGGGGCTCGCCGCCCCGGTGGCGCGTGCCGGGCGCCGAGGTCTGCTCCTCCCGGGAGGTGTCGAGCACGAGTTCGTACGACGCCGCCCACGGCGCCCCCGGCAGCATCCACTCCACCGGCCGGTCCCCGGCGTGCAGCAACGCCAGGAAACTGTCGTCGGTGACCTGCCGCCCCCGCTCGTCCCGGCCGGGGATGTCGCGCCCCGACAGGTACAGGCCCAGCGCCGCGGCGGGCGCGTACCAGTCCCGCTCCGTCATCTCCGCACCCGCCGGGGTGAACCACGCCAGGTCGCGCAGTCCGTCCGCGTCCTGGGCGCGCCCGGAGAAGAACGCCCGCCTGCGCAACACGGGGTGCCGACGGCGCAGCGCCGTCAGCCGGGTGGTCAGCGCGAGCAGCTCCGCCCAGGCCGGGTCCTGCGGCAGCGACCAGTCCAGCCAGCTCGTCTCGTTGTCCTGGCAGTAGGCGTTGTTGTTGCCGCCCTGTGTCCGCCCGAACTCGTCCCCCGCCACCAGCATCGGCACCCCGGTCGACAGCAGCAGCGTGGTGAGCAGGTTGCGCAACTGCCGCCGGCGCAGCGCCCCGACGCGCGGGTCGTCCGTCTCGCCCTCCGCCCCGCAGTTCCACGACCGGTTGTCGTCGGTGCCGTCCCGGCCGTCCTCCCCGTTGGCCTCGTTGTGCTTGCGCTCGTACGACACCAGGTCCCGCAGCGTGAAGCCGTCGTGCGCGGTCACGAAGTTCACCGAGGCGTACGGGCGCCGCCCGCCCCACGCGTACAGGTCGCTCGACCCCGACAGCCGGTACCCCAGGTCCCGTACGTCGGGCAGCGCGCCCCGCCAGAAGTCCCGGACGGCGTCACGGTAGCGGTCGTTCCACTCCGTCCACAGGGGCGGGAAGGCGCCCACCTGGTAGCCGCCCGAGCCCACGTCCCACGGCTCCGCGATCAGTTTCACCCGCCGCAGCACCGGGTCCTGGGCGATCACCGCGAGGAACGGCGACAGCATGTCCACGTCGTGCATGGAGCGGGCCAGGGCGGCCGCCAGGTCGAATCGGAAGCCGTCGACCCCCATCTCCGTCACCCAGTACCGCAGCGAGTCGGTGATCAGCCGCAGCACGTTCGGCCGCCCCGCGTGCAGGGTGTTCCCGCAGCCCGTGTAGTCCGCGTAGCGGCGCTGGTCGTTCTGCAGCCGGTAGTAGCCCCGGTTGTCGATGCCCCGCAGGGACAGCGTCGGGCCCAGCTCGCCCGCCTCCGCCGTGTGGTTGTAGACCACGTCGAGGATGACCTCGATCCCGGCGGCGTGCAGCGCCCGCACCATCCGCTTGAACTCGCCGACCTGCTGACCGGCCGTACCGCTCGACGAGTACGCGGCGTGCGGGGCGAAGTAGCCGATCGAGTTGTACCCCCAGTAGTTGCGCATCCCCCGGCGCAGCAGGTGGTCCTCGTGCGCGAACTGGTGCACCGGCAGCAGTTCCACCGCCGTCACGCCGAGCCGGGCCAGGTGCTCGATCGCCGCCGGATGGGCGAGACCCGCGTAGGTGCCGCGCAGCCGCTCGGGAATACCCGGATGGCGCATCGTGAACCCGCGCACGTGCAGTTCGTAGATGACCGAATCGGCCCACGGGGTCTTCGGCCGGACGTCGTCCGCCCAGTCGTCGTCATCGTGGACCACGACCCCCTTGGGGACGTACGGTGCCGAGTCCCGGTCGTCGCGCACGGTGTCGGCGATGTACTGCTGCGGCCAGTCCCGCACGTGCCCGTACACCTCGGGCGGCAGCGCGCCGAAGTCGTTGCCCGGTCGTGCGTCCACGGCCCGGGCGTACGGGTCCAGGAGCAGCTTCGCGGGATTGTGGCGGGCCCCCGTCCAGGGGTCCCAGCGGCCGTGCACCCGGAACCCGTACCGCTGCCCGGGCCGCACGCCGGGGACGAATCCGTGCCAGATCTCGTGGGTGAGCTCGGTCAGCGAACAGCGCGTCTCGGCCCCCTGCCCGTCGAACAGGCAGAGCTCCACCCCCTCCGCGCCCGGCGCCCACAGCGCGAAGTTGGTGCCCGCCACGCCGTCCGGTCCCGACCGGTAGCGGGCACCCAGCGGATGCGAGGACCCGGGCCAAACCGGCGGGCCCGGAGGCGCCGGCACCCGTGCGGTCCGGCCGGTCGGCCGGCCGGTGACCGGGCCGGTGACCTGGCCGTTCGGTCGCCCCCGCGGCTGACCGCCCGGCTGCCCGTCGACGGGCGGCGCGGGCGCGCTCCCGTTGACCCGTACCTCTCCGGCGACGGTTTCCACCGCCTCTTGCTCGGCTGCGCTCGACACTGCCCGCCTCCACGGCTCTCGGTACCTGCGAGGGCAGGGGAGTGCGGCCCCGGCGTCCCGGCCCGGGCCCGCCCCCGTCTGGTCCTTCCCACTGTTCTGCCCGCACCGCCCCGCCCGGAACGTCGGGCGCGCCGACGTTTCCCCCCGAGGGGGCCGGTCGTTGGACAGGTCGTGACTCATCTGACGAGGCGGGCAGGGGCGGGCTTGGCGGCCGTCGCGGTATGGGCGGCCCTGCTGGGCGCCTTGGGCGGCTGCACCGACGACGGCCGCTCACCGGTCGAGATCCAGCTGCCCGGGAAACCCCGGTCGCCGGACGAGGCCATCCGGATCACCCCCGAGGACAACGCCAAGGGGGTGCCCGCCGACGGCCCGTTGACCGTCAAGGTCGCCGAGGGCCGGCTGGAGCGGGTGGTGGTCACCAAGGTCGAGGACGCCCAGGAGGAGCGGGTGCCGGGCGCCATCGCCGCCGATGGGCTGAGCTGGAGCCCCGACCCGGCGGCCGGACGGCTCGCGCTCGCGGCCAAGTACACCGTCGACGCGGTCGCCGTCGACGGACACGACCGCCGTCAGGCCCGGCACACCACCTTCACCACCTACGTGCCCGAGGAGCGGTTCATCGGCTACTTCCGGCCCGAGAACCGCTCGACCGTGGGGACCGGCATGATCGTCTCCTTCCGGTTCAACCGCTCCATCAAGCAGCGCGCCGCCGTGGAACGGGCCATCACCGTCACCTCCGTCCCCGCCGTGAAGGTCGTCGGCCACTGGTTCGGCGCCGACCGGCTCGACTTCCGGCCCAAGGAGTACTGGAAGCCCGGTACCGAGGTCACCATCCGGATGAACCTCCGCGACGTCGAGGGGTCGCCCGGCGCCTACGGCATCCAGGACAAGACGGTCACCTTCAAGGTCGGTCGTTCCCAGATCTCCACCGTGGACGCCGCCGCGCACACCATGGAAGTCCGCCGCGAGGGCCAACTGCTGTCCACCCTGCCCATCACCGCCGGGGCTCCCAAGAACACCACCTACAACGGCAAGATGGTGGTGATGGAGATGTTCGACGTCACCCGCATGAACGGTCAGACCGTCGGCTTCGGCGGCGAGTACGACATCCCCGACGTCCCGCACGCCATGCGGCTCACCACCTCGGGCACCTTCCTGCACGGCAACTACTGGGCCAGTCCCGACACCTTCGGCTCCCTCAACACCAGTCACGGCTGCGTGGGACTGCGCGACGACAAGGGCGGCGGCTCGGACACCCCCGCCGGCTGGTTCTTCGACCGCTCCCTCGTCGGGGACGTGGTCGAGGTGGTGAACTCGCAGGACAAGACCGTGGCGGCGGACAACGGCCTGGGCGGCTGGAACCTCTCCTGGGCCGACTGGGTCGCCGGTTCCGCGATCGGCTGACGGCACCCGCGGGCCGGGTGCGCGGGCCCGGGACACGGCCCGCGCACCAGTTGGGACGGAACGGTGACAAGACCGTGCCTTCACGTGATCTCCCCATGTGATTTCCTGGCGACAAGCGCGCGACTGTCCGCGCGGGGGACATGGGGAGAACACGAGTGAACCTGCAGCCGATCCGCGGCCGCGTCCGCACCGGCCTGCCGGCCCTTCTGCTGGGAGCGGCCATGCTGTTCACCAGCGCGTGCAGCGGCGGTGCAGACAGCGGGGGCGGCGCCGCCGGCGGCGCCGCCGGCAAGAATGGCGGCAAGACCGGCACCGAGGCGTCCAAGGCCGTGGTCAACGTCAAGCCGGACGACGGCTCCAAGGAAGTCGCCACGAGCGGCGTCCTGAAGATATCCAGCACCGGCGGCAAGCTCACCGCGGTGACGGTGGCCGACACCAAGGGCAACGCGGTGGAGGGCAAGACCGCCGCCGACGGGGCCAGCTGGGAGCCGTCGCGCAACCTGGCCGCGGCCACCGAGTACAAGGTGCACGTGGTCGCCAAGGACGAGGCCGGGCGGGAGTCCGCCAAGGACACCACCTTCACGACCCTCACGCCGACGAACACCTTCGTCGGCCACTACACGCCCGAGGACGGGGAGACCGTCGGCGTGGGCATGCCCGTGTCGATCAACTTCACCCGGGGCATCACCAACACCGAGGCCGTCGAGAAGGCCATCACCGTCACGGCGGAGCCGAACGTACCCGTCGAGGGCCACTGGTTCGGCAACGACCGCCTCGACTTCCGCCCCGAGAAGTACTGGGCGGCGGGCACCAAGGTCACCGTGAAGATCGCGCTGGACGGCGTCGAAGGCCGCCCGGGCGTCTACGGCAAGCAGACCCGTACCGTCCACTTCACCATCGGCCGCTCCCAGGTCTCCACCGTCGACGCGAGCGCCCACACGATGGAAGTCGTCCGCGACAACCAGGTGCTCAGGAACCTGCCGATCACCGCGGGCGCCCCGTCGACCACCACGTACAACGGTCAGATGGTCATCAGCGAGAAGTACAAGGTGACCCGGATGAACGGCGCGACCGTCGGCTTCGGCGGGGAGTACGACATCTCCGACGTCCCGCACGCCATGCGCCTGTCGAACTCCGGCACCTTCGTGCACGGCAACTACTGGGCCTCCGGCAGCACGTTCGGCTCGGAGAACGTCAGCCACGGCTGCGTCGGCCTGAAGGACGCGCGGGGCGCGGGCGACGACGACCAGCCCGCCGCCTGGTTCTTCAACGAGTCCATCATCGGCGACGTGGTCGTCGTGAAGAACTCCAAGGACAAGCAGATCGCCCCGGACAACGGCCTCAACGGCTGGAACATGGACTGGTCGGAGTGGATCAAGTAGTCCCCTCCCGCACGTGACCCGGTGGCCCGGTGCTGTGACCCACAGCACCGGGCCACTCGCCGTTAACCGCGGCTAACCTTCCCGTATGACCCTCTCTCTCGAAGTCTCCGAAGGCGTCGGCACCCTCCGCCTGGACCGGCCGCCCATGAACGCCCTGGACATCGCCACCCAGGACCGGTTGCGCGAGCTCGCGGCGGAGGCCACCGACCGCGCCGACGTCCGAGCGGTGATCCTCTACGGCGGCGAGAAGGTGTTCGCGGCCGGCGCGGACATCAAGGAGATGCAGACGATGGACCACGCGGCCATGGTCGCCCGCTCGCGCGGGCTCCAGGACGCCTTCACCGCCGTCGCGCGGATTCCCAAGCCGGTCGTCGCGGCGGTCACCGGCTACGCCTTGGGCGGCGGTTGCGAACTCGCGCTGTGCGCCGACTACCGGATCGCCGCGGACAACGCCAAGCTCGGCCAGCCCGAGATCCTGCTCGGCCTGATCCCGGGCGCCGGCGGCACCCAGCGGCTGTCCCGGCTGATCGGCCCCTCCAAGGCGAAGGACCTCATCTTCACCGGCCGCATGGTCAAGGCCGACGAGGCACTCGCCCTCGGGTTGGTGGACCGTGTCGTACCGGCCGCCGAGGTGTACGAGCAGGCGCACGCCTGGGCGGCGAAGCTCGCCCAGGGGCCGGCCCTCGCGCTGCGCGCGGCCAAGGAGTGCGTGGACGCCGGGCTGGAAGCGGACATCGACACCGGACTGACCATCGAACGCAACTGGTTCGCCGGGCTGTTCGCGACCGAGGACCGCGAGCGCGGCATGCGCAGCTTCGTCGAGGAGGGCCCGGGCAAGGCCAAGTTCCTCTAGGTCCTGTCTCTTTCGGACGGCTTCGGCGCTCCCCGCCGACGCTCCTCCTTGGGAGTGGATTAGCCAGGCCTTAAGGCAGCCTTAAGCCCGAATGGTGATCCACTCACCGTGATCATCGGTGCGCTCCGTGTCACGCCAGGTCAGACCGGTGGCACAGCACCCTGATTGCCTTGCGCATATGCCGAAGCACCCCCTGGGAATCGCGGGACCCCGGGGGGTGTTTTCCCGCGGAACGGCCCTGAGCGGCGGTGCGGCCGTCCATGATGGGTGCATGGCGGGCCTGGAGGGTGTGGAACAGCCGCGGCAGCGCGGTGGTGCTTCGGCGGTGCGGATCGCGGCGGCGCTTGAGGAGGAACAGGGTCTGCGGGCCCTTGAGCTGTACGGCAACCCCGCCGAGGCGGAGGTGACGCTGCCGTCCATGCCCGAGTCCGCCGGTACCGCGCGCCGGCTGACCCAGTCCGTGGTGATCCGGCTGTGGGGCCTGTCGCCGCAGATCGCCGAGCACACCGTCCTGCTGGTCTCGGAACTCGTGGGCAACGCCGTGCGGCACACCGGGGCGAGATCGTTCGGCCTGCGGCTGGTGCGCCGGCGCGGCTGGATCCGGGTCGAGGTGCGGGACCCCTCCCGCGGGCTGCCCTGTCTGATGCCGGTCCACGAGATGGACACCACGGGTCGGGGGCTCTTCCTGGTGGACAAGCTGTCCGACCGGTGGGGCGCCGATCTGCTGCCGCGCGGCAAGATCACCTGGTTCGAGATGCGGGTGGCGGACCGCTGAAACGCCGGAAACCCCCTGTCGCCGTGTGTGGGGCGCCGCGGGGGTTTCATGGGGGCGCCGAGGATCGAAGGGGGTGTGATCCTCGGCGTGGGACTTCGCTCGGGTCAAAGGGAAGCCGTGATTCCGACTATGGCAGACGAGCGACCAAATGCCAAAACCTCAAACTCGGACATAAGTGTGTATAACCTAAGAGTTTACAGTTGAATCTTAGGTGAGCTGGCCCACTTGCCTCGTAATCAATGAATAAGTATCGACCGCTCTGCGTGAATCCTTGATCACACTGCGGACCGGCGCCCCTTCGAGTGACGCTCGGGGTGGTCGCCGAACCGGGTCAATCAGCATGAACTCGGGCATCCCGCACTTAAATGGACAGGTGTACTGCTACCCGGACCGCCGATCCGCCCTCCTCGCCGGTGCCGCGGTCGCCGCCGGTGTCCTCACCGCCGCCTGTGGAACCGCGACGGTGCCCAAGGCGCCCGCTCCCGCCACGACCGCCCCCACTCCGGCCCGCCCCGCCCCGGCGGCCGCCGCCGCACCGGGCCCGCGACGGTTCGCCGGTCAACCCGTCGAGATCGGCCACGGCTCCCGGGACCGCCCGCGCGTCGCCCTCACCTTCCACGGCAACGGCGACCCGGCGACGGGACGCGCGGTCCTCGCCGAGGCGGAGCGCGCGGGCGCGCGGGTCACCGTACTGGCGATCGGCACCTGGCTCGACGAGCACCCCGACATGGCCCGCCGGGTCCTGGACGGCGGCCACGAACTCGGCAACCACACCCAACACCACCTCGCGATCAACTCCATGCCGGAGGACGAGGCCTACGCGGAGATCACCGGCTGCGCCCAGCGCCTCAAGCGCCTCACCGGCTCGATCGGCACCTGGTTCCGCCCGTCGCAGACCCAGTACGCGAGCCCCCTCGTCCGAAAACTCGCCCAGAGGGCCGGCTACCCGCACGTCCTCTCGTACGACGTGGACTCCCTCGACTTCACCTCGCCCGGCGCCGCGGCCGTCATCCGCAACGTCACCGGGACGATCCACGCCGGATCGGTGGTGAGCCTGCACTTCGGCTACGCGGACACGGTCGACGCGATGCCGCCCCTCCTCGAAGAACTCGCGCGTCGCCAACTGCGCGCGGTGACCACCACGGAGCTGCTGACCCCATGACGACGAATCGCCTTCCACGGAAGGCCACCGTGCTGTTTGCCGGACTGGTTCTCGCGGCCCTGGCCGGGTGCGGGGCCGGGGGAAAGGGCGCGACCGAGGCGCTCGGCACCAAGGGGCCCGCCCGACAGGTCAAGGCCGAACCCGCGGGGCCGCCCGGACTGGCCGGCATGCCGCCCGTGCTCGACCCCCACGACGTCTACGCGGCCGACCGGCCGAACCAGTTGTCCCCGGTCGTCAAGAACTTCCCGTCCCGCGTCTACGTGCCGAACACCGGCTCCAACACCGTGTCCGTCATCGATCCCAAGACGTACAAGGTCATCGACACCATCCCGGTCGGCATCCAGCCCCAGCACGTGGTGCCGTCCTGGGACATGAAGACGCTGTGGGTCAACAACAACCGCGGTCACACGCTGACCCCCATCAACCCGGCCACGGGCGAGGCGGGCGACCCCGTCGAGGTGCACGACCCGTACAACCTGTACTTCACGCCCAACGGCAAGTACGCGATCGTGATGGCCTCCATGGACCGCGAGCTCGTCTTCCGTGACCCGCACACCATGAACCGGGTGAAGACCGTCCCGGTCACCTGCTACGGCGTCAACCACGCCGACTTCTCCCTCGACGGCCGTTACTTCATCGTGAGCTGTGAGTTCTCCGGCGAACTGCTCAAGGTCGACACCGAGAAGATGGAGATCGTCGGGCAGCAGAAGCTGCCCTTCGAGGGCGCCATGCCGCAGGACGTCAAGGTCTCCCCGGACGGGAAGACCTTCTACGTCGCGGACATGATGGCGCACGGCATGTGGGTGCTCAGCGGCGACAAATTCGGGACGCCGAAGCTCCTGCCCACCGGAAAGGGCTGCCACGGCCTGTACGTGAGCCGCGACTCCAAGGAGATGTACGTCTCCAACCGGGGCGAGGGCAGCATCTCCGTCTTCGACTTCAAGGCGAACAAGCTCACCAAGAAGTGGGAGCTGCCGGACGGCGGCAGCCCCGACATGGGCGGGGTCTCCGCCGACGGCAAGGTCTTGTGGCTCTCTGGCCGCTACAACTCCGAGGTCTACGCCATCGACACGAAGACGGGCGAGGAGCTGGCCAAGATCCCGGTCGGCTCCGGGCCCCACGGCCTCGCGGTCTACCCGCAGCCCGGCCGCTACTCGCTTGGCCACACCGGCATCTTCCGGTAGGTCCGCACGGCGTGACGGTGCCCCGGGGGCTCGTACAGCACCCGGGGCACCGCCGGTCGTCCGCTCGCCTCACGCCGAGTGCGTCACCAGGCGACGGGAAGCCGCTCGGGAAGCCGCTTGATGAATCCCGTGCGCCAGACGAGGTTCTCCGCCGGCACCGCCAGCCGCAGCCCGGGCAGCCGTTCCACCAGCACCTCCAGCGCGATCTCCGCGTGCGCGCGGCCCAGCGCGGACGCCGGGCAGAAGTGCCGCCCGGCCCCGAAGGCGAGGTGCGCGTTGGCGCTCTCCCGCTCCAGGTCCAGCTCGTCCGGGTTCTCGAAGGCCTCCGGGTCGAAGTTGGCCCCCTCCAGCAGGACGAGGACCAGCTCGCCCTCCTTCACCAGGACGTCCCCGACCCGCACGTCGGCCATGGCGATGCGCGGCAGGCCGTCTCCGACGGACAGGTTCCACCGCAGGATTTCGTCCACCGCCTTGCCCATCCGCTCGGGGTGCGCCCGCAGGTACCCGATGAGCTCCGGACGCTGGAACAGCGCGAGGACGGCGAGCACCAGGAACGCCGACGTGGACACCGCGCCCGCCCCGAAGAGCGAGACGGCGACCGTCGCGAACATGTCGTCGGTCAGGTGCGCCGACTCGGGGTCGGCCTCCTTCAGCTCGGCGAACGTGCCGAGGAGCCCCGTACGCTCCTCGGTCGGCAGCGCGAGCTGGACCTTCAGCTGTTCGACGAAATAGCCGACGTCCTTGTACCAGTTCAGCGCGGAGTCGGCGAACGGTTCGCGAGCGGTCATGAACGCGACGTCCAGCCCCGACATCAACCGACGTCGGTCCTCGTAGGGGACTCCCAGCACCTGACAGTGCAGCGCCGCCGAGAAGGGGTCGGCGAACCCCGCCCGGAGGTCTGCCGGAGCGCCCTCTGCCACGATCGCGTCGAGGAGCGACCCCGCGATGGCGCGGAGCCGGTCCCGGAGGCCCTTCTGGCGCGGGTTGAGCGCCTTCATCACCGCGTTGCGCAGCCCGGCGCTGTTGATGTTGCCCATGTTGTTGACGACCTCGGGCGGTATCGTCAGCGCGTACTGGCGGGGCACGCCCGCGTTCGCGGTGTCCTTGAGGCTGAACCGCTCGTCCTCCAGCACCTGCTTGGCCAGCGCGTAACTGCTCACCAGCCACGCCGGGTCCCCGGTCAGGGTGCGGACCTTGGCGACCGGCGCCTTCTCCCGCAGCCAGGCGCACTCCTCGGGGAGCACGTCACCGCGCCGCGAGAGCGGGAAGTCGAGGAGGACCTCGTCGGGCTCGGCACCCCGCCCGGTCTCCGGGCCCTCAAGCTGCTCGACGCTCATCGACGGTCCCTTCGGTCGGTGCGTGGTTCGTGGGTCGCGCGTGGTGCTCGCCGCTCGCGTGGTGGTCGGCCGAAGGGTGCGGGGCGCCCTCCGCGGCCTCCGGGCGTACGACGGCGTACGCCTGGTTGCGGGTCGCGCGCAGTCCCCCACCGCGCGCGAAGAGGACATCCGTCATCGGCATCTTGACGTGATAGGCCGCCACGGAGGACGGCACGTCCAGAATGCTCGGGGTGTCCACGAAGAACGGCAGCTCCGCCGCCATGTAATCGAAACAGACCTGCAACTGGCTGTCGGTGATGGATTCACCTTCCGGCAACTTCGAACCGACAAACTGGAGAGCCATCCTCTCGCAGCCCTTGCGGAACTCGTCATCGGTCTCCAGGAAATGAAGAACCCGCCGGTGCAGTAGTTGGTACACGGGATTCGACTCGAACTCCGAAAGTGCCCTCACTCGTATCTCGGCGTGCGTCGATCCGGACTCCTCGACACCTTTGAGAATCCTTCTCCGCACTGCCTTGATTTCCTTGGCCGCGCGTTTCTCCGCATGCTCCCGGGTGTAGCCGAAGGCGGCGAACATCCGGTCCACGTGGAGATCCGCGTAGACGAAGTCGACCTGCGCGAAGCGGGTCGTCGCCCATCGGGCAAGACTGCCGATGCGCTCGGAGCTGAAGTAGCTGTTGCCGGGACTCACTCCGATGAGCACATGGTCGCCGTCTTCCCAGATATGGCGGCAAGTGCGGGTGAAGGGCAGAACTTCGAATGATGCGTCAGTTTTGATCGTCACCTTTGATCGCCCTTGTTGCCGCTTGTCCCTGGGAGCCCTGCGCTCCTGGTGTGGCGGCAATGTCGGTACGTTATGCCGTGATCCCGTAGCGTGACAAGTGGGGGCCGGATTTCTTGGCTGGAATTATCGCTTCCGGGTGGCCGCGGAGGAATTGAATTTCTTTCTGCCGGCCGAACGGGACCCGGGGTGAGCGCGACCCGCCCGGGGCGCTACCCTGAGCCGTCAACAAGCACCGAGAAGGGGTGGACCCAGTGGCGGACATCGAGAGCGCGCGGGCGACGTTCGGCAAGTTCGACGCGGACGGCGACGGCTTCGTCACGGCCGACGAGTACAGCGCGGCCATGAAGGCCATGGGTGACGCGTACGTCACCGGCGCCGTCGCGGACGCCGTCATCGCCGCCAAGGACACGAACGGCGACGGCCTGCTGAGCTTCGACGAGTTCTGGAACGCCCTGAACAAGTAGCGGACGCCGGGCGGGGCCGCGTCACGCGGGCGGCCCCGTCATGTCGTCGACCTCGGCCAGCGCCTCCTCCAGCCAGCGCAGCCAGAACGTCTCCAGGCCGATGCCGCCGCGCAGCACGAGCCGGCGCAGCCGATCCTCGTCGGAGTCCCGCCCCGGCGGGAAGTCCCTGGCCTCGATGGCCTCGTACTCGGCCAGCTGCCCCCGATGCAGTTCGAGGTGGCGCCGCAGCTCCCCGGCCAGCCCCTGCGGGCCGACGACACCGGCCGCCCGCACCCGCAGCAGCAACGGGTCCCGGATGGCCTTCGGGTCCTGGCTCCCGCCGACCCACCGGGCCAGCTCCGCGCTGCCGGCGGGCAGCACCTCGTACTCCTTCTTCTGTCCCCGTACGGGCACCTCGCTGGGCAGCGCCCGGATCAGCCCGGCCTCCTCCAGCCGGCCGAGCTCGCGGTAAATCTGCTGGTGCGTCGCGGACCAGAAGTACCCGATCGACTTGTCGAACCGCCGGGTCAGCTCCAGCCCCGACGAGGGCTTCTCCAACAGGGCGGTCAAGATGGCGTGCGGGAGCGACATGCGCACATCCTAGGTTCGCGGCGGGGCGGCGGACGCGTCCCGTTCAGCGGGCCTGGGCCCAGGCGGTCAGTGCCTCCGGCGTCCCGGGACCCGGCGCGTCCCCCTCCAGCAGGCCCCTGGCCCTGAGGAAGGCCGTCACGGCCGGGGACCACGCCTGGCGCAGCCCCGCCGACGCCGGCAACTCCGGGTCCGCCAGCAGGGCCGCGGCCGGGCCGAAACGCACGCCCGCCGGGGTGAGGACCGCCGCGTCGTCGGCCCAGCGCACCGCGAGGTCGACGTCGTGGGTGGCCATCACCACCGTCGTGCCGTCCGCGCGCAGGGCCGCCAGCGCGTCCAACAGCCGCTCCTGCCCGTCCGGGTCGAGTCCGGCCGTCGGCTCGTCCAGGATCAGCACCCGTGGCGCCATCGCGACCGCGCCCGCGATCGCCGCCCGCTTGCGCTGCCCGTACGAGAGCAGGTGCGTCGGCCGGTCCCGCAGGGCGGTGATGTCCAGCGCGGCCAGCGCCGAGTCCACCCGCGCCCGTACCTCCGTCAGGGCCAGACCCATGTTCATGGGGCCGAAGGACACGTCCTGCTCGACCGAGGCGGCGAACAGTTGGTCGTCCGGGTCCTGCACGACCAACTGCACCTGCTTGCGCAACCGGGTCAGCCCCGCCCGGTCGTACGCCACCGGCGCGCCGTCCAGCCGCAGTTCGCCGGAGCCCGGCCGAAGGCCCCCGCTCAGCAGCCGCATCAGCGTGGTCTTGCCGCTGCCGTTGCGGCCCAGCAGGACCAGCGCCCGGCCCTCCGCGATGGCGAAGTCCACGCCGGACAGCACCGCCGGCCCGTCCTCGTACGCGTAGCCCGCGCCCACCAGTTCCACCAACGGGTTCACAGGTACATCCCTTTCAGGGTCAGGGTGAGGGCGACCAGCGCGCCCAGCAGGGCCGCCGACGCCGCGAGGAACCGCCACGACAGCGCCGCCCCCGGCACCAGCACCCGCAGCGCCCCGTCGTAGCCCCGCCCGGCCAGCCCCTCCTGGAGCCGCGCCGCGCGGTCGAAGGCCCGTACGAACGAGGTAGCGGCGAGCCCGGCCAGGGAACGCCACAGCGCCGCCCGGCCCGTGTGCCCCAGCCGGGCCGCCTGCGCCCGGTGCACCTGGGCGGTCGAGTCGAGGAGCAGGAAGCCGATCCGGTACATGACCAAGGCCACGTCCACGACGGGGGCCGGCACCCCGGCCCGGACGAGCCGGGGCAACACGTCCGACACCGGGGTGGTGAAGGCGAACAGCAGCACTCCGAGCGAGGCCGCCGAGGTGCGCAGCAGCAGGTCCACCGCGTGCCGGGGGCCGTCCGGGGCCGGCGAGAGCGGCCCCGCCGGGCCACCCACCGCGACCAGCAGCGGGAGCGCCCCGGTGAGGCAGAAGCTCAGCGGGACGCGGAAGGCCCGCCACAGCTGCCGTCCGGCGACCCCGGCCGGACCGAGCAACAGGCCCAGGGTCGCCGCCGCGACCAAGGGGCCGCCGGGCCAGGGCGGCAGCGCGACGGCGGTGAGGGTGAGCCCGAGCCCGAGCAGCGCCTTCTCCAGCGGATGGCGTCGGCGCCAGCGGCTGCCGTGCGCCGCCACGTCGATGGGAAGCACCGGCTAGGACTCCTCGGAGGGCGCCGGACGGACCTCCGCGCCCCCGTCGTGCCCGCCCGGGCCGTGCCCGCCCCGGCTCTGCGCCAAGCCCTGGCGGCGGCCCCTGCGCAGTCCGAAGTAGTAGGCGAGCACACCCGCGCCGAGGGCCGCCTGGAGGGCGAACAGCGCCGACTCGACCTCGGCGGAGGGGGGTTCGTACAGCGGGGAGAACCACGGCTTGTAGTCCGGCCGGATCTCGGTGATCGCCGATTCTGCCTGGCTGTCGGCGCCGCTGAACGGCTCCTCCTTGCCCTCGCCCATGCCCAACGCGACGGGCAGGACGGCGAGCGCGGCCACCAGGAGCAGCAGCAGGACGTTGATCTTCGTGTTCTTGCTCGTGCCGCCCATCAGGCCGCCGCCTCCCGCTCGTCGCGGGTGCGGACCGTCAGCTTGGCGACGCCCAGCCGGACCAGGTCCGAGGTGCTGGACTGCATCAGCAGTCGCATGACGAGCACGGTCAGCAGCCCCTCGCTGACGGCCAACGGGATCTGCGTGACCGCGAAGATGCCGCCGAACTTCGCGAGGGCGCCGGCGAATCCGCTCGCCGGGTCCGGGAAGGCCAGCGCCAGTTGCACGCTGGTCACGCAGTAGGTGACGAGGTCGGCGAAGAACGCGCCGAAGAAGACGGTCACCATCAGCGGCACGTCGAACCGCTTGAGCAGCCGGTAGACGCCGTATCCCGCCCAGGGCCCGGCGATCGCCATCGAGAAGGCGTTCGCGCCCAGCGTGGTCAGGCCGCCATGCGCGAGCAACAGGGCCTGGAACAGCAGGGTGATGGTCCCGAGCACGGTCATGACCGGGGGCCGGAACAGGATCGCGCCGAGCCCCGTCCCGGTGGGATGGGAACAACTGCCGGTCACCGACGGGATCTTGAGCGCCGACAGGACGAACGTGAACGCCCCCGACGCGCCGAGCAGCAGTGTGCTCTCCGGGTTCGCCTTGACCTCGCGGGTCAGGGCGCGGACACCGTGTACGACGAAGGGGGCGGCCGCGACGCCCCAGGCGGCCGCGTGCAACGGGGGCAAGAAGCCCTCGGCGATATGCATGAGTGGGGAGACCTCTCCAGCACCTCGTGGATGGACAACGCGCCCCGGCCGGTCTCCTGGCTCACGGGTGCTGACGCCCTGACTCCGCCTTCCCGGGGCCGTGCGGTCTCCCGCGCGGGCCCAGTGGCTTCCCGCTGGGGGCACCTCCCGGACTGAGCGTCTGGGGGAGAGTGGAGCCGGACTTCCCGATCACAGTGGCGAGGGCCGCACCGGTTTCCCACCGGTTTCCCGAACACCAAGGCCTCTTGACCCTAGTCGGCCGTCCGGACGGGTCACAACCCGACCCGTCCGCGCGCGCCCGCCGGCGACCGCGTCCGGTGCGACGCAGGGTGGTGGGATGACCGACGACTCCGCATCCCGGCAGACTCCCCACTACGGGGACCTGAGCGCCCTCTACGTGAACTGCACCCTCAAACGGTCCCCCGAGACCAGCAACACCGAGGGCCTGATCGCACGCAGCCGCGCGGTCATGGAGGCCGCCGGGGCCCGGACCTCGCTCGTCCGCGCCGTCGACCACGACATCGCCACCGGTGTCTGGCCCGACATGACCGAGCACGGCTGGGAGAGCGACGAGTGGCCCGTCCTGTACAGCCGGATCATGGACGCCGACATCCTGGTGCTGTGCGGCCCGATCTGGCTCGGGGACAACAGCTCGGTCATGAAGCAGGTCATCGAGCGGCTGTACGCCTGCTCCTCGCTCCTGAACGACCGGGGCCAGTACGCCTACTACGGCCGGGTCGGCGGGGCGCTCATCACCGGCAACGAGGACGGGGTCAAGCACTGCGCGATGAACGTCCTCTACAGCCTCCAGCACCTCGGCTACGCGATCCCGCCGCAGGCCGACGCGGGGTGGATCGGCGAGGCCGGGCCGGGGCCCTCGTACCTGGACCCCGGCTCGGGCGGTCCCGAGAACGACTTCACCAACCGGAACACGACCTTCATGAGCTGGAACCTCATGCACCTGGCCGCCCTCCTCAAGAGGGCCGGCGGCATTCCCGCGCACGGCAACCAGCGCTCGGAGTGGGACGCCGGGTGCCGCTTCGACTTCCCGAACCCCGAGCACCGGTAGCCGCGGCTCGCGGCGGCCTCAGCAAGTGGCCGGGTGCGGGAAGTCCAGGACGAACCGCTCCGGGGAGTGCAGCACGCTCGTGTTGTAGGTGGGCGGGGTGTCGAAGGCCGCGCCGAAGGTCACGTACCCCTCGAAGTCGCCGGTCAGGGCGATGCCCTTGAGCTTGCTCAGGGCGATCTGCTGGAGCTTCGGCCCCACGTAGACGTTGTGACCGGCGTCGTCGTGCGCGGCGGCGGGGTGCAGTCTGATCTCCAGGAAGTACTTCCCCGGCAGCGGGACGGGCTTGCCGGACCCGTCGTAGACGAGTTGGGATACGGGCGTGACGGTGACCGGCGGGGCGGCTCCCTGGAGGTCGACGACGAGCCGGTCGTAGGTGCAGTGGCCGCCCCAGCGGGCATTGGTGACCAGCGTGGTCGAGGCGGCCGAGGCCGGCGCGGCGAGCGCGACCCCGGCGGTGAGCAGAGCGCCCGCGAGCAGTGCGGTGACCTGGCGGCGACGTACGTGCTGCATGACGTCCCCTCGATTCTGGGAGACGGGGACAAGGGTGACACTGCCGAAGACGCCCGGGGGGCCGCAGCGGTTGCACGGATCACGCCGTGGCGGCGTGCCTTTCCTGGCAGGGTGGCGGCCTGGACATGGACCGTGCGACAGGGGAGCACCGGATGCGCCGTCACCGCCTTCACACCCGCCTTCACCGTCATGCCGTGATCACCGCGGCCCTCGTCCTCGCGGCCACCGCCTGCGGAAGCGGCGACGAGGAGGTCTCCCAGGAGGGCAAGGGCGGCTACCCCTGGGTCGCCACGGACGAGATATGCAACGCGCTGCCGTACGGCGAACTGGCCGACCCGCTCGGAACCCGCGAGGACGTGGCCGACCGCACCCGCCGGACCACCGGGGGCTACCCGGGCGCCGAGTGCGTCCAAAGGCTCGTCCGGAGCGGCCCCGCGACCTACGGCGGAGTCAAGGTCGAGCTGGATTTCGCCTACGTCCCGAGCGTCGACGACGCGAAGGCGGTCTTCGCCAAGGTGCGGGGCGACGCGGGCAAGGACTCGCCGGGCGGCGCCCCGGTCGACGTCAAGGGCGTGGGCAGGGAGGCGTACCGTCTCCTCTACTCCAAGCCGGACGATCCGCACCAGGTCAGGCAGCTACGGGTGCGGGACAGCAACCTCATGCTGGACATCACGGTCACCGGGGAGGCGGACAAGCCGCCCACCCCCGAGAGCCTCAAGGCGCTGGACGACGCCGTGAACGCCTTCGCCAAGGGCTGTCTGACCTCGATCCGCAGGAAGTAGCGCGAGGACGACGAAAGGGCCGGGCGCACACCCGCCCGGCCCTCCCGTCGGTACCCGCCGGCCGCCGTCAGCGGCTCCGGCGTCGGGTCAGCACTCGATGACGTTGACCGCGAGGCCGCCGCGGGCGGTCTCCTTGTACTTGACCTTCATGTCGGCGCCGGTCTCCTTCATGGTCTTGATGACCTTGTCCAGGGAGACCTTGTGCGAGCCGTCGCCGCGCATCGCCATCCTGGCCGCGGTGACGGCCTTGACCGCCGCCATGCCGTTGCGCTCGATGCACGGGATCTGGACCAGTCCGCCGACCGGGTCGCAGGTGAGACCGAGGTTGTGTTCCATGCCGATCTCGGCCGCGTTCTCGACCTGCTCCGGGCTGCCGCCCAGGACCTCCGCGAGCGCGCCGGCCGCCATCGAGCAGGCCGAGCCGACCTCGCCCTGGCAGCCGACCTCGGCGCCGGAGATCGAGGCGTTCTCCTTGAAGAGCATGCCGATCGCACTGGCCGCGAGGAGGAAGCGCACCACGCCGTCCTCGTCGGCGCCCGGCACGAAGTTCATGTAGTAGTGCAGCACGGCCGGGATGATGCCGGCGGCGCCGTTCGTCGGGGCGGTGACCACCCGGCCGCCTGCCGCGTTCTCCTCGTTCACGGCCATCGCGTAGAGGGTGATCCACTCCATCGACAGCGCCTGCGGGTCGCCCTCGGAGCGCAGCTTTCGGGCCGTGGTCGCGGCGCGGCGCTTGACCCGCAGACCGCCCGGGAGGATGCCCTCGCGGGACATGCCGCGCGCCACGCAGGCCTGCATGACGCGCCAGATCTCCAGGAGGCCCTCGCGGATCTCCTCCTCGGTACGCCAGGCCTTCTCGTTCTCCAGCATCAGCGCGGAGATCGACAGGCCCGTCTCGCGGGTGAGGCGCAGCATCTCGTCACCGCTGCGGAACGGGTACTTCAAGACGGTGTCGTCGAGCTTGATCCGGTCCTCGCCGACCGCGTCCTCGTCGACGACGAAGCCGCCGCCGACCGAGTAGTACGTCTTCTCCAGCAGCGGCGCGCCGGCGGCGTCGTACGCGAAGAGCGTCATGCCGTTCGCGTGGTAGGGCAGCGACCGGCGGCGGTGCAGGATGAGCTGGCTCGGCTCGTCGAAGTCGATCTCATGGGCTTCGCCTATCTCGGCGCCCATCAGGCGCAGCCGGCCGCTCCGGCGGATGCGCTCGACCTCGGCGTCGGCGTTCTCGACGTCGACCGTGCGGGGGGAGTGACCCTCCAGGCCCAGCAGGACCGCCTTGGGGGTGCCGTGGCCGTGGCCGGTCGCGCCCAGGGAGCCGAACAGCTCCGCGCGGACGGAGGCCGTCTGGGCGAGGGCACCCTCCTTCTTCAGGCGGGTCACGAACATGCGCGCCGCCCGCATCGGGCCGACGGTGTGGGAGGAGGAGGGACCGATGCCGATGGAGAAGAGGTCGAAGACGGAGATGGCCACGGTGGCGAGACTCCCTTGTCTGCTCGTGGGGTGGGAGAGGGGCACAGGAGAGCGGGTCGATCAGCGGAGGTGATCAGGGAGGTTTGGTCGGATTTTGTCCGACGGTCGAGCTTAACGCGGCGAGGTGAACGACCCCCCTGTCCGGAAGGGCCACAAGGGGAAGCACGGGTGTGCGTCGGCTCACATCCCGGGCTGCGACCGGGGGTCGACAAGGCGTGAAACCAGGCGTGAAAAAGGGGCCCGGGCCTGTGGGAACAGGCACCGGGCCCCGCCCGGTCGCGTCAGAGCGTCGGGTACAGCGGGAACTTCGCCGCGAGCGCGGAGACGCGCGCCTTGAGGGCGTCGCTGTCGTACGCCGGCTTGAGCGCCTGCGCGATGATCTCGGCGACCTCAGTGAAGGCCTCGGCGTCGAAACCGCGGGTGGCCAGGGCCGGCGTACCGATCCGCAGACCCGAGGTGACCATCGGGGGCCGCGGGTCGTTCGGGATGGCGTTGCGGTTGACCGTGATGCCGACCTCGTGGAGTCGGTCCTCGGCCTGCTGACCGTCCAGCTCCGAGTTGCGCAGGTCGACCAGGACCAGGTGCACGTCGGTGCCGCCGGTCAGGACGTCCACGCCCACGGCCTTGACGTCGTCCTGGACCAGGCGCGCGGCGAGGATCTTCGCACCCTCCAGGGTGCGCTCCTGGCGCTCCTTGAACTCGGGCGACGCGGCGACCTTGAACGAGACGGCCTTGGCGGCGATCACGTGCTCCAGCGGGCCACCCTGCTGACCGGGGAAGACCGCGGAGTTGATCTTCTTCGCGAGCTCCTGCGTCGACAGGATGACACCGCCGCGGGGACCGCCGAGGGTCTTGTGCGTGGTGGTGGTGACGACGTGGGCGTGCGGGACCGGGTTCGGGTGCAGGCCCGCGGCGACCAGACCGGCGAAGTGCGCCATGTCGACCATCAGGTACGCGCCGACCTCGTCCGCGATGCGGCGGAAGGCGGCGAAGTCCAGCTGACGGGGGTAGGCGGACCAGCCGGCGACGATCAGCTGCGGCTTGGACTCCTTGGCGAGGCGCTCGACCTCGGCCATGTCGACCTGGCCGGTCTCGTCGACGTGGTACGGGACCACGTTGTAGAGCTTGCCGGAGAAGTTGATCTTCATGCCGTGGGTCAGGTGACCGCCGTGGGCCAGGTTCAGGCCCATGATCGTGTCGCCCGGCTTGAGCAGCGCGAACATGGCGGCGGCGTTCGCCTGCGCGCCCGAGTGCGGCTGCACGTTCGCGGCCTCGGCGCCGAAGAGCGCCTTGATCCGGTCGATGGCGATCTGCTCGACCACGTCGACGTGCTCGCAGCCGCCGTAGTAGCGGCGGCCGGGGTAGCCCTCGGCGTACTTGTTGGTCAGGACCGAGCCCTGGGCCTCCATGACGGCGACCGGAGCGAAGTTCTCCGACGCGATCATTTCCAGGGTCGACTGCTGGCGCACGAGCTCGGCGTCGACGGCGGCGGCGACGTCGGGGTCGAGTTCGTGGAGAGGGGTGTTCAGTACGGACATCAGGATCCCCTGGGGTCAGTTACCGGCGGTGAGCTTGGCGTACTCGTCGTCGGAGAGCAGGTCGGCCGGCTCCTCCGTGACGCGTACCTTGAAGAGCCAGCCACCCTCGAACGGGGCCGAGTTCACCAGCGACGGGTCGTCCACGACGTCCTGGTTGGCCTCGACGACCTCACCGGTGACGGGGGAGTACAGGTCGCTGACCGACTTGGTCGACTCCAGCTCGCCACAGGTCTCGCCCGCGGTCACCGTGTCGCCGACCTCGGGGAGCTGTGCGTAGACGACGTCACCGAGCGCGTTGGCCGCGAACTCCGTGATGCCGACCGTCGAGACGCCGTCCTCGGCGTTCGACAGCCACTCGTGCTCCTTGCTGTAACGCAGCTGCTGGGGGTTGCTCATGACCTGATTCTCCTGGATGCGGGGGAGTGGATACGAACGGTGGTCTCGGGTACTGGGACGCCGCCGCGCGGCCCTGGCGTGCGGCGGTGACGCGGTACGGGTCGCGGCCGGGCTACTTCTGCCGCTTGTAGAACGGCAGGGCCACGACCTCGTACGGCTCATGCGTACCGCGAATGTCCACGCCGACGCCGGAGGTGCCGGGCGCGGCGTGCGCCGCGTCCACGTACGCCATCGCGATCGGCTTGCCCAGCGTCGGCGACGGGGCGCCGGAGGTGACCTCGCCGATGACCTTGCCGTCGGCGACCACCGGGAAGCCGGCGCGCGGGACCCGGCGCCCCTCGGCGATCAGCCCGACCAGCTTGCGCGGCGGGTTCGTGGTGGCGCGCTCGGCGGCGGCCTCCAGCGCGGAACGGCCGACGAAGTCGCCCTCCTTCTCGAACTTCACCACGCGGCCCAGACCCGCGTCGAACGGGGTGAGGGAGGTGGTCAGCTCGTGCCCGTACAGCGGCATGCCCGCCTCCAGGCGCAGCGTGTCACGGCAGGACAGGCCGGCCGGGACCAGCCCGACGCCCTCGCCCGCCTTCGTCAGCGCCTGCCACAGCTCCACGGCGTGCTCCGGGGCGACGAACAACTCGAAGCCGTCCTCGCCGGTGTAGCCCGTACGCGCGATCAGCGCGGGGACGCCGGCGACCGTGCCGGGCAGGCCCGCGTAGTACTTGAGTCCGTCCAGGTCGGCGTCGGTGAGGGAGGCCAGGATGCCGGGGGACTCGGGGCCCTGGACGGCGATCAGCGCGTAGGCGTCACGGTCGTCGCGGACCTCGGTGTCGAAGCCGGCGGCGCGCTCGGTCAGGGCGTCCAGGACGACCTGGGCGTTGGAGGCGTTCGCGACGACCATGAACTCGGTCTCGCCGAGGCGGTAGACGATCAGGTCGTCGAGGATTCCGCCGTCCTCCCGGCAGATGTGCGTGTAGCGGGCGCGGCCGACGCCGACGGTGGAGATGTTGCCGACCAGCGCGTAGTCGAGGGCCTTGACGGCCTCGGGGCCGGTCAGGGTGATCTCGCCCATGTGGGACAGGTCGAAGAGACCGGCCTTCGTGCGCACGGCGTTGTGCTCGTCGCGCTCACTGGCGTAGCGCAGCGGCATGTCCCAGCCCGCGAAGTCGGTCATGGTCGCACCGAGCGAGCGGTGCAGCGCGTCGAGCGCGGTCAGGCGGGGGGCAGTGCTCATGGGTGTGGCTCCCGGGTCCCAGGGCATGACATGACGAGGACGATCCTCCCCATCTGTCATCGGAACCTGAGAGGTTCGCCGAGAGTTCCCGCACCGGGCGGAACGCGTCTTCGGCTTGCACCTTGGGTGGAGCTGTCGAACAGCCCGCTTTTCAGATCTGCCTCATCCACGCGGTACGGGGCCTGAGAGATTCAAGGGAGGAACTTGCTCCTTCGGCGCCCGGGCACGGCCTCACGGCGTGCCGGGACTCTCCCGCGCGGATTCAAGCGGCCGGTATGCAGTTGGTGTCCAGATGGCGCACATCATTGCACGAGGTGGGCGGGCGTGGGCGGGCGGCCCCGAAAGTCCGTGCGGACGCCGGCGGGGCTTGGGCGGCGGCGGGACCGGACGGCCCGGAACCGGGTGGGCCGGATTGCCGTCTCTTTACATTCACGGTCCGGGGGAGGCGATCACTGTGCGGAGGTTCGGAGTGCCGGCTTTGACGGGGACCCTCGACGGGGTCCCGGCGCAGCGGCCGGCGCCGGCGCGGCCGGGGCGGGTACGCGACCTGCGCGGGTCGCGGGCGGCGGGGCCGAGACGGCTGGGCTTCGCGGCGGGGGACATCGTGGTCGTCTCCGGCCTGCCCGGCGGCGGCAAGAGCACGCTGATCAAACGGGCCGCGGGGGGCGGCGCGATCGACTCGCAGGACACGCGGGAGCGGTGGGAGCGGCGGACGCGGGGGGTCCTTCCCTACGCCCTGTACCGGCCGGTGGTGCGGGCGGCGCACTACTGGGGGCTGTGGCGGGTGGTGCGCTCGGGGGCGTCGGTCGTGGTGCACGACTGCGGGAGCCAGACCTGGGTGCGCCGGCTCCTGGCGGGGGCGGCGCGCAGGCGTGGCCGGGCGCTGCACCTGCTGCTGCTGGACGCCACCGCGGGGGAGGCGCTGGCCGGGCAGGCGGAGCGGGGGCGGCGGGTGTCGGCGTACGCGTTCGCCCGCCACCGGGCGGCGGCGGCACGCCTGATCCGCGCCGCGGAAGCGGGCCGCCCCCCGGCGGGCTGCGCCTCGGTGACCCTCCTGGACCGCCCCTCCGCCGCCGCGGTCACCCGTATCACGTTCCACTAACGGAACCCCCCTCTCCATCCCGAGACCCCGCCCCGGGAGGGGGCCCGCCGGCACCGGCGGGACGGCGGTGTGACCCGGCGCTCGCGGGGCGGGGTGGACGGATTAGGGTCAGCGGGACAACGCGGAGCGACAGGCGGAGGCGGCACATGCACGGCGGCGGGTGGCCCGACAACGAGTTGGAACACGTGCTCGGCGCGGCCCTGGGGCAGGCGGACGCCGGGGCCCGCATCCTGGAGGTGCTCGGCCGCAGCCGGGTCTGGGTGCCCCTGCCCGCCGGCGGCAGCCCCGAGCACACCGCCCTCAACCTCCCCACCATGCTCATCGGCGGCGAGGCCTACGTCCCCGTCTACAGCTCCGAGACCCAGTTCCGCGTCTGCGTCGGCACCGCCATGGACTTCGCCGTCGCCCCCGCCGTCGAGTTCGCCCGCGGCCTGCCCCCGCAGCTCGGCATCGCCCTCAACCCCGAGGGCGCCGTCGGCGTCCCGCTCCCGCCGCCCGCCGTCGCGGAGCTCTGCCGCACCGGCCGCACCCCCCTCGACGGCCCCGCCACCGGCGGCCGTGTCCGGCTCTTCGAGCCCGACTGGCAGGACGACCCGGTGGACTTCCTCGCCGCCGCCGCCGAGGAGTTCCGCGCCATCGGCGTGGTCGCCGCCGCCCACCGCTGCCTCGCCAGCGTCGAGGGCGGAGCGCCGCAGTTGTACATCGGTGTCCGACTGGTGGGATGGGACACCGAGTCGCGGAACGCCCCGCTGGAGGCCCTCGGCCGCGCCCTGACCCGCGTACCTCCGCCCTGGCCGGTGCAGTTGATCCTCCTCGACGCCGCCCAGGACCCGGTGGTCGACCACATCCGTGAGCGCGTACGCCCCTTCTACCTCCCCTAGGGCCGCTTAAGCTGGGGGCCGATACGCGTGGATGACGGGCGGACGAAGAGGGGTACCGGGTGAGTGCGTCAGGCACGGCCGCGGCCGGGCAGGTCGAGCACATGCTGCGCCAGGTGACTCCCGGGCGCTATGAGAGCTACGAGTCGCTCCTGCACGCCCTCGCCGAGGGCCGCCTGTGGATGCTGCTCTGGCAGGGCAGGCCGGGGTCACCGGACGCCCAGTACGGCGGCATGGAGGTCGACGGCCTGGGCTACGCGCCCTGCGTGACCTCCCCGCAGGAGCTGGCCGCCAGCGGGTGGAACCGCGGCTACGAGGTCGTCACCGGCCGGGACATCGCCCGGGCCCTGTACCCGGACCGCTGGGGCCTGTGGCTCAACCCCCACGCCCAGGGCGGCGGCCTCGGCCTTCCCTGGGCGGACCTGCGCCGGATCGCCACCGGCCTCGACCGGATGCCGGCCGGTCCGCTGCGGCTGTCCGAGCCGGCGCTGGAGCTGCCCCAGTTCTACGGGTTGTTGACCCAGCACGCGCACCGCACGCCCGCCGTGCGCTCGCTCCGCCGCGCCTGGGTGCAGCCGTCGCTGGGGTCGGCGTACCTGGCGGTGGGGCTGGACCTGTACGACGCCTCCGCGCCCGCGCTGGAATCCGTACGGGAGATGATGCGGCAGTCGGTCGGGGCGGTACCCGAGGGCGTCCCGGTGTGCACCGTCGCGCTCGCGGACGAGCACGATCCGGTGGCGATGTGGCTGCGTTCGCAGACCCGCCCGTTCTACGACCGCGAGGGCCAGGCTCCCTCGTACTAGGCCGAAACGGGACGCCCCACCCGAGTCGCACGCACCGGAATCTTTCCCTCCGCAAGCGCGCCCATGTTTTGAGACAGCGGTAACGAGCCAACGCGAGGCCGCCGGGACCCACGGTCCCCGGCGGCCTCTGGCTTGTCCGGATATCGCCGCCGTTGTGAGCCTGAAAAGCACTCCCCTCATGCGAGTTGGGGCAGATGTCCGGTTGCGTACCGAACGGACGGTCTTGCTCCGCTGAGGTGTGAGCGCAGTCCGGATAACGGGAATCGGAGCGTCAGATCACGGTTGCGCATCCATTCAACTGCGGGTCTGGCGGCTGGTCGAGCGCCCGATGAAGACTCCCCACCCAAGAGCCGCTCAGTCCTCCAGGACGCGGTTCGAGACGTGATCCGTACCCGTGGTCCCGCACCGCGGTTTCCGCAGAACTTCCCGCACTTCCTGCACTTCACACGCGTTCAGCGTGTCCCACGCACTCCGAGCGCCACTCCGCACCAACGCCGCCACAGCGGCGGGCATGGGCCGGCACATCCGTCGGCCGAGAGGGGTCCCCACCACGATGACGGCACCACTGCACGACACGAGCGCGGAGACGCCCGCACCCGTGTCCGTAGCCGACGTCCCTGCCAAGGCCATCGAAGGCCGCTCGCCCGGCCGCATCGCCTGGATGCGGCTCAAGCGCGACAAGGTCGCGTTGACCGGCGGCGTGGTCGTGATCTTCCTGATCCTGGTGGCGGTCTTCGCGCCGCAGATCGTGAGCCTGCTGGGCCACCCGCCCAACGAGTTCCACGAGGACATGATCGATCCCGACCTCGGCACGCCGATCGGCTCGTTCGGCGGCGTGAGCTCAGACTTCCTGCTGGGCGTCGAACCCACCAACGGACGCGACGTTTTCAGCCGGATCGTCTACGGCGCCCGCATCTCCCTGATCGTCGCCTTCCTCGCGGCCTTCGTCTCGGTCGTCATCGGCAGCCTGCTGGGCGCGCTGGCCGGCTTCCTCGGCGGCTGGGTCGACGGCATCATCAGCCGCCTGATGGACCTGCTGCTGGCCTTCCCGCAGTTGCTGTTCACCATCGCGCTCGTCTCGGTGGTCCCCAACAGCCTTCTGGGGCTGGAGGGTTCCAGTGTCCGCATGGCGGTGCTGATCGTCGTCATCGGCTTCTTCGGCTGGCCGTACATCGGCCGCATCGTCCGCGGCCAGACGATGTCGCTGCGGGAGCGGGAGTACGTGGAGGCGGCACGCAGCCTCGGCGCGGGCCGCGGGTACATCCTGATCAAGGAACTCCTGCCGAACCTGGTCGCGCCGATCCTCGTCTACTCGACGCTGATCATCCCGACCAACATCCTGACGGAAGCGGCCCTCAGCTTCCTCGGCGCAGGCGTCAAGCCGCCCACCGCCTCCTGGGGAAAGATGCTGTCCGACGCCATCCCCATCTACCAGGACGACCCCATGTACATGGTGGTTCCCGGTATCACGATCTTCATCACCGTCCTGGCGTTCAACCTCTTCGGGGACGGGCTGCGCGACGCACTCGACCCCAAGGGCAGCTGAACCGCTCTTTCGATTCACCCACTTCTGGAGGTTGGACAACCGTGATCCGCAGAAAGCAGGCACTCGCGATCACCGCCGTGATCGCCGCCCTGTCGCTGACCGCCGCGTGCGGTGGCGACGACACCAAGAAGGCGGAGGGCGACAAGGGCGACAAGGGCTACAGCGGTGCCGCCACCGGCGTCGTGAACGCCTCCGACGCCAAGGGCGGTGAGCTCAAGCTCTGGTCCCCCCAGGACGTCGACTTCCTCGACCCGGCGCGTGCCTACTACGGCTTCGTGTGGAACATGCAGCGCCTGTTCATACGCCAGCTCTACGCGTACGACAGCAAGCCGGGCGCCGCGGGCACCAAGCTGGTCCCGGACCTCGCCGAGGGCGAGCCCGTCCTGAGCAACGACGGCAAGACGTACACCGTCAAGATCAAGGACGGCGTGAAGTTCGAGGACGGCACGCCGATCACCTCGAAGGACTTCAAGTACGGCATCGAGCGCGTCTTCGCGCAGGACGTGCTGGCCGGCGGCCCGACCTACCTGATCGACCAGCTCGACCAGGGCCAGAAGTACCAGGGTCCCTACAAGGACACCGACCCGGACAAGATGGGTCTGAAGTCCGTCCAGACGCCGGACGACCACACGGTCGTCTTCAACCTGGCGAACGCGAACTCCGACTTCAAGTACCTGCTGGCCATGCCGTCCTCCTCGCCCGTCCCGGCGGGCAAGGACACGGGTGCCACCTACACCAACAAGCCGGTCTCCACGGGCCCGTACAAGGTCGAGAGTTTCGCCTCCGGCAAGGGCGCGACCTTCGTCCGCAACGAGAACTGGGACCCGAAGACCGACACGATCCGCAAGGGTCTGCCGGACAAGGTCACCTTCACGGTCACCACCAACCCGGACGACATGGACCAGCGCCTGCTCTCCGGCGACATCGACCTCGCCGTCGACGGCACCGGTGTCCAGCAGGCCGCGAAGAACAAGATCCTCAAGGACGCGAACCTCAAGAAGAACGCGGACAACCCGTTCACGGGCTACATCCGCTACTTCGCCTTCCCGCAGACGGTCGCGCCGTTCGACAACGTCGAGTGCCGCAAGGCCGTCATCTACGCGGCCGACCCGAAGTCGCTGCAGAACGCCCGCGGCGGCCCGACGAGCGGTGACCTCGGCGCGAACATGCTGCCGCCCGGTGTCCCCGGCGCCGACAAGTCCTACGACCCGTGGAACCTGACCGCGGGCAAGCCGCAGGAGGACAAGGCGAAGGCCGCCCTCAAGGCGTGCGGCAAGCCGGACGGCTTCGAGACCACCATCGCGGTCCGCAACAACAAGGCCCCCGAGGTCAAGTCGGCCGAGTCCCTCCAGGCCTCGCTCGCCAAGGTCGGCATCAAGGCCACGATCGACCAGTACGACGGCAAGCTCTCCTCCTCCACCATCGGCTCGCCCGACAACGTGAAGAAGAAGAACTACGGAATCATCGTCATGGGCTGGGGCGCCGACTACAACTCCGGCGCGGGCTTCCTCCAGCCGCTGGTCGACGGTTCGTTCATCGCGCAGACCGGCAACAACAACTACACGATGCTCGACGACCCGGAGGTCAACGGGCTGTTCGACAAGGCCGCCGCGGCCGCCACGCCGGACGCCGCAGCGCCGTTCTACACCGACATCAACAAGAAGATCATGGAGAAGGCGCTCTACCTGCCGATCAACTTCGACAAGGCGCTCGTCTACCACAACCCGCGCCTGACGAACGTCTACTTCAACGACTCCATGGGCAAGATCGACCTCGCGGTCCTCGGCGTCGCCAAGTAGCCCGCGGGCACGGCAGCCAGTAGTCGGCGCCCAGTCGTCCGACCGTCCGGCGGCCCCGCGAGGCGGCCGCCGGACACCAGAAGGTCAGCAAGTACGTAAGTAAGTGCCTTCACCGCACATGCGCTAGTCCGAAGGGCAGGTGAAGGCCGCAGGCGGCGGTCGTCGTCCCCACGAGGGGCGGCGACCGCCCGCCCCGGGCGGCCGACTGCAGTGCTCGTCTACCTCATACGGCGGCTGTTCAACGTCGCCGCCACGCTGCTGGTGGTCTCCGTGGTCACCTTCGGCATCTTCTTCGCGGTCCCGAAACTGACCGGCAGCGATCCCGCGCTCATGTACGCCGGCCGCGAGACCAACCCGACCGCCCTGGCCGGCATCCGCGTGAAGATGGGCTTCGACAAGCCCATCTCCGAGCAGTACTGGGTGTTCCTCAAGGGCATCTTCGTCGGCCGCGACTACGACGCCGGCACCGAGGTCACGCACTGCGCGGCACCGTGCTTCGGCTACTCCTTCAAGAGCGAGGCCCCCGTCTGGGAGACCATGCTCGACCGCATGCCGGTCACCCTCTCGCTCGCCCTCGGCGCGGCCGTGATCTGGGTGATCGCCGGTGTGGCCACCGGAGTGGTCTCCGCGCTCAAACGCAGGACCGCCATCGACCGGACCGTGATGATCGGAGCGCTCGCCGGCGTATCCCTGCCGATCTTCTTCACCGGCATGGTGGCGCCCGCGATCTTCGTCTACGGCCTGGGCTGGTTGGACGTGTCCAACTACAAACCCCTGACCGAGGATCCATTGGCCTGGCTCAACAGCCTGATCCTGCCCTGGGTCACCCTGGCCTTCCTCTTCGCCGCCACCTACGCCCGCATCACCCGCGCCACCATGCTGGAGGTCCTCGGCGAGGACTACATCCGCACGGCCCGCGCCAAGGGCCTCAAGGAGGGCGTGGTCATCCGCAAGCACGCCCTGCGCTCCACGCTCACCCCGATCGTCACCATGTTCGGCCTCGACCTCGGCGGCCTGCTCGGCGGCGCGGTGCTCACGGAGACGACCTTCAACTTCCAGGGCCTGGGAACGGCGGCCGTCGCCGCCATCAGCCAAGGTGACCTCCCCGTCATCATGGGCGTCACCATGCTCGCCGCGCTGTTCGTGGTCCTGGCCAACCTGATCGTGGACCTGCTGTACGCCGTCATCGACCCGCGCGTGAGGCTGACGTGACCGACAACCCCTCCAGCTCCGCCGGACCCGTGTTCGTGCCCGAGCAGGCGACGCCCGCATCCCGGGCCTCGGCGACGTCCTTCCTGTCCGTACGCGACCTCCAGGTCCACTTCCCGACCGACGACGGGCTGGTCAAGTCCGTCGACGGGCTCTCCTTCGACCTCGAACGCGGCAAGACGCTCGGCATCGTCGGCGAGTCCGGCTCCGGCAAGTCGGTCACCTCGCTGGCCATCATGGGCCTGCACCGCACCGGCCAGGCCCGCAGCCGCCCGCACATCTCCGGCGAGGTCGTCCTCGACGGCGAGGACCTCGTCCGGGCCGACGCCGACCACGTGCGCAAACTGCGCGGTCGCAAGATGGCGATGGTCTTCCAGGACCCGCTGTCCGCGATGCACCCGTACTACTCCGTCGGCAAGCAGATCGTCGAGGCGTACCGGACCCACAACGACGTCGACAAGAAGACGGCCCGCACCCGGGCCGTGGAGATGCTCGACCGCGTCGGCATCCCGGAGCCCCACCGGCGCGTGGACGCGTACCCCCACGAGTTCTCCGGCGGCATGCGTCAGCGCGCGATGATCGCGATGGCACTGGTCAACAACCCCGAGTTGCTCATCGCGGACGAGCCCACGACCGCCTTGGACGTCACCGTCCAGGCGCAGATCCTGGACCTGATCCGCGACCTCCAGAAGGAGTTCGGCTCCGCCGTCATCATGATCACGCACGACCTCGGCGTCGTCGCCGAGATGGCCGACGACATCCTCGTGATGTACGGCGGCCGGTGCGTCGAGCGCGGCACCGCCGAGAAGGTGTTCTACGAGCCCCGCCACCCCTACACCTGGGGCCTGCTCGGCTCGATGCCGCGCATCGACCGCGACCAGACCGAGCGCCTCATCCCGGTCAAGGGCTCGCCGCCCAGCCTCATCAACGTCCCGAGCGGTTGCGCCTTCAACCCCCGGTGCCCCTACGCCGACGTGCCCAAGGGCGGCATCACCCGCACCCGGCGCCCCGAGCTGACCCAGGACGACACCCGGCACTGGTCCGCCTGCCACATGTCGCAGGAGGAGCGGACCCGGATCTGGACCGAAGAGATTGCGCCGAAGCTGTGACCGACATGAACAAGACGGGCGCGGGTACGGATGCGCCGCAGGCCCCCGAAACCGAGGAGCCGCTGCTCAAGGTGACGGGGCTGGTCAAGCACTTCCCCATCAGCAAGGGGTTGCTGCGCCGCCAGACCGGCGCGGTCAAGGCCGTCGACGGGATCGACTTCGACGTCCGCCGCGGTGAGACCCTCGGCATCGTCGGCGAGTCCGGCTGCGGCAAGTCCACGATGGGTCGGCTGATCACGCGGCTGCTCGAACCGAGCAGCGGAAAGGTCGAGTTCGAGGGCAAGGACATCACCCACCTCGGTGTGGTCGGCATGCGGCCGCTGCGCCGCGACGTCCAGATGATCTTCCAGGACCCGTACGGCTCGCTGAACCCCCGCCACACGGTCGGCACGATCGTCGGAGCGCCGTTCAAGCTCCAGAAGGTCACCCCCGAGGGCGGGGTCAAGGCGGAGGTGCAGCGGCTGCTGTCGCTGGTGGGTCTCAACCCCGAGCACTACAACCGCTACCCGCACGAGTTCTCCGGCGGCCAGCGCCAGCGCATCGGCATCGCCCGGGCGCTGGCCCTCAAGCCGAAGCTGGTCGTCGCGGACGAGCCGGTGTCGGCGCTGGACGTGTCGATCCAGGCCCAGGTGGTGAACCTGCTGGACGACCTCCAGGAGGAGCTCGGCCTGACCTACGTGATCATCGCGCACGACCTGTCCGTCATCCGGCACGTCTCCGACCGGATCGCGGTGATGTACCTCGGCAAGATCGTGGAGCTGGCGGACCGCAACTCGCTCTACCAGGCGCCGATGCACCCGTACACGAACGCGCTGATGTCGGCCGTACCGGTGCCGGACCCGAGGCGGCGCGGCGCCAAGAGCGGCCGCATCCTGCTCAAGGGCGACGTGCCCTCCCCCATCTCGCCGCCGAGCGGTTGCCGGTTCCACACCCGCTGCTGGAAGGCGACGGAGCTGTGCACCACGCAGGAGCCGCCGCTGGTCGCCCTCAAGACCGGGCACCAGGTCGCCTGCCACCACCCGGAGAACGCCCCCGACCAGGCGCCGGGCGACAAGGCGCTGCCGGGCGCGGCGGAAGCGGTGGAGACGCCCACCGTGTAGCGCGAGGCGTCCCCCTGTCCCTCCCCCGGGAGCAGTGGCCGGGGGCGGACGGTGCCGGGGTCCCGGGGCGGCCACGCCCGGGGGCCCCGGCCCTGCCATTGCCGGGCGGGGCCCTCGGGCGCCGGCCGGCCGTTGCCGGCCCGGGTATCCGACGTCTTCTCGCGCCGTGCGCGCCGGTCGGCCGCGGTCCTGCCCTTGCCGGGCCTGACTTCGGCTCCGGCCCGCCGTTGCCGGCCCTGCCATCGCCGGCCCCGGCATGCGATGCCTCCTCGGGCCGTGCGTGCCGGTCCGGCCTGGTCGGCCGCCGGGCCTTGTCCGGGGCGCCGCCCGCACCCCGCACAATGGGGGCGTGTCCCACGATCTCTTCCCGCCCGAGATCCAGCACGCCCTGGACCTCGCGGGCATCTTCGTCTTCGCCACCGCCGGCGCGCTGCTCGCCGTACGCAAGAACTTCGACGTCTTCGGCATCTGCGTGCTCGCGCTCGTCACCGCCCTCGGCGGAGGACTCCTGCGCGACCTGGTGATCGGGGCCGTCCCGCCGGCCGCGTTCGGCGAGCTCAGCTTCTTCCTGACCCCGCTGGTCGCCGCCGCGATCGTCTTCTTCCTGCACCCCGAGGTCCAGCGGATCAACCGCGCCATCAACGTCTTCGACGCGGCGGGGCTCGGGCTCTTCTGCGTCTCCGGCACCACCAAGGCCTACGAGTACGGACTGGGGCTCACCGCGTGCGCCGCGCTGGGAGTGGCGACGGCGGTCGGCGGCGGCGTCATGCGCGACGTCCTGGCGGGCGGGGTGCCCTCGCTGCTGCGCGACCGCGAGATGTACGCGGTCCCGGCCGTGGTCGGGGCCTCGATGGTGGCCCTGTTCATCGCCTTCGACAAGCTGAACGGTTTCACCACGGGCGTCGCCATCGTCACCGCCTTCGTGCTCCGGCTGCTCGCGATCCGCTACCACTGGCGGGCGCCCCTGGCCTGGAACCGCCGCTCCGCGGTGGCCGAGGAGCCGTAACATCGCCGTAGCCGACCAAAGCTACCGCTTAGTAGCATGCCGGTGTACCGTCGGCCCCATGGCAGACACAGCGGCCCAGGCGGCCATCGGAGACAGCGAGTTCGACCGCGACACCGCCATCGCCCCCCGCGCGGGCGAGCCCGGGACGTACGACACCGAACTCTCGGCGGGTTGGACCATCATCACCGCCGTCAACGGCGGATACCTGCTGGCCCTGGTCGGCCGGGCACTGTCGGCGACCCTGCCGCACCCGGACCCGTTCACCGTCTCCGCCCACTACCTGACCTCCTCCGTGCCCGGCCCCGCCGTGATCCGCACGCAGGTCGTCCGCACCGGGCGCACCCTCTCCACCGGCCAGGCCTCGCTCTTCCAGTACGACGAGAACGGCGCGGAGATCGAACGCATCCGCGTCCTCGCCTCCTACGGCGACCTCGACGCGCTGCCCGACTCCGTCCACACCACGGCGCGGCCCCCGGCCATCCCGGCGTACGAGGACTGCCTGGGCCCGGAAGCGGGCCCGGCGCCGATCCCGGGCAGCTCCGCGATCGTGGACCGGTTGCGGCTGCGGCTGGACCCCGCGACGGCCGGCTGGGCCGTCGGCGCGCCGTCCGGCAAGGGCGAGATGCGCGCCTGGTTCGAGCTGGCCGACGGGCGGGACGCGGACCCGCTGTCCCTGCTGCTGGCGGTGGACGCGCTGCCGCCGACCTCCTTCGACCTCGGCCTGATGGGCTGGACCCCGACCGTCGAACTCACCACCCACGTCCGCCACCGGCCGGCCCCGGGCCCGCTGCGGGTCGCCATCACCACGCGCAACCTGGCCGGCGGCTTCCTGGAGGAGGACGCCGAGGTCTGGGACTCCGCGGGCCGCCTCGTGGCCCAATCCCGCCAGCTGGCCCGCGCGCCGCGCGCTTCCTAGGGCTCGGTTCGGTTCCGGGGCGCTGTAGGACCGGTTCCCCGGGCGCGCCCCTGCGCCTCACTCGCCCGTGCCGTCTCGGCCGGGCCGGGGCAGCGCCCCGGGGGACGGTGGCAGGCCCGGCAGGGCACGGCCGACCGGGGCCCGACCCCACCCGGAACGGGAGGGCGACGGACCGTCCCCGCAGGGACTCGTAGAATCGGGGGATCATGGCCTACCTCGATCACGCCGCAACCACGCCGATGCTGCCGGAGGCGGCTGCGGCGATGACCGCGCAGTTCGCCGCCACGGGTAACGCGTCCTCCCTCCACGCCGCCGGCCGCCGGGCCCGCCGCACCGTCGAGGAGGCGCGCGAGGCACTCGCCGAAGCCCTCGGCGCGCGCCCGAGCGAGGTGGTCTTCACCGCCGGCGGCACCGAGGCCGACAACATCGCCGTCAAGGGTCTCTACTGGGCCCGCCGCGACCAGGACCCCGCCCGGACCCGCGTCCTCGCCAGCCCCGTCGAACACCACGCCGTCCTCGACGCCGTCCACTGGCTCGCCGAGCACGAGGGCGCCCACGTCGAGTACCTGCCGGTGGACCGGTACGGGCGCGTCCGCCCCGAGGCCTTCCGCGAGGCGGTGGAACGCGACCCCGACGACATCGCCCTCGCCACCGTCATGTGGGCCAACAACGAGATCGGGACCGTCCTGCCGGTCCGTGAACTCGCCGCCATCGCGGGCGAGTTCGGCATCCCCATGCACTCGGACGCCGTCCAGGCCTTCGGGCAGCTCGATGTCCGCTTCGGCGACAGCGGTCTGGCCGCCGTGACCGTCAGCGGCCACAAGGTCGGCGGCCCCTACGGCATCGGCGCCCTGTTGCTCGGCCGCGACCAGAGCCCCGTACCCGTCCTGCACGGCGGCGGCCAGGAGCGGCACGTGCGCTCCGGCACCCTGGACGTGCCCGCCATCGCCGCCTTCGCGGTCGCCGCCGTCCTCGCCGCCGAACGGCGCGAGGCCTTCGCCACCCGCGTCGGCGCCCTGCGCGACGAGCTGGTCACCGCCGTGCTTCGGGAAGTGCCCGACGCCGTCCTGGGCGGGGACCCCACGGAGCGACTCCCCGCCAACGCCCACTTCAGCTTCCCCGGCTGCGAAGGGGACTCCCTGCTGTTGCTCCTCGACGCACAGGGCATCGAGTGCTCCACCGGCTCCGCCTGCACGGCGGGCGTGGCACAGCCCAGCCACGTCCTGCTCGCCACCGGCACCGACCCCGAGCTGGCCCGCGGCACCCTGCGGTTCTCCCTCGGCCACACCTCCACCAAGGAGGACGTCGCCGCCGTGGCCGCCGCCATCGGCCCCGCCGTGGCGCGCGCCCGCACGGCAGGCCTCAGCTAGGCCCTGTCGTCGTCGAAGTCCCACCCGGCCCGGCCCGGCTCGCGCCCCCCGGCGCGGCTCGCGCCCAGCCCGGCCGCGGCCGCAGCTCAGCCGGCCGCGGGCGGCGCCCCGGCGCGCAGGGCCTCGCCGACCATGCGCAGGTACCGGCCCCAGTCCCACAGCGGACCGGGGTCGGTGTGGTCGGAGCCCGGGACCTCGGAGTGGCCCAGGATGTGCTTGCGGTCGACGGGTATGCCGTACCTGTGGCACACATCGGCTGCCAGCCGGGCCGACGCCGCGTACATCGCGTCGGTGAAGTCCCGCGGCCGGTCGACGAACCCCTCGTGCTCGATGCCGACGCTGCGCTCGTTCATCGAGCGGTTCCCCGAGTGGAAGGCCACGTCCAGCTCGCGGACCATCTGCTCCACATGCCCGTCCTGCCGGACTATGTAGTGCGCCGACGCCTTGTGCCACGGGTTCCTGAAGGCGTCCACCGAGGTCCGGAAGCCGCCTTGCGTGACATGGACGACGATCCGGTCCACCCGGTAGTCATCCGGGCGGTCCGCCCGGCGCCAGTTCGCCGGCGAGGCCGCCGTCCAGCTCGCGCCCGCGTGGTCCACCGCCCCCTCCTGCCGCGGCTTGGACACCCCCGGCAGCAGCCACCACGCGCGCCCGATCTCATCCCGCCCCGCGATCGCCGCCACCGCGAAGATCCCGAGCCCGCCGAAGAGCACCGCCCTGCGGGTCCTGCCCTTGCCGCCCATGTGATCCACCCCCCGTACCCGAGAACGCGCTGGGACCCGGCCCGGTTCCCCCGTACTCTGGACGGTGCTATGACTGAGAACCTGCCGCGCACCGCCCGTCCACTCCGCGTCCTGGCCGCCATGTCCGGCGGTGTGGACTCCGCCGTCGCCGCCGCCCGCGCGGTCGAAGCCGGGCACGACGTGACCGGCGTCCACCTCGCGCTGTCCGCGAACCCGCAGTCCTTCCGGACCGGCGCCCGCGGCTGCTGCACCATCGAGGACTCGCGCGACGCCCGGCGCGCCGCCGACGTCATCGGCATCCCCTTCTACGTCTGGGACCTCGCCGAACGCTTCCGCGAGGACGTCGTGGAGGACTTCGTCGCCGAGTACGAGGCCGGGCGCACCCCGAACCCCTGCCTGCGCTGCAACGAGAAGATCAAGTTCGCGGCGCTGCTCGACAAGGCCCTCGCCCTCGGCTTCGACGCCGTGTGCACCGGCCACTACGCCACCGTCGTACTGAACGAGGACGGGACGCGCGAGCTGCACCGCGCCTCCGACATGGCCAAGGACCAGTCGTACGTCCTCGGCGTCCTCGACGAGAAGCAGCTCGCCCACGCCCTCTTCCCGCTCGGCGACACCCTCACCACCAAGGACGAGATCCGCGCCGAGGCCGAGGAGCGCGGCCTGGCCGTCGCGAAGAAGCCCGACAGCCACGACATCTGCTTCATCGCCGACGGCGACACCCAGGGCTTCCTCGCGAGCCGCCTGGGCAAGGCCGAGGGCGACATCGTCGACGAGGCGACCGGCGAGAAGGTCGGCACGCACGACGGCGCCTTCGGATTCACCATCGGCCAGCGCAAGGGCCTGCGGATCGGCCACCCCGCGCCCGACGGCAAGCCGCGCTACGTCCTCGACATCTCGCCGGTGAACAACACCGTGACCGTCGGCCCCGTCGAGGCGCTCGACGTCAGCGCCCTCACCGCGATCCGCCCCCGCTGGTGCGGCTCCACCCCGGCCGCCCCGGGGACGTACACCGCGCAGTTGCGCGCCCACGGCGGCGAGACCGAGGTCTTCGCCGAGATGGTGGACGGCGAGCTGCGCGTCTCCTTCACCGAACCGGTGCGCGGTGTGGCGCCCGGCCAGGCGATCGTGCTCTACGACGGCACGCGCGTGGTCGGCTCCGCCACCATCGCCACCACCACCCGCGCCGCCGCCGCGAACGTCTGACCGGCCCGGCCCACCGGTCGGGCCCCCGCCCCGGGGCCGTGCTCAGACCACCGTCAGGACGATCTTGCCGGTGGTCCGGCCCTGCTCGCCGATCTCGTGGGCCTTCGCCGCCTGCTCCAGCGGCAGCACCGTGTCGATCAGCGGCCGCAGCCGACCGTCCTCGACCAGGGCGGCGATCGCGGCCATGCCCTGCCGGTCCGGCTCCACCAGCACCGAGCTGACCCGCACCCCGTCGGCGTCCGGGTCCACGCCCTCGACGCCGGCGATCGTGACCAGGTGGCCGCCCGGCTTCAGCACCTTCACCGAGCGCCGCCCGTAGTCCCCACCGATGGTGTCCAGGACCACGTCCACGTCCCGGAGCGCCTCGGAGAAGTCGGTGCTCCGGTAGTCGATCAGCTCGTCCGCGCCCAGCTCGCGCAGCAGCTCGTGCTTGGCGGCGCTGGCGGTGCCGATCACGTACGCGCCGCGCGCCTTGGCGATCTGGACCGCGAGGTGGCCCACCCCGCCGGCCGCCGCGTGCACCAGCACCCGCTGCCCCGGCCGCACGTCGGCGGTGTCCACCAGGCTCTGCCAGGCCGTGAGCGCCGCCAGCGGCAGCGCGGCCGCCGCCACGTGGTCCAGGGCCGCGGGCTTGCGTACGAACTGCCGGGCCGGCGCGGTGACGTACTCGGCGTAGCCGCTCGCCTGCTTGGGGAAGCGCGGCATGCCGAAGACCTCGTCGCCGGGCTCGAAGACCGTGACGCCCGCGCCCACGGCCTCCACGGTGCCGGACACGTCCCAGCCGACCACGGGCACCGCGTCCCAGGCGATGAGCGCGCCGGACCCCCGGACCTTCCAGTCGACCGGGTTCACCCCCGCGGCGTGGACCCGGACCAGGATCTCGGTCGGCCCGGGCTCGGGCCGGTCGATCTCGGTCTCGACGAGGACCTCGGGTCCACCCCACTGGCTGACGACGACCGCACGCATGACTGTCTCCTTCGTGGCGCTCTGTTGCGCTCTGTGGTGCTCCGGGCCGGTCGTTCCGGCCGATGGCATCAGCTTGGCCGCTCGCGGGACCCCATGGTGTTGGCCGAACGGCCACCATGTGACAGGATCTGGCCATGCCCGCTTTGCATCGAATCGCCGTACTCGCCCTCGAAGGCGTCGCCCCCTTCGAGCTCGGCATGCCCTCCAGGGTCTTCGGGAACGCCCGCGCCGAAGACGGCGGCAGCCTCTACGAGGTGACCGTCTGCACCGTGGACGGCCTCCCGGTGGCCAGCGACGCGGGCTTCACCGTCGGCGTCGGCGCGGGCCCCGAGGCCCTCGCCGCGGCGGACACCGTGATCGTCCCGCCGACCCACGCCATGCCCGGGCTGCTGCGCGGCGAACCGCTGCCGCCCGCCCTCGCCGACGCCCTCGCGGCCATCCGTCCCGGCACCCGTGTCGTGTCCATCTGCACCGGCTCGGAGGTGCTCGCCGCCGCCGGGCTGCTCGACGGCCGGCCGGCCACCACCCACTGGGGACACGCGCCGGAGTTCCAGCGGGCCTTCCCGCGCGTCAAGCTCGACGAGGACGTGCTCTTCGTCGACGACGGCGACATCCTCACCTCCGCCGGGGTCGCCGCCGGCATCGACCTCTGCCTCTACCTCGTGCGCGCCGACCACGGCACCGCCGTCGCCAACCGCGCCGCGCGGATGTGCGTCGTACCGCCGTGGCGCGACGGCGGGCAGGCCCAGTACATCGACCGGCCCGTGCCCGAACCCACCGTCGCCACCACCACGGCCACCCGGGCCTGGGCCCTGGAACGGCTGGCCCAGCCGCTCACCCTGGCCGAGCTGGCCGCGCACGCGCGGATGAGCCTGCGCACCTTCACCCGGCGCTTCCGCGACGAGGTCGGCATGACCCCCGTCCAATGGCTCACCGGCCAACGGCTGGACCTGGCAAGGCAGTTGCTGGAATCCAGCGATCTGCCCGTCGACCTCGTCGCCCACCGCTCCGGCTTCGGTTCCGCGAGCTCCCTGCGCCAGCACATGCGGGCGACCCTGGGCATCTCCCCGATCGCCTACCGGCGCACCTACCGCCCGGCCCTCGTCGAGGCATGACCCGCGAGGTAATCGCCACCGACGCCACGGCGCGAAAGGATCGAGGCAACGGCCCGGACCACCGGGACAGCCGAGAGGGGAGAGACTCATGACCGCGTACGCCATCGGCCTCCAGCGTCCCGAGACCATGAACGAGGAGATCCTGCGCTACATCGAGGAGGTCCAGGCCACCATGGACCCGTTCGAAGGCCGCTTCCTCGTCCACGGGGCCGAGGTGGAGGTCATGGAAGGCACCTTTCCCGGCACGCTCGTCGTGATCGGCTTCCCGGACATCGAGCGGGCCCGCGCCTGGTACGCGTCCCCCGCCTACCAGGCCCTCATCCCGCTCCGCGCCCGCCACATCCCCGGCGAGATCATCCTGGTCGACGGGGTCCCGCCGGGCTACGACGCCCACCAGACCGCCGCCGGCCTGCGCGAGGCCGCCGGCCTCTGACCGGGCGGCGCCCACCGCACCGCGCGGCCCTCGCCGCACCGCGCGCCCCCCGCACCGTGCCCCCACCGCACCCCGGGGAGGACGACGGCCCCCGCCGGGGTGCGAGCATGGCCACATGGCTACTCACCTGATCACCGGTGCCGGATCGGGCATCGGCGCCGCCGTCGCCGCCCGCCTCCACGCCCGCGGCGACGACCTCGTCCTGCTCGCCCGCGACGCCGGCCGCGCCAGGCAGCTCACGGACCGGTACCCGGGCGCCCGCGCGCTCGTCGGCGACCTCGCCGACCCCGACCGGCTCTCCTGGGCGTTCTCCAAGCAGGCCGTCCCCGAGCGGATCGACTCCCTCCTGCACATCGCCGGCATCGTCGACCTCGGACCGGTCGGGGAACTGCGCCCCAAGACCTGGCACCAGCAGCTCAACGTCAACCTCATCGCCCCCGCCGAGGTCACCCGCCTGCTGCTGCCCACCCTGCGCGCCTCGCGCGCGACCGTCGTCTTCGTGAACTCAGGCGCCGGCCTGAACGCCCACGCGGACTGGAGTGCCTACGCCGCCTCCAAGCACGGCCTCAGGGCGCTCGCCGACTCCCTGCGCGAGGAGGAGAGGGAGCACGGCGTCCGCGTCACCTCCGTCTACCCGGGCCGCACCGCCAGCCCCATGCAGGCCAAGGTGCACTCGCAGGAGGGCAAGGAGTACGACCCCGCCGCCTGGATCGACCCCGAATCGGTGGCCACCACCATCGTCATGGCCGTCGACCTGCCCCGCGACGCCGAGGTCAACGACCTGTCCGTGAGGCCCGGCCGATGACCGCGAACGCCACCGGCGTCGGCTCGCTGCCCGGCGGCGACGCCCGCGAGGCGGCCAAGACAGCCACCGGTTCCTTCGAGCAGTTCCCGTACCTCCCCGAACTGCCCGCCCGCGGGCCCGGCGCGGACATGATCGGCCGCACCCTGGGGCTGCTCGTGGAGATGTACGCGCACGTCGAACCCAGCGGCTGGCGCATCAGTGACCGCCCCGGCCGCGACACCCGGCGCTCCCGATCCTGGCTGGGGGAGGACCTCGACGCGCTGGAGGAGTTCACCCAGGGGTACCGCGGCAGGCTCAAGGTCCAGGCCGTAGGCCCGTGGACCCTGGCCGCGGCCCTGGAGCTGCACGGCGGCGAGGCCGTGCTCCAGGACCCCGGCGCCTGCCGTGACCTGGCCGCGTCCCTCGCCGAAGGGCTGCGCGAACACCTGGCCGACGTCCGCCGGCGCGTGCCCGGAGCCGAGATCGTGCTCCAATTCGACGAGCCGTCGCTGACCGCCGTCCTGCTCGGCCGGGTCCGCTCCGCGAGCGGCTACCGCACCTACCGGGCGATCGACCGGCAGGTGGTCGAGGGCACGCTCCGCGACCTCTTCGACGTCACCGAGTCGGTCGGCGGGGAGGTGGTCGTCCACTCGTGTGCCCCCGAGGTGCCCTTCGCCCTCCTGCGGCGAGCCGGTGCCTCGGGCGTGTCGTTCGATTTCTCCTTGCTCACCGAGCGCGAGGACGACGCCATCGGCGAAACGGTCGAGGACGGCCTGAAACTCTTCGCCGGAGTGGTGCCGGGCACCGATGCCCCGTTGTCGGACCCGGGCGGTAGCGTCATGGGTGTCAGGAAGCTTTGGCGCAGGCTGGGGCTGGCTCCGGGGACTCTGGCCGAGTCCGTCGTGGTCACCCCGTCGTGCGGTCTGGCGGGCGCCTCGCCCGCCTACGCCCGCGCGGCACAGGCGCACTGCGTCAGAGCGGCGAGGTCGCTCGCCGACAACCCTGAGTGACGGTCGAGACGGGCCACGGGAGGACACGGCATGGCAGCCGAACAGAAGCAGGCAAGCGACACGACGGCACCGGCGGCGGTGCGTGAACAGCACGCGCTGCTCGCCGAGCAGGTCGAGGAGCACCGCTTCCGGTACTACGTGAACGACCAGCCGGTCGTCAGCGACACCGAGTTCGACCAGCTGCTGCGCTCGCTGGAGGCACTGGAGGAGGAGTACCCGGAGCTGCGCACCCCGGACTCGCCCACCCAGAAGGTGGCCGGGGCGTACGAGACGGACTTCGCCTCCGTGCAGCACCGTGAGCGCATGCTCTCGCTCGACAACGCCTTCGACGACGAGGAACTGGCGACCTGGGCCGAGCGGGTCGCCCGGGACGTGAACACGGGCGACTACCACTACCTCTGCGAGCTGAAGGTGGACGGCCTCGCCGTCAACCTGACCTACGAGAACGGCCGCCTCACCCGCGCCGCCACCCGCGGCGACGGCCGCACCGGCGAGGACATCACGCCCAACGTCCGCACCATCAAGGAGATCCCCGACCGCCTGAAGGGCGACCGGATTCCCCGGCTGGTGGAGATCCGCGGTGAAGTCTTCTTCCCCATGGAGAAGTTCGAGGAGCTCAACGCCCGCCTCGTCGAGGCGGGCGACAAGCCCTTCGCCAACCCGCGCAACGCGGCCGCCGGTTCGCTGCGCCAGAAGGACCCCAAGGTCACCGCGACCCGCCCGCTGCACATGGTCGTGCACGGCATCGGTGCCCGCGAGGGCCTCGACATCGACAAGCTCTCCCAGGCGTACGGGCTGCTCGGCGAATGGGGACTGCCGACCGCCCGGCACAACAAGGTGGTCTCCTCACTCGAAGAGGTCCGCGAGTTCATCGCCTACTTCGGCGAGAACCGGCACTCCGTGGAACACGAGATCGACGGCGTCGTCGTCAAGCTCGACGAGATCCCGCTCCAGGGGCGGCTCGGTTCCACCGCGCGCGCCCCGCGCTGGGCCATCGCCTGGAAGTACGCCCCGGAAGAGGTCAACACCAAGCTGATCGACATCAAGGTCGGCGTCGGCCGCACCGGGCGCGTCACCCCGTACGCGCAGGTCGAGCCGGTGACCGTGGCCGGCTCCGAGGTCGAGTTCGCTACCCTGCACAACCAGGAGGTCGTGAAGGCCAAGGGCGTGCTCATCGGGGACACCGTCGTGCTGCGCAAGGCGGGGGACGTCATCCCCGAGATCCTCGGCCCGGTGGTGGACCTGCGCGACGGCACCGAGCGCGAGTTCGTGATGCCCGCCGAGTGCCCCGAGTGCGGGACGCCGCTGCGGCCGATGAAGGAAGGCGACATCGACCTGCGCTGCCCGAACGGTCAGACGTGCCCCGCCCAACTGCGCGAGCGGCTGTTCTACCTGGTCGGCCGGCAGTGCCTCGACATCGAGAACTTCGGCAAGGTCGCCGCGGCCGCGCTGACCAGACCGCTGGAGCCGGCCTCCCCGCCGATGCTCGACGAGGGCGACCTCTTCACCCTCACCATCGACGACCTGCTGCCCATCAAGGCGTACGTGCTCGACCAGGACAGCGGACTGCCCAAGCGGGACCCGAAGACGGGCGAGGAGAAGATCGTCCGCGTCTTCGCCAACCAGAAGGGCGAACCCAAGAAGAACGCCCTGGCGATGCTCCGGAACATCGAAGCCGCCAAGGAGCGCCCCCTGGCCCGCGTCATCAACGGCCTGTCCATCCGCCATGTCGGGCCCGTCGCCGCCGAGGCCCTCGCCCGCGAATTCCGGTCGATCGAGCGCATCGAACAGGCCACCGAGGAGGAACTGGCAGCGACGGACGGCGTCGGTGCGATCATCGCCGCCTCCCTCAAGGAGTGGTTCGCCGTCGAGTGGCACCAGGAGATCCTGCGCAAGTGGCGCGCGGCCGGTGTGCGGATGGAGGAGGAAGGTTCCGGTGAAGACGTGGGGCCGCGTCCGCTGGAGGGCATGACCGTCGTGGTCACCGGCACCCTCCGGAGCCACACGCGTGACGGGGCCAAGGAGGCCCTGCAGAGCCGCGGCGCCAAGGTCACGGGATCCGTCTCGAAGAAGACCTCCTTCGTCGTCGTCGGAGACAACCCCGGCTCCAAGTACGACAAGGCCGTTCAATTGAAGCTCCCGATCCTCGACGACGAGGGCTTCGCGGTACTGCTGGAGCAGGGTCCCGACGCCGCCCGCGCCGTAGCCCTCCCGGTGGACGGCGCCACCGAAGCGGAGTAATCACCGGATGAACGCCCTTCCGGGCAGCGGTTCAGGTGAACCGATGCGCGGCGTGCGGCCGTACGGGCGGGCGCACGCCCCGCGCGGGACCTGGGGGTAAACGGCTCATACAAGCCTGGTGGCGGGGCCGTGAGCTGTCGGATCATCGCAGGGGTGGCCTCGAAGTCGTGGTCCAAACTCACCCGTTCGGCGGATACCGTACTGATGAGGATGGCTGGGGCGCATTCGGGCAACCACCGCCGACCGCTGCCCTTGGGAGCCTCTCGCGTCCTACTGTTGAGGGGTGCGCCTGTCGTGCACGGCTGCCTGATGCGCTTTCAGCCGTGACGGCACGACACAGGGGCCATCGCGTGACATCGGCATCGCCGGCTGTGAGAGGGACGGGCATGAAACCCACCGAAAGCGCCGACCCGTCACCTGAATTCGGCGGGGAACCCCCGTCCATACGGACGGGCCGGCTCGGTGTCCTGGGTGCCAGGACACCGGAGACGCGCACGCCGGACACCGGGGCGGGCGCGAGCGGCGGACAGGGGCGCACCGTGTTGCCCTTCGCCGTCGTCGGTCTGGCGGTCACCGTACTGGCGGCGGGCGCCGTCTCCGCCCTGACCGAACGTCACGCCCTGTTCCCGGGAGGCCCCGTGGGTTGGGCGCTCGCCCTCCTCACCGGGGTCATCGTCGGCCACCTCGTGGCGCTCGGCCGCGACCGCTGGTGGGGCGGTACCGGCTCGGGAGCCGCGCTCACCCTCGGCGTGCTCCTCCTCTACGGATGGGTCTCCGCCGGGCTCGTCTCCCTGGCCGTGGTCTCGCTCGTCGGGGCCGCCCGCCGCCACCGGTGGCGGCAAGGCCTGCTGCACGGCTCCGCCGACATCCTCGGCATCGGCGCCGGCGCCCTCGTCCTGGCTGCCTTCGGCGAGACACCGACCGTGGAGGTCCCCTGGCTGCCCACCACCTGGGGCCTGGCGGCGATCCCCGAGGTGGTCCTCGTCGCCGTCGCCTACCTGCTGGTGACCCGGCTCGTCCTGTGGTTCGCGCTCACCCCGCGCGGTGCCGGACTGCCCACCGTCGCCCGCACCGCCCTGCTGCGGCAGGCGCTCGTCGCCGCCGCGCTGCTCGGGATCGCCCCGCTGATCTGTGTCGTCGCCTACACCCAGCCGGTACTGCTGCCGCTGTTCGCCGTACCGCTCATCGCACTGGACTCCACCCTGTGGATCGCCCGTGCCCGAGCCGAGGAACAACTGCGCGACCCGCTGACCGGCCTGCCGAACCGGCAGTGGCTGCTGGAGCGCACCTGGTCGGCGCTGGACGAGGCTGAACGTTTGGGCACCCGCTCCGCCCTCGTCCTCATCGACCTCGACCGCTTCCGCGCCGTCAACGACACCCTCGGCCACCTCGCCGGGGACCGGTTGCTCCTCCAGATCGCCGAACGGCTGCGGCAGGCGCTCCCGCCGGACGCCGAGGCGGCCCGCCTCGGCGGCGACGAGTTCGCCGTCCTGCTGCCGCTCGCCGACTCCACCACCAGCGCCCAGCGCGTCGCCCGCAACCTGGTCTCCGAACTCAGCTCCCCGCTCGACCTCGACGGCCTCACCCTCGTCCTGGAGGCCAGCGCCGGCCTCGCCGTCTTCCCCGACCACGCCCTGGACGCCGAAGGCCTGCTGCGGCGGGCCGACGTCGCCATGTACCAGGCCAAAAGGGACCGCACCGGCGTCGAGGTGTACGAGTCCAAGCGCGACAGCAACACGCCCGACCGGCTCGGCCTCCTCGGAGACCTCCGCAGGGCGCTCGACGCCGGCGAGGTCGAACTCCACTACCAGCCGAAGGTCGGCTTCGACGGGAAGGTGGCCGGCCTCGAAGCGCTCGTGCGCTGGGTCCACCCCGAGAGGGGGCGGGTCTCGCCGGACGAGTTCATCGCCATCGCCGAGACCTCCGGTCTCATGCCGCACCTGACGGAGTACGTCCTGGAGACGGCCCTGGCCCAGGTGGCCCGCTGGCGCGCCCAGGGCCTCAAGGTGCCGGTCGCCGTGAACGTCTCGCCGCGCGACGTCCACACCCCCGGCTTCGCCGGAGCCGTGGCCGCCAGGCTGGCCCGGCACGGGGTCCCGGCGAGCGGCCTCCAACTGGAGATAACGGAACACGTGCTGCTGGAGGACCCCCAGCGGGCGGCGGACACCATGGCCGGGCTGACCGGCCACGGGGTGAAGATGTCCCTGGACGACTTCGGCACCGGCTACTCCTCGCTGGTACACCTGCGGCGGCTCCCGGTCAGCGAACTCAAGATCGACCGCTCGTTCGTGGCGCGGTTGGCCGTGGACGCCCAGGACGCCGAGATCGTCCGCTGCACCGTGGACCTCGCGCACTCGCTGGGCCTGCTGGTCGTCGCCGAGGGCGTCGAGGACGACGAGACCTGGGAGCGGCTGCGGGACCTGGGCTGCGACGCCGTCCAGGGCTGGCTGATCGCCGCCGCCATGCCCCCGCAGGAGGCCACGGCCTGGCTCCTGGCCCGCGGTGAACGCGGCTGGCGCCGCCCGGCGGACATCACGGCCGAACTCGCGGCCGCGGCGGCCAAGGAATCCCAGGCCGCCTCCTGAGCCCCCGCCCGCGCGAGCGGCCCGGGGCGCACCTGGCCGGGACGGCCGGACCCCGCGCCCACTCGGGGAGGGGTCGGCGCTGATTCGGCAGCGCCCGGGCGCGGCGCGGCGGCACACCCGGCCGCGGCGCACCGAGCCGGACGGCCGGGATCAGCCCCGTGTGCGTTCGGAGCGTGGCCCTCGGGCTGGCCGAGCCCGCACCGGCGGGCGGCGGCCCCGTCGAGGACCGGAGCCGCGCCCGGCGCCGGGGCCGAGCCGGATCTTGGGGCCCCGCCGGCGATCGAGGCGCGGGTCCGGGCGGCGGCCGGCGAGGCGCCGCGCGGCGGCCCGCCCGGCGCTCCCGGCGGCCGACGCGGCAAACCGTTTAGTGGCTGCGCCCCCCCGCCCCATAGGATTGGCAGCGAAACCTACACACTCACCACCCCCAGAGGATCGCTGCATGCCTGGCATCACGCGCGAGGAGGTCGCCCACCTCGCTCGGCTGGCACGTCTGGAGCTCAAGGCCGAAGAGCTGGACCACTTCGCCGGACAGCTCGACGACATCATCGGCGCGGTCGCCCGCGTATCCGAGGTCGCCGACCAAGACGTCCCGCCGACCTCCCACCCGCTGCCGCTGACCAACGTCATGCGCGCGGACGAGGTCCGTCCGTCGCTCACCCCCGAGCAGGCGCTTTCCGGCGCTCCCGCCCAGGAGCAGCAGCGTTTCAAGGTGCCGCAGATCCTGGGGGAGGACTAACAACCATGGCTGACACCATCATCATCAAGCTCACCGCCGCCGAGACCGCCGAGAAGATCGCCTCCGGCGAGCTCACGGCCGTCGAGGTCACCGAGGCCCACCTGGCCCGCATCGAGGCGACCGACGAGAAGGTCCACGCCTTCCTGCACGTCGACCGCGAAGGCGCCCTGGCCCAGGCCCGCGCCGTCGACGCCAAGCGGGAGCGCGGCGAGAAGCTCGGCCCGCTGGCCGGCGTACCGCTCGCCCTCAAGGACATCTTCACGACGATCGGCGTCCCGACCACCGTCGGCTCGAAGATGCTCGAAGGGTGGATCCCGCCCTACGACGCCACCCTGACGCGCAGGCTCAAGGAAGCCGACGTCGTCATCCTCGGCAAGACCAACATGGACGAGTTCGCCATGGGGTCCTCCACCGAGAACAGCGCGTACGGCCCCACCGGCAACCCCTGGGACCTGACCCGCATCCCCGGCGGCTCCGGCGGCGGCTCCGCCGCGGCCCTCGCCGCGTTCCAGGCGCCCCTCGCGATCGGCACGGACACCGGCGGTTCCATCCGCCAGCCCGCCGCCGTCACGGCCACCGTCGGCGTGAAGCCCACGTACGGCTCGGTCTCCCGCTACGGCATGGTCGCCTTCTCCTCCTCCCTCGACCAGGGCGGCCCCTGCGCCCGTACGGTCCTGGACGCCGCGCTCCTCCACGAGGTGATCGCCGGCCACGACCCGATGGACTCCACCTCCATCGACGCCCCGGTCCCGCCGGTCGTCGAGGCGGCGCGGAGCGGCTCCGTCGCCGGCATGCGCGTCGGCGTGGTCAAGCAGTTCGCGGGCGAGGGCTACCAGGCCGGTGTCGTCCAGCGTTTCAACGAGTCGGTCGAGCTCCTCAAGGAACTCGGCGCCGAGATCGTCGAGCTGGACTGCCCGTCCTTCGACCTGGCCATGGCCGCGTACTACCTGATCGCCCCGTCCGAGGCCTCCTCTAACCTGGCCCGCTTCGACGGTCTGCGCTACGGCCTGCGCGTCGGCGACGACGGCACCCTGTCCGCCGAGGACGTCACCGCCCTGACCCGCGAAGCCGGCTTCGGCGACGAGGTCAAGCGCCGCATCATCCTCGGCACGTACGCGCTCAGCTCCGGCTACTACGACGCGTACTACGGCTCCGCCCAGAAGGTCCGCACGCTGATCTCGAAGGACTTCGAGAAGTCCTTCGAGCAGGTCGACGTGATCGTCTCCCCGACGACCCCGACCACCGCCTTCCCGATCGGCGAGCGCACCGACGACCCCCTGGCGATGTACCTCGCCGACCTGTGCACCATCCCGACCAACCTGGCCGGCAACTCCGCCATGTCGCTCCCCTGCGGCCTGGCACCGGAGGACGGCCTGCCGGTCGGACTGCAGATCATCGCCCCCGCCATGAAGGACGACCGGCTGTACAAGGTCGGTGCCGCCGTCGAGGCCGCCTTCATGGAGCGCTGGGGTCACCCGCTGCTTGAGGAGGCTCCGTCGCTGTGAGTGGTAGCGCACTGTCCAAGGCCAAGGGCTTCAAGAAGTCCAAGTCCGGTACGTACCTGTCGATCGGCACCACCGCCTTCGGTGCCATCAGCGTGATCAAGCAGGCCAAGAAGGCCCGCACCGAGAACGACACGCTGAAGCTGGTCGACGCCGTTGTGTCCGCCGCCGCCATCGTCACCGGCCTCGCGATCCTGTACCGCGAGCTGAAGCGTCTCGGCGACGACGACGTCCTGCTGGGCTGAGAGGGAAGTTTCACTGTGACCGTCACCGAACTGCTGTCGTACGAGGACGCCCTCGCGTCGTACGACCCCGTCATGGGCCTGGAGGTCCATGTCGAGCTCGGCACCAAGACCAAGATGTTCTGCGGCTGCTCGACCGAGCTGGGCGCGGAGCCCAACGCGCAGACCTGCCCCGTCTGCCTCGGCATGCCCGGCGCGCTCCCGGTCGTCAACGCGATCGGCGTCGAGTCCGCCATCAAGATCGGCCTCGCGCTGAACTGCGAGATCGCCGAGTGGTGCCGCTTCGCCCGGAAGAACTACTTCTATCCGGACATGCCGAAGAACTTCCAGACCTCCCAGTACGACGAGCCGATCGCCTTCAACGGCTTCCTGGACGTCCAGCTGGAGGACGGCGAGATCTTCCGCGTGGAGATCGAGCGCGCCCACATGGAGGAGGACACCGGCAAGTCGCTGCACGTCGGCGGCGCCACCGGCCGCATCCACGGCGCGTCCCACTCCCTGCTGGACTACAACCGGGCCGGCATCCCGCTGATCGAGATCGTCACCAAGCCCATCGAGGGCGCCGGCGAGCGGGCCCCCGAGGTCGCGAAGGCGTACGTCGCCGAGCTGCGCGAGGTCATCAAGGCTCTCGGAGTCTCCGAGGCCCGGATGGACAAGGGCCAGATGCGCTGCGACGTGAACCTGTCGCTGCGCCCGAACGGCACCGAGAAGTTCGGCACCCGCTCGGAGACGAAGAACGTCAACTCGCTCCGCTCCGTGGAGCGCGCGGCGCGCTTCGAGATCCAGCGCCACGCGGCGGTGCTCTCCTCCGGCGGCACCATCATCCAGGAGACCCGGCACTTCCACGAGGAGGACGGCTCCACCACGGCCGGCCGCATCAAGGACAACGCCGAGGACTACCGGTACTTCCCGGAGCCCGACCTGGTCCCCGTCGCCCCGGCCCGCGACTGGGTCGAGGAACTGCGGGGCGGTCTGCCCGAGATGCCGCGCGTGCGTCGCAACCGGCTCCGCGAGGAGTGGGGCGTGAGCGAGCACGACATGCAGTCGATCCTCAACGCCGGCGCGGTGGACTCCATCGTCGCCACCATCGAGGCGGGCGCCGACTCGGCCGCCGCGCGCAAGTGGTGGATGGGCGAGCTGGCCCGCAACGCCAACGAGCAGGGCGTCTCGGTCGACGAGCTGCCCATCACCCCGGCGCAGGTCGCCCGGGTCGCGGCCCTGGTGGCCGACGGCTCGCTCAACGACAAGCTGGCCCGCCAGGTCATCGAGGGCGTCCTCGCCGGCGAGGGCACCCCCGACGAGGTCGTCGAGAAGCGCGGCCTCAAGGTCGTCTCGGACGAGGGCGCGCTGGGCGCGGCCGTGGACGAGGCCATCGCGGGCAACGCCGCCATCGCGGACAAGATCCGCGGCGGCAAGATCGCCGCCGTGGGCGCCCTGGTCGGCGCGGTCATGAAGACCACCCGCGGCCAGGCGGACGCGGCCCGCGTCAAGGAGCTCATCCTGGAGCGGCTGGGCGTCTCGGAGTAGCCCCCGCCACGCGCGCCCGCGGCCCCGCACCGGAACCTCCGGTGCGGGGCCGCGGGCGTGTCCCCGGTCGGGTCCCGGGTCGGGTCCCGGGTCGTGTCCCGGTCAGCGGGTGAGTTGCGGGGCGGCGATGACCACCTTGCCCATGTCGCAGCCCGCGTCCACCTTGAGGCGCAGCCGCAGGGCGCCGTTGACGTCCACCCTCTTGGTGATCGGCTTGCCGAGCTCGACGAGTTCGGAGAACGCGGCCGGCTGTCCGTCGAGGGAGACGCTGACCCGGCCCTTCTCGTGGGTGGACCCGTCGTCGATCCCGGCTGTGAAGTCCAGGTACTTCCACTCGCGGTTGAGGTCGAACTCGGCGATCGCGTCGCCGTTGCACCCCAGGTCCGCGATGAAGGCCGCCCCGTACTGCTGCGTGTTGATCTTCGCGGCCCCGACCGTGAAGTCGCCCAGCGAGTCCACCGGCGTCATGACCGTCAGATCGGCAGCTTTGATGTTCGGCGCGACGCCCGCCGGCTTGGTACCCGAGGCGGTGGGCTCGGCCGTGGCCTCCTTGCTCCCGCTCTCCGACGGGCTCGACGTCGCCGTCTCCTCCGGGGTGGCCTCGTCGGAGGCGGCGCCGGCCGCCTTGCCGTCCGAGGCGGTCTGCTGCCGCCCCTTGTCGTCGTCGTGCTGGAGCAGCTGTACGCCGATCACCGCGAGGGCGCCGATGACCAGCACGGCGGCCACCGAGCCGAGGACGAGCCCGGTCCGCTTCTTCTCCTTCTCCCCCTTCCTGCCCGTCGGCTCCGGGGGCGGGGACTCGTGCAGGGCGTACGTGGGCGCGTGCGCGGCGGGGGTCGGTTCGGTGGGTTGTTGCGCCGGCTGTTGGCCGGGCTGTTGGGCGGGTTGTGTGGTGGGCGGGCCGGCGGGCTGCGGCGGGACCACGGGAGCCGCCACCGGCCTGGGCGGGACCGCGCCGGGTACCGCGTCCTGCGGGGCGGTGGCGCGCTGGGAAGCGGAGCTGGTCGTGGACACCACCGCGTGCCGTACGTCCTTCATCCAGCCGGTCAGGCTCACCGGCCGCTCGCCGGGGTCGTAGGCGTGGATCGCGGCGATCCGGCCGCGCTGCTCGACGTCCAGGACCGCGAACTGCGGCAAGGCCTGCATGGCCCTGGCCAGTTGCTCCGGGGAGGAGGGCGGGGATTCCCCGCTCAGCAGGAAGTACGCGATGGCCCCGAAGGCGTACCGGTCCGTCCCCGGGGTCCGCTTGCCGTCGAAGACCTCGGGGGCCGCGTAGCCCGGGGTGAACCAGACCTCGGCCGTCTGGTGGTCGGCCGTGAGCTTGCTCAGGCCGAAGTCCACGAGAGTCGCCTGCCCGTGGGCGTCGACCATGACGTTGCCGGGGGAGAGGTCACCGTGGATCACCTGCCGGCCGGACGGGGTCGCCTTCCCCGAGTGCAGCCAGTCCAGCACGTCGGCCAGTTGGTCCAGCGTACGCATGACCTCGCGCCGCTCGGTGGGGGTGGTGAGGGTGCGCTCGGCACGCCAGTCGCGCAGGTCGAGCCCGTCGACGTGGTTCATGACGAGTACGAGCGCCCGCCCGGTCAGCGTCCCGGACTCCCCGGGCCGGTGGATCGGCGGCCCCTCGAAATGCTCCCGGACGCCGACGACGCCGGGGCGGTGGACGAACCGGAGCAGCTCGGCCTGCTCGTTCCACTTCTGGCTCATCCGGTCGAAGATCTCGGGCGTGATGGTCGTCTTGGAGTCGAGCACCTTGACGACCACCGGTTCACTGCCACCCGCGAGCTGGATCTCGGCGAGGTAGAGCACGGCCTCCCCGCCGCGCCCGATGGACCGGAGCAACCGATAGCGGTCGGGTGCGGAATCCGGTCCGATATGCAGATTCTGGCTGGTCAATTTCCCCCCAGCGGAACTGGTTTGAGTGGGGATCAGTCTGGCGTGGCCTGAATCACACGGTCAATCGGAACGGTCAGTTTGCCACCGAGACGAAGGCGGCCCAGGTGCCGGGGGAGACGGTCAGGACGGGCCCGTCGATCACCTTGGAGTCCCGGACGTGCACGGCGGCGGGGTGCGCGGCGACCTCGACGCAGTTGCCGCCGGCGTCACCGCTGTAGCTCGACTTGTGCCAGTGGTAGGCGACTTCGAGGCAGTCGCCGCCGGCGTCGCCGCTGTAACTCGACTTGAACCAGGCAAGTTGGCGCGTCATGACTCTCCCAGCATCTCGTCCAGCAGGCGCTTGCTGTCCTCGATCGACAGTGCCTGCGAACGCAGCATCCCATATTTGAGATGGAGGAGGTGGACCTCGTCGGGGTCGTCTTGGAGGAAGCTGACGTGCTGGCCTTCGAGGTAGGCGAGCTGTTCGTGATCCGGAGTCTCCAGTAGCACCATCGGGCCGTTGAGTCCGGCGTGGGTCTCCCGGTCGAGCGGCACGATCTGGAGGTCGATGAAGGGCAGTTCGGACACCTCCCGGAGATGGCGGAGCTGCCCCCGCAAGACGTCCCGACCCCCGATGGGCCGCTGGAGCAGGTACTGCTCGATGACGAAGTGCATCACCGGGGGCTGCGGCACGCGGTGGAAGAGGGACTGGCGGGCCATCCGGTCGTCGGTCTGCTGGGCGATCTGGTCGGCCGGGAGCGGCGGGTAGAAATTGGCGAAGACGGCCGCAGCGCATTGGGAGGTCTGGAGTAGTCCGGGGATGGCCGCGTTTTCATACGAAAGCAGGCTGAGTGCCTCCGCCTCCAGCTCGATGTACTCGCGTACGAACGCCGGATATCGCTCCCGCCTGGGGATCGCCTCCGCCGCCTCGCGCAGGGCTCCCTTCGCGTCGAGGGCCGCGTCGAGGGCGATGGCCAGCTTCAGGGACAGCGGGCGGCGGCCCTGTTCGATCGAGGCGATGGATTCGACGTCGCAGAAGACCAGGTCGGCCAGCTGCTGCTGGGTGAGCAGGGCGCGCCTGCGGTGGTGGGCCAGGAGGACGCCGACGACCTTCCAAGAGGCGTTCTTCTGAGGCCTGTTGCTTTTGGGCATGCCGGTCACATCCCCCACCGGCCCCGCGCCGACCCACGTATCACCCCTACGTCACCCGTACAAAAGGCGTGTACGAGCACCCCGGGCCCCTACGCCCATACCGTCCGCAAGGAGAGCGGCGGCCTCGGGCTGCTGCTCGCGGCGGTGGTGGGTCCGTCGAATCCGACTGGACGACCTGGCCGCCGCGTACAGCGTCGTCGGGGTCGACTACCCCGGTTCCGGCGGGACGCCGCGTGGCGCCGGACCGCTCGACCGGGCCTGTTCGCAGCCAAGTTGGCGGCGGCGGACGCCGAAAGGTCGGAGCGGTTCGCCAGGCTCGCCTATTCGCTCGGCGGGAGCGTCGCCGGCCGGCTCGCCGCCCGGTATCCGGAGCGGGTCACCGCCCTGATGCTCACCGCCACCTTCCCCGCGTGCCGGGAACCGGCTGGGGCTCGTCGCCGATCTCTGGTCGGCATTGGCAGCGCGGGGCGAGACGAGTTGCTCGCACGCCTCCTCACCCCCTCGCCCTGAGCAGCCCGAAGAGCTGATCCGGACCACCGCGTCCTCGGTCCCGCCCGGCAGCGGGGATCAGGTCGAGCTGATCAAGGGCGCCGATCTGCGCGCCGACCTCGCCCGGCTCGACGTACCCGACTCGTCATCGCGACGACCGAGGACGGCCTCGTACCGCTCGGCCTCCAGCGGGAACCGGCCGACTCCCTCCCGGGCGCAAGGTACGCGGAACTCCCCACCAGCCGCCTCCCTTTCGCCGAACGGCCGGCCGAGTGGGCGGTCTTGATCACCGGCTTCCCGGCGTCGCGTTGAGGAAGACGAGACGGGCCTTCTTCACCGGGAGGTAGACCTCCGGCAGGTCGATCTCGGGCAGCTCGATCTCGGGACCGAGGGTGAAGCCGGAGCGCCGGAGGAAGGCGATGACCTTGGTGTTGCGGACGTCCGGCTCGCCGACCACCCGGCGGGCACCGCCGTCGGAGAACAGGTACGCCGTGAACACGCCCACCAGGGCGGCGCTGAACCCGTGCTCCGGTGCGCCCTGGGCCGGCGCGAGCAGCAGGTGGATGCCGACGTCGCCCGGCCGCACCTCGTAGCACTCGCTGATCCGGTCCTCGGCGCAGTCGTACGTCTGGAACAGCGCGACGGGTCGGCCGTCGCGGCGGACGAGGAAGGCGTGGTGGGTGGTGCGGCGGTCGACGTCCTCGTAGATCTCTCGGACCAGCTCGCGGCTCGCCTCGGCCATGCCCCAGAAGCGGGCTCGTTCCTCGGTGACCCAACCGTGGATCAGGGCCGAGTCGGCGGCCGGGTCGAGGGGGGTGAGGGTGACGGCGCCGAAGCCCTCTACGAGGCGGGTGAACACCGGCTGACGGGTGGCGGTGGGGGTGGGCGTTGCGGGGGTGGTCATGCGGATTCCTTGGTGAGGCGGGCCCAGTCGGTGACGACGGGGACGAGTTCGCAGCGCGCCCAGAGGGGGAGTTGGTCGCGGTGGTGGGGGGACCCGGTGACCCCGTCGGCGCCCAGCGGGACCACCCAGAGGCTGTCCTCGCGCCGGGCCAGGTCCCAGACGTAACGGGCCGCCGACGCGCGGGCGGCGAGGTCGGTGAGGCCGGGGACGGAGGAGGTGGCGTTCACGCAGTCGTGGTCGCCGCCGAGTCCGGGCCACTCGGCGTCCGGGTCCGGGAACGCCGACCACGGGGTCAGCCGGTGCACCTGTGACCAGGGCGCGTCGGCGGTGCGCGCGGTCGCGGTCTCCTCCAGGGCGGCGCGGACGTGCGCTGCGCGGTCCACACCGGGGAGGAGGCTCGTGGTCAGCAGGCCCTCCAAGGCGTAACCGACGCGGGGGACCAGGTACAGCCAGGGGTGGAACACCTCGGGGGCGGTGGGGGTGTCGGCCAGGCCGGCGAAGACGGGGTCGGCGGCGAAGCGGCGTACGATCGCGGCCCGGAAGGCCGAGAAGACGGTGGCGTCGGTGGAGTCGGGGTCCATGTGCCGGTCCCAGGCGAGGAGGCGTTCGCGCAGCCGCGCCGCGGCGGGGGAGAGGCCGTCGAGCCCCGGCAGCAGGGCCAGGAGCGGTTGCGCCGAGGCGAGGTGGGTGTCCCGGTGGATGTCGGCCATCGCCTTCGGGGACCAGTCGGCCGAGCCGGAGAGCAGTTCACGGATGCGGTTCGCGCGGTGCGGGGGCGCGAACTCCACGCCGAGCGGGGAGGCGATGCCGCGCGCGTTCGCCATGACGGCGAAGCCCTGGACCGGCTCGGCGGGGGTGTCGGCCCAGCCCCGCCACGCGTACCGGCCGTCCCAGGCGGGCACGGGGCGCAGCCGGTTGGCGGGATCGCGGCGGGGGACCGCGCCGGCGACGCGGTGCAACAGGCCGCCCTGGGTGTCGGCGGCGTGGACGACGTTGACCGGCTCGGCCCAGCGGTCGAGGGCGCGGTCGATGTCGGCGACCGTGCGGGCGCGCAGCAGCGCGGGGAGGGCGGCGAAGCCGAGGTCGCGGCGGACGCGGGGCGGGTAGCGCAGCGAGAGGGTGGTGTCGGTGTCGTGGACGACGACGGGGCCGCGGGCGGTTTCGAGCACCTCGACGGTGACCGGGTCGGCGCCGGCGACCGTGATGGTCTCGGTGTGCCGGTGGACGGGCTCCCACGTGCCGTCCGGTCCGAGCGCCTCGACGTCGTGACCGTCGTCGTGTCCGTCGTAGGCGTGAACGCCGTCGGTGTGCCGGTCCTCGGCGGGACGGTCGCCGGTGGGACGGTCGGCGCCGCCGGTGACGGCCGCGGGGCGCACCCGCTCGACGTACAGGTCCTGGTAGTCGGCCATGGCGTTGGTGATGGCCCAGGCGGCGCTGCCCGTGTGGCCGAAGTGGGCGAGGCCGGGGACGCCGGGGACGGCGAGGCCGATCACGTCGTACTCGGGGCAGGAGAGGCGTATCTGTTGGTAGACGCCCGGGTCTTCGATGAACCGGTGGGGGTCGCCCGCGATGATCGCCGCGCCGGTGGCGGTGCGCTCCCCGGGGACGAGCCATCCGTTGCTGCCGGCGGTGCCGGGGCCGTCGGTGGCGAAGAGGGTGACGGCGTCGTCGCCGAGGGCCCGGGCCACGCGCTCGCGCCAGAGCTTGGTGGCGAAGCCGGCGAAGAGGACGTGGGTGGCGATCCAGACGGCCAGCGGTACCCACGGCTCCCAGGGAGTGGGGCTGTGTCCGGTGCGCGCGAACCGTTCGTCGCGGGCGGCGCCTTCGGCGAGGCCGTCGTTGACGCCGTCGACGTACGCCCGTACCCAGGCGGCGGTCTGCGGGTCGAGGGCCTCGTGGCAGCGGCGCGCGGTGTCGTCGAGCCGGGCCTGGCGTGCGAACCGGTCCCACGAGACGGCCTCGGGTCCGAGGAACGCGGCGCTCGTACCCCGGGCGCGGTGCCGCTCCACCTCCACCTGCCAGGCCCGGTCCAGGGCGGTGACGCGGCCCTGCGCGTGGGCCAGGCGGAGGTGGTCGCGGGCGCGGAGATGCGGGATGCCCCAGGCGTCGCGGTAGACGCCGTCGGGGGCGGGGTCGCCGGGAGTGGAGCCGTCCGTGGTGGTCCTGCTGCTCATGCTGGGGCTCCCCCGATGGTGACCGGCCGCTTAGGTAAGGCTTTCCTAACTGTCGATGCCCACTATAGGGGCAGGGCCGGCAGGGACAGCGGCAGCGGTCGCGATCAATCGCCGACGGTGCCGTCGATCGCTTCGCGGAGGAAGTCGGCGTGGCCGTTGTGGCGGGCGTACTCGTGGATCATGTGCAGCATCACGAACCTGAGGGAGACCTCCTCCTTCCACTTCGCGACGTAGCCCCTGACGTCGAGGGACTCGGCCGCGGCCTCCACGGCGCGGGAGTGCTCGACCTCCGCCTCCCAGGCCGCGAAGGCCTCGGCCCGGGTGGCGGAGGAGACGTCGTAGGCGGCCTGGAAGTCGTGCCGGTCGGACCACACGTGCGGGACGTCGGTGGCGCCGATCGTGCGACGGAACCAGTGCCGTTCGACCTCGGCCATGTGTCGCACGAGCCCCAGCAGGGACAAGGTCGAGGGCGGCGACGCCTGCCGGCGCAGGTCTTCGTCGGAGAGGTCCCGGCACTTCCTGACGAGGATGGAGCGGTGGTAGTCGAGGTAACCGCGGAGGCTTTCGCGCTCGTCGGCGGTGAAGGAGGGGTCAACGGGTTCCATGCAGGGATCTTGCAGCGTGCGGCGTCGTCGGCGGAAGGGTTTTTCGGGCGGTGCCCCTCAGCCCCTCCACACGTACGGCACCGTCACGCCGAGGACCTGGAAGCCCAGCCGCTCCAGGATCGGGCGGCTGTCGGCCGACGCGTCGACCTGGAGGTAGGGGATGCCGCGTTGCCGCGCCACGCGGGCGCGGTGCGCGACCAGGAGGCGGTAGATGCCGCGGCCGCGCCACTCCGGGGCCGTGCCACCACCCCACAGGCCCGCGAACGAGGAGCCAGGGGGCATCTCCATCCGGGCCGCGCTGACGGGGGTGTCGCCCGCCATGGCGAGTACCGCCTCGATCGTCCGCGGCCGCTCCCGCAACAGGCCGAGGATCTGCTCACGGACGCGTGGCCGTTCGGTACCGAAGGCGCGGGAGTGGGCCCGCATCATCAGGTCCACGCCCGCCGCGTCCCGCACCACCCGCAGGGTGATCCCCTCCGGCGGGTCCACCGGCAGCGCGGCGATATCGGCCGTCCGGGCCACCAGCACGGTCTCCGGCGGCTCCGGCACGAAGCCCGCCGCCCGCAGCCGCTCCCCCAAGTCCGCCGGGTGGTCGTGGTCGTAGAGCTTCCACTCGAATTCCGTCGGCCGGTCCGCGCCCGCGTGCTTCGCGAAGTGCGCGATCTGCGCCGCGATCTCCGCGTCCGCGTTCTCCTCGTCCAGCTCCGACCAGAGCACGCCGTTCCACCCCAGAAGCCCGGGCACCGTCTGCCGCACGACCGCACCCACCCGCTCCGTCCGGGCCGCTGCCGAGTCGGGCCGGGCGTCTCGGCGCGTCTGCGCGTCGTACAGGGCCCGTACCCGCGTCACTTCGTCACGGTCCATCGCTGCCGTCGTCATCGGCCCAGCCCAGCACCCGGCATCCGCTCCGCACAACTGCATTAACCTCGGCCCGTGAACGACCACTCGACGACGCCCCCGACCACGACGACCGCCACGACGCCCCCGACCACGACGGCCACGACGACCGCCACGACGGCCCCCGCCGTCTACACCGGCAAGGCCGCCCCCGACGCCGCCGCCGACCGCGGTTGGCTGCTCGGGCACTTCAAGGCCGCCGGCGATCCCCGCCACAGCGAGGACGTGGAGATCAAGTGGGGCGTGCACCCCAAGGGCGACGAGCGGGCGCGCTGGGTCACCGGAGAGGAGCGCACCGCGCTCCAGGTGCTCATCAGCGGGCGTTTCCGACTGGAGTTCCCCGGCCGCACCGTCGTCCTCGCCGAACAAGGCGACTACGTGGTCTGGGGCCGCGGGGTGGACCACTCCTGGTACGCGGAAGAGGACACGGTGGTCCTCACGGTCCGTTGGCCCTCGGTCCCCGGCTACCGCGCGGAAGCACCCGGCGGGGCGTCGTCCCCGGCGCCGTTCGAGCCCCCTGTGGCGGCCTGCTGAGCCGAGGGCCCGGTTCCCTGTGACGGTGCGCACGAAAGGGACCGACGATCACGAAACGCTGCGATCCTCAAGGGTGGGCAGTAGAGGCCCTGGTTCCGCCGGGCCTTCACACGTTCAGGCGTTCTTTGCGACGGGCCGTCTCCCGTGAAGATCCGAACAACAGGGAGCACGTCCGTTGGCAGCAATCGCACGGTGGTGCCTGCGGCACCGCCTGGCCACCGTCCTGATCTGGCTGCTCGCCCTCGCGGGGACGGCGGGCGCCGCCGGCGCCGCCGGATCGGCGTTCTCCGACGACTACGAGGTACCCGGGACCGAGTCCGGCCGGGCCACCGCCCTCCTCCGCGCGGGCTTCCACGGCCAGGGCGGCGACACCGACACCATCGTGTGGCGGACCCCCGACCACCAGACGGCCCGCACCCCCTCCGTCGAGCGGCGGATGACGGCGGCGTTGGAGGCGGTGTCCCGTCTCCCCGGCGTCGCGTCGGTCGCCGGCCCCTATGGTCCCCAACCCGGGCAGGCCGAGCAGATCAGCCCCGACGGGCGCACCGCCTACGCCGTCGTCACCTTCGACCGGCAGGCCGACTCCGTCCCCAAGGCCCAGGCCGAGGCGGTCGTCAAGACGGCCGAGAACCCGGCCACCGAGACGGACGGTCTCCAAGTGGAACTCGGCGGCCGGGCGATCGGTCTGACCGAGGCGCCCAGTGCCCACTACGCCGAGGTCGTCGGCGTGGCCATCGCGGCGGTGGTCCTCTTCCTCGCCTTCGGCTCCCTCGCCGCTTGCCTGCTGCCCATCGCCACCGCCCTGGTCGGCGTGGGCACCGCCTACTTCGGGACCACCCTCCTCGGGCACGCCATGCCCGTCGCCGACTTCGCCCCGATGCTCGGCACGCTCGTGGGGCTCGGAGTCGGCATCGACTACGCGCTGTTCATCGTCACCCGGCACCGCAAGGGCCTCGGCCGGGGTCTCCCCGTCGACGAGGCGGCCGCGGACGCGGTGGCCACCACGGGCAGGGCCGTGGTCTTCGCCGGGGCCACCGTCTGCATCGCGCTGCTCGGCATGCTCATATTGCGGCTCGACTTCCTCGACGGCGTCGCCATCGCGGCCTCCCTCACCGTGGTCCTCACCGTGGCCGCGTCGATCACCCTGCTCCCCGCCCTCCTCTCGGTCATCGGCCCGCGCGCCCTCTCGCGCCGCGAGCGCCGCAGGCTGGCGGAGCAGGGGCCCCGGCCCGAGGCCGCCGCCGGTTTCGCCGCCCGGTGGTCCGCCTTCGTCGAACGGCACCCCAAAGCGCTCGGACTGCTCGCCGCCGCCGTGATGGTGGTGCTGGCGCTCCCCACCCTCTCCATGCACCTCGGCACCTCCGACCAGGGCAACGACCCGGCCGGCTCCACCACCCGCAAGGCCTACGACCTGCTGGCCGGGAGCCCCTCCCCGGCCCGGGAACGCGGGGCGGCCCCGGCGGATGGCTTCGGCCCAGGGACCAACGGTCCGCTCACCGTCGTCGTCCGGCTCGACGGCGCCGGAGACCGGATCGCCGTGGACCGGCTGGCCGACGCCCTGCGCAGGACCAAGGGAGTGGCCTCCACCGCCCCGCCCGTCTTCAACCGCAGCGCTGACACCGCCGTCCTGACCGTCGTACCGGACTACGCCCCCCAGTCCCGCGCCACGAGCGAGCTGGTCGACACGCTGCGCCGGGACGTCATCCCGCGCTCCGCGCGCGGGACCTCGATGGAGGCCCACGTCGGCGGGGTGACCGCCTCCTTCGACGACTTCGCCGATGTGATCATCGGAAAACTGCCGCTCTTCGTCGGGGTGGTCATCGCGCTCGGCTGTGTCCTCCTGCTGCTGGCCTTCCGGTCCGTCGGCATCCCGGTCAAGGCCGCCGCCATGAACGTGGCGGCCGTCGCCTCGTCCTTCGGCGTCGTCGTCGGCATGTTCCAGTGGGGCTGGGGCAGCGAACTGCTGGGCCTGGGACGCGCCGGCCCGATCGAGCCGTTCCTCCCCGTGATCATGGTGTCGGTGCTCTTCGGGCTCTCCATGGACTACCAGGTCTTCCTGGTGAGCCGGATGTACGAGGAGTGGTTGGAGACCGGCGACAACCGCCGGGCCGTACGCGTGGGACTCGCCGAGACCAGCCGGGTGATCAACTCGGCCGCCGTCATCATGATCTCCGTCTTCCTCGCGTTCGTCCTCAGCGGTGACCGGCTCATCGCGATGTTCGGCATCGCCCTCGCCTCCGCCGTCGCGCTCGACGCCTTCGTCCTGCGCACGCTGCTGGTCCCGGCGCTGATGCACATGCTGGGCGGCGCCAACTGGTGGCTCCCCGCCTGGCTGGACCGCCGGCTGCCGCGGATCAGCATCGAGCCGCCCGAGCGCCGCGACCGTGTCACACTGCCCGCGCGGAGGGCCGGTACCGACACCGCGGCGTGCGAGGACGGCGCCGAGCCCACCACGGCGTCGCGCTGATCCGACGCCCGCCGCACCGAGCGCCTTCCCCCCGGCTACGCCCGTCCGGCCGGGGGCCCGGGCGACGCCGGCCGGTCGGTGGCCGAATCCCGTCGCCCGACAGTCGACCCGGGGTCGGTGGCCGCCTCGACCCGGGGCCCACCTGGGGCGATGCCCCGGGGGCTTCTCAGGGACCTCTCAGGAACCTCTCAGAAACGCCGCCTACGGTGCCCCGCATGGAGACCACCAAGACCACCGCCCCCACCCCCGCCGACGTCGAGAACCCCGAGGACGTGACGGCGGCCGACACCGCGACCGGTGCGGCGAAGGGCGAGACGGCCGGGCAGCCCGCGGACCGGCGCCCCGAAGCCGACGCGGACCACGCCGCCGAGGCCTCCGCGGCGGAAGCCGCGGCCATCGAAGTCCCCGCCGCCGAGACGGAAGAGGCGGACGAGACCGAGACCGAGGTCGAGACCGACGACGCGGACGCGGACGAGACCGGCCTGACCGGCGAAGGGGACGACACCGACGAGCGCTCCGGTGGCGTCGGAGCCGCCGCCTGCGCCATCGTCGCCGCCGCGCTGGGGACCGTGGCCCTCAGCGGAAGCTGGGTCTCCCGCGTCGCCGCCGAGCGCGAGAACCTGGTCAACCAGCTCGACCTGAGCGCCACGGCCGACAACAACGCGAAGATCGCGGCGCTCTACAGCGCGCCCTGGCACGCGACCGCCCTCGTCAACGGCGTCCTCGCCACCCTCGCGCTCCTGCTCGCCGTCTTCGTCCTGGCCCGTCCGGCCTTCGGCACGCCCGGCCGTACCCTCCCCACCTGGATCCGGTCCGTCGCCTGGGCGGCCGTCGCCCTCGGCGTCCTGGGCATCCTGATCTTCGGGCTCATGTACTTCGACGTCCTCCTCCCCGTCCCGACGGCTCCCGCCCAGCCCGCCTAGTCATTAGGCACGTTGCCCGGGCCGTGGGGGGCGGCCTAGGCACCCGCTTACCTCCCCGCCGCCCGCCTCAGGCGTCCGCGAGCCTCGCCTAAGGCATCCCGGTCCGCACAGATGCGGCATGCTCCCGATGTGGCGGTACCCCCTGGGACGCGAATCTTGGATCACACCGAACGAGGTGCCCGAGAAACACGACCAGGGAGTACGAGATGTTCGCCTACGAGATCGCCACCGCCCGCCACGCCGAACTCGTCCGCCAGGCCGACCGGTACCGGCTGGTCCGGGAGGCCAAGAACGCGCGCCGCGCCGCCTCGGCACGGAGCCAGGAACCCGAAGGGGCACCGGTGAGGGTCCAACGCAGCCGCTTCAGCCCGGCTGCGTGAACCGCCCCGCGTCCCGGCCCCACTGACCCGTGATGAGGAGCGCACCGATAACGAGTGCCGCCGGGCAGGGCCCCTGTGCGATGCTCGACGCCGTGGAGACCAGATCTGTCAGCCCGGTGTTCGTCGGCCGAGCCGACGAACTGGCCGTACTCGTGGACGCCTTGACGCGCGCCGCCGAACAGGAGCCGCAAGCCCTCCTCATCGGGGGAGAGGCGGGTGTCGGCAAGACCCGGCTCACCGAGGAGTTCCTGGAGGTCGCCGACCGCCGGGGCGCCGTGGTGGCCGTCGGAGGCTGCGTCGAGATCGGGGCGGAGGGTTTGCCCTTCGCCCCCTTCTCGACCGCCCTGCGCAGTCTGCACCGCCGGCTTCCCGGCGAGCTGGCCGCCGCGGCCGCCGGCCAGGAGGACGAGCTGGCGCGCATCCTCCCCGAACTCGGCGAGACCCCCCGGGGGCCGCACGACGAGGAGAGCACCGCCCGGCTGTTCGAACTGACCGCCCGGATGCTGGAGCGGCTCGCCGCGGACCGCACGATCGTGCTCGTCCTGGAGGACCTGCACTGGGCCGACACCTCCACCCGTCATCTCCTCGCCTACCTCTTCCGGACCCTGGGCAGCGGCCGGCTCGTCGTCGTCGCCACCTACCGGGCGGACGACGTCCACCGCCGCCACCCGCTGCGGCCCCTCCTCGCCGAACTCGACCGCCTGCGCACCGTCCGACGGATCGAACTGCCCCGCTTCAACCGGGCGGAAGTACGCCGCCAGCTCGCCGGCATCCTCGCGGCCCGGCCCGACGAGGACTTCGTCGACTCCGTATTCGAGCGCTCGGACGGCAACGCCTTCTTCGTCGAGGAACTCGTCGCCTCCCGGGCCAGCGGCTGTCGCACCGGGCTCACGGAATCGCTGCGCGACCTGCTGCTGGTACGGGTCGAGGTCCTGCCCGAGGCGGCCCAGCGCGTGGTGCGCATCGTGGCCGAGGGCGGCTCCACCGTCGAGTACCCGCTGCTGAGGGCGGTCGCCGGACTCACCGAGGACGAGCTGATCGAGGCCCTGCGGGCCGCGGTCGGAGCCAACATCCTCCTCGCCACGGCCGACGGCGACGGCTACCGCTTCCGCCACTCGCTGGTGCGCGAGGCCGTCAGCGACGACCTGCTGCCCGGGGAGCGGGCCCGCGTGAACCGCCGCTACGCCGAGGCCATGGAAGGCGACGACTCGCTGGTCCGCGCGGAGGAGCGGGTCATCCGGATGGCCACCTACTGGTACCACGCCAACGACCCGGCGAAGGCGCTTCCGGCGGTGCTCGCCGCCTCGGTGGCCGCCCGCCGCCGGCACGCCTACTCCGAGCAACTGAGGCTGCTGGAAAGGGCACTGGACCTGTGGGACAGCGCCCCCGCCGAGGTCCGCGAGGCGCTGCGCCCCGTGGACTACACCGACGTGTACCCGCCGTGCGGCTGTGACCCGGCCACCACCCCGCTCGCCCGCCTCGACCTGCTGGCCGAGGCGACCGTCGCGGCGCGTTTCGGCGGCGAACGCGAACGCGCCCTCAAGCACACCAAGTTGGCCCTGAGGTTCCTCGAAGAGGACCAGGACCCCTTGCGCGCCGCCTGGTTCTGGACCGAGCGCTCCTTCCTGATCGCCGGGCTCGGACGGGGTGACGGCTGGGAGGAACTCGCCAAGGCACAGGAACTCGTCCAGGGGCTCCCCCCGTCGCACGTGCACGCCCAGGTCCTGGTCCGGGCCGCCGGGTGGGGCATGTTGCACAACCCCGGCCCGGGCAACCTGGAGGCCGCCGAACGGGCCGTCGAGTACGCGCACATGGTCGACGCCGAGGAGATCGAACTCAACGCCCGCATCACCATGGGCTCCCTGCTCGCCGACTCCGGGGAGCGGGAGCGGGGTCTGGCGGTGATGACCGAGGTCAAGGACCGGGCCACCGCCCTCGGCCACGTCATGCTGGCGGGTCGGGCCGACATCAACCTCAGCTCGCAGTTGGAGAGCCTCGGCAGGTCCCGGGAGGCCGTGGAGGTGGCCCGGCAGGGAGTCGAACGCGTCGGGAAGGCCCGGCTCCTGGACATCCAGGCCTGGATCTGGGGGAACATGGCCGAGAGCCTGTACAGCCTGGGCCGCTGGGACGAGGCCGCCGACGCGGCCCGGCGCACGCTGCGGGTCGGTCAGAGCGCGGCCCCGCGCGGCTCCGGCGCCGCCCGCCTCGCCTACCTCGCGCTGGCCCGAGGGGAGCTGAGCGAGACGGCCGCGCAGCTTGCCGCCGCCCACGCCCACTTCGGGACCCACGACACCCAGCCCCAGCACCGGATACCGCTGTACCGCCTCGCCGTCGGGCTGGCCGCGGGGGAGGGGCGGATCGCCGACGTCCGCACGGAGGTCGCCGACGCGATCGCCGCCGGCTTCCCGCTGGGCCACCACCGCTACGCCTGGCCGTTGCTCCTCGCCGCGGCCACCGCGGAGGCCGACGCCCGGGGCCTCCCGGCCGCCGACGCCGGCCGCGACGCCGCGGTGGACGTCCTGCGCGACGCCGCGCGAAACCTGGCCACCCCCGTGCCGGTGTGGGCGGCGCACGCGGAGTACCTGCGGGCCGAGCTGCGCCGGGCCGAGGGCGGGGACACCGTCCGCGACTGGGACTCGGTGGTGGAGGCCGTCACCCCCCTGGAACGCCCCTACCTGCTGGCCCGCGCCCGGCACCGGCTCGCCGAGACCCTGCTGGCCTCCGGCCGCGACCGCGATCGGGCCGCGGCCCTGCTCCGCGACGCCTACACCACCGCCGACCGGCTGGGCGCGCGCCGACTCCGCGAGGACCTGGCCCTGCTGGCGCAGCGGGCCCGGCTCCCCCTCACCGACGACGAGCCGGCGCGACGGGCGGCCCCGCCGGAGGAGGACCCGGCCGAGGCGCTCGGCCTGACCAGCCGCGAGCGGGACGTGCTCCGCCTGGTCGCGACGGGCAGCACCAACCGGCAGATCGCCGAGGAGCTGTTCATCTCCCCGAAGACGGCGAGCGTGCACGTCTCGAACATCCTCGCCAAGCTGGGCGTCTCGGGTCGCGGCGAAGCCGCGGCCCTCGCCCACCGGCTGCGGCTGTTCGGCCCGGTCGTCCACGTCCCCTCGCCCGCCAGGGCGGCCCACCACCGGTAGGCCCCCAGGGCGCTGCCCCGCTTGCCCCGCCCGGGGACCCGCCGGTCACCGCACCGTCAGGGTCAGGATCCTGTCGTCACCGGCGCTCGGCGACCCGCGGCCGTCCGTCTCGCTCGTGACGAGCAGCAATCTGTCCCCGCCCAGTGCCACCACCGTCCGCAGCCGGCCGTAGGCGCCCTGGAGGAACGCTTCCGGCTGCGCCACCGGGGTCGCCCCCGCCAGCGGAATCCGCCAGAGCCGCTCGCCCTTCAAGCCCGCCATCCAGATGGAGCCCTGCGCCCACGCGATCCCGCTCGGCGAGGCCTCGTCCGTCTTCCACACCGCCACCGGGTCCCGCAGACCGGGCTTGCCCGCCTTTCCCTCGGCCTCGGGCCAGCCGTAGTTCCCGCCCGGCTCGATGAGATTGAGTTCGTCCCAGGTGTGCTGCCCGAACTCGGACGCCCACAGCCGTTTGTCCTGGTCCCAGGCCAGGCCCTGCACATTGCGGTGGCCGTAGGAGTAGACGACGGAATCGGGCTCCGGATTGCCGTGTACCGGCTGCCCGTCCGGGGTCATCCGCAGGATCTTGCCGCCGAGCGACTTCTTGTCCTGCGCCAGCCCCGTGTCACCCGTCTCCCCGGTCCCGGCATAGAGCATCTTGTCCGGGCCGAAGGCGATCCGGCCGCCGTTGTGTATCAAGCCCTTGGGGATGCCCCGCAAGATGGTGTCGGGAGCCCCGAGCTGCTGCCCCGCCGCCCGCTCGGGGTCGTAACGCATCCGGGCGATGCGGTTGTCCGACTCGGTGGTGAAGTAGGCGTACACCAGGTGGTCCGAAGCGAAGGCGGGGGACAGGGCAAGGCCCAGCAGCCCCCCCTCGCCTCCCGGGGCCACCCCCGAAACCTTCCCGATCTGCGTCACCGTGCCCTTGCCCACGTCCACCCGGCTGATGGTGCCCTTGTCGCGCGAGCCCACCAGCAGGTCGCCCTCCGGCAGCGGTGCCACACCCCACGGCGACTCCAGGTCCTTGGCGATCTCACCCGTCACGGTCACCGACCCCTTGGCGGGCGGGGCCGAAGCGTTTGGGGACCGGGACGGGCCGCCCGAGCCGGCCTTCGCCGTCGCGGCGGACGCCGGGTCCGGTGGTGAGCCGCCCGGCCCGGGGGGCGCCCCGCCAGGTGGTGAACATCCCGCCGCCAGCAAGGCCCCACATCCCGCCAGGGCGAGAGCCGCCAGCACTCCGCGGGGCCGGGCGCGCGGATCCTCGTACGACACGCGTGCCTGCGCAGGGGCCCTGAATTCCCGCACGCGGTCCCGTCCCTGCCCCTGCCCCCGCGTCCGACCCCGCGCCGCGCCCGCCGACCCCTGTCCGTATCGCATCGCCCTGCTCCCCTCCGGTCCTGCGACTGTGCCCTTCCACCTGACTCAACCGCCACGGCCCTACCCGAAGTTCCACCCCGCGTACACCCGATCGAGTGCATGTGCGAGCGGCCCGCGCACGGGCTCGCTCAGTCCCAGGCCCCCACCGCCGCCGGCAGTCCCGCTATCTCCGCCAGATCGGCGGCCGTCAGCCGGACCTCCGCCGCCCGCGCGTTCTCCGCCGCCCAGTGCGCCCGGTCCGCGCCCGGCACCGGCACCACGTGCGGCCCCTGCGCCAGCACCCACGCCAGCGCCACCTGCGCCGCGGTCACCTGTGGCCCGTGCCGCGAGGCGACCCGCCGCAGCCCCGCCACCAGCACCTGGTTCGCGGCCATCGCCTCCGCCGTGAACCTGGGGTGTCGGGCCCGCGCGTCCTCCGGCTCGAACCCCGCCCCCGGCCGCAGCGTCCCCGTCAGGAAGCCGCTGCCCAACGGCATCGCCGCCAACAGCCCCACCCCCCTCGCGGCGCACCACGGCAGCAGCTGCCAGGCCGCCTCCGGCGACCACACCGACAGCTCCGCCTGGACCGCGCTCACCGGGAACACCTGCTGCGCCCGCTCCAGGTGCCGCACCGTCGACCGGTACCCGCGGTCCCCGATCCGCCCCGCCCCCGGACCGGCCGCGGCCCCCAACGCGCAGAAGCCCAGCGCCCGTACCTTCCCCGCCGCCACCAGCTCCGCCATGGCGCCCCACGTCTCCTCCACCGGGACGTCCGGATCGACCCGGTGCAGTTGGTACAGGTCTATGACGTCGGTCCGCAGCCGTCGCAGCGACGCGTCGCAGGCCCGCCGCACGTATCCCGGCCGCCCGTCGGCCACCACGTGCTGCTCGCCCGCCCGCAGCCCCACCTTGGCGGAGACGAAGGCGTCCGAGCGCCGCTCCCGCAGCACGCGCCCCAGGACGAGCTCATTGGTGTAGGGCCCGTAGACATCGGCCGTGTCCAGCAGGTTCGCCCCCAGGTCCAGCGCCGTGTGCAGGGTCCGCAGCGACTCCTCGCCCCGGCGGCGCGAGGGCGCGTACCCCCAGCTCATCGGCATGCAGCCGAGCCCGATGGCGCCCACCGTCAGCGAGCCCGCCCCGATCGACCTGCGCTCCACCCCTGAGTCCCCCTCCCGGTCCGGCCCTCAAACTAACGGCTTGATCGCGATGCCTTCGCATAGCCTCGCGATCATGACTGCAACGACCGGGGACGTGTGGCTCCCCTTCCCCGCCGAAGAGGTCGACGGCCTCCCCGACGCCTTCCGCTACCGTCTGTGGGACGGTGAGGAGCGGTTCCCCGCGGACCCGGAGGCCTGCGTCTTCTACGTGACGCCCTACATGAAGTCCTCGGCGGTGACCCTGCGCCCCTTGGCCGCCATGCCGGCGATCCGGGTCGTCCAGACCCTGACGGCCGGCATCGACCACGTCCTGCCCGGCCTCGACGACCTGCCGCCGGGCGTACGGCTGTGCAACGCGCGCGGTGTCCACGAGGCGAGCACCGCCGAACTGGCCCTGACCCTGATCCTCGCCTCCCTGCGCGGCATCCCCGGCATGGTGCGCGGTCAGGACCGCGAGGAGTGGCGCTCGGGCTTCTACGGGGCGCTCGCCGACAAGTCCGTCCTGATCGTCGGCTACGGGTCGATCGGCTCGGCCGTCGAGGACCGGCTGGCGCCGTTCGAATGCCGGCTGATCACTCGCGTCGCCCGGTCGGCCCGCTCCGCGCCGCGCGGCCCGGTGCACTCCCTGGCAGAGCTGCCCCGGCTGCTGCCGGACGCGGACGTGGTGGTCCTCACCACGCCGTTGACCGACGAGAGCCGGGGCCTGGCGGGCGCCGGCTTCCTGGGCCGCATGAAGGACGGCTCCCTCCTGGTGAACGTCGCCCGCGGACCCGTCGTCGACACCGACGCCCTGCTGGCGGAGCTGCGGACGGGGCGGTTGCGGGCCGCGCTGGACGTCACCGACCCGGAACCGCTGCCCGCCGGGCATCCGCTGTGGCACGCGCCGAACACCTTGATCACGCCTCATGTGGGCGGCAGCAGCAGCGCGTTTGAGCCACGGGCGAAGCGCCTGGTCGCCCGCCAACTCACCCGGTTCGCCGCCGGGGAACCGATGGAGAACACCGTGTTGATCACGGAGTGAGGGCAGGATGGTGACCATGCGCATTCGGCCGAGTGCGATCGGTGTCGGAGCCTGCCTCCACGGTCACGCAGCGTAGACGTGCTATGTCCCTGAGTGACGAAAGTGGTGTATCGTCCGGAAGAAGGGGCTGCGCCACGAACGTCTGGCGCTGGGGAGTGATCGGACCATTTGGGGGGCGACGGGCGATGTACGGCCAATGGACGAAGGACCGGGTGCGGCACAGCCGCCGGAAGCGACGATGGGGTGCCCCCGAACCGGCCGGCGAGGTGGACCGGTGAGCGCCCCGGGGGCGGGGGCCCTCCTGACCCGGCCGCCGAGCCGGGCCGGGGGCAGGGGCCTGATGATGCAGCTGCTTCTCGCCGCCGCGTGCGCCGGGTACGCCGTCGGATCGGCCCTCGGATGGGGTTCCAAGTTCGTCGCCGACTTCATGGGCGACTTCGGACTGAGCGGGGCCGCGTTGCTGGCCGCCGTCTCCTGCTACGGCTACGCGCGCAGCATCGACCCGCGCGAACGCCCCGCCTGGTTGCTGTTCGCGTTCTCCTCCCTCATGGGCGCCTGCGGGAACGCCGTCTGGGGCTGGTACGAGGTCGTCCTCGGCGCGGAGGTGCCCAAGCACTCGCTCGCCGACTTCGCCTTCCTCTGCTTCGCGCCGCCCGCGATCGTGGGCCTGCTCGTCCTCGCCAAACGCCCCGTCACCCGCGCCGGTTGGGTCTGCCTGGGGCTGGACTCCTGGCTCATCGGCGGCTCCCTGCTGACGCTGTCCTGGAGCCTGGCCCTCGCGAACGCCGCGCGGACCGCCCAGTCCGGGACGCCCAGCAGCGTGCTGAGCGCGGCGCTCACCCTCGCCTACCCGATCCTGGACATCGCGCTCGTCTCGATAGTCCTGGTCCTGCACTTCCGGCGCTCCGAGACCAACCGGTCCGCCGTCAACACCGCCATCGCGGCGTTGGCCCTGACCGTGCTCAGCGACGCCCTGTTCACCTCGCCGCTGCTCAGCGCCGCCTACAAGTCGGGTCAGTTGCTGGACGCCGGCTGGTTCGCCGGCTCGCTGCTCCTCGCCTACGCGCCCTGGGGCGCCCGGCGCAGCCAGCCGGGCCCCGTCCCCCGGCATCCCCGCGGCGACCGCCCGGTCAGCCGTCCCATCACCGGGTCGCTGACCGCCCTCACCCCGTACCTCGCGGCCGCCGTCTGCACGCTGGGCATCCTGTACAACGTCGTGGACGGCCGAAAGGTCGACCGCGTGGTCGTCTTCACCGGCTGCACGGTCGTCCTCGCCCTCGTCATCCGGCAGGGCATCATGCTCCTCGACAACATCGCCCTCACCCAGGAACTGGCCCAGAAGGAGAACCACTTCCGGTCCCTGGTCCAGGGTTCGAGCGACGTCATCATGATCGCCGCGCCCACGGGGACCCTGCGCTACGTCAGCCCCGCCGCCGCCGGGGTGTACGGCCGGGAGGCGGAGGAGCTCGTCGGGAGCGAACTGGCCACGTTGATCCACCCCGACGACCTGGGCCGGGTGGTGCACGAGGTGCGCCGCTTCCTCGCCGCTCCGCCCACCGAGGAGCCCACCACCCGTATCGAGTGCCGGTTCAAGTCGGGCGGCGGCGAATGGCTCAATGTGGAGTCCACCGTCAACCGCCACCAGGGCGGTCTGATCCTCAACAGCCGGGACGTCACCGAGCGGGTCCGCCTCCAGGCCCAGCTCCAGCACAGCGCCGAGCACGACGCCCTGACGGACCTGCCCAACCGGGCCCTGTTCACCCGCCGGGTCCGCCAGGCACTCACCGGCCGTCGGGCCGGCGACCGGAGCACCGCGGTGCTCTTCATCGACCTCGACGGCTTCAAGGCGGTCAACGACACCATCGGGCACCAGGCCGGTGACGAACTGCTCGTGGAGGCCGCGCGCCGGCTCCAGGACTCCGTCCGGGCGGGGGACACGGCCGCCCGCCTCGGAGGCGACGAGTTCGCCGCGCTGATCGTGGGTGACGGCAGCCGCGACCGCAGTGCCCGCGAGTACCTGGTGCGTGAGATCGCCGACCGGCTGCGGGCCACGCTCTCCCAGCCCTACCGGATCTCCGGGAACGAGGTCCGCGTCGCCGCCAGCATCGGGGTGGCCTTCGCGGACCCCGGGATCACGCCCTCGGACCTGATGCGCAACGCCGACCTGGCGATGTACCGGGCCAAGGCGGCCGGCAAGGACCGCGTCGAGTTGTACGCGCCACAGATGCAGACCGCCGCCGCCCGGAAGGCGGAGCCGGTCGGCCGGCCGCGCGCCGCGCTCCAGGAGGGCGAGTTCGCCCTGCTGCACCAGCCCGTGGTGTCGCTGGCCACGGGGGAGGTGACGGCGGTGGCCGCGCAGGCCCGCTGGCGATCCGCCCAGGGGATCTTGTTCACCCCCGCCGAGTTCCTGCGCGTCGCCGAGTCCGGTGAGGGGGCGCACGCCGCCTCCCCGGGGGCCCCCGGCGCCCGGACCGGGGTCGCGGCCCTGCGCGCCGCCGAGCTGGCGCGGCGGCTGCTGGAGCAGGCCGTGGAGCAGGCCGCGGAGCGGCACCGGGTCGGGCACGACGTCCCGGTGGCGGTCCGGATGACCGCCGAGCGCCTGCTGGAGTGGGGAGCACCCCCGGCCGGAACCGGGGGAGCCGCGCCGGAGCCCTCGGTGGAGGCCCTGCTGACCCGGCACGGGCTGCCGTCCGGGGCGCTGGTGATCGAGCTCGCGGACAACGACCCCAGGGTCCCCTTCGACGAGCTGGAGCGGCGCCTGGCGGCCCTGCGCAGGCTCGGCGTCCTGATCGCGCTGGACGGCTTCGGCAGCGGCTACGCGGCCATCAGCGCCCTGCGTCGCCTCCCGGTGGACATGCTCAAGCTGGACCGGGGCCTGGTCGAGGGCCTGGTCGAGTCCACCCGCCTGCGCAAGATCACGGCAGGGCTCTTGCGGATCGCGAACGATCTCGGCATGCAGTCCGTGGCCGACGGGGTGGACCTGCCCGAGCAGGTCACGGCGCTGCGCTCGATGGGGTGCACCCACGGACAGGGCATGGCCTTCTCCGGGCCACTCGACGAATACAGGCTGCGGCGCTCGCTCGTGCGGGGTACGTTCCCGGTACCGGGCGTATCACCCCAGCCCGCCTTGGCCGGCGGCTCGCCCGGTGGCTCGATGGTCACCCATAGGGGCTCACATAATGAGACGCCCGTCCCACCTACTTGACATCGACCTCCCGGCGGAGGGAGGGTCAATGCCATGCGCACCCGAATTCTCGTACTTGGAAAGCGCGTCGGCTGAAGCCGGGGTCGGTATGTCCCCGCTCCACAACGCCCGACGCGCTCCCCTCGCTTGCCTCCCGGCACGAGGGGTTTTTTGTTGCACTGGCACATGCCCCCGGACACGGTCCGGGGGAGACCCCCGCTCCTCGTAAAACCCTCAGCTTCGAGAAGAGAATGCCGATGACCGACCAGGCCACCGGGGCCCACCATCCGCAGCCGCGGCCCCGTACGGGCGGACAGCAGTCCGCCGCAGTTGAGCACGTCACGGGTGCGCAGTCCCTCATCCGCTCTCTCGAAGAGGTGGGGTGCGACACCGTGTTCGGCATCCCGGGCGGCGCGATCCTCCCCGCTTACGACCCGATGATGGACAGCAAGAAGGTCCGTCACATCCTGGTCCGCCACGAGCAGGGGGCCGGGCACGCCGCCACCGGCTACGCCCAGGCCACCGGCAAGGTCGGCGTCTGCATGGCCACCTCCGGCCCCGGCGCCACCAACCTGGTCACGCCGATCGCCGACGCCCACATGGACTCCGTCCCGCTGGTCGCGATCACCGGCCAGGTCTCCTCCAAGGCGATCGGCACGGACGCCTTCCAGGAGGCGGACATCGTCGGCATCACCATGCCGATCACGAAGCACAACTTCCTGGTCACCAAGGCCGAGGACATCCCGCGGACGATCTCCGAGGCCTTCCACATCGCCTCCAGCGGCCGGCCCGGCCCGGTCCTGGTCGACATCGCCAAGGACGCGCTCCAGGCGAAGACCACCTTCTCCTGGCCGCCCACCCACGACCTGCCCGGCTACCGGCCGGTCACCAAGCCGCACGCCAAGCAGATCCGCGAGGCCGCCAAGCTCATCTGCCAGGCCAAGCGCCCGGTCCTGTACGTCGGCGGCGGCGTCATGAAGTCCGGCGCGACCGCCGAGCTCAAGGTCCTCGCCGAGCTGACGGGCGTTCCCGTCTGTACGACCCTGATGGCGCTGGGCTCCTTCCCGGACAGCCACCCCCTGCACGTCGGCATGCCCGGCATGCACGGCTCGGTCACCGGCGTCACGGCGCTGCAGAAGTCGGACCTGCTGATCGCCCTCGGCACCCGCTTCGACGACCGCGTCACCGGCAAGCTGGACAGCTTCGCGCCCTTCGCGAAGGTCATCCACGCGGACATCGACCCCGCGGAGATCGGCAAGAACCGCGAGGTGGACGTCCCGATCGTCGGCGACGCCCGCGAGGTCATCGCCGACCTGATCCAGGCCGTCCAGGCCGAGCACACCGAGGGCAACGCCGGCGACTACAGCGCCTGGTGGAAGGACCTCAACCGCTGGCGCGAGACGTACCCGCTGGGCTACGACCTGCCGGCGGACGGCATGCTCTCCCCGCAGCAGGTCATCCAGCGCATCGGTGAGCTCGCCCCCGAGCACACCATCTACGCGGCGGGCGTCGGCCAGCACCAGATGTGGGCCTCGCACTTCGTCAACTACGAAGAGCCCCGGACCTGGCTGAACTCCGGCGGCGCCGGGACCATGGGCTACGCGGTCCCCGCCGCGATGGGCGCCAAGGTCGGCATGCCCGAACGCACCGTCTGGGCGATCGACGGCGACGGCTGCTTCCAGATGACCAACCAGGAACTGGTCACCTGCGCCCTGAACAACATCCCGATCAAGGTCGCGATCATCAACAACGGCGCGCTGGGCATGGTCCGCCAGTGGCAGACCCTGTTCTACAACCAGCGGTACTCCAACACCGTCCTGCACGCGGACGAGACCGGCCACGACACCGTCGGCTCCCAGCTCGGCGAGTCCGTCGCCCCCCGCCAGGGCACCCGCGTCCCGGACTTCGTCAAGCTGTCCGAGGCCATGGGCTGTGTCGCCCTGCGCTGCGAGGACCCGGCCGACCTGGACCGCGTCATCGCCGAGGCCAACGCGATCAACGACCGTACGGTGGTCGTCGACTTCATCGTCCACGAGGACGCCATGGTGTGGCCGATGGTCGCCGCCGGCACCTCCAACGACGAGGTCATGGCAGCCCGGGGCGTCCGTCCCGACTTCGGCGACAACGAAGACGACTGAGCCGAGAGAGCCTGAGAGAGAGAACGCCTCACATGTCCAAGCACACGCTCTCCGTCCTGGTCGAGAACACGCCCGGCATCCTCGCCCGGATCGCCGCGCTGTTCTCCCGCCGCGGGTTCAACATCGACTCCCTCGCGGTCGGCGTCACCGAGCACCCCGACATCTCCCGCATCACCATCGTCGTGAACGTCGAGGACCTCCCGCTGGAGCAGGTGACCAAGCAGCTGAACAAGCTGGTCAACGTGCTCAAGATCGTCGAGCTGGAGCCGCACAGCGCGATCGAGCGCGAACTCGTCCTGGTGAAGGTCCGCGCCGACAACGAGACCCGCTCCCAGATCGTCGAGATCGTCCAGCTGTTCCGCGCCAAGACGGTCGACGTCTCCCCGGAGGCCGTCACCATCGAGGCCACCGGCGGCAGCGACAAGCTCGGCGCCATGCTCAAGATGCTGGAGCCCTTCGGCATCAAGGAGCTCGTGCAGTCCGGCACGATCGCCATAGGGCGTGGCGGCCGGTCCATCACGGACCGCAGCCTGCGCGCGCTCGACCGCAGCGCCTGACCGACCGCCCCGCGCGGCGGCTTCCGCGACGACCCGCCGGTGATCCGGGGACGACACGCGAGCCGCTCGTATGGCGAGACCGACAAACTCACATTCCGTTCCCCGCCGTACGGTGGGAGCAACACCAGCGCACCAAGGAGATATCCCAGTGGCCGAGCTGTTCTACGAGAACGACGCCGACCTGTCCATCATCGCCGGCCGCAAGGTCGCGGTCATCGGCTACGGCAGCCAGGGCCACGCCCACGCGCTGTCGCTGCGCGACTCCGGCGTCCCGGTCGTGGTCGGTCTGAAGGAAGGCTCCAAGTCCAAGGCCAAGGCCGAGGAGCAGGGCCTCAAGGTCCTCCCCGTGGCCGAGGCGGCCGAGTGGGCCGACGTCATCATGATCCTGACCCCGGACCCGCTCCAGGCCGAGATCTACGAGGAGTCCGTCAAGGACCACCTCAAGGACGGCGACGCGCTCTTCTTCGGTCACGGGTTCAACGTCCGCTACGGCTTCATCAAGCCCCCGGCCAACGTGGACGTCGCCCTCGTCGCCCCGAAGGGCCCGGGTCACCTGGTCCGCCGCCAGTACGAGGAAGGCCGCGGCGTGCCCTGCATCGCCGCCGTCGAGCAGGACTACACCGGCAACGCCTTCGCGCTCGCCCTCTCGTACGCGGCCGGTATCGGCGGAACCCGCGCCGGCGTCATCAAGACCACCTTCACCGAGGAGACCGAGACCGACCTCTTCGGCGAGCAGGCCGTCCTCTGCGGTGGCGCGTCCGCGCTCGTCAAGGCCGGTTTCGAGACCCTGACCGAGGCCGGCTACCAGCCGGAGATCGCGTACTTCGAGTGCCTGCACGAGCTCAAGCTCATCGTGGACCTGATGTACGAGGGCGGCCTGGAGAAGATGCGCTGGTCGGTCTCCGAGACCGCCGAGTGGGGCGACTACATCACCGGCCCCCGCATCATCACCGACGCCACCAAGGCCGAGATGAAGAAGGTCCTCGCGGAGATCCAGAGCGGCGAGTTCGCCAACACCTGGATGGCCGAGTACAAGGCAGGTCTGCCGAAGTACAACGAGTACAAGAAGGCCGACGAGGCGCACCTGCTGGAGACCACCGGCAAGAAGCTGCGCAAGCTGATGAGCTGGGTCGACAACGACGAGAGCTGATCTCGTGAGGCGACGGGGCCGGGATGCGCTCCCGGCCCCGTCGCACAGCACCGCCGGTGCCGATCCGGCCGGATCGGCACCCTCCGGCACCGCCGATTGTCCACCCCGGCCAATCACGGACGGGTGATCTCTCCGTACAGGCGGAGTTCCGGCCCGGAAGCGCTACTACACTGCATAAGACAACGCGTCAGGCCCACAGTGTCGTGCGTCTTCCACGCGGCTACCCCCTCCACCGCCTGCGGCCGTCGGGACGGCCGTCGCACTGGACTTGTGAGGACCCACGTGAGCTCGAAACCCGTCGTACTCATCGCCGAAGAGCTGTCGCCCGCCACCGTGGACGCGCTCGGCCCGGACTTCGAGATCCGGCACGTCAACGGAGCCGACCGCGCGGAGCTGCTGCCCGCGATCGTCGATGTCGACGCGATCCTGGTCCGCTCCGCGACCAAGGTCGACGCCGAGGCGATCGCCGCCGCCAAGAAGCTCAAGGTCGTCGCCCGCGCGGGTGTCGGCCTCGACAACGTCGACGTCTCCGCCGCCACCAAGGCCGGCGTGATGGTCGTGAACGCCCCGACCTCCAACATCGTCACCGCCGCCGAGCTCGCCTGCGGCCTGCTCGTCGCCACCGCCCGCAACATCCCGCAGGCCAACACCGCGCTCAAGAACGGTGAGTGGAAGCGGAACAAGTACACCGGTGTCGAGCTGAGCGAGAAGACCCTCGGTGTCGTGGGCCTCGGCCGCATCGGCGTCCTCGTCGCCCAGCGCATGTCGGCCTTCGGCATGAAGGTCGTCGCGTACGACCCCTACGTACAGCCCGCGCGCGCCGCCCAGATGGGCGTCAAGATGCTGACGCTGGACGAGCTGCTGGAGGTCGCCGACTTCATCACCGTGCACCTGCCCAAGACGCCCGAGACCCTCGGTCTCATCGGTGACGAGGCCCTGCACAAGGTGAAGCCGTCCGTCCGTATCGTCAACGCCGCCCGCGGCGGGATCGTGGACGAGGCCGCGCTGTACTCGGCGATCAAGGAAGGCCGCGTCGCCGGCGCCGGCCTCGACGTGTACGCGAAGGAACCCTGCACGGACTCCCCGCTGTTCGAGCTCGACCAGGTCGTGTGCACCCCGCACCTGGGCGCGTCCACGGACGAGGCGCAGGAGAAGGCCGGCGTCTCGGTCGCCAAGTCGGTGCGACTGGCGCTCGCAGGTGAGCTCGTGCCGGACGCGGTCAACGTCCAGGGCGGTGTGATCGCCGAGGACGTGCGCCCCGGCCTGCCGCTCGCCGAGAAGCTCGGCCGCATCTTCACCGCCCTCGCGGGCGAGGTCGCGGTCCGCCTCGATGTCGAGGTGTGCGGCGAGATCACCCAGCACGACGTCAAGGTGCTGGAACTCTCCGCCCTCAAGGGCGTGTTCGAGGACGTCGTCGACGAGACGGTCTCCTACGTCAACGCCCCGCTGTTCGCGCAGGAGCGCGGTGTCGAGGTCCGGCTGACCACCAGCTCGGAGTCCCCGGACCACCGCAACGTGGTGACCGTACGCGGCACCCTCTCGGACGGCCAGGAGGTCTCGGTCTCCGGCACGCTCGCGGGTCCCAAGCACCTTCAGAAGATCGTCGGCATCGGTGAGTACGACGTCGACCTGGCGCTCGCCGATCAGATGGTCGTCCTGCGCTACTCCGACCGCCCGGGTGTCGTCGGCACCGTCGGCCGCATCCTCGGCGAGGCCGGTCTGAACATCGCGGGCATGCAGGTCGCCCGCGCGGAGGAGGGCGGCGAGGCGCTCGGCGTCCTCACGGTCGACGCCGAGGTCCCGGTCAACGTCCTCGCGGACATCGCCTCCGAGATCGGCGCCGTCTCGGCGCGCACGGTCAGCCTCACCTGATCGTTCCACGGCCCCGAGCGGCCGGGGAGACAAGTGGTTCGAGGACCCGAGCGGTCCGATGACACGGCGGAAGGGCCCGGGGGCGACCCCGGGCCCTTCCGCCTTCCCGTTCCCTACGAGGCCAGGTTCAGGAGGGCTTCGGGAGCCTCCGCCGGCTCCGCCGCGACCGGGGCGGGAGCTCCGATGCCCCGCATCGAGACGACCGCGGCCACCGCCGCCGCGAGCAGCAGCGCCGTACCGCCCCAGGCCGCGTACCGCATCCCGTGGACGAAGGCCTCCCGGGCCAGTGTCAGGACCTGGCCGCCGGTTTCGCCGCCGAGCCGCTGGGCCACCGCGACCGCCCCGCCCAGGGTCTCCCGCACGGCGGGGTCGGCGTCGGCCAGGTCGCCGCGGTAGACGGCGGTTCCGAGGCTGCCGAGGAGCGCCATCCCGAGGGCCCCGCCGAACTCCTGCCCCGTCTCCAGCAGGGAGGCGGCCGAACCGGCCTTCTCGGCGGGGGCCGAGCCGAGCGCCATGTCGGAGACCAGGGACATCACCGTCACGATGCCCGAGGCGAGGACGCCCGCGGCGACCAGCAGCAGCCACAGCGAGTCGGTGTCGACCAGCCCCATCAGGGCGAACCCGACGGCGGCGAGGGCGAACCCGCCGGCGATGACGTAGGCGCGGTCGGTCTTCTGGGCGATGGCCGCACCGACGGGGGCGGCGGCGCCGATCGCCAGCGAGGGGGCGAGGCTCCACAGGGCTGCTTCGAGGGTGCCCATGCCCAGGACCGACTGGAGGTACTGGGTGGTGAAGTAGGCGGAACCCATCATGGCGAAGGCGGCGACGGTGTTCAGGCCGATGCCGGCCCCGAAGCCGCGGCCCCGGAAGAGGTCCCGGCTGATCATGGCGTCCGTACGGGTGCGCTGGCGGCGCAGGAAGACGTACCCGAAGGCCAGGCCGACGGCGACGCTGACGAGGTGGAGCGGCTCGACGCCCTCGGCGGCGATCTCCTTGAGGCCGTAGACCAGCGGCAGGACGGCGGCCATCGACAGCGGGACGCTCGACAGGTCGAAGCGGCCGGGGGCGGGGTCCTTGAACTCCGGGACGAGCAGGGGGACCAGGAGCAGCAGGAGCAGCATCGCGGGGACGTTGACGAGGAAGACCGACCCCCACCAGAAGTGGTCGAGCAGCAGACCGCTCATGACGGAACCGAGGGCGATTCCGCCGGTCATCGCGCCGGACCAGATGGCGATCGCCTGACCGCGCTGCCGGGCGTCCCGGAAGAGGTTGCGGACGAGCGCCAGCGTGGACGGCATCAGGGTCGCGCCGCCGATGCCGAGCAGGACGCGGGCCGCGATCAGCATCTCGGGGCTGGTGGCGTAGGCGGCGCCGACCGAGGCGAGGCCGAAGGCCGTCGCGCCCATCAGCAGCAGCTTGCGGCGGCCGATCCGGTCGCCCAGCGAACCCATGGTGATGAGGAGTCCGGAGAGGGCGAAGGCGTAACTGTCGAAGATCCACAGCTGCTGGGTGGCGCTCGGGTCCAGCTGTCGGGTGATCGCGGGGATGGCGAAGTAGAGGACGGAGACGTCCATCGAGACCAGGAGCAGGGGCAGCACGAGGACGGTGAAGGCGATCCATTCACGGCGGCCGGCCAGGCGGTTCGGAGCGGCGGGGTTCGTCATGGGCAGGACAGTACAAGGGATCTATACGGCTGTCTAGTACGACTGTATAGAACTGCCGTCTAGGACGGTTGTATTGATACCGTGGCGGCATGGGACATCGTGAGGATCTGCTCGCAGGCGCCAAGCAGTGCCTGGTCGACAAGGGATTCGTGCGCACCACGGCGCGCGACATCGTGAAGGCTTCCGGCACCAACCTGGCGTCGATCGGCTACCACTACGGCTCGAAGGACGCCCTGCTCACCCAGGCGTTCATCGAACTCATCCAGGAGTGGGGCGAAGGTTTCCAGGGCGGGCTGGGCGGCGAGGGCGGCTCGCCGGAACGCTTCCGCGCCGTATGGGAGGGGGTCCTGTCCCAACAGGCGGGCGGGGGGCCGATCTGGGCGGCCAGCCTGGAGGTGGCGCTGAGCGGGGACCGGTTGCCGGAACTGCGGAGCATGCTCGCCCACTCCCAGGTGGAGGGGCGCAAGGGCCTGATCGCGATGTTCACCGGGCGACCCGAGGAGGAGCTGACGGAGCGGGAAGTGCGCACCCTGGGCACCTTCTACCAGGCGCTGCTGAACGGTCTGATGATCCAGTGGATCTTCGACCCCGAATCGGCGGCCACCGCCGAGGAGTTCAGCGAGGGGATGCGTCTGGCGGCCGAGCGCATGTGCGAGGCCTCCGGAGGAGAGACGACGGGCGACGGGGACGCGTAGGCCGGATGCGGCCGGGGCGCCGCGACCGCCGGCGTTCCGGCGGAAAGCATGCGGTACCGGGCGCCGCCCTGTGCCTATCGTCGCTGGTCACCCCCCAAGGAGGTCAACGTGACGGAATGGACCACCACCGCTGTCGGACCCGACGTCCTGCGCGGCGCGCTCGAACTGGAGCGCACCGCCCACGGCGTGCTGCCGCACCGGCTGCCCGCCCGGGCGCGGCGACAGTGCCCCGATCCCTACCTCGCGATGGTCGAGTCCCAGCCCTCGGGCGTCCGGCTCGCGTTCCGCACCCGCGCCACCGCCGTGGAACTGGACGTCCTGCCCACCAAGGTGGTCTACCGGGACGCCCCCGCTACGCCGGACGGACTCTACGAGCTGGTCGTCGACGGAGTCGTGACGGACCGGGCGGTCGCCCACGGCGGCAACGTGCGCACCGTCGACATGACGACCGGGGCGGCGGTGACCGACCCCGGGCCGGTCGCCACCGTCCGGTTCACCGGGCTGGCCGACCGCGAGAAGGACGTCGAGATCTGGCTGCCGCAGGCGGAGGTCACCGAGCTGGTGGCGCTGCGCACCGACGCCCCCGTCGCGGCGGTGGCCGACGGCGCCCGCCGGGTGTGGCTGCACCACGGCAGTTCGATCAGCCACGGATCGAGGGATTCCGGCCCCACGGGCACCTGGCCCGCCGTCGCCGCGCGCACGGGCGGCGTGGAGCTGATCAACCTCGGGTTCGGCGGCAACGCGCTGCTCGACCCCTTCACCGCCCGGGCCATGCGGGACGTCCCCGCCGACCTGATCAGCGTCAAGATCGGCATCAACCTGGTCAACACCGACCTGATGCGGCTGCGCGCCTTCGGACCTGCGGTCCACGGCTTCCTCGACACCCTGCGCGAGGGCCATCCGAGCGCGCCGTTGCTGGTCGTCTCCCCGATCCTGTGCCCGATCCAGGAGGACACCCCGGGGCCCCTCGCGCCGGAGTTCGAGGGCGGGACGCTGCGCTTCCGCGCGACGGGCGACCCGGCGGAACGGGCCGCGGGGAAGCTGACGTTGGCCGTCATCAGGGAGGAGCTGGCTCGGATCACCGCGTCGCGCGCGGCCGAAGACCCCAACCTGCACTACCTGGACGGCCGTGAACTCTACGGGGAGTCCGACCTGGCCGGATCGCCGCTGCCGGACGGGCTGCACCCCGACGCCGCCGGTCACCGCCGGATCGGGGAGAGGTTCGCGGAGCGGGTCTTCGGGGAAGGCGGCCCGTTCGCGGCGAAGGGCGCCTGACGGGGCGGACCGTCGGACCACACGGGCCCGTCGGACCGGACGGGCCCGTCCGGTCCGGACGGATCGTCAGGCGAGGCGGGCCGTCAGGCGAGGCGGGCCGTCAGACCAGGCGGGCCGTCTTGAGCGCCATGTGGAGCAGCAGCCGGTCCTCGCCCTCGTCCAGGTCGAGCCCCGTCAGCTGCTCCACCCTGCCCAGCCGGTAGTACAGGGTCTGGCGGTGGATGCCGAGGGCCGCCGCCGCGCGGCCGGCCTGTCCCGCGCAGTCCAGGAACACCTCGGCGGTGCGGGCCAGTTCCCGGTGGGCCGGGCCGAGCAGGACCCGGGTCGCCGGGTCGTCCACGGGGGCCGTCGCCAACGCTGCCAGCATCCGGTAGGGGCCGATCGCCGACCATCGGGCCACCGCGCCGAGCCGGGGCTGGGCGGTCGCCGCCCGGGCCGCCGCCCACGCCTGCGCCCAGGCATCGGCGAGCCCGGCCGGCCCGCGCCGGGGTTCGGCGATCCCGGCCGTCACGGGGGCGGCCGTCGCGGGCCGGGCCGTCGTGGTCCCGGCGGTCGCGGTCGTCGCGGTGGGGGCGGCCGTCGCCGGGGTGGTCCGCCGCGGCAGGAGCCGGGCCGCCACCGTCTCGGCCGGGGCCAGGGCGTCGGCCGAGCGGAGCCTGACCAGCAGGGCCAGGCCACGCTCCGAACCGTCGCCGGGCGACCCCGGGCAGGGCGCCACGCACACCGCCGCCGCGCCGGGCACCGAGCCGGGCGCATCCCCGGCCCACGGGGTCACGCAGACCACCGCGTGCAGGCCGTCGCCGTCCGGGCCCAGGGCGGAGCGCAGCGTGGCCTCCGCCATGTCCCGCTCCCAGCCCCGCCCGGCGGTGAGCGCCGTGCGGAACTCCCGCGAGAGGTCCGCCCCCGCCTTGGCCTCCTGCGCGAGGAGCACCCCGATCCGCTCGGCGACCTCCATGGCGGAGGCCAGCGTCTCAGGCCCGGGTCCCGCGCCCGTTCCGGGCTCCGGGTCCAGGAGCCACACGTAGCCCTGCACGATGCCCCGGTACCGCACCGGGAGGCAGATCCGGCCCCGGAAGACCCCCGCGTCCGGAGCCGCGGGGATGCGTACCGGCCCCGTGGCGCGGGCGATCCCGAAGGCCTCGAACCAGGCGCGGACGGCAGCCGTGGACTGTCGGGTGAGGATCGACCGGGTCCGTACCGGGTCGAGAGTGAGTTCGCCGGAATCACCGTCGCTGTCGTGCGCGCCGAAGGCGATGAGGCGGAAGTCCCGGTTCTCCAGCGTCGCCGGGGCGCCGAGCAGCGCCGAGATCTCGTCCACCAGGTCCTGGTAATCGCCCTTCACCCGGCCATTCTCCCACCCTCGCGACCGGCAGTCAGACATATGTATGAGATAGCCGCCACGGATGCGTGACAGCTGTCGATAGCAGAGGATCGTGGAGATCCTTAGGTTTCACGGTGGTTTTACTTGCGTTTTTCTTACGTCCCCCGCCCATCCGGCGACGGATCGTATGTCCGCTTCTGCCACCCGTTGGAGGTGCCCCGTGCTGGGTCCCGCGATCCTCGCCGCGTCGCGCAGCGACAAGATGCGCCGAATCGTCTCTGCCGCCCCCGTGACCAAGCCCGTGGTGAACCGGTTCATCCCCGGCGAGACGGTCGACCAGGTCATCCCGATCGTCCGGGACCTCACCCGCAAGGGCCTGGAGGTCACCCTCGACGTCGTGGGCGAGGACATCACCACCGTGGAGCAGTCCCACGCCGCGCGGGACGCCTACCTTGAGCTGATCGAGCGCCTCGCCGCCCTGGGCCTGGGCGACAAGGCCGAGATGTCGGTCAAGCTGTCCATGTTCGGCCAGGCGCTGGAGGGCGGTCACGAGCTCGCGCTCGCCAACGTCCGCCCCGTCGTCGAGGCCGCCGCCGCGATCGGCACCACCGTCACCCTCGACGCCGAGGACCACACGACCCTCGACTCGATGTTCGCCATCCACGAGGAACTGCGCCGGGACTTCCCGCAGACCGGATGCGTCATCCAGGCCTACCTCTTCCGCACCGAGGCCGACGCCCGCCGCCTGGCCGCGGCCGGCAGCCGCGTGCGGATCGTGAAGGGCGCCTACAAGGAGCCCGCCGAGGTCGCTTACCAGGACAAGGCCGAGATCGACAAGGCGTACGTCCGGATCATGAGGATCCTGATGGAGGGCGAGGGATATCCGATGATCGGGTCGCACGACCCGCGTCTCATCGCCATCGCACAGGAGCTCGCGCGCGCTGCCGGGCGCAAACTGGACGAGTACGAGTTCCAGATGCTGTACGGCATCCGCGGCGAAGAGCACCTGCGGCTGGCCGCCGAGGGTCACCGGATGCGCGTCTACACCGCCTACGGGACGGACTGGTACGGCTACTTCATGCGCCGCCTGGCGGAGAAGCCGGCCAACCTGCTCTTCTTCCTCCGCTCGATGATCACCAAGAACTAGGTCCAGAACTAGCTCAAGGAGTTACCAGCCCCATGGATGCTGTGACCCAGGTCCCCGCGCCGGTCAACGAGCCGGTCCACTCGTACGCCCCCGGCAGCCCGGAGCGCGCACGTCTCGAAATCCAGCTCAAGCAGCTGTCCGAGAACCCGATCGACCTCCCGATGACGATCAACGGCGTCAAGCGGATGGGCGGCGGCGAGCGTTTCGACGTCGTGCAGCCGCACGACCACAAGTCGGTGCTGGGCACATACGCCAACGCCACCGAGGCCGACGCCCGGGAGGCCGTCGACGCCGCCCTGGCCGCCGCTCCGGCCTGGCGCGCGATGTCCTTCGACGACCGCGCCGCGATCATCCTGCGCGCCGCCGACCTGCTGGCCGGCCCCTGGCGGGAGAAGCTGGCCGCGTCCACGATGCTCGGCCAGTCGAAGACCGCCCAGCAGGCGGAGATCGACACGCCGTGCGAGCTGGTCGACTTCTGGCGCTTCAACGTCCACTTCGCCCGCCAGATCCTGGCGGAGCAGCCGGCCGCGAACAGCGCGGGCGTGTGGAACCGCAGCGACCACCGCCCCCTCGAAGGCTTCGTCTACGCGATCACCCCGTTCAACTTCACGGCCATCGCCGGCAACCTGCCGACCGCCCCGGCCCTGATGGGCAACGTGGTCGTGTGGAAGCCGTCCCCGACGCAGACCCACTCCGCGGTCCTGCTGATGGAGCTCCTGGAGGCGGCCGGTCTGCCCAAGGGCGTCATCAACCTGGTGACGGGCGACGGCATCGCCGTCTCCGAGGTGGCCCTGAACCACCCCGAGCTGGCGGGCATCCACTTCACCGGTTCGACCAAGACCTTCCAGTACCTGTGGAAGACGGTCGGCAACAACATCGAGAAGTACCGGTCCTACCCGCGCCTGGTCGGCGAGACCGGCGGCAAGGACTTCGTCGTCGCGCACCCGTCCGCGGACCGCGACATCCTCAAGACGGCGCTGACCCGCGGCTCCTTCGAGTTCCAGGGCCAGAAGTGCTCGGCCTCCTCCCGCGCCTACATCCCGGCGTCCATCTGGAACGACGGCTTCAAGGAGGCCTTCGCGGCCGAGGTCGACGGCATCGCCATGGGTGACGTCCGCGACCTGACGAACTTCATCGGCGCCGTCATCGACGAGCGCTCGTTCGCCAAGAACAAGGCCGCGATCGACCGCGCCAAGGCCGACCCGACCTGCACCATCGTCGCGGGCGGCACGTACGACGACTCGGAGGGCTACTTCGTCCGCCCGACCGTCATCGAGTGCACGGACCCGGAGAACGAGGTCTTCACGACCGAGTACTTCGGCCCCATCCTGGCCGTCCACGTCTACGAGGACGAGCGGTTCGACGCGATGCTGGAGCAGATGGAGTCGGTGTCGGCGTACGCGCTGACCGGCGCCGTCATCGCCCAGGACCGCTACGCGGTGGCCGACGCGATGGACAAGCTCCGCTTCGCGGCGGGCAACTTCTACATCAACGACAAGTCGACCGGCGCCGTCGTCGGCCAGCAGCCCTTCGGCGGCGGCCGCGCCTCGGGCACGAACGACAAGGCCGGCGCGGCGTCGAACCTGCTGCGCTGGACCTCGACCCGCTCCATCAAGGAGACGCTGGTCCCGCCGACGGACTACGCGTACCCGCACATGGGCTGACCGCCCCGCCGAACCCCGCCCCCGTTCCGGTACCCCCAAGCCCGGAGCGGGGGCGGTCTCCATTCCACGGCACGAGCACGTCGCGGCCGGGCACGTCACGGCACCAAGACCACTTTGCCGAGGTTGCGCCGCTCCTCGATGAGCGCGTGCGCGCGGGCCGCCTCGGCCAACGGGACCTCCTCGTGCACGGACGCGCGCAGGGTGCCGGCGTCCCACAGCTCCCACACCTCGCGCGACCAGGCCGCGTACACCGCGGGTTGGCCGAGGGCGACGGACCGCATCTGGAAGCCGATCACCGACGCGCCGCGCACCAGCAGTTCGTACGCCTCCACCGTCCCGCCGCCGGAGCCGTAGGCCACGAGCCGGCCGCCGGGCGCGAGGGCGCGCACGGCGGGGGAGAGCAGATCGCCGCCGACACCGTCGAGGACGATGTCGTACGGGCCTGCCCAGTCCGCGTCCCCGTACACGACGACCTCGTCGGCGCCGAGGCCGCGCACGAAGTCGGCCTTGGCCCGGTCGCCGACGGCGGCCACCACGCGCCCGGCGCCACCGGCCTTGGCGTACTGGAGCGCGAGGCCTCCGACGGCACTGGCCGCCGCCGTCACCAGCACCGACTCCCCGGGCTCCGGGCGCGCGGCCTCGTACGCCCCGCGTGCCACCAGGCCGCTGCGCACGAGCGCGACCGCCTCGACGGCGCTCGCGCCGTCGGGCACGCGGGAGGCCATGGCGGCGGGCACGACGGCGACCTCGGCGTAGGCGTCCGCGAAGCAGAGGCCGGTGACGCGGTCCCCGACGGCGAAGCCGGTCACCCCGGCGCCGAGGGCCTCCACGGTGCCCGCGACCTCGCCGCCGAGCGGCATCGGCTCGCCGCTCTCGCGCACCTTGCGGACGGTGGGCAGCGTGACGCCGATCGCCTCGGCGCGCACCAGGAGTTCCCCGCCGGCGGGGCGGGGGAGTTCCGCCTCCTCGCAGAACAGCACCTCGGGACCGCCGTTGACCTCATACCGAACACGCCGCACAGGACCTCCTCGATCCAATTCATTGGGACACCCAACGATAACGTTAATCGTGGGGATGTCCAACGATTTTCGGATAGGTTGAGTCCATGACCTCAGCGCTCGCCCACATCCAGTCCCTGCCGAGTTGGCTCGTCGGTCGCGTGGCGGCCCGGGGGCGCGCCCTGGTCGCCGACGCGCTCGCCGCGGAGGGACTCAAGCTCGCCCATCACGCGGTCCTCGCCGCGACGGACGAGTACGGCCCCCTCGCCCAGGCCGACCTGGGCCGCCGGCTGGCCATCGACCCCAAGGACCTGGTCGGCCTGCTCAACCACCTCCAGGACGCGGGCCTCGTCCTGCGGGTCCCGGACCCCGCCGACCGCCGCAAGAACTCCGTCAGCCTCACCCCGGCGGGCGCGGACACCCTGGCCCGCTGCGGGGTCCTGGCGCAGGAGGCGAACGCGGAGTTCCTCGCGCCGCTGACGCCGCAGGAGCGGCGCACGCTCATGGCCCTGCTGGGCCGGATGCACGGCGCGGCCCGGGACGGCGCCGCCCACGATGACGCCGCCGGGAGCGATGCCCCGTAGGACGGCGCCTCGTAGGGCGGCGTCCCAAGAGGCGACGGGCCGCGCCCGGGGCCGGGAGCGGTCAGACCTCGACCAGAACCTGGTCCAGGGACTTGCGGAGCAGGTCAGGGACCTCGCAGTCCTCCGAGGGGTAGCCGACCGGGATGACGGCGAAGGCCTTCTCGTTCTCCGGGCGGTTCAGGACGTGGGCCAGGAAGCGCATCGGGCTCGGTGTGTGCACGAGGGCGGACAGGCCGCTGAGGTGGAGCGCGGCCAGCAGCATGCCCACCGCGATGCCGACGGACTCGTCGACGTAGTAGTGCTTGCGCTTCGTGCCGTCCGGGCCGAGCCAGTAGCGCTGCTGGAAGACCACGATCAGGGCGGGCGCGTCGGTCAGGTGCGTCTTGACGGCGTCCGTGCCGATCGGGCGCAGCGCGGCGAGCCACTCGTCGCCGAGACGGCCGTCGTAGGAGATCTGTTCCTCCTGCTCCGCCGCGGCGCGGATCTGCTGTCGGACGGCCGGGTCCTTGACGAGGACGAACGTCCACGGCTGCTGGTGCGCGCCGGACGGGGCGGTCGCCGCGCAGGCGATGGCGTCCCGGACGACCTGCTCCGGGACCGGGTCGGTCGAGAACCGGCGGACGCTGCGCCGTTCGTCCATCCGCGCCCGCAACTCGGCCGCGCGCGCCAGGGATTCGTGGCTCGGCATGCGCGCCGGGCCGTAGGCGACGGGCCGGTAGGGCTGACCGTGGGTGGGGGTCCAGTGCTGGGTCTCGTGCGACATGCGCAGATCTTCACGCGGAGGAGGGGTCGCCGCCAGATTCCCGCCGCCGCCCGCTGTCCGATCTGTGCGTTCAGGGGAGGTTTGGGGGCGACGTGTGCCGGTCGATTCCGGGGGCGGGACGGGCATGTCCCGACAGGCGCGCCCGCAGGCGGGGGGCGGCCCCAGCCGGGAGGGTCCGCCCGCCGTGCCCACCGCGCGCGGCCGGACCACTGCCGGCGCGGAGCGCCCGCCCCGGCGACCGACCTGCGCGGGTGTGGCGCGGTCCGCTGTGGACCACGCCCCCGATCGGCCGGCCCCCGAAAGGTGCCCGCCGGGGACCGCCGACCGCGCGAGGGGCTCTCCGAATTCCGGAACGGCCGCGCGTTTCCGGCCTTTTCCGCCGCCCCGGACCAGGCTCCCGCTACGAGCCCGAGACGCTCGGCGCGCCCGTTTCGATGTGGCCCGTGTAACGGCGCGACCAGGTGCCGTCGCAGTCCGCCAGGATCGTGAAGTCGTACCAGCCGTTGTTGTACGCGACCGCGTTGAAGTAGTCCTCGCGGGAGGAGTTCGCCGGGACGGTGTACGTCCACGGGCCGTCCGTGCGGTAGGCGTTCGAGCGGACCGTGAAGGTGACCGGCGCGGCCGAGGCGTTGGTCATCTTGAGGTACAGCGCCGTCTTGCCCGTGCCCGGCTCCACGGCGTAGCGGGCGGCGACCTCGACCGACTTCCCCGCCTTCGACGCGTCGCCGATGAAGCGCCGCAGGAAGCGGTTGGGGCCGTACATCGAGATGTCGTACTTGCCGGAGCCGCTGCCGAACCCGATGTTGAAGTAGTCCGTCGCGGTGGAACCGGCGTCGACCGTGTACTGCCAGGCCGCCGTGTCGCGGTACTGGTGCGGGTGGATCGAGAAGTGCGCGGCCCGCTTCGCCGGCGCGCCCTGGTTGGTCATCGAGAACCAGGCCAGGATCTTGCCCGCCGCACCGTACTCGAAGCGGTCGAGGTTTCCGTTCGGCTGGTACGGCAGGGCCCGCGCCGGACGGTTGCCCGCCTCCTGCGCGGGGAGGGCGTTGTCCTGCGGCGCCGGGTTGGGCAGCGGGCCGCAGGTCGACTGGCCGATGACCTTCGCGGTCGGGGGCAGTCCGGCGGGGACGCCGTAGACGGGGTGCGCGAAGTCGAATACGCCCGTCAGGTCGCCCGTCACCCCGCGGCGCCACGCGCTGATGTCGGGGCAGGTCGCGGGGGTGCCCAGGGCCGAGGTCCACGTCTCCATGAAGCGGAGCACCGAGGTGTGGTCGAAGACCTCGGAACTGACCCAGCCGCCCCGCGTCCACGGGGACATCACGATCATCGGCACGCGGAAGCCGAGGCCGATCGGGGTGCCGTCGATGTACTCGCCGGGAGTGCCGGGCGGGGCGACCGGCGGGGCGACGTGGTCGAAGAAGCCGTCGTTCTCGTCGTAGTTCAGGAAGAGGACGGTGGAGTCGAAGACCTCCGGGTTCGCGGCGAGGGCCCGGTAGACCAGGTCGACGAAGTGCGCGCCGTCGCCGGGAGGCGCGTAGGGGTGTTCGGAGAAGGCCTCGCTCGCCACGACCCACGACACCTGGGGCAGAGTGCCGGCGACCACGTCGGCGCGGATCGCCGCCGCGATGTCGTCCGGGGTGGAGCCGGTGACCTTGGGGACGGAGCCCATGCCCCGGTCCCACAGCGGGTCGCCGGGGGCCGCGTCCGTGAACTTCTTGAAGTAGGCCAGGCCGTTGTCGCCGTAGTTGTCCTGGGCGTTCTGGTAGACCTTCCAGCTCATCCCGGCCCGCTGGAGGGCCTCGGCGTACGTCTCCCAGGTGAGCCCGGACTCGTCGCCGCCGTCCTTGCTGCCCGCGTCGACCTTTCCGCTCCACAGGAACGTCCGGTTGGGGCCCGTCGCGCTGAGGGTGGAGCAGAAGTAGGCGTCGCAGACGGTGTAGGCGTCGGCGAGCCCGTAGTGGAACGGTATGTCGCCGCGGTCGAGGTAGCCGAGGGTGCGGGTGTTGCCGACGCCGGTGACCCAGTTGTCCATCCGGCCCTTGTCCCAGGCGGCGTGCTGCGAGGACCAACTGTGCGGGAGGTCCCCGTCGCACTGGGCCAGGGTCTCGCCGTCGACACCGCCGGCGGCGGGGGTCGCGCTCAGCTTCCAGGGGTACTGGCGGCCGCCCCAGTTGGGCTGGTTGAACGTGCCCCAGCCGCCCGGGATGTTGCCGGCCGCGCGGTCACCGAAGCCGCGGACGCCCCTCAGTCGGCCGAAGTAGTGGTCGAAGCTGCGGTTCTCCTGCATGAGGATGACCACGTGCTTCACATCGGTGATCGTGCCGGTCGCGGCGGCCGCGGCCGCCGTCGTCGACGTGACCGCGGGCAGGGTGGCCCCCGCCACCAGCCCCGCGCCGATACCCACGAAACCTCTGCGGCTGATCGGTGTCACTGGCTACTCGCCTCCAACCCACGTGCCCCGGCGGCACATTGAGCGAAAGAGTGGCGGGCGCCGGGCCAAAGGTCTACATCCGTGCGGTAAGAAGTCGGTGAACTTCCGGGTGGCCGGAATCAACCCTCGACGCGAACGAGCATCTTGCCCAGATTGTCCCCGTGGAGCATGCCCAGGAACGCCTCCACCGTGTGATCGAACCCCTGCGCAACGGTGGTGTCGGTACCGATCCGCCCACTGCGCAGGTGCGGGACCAGGAACTCCTCCAGCTCGTCCTGCAGATTGGTGTGATGGCGAACCAATACCCCCTCCAGCCGCAAGGACTTGTGCACGACCTCGAACAGGTTGCGCGGCGCGGCGGGGGAGCGGTCGCCGTTGTACATCGAGATGGCCCCCACCCAGGCGATCCGCCCGAACTCGCGCAGCACGTCGATCGCGCCCTCCAAATGGTCGCCGCCGACGTTGTCGACGTACACGTCGATACCGCCCCCACCGGCCGCCGCGGCCTGCGCGAGCTGCTCGCCGACCGGGCCGTCGTGGTAGTCGAAGGCGGCGTCGAAACCCAACTCGCCCGTCAGGTGGGCGACCTTGGCCGCCGAGCCCGCGCTGCCGATGATCCGGCGGGCGCCGAGCAACCGGGCGATGTGTCCGGTGGCCGTGCCCACCCCGCCCGCGGCGGCGGAGACGAAGAGGTCCTCGCCCTCGCGCAGGGCGGCCGTCCGGGTCAGCGCGGCGTAGGCGGTCAGGCCGGTGCCGCCGAGGATGGAGAGGTACGCCTCCAGCGGGACCCCGTCGTGGTTCCTCAGCCTGCGGGTGCCGTCCACGCCCAGGGTGACCAGCGCGTGGGTACGCCAACCCCGCCGGTGGAAGACGAGGTCCCCTTCGGCCAGGCCGGGGTCCCGGGAGGCGACCACCCGGCCGACCGCGCGCCCCTCCAGGGGGGTGCCCAGCTCGAAGCCGCCCTCGCCGCCGTCCATCAGCCCTCGGTGGTACGGGTCCACGGACAGCAGGAGGTTGTGGACCAGGGCGGTCCCGGGGGCGGGCGTGGGGACCGGGGTCCGTACGTAGGCGAAGTCGTCGGCGGTGGGGAAGCCGGTGGGGCGGGCTATCTGGTGGACGGCGTAGCCGGTCTGCGTGGTCATGCCAGTGACCGTAGGGAGGAATCACCGGCCCGGGCAGGGGGTTGGGCTCATGGAAGCCCCACATCCATGAATCCCGCTCAGAGAACGAGGTGAGGGCCCGCGTGGCCGAGCTCGCTCCGCAGGAACTGCGCATCCTGGTCGCCGTCGCCGAAACCGGCGGCTTCTCCGCCGCCGGCGCCGCGCTCGGCATCGGCCAGTCGGCGATCTCGCACTCGGTACGCGGCAGCGAGGCCAAGGTCGGCGCGGTGCTCTTCGAGCGCGGGCGCGCCGGGGCGACGCCCACCCCGGCCGGGGAGCGGGCCGTCGCCCTGGCCCGACGCATCCTGCGCCTCCACGAGGTCATGGGCGCCGAGGTCCGGGCGGCCGGGCGGCCCCCGGCCGAGGCGGTGGAAGGCGTGCTGCGCGTCGCGGCGTTCCGCAGCGCCGCCCTCCACCTGCTGCCGCCCGCGCTGGAGCGGCTCACCGCCCGCCATCCGGGTGTGCGGCCCGAGGTCCGGGTCGTGCGCGAGCTGGGCGCCGGTACCGCCGGGGAGGTCCTCGCGGGCCGGGCCGACCTGGGCATCGCCACCCTCGGCGGCCCGACGGGGCTGCCGCCCGGTCTGCTGAGCGGGGTCATCGCCGAGGAGGCGTACGCCCTGGTCCACCCGGTGGGTCACCCGGACCCCAGGACGCTGCCGCTCCTGGACTGGGACGAGAACTGCGGCTCCCACACCCGGTCCTGGTGGGCGGCCCAGGACTGGATCCCGCGGGCCACCGTGAAGGCGGAGGACGACGGCATGGTGTTGACCATGGTGGGCCGGGGGCTGGGAATGGCGATCCTGCCCGAGCTGTCGCTGCGCGAGGCGGGGGGAAGCGTGGAGATCGCCGACCTGGGGCCGGGCAGGCCGGTGAGGCAGGTGGGATACGTCACCATGCCGGAATCGGCGTCCACTCTCGCCGTGAGGGCTCTGATCAGGGAACTTCGGTCGTACAACGGCTGAAAGGGAAGCGCTTCGGGGTCGATCGGGCGCTCCGTTCGAGTCATTCTCGTCTCAGATACTAGGAAGTCCGAGTAATTGCGGAGACAGACAGCGGCACCTGCCCTAGCTTTGTAGGAGCCGAACGTTTCGCTCATCCGGCGAATGGCGGTCGAGAGCGTGCGCCCCCTGGCAGGCAACCCCTGCGGCGCACCGCCCCCCGCCTCTTCCGGCGCCTTGAAGGAACCCCTCATCCGTGGCTCCGCCACGCCGTGATCTCAAGGAGTCGATCACCATGACCCCCACGACCGCCGCGGTTCGCCGCATCCGTCACTCCTCCACCGCCGACGCCGACCGCAAGAACGCCGCCGCGGCTCTCCAGCGCGCGCTGGACCGCCGCGACAACGGCGGCTCGACGGGCCACTGAGCCGCCCCGCGGCCCGTGGCCACCTCGTGACGTCCCGGTCCCGTTGACGTCCCCGCCCCGTCCGGGCCGCAACCCCGGACGCGGCACCGGCCGTCCCGCCATCCGCACGGGTCGCGCGGGCCCGCATAGGTCCACATGGTGGACGGAAGATGTCTGAGGGCTGGGACAGGGAGTACGGTTCCGACATGTCGACCAGCATCAAACTCGCAGTGATCCCCGGTGATGGCATCGGCCAGGAAGTCGTGGCTCAGGGCCTCAAGGTCCTTACCGCGGTCCTGCCCCAGGATGTGAAGCTGGAGACCAAGGAGTACGACCTCGGCGCCCGGCGCTGGCACCGCACCGGTGAGACCCTCCCGGACGCGGAGCTCGAAGAGCTCAAGCACCACGACGCGATCCTGCTGGGCGCCATCGGCGACCCCTCGGTCCCCTCGGGGGTCCTGGAACGCGGTCTGCTGCTGAAGCTGCGCTTCGCCTTCGACCACTTCATCAACCTGCGCCCCTCGAAGCTCTTCCCCAACACCGCCACGCCGTTGGCCGGTCGTCCGGAGATCGACTTCGTGGTGGTGCGCGAGGGCACCGAGGGTCCCTACACCGGCAACGGCGGCAGCCTGCGCACGGGGACCCCGGCCGAGGTGGCCACCGAGGTCAGCATCAACACCGCGTACGGTGTGGAGCGCGTCGTCCGCGACGCGTACGAGCGGGCCAACGCCCGCCCCCGCAAGAAGCTGACGCTGGTCCACAAGAACAACGTCCTCGTGTACGCGGGCCACATGTGGAAGAACATCTTCGACAAGGTCGGCCGGGAGTACCCCCAGGTCACCACCGACTACCTGCACGTCGACGCCGCGACGATCTTCTTCGTCACGCAGCCCGAGCGCTTCGACGTCATCGTCACGGACAACCTCTTCGGTGACATCCTCACCGACCTGGCCGCGGCCGTGACCGGCGGAATCGGCCTCGCCGCCTCCGGGAACATCAACCCGACCGGCGCCTTCCCGTCCATGTTCGAGCCCGTCCACGGCTCGGCCCCGGACATCGCCGGCACCGGCAAGGCCGACCCGACCGCGACGATCCTGTCCGTCGCCCTCCTGCTGCGCCACCTGGGCTACGAGGCTCAGGCCGTCCGCATCGAGGAAGCGGTCTCCGCCGACCTGGCGGAGCGGGACGGAACCTTCCGCTCCACCGACGCGATCGGCGACGCCCTCGCCGCGCGAGTAGCCGGCTGACCCGGCAGAGCTCCACACCCAGGAAGCCGCCGGGTCGCGATCCCGCACCCGGCGGCTTCTCCTGCGCGGCCCCGGGTGCCACCATCTCCCCTGGGCCGCATCACCCCGTTTCTCCGAGGGCACCTCGCGCGCGATAATCGAACGCGAGGCCGCGGAATACGGGGAAGCTCGGACGTCCTAGTACGCGTGAGCGCGGTCCGCCATACACAAACGGTGAAGGACAAGCACTCATGACGACGCCCACGATCGAGCTGAAGCCCTCCTCGAACCCCCTGTCCGACGCGGAGCGCGAGGCGATCTTGGCCAGCCCCGGGTTCGGTCGCCACTTCACCGATCACATGGTGACGATCAAGTGGACCGAGGGCCGCGGCTGGCACGACGCCGAGCTGGTCCCGTACGCGCCGCTGTCGATCGACCCGGCGAACATGACCCTGCACTACGCGCAGACCATCTTCGAGGGCCTCAAGGCCTACAAGCAGCCCGACGGTACCGTCGCCACGTTCCGCCCCGAGGCCAACGCCGAGCGCTTCCAGGCCTCCGCGCGCCGCATGGCGATGCCCGAGCTCCCCGCCGACCTGTTCATCGCCGCCTGCGACGCCCTCATCGCGCAGGACCGCGCCTGGGTGCCGGACTCCGGCGAGGCCTCGCTGTACCTGCGTCCGTTCATGTTCGCCTCCGAGGTCGGCCTGGGTGTCCGTCCGGCCAACGAGTTCCTGTTCATGGTCATCGCCTCGCCGGCCGGCGCGTACTTCCCCGGTGGCGTCAAGCCCGTCTCCGTCTGGCTCTCGGAGGAGTACGTCCGCGCCGTCAAGGGCGGTACGGGCGCGGCGAAGACCGGCGGAAACTACGCGGCCTCCCTGGTCGCCCAGGCCCAGGCGGCCTCCCACGGCTGCGACCAGGTCGTGTGGCTCGACGCCGTCGAGCACCGCTGGATCGAGGAGATGGGCGGCATGAACCTGTACTTCGTGTACGGCGACCGCATCGTCACCCCCGAGCTCACCGGTTCGCTCCTTCCGGGCATCACCCGCGACTCGCTCCTCACCATCGCCCGCGACCTCGGCTACACCGCCGAGGAGGGCCGGATCAGCACCGAGGACTGGAAGCGCGACAACGAGAACGGCACCCTGACCGAGGTGTTCGCCTGCGGTACGGCCGCCGTGATCACCCCGGTCGGCTCGGTCAAGTCGGAGCGCGCCGGCTGGACGCAGGGCACCGGCGAGCCCGGCGTGGTCACCATGCGACTCCGCAAGGCGCTGCTGGACCTCCAGACCGGCCACACCGCCGACACCCACGGCTGGATGCACCCGCTCGGCTAGGACGACAGGGCCCGGGGCGAGCCCCCCTCGACGAGGTCCCGGCCGGGAGGCCGGGGCCTCGTCGTGCGTCCGGGGGCCGCCCGCGCCGTCGGCGCGGGCGGTGCGCGGCAGCGGGCAGTCCCACCCGAACGGCTCATCCCGGCGCCGCTCTCGGGGAGGCGCTCCGGGGACGCCGCGATACCTGGGGGCCCTCGGCCGCCGGGCCGTTCGAGTCCGGACGTCGCCCCGTGCGGGTGGGGGACCTGCCCGTACGCGGATGCGGGGTGCGGACCGGCGTGCGAATTTGGTCGCGCCGCCGATTCGGCGCCGGACACCGGCCCCGGCGGCCCGGTACGCCCCTCCCATCGGGGGTGGACCCCTCGTGCGCCGGCGGCTCGTGCCGGCGGAAAGGCGGATCCCATGAAGCGGTTCGTTGCCTCCGGCCTGATCTGCGCGGCCGTGGTGCTGGGCGCCTCGGCATGCTCCAGCAACGACGAGACCCCGGAGGAAAAGGCCTCGAAGGCCGGCGCCGAGCTCTGTACCAACCTGACCCAGCTGAAGTCGGACAATGCCGCGCTCAAGGCGTTGAACCCGGCCACGGCCACGAAGGACCAGATGCAGAAGGCCTACGACGCGGTGCAGACGGACTGGAAGAACGTCAAGGAGAACACCCAGACCATGAAGTCGGCCGAGCGGGACGCCGTCCAGTCGGCTGCGGAGAACCTCAAGAAGGCCTACGAGGGGCTGCCCGGCGACACCACGGGCAAGGAGGCCCTGACCCAGCTCCAGCCGCAGATCCAGCAGCTCGACGCCGCGGCCACCCAGGCGGCCACCGACCACCACTGCCGGACCGGCTGACGGGCAGGGCGGGACGGGCCGCCGACGGCGGCGACGACCGACGGCGCGGGCCCCGGGGAGAGGAATCCCCCGGGGCCCGCGCCGTACGTCGGCTTCGGCCGGTGTCAGTCGACGGCCACCGAGACCCCGACGCCGGCCGAGACGGCCGTCCCGTCGAGCCCGGCCGGCTCGGCGGCGGCCGCCGTCCGGAATGTCAGGGCCAGGTACACCAGGCCGCCGACCAGGCCGGACAGGACGAAGGAACAGTCCACCCCACCGGTCAGGGCCAGCAGCGGGCCCTCGTAGAAGGGGGTGGTCACGGCGAGCAGGCCGACGCCCGCGCCGATCGCCCAGGCGGCGGTGGCCTGGACGTTCCAGCCCGCCCGGTACCAGTAGATCCCGCCGACCGAGCGGCGGTTGAAGACCTGGAGCGCGTCGGCGTCGTACTGCCCGCGGCAGCGGACGTATCCGATCAGGGTGATGACGGCCCACGGCGTGCCGATCGCGGTCAGCAGCAGGACGAACGAGGTCATCGCGGACTGGACGTCCCACTCGAAGGAACCGATGAAGACGAAGGCGGTGGCGACGGCGGCGGCGATCACGGTGGCCTTGGTCCGGGTGGCCTTGGGGACGATCGCGTCCAGGTCGAGGCCCATGGAGTAGAGCATCAGCCCGGCGTTGCCCACCGAACCGGCCGCGGCCGCCGCGAGCAGCGGGACCAGGTACCAGAAGGGCGCGGCGTCGACGAGCGGCCCGGCGTAGTCCGCGCCGGCCTTGGCGGCGAGCGCCGTGTACGTGCCGAACAACTGCGGGATCAGCAGACCGATCGCCAGGCCCAGACACGTGCCCCAGAAGACCTTGCGGGAGCTGTGCCGGGTGGGGGAGATGTAGCGGGTGTAGTCGCCGAGCAGGGTGATGAAGGCGACGGGACCGCTCAGACCGGCGGCGACGGCGGCCAGCAGCCAGGTCGGCCAGAACGAGCCGAGCAGGTACGAGGTGCCGGTCGGCGCGGCGGTGGTGAAGTCGGGCGCGTAGGCGTAGAGGCCGATGGCCAGCAGGATCACCATGCCGATGGAGAGCACCTTGCTCATGCGCAGCAACAGGCGGTAGCCGAAGACGGCCCCGACGACGGTGAAGGCGGCCAGCACGCCGTACATGACCGCGTGGGTGAGGCCGGTGTCCGGGAGCCCCACCAGCCGCGCCAGGGTGCCGACCATCACGTCGCCACCGATCCACAGGGTCAGGGCGGTGTAGCCGAGCGCGAGGAGCAGGCCCACGATCGAGCCGACGAGCCGTCCGCGGACGCCGAACTGGGCGCCGCTGGAGGTGGAGAGGTTGGTGGCCGTCCGCAGGGAGACCAGCGCCAGCGGCGCGGTGAAGACGATGCCGACGAGGGTGCCGGTCACGATGGCCGTGAGCGAGGGCCACAGGCCCAGTCCGAAGGACGGGGGCAGCCAGCCGAACACGATCACGCCGAGGCAGAGATTGGAGCCGAGCAGGATCGATATCAGGTCACGGGGACCGCTCGTCCGCTCCTCCTCGGGAATCGTGTCGACTCCGCGCTGTTCGATGGGCATGGGGGAGCTCCCTTGGCAGGGCGGGGATGAGTGCACTTTGTTTGAGCGACATTCAATGTGCCCTCATCCCTGCCCGGAGGTCAATGCTTCATTGCGGGGAAATGAAGAGTTAGAGTGATGCTCTAACCCATTGACTCAAAAGGTGGTGGATCGGCGTGCGGCTGACCCCTACGGAGCGTGACCGGCTGCTGCTGCGCGGCGCGGCGGAACTGGCCAGGGCCCGGCGGGCCCGCGGCCTGAAGCTCAACGTCCCCGAGGCCACCGCGCTCATCGCGGACACGGTCTGCGAGGCGGCCCGCGACGGCAAGCGGCTCGCCGAGGCCATCGAGGAGGCCCGAAGCGTGCTGGGCCCCGAGGACGTGCTGCCCGGCGTGTCCGACGTGGTCACCGAGGTCCACGTCGAGGCCGTCTTCGACGACGGATCGCGCCTCGCCGTGGTCTCCTCGCCGATCCGGGGCGCCGTGGGCCTGGGCGCCGACGCGCCCGGCGCGGTCGTGCCGGGCCCGGGGGCGCCCCAGCCGGAGCCCGTGGTGCACCTGCGGGTGCGCAACACGGCCGCCGTGCCGGTCAGCGTCACCTCCCACTTCCACTTCTTCGAGGCGAACCCGCGCCTGGACTTCGACCGGGCCGCTGCCTACGGCATGCGGCTGTGCGTGCTCGCGGGCTCCTCCGTACGGTTCGACCCGCACGGCGAGGCCGAGGTGGGACTGGTCCCGATCGGCGGCGAGCGCGTGGCCATCGGCTTCGCGGGGCTGGTCGACGGGCCGCTGGACGCCCCCGGCGCCAAAGCGGAGGCCCTGCGCCGCGCCGCCGCCTGCGGCTACCTGGGCGCCGGCGAACCCGGGGACGCGACGACGGACGACTCGACGGACGGAGACCAGGCGTGAGCAGGCAGACCAAGCACAGCGACCACTGCGCGCCGGGCGCGAGCCGGCACATCGACCCGCACGAGTACGCCTCCGTCTTCGGCCCCCGCGCCGGCGACCGGGTCCGCCTCGGCGACTCGGGCCTGACCGTCCGCGTCGAGCACGACGCGCAGAAGCCGGGCGACGAGTTCCTGGCCGGCTTCGGCAAGACCGCCCGCGACGGCCTGCACCTCAAGGCCGCCGCCGTCCGCGACACCTGTGACGTGGTGATCAGCAACGTGCTGGTCATCGACGCCGTCCTCGGCGTCCGCAAGGTGTCCATCGGCATCCGCGAGGGCCGCATCCACGCGATCGGCCGCGCCGGCAACCCCGACACCCTCGACGGCGTGGACGTCGTCGTCGGCACCGGTACCTCGATCGTCTCCGGCGAGGGCCTCATCGCCACCGCCGGCGCCGTCGACACCCACGTCCACCTGCTCTCCCCGCGGGTCATGGAGGCCTCGCTCGCCGCGGGTGTCACCACGATCATCGGCCAGGAGTTCGGCCCGGTCTGGGGCGTCGGAGTCAACTCCCCCTGGGCGCTGAAGCACGCCTTCAACGCCTTCGACGCCTGGCCCGTCAACATCGGTTTCCTGGCCCGCGGTTCCTCCTCGGACGCCGCGCCGCTGGTGGAGGCCCTGGCCGAGGGCGGCGCGAGCGGGTTCAAGGTCCACGAGGACATGGGCGCGCACACCCGCGCCCTGGACACCGCCCTGCGGGTGGCCGAGGAACACGACGTACAGGTCGCCCTGCACAGCGACGGCCTCAACGAATGCCTCTCCGTCGAGGACACCCTGCGCGTCCTGGACGGCCGCACCATCCACGCCTTCCACATCGAGGGCTGCGGCGGCGGTCACGTCCCCAACGTGCTCAAGATGGCGGGCGTGCCGAACGTCATCGGCTCCTCCACCAACCCCACCCTGCCCTTCGGCCGGGACGCGGTCGCCGAGCACTACGGCATGATCGTCTCGGTCCACGACCTCAAGCCGGACCTGCCCGGCGACGCGGCCATGGCACGCGACCGCATTCGCGCCGGGACGATGGGCGCCGAAGACGTCCTGCACGACCTGGGCGCGATCGGCATCACCTCCTCCGACGCGCAGGGCATGGGCCGCGCCGGCGAGACCGTCCGGCGCACCTTCGCCATGGCCGCCAAGATGAAGGGCGAGCTGGGACCGCTGGCCGGGGACGGCGAGGGCGACGACAACGCCCGCGTCCTGCGCTACATGGCCAAGCTGACCATCAACCCCGCCATCGCCCACGGCCTGGCCCACGAGATCGGCTCCATCGAGGTCGGCAAGCTCGCCGACATCGTGCTGTGGCGCCCCCAGTTCTTCGGCGCCAAGCCCCAGCTGGTCCTGAAGTCCGGCTTCCCGGCGTACGGGGTCACCGGCGACCCCAACGCCGCCACCGACACCTGCGAACCGCTCGTGCTCGGGCCGCAGTTCGGCGCCTACGGGGCCACCGCGGCCGACATCTCCGTCGCCTTCGTCTCCGCCGCGGCGGCCGCGCTGGGCTCCGACCAGATGCCCACGCGCAGGCGCCGGGTCGCCGTGCGCGGCACCCGTGGCATCGGCCCGGCGGACCTCCTCCTCAACTCCCGGGTGGGCGCGGTCGACGTCGACGCGCGCAGCGGCCTCGTCACTCTCGACGGCGACCCGCTGCGCTCCGAAGCGGCCGATTCGGTCTCGCTCAACCGCCTGTACTTCCTCTGACAGCCACCAGCTTCCCGTAGCAGACAGCCTCTAAGGACCCCTCCATGACCAAGCCCGCTGCCGACGGATTCCGCATGCCCGCCGAGTGGACGCCCCACGAGCGCACCTGGATGGCCTGGCCCAGCCCCAACCCCACCTTCACCAACGAGCGGGAGCTCGCCGAGGCGCGCGAGGCCTGGGGCGCCGTCGCCCGCGCCGTGCGCGCCCACGAGCCCGTGACGCTCGTCGTCTCGCCCGGTGACGCGGAGGGCGCCCGCGCCATCGCGGGCGCGTCCGAAGGCCATGAACTGGTCATCGTGGAGCGGGAGCTCGACGACGCGTGGATGCGCGACATCGGACCCACCTTCGTCACCGACGGTGCGGGCGGCCTGGCCGCGGTCGACTGGACCTTCAACGGCTGGGGCGCCCAGGAGTGGGCCCGCTGGGACCACGACGCGAAGATCGCCCGCCACGTCTCGGATCTCGTCGGCACCCGGACGTACAGCACCCCGTTGGTCAACGAGGGCGGCGCCATCCACGTCGACGGCGAGGGCACCGTGCTCCTCACCGACACCGTGCAGCTCGGCGAGGGCCGCAACCCCGACTGGACCCGTCGGCAGGTCGAGGAGGAGATCCACGCCCACCTAGGCACCACCAAGGCCATCTGGCTGCCCTACGGCCTGGCCGGGGACTACGGCACCTACGGCACCCAGGGCCACGTGGACATCGTCGCGGCCTTCGCCCGCCCCGGTGTGGTCATGGTCCACAGCCAGCCCGACCCGGCCCACCCGGACCACGAGCGCTGCAAGGCCATAGCCGCCCTCCTGCGCGCCTCCACCGACGCCCGGGGCCGCCTCCTGGAGGTCGTCGAGATCCCGGCGCCGACCGTGCTGGAGGAGGACGGCGAGTGGGTCGACTACTCGTACATCAACCACTACCTGTGCAACGACGGGGTCGTGCTCTGCTCCTTCGACGACCCGCGGGACGAGGAGGCGGCGGAAATCTTCCGCGCTCTGTTCCCCGAGCGGACCGTGACCCTCGTTGACGCACGTACGATTTTCGCCGGGGGTGGCGGTATCCACTGCATCACCCAGCAGCAGCCGAAGGTCTGACCCGGACGGACGGACCCGATGTGAGGAGACGCCCATGGCGGCGGGTGGAGTACGGCCGGCGCGGAAGAACGCACCGCCGCGCGAGGACGTACTCGTCGCCGCCATGGCCACGATCGCCGAGCGCGGCCTGGACGGTCTGACCATGGCCGGTCTGGGCCGCGAGGTCGGCATGAGCAGCGGCCACCTCCTGTACTACTTCGGCAGCAAGGACGAACTGCTGCTGCGCACCCTGGAGTGGAGCGAGGCCGCGCTCGGCACCGAACGACGGGCCCTGCTCTCGCGCGGCGGCACCGCGCGCGAACGGCTCGCGGCCTACGTGGACCTCTACGTCCCCGACGGCGCCCGCGACCCCCACTGGACCCTGTGGCTGGAGGTCTGGAACCGGTCGCAGAACGCCGGGCCGGCGGAACGCGAGCGGCAGGCTGCCATCGAGGGCGCCTGGCACCGGGACCTCGTGGCGCTGCTCGCCGAGGGCATCTCGCGCGGGGAGTTCCGGCCGGTGGACGCCGACCGCTTCGCGGCCCGGATGCGCGCCCTGCTCGACGGGTTCAGCATCCAGGTCGCCGTCGGCCTGCCCGGGATAGGGCGGGGCGACATCCTCGACCACGTGAGGGAATTCGTGGACCAGACGCTGGCGGCTCCGCCGGTCTGATCCCGCGGGCGCCCGAGCGACCCCGGGCCCGATCGACCCCGCGCCCGACCGCCCCGAGACCCCGATCCGCCGGCCCGCTATCCACCGACCCCCGATCCGCCGAGACCCGCCCGCACCGCCCCGCTCGCATAGTGAGACGTCGGTCCGCGCGCGTGGACCCCTGTGGCACACTGCGGGCGTGCCTGCTCAGCTCATGATTATCGACAGCAGCGCGCCGGTCCGCAGTGGCCGCTGAGCCGTGGAACAACCACGGGTAAGCGGCCGCCGTGCCCCAGACCCGCGCGCAGACCTCTCGCACCCGCGAGAGGTTTTTTCGTTTCCCGGCCCATTCCTGCCGGGGCCCGGCAGCGCGCGATGATGGGGGCAGTGGATCCCCGGTCTCCGGAACCACTCATCCGACAGGAGTCAGACCAGCATGACGACGACAGAGGCCACGAAGCCGACTGAGCCGCAGGCAGGCCCTGCCGACGGCTTCCACGTCTTCGACACCACCCTGCGCGACGGCGCCCAGCGCGAGGGCATCAACCTCACGGTCGCGGACAAGCTGACGATCGCCCGGCACCTGGACGACTTCGGGGTCGGCTTCATCGAGGGCGGCTGGCCCGGCGCCAACCCCCGCGACACCGAGTTCTTCGCCCGCGCCCGCGCCGAGATCGACTTCAAGCACGCGAAGCTCGTCGCCTTCGGTGCCACCCGCCGCGCGGGCGGCACGGCCGCCGCGGACCCCCAGGTCCGCGCCCTGTTGGAGTCCGGCGCGCCCGTGATCACCCTGGTCGCGAAGTCCCACGACCGGCACGTCGAACTCGCCCTGCGCACCACCTTGGACGAGAACCTGGAGATGGTCCGCGACACCGTCTCCCACCTGGTCGCGCAGGGCCGCCGGGTCTTCGTCGACTGCGAGCACTTCTTCGACGGCTACCGGGCCAACGCCGAGTACGCGAAGTCCGTGGTGCGCACCGCGTACGAGGCCGGCGCCGACGTCGTCATCCTGTGCGACACCAACGGCGGCATGCTCCCCGCCCAGATCTCCGCCACCGTCGCCACCGTCCTCGCGGACACCGGCGCGCGGCTGGGCATCCACGCGCAGGACGACACCGGCTGCGCGGTGGCCAACACGCTGGCCGCCGTGGACGCGGGCGCCACGCACGTCCAGTGCACCGCGAACGGCTACGGCGAGCGCGTGGGCAACGCCAACCTGTTCCCCGTCGTCGCCGCGCTGGAGATCAAGTACGGGCGCCGGGTGCTGCCCGAGGGCGCGCTCGCCGAGATGACCCGGATCTCGCACGCCATCGCCGAGGTCGTCAACCTGACGCCGTCCACGCACCAGCCGTACGTGGGTGTCTCCGCCTTCGCGCACAAGGCGGGCCTCCACGCCTCCGCCATCAAGGTCGACCCCGACCTGTACCAGCACATCGACCCCGAGCGCGTCGGCAACACCATGCGGATGCTGGTCTCCGACATGGCCGGCCGCGCCTCCATCGAGCTCAAGGGCAAGGAACTCGGCGTCGATCTCGGGGACGACCGCGCGCTGATCTCCCGGGTCGTGGAGCGGGTCAAGGAGCGCGAGCTCCAGGGCTACACGTACGAGGCCGCCGACGCCTCGTTCGAGTTGCTGCTGCGCGCCGAGGCCGAGGGGCGGGCCCGCAAGTACTTCCGGGTCGAGTCCTGGCGCGCGATCGTCGAGGACCGTCCGGACGGCACCCACGCCAACGAGGCCACGGTCAAGCTGTGGGCCAAGGGCGAGCGGATCGTGGCGACGGCCGAGGGCAACGGCCCCGTCAACGCCCTCGACCGGGCGCTGCGGGTGGCGCTGGAGCGGTTCTACCCGCAGTTGGCCAAGTTCGAGCTGGTGGACTACAAGGTCCGCATCCTGGAGGGCAAGCACGGTACGGAGTCCACCACCCGGGTGCTGATCTCCACGACGGACGGCGCCCGCGAATGGTCCACGGTCGGCGTGGCCCCGAACGTGATCGCGGCCTCCTGGCAGGCCCTGGAGGACGCCTTCACCTACGGTCTGCTGCGCGCCGGGGTGGAACCGGCCGAGTAGGCGCGCGGCCCGGGCGGGCCGGTGGCCTCGTGTGCCGTTCACCCGTGCGAGGGGCGATTCGGGTAGCGTCGTAGACATGAAGACCAGGCTTATGTCCGTATTGTCCGGTCTATTGCTGGGGCTTCTCGCCTTCGCTCTCGTGGGCGCACCGCAGGCGTCCGCGGACACCGGGACCGCGGCCGTCGCGCGGGCCCTCAAGCAGGGCCCCGTCTATGTCGACCCGCGCGCCGAGGCGCAGTTGCCGAAGGCGCAGGCGGACGCGCTGGCCCGGAAGATCGAGAAGGCCGGGAAGCCGGTCTTCGTCGCGGTCCTCCCGGCCACGGACGAGTTCCCGCCCAAGGGGCTGCTGAGCGCCGTCCGCGCCCAGACGGGCATCACGGGGCTGTACGCGATCCGCCTCGGTACCGGCTTCGACGCCGGGGCCGACTCCTCCGTCATGCCCCGGGTCGCCGTACGCAACCTCACCGACGCCGTGAAGGCGGGCGGGCCGGTCGACGCGGTCACCGAGCTGAACAACTTCGTGGACCAGGCCCTCACCCAGGCCAAGGGCAGGGCCCCGGCCTCCTGGGGCGGCACCGCCGCCGACCACGGCACCCCGGTCGGCGGCCTGGTCGCGCTCGGCGCGGTCGTCGTGCTCGGCGGCGGCGGCGCCTACGCGCTGGTCCGGCGCAACCGCAAGAAGAAGGAAGAGGCCCGCCGCGAGGCGATCGCCCGTCTCGGCGTGGTCGTGGACGAGGACATCACCGCCTTCGGCGAGGAACTCGACCGGCTGGACTTCCGGCCCGGTGAGCCCGGCGCCGACGACGCCATGCGCGCGGACTACGGCCGGGCCCTGGACTCCTACGAGCGGGCCAAGCAGATCATGGCCCAGGTCCGGTACCCGGAGGAGGTGCAGGGCGTCACGCAGGCACTGGAGGACGGGCGCTACGCCTTGGCCCGCCTCGACGCGCGCCGCCAGGGCCGGCCGGTACCGGAGCGCCGTGCGCCCTGTTTCTTCGACCCGCGCCACGGTCCGAGCACGGAGGACGCCACCTGGGCCCCGGCGGGCGGGGTGGCCCGTACCGTCCCCGTCTGCACGGCGGACGCCGTGCGGCTGCGCGACGGTCTGGACCCGGCCGTGCGCACCGTGGACACCGACCACGGGCCGCGCCCCTACTACGACGCGGGCCCGGCCTACGGCCCCTGGGCCGGCGGGTACTTCGGCGGAGGCATCCTGCCCGGTCTGCTCGTGGGCACGATGCTCGGTTCGCTGATGTCCGGTCCGGCGTACGCCTCCGACTTCGGCGGAGTGGGCGGCGGGTTCGACGGCGGTGACGTGTCGGGGGCCGACTTCGACCCGGCCGACTTCGGCGGCGGGGACTTCGGCGGCGGTGGGGGCTTCGACGGGGGTGGCGGCGGGTTCGACGGCGGGGGCGGCTTCTAGGGCTCGGGGCCCGGGCCCGGCCGCCCCCCGGTATCGCCGACGGCCGGCTCAGGCCTGCTTGACGGCCGAGACGTCGAAGGTCAGCTTGACCTTGTCGCTGACCATCACGCCGCCGGCCTCCAGCGCGGCGTTCCAGGTCAGGCCCCAGTCGGAGCGCAGGATCTGCGTGGAGCCCTCGAAGCCGACGCGCTGGTTGCCGTAGACGTCGGTGGCGGAGCCGTTGAACTCCAGGTCGATGGAGAGCGGGCGGGTGACGTCCTTGATCGTCAGGTCGCCCGTGACGCGGTAGGTGTCACCGCCGAGGGCGGCCGCACCGGTGGAGCGGAAGCTCATCAGCGGGAAGGTCTCGGCGTCGAAGAAGTCGGCGCCGCGCAGGTGGGCGTCGCGATCGGCGATGCCGGTGTCCACGGAGGCGGTCTTCACCTCGATGGTGGCCGTCGAGCGGGACGGGTCGGCGCCGTCGAGGTGGAGGAGGCCCTCGTGCTCGGTGAAGGCGCCCCGGACGTTGGTGACCATGGCGTGCCGGACGGTGAAGCCGATGCTGCTGTGGGCCGCGTCGATGGCGTAGTCGCCGGTGAGGGCCGCGAGCGCGGGGTCCACGTCCAGGGTGGCGACGGATGCGGCGGTGGTGGCGTTGTCCTGGTTGGTGGTGCGGCGGGTGAAGATGCCCATGATGACTCCTCGGTCGACGGTGCGAAACTTTGTTTAAGTTTCAACGACAATGACGCTAAACCCATTCCGTTCAAATTTCAACCTCTTCGTCAGTCGGGGCGTGATTTGTAGGATCTCCATAACGGGTGACGCCCGGGGCTGGTGGAGTTCGCGCCTCACCCGGCGGTTCTGTCCGGGCCGCACAGCGGATCGCTCCGGAGACTGTGCGGAACCAACGGAGGGTTTTCGGCCCGTCACTTCGTAAGGTCGGTACATGACCGTTGTGGACCAGACCCAGAGCGAGCCGACGGACGCCCGCGGGCGCGTGGCCGAACTGCACTCCCTGCGCGAGCAGGCGCGGCGCGGCCCCAGTGACCGGGCGACCGAGGCGCAGCACGCCAAGGGCAAGCTGACCGCGCGCGAGCGCATCGCGCTGTTGCTCGACGAGGGTTCCTTCAAGGAGGTCGAGCAGCTGCGCCGGCACCGGGCGAGCGGCTTCGGCCTGGAGGGCAAGAAGCCCTACACGGACGGCGTCATCACCGGCTGGGGCACCGTCGAGGGCCGTACGGTCTTCGTCTACGCCCACGACTTCCGGATCTTCGGCGGCGCGCTGGGCGAGGCCCACGCCACGAAGATCCACAAGATCATGGACATGGCCATCGCGGCCGGTGCCCCCCTGGTCTCCCTGAACGACGGCGCGGGCGCCCGCATCCAGGAGGGCGTCTCCGCCCTCGCCGGGTACGGCGGCATCTTCCAGCGCAACACCAAGGCATCGGGCGTCATCCCGCAGATCTCCGTCATGCTGGGCCCCTGCGCCGGCGGCGCCGCGTACTCCCCGGCCCTCACGGACTTCGTCTTCATGGTCCGCGAGACCTCGCAGATGTTCATCACCGGCCCGGACGTGGTCCGCGCGGTGACCGGCGAGGAGATCACCCAGAACGGGCTCGGCGGCGCCGACGTGCACGCCGAGACCTCGGGCGTCGCGCACTTCGCGTACGACGACGAGGAGACCTGCATCGCCGAGGTCCGCTACCTCATCTCGATGCTGCCCTCCAACAACCGGGAGAACCCGCCGCTCCACCCGACCTCGGACCCGGCGGACCGCCGCTCCGACGTCCTGCTGGACCTGGTGCCCGCGGACGGCAACCGCCCCTACGACATGCTCAAGGTCATCGAGGAGCTCGTCGACGACGGCGACGTCCTGGAGGTCCACGAGCGCTGGGCCCGCAACATCATCTGCGCCCTTGCCCGCATGGACGGTCAGGTCGTCGGCATCGTCGCCAACCAGCCCGGTCACCTGGCCGGCGTCCTGGACATCGAGGCCTCCGAGAAGGCGGCCCGCTTCGTCCAGATGTGCGACGCCTTCAACATCCCGATCATCACCCTGCTCGACGTCCCCGGCTTCCTGCCGGGCGTCGACCAGGAGCACGGCGGCATCATCCGTCACGGTGCCAAGCTGCTGTACGCCTACTGCAACGCGACCGTCCCGCGGATCTCGCTGATCCTGCGCAAGGCGTACGGCGGCGCGTACATCGTCATGGACTCCCAGTCCATCGGCGCCGACCTCACCTACGCCTGGCCCACCAACGAGATCGCCGTGATGGGCGCCGAGGGCGCGGCCAACGTCATCTTCCGCAAGCAGATCGCGGACGCCGAGGACCCCGAGGCCATGCGCGCCCGCATGGTCAAGGAGTACAAGGCCGAACTGATGCACCCGTACTACGCGGCCGAGCGCGGCCTCGTCGACGACGTCATCGACCCCGCCGAGACCCGCGAGGTGCTCGTCAGCGCGCTGGCGATGCTCCGCACCAAGCACGCCGATCTGCCGTCCCGCAAGCACGGCAACCCGCCGCAGTAAGAGCGAAGGAGACCTGCCACCCATGAGCGTCACCGCAGACACGCTGCTCAAGGTCGAGAAGGGCAACGCCGAGCCCGAGGAGCTGGCCGCGATCACCGCGATCCTGCTCGCCCGCGCCGCCGCGGCCCCCGCGGCCGCCCCGGTGCACCGCATCGGCTCCCAGGCCCGCTGGCGCCGCCTGGAGCGCAGCCCCGGCTTCCGCTCCGCCCACAGCTGGCGCGGCTAGAGCCCGCAGGGCACGGCCCCCGCGGCGGCCCGAACGACGAAAGGCCCCCCGCACTCCTCGGAGTGCGGGGGGCCTTTCGCGTGGGCCGGGCCGGCCGGTTACCGCAGGCGGGCCATCAGGGCGTGCTCGACCAGGGTGATGAGCGCGCTCTTGGCGTCCCCGCGGTGGCGGGCGTCGGTGGTGATGATGGGGGCGTCCGGGCCGATCTGAAGGGCCTCGCGGACTTCCTCCGGGGTGTAGGGCTGGTGTCCGTCGAAGCCGTTGAGGGCGATGACGAAGGGCAGGCCGCTGTTCTCGAAGTAGTCGACGGCGGGGAAGCAGTCGGCGAGACGGCGGGTGTCGACCAGCACCACGGCGCCGATGGCGCCGCGCACGAGGTCGTCCCACATGAACCAGAAGCGGTCCTGACCCGGGGTACCGAAGAGGTACAGGATCAGGTCCTGGTCCAAGGTGATGCGGCCGAAGTCCATGGCGACCGTGGTGGTCGTCTTGTCCCCGGTGTGGGTGAGGTCGTCGATACCGGCGGAAGCGCTGGTCATGACGGCTTCGGTACGCAGCGGATTGATCTCGGAGACCGCGCCGACGAACGTGGTCTTGCCCACGCCGAAGCCGCCCGCCACCACGATCTTCGCGGAGGTGGTGGAGCGAGGAGCCGCTCCGCCGTTAGAGCTTGCGAAGTCCACTGAGCACCCTTTCGAGCAGTGTCACATCTGGCTGGCCGCCGGCAGACTCGTCGCCGCCGGGCTGATGAATGGCGACAAGGCCCGCCTCCGCCAGGTCGGCGACGAGGATGCGGGCGACACCAAGAGGAATGGAGAGGAGTGCCGAGATCTCCGCGACGGATTTGATCTCCTGGCACAGACGGCAGATGCGCTGGTGCTCGGGCAACTGCCCTTGCAACCGAGCGGGATCGGCCGTGGTACTGACCAGCGCCTCGATGGCGAGCTGGTAGCGCGGCCGGGTACGGCCGCCGGTCATGGCGTACGGACGCACCAGCGGGTTGTGCGCCTTGGGCGCCGGCGGACGCGAGGCCCGGGGCGGCTGCTGCGGCAGCCGGTGGGGAGCCTGCGGCTGCTGCGGCTGACCGTACTGGGGCTGCTGGGGCTGACCGTACTGCTGCTGGTAGGGGTCGTGCTCCGACACGGGCCGGCTGGGGGCGGAGGGGAAGTTGAAGCGGTTCTGGTCGTGCCCACCCTGCGGCTGCTGCGCGCCGCCATAAGGATGTCCTCCGGGTGTTGTCACGCTTCCTCCTCCTGCTCCAAGAACGCAGTACTCCCTGTAGAACCGCGCCACCGCACCTTATGGTGCGATGACGCGAAACGCACTGCCTGTTTGCTAGTTGAGAAGACTTCCCTGCAGCTCCGAACGCAGTTCCGGGGTGAGGACACTGCCGGCTCGGTCCACGAGGAGGGCCATCTCGTAGCCCACGAGGCCGATGTCGCACTCGGGGTGCGCGAGCACCGCGAGCGAGGAACCGTCGGAGACGGACATGAGGAACAGGAACCCCCGGTCCATCTCCACCACGGTCTGGTTGACGGCGCCACCCTCGAAGATGCGGGAGGCCCCGGCGGTCAGCGAGGTCAGACCGGAGGCCACGGCCGCCAGCTGATCGGCGCGGTCGCGCGGGAATCCGTCGGACATCGCCAGAAGAAGGCCGTCGGCGGAGACCACCACCGTGTGGGACACCCCGGGGGTGTTGTCCACGAAGTTGGTGATCAACCAGTTCAGGTTCTGTGCCGCCTGGCTCATCGGGCTCACACTAACGCTCCTGGTCATAGCTGTTACTTGACTGCTCGGAACCCGCGCTGCGTCCCTGCTGGACACCGCGCCGCAGGTTGCTCAACCTGCCGCGGACGTCCTCCGGGGCGCGGGAGACCTGGGGGCCGCCCTGCGGGGTCGTCTCCGCAGCGCCCTCGACCAGGTTGGCCTTGGGCACCCGCCGAGGAAGACCGGACGGGGTGACCCCGCCCGCCTTCGGCTCACGGAGCTTGGCGGCCTGCTGCCAGCGCTCGTCGTTGTTCGAACGCCACGCCGCGCTGCCTTCCGTCTCCTCCGGGGCACTCTGCGCCTCAGCCGGCTGCTGCTGACGCTGCGGCCGCTGCTCGAAGAGAGATCCGGTGGACTCCGCTTTCTGCTGTCCCGACTGCCACTGCTGCTGGCTGCCGCGACGCGGCAGGCCCGCCCCGGTCATCTGGTGACCGGTGTCGGCAGCGGCACCCGGACGGTCGAAGCCTACGCGGTCCTGAGCCGCTTCGGGAGCGGCCCCGGATTCCGATTCGGTCCCGTAGTCCTGCTGGTAGGCGCCCGAGTAGGTGTTCTGTTCGGGCCACTCGCCTTGCTGGGACTGAGCTGCGTAGCCGTCCTCGTAGGACTGGGCGTTGTGCCCCTGGTCCTGGTATTCGGCTTCCGGATAAGCGTAGTTCTGGTCCGGGTACGCCTCGTACGCCTGCTCGGGGGCCGGAGTCTCGTACGAGGCCTCGTATCCCTGCCCGGACTGCTGCTCGAAGCCCTGGTACTCCTGGTACCCGTGCTCGGGCTGGGGTTCCGGATACTCCTGCGCGGAGTACCCGGATTCCTGCTCCTGCCGCTGGTCCTGCTCCTGCGGGAAGCCGACCTGGGCCGCCAGCGCGGCCCGGCGCTCCTGCTGGGTCAGGGACCGCACGACCGGGTCCAGCGAGCGCTCCTCACCGCCCTGGGCGTCGTAGCGGGAGTCGTCGAACCCGAGCTCGGCGGCCGTGCGCAGCGGCGGGGCCACCTGGGCCTGCTGCTCCGGGATGATCGAGGAAACCGTGAAGTCGTCGTCCGGTATGCCCTCGCCACCGCCACCGTGGGTGATGGCGTCGGGGAGCATGACCAGCGAGGTGGTGCCGGCCGCCTCGCCGGAGGGGCGCAGCTGGACGCGGATGCCGTGGCGGTCCGCCAGTCGGCCGACCACGAACAGACCCATGCGCTGCGAGATCGCGGCGTCCACGGTCGGCGGGTTGGCCAGCTTGTGGTTGATGTCCGCGAAGTCCTCGGCGGTGAGGCCGATGCCCTTGTCGTGGATCTCCACCATGACGCGACCGTCGGGCAGACGCGTGGCGTTGACACGGACCTTGGTCTGGGGGGAGGAGAACGTGGTCGCGTTCTCCAGCAGCTCGGCGAGCAGGTGCACGAGGTCGGTCACGGCCTGGCCGTGGATCTCCGCCTCGGAGACGCCCGAGAGCTCGATGCGCTCGTACTGCTCCACCTCGGAGGAGGCGGCGCGCAGCACGTCGACGAGGGGCACCGGCTGGTCCCAGCGGCGGCCCGGCTCCTCACCCGCGAGGATGAGCAGGTTCTCGCCGTTGCGGCGCATACGGGTGGCCAGGTGGTCCAGCCGGAAGAGGTTCTCCAGCTGGTCGGGGTCGGCCTCGTTGTTCTCCAGGTCGGTGATGAGGGTCAGCTGGCCCTCGATCAGCGACTGGTTGCGCATGGAGAGGTTGGTGAAGATCGCGTTGACGTTCCCTCGCAGGAGCGCCTGCTCGGCGGCGAGCCGGACCGCTTCCCGGTGGACCTGGTCGAAGGCGCGGGCGACCTCGCCGATCTCGTCCTGGGAGTCGATCGGGATCGGCGTCACGCGGGTGTCGACCTTGCCGGGGTCGGTGCGCGAGAGCTGGTCGACGAGCATCGGCAGACGCTGTTCGGCGACGTCGAAGGCGGCGGCGCGCAGACGGCGCATGGAGCGGCTCATCTGGCGGGCCATCATGCCGGCCAGGATGAAGGCGGCCAGCAGGGCCACGACCACGGCGGCACCGGTGATGATGGCGTCGTTGCGGGCCGCGTCGGAGACCGCGACGGAGTCCTTGACGGCCTTGTCGAGGAGTTCGTTCTCGATCTGGGCGTAGCCGTCGAACTTGGCGGTGGCCGCCGCCTGCCAGGCGGGGGCGGTGGTACCGGCGGCGGCGAGCTTCTCCTTGCTCGCGCCACTGGCTATCGCCTCGGTCATGCCGGTGAGGGCGGAGCCGTTGACGACCGGCGGCGCCTTGAAGGGGGTGCCGGCCTGGTCGGCCGCCAGCTTGGCGGCGGTGAGCTTGGCGGCGCCGTCCTTGGCCTTGTCGGCCATGACCTCCTTGAGGCGGTTGGTGTCCGCGTCGGTGCCGGCCGCGACGTACTCGCCGATGGCGATCTCTTCGAGGTAGGCGTAGGAGGAGAACGCGACGAGCTGGCCCCTGCGGACCTCCTCGTTCTCGTTCGGGCGGACCAGGAGGTGCGTACCCACCGACCGCTGGAGCGAGTTGGCGGCCTTGGCCAGCTCGACCGCGTAGACCATGCGGCCGTAGCTGGTCACGTTGCCGGTGCCGAGGCCCAGTTCGTTGGAGAACGTCATGAGGTAGTGCTGGACCAGCACGTAGCCCTCTTCGGTCGGGATGGGACCCGCCGAGTTGGGCAGCGACTTCTTCGGTGTCTCCGGCGCCACGTAGGCCGTCTTGCGGACCTGCTCCAGCTTGGGCTCCTCCTGGCGGAAGAGCGCCAGACGGTGTTCCAGGCTCTGGTTGTCCGGGAGGTCCTTGGCGGCGTCGGCGAACTTCTGCTTGGCCGCGTCCGTGGCCGCGTAGGCCTTCGCCACGACCGGGCTGTTGCGCTCGCCCTTGAGGAGGGGTTCGGCGGTGAGGTCACGCTCGTTCAGGAGGGCCTGGCCGTATTCGGCCGCCGCCTGGACGATGCGCGCCGTCTTCTCGGCGTCCTTGGCCTCGTTCCAGCTGTCGACCGAGCCCTTCACCTGGAAGCCGCCCATGACCAGTCCGACGAGGACGGGTACGAGGAGGATGGCGTTCAGCTTGGTCGGCACACGCCAGTTGCGCGGGGCGAACTTGCTGGCACTGCCCTTCGCGGCCGGTGGTTCCACGGGCACGTCGACGGGCGACGCGGCCGCTCGCGGCGGCGGGGTGAAGTTGCCCCGCGCGGGTTCGACCCCGGGGCTCGCGTTGCTTCGCCTCACTCGACCAACAACCTCTCGGCGGTGCTACTAGCTAGTTCGTTGAATTCCAGCACGGTTGACGGCCCTGTTCCAAACACTCGGAATCAGCCATTCCAACTGCCTTATGTCCCACATAAATCGGACATAAAGAGCGACCTGCTGCAAATGCCGGGCCCGGTGTGAGCGCAGCGGTACCGAGCGAACGCAGCCTGTGCCCGACTGGCGGTAATTCTCTGTCGAAACGTTATGAACGAGGAGGGCGGGCCGTGTTCTATGACACAGCCCGCCCTCTATCGAACACGACATGGGACCCGGCTACTTGAGTCGCGCCATCAGTGCGTGCTCCACGAGCGTGATGAGCGCGCTCTTGGCGTCCGCCCGGTGGCGGGCGTCGGTGGTGATGATGGGGGCGTCCGGGCCGATCTGAAGGGCCTCGCGGACTTCCTCCGGGGTGTAGGGCTGGTGCCCCTCGAACCCGTTGAGCGCCACCACGAAGGGCAGGCCGCTGTTCTCGAAGTAGTCGACGGCGGGGAAGCAGTCGGCGAGACGGCGGGTGTCGACCAGGACGATCGCGCCGATGGCGCCGCGGACCAGGTCGTCCCACATGAACCAGAAGCGGTCCTGACCCGGGGTACCGAAGAGGTACAGGATCAGGTCCTGGTCCAAGGTGATGCGGCCGAAGTCCATGGCGACCGTGGTGGTCGTCTTGTCCCCGGTGTGGGTGAGGTCGTCGATGCCCGCGCTCGCGGACGTCATCACGGCCTCGGTACGCAGCGGATTGATCTCGGAGACCGCGCCGACGAACGTGGTCTTGCCCACGCCGAAGCCGCCCGCCACCACGATCTTCGCGGAGGTGGTGGAGCGAGGAGCCGCTCCGCCGTCAGATCTTGCGAAGTCCACTGAGAACCCTCTCGAGCAGCGTTACATCCGGCGTTCCGCCGGCCTCTCCATTGCCCGGCTGGTGGATGGCCACCATTCCGGCCTCGGCCAGGTCGGCGACGAGGATCCGGGCGACACCGAGCGGCATCGACAGCAGTGCGGAGACCTCCGCGACCGACTTCACCTCACGGCACAGGGTGCAGATGCGCTGGTGCTCCGGCAGCAGGCCGGACAGGTGCATCGGATCGGCCGTGGTGCTGACCAGCGCCTCTATGGCGAGCTGGTAGCGGGGCCGGGTCCGGCCGCCGGTCATCGCGTAGGGACGCACCAGCGGCTGGTCGCCTTCCGAGTACGAGTCTCCGTACGAGTCCGGGTAGGCGGGGGGCGGGGTCATTGATCCTCCGGGCTGGACAGCAGTGGTCAGCGTGCCGTCTCACGGGGCGGCCGGTGGGGGGGACGGTATGACGGCCTGGCGGTGGTACTTGGGTGCGGGGCGGGTGCCCCGGCCCCCCGGCCGGAAGTACCGTCCGGCCGGGAGGTTCGCGGTCAGCCGAGGAGGCTGCCCTGGAGTTCCGAGCGCAGTTCCGGGGTGAGGACGCTGCCGGCCCGGTCCACGAGGAGGGCCATCTCGTAGCCCACGAGGCCGATGTCGCACTCCGGGTGCGCCAGTACGGCCAGCGAGGAACCGTCGGAGACGGACATGAGGAACAGGAATCCCCGGTCCATCTCCACCACGGTCTGGTTGACGGCGCCACCCTCGAAGATGCGGGAGGCCCCGGCGGTCAGCGAGGTCAGGCCGGAGGCCACGGCCGCCAGCTGATCGGCCCGGTCACGGGGGAAGCCTTCCGACATCGCCAGAAGGAGTCCGTCGGCGGAGACCACCACGGTGTGGGACACCCCGGGGGTGTTGTCCACGAAGTTGGTGATCAACCAGTTCAGGTTCTGTGCCGCCTGGCTCATCGAACTCAACTATCGCTCCTGCTGGTAAGTGGGGTCGATCTGGTAGCTGCCGGTCGCGGGGCCGGCGGTGCCGGCTTGGCGCCCCTGCTGGATACCGCGTCGGAGGTTGGTGAGGCGGCCGCGGACGTCGTCCGGGGCGCGTGAGACCTGCGGACCCGCCGGGGTATCGGCCTGCTGCTGTGCGGTACCGGCCACGAGGTTCGCCCGCGGTACCCGCTTGGGCAGGCCCGAGGTCGTGATGCCGCCGGCGGCGGGCTGGCGCACGCGCTCGGCCTGCCGCATCAGCTCGTCGTTCGGCGAGGACCGCCAACTGACGGTCGGCACCGCGCCGGTCGCCGTCTGGTCGGCCGAGAGCTCCTGTCCGCGCTGGGGGAGCGGCTGCTGGTGAGCCGGCGCGGCGGGAGTCTGCTGGTACTGCTGCGGCTGCTGGGGTACCGAGGGACCGCTGTCTTGGCGGACCCAGTTCGACTCGAGCGTATCGAAGATCGGGCTGCGCGCCTCACCGGGACCCGGGGAAGGCGGCAGTGCCTCGGGCTGCGTCTGCTGACGCGGCGCCGGGGTGTAGCCGCCGGACTGCGGGGCCTGGGGCCGGCCGGCGTTGTAGCCGCCCACGCCGGGACCGCCGCCGCGGGGTGCCTGGAGGTCCCCCGGGCGCTCGAACTGCCCGGTGGCGGACGGGTCCAGGGGACCGCGTACGTCGGGGCGCTCGAACTGTCCGGTGGTGCCGCCGCCGGCGTACGGGGCCGGTGCGTTGAAGTCGGGGCGGGGGAACTCGGCCGTCGCACCGGGGCCCGACAGCTCGTCGTGCCCGCGCGGAACCTCGTGACCGCCCTGCCCGGCGCCCCAGCTGGTGCTCTGCGGGGCAGCGGTGCCCGCACCCGGGAGCTCCGGACGCGGGGCGCCGCCGCGCGGCGGCAGCTGCGGCCGCTTGCGCTGGACGGGGGCCGGGGGCTGACCCTGGCCGGCCTGGGCACCGGCCTGGGCGGGCTGCTGCTGCGGACGCTCGAAGCCGTTGCCCTGCGGGAAGGCGGAGGGACCGGTACCGGGCCGGGACTGCGCACCGCCGACGGGACCGCCGAGAGCGCCGCCGGCCGGACCACCGACCGGACCCCGGGCCGGGAGCGGGGCCGTGAAACCGCCCGCGCCCGGACCCGTGGGGGCACCCGGACCCGCCTGCGGACGGGCCATCGGGCCGCCCTGCTGCTGGGGCCGGCCACCCGGACCGCCCTGCGGGCCGGGGCCCTGGCCCTGGGGCCGCTGCTGCGCGCCCGCCGAACCGTCCCGCCCGGGGAGCGCGGCACGCTGCCCGGCGGCGGAGACCTGACCGCGCTGCGGACCGACGCCCACGGGGGGACGCGGGCCCCCACCGCCGCCGGGGCCCTGTCCCGCGGAACCGCCCGGACCGCCCGTGCCGACCTGCGGGGCACCGGAACCGGGACCGCCCGGTCCGCCCTGGCCGGGCATCGGCGCGGGCTTCTTGCCGCCCTGGGCGACATCGACCGGCAGCATGACGAGCGCGGTGGTGCCGCCCGAGTCGGAGGGGCGCAGCTGGATGCGGATGCCGTGTCGCAGGGACAGGCGGCCGACCACGAACAGACCCATGCGACGGGAGACTGAGACGTCCACCGTCGGCGGCGACGCGAGTCGCTCGTTGATCGCGGCGAGGTCCTCCGGGGAGAGGCCGATGCCGGTGTCGTGGATCTCGACGAGGACGCGGCCGTCCGGCAGGGCGTGGCCGGTGACCTTGACCTTCGTCTGCGGGGAGGAGAACGAGGTGGCGTTCTCCAGCAGCTCGGCCAGCAGGTGCACGAGGTCGTTGACGACGCGGCCGGCGACGTCGGTGCCGGGCACCGAAGCGAGTTCGATGCGCTCGTACTGCTCCACCTCGGACGCCGCGGCGCGGAGCACGTCGACGAGCGGGACGGGGCGGGTCCACCGGCGGCCCGGCTCCTCGCCCGCGAGGACGAGGAGGTTTTCGCCGTTACGGCGCATACGGGTCGCGAGGTGGTCGAGCTTGAAGAGCGAGGACAGCTGGTCCGGGTCGGCCTCGCGCGACTCCAGCTCGGAGATGAGCGAGAGCTGGCGCTGGATCAGACCCTGCGAGCGACGCGAGAGGTTGGTGAACATCGCGTTGACGTTGCCCCGCAGCAGGGCCTGCTCGGCGGCGAGGCGGACGGCCTCGCGGTGCACGTCGTCGAAGGCCGCGGCCACCTGGCCGATCTCGTCGCGGGTGTGCAGACCGACCGACTCCACCGTGGTGTCGACGTCCTGCGGGTCGGTCTCGGACAGCTGCTTGACGAGCTCGGGCAGGCGGTCCTGGGCGACGCGGGTCGCCGTGTCCTGGAGGCGGCGCAGCGAGCGGATCATGGAGCGGGCCATGACGAAGGCGCCGACGAGGGAGACACCGAGGACGAGCAGGATCAGGGCACCGTTGATGATGGCGTCCTGCTGCGACTCGCTCTTCAGCTCGCGGGCCTTCTGCTCCATGTCCTCCAGGAGGGTGAGCTCGATGACCTTCATCGCCGTGAGCTTGGTGCCGTCGGCGTCGTACCAGTCCATCCAGGAGTGGTACGCCTGCTCCTTGCCGAACTGGCCCTGCGTGGACAGGACGCGACGGGTGTAGTGGTCGGCCTTGCTGATCTCCGCGTTGCCGTCGCCGAGACTGGCGAGGAGCTCCTCGGACTTGCCCTGGTAGACGAGTTCGAAGGTCTTCTTCGCCTGGCTCTCGCCGCGCAGCGCGGACAGCGCGTACAGGCGGTCGTTCTCGCTCAGGTTGCCCGGCTTGTCGCCGCTCTCGGGGAGCGAGGCGGCGATGATCGCGCGCTGGATGGACGCGTACTCCTTGGCGGAGGAGAAGGCCGCCAGGGCGCGCGTGCGCTTGATCATCTCGGGGTTGGAGGTGGCCTGGGCCATGTCCTGCGAGAGGGAGAGCAGCGAGACGATGAGCGCGTTGTACTCGGTGACCGTCTGCTGGGCGCCGCTCTGGTACGCCTTCTTGCGGATGTCCTCGATGCCGGTGAGCTGGCGGCCGATCTGCAGGATGTTGTTGCGGATCGACTTGAGGGTGTCGTCCTTGTCCTGCGTGCTGTCGACCTTGTCGGTCGCGACACCGAACGCCTCGATGGCGGTGTTGGTCTGGTCGCGGACACCCTGGACGAGGGAGTTCGGCTTGCCGGACTTGTCGACCGACAGAGGACCCGCGGACTTGTCGCGCTCCTCCTGGAGCGCGGCGGCCAGGTTGGTGGCCTGCCGGGTCATCGTCGTCAGCAGCTGCATGTGCTCCAGCTGCGCGATGTCGTTGAGCGAGTCGTTGATGCGGAAACCACCGAGCGTGGTGGCGGCGACGACCGGCAGGGTCAGCAGCGACACCAGGCGCGTGCTGATGCGCCAGTTCTGCATGGCCATGCGTGAACCGGGCCCGCTGGGGGCCTTCGGTATCGCCACGTCCTGCTCGGGAGCAGGTTCGCCCTTGCCCTTGGCCCGCGCCGCGCCCTTCGGCTTGGCGCGGCCCTTGGCCTTCCCCTTCACGGGGTTGGCGGCATCGGGTCCCGCTCCTTCGACAGCCGGCCCTCGGTTCTGGGCGTGCTGGGGCGAGGAGCCACGGTCGGTCCCGCCGCGCGGCTCCTGCTCCGACGCAGCTTCCCCTCGGCCCTCGTGGGCCTGGGGAGAACCCTTGCCATCCCTCTTGAATCGTCCCTGCACTAGCGTCGCAACCTCTGGACCAGGCGTCCCGCCGGTGGAGCGGTGGGACGGTGTCGAGTCGTGGGGCACTGACGGCCCCATGGTGGTCGTCGGTGACCGGCGCGTCTCCCTCTCCTTGCCACCGCGCTCGGCGCTGAGTCGCGCCACTTGCGCGCCGGCTGATTCCCGCGGCGGTCCCGCGAATTCCAGCACAGTGGGGGATCTCCAACAAGGTGCGCGACTCTCCCCGGCGCACCCGTCACGGCTTGTGACAGGAGGGCTACGCGACGTGGAAGCCCTTTCGGGATGAACCGGACTTACGCCGACCAAATACCGTGGCTGTCAAGGTGTCCCAGTCGAGATGATCAGGAGCGGAATAACGCGTTCAGTGGCGCAATGTCCGTTTCGGGGCCCTCATTTGACTGTCCGTTATGCCCGCAATGCCGGGTCACTGGTGAGGAAACTCACACAGCCGTGGCCATTACTTCCCGGTTCGGTGGGGGATTCGGATGTTTAGCCTTTCCCTTTGCAGGGTTGGCGCATCCGACCACCACGACACGACGAGCGAGCCAGGGGCCCGAACTCCGATGAATCCGCAGAACCCCCAGAAGACGACGCTGATGTTCCGCAACATAGCCAACCCCCGCCGCACCACCCTGGCGCACCTCAAGGACGCCGAGGAACTGCAGTCCCCCCTGGCCCCGGAGCACTCCGTCGAGCTGCCCACGCAGACGGCGAACCCCCGCCGCACCGTGCTGATGGACGCGCCGGTCGCCGCCGCCGCGCAGTAGACCCGCCGGACAAGGCGCGAAGCGTCCCCTCCCACCGCGTTAGCCTGGAGTCCGCAGACTCCAGCCAGCGGAAATACAGAGGGGCAGACGCAACCGGTGCGCATCGCCAGGTTCTCGATCGACGGCAACGTCGCGTTCGGCGCGGTCGAGGGCAGCACTGCCCCCGGCGCCGAAGGTGAGCTCGTCCTCGACATCATCAAGGGCATCCCGTTCGCGGACTTCGAGCTCTCGGGCACCAAGGTCCCCCTGGACAAGGTCCGACTGCTGCCGCCCGTGCTCCCGAACAAGGTCGTGGCCATCGGCCGCAACTACGCGGAGCACGCGGCGGAGCTCGGCAACGCGGTCCCGGAGACGCCCATCACCTTCTTCAAGCCCTCCACCTCGGTGGTCGGCCCGGGCGACCCCATCACGTACCCCTCCTTCTCCCAAGACCTCCACCACGAGGCGGAGCTGGCCGTGGTCATCGGCCGGATGTGCCGCGAGGTCCCCAGGGAGCGCGTCAAGGACGTGATCCTCGGCTACACCTGCGCCAACGACGTCACCGCGCGCGACGTCCAGCAGCGCGAGAAGCAGTGGGCCCGCGCCAAGGGCTTCGACAGCTCCTGCCCCCTGGGCCCCTGGATCGAGACCGATCTCGACCCGCGCGACCTGACCATCCAGTGCACCGTCAACGGCGAACAGCGCCAGCTCGGCCGCACCAGTGACATGGTCCGTTCGATCGAGGACCTGATCGTGCACATCACCGAGGCCATGACGCTGCTCCCGGGCGACGTCATCCTCACGGGGACCCCGGCCGGAGTCGGCCCCCTCAACGTCGGCGACGAGGTCGCCGTCACCATCGAAGGCATCGGCACTCTCACCAACAAGGTGATCAAGCGTGGCTAACGGACCCGTCCGCGTACGTTTCTGTCCCTCCCCGACCGGCAACCCCCACGTGGGCCTGGTCCGGACCGCTCTTTTCAACTGGGCGTTCGCCCGCCACCACGGCGGTACGTTCGTCTTCCGCATCGAGGACACCGACGCGGCCCGCGACTCCGAGGAGTCCTACCACCAGTTGCTCGACTCGCTGCGCTGGCTGGGCTTCACCTGGGACGAGGGCCCGGAGGTCGGCGGCCCGCACGCCCCGTACCGCCAGTCCCAGCGGATGGACGTCTACGCGGACGTCGCCCAGCGCCTGCGGGACGGCGGCTACGCCTACGACTGCTACTGCACGACCGAGGAGCTCGAAGAGCGCCGCAACGCCGCCCGCGCGGCCGGCAGGCCCTCCGGCTACGACGGCCACTGCCGCGACCTGACCGCCGAGCAGGTGGCCGCCTACCGGGCCGAGGGCCGTCTCTCCATCGTCCGCTTCCGGATGCCCGACGAGCCGATCACCTTCACCGACCTGGTCCGCGGCGAGCTGACCTTCACCCCGGAGAACGTCCCGGACTTCGGCATCCTGCGGGCCAACGGCGCTCCGCTGTACACGCTCGTAAACCCGGTCGACGACGCGCTGATGCAGATCACGCACGTGCTGCGCGGCGAGGACCTGCTGTCCTCCACGCCCCGCCAGATCGCCCTGTACAGGGCGCTGATGGAACTCGGCATCGCCACCGGCATCCCGGAGTTCGGCCACCTGCCGTACGTCATGGGCGAGGGGAACAAGAAGCTCTCCAAGCGCGACCCGGAGGCCTCGCTCAACCTGTACCGCGAGCGCGGCTTCCTCCCCGAGGGCCTGCTGAACTACCTCTCCCTCCTCGGCTGGTCGTTCTCCAAGGACCAGGACATCTTCACCGTCGAGGAGATGGTGGCGAAGTTCGACATCCCGGACGTGAACGCCAACCCGGCCCGCTTCGACCTGAAGAAGGCCGAGGCGATCAACGCCGACCACATCCGCCGGATGGACCCCAAGGCGTTCGCCGACGCGTGCCGGCCTTGGCTGCGCGCGCCGCACGCCAACTGGGCGCCGGAGGACTTCGACGAGCGGGCGTGGGAGGCCATCGCGCCGTACGCCCAGACGCGGGTGACCGTCCTGTCGGACATCACCGCGAACGTCGACTTCCTCTTCCGCAAGGAGCCCGTCGAGGACCAGGCGTCCTGGGACAAGGCGATGAAGGGCGAGCCCGCGGCGTTGCTCACCACCGTCCGCGCCCACCTGGAGACGGCCGACTGGAACGACCCGGAGGCCCTCAAGCAGGCCGTCCTGACGGCCGGCGAGGCCCACGGCCTCAAGCTGGGCAAGGCCCAGGCCCCGGTCCGTGTCGCCGTCACCGGGCGCACCGTCGGTCTGCCGCTCTTCGAGTCCCTCCAGATCCTGGGCAAGGAGCGCTCCCTGGCCCGCATCGACGCGGCCCTGGCGAAGCTCACCGCCTGACCCGTACGCACCCCCGAAGGGGCGGCCGCCTTCCCGGCGGCCGCCCCTTCGGCGTCCCCGGTCACGGCGGCCCCACCCGTTTCGCGACGGACTTCCTCGACGGGCCCCCGCCGGGGGAGGGAGACCAGTAGCCTCGGCGGCATGCCGATCCGTGCGTTTTTGTGGGACGTCGACGACACCCTGTTCGACTACACCGGGGCCGACACCGCCGGGCTCGGGCGGCATCTGGCCGACGACGGACTGGCCGAGCGGTACGGGACCCCGGCGTCCGCCCTCGCCCTGTGGCGCGCCGCGACCGAACGCCACTGGGCGCGCTTCGCCGCCGGTGAGACGACCTACCGCGCGCAGCGCCGCGACCGGGTGCGGGACTTCCTCGCCGCCCCCGGGATGACCGATACCGAGGCCGACACCTGGTTCGACCGGTACGTCGTGCACTACGAAGCGGCCTGGGCGCTCTTCCCGGACGTGGTGCCGGTACTGGACGCCCTGGCCGCCGACTACCGGCACGGGGTGCTCTCCAACTCCTCCATGGCCAACCAGGACGTCAAGCTGCGTCGACTCGGCCTGCGCGACCGCTTCGAGGTGCTGCTCTGCGCCGCCGAACTGGGCGTCAGCAAGCCGGACCCGGCCGCCTTCCTGCGGGCCTGCGACGCGCTCGGGCTACCGCCGGAGGCGGTGGCCTACGTCGGCGACCAGCCGGAGATCGACGCCCGCGGGGCCCGGGACGCGGGCCTCACGGCCGTGTGGCTCGACCGGTACGGCGCGCCCGGACCGACGCCCGAGGGAGTGCACCGGATCTCCGGTCTTGCCCAGCTCCCCGCGCTGGTGGCCGCAGATACCCGTTTTGGAGCACGGTCAGGCATCCGGTAATGTTCTTTCTGCGCCGCCCGAGCGGGCCGAAAGGCCGGACGGAGGCGCTAACCAAATGAAAGTCCCCCAGGGGCTTGCGTTTTGGTGGGCTATAGTGTAATTGGCAACACGAGGGTTTCTGGTTCCCTTATTCTAGGTTCGAGTCCTGGTAGCCCAGCGCAGTGCAGCAGTAACGCAGTGCTTTGCCCCCGTTGTGTAGCGGCCTAGCACGCCGCCCTCTCAAGGCGGTAGCGCCGGTTCGAATCCGGTCGGGGGTACAGATCCTTCCCGCAAGACCTCCATCGGGTAGCTCCCGGACGTCTTGATGCAGGATCGCTAGGGCCCCCGTTGTGTAGCGGCCTAGCACGCCGCCCTCTCAAGGCGGTAGCGCCGGTTCGAATCCGGTCGGGGGTACTATGTCTAGCTTGGTCTAGACCACTATGGGCTATAGTGTAATTGGCAACACGAGGGTTTCTGGTTCCCTTATTCTAGGTTCGAGTCCTGGTAGCCCAGCGCAGTGCAGCAGTAACGCAGTGCTTTGCCCCCGTTGTGTAGCGGCCTAGCACGCCGCCCTCTCAAGGCGGTAGCGCCGGTTCGAATCCGGTCGGGGGTACAG
>NZ_SSBJ01000180.1 GCF_004795055.1 Streptomyces sp. A1136
CGGCTTCCGTCTCGACGGCGTCAGCTTCATGCGCGAGATCAGCCGCGATCCGCTTGACCTGGTGCAGCAAACCTGCGGTGCGCATCACCAGTATCCGGACGGCTTCATGCTGTTCCTTGGCACCATGTTTTCGCCGATCAAGGACCGTGGCGCAGCCGGTGCCGGCTTTACCCATCATCTGGGCGACCGCGTCACCATCGCCAGCCCGTCGCTGGGCGCGCTCGTCAATCGCGTGCAACGCAGCGACGCCATCGCCCCCTGGACCTTCGGCATCCGCTCGCTCTATCGCTATCTGGCCGGGCGCGGCCTGACCGATTCAGTGCCCACTTCAGTATCATCTTCCAGGAGAACAGCAGCATGACAGCATCACCATCGGCTTCCCTCGCGACCGCGCCGACCCCGCCGACCACATCTGCCGCGTCGACACCCTTCGAGCACGCCGTCTACCGCAGCCTCGCCGGCAAACGCGTGGTCATCACCGGCGGCGGCACCGGCATCGGCGCCGCGCTGGTGGAAGCCTTCGCCAGACAAGGTGCGCAGGTATTTTTCCTCGACATCGCCGAGCGCGAGTCGCGCGAACTGGAAGCCACGCTGCGCGACACGCCGTTGCCGCCGACCTTCCTGCAGTGCGACCTGCTCGACCTGGACGCGCTGGCGGCTAGCTTTGTCGTA
>NZ_SSBJ01000181.1 GCF_004795055.1 Streptomyces sp. A1136
CGGAGATGTGCGGCCTGGCCCCCTCCCGGGTGCTCGGCTCGCTCGCCTTCGGCGCCGGCGGCTGGGAGCACGCCTCGATCCGGATGCTGCCCACCGGCAAGGTCGAGGTCGTCACCGGCTCGACGCCGCACGGCCAGGGGCACGAGACGGCCTGGAGCCAGCTCGTCGCCGATGAGCTCGGCGTGCCGTTCGAGGACGTCGAGGTGCTGCACGGCGACACCTCCATCTCCTCCCGCGGCCTGGACACCTACGGCTCCCGCTCGCTCGTGGTGGGCGGCACCGCCGTGGTCAAGGCCGCCGAGAAGGTCGTGGCCAAGGCCCGGAAGATCGCGGCGCACCTGCTGGAGGCCAGCGAGGACGACCTCGAGTTCACCGGCGGCAAGTTCTCCGTCCGTGGGACGCCGGGCACCGGTCTCGGCATCCAGGAGATCGCGCTGGCGATCTTCGCCGCCCACAACTACCCCGAGGGGATCGAGCCCTCGATCGACGCCGACGCGACGTTCGACCCGGTCAACTTCTCCTTCCCCCACGGCACGCACATCTGCGCCATGGAGGTCGACACCGAGACGGGCATGGTGAAGATCCGCAAGTACGCGTCCGTCGACGACATCGGGAAGATCGTCAACCCGCTCATCGTGGAGGGGCAGATCCACGGTGGGCTGGCCCAGGG
>NZ_SSBJ01000182.1 GCF_004795055.1 Streptomyces sp. A1136
GGCAAGCCGGCCAGCATGGCGGATTCGGCAATCGTCAACTCCTTGAGCTGCTTGCCGAAGTAGATCTGCGCCGCCGAAGAGAAACCATAGGCGCGCTGCCCCAGATAAATCTGGTTCATGTAGACCTCAAGGATCTGGTCCTTGGTCAGGTTGCGTTCGATTTTCCAGGCCAGCGGAATTTCGTAGAGGAATTTGCGCGACGCCTTTTGCAGGAAAGTCGGCTCATTGCTGGTCAGAAAGAAATTACGCGCCACCTGCTGCGTGATGGTGCTGGCGCCGCCGCTGCCGCCGGACAGATTGGCGACCGATGCGCGGACGATGCCCTGATAGTCGACGCCGCCGTGCTCATAGAAACGATCATCTTCAATCGCCAGCACAGCCTTTTTCATGATGTCGGGGATGTCCTTGATGTGCACCAGGTTGCGGCGCTCCTCGCCGAACTCGCCGATCAGCACGCCGTCCGCGGAGAACACGCGCAGCGGAATCTTGGGGCGATAGTCGGTCAGCGTGTCGAGATCCGGCAGCTTGGGATACGCCAGCGTGACGACAAACCCGAGCACCAGCACTGCCATCAGCACCAGCGCCGCCAACAAGCCAATGCCGCCCAGCAGCACGCGCAGGATCGGATGCAGGCGCTTTTTGACTTTCTTGACGGGGCCGGAGCCGGC
>NZ_SSBJ01000183.1 GCF_004795055.1 Streptomyces sp. A1136
GGACTCGTACGTCCACAGGACCGGCACGTCGTGCGGGTCCGGGAGGCTGTCCGCGTAGACGCTGGTGTAGCCCTGGAAGTCGAAGGTCAGCACGGCCAGGGTGCGGGCGACCGTGTACAGGTCCGAGGCGACCGACGGGCCGTGGGTGGCGACCTCGGGGGCCTGGTAGCCGACCGTGCCGTAGATCGCCGACTCCTCGTCGTCCATCCGGCGGACCGCGCCCATGTCGATCAGCTTCAGCTGGCCCTCGGTCTGGATGGCGTTGTCGACCTTGAAGTCGCAGTACAGCAGGTTCCGGCTGTGCAGATGGCCGAGCGCCTCCAGCGCCTCGATGCCGTTGCGGGCGATCTCGACCTTCATGCCCTTCGGTTCCAGCACGCTGGACAGCGCAAAAATGTTGCGCACGTCGTCCTCCACCACCAGCACGCGGCGGCCCTGGAACACCGCTTCGCGATCGCGCGCCACCTTGAGCAGGCGCTGGCTTTCGGCGGGCAGCGTGGTTTCAACCTGATGCAGGAACAGCGTTACTTCATCGAGCAGGCGCTCGGGCGACCGTGCGTCCTTGATGATGATCGAGCGCGAGAAGCGGCGCAGGCCCTGCTCTTCTTCGCCGGTCAGCGAACGGCCGGTGTAGACGATCACCGGCGGGAAGGCGACGTCTTCCTGTG
>NZ_SSBJ01000184.1 GCF_004795055.1 Streptomyces sp. A1136
GTGCCGTCGCCACCGACCACGATGGCGGCGTCGGCGAACTGACCGATCTGTTCCGGCGACATGGCGTCATAGCCTTCCAGCGCGATGTTCTGCGCGGTCTCGGCTTCGAACACGATGGTGTGGCCGTGTGCCTCCAGGAAGGCGGCGATGTCGGAAAGGGATTGCGCGATGCCGGCGGCATGATATTTGCCGACGATTGCGATGGTTTTGGGCGTTGCCGCCTGTACGGGTAATTTGATGGGCCACATGCTGCGGATTAAAGCATAATTTAGACGACTTTGAATTGATTTTCATGAACAAAACCGACATCCAGGCAGTCCTGTTCGACCTCGACGATACGCTGTGGGCGATCGAGCCGGTGCTGCACCTTGCCGAAACCCGGCTGTATGAATGGCTGACCCAGCATGCGCCGGGCGTGGTGCAACGCGAGAGCATCGTCAGCCTGCGCGCGCGCCGGCAGGCTTTGGCCAAGACCGATCCAGCCTACCAGATCAACCTGTGGGCGTTGCGCCATGCGGCGCTGACCGCGGTGCTGGCGGAGCATGGGGAAGACCCGGCGCTGGCCGATCCCGCCATGGAGATTTTCACTACCGGCCGCAATGCCGTCACACCCTTCGACGACGTCGTCCCCGCTCTGCAGCAGTTGAAGCCGCGCCTGAAGCTGGGC
>NZ_SSBJ01000185.1 GCF_004795055.1 Streptomyces sp. A1136
GATGCGGTAGACCGCGTGCGGCAGCTCGGAAGTTTGCTTGTCGCCTTCCCATTCGCCGGCGATGCCGAACGGCGGATCGGTGAACCAGATCGAGCCGTCGGATTTGCAGATGATGTCGTTGGGCGAGTTGAAGCGCTTGCCGTTGTAATTATCGGCCAGCACCGTGATGCGGCCGTCGTATTCGGTGCGCGTGATGCGGCGGGTCAGGTGCTCGCAGGCGATCAGGCGGCCTTGGCGGTCGCGCGCCAGGCCATTGGTGAAGTTGGCCGGGTTGCGGAATACCGAGGTCGTGCCGGTGACTTCGTCCCAGCGCATGATGCGGTTGTTGGGGATGTCGCTGAACAGCAGATAGCGGCCGTCGCCGAACCAGACCGGACCTTCGACCCAGCGGAAACCAGTCGCCAGTTGTTCCACCGTCGAGCTGTACAGGCGGTATTTGAGGAAGCTGTTGTCCAGCACCTGCACGTTGGGGTCGGGATAGCGTTGGCTGGCCTTGAAGTCGAAACTCTGGGCCTTGGCGGTCAGGGCGGTGGTGGCCATCGCCAGGCCGCCGAGCAATGTTGTACGACGAGTTGCGTCGAAACCAGGCGGTTTTTTCTTGTCTTCTTGATTCATCGTTGTCTCCATGTGGAAAAAAATGCCGGCTTCACCGGCCGTCGGAGCAG
>NZ_SSBJ01000186.1 GCF_004795055.1 Streptomyces sp. A1136
GGCGCCCGTACAAATAACCCTGCACTTCATCGCATGACCACTGGCGCAGCCATTCACGTTGCTCGGGCGTTTCCACGCCTTCGGCGATCACTTCGACGCCGAGGTTGTGGCCGAGGCCGATCACGGCCTGGACGATGGCGGCGTCTTCCGACTGCGGGCGCAGCTCGCGGATGAAGGACTGGTCGATCTTGAGCTTGGTGATGGGGAATCGCTTCAGATACGCCAGGCTGGAATAGCCGGTGCCGAAATCGTCGATCGAAATATCCACACCGAGGTCGGCGATCTGCTGCAGCGTCTTGAGGCTGCTTTCAGCATCGTGCATGGCGGTGGACTCAGTAACTTCCAGCGTCAGGCAGCGCGCCGGCAAGCTATGGCGCGCCAGCGTGTCCTTGACCAGCTCGATCAGGTCGGTCTGCGCGAACTGCAGAGCGGACAGGTTGACGGCGATCTTCCAGTCTTCGTGACCGATGTCGAACCAGACCTTCATCTGGCGGCAGGCCTCGTCAAGCACCCATGCGCCGATCGGCACGATCAGCCCGGAACGTTCGGCCAGGCCGATGAACTCATCCGGCCCCACCAGTCCGTGTACCGGATGCTGCCAGCGCAACAAGGCTTCAGCGCCCAACACCGGGCCGTTCGGCGAGTTGTACTTGGGCTGGTAATGC
>NZ_SSBJ01000187.1 GCF_004795055.1 Streptomyces sp. A1136
GGGCGACTCGGTGCGCGTGGCCGAAGAACTGGTCAAGCGCGAACAGGTGTCGCTGCTGTTCGGCGGTTTCCTGTCCAACACCGGGCTGGCGCTGACCGACTACGCCAAGCAGCGCAAGATTTTCTTCCTCGCGGCCGAGCCGCTGACCGACAAGATCGTCTGGCACAACGGCAACAAATACACTTATCGCCTGCGCCCCTCGACCTACATGCTGGTGGCGTCGCTGGTCAAGGACGCGGCCAAGCTCAAGAAGAAGCGCTGGGCCATCGTCTATCCGAATTATGAATACGGCCAGTCCGCCGTCGCCAGCTTCAAGACGCTGATGAAGGCGGCGCAACCGGACATCGAATTCGTCGCCGAGCAGGCGGCGCCGCTGGGCAAGATCGATGCCGGCGCGGTCACGCAGGCGCTGGCCGATGCCAAGCCGGATGCCATCTTCAACGTGCTGTTCGCGACCGACCTCGGCAAGTTCGTGCGCGAGGGCAATACACGCGGTCTGTTTGAAGGACGCGAAGTGGTGTCGCTGCTGTCGGGCGAGCCGGAATACCTCGACCCGCTGCGCGCTGAAGCGCCCACTAACTGGCTCGTGACCGGCTACCCGTGGTACGCCATCAATACGCCTGAGCACAAGAAATTCGTTGATGCCTATCGCAAGAAATACAACG
>NZ_SSBJ01000188.1 GCF_004795055.1 Streptomyces sp. A1136
CAGCCGCCTTGGCCTCTTCATATACTGCCGATAACAACGATCGTCCGACTCCCTTGGACCGCATGAAGTCACGACGAACGAACACATTGAGCAATTCCAAGGCATCCGGCGCATTCATTGAAACATGGGCGCTCATTCGCGCGTCCGGCCGTGAAAGACCCATGCACGCGACCGGCGATCCTGACGGATCGCAAGCGACCAGATAGCTGCGGCGACGCCCCTCATCGTCTGCACCACCTGCCATGTAGGCTTTGATCGAAGCAATCTCCGACTCTACAATTTGACCAGTGTGCAGATCGCGCACGTGCTCGCGTAACACAACCTCAAGAGGCGGAAGGTCTGCCCGGCCCAGCCATCTGATGGATCCAATCTCGTTGTTAGCCGATGATAGAGCTATCCCCTTGGGACTGTGGGTATAGAAAATGTCCCATTCCTCCTCGCTCACCTGCACAAAACCATTGTTTCGATAAAAACGATTGGCATCGCTTTCGCGCAAGGCAGTGAGCTTGACGGAGCATCCCTTGCGGCCAGCATCGGCGAGAATGCGTTTAAGAACCTGCGCGCCGATTCCCTGGTGCTGGTATTGCGGAAGGATATAAAAATGTCGGAGGGTGTGGGCGTCATGATGACGATCCAATGAGAAAAAGCCGGCAGCATGGCCATCG
>NZ_SSBJ01000189.1 GCF_004795055.1 Streptomyces sp. A1136
GCGGTTGTTTGTCGGACGGCGAACCTGGTGTGCTGGTCGTGCTGGAGAACGATACCTGATTCAGCCCGCGGGAAAACTCATCCACGTGACGATTCAGGCTCTCCAGTACGACGCAGGCCTGGCTCAGCGACGTCGGAGGCGTCGCGCAGGCGCTGTCGAGTTCACGGGTGAACAGCGGCGACAATTGCTGCTCTCCGGTCAGCGGTAAAGTCCGCGACAGTTCGTGCAGGATCGCATGCGCCGTGCGTATGCCGGGGAACAGCTTGGCATGCAGCACCGGTGCATCGGCCAGCGCCTGCAAGCCCGGCAGCAAGGTCAGCAAATGGCCCGCCAGGTTGCCGCTGTCCACGGTCGATACATAAGCGGGCGGCAGCGGACGCAGATATTGTGTGTCGTACCAGTTGTAGAAATGCCCCTGATGCCGCTCCAGGGCTGCCATGGTCTGGAAGGTGTTGCGCGTGCGTTCCAGCAACTGGCCGCCAGGGATGTAGCCGAAATCGTAGGCCGTCAGGTTGGCCAGCAGCGACAGGCCGATATTGGTCGGCGAGGTGCGCCGCGCCAGCACTTCTACCGGATGTTCCTGCATGTTGTCGGGCGGCAGCCAGTTGTCGGCCGGACCGACGTAGGTTTCAAAGAACAGCCAGGTCTTGCGCGCCAGCGCATG
>NZ_SSBJ01000018.1 GCF_004795055.1 Streptomyces sp. A1136
AAACTGATGACACATCAGGGAATTAGGATGGGAATTCAGCCCGCCCGGGAAACGAATAGGGAGCCACCCCGGAAAAGAGAAAGAGGCCCTTCCGGGCCTCCCCCACACAGCTATCACACCGTCAAAACACCCCACCACCCAGCCACTTCCGCCGGCCGCCCCGGGGGCGGAAAGCGGCACCAGCGCGCTCCCGGCCGGGAAGGGGGGAGCAGCCTTCCGGCTGCTCCCCGAGTCGGGCTAAACGGTCACGAGGCGGAAGGCGCGCTCCATCACCTCATCGGCGGTGCCGGTGATCACCCGCTCCGCGCGCGCGGCGCTCTTCAGTTCCGAGGTGGCGCCGCGGGCCGGGGCGACGTGGTTGGCGTACTCGGTGATCGCGTTGTAACCCGCCCACGCTGTTCCCCGGATCCCGGCCTGGGTGTCAGCGTGCTCGAACAGCATCCGGATGGTGTTCCAGCGGGTGAGCTGGTTGTTCTTCTTCCGGGTGCTGTCGCCGTTGGCGACAGGCCACAACTGCTCCACAACCGACCGCAGCATGGGGGTGGTCATCTCCGCGTCCAACATGCGCTGAGCGGCCCTCTCGAACTCCTCGGCGTACTTGAACGTGAGCCCCAGCGCCTGCCGGGCCTCGGCGATCCGGCCCCGCGCGCCCGAGGTGTGACGGACCGTGTAGCTGCTCTTCGCGTTGCGGAGCCCAGCCCGCAACGTGTTGGCGCACACCACCCGGACCGGGGTAACGACGATCCGGAAGGCGCTGGAGCCGTCGTGGGAGTTGAACGCGGCGATGTACAGGTCGACCTTGTCGCTCTGGCCGATCGTCATCGACTGGGGCAGCTTCATCGTCAGGAACACCTGACGGCCTCCCCGCAGCGAGCCCGCCGTCTCGAAGTGCGCCCCGGACTCGTCAACCAGGTAGTTCAAGAACTCCGCGTGCTCCTCGTTCTGGACCGGCGTGTAGTCCGGACCCACAACACCGAGTGTCTCCGGGCGCCCGGTCTTCGGGTGGGTACGGACGCTCGCGCGGTGGTTCGGCACGTCCAGCAGCGTCGCGCCCTCGGCCGTCAGCTCGGTCGCTTGCAGACCGACAAGGCGGACGTTCCAGCCGTCCAGCGCAGCCAGCCGCATCGCATCCTCCGCCGTCAACGCCTGCGTCGTCACGGTGCCCAGCCGGTGCCAGGCACTCTGCTGCGCGCTCACGAACGCCGCCGTACCGTCACTGAACTGCTCAATCAGATGCGCCATGAAACTCTCCTCGTATGCGTGTCCGGTGTCCGCCGACTGCCACCGCCGACCAACAAGAAAACTATACCATGCATGCATCACTTGGCGCCCCTCGCGCCTCCCAGCGGCGCCCTGGCAGCGGCCGAGCTCCGATCAGGGGCAAGGGACGTAGCGCGGTCGGTATCGCGTGAGCTACCGTCAAAGCGCGCCTACGGGCGCTACGTCCACGGACATTCGGACCTCCGGGTCCCCTCCCTACGAGGAGCTCGCGTGCTTACTCTCACTCCCATCGAACGCGACATGCACCGCCTTCTGCGCTCCCTTGCCCAGGCTGGCGACCCAGCAGATCCGCTCTCCGCTTGCATCGGCTACAAGGAATTCGCGCAACGCGTCGACCCGCACGGCAAGGACCCCTACACGTCGCGGCACCAGATGCACGGGCTCTACCCAAAGCTCGGCCACATCAGCGTCTACGAGCACCAGCACGGCCGGCCACTGTTGTCGGCGCTTGTCGTTGCCAAGGCAACCGGCCGACCCGGGGACGGCTTTGCCGAACTTGCGTCACAGCTCGGCTACGAAGCCGCCGAGGATGCCGGGTTCTGGGAGCATCAGGTAGCGCAGGCAGTGCGCTTCTGGTCCGCTGACGACCCGGTCATGCTGCTGGACTCCGCGATGGACCAGGTGTTGAAAGAGCTCGGCTCGATCAAGCGCGCCGTACGCCGACTCGCCGCCCAGAAGGGCTGACCTGGCGGACAAGTCCATCCAGAACTGGCGGCGGCCCGCGCTGCCACACCGTCTCCGCCGCAACGCCGTGGCCTTGGGCACGGGTGGACGGGCATCGGCACGGCTGAGGAACCAGCTGATCCGCATGTGTACGCGCGGGGGCGCGTCTCCGGTCCATCGTCTCCGCAAAATCGCCCATCAGGGCCGGCGCTGCGCCTGAGCCGTGACAGGATCCCTCCACTGCTATGAGAGGTGGAGGGATCCGTGCGCCTGACGAGGGAAGTACGCCAGCAGCTGCTGGAGATGAACGAGGGCTTCGAGCGCAAAACCAGCTATGAGGCGCGCAACATCTCTGAATACCGGCACTATCGGATCACGGGCGGGGAGTTGCGCATCCGTTCCAGCGGGAACACCTCGTGGGCAGACAGCCGCTTCGACAGCGAGGACGTCGCCACTGACGAGCAAGTGCACCGGTTCCTAAGGAAGTATCTGGACCAGCTGAACACCGACGGGCTGTAAACGGTCTCTCAGCGAACGTGCAGATGCTCGCCGCCCCGCCCCAGCTCCGGGCGATCGAGGCCTTCTCGACGGCGACGGCCACCCTCCAGGGGCACCTGGACCGTAGCGGGGACGGCCCCGTCGTCGTCGTGATCGGAATCGCATCAGGGGCTCCTTCGAAGAGCCAGCCCTGGGGCGCGCCCTGGCGCCCCAGGGTGCGTCTCAGAACGCCAATCAGGCGAGGTCAAGGAGCACCGCGACGACGCGTTTGGTGACCTCCTCCAGGCCGTCCGAGGCGCTGATGCAGTCGAAGTACTCCATGAGGAAGGTCGGCTCGGCGTTCTTGTCCGCGTGGACGTAGAGGTCTCCCTCGTGGTCCACGCCCACGATGAACCGGACGCCGTCCAGGGTGGTGATCTCGCCGGTCACGCCCCAGTAGCCGGACTCGGCATGCCAGCCGTCGCCGAGGAACTTGACCGCCTGGCGTGCGATGTCGGAGATGGAGAACTTGTACTCGCTGCCGGGCTCCGGGTCGTACGGAACCGCCCAAACAGTGGTCATCTGAGAACCTCTCGATCGTGTCTTCGGGTCTGGTCGGCTGCCACCACCAACCAATGAGACAACTATACCATGCATGCATCACATTTTGGAGTTGATGCACACCTCCCGGGTGGGCTGAATCCGTTGGCGTTCGCCCCGGCCCCGGGGCCGGGGCCGGGGCCGGGGCCGGGGCCGGGTTCGTCCGCCGGGCCTCCGACTACCGTCTGATCACACCTCGGACGGAGCGCCGGCGGCGGCAGCGCTCCGGTTACGGGCCAGGTCTGCGCAGCGGATTCCTCCGCCCGGGTGCCATTCCACGGCCGGCTCGGCAGACGCGCCGTGCTCTTCGCACCAAGGGACGGGGATGACGCCGCCGCAGGCCTGGCCCTTGCACCCGCAGGCCTTGCCCCGGCCCGCGTACGCCAGGCCGTGTCGCACCACTCCGCCAGCCTGCCTGTCCGAGGCGGCGCCCCGGAGGGCGGCCGGCCACGCCAGGGTCACCTTCAGTCCCCCCGATCCGTTCCTGAACAGGTCGATCAGCCGTACCTCGCCGGGCACCGCCAGCGGGGCGGCTCCCGGCACGGTCAGCCTGCGCAGCGACGCTCCGAACTCCCCGGCCGTGAGCTTCGCCAGCGTGTCGGCGTCGTCCTCGGTCGTCCAGGCGGACAGCTGGTCCTCATCCTCGGCGTCGTCCGCCAGGAGCAGCCGCGGGCCGTCGAGGCGGAGCCTTGTCGGGCCTTCGGGGCCGTCGAGGAGCAGCATGGCCGGCGGGATCTGGGACGGGATCTTGATCTTGTCGTGGTCGAGGAGCCAGCTGGCCACCGCGCTGCGGTCGAATTCCGGGTGGATGTCCGACCCGCCGACCGGGGCCGGGAAGTCGGCATGCCGTCTGCGCCAGTTCACCACCGCGGCGCGGCCGACTCCGGCGATCGTGGCCACCTCGGCCAGCAGCACCACGTCGCGCCCGGGTGCGACCGGGGCGAGGCCCGCGAGCGGCGAGCGGCGGCCGGCGGGCACCGTGCGCAGCGCTTCCCAGTCCACTCCGGGCCGCAGGACCGGGAGCAGGGCAAGATCGACCCCCGAGTAGAGGGGGACCTTGGTCCAGCCGCCGTGGGACTTGTAGTCGATCATCACTGAGCCCGCCGGGGAGATCCATCCGAGCCTGACGACCTGGTCGTAGTCGACCCTGCGCACGCCCAGGCGGACCGCGGCCTGGTCCGGGCCGAAGGGGACGTGGCGGTCGAGCAGCGCCGGCAGGTCTCGGCGGCGGGCGAGGGCGGCCAGCTGGTCCGGGTGGACGTCGGGGCACGCCGCTTCCCCGCCGAGCCAAACCAGCAGGCCGGCCTTCACCAGGTGGCCGACCGCTGCAGCCGTTACCCGCGGGCGGCACCGCGGCAGCGGCTGGCCCAGGGCCTCGGTCAGCCGGTCCGCCGCCTGCCCCGCGGCCATCGGCCCGCGCAGGGCGGCGCGGACGCCTTCCGCGTCCGTCGCGTCGACCGCGGACCGCGACCACTGCCCCGGCCCCGCGTCCGCCGGCGGGACCAGTCCGGACCCTGCCGCCCACCGCCAGGCGGCTACCGGGACTCCGAGCCTCCCGGCCGCGCCCTGCTCGTCGTAGAACTCCCGCTGCTTGCCCATCACGAACTCCTCTCCGGGCCCCGTCTGGAGCCACGCCCGAAAGATTGCGAAAGATCCAATTTGCTGTCAATGGCCCATGTTTCAACGGCAGTTGGGGGCGCACCGCCAGATCCCCGCCCGCGTACGCGAGGGGTGAATTCACTCCTGCGGGTGAAGGCCGGAGCCGGTCTGGCAGGCCGGTGAGCGAAGGCACGGTCGCGGCACGGGCCGGGCCGGAGCCGCCCCTGGCTGCCGGCCCGACCGCAGGCCCGGTCCTGGCGTACGGCGCACGATGGAAGCGCCCCCGGCCGTCGCGGACTGGGGCGCCGTCCCGGCCGCCCGCAGGCTGCCGGCACGTGCTGGACGCGCCCCGGTCCCGGCCCTTCCCGTGGCGGACCGAGACGAGTCCTTCCACGGACAGGGGCCTGGTCCGCGTCGGGTTGAGCGTCAGGGCTGGGGCGTCGCCCCGCCGGTCTCGGGCCAGAAGTCCCAGGGCCAGAGTCCGCCGATCGCGTAGCGGCCATGGGCGTCCGGGGTGACGCGCTCGGTGCCGGACTCGTCCCGGTAGGTCGCGTCCCAGGTGAACCTGAGCGTGCCGTCGTACTCGAACGCTGCTGTGAGACCGCAGTTGTCCCGGTGCAGGTCTTCGACGATGCGCTGCGCAGTCCCGCGGGTGAACAGGTAGGTGTCGTAGGGGCATCGCGTAGCTGTGGTGGGCTGCCCGGGGTAGGGCCCGTACTGCGTCCCGTCGACCGTCAAGAGCTCAAGGGGCGCTGCTGGGGAGGGCGCCTGTGGGGTTGGGCTCGGTGCGGCGTCACCCGGGTTTCCGGCGGGCAGGCCGGCTGGAGCGGGCACGACCGTCACGCTGTGGGCCGGAACCGCGTAGCGGGTGCGGCCGGTTCCTCCGGTCTCGCGCGGACGGGAGCTTCGAAGGACATCGACGGTGATCCGTCCGGTGGGGTGGAAGCCGTGGACGACGCCTTCCACCATCTCGGTCGAGTGGGCGCTGCGGCCCCACTTCCGAGGGAAGAGGACGTGGGCGTGGTGCGTGATCGGGGTTCCTCGCCAGTCGAGCATCAAGGACATGGGAGTACCTCCTGTGTGGGTGTGTTCGGGCGGGCGGGGTGCCACTCCCCGCCGGGGCGGGGGTGGGGCGGCGCGCCCCACCCCGCGGGCGGTTGTTCGCTCAGGAGAGGCGGACGCTCATCAACAGGTGCTTGTAGCCCTGGCCAGCCATTTCGGGGCCCTCGGTGAAGAGTCCAGGCTTGGTCATCTGTCCGTTCTTCATCTCACCCAGGTGCAGGGTGATGGTGTCGCCGGTAAACGTGCCGAGCGCGTCCAGCAGGAAGCCCGGGTTGAAGGCGGCGAGGCCGCCACGCAGGCCTTCACCGGTGCCGTGGGTGATGGTCGTCGGGATGGACATGCCCTTGGTTCGGGCCTCGCCTTCGGCCGTGCCCAGACGGGGGGCGAGCGTGAGGTTGCCTTCGGTGTCCCAGGCCAACATCACGGGGATGTTCTTGAGCCCCTTGGCGTTCAGGACGGCCTGGCACTTCTTGACGGCCCGAACGGTCGTGGCGCGGTCGAGCCGGACCGACGTCTCGCACGTCTCGGGGAACAGCTTCCCGTACTTGGGGAGGCTGCCGTCCAGTGAGCGCATCGTGATGGTGATGGCGCCCAGCGACAGCGTGGCGCGGGGAGTGGGCAAGATGACCACGGGCTCCCCTTCGGCATGGTCGTCTTCGAGGATGCCGATGCCCACGGGCCCGTCGTGGCTCTTCAGCCGCTTGGCCAGGGCGGAGAGGGTGACGGCCGGGATGAGCGCGGCCAAAGACTGCTCCGGCGGCTGCACGGTGTGGGTGACCGGGACTTCCGCGACGGCGAAGCGGTAGCGGTCCGTGGCGGCCATGGTGAGAGTCTCGCCGTCCAGCGTGACCTGGATGCCGGTGAGTACGGGCAGCGTGTCGTCGGTGCCCGCCGTGGGCAGTACGCGGTTGAGCTGGGCGAGGAAGGTCTGCGCGTCCATGGTGGCCATGGCGGGCACGGCCTCCAGCGGCTGGGTGTACTCGTGGATGTCGTGCGTGGTGATGGGCACCGTAAGGTGTTCGGTGGCCAGCAGGTCTCCGGCGAGCGAGACGCGGGTCTGGGCCGCGACGGCCTTGGGCTCCCCGGCGACCATGGCCGCGAGCGTCTTCTTCAGCTCCGGGAAGTCGAGGAGCGAGGAGCCCTTCCCGGCGGGCGTGGCGGCCGGGACCATGACCGACACCGCGGTGTCGAAGTCGTAGGCGCTGAAGACGATGCGGTTGCCGCCGGTCTCGATCAGCACACCGCGCTGAGCGGGTGGCTGCACCTTCGGGGCAATTCCGAATTCAGCGAAATTCAGTGCGTCGATGATCTCCGCGTGGATTCCCGTGAAGTTCGCGGTCGGCTTTACGGCCTCCGTTTCCTCCTTCTTTGCCGCCGTGGTGGTAGCGACCTGCGTTTCGGACGTGGTCATGGCTCTCCCTGGAGAGTGAGGTGTGGATTCGGCATGTTGACCGGCTGCCACCGCCGACCAACAAGACAACTATACCATGCATCACTCACGATCAGGGCTAGTCAGACGCTCCAATCGGCCCAATCTGCAGCGAAATCGGGGAGGTGAGCAGCCTCCGGTCCGTCCCCGCACGCGAGGAGCCGGCGCCCCGTGGCCGCGCCTACGGCGCCGTTGCGTCGTCGGGCGGATATGACCACCAGCACGGAGCAGATCACCGGCGAAACGGCCGCCCTGGACCTGATGCGCGGGTACCTCGCCGCAGACCCGGAAGCCATCGCGGCCGCCGCGGCGACGGGCGCCGTGTGCCCGATCACGGCCGCCTCCATGCGCCAGCAGACCTCAGGGCTGCTGACCGAAGCCGTCCTCGCCGACCCCGGCTTCTCCCCGTACCGCCGCGCGGTGATGGGGCCCGCGGGCATCGAATGGCTGGAGAGCGTGCCCATGGAGACGGCCGTCGCCGAGGCGGTCCTGGCACTCGCACGCGACGGTGCAGCACCGCGCCTCGCTCTGACCGATGCGCAGCTGGCCACCGTCTTCGCTCTGTCTGCCGTCGCCCGCTGTGTGCGCGCGTACGGACCACAGGGCACCATGCGGCACTGGACCGAATCGGGTCCGGTTGCTACGCCGAGAAATCGCTGGGGGTGTAACGGTTGCCGGTGACGACGGCCGCCACGACCGCGCGGTCGATCAGGGCGTTCGGTGGACGATGCTTGGCCAGCCAGGTCAGCTCGTCGACGCGGAGGGTGCCGACCTTCCTTTTCTCGGTGAGGTCCAGTACGAGCAGCTGGCCGAAAGGAGCGGTGGTGTTGGTGTATTCCGCGGCTTGAGCCAGGTATCGCTTTTCCAGGTAGGCCCGGTCGTTGCTGGTGTGGTTCTTTTTGATCTCGGTCAGGTACTGGCGGGATCCGAAGTGGACGAGGATGTCCGCCCGTCCAAGGGCCCGGTTGACGGCTTCGACCTGCACCAGGTGGCCAATCTGGCCGCTGAGGAGCCAGGTGTAAAAGTGCTGCTGCAGGTCTCCTTCGACGGGAACCAGGTCGCCGTCGGCCTTGTCGAAGCGCCGCCGGTAGTCACGGAACTTGATGCGTTTACCGTCCGGGCCGGTCCGCCCCTCGCCGAAGGCAGTGGCGGTGTCCAGGTCGGCTGCGGCCCTGAGGAAGTGGACGGTCTGGCCGACCAGGACGGTGAAGGTCCGGCGGGTCTCTCCGACGAAGTCGGGGAAGGTTTCCAGGCCGTGCAGGAGACGGTTGAGCAGCGGCACAACGACGGGGTCGGAGTTGTGTAGCCGGGTGAGGTCTGCGCGATAGGCCAGGTCGTCGATCACCTTCAGGTCGTCGTCGGTGCTTCTGCGGGCGAGTCGGGCGGTGAAGTCACGTCCGAGTGCTTTTACTGCCGCGGGGGCCAGTCGGTGGGCGCGTTCGGTCTCCGCTTCACCGGGCGGTTCCTCAGGGTCAGCGCCCGCGGTGCTTCCGTGCTCCCGCCGGCCCGAGGGCCGTGCCGTCAGTTGCTGTTCCACGCGGGTCAGGAGTTTGGACGCTGTCTCCTGGTCGAAGCCCGTGGTGGGGTGGGTGTCCGGTTCGGTGACAGCGCGGCGGAGCTGGGCGAGGAGGGACTGCTGGCGCAGGAAGGTGTCTTCGATGGCGGGTTCGACGAGGAGGGACATGCCGTGTTGCGCTGAGCCGACAGGGCAGACGGTGCGGGCTGCCTGATAGGCGGTCAGGACGTGGTCGAGTGCTCCCCAGGGTTCCATCCAGACGGCGTCCTGCAGGTGTTCGGCAGCATGTTTCAGCTGTAGTACGAGGTGTTCCCACGCGACTTCGGCCGCCTTCTGCGGTTGCAGCCAGGCGGGTTGGTGCATGCCCCAGCTCCAGGCGTGCCGCTGGTTGAGGGTGGCCGCGAGCCGGTCGGCGGCTTCGTTGAGTCTGGCGCTCTGGCCGGCGGTGAAGGCGAGCAGGGCGTCGCACACGGCGGCGTAGGCGCGGGCGTCGTGGCGGGCTTCCTCGGCGGCGTCTGCTGTGGTGAAGCAGGTGTGGGCGGCCTGGAGGTGGTCGATGACGTCGGCCACGGTGCGGGAGGTGAGCGCGGTGCGCAGCCGGTCGTATCCCAGTTCGACGAAAGCGTCGATGTCGCTGGCTTCGTCGTTGGAGAGGCGTTCGAGGTGGGAGCGCAGGGTGGCGGTGATGGCTTGCTCGTGGCTGGACCAGCTGTCCAATCCCAGGCCGATGATGCGAGGCAGGCGCTCGGTGAGGTCTTCTGGAGTGTCGCTCTGTTCGAGTTCCTCCAGGATTCCCCAGACCTGGTAGGGGTTGACCGATTTGGCTACCGCGAGGCGGACCGCGCCTTCGAGGCGGGCTGCGGCGAGCAGCGGCTGGGTGCCTGTCACTGTGTTGAAGTCGTTGAGGAGTGCTGTATTGAGGGCTTTGGCGAGGTGCTGTGTGGCCGAGGCGCTGGTGAGGAGCGTTTCGAGGGTCGCGGTGGTGTGCAGGAAGCTGGACTGGTGGGCGAATCCGCCGGGGAATGTGCCTGCGATGTCGTGCCAGTCGGTTTCAGCGTGGTCGAATGCGTGGGTGACCGCTTCGGCCAGCAGGGGGGCGTAGGGACCTGCCGCGACCGTGCCCATCTCGGCACGGACGGCATCGGCGGGCATACCGAGTCCAGCGAACGTGATCTCCCGGCCTTGTTCGGCCAGGGCGCTGAGCTGCTCGGCCAGACCCATGCCGCCCTCTCCTGTCCTGGTCGTGCGTTTTGTGGGGGAAGGGCTGTGTTCACCACATGGGGCGGCCCTCGGGTACCTCGACGATACGGTCCTTGGGCAGTACGCCGTTGGCAAGGGTGAAGTCGGCGGTGGTGATCAGCACCTGCAAGCTGTTCTCGTCAGCCAGTTTCGCCAGTTCCGTGACCAGACTGTGGGCGTCGAGGTCCTGGATTTCCTCGGCCTTGGGGCTGTCGATCAGCAGCAGGCCCGGGTGGGTGGACAGGCCATGTGCCGCTCCGACCCGCAGCAGCGCGATGACCACGGCGATACGCAGACGCAGCCGCTCGCCAGCGGACAGCTTGCTGAAGTAGTCGGCGACTCCCCCGTCCTTGATGACCTTCAGCTGGGCGGCGCGGTTGATCTCTACTTTCTCCAGGGAGGTGATGCCGAAGCGGCGACCGAGGTCGGCGATCTCCTTGTTGACGTCCTCGAACAGTCGCTCGGCAGCGGACTTGCTGTCGCTGTCCAGGACGGTGACGCCGGCCTTGAGGACATTGACGATCGTGCTCTCGTAGGGGTCGCCGTTACTGCCTGGCAGATCGGGGAGAACGGACAGCGCTCCTTCCAGACGCAGGATCGCTTCCTGTGCCTCGACTCGCTGGGGGAGCAGAAGGACGGACTGGGCCTCGCGCAGGCGTGTTTGGGCGGCTGCAAGCAGGTCGGTGAGCCGGGTGAGTTCGGCCTCGGCGGCTTCCAGCGCCTGGCGGGAGGTGGACTCGGCTTCCTTCGCCTGTTCCAGGCGCAGTCGTGCCTCGTCCTGTACCTCCTGCGGGTTGTCGTCCTCGCCGGTGACCGGCCGGGCGCAGACGGCGCAGGCGTGGTGGTCGCGTTCCTGCAGACGCCGGTCTTCGGCAATCTCCTGGTCGCAGCGGGGGCAGGCCTGCGGGTCCAGGCCGTGGAAAAGGAGCCGGGCGGTGAGACTCTCACTCACATCGTTCAGCAGGCGTTCCTCGCGGCGCCGGTGCTCCACCGCGCGCCGGTGCACGCGCATCAGGCCTTCCCAAGTCTCCTGGGCGTCGGCCACCTCGCGTGCGAGTCCTGCCGCTTCGGCGGCCAGGGATGTCAGGGATTCGTCCTCGCCGGGGCCCGGCAGCGCGGCCAGTCGGGCGCGGGCCTCGCGCAGCTCGCTCTCCTTGCGTTCGCGTTCCTCGCGGCGCTGCTGGAAAGCGCCGTGGGCGTCGGCTTTGCGGCGCTTGGCGGTGGAGCTCCTGACGTCATGGGCGGCGCGCACGCGGGTCAGGGTCGCGGCGGCCGGGAGGTCGAGGAAGACCTGGAGAAGGCGGCCGGGAAGGCCGCCCATCATCTGGTCGCCGAGCAGCACCTTGTCGCCGCCGGCGGGCAGGTAGATCGCTCCGTAATAGACGGGCCACCCATGAGCCTGTGTGCCGGTCTCATTGAGTGTGTTGAGCAGGGGCTGCAGGTCGAGGCGGTCGAGCATGAAGGCCTGGATGTGCTGGGCATAGCTCTCGGCGCTGCCAGCGGTGATGAGAGCGGTGATCTGGCCCGCGTCGTCGGGCGTGCGAGCCGTTTCGAGCGAGCCTATGTCGGGGCCGGTCAGTACCTGTGCGCGGACGATCTCGCCGTCGATGCAGTCCAGGCGGAAGCCGAGGGGCTGGCCAGCCACGACGATGTCGAGGTCCAGGTGGCGAATCCAGTTCCGGACCCCCGACTGGAGGTCACGCGGGGTGCCGCGCAGGCACCAGGTGATCAGTTCCAGGACGCTGGTCTTGCCCCGCAGATTGGAAGCGACCAGTGCCGTCAGGCCCGCGCCGAAGCGGAACGTGGTGTCGAACGGGCCCGGCTCAAGGGACCCGGTGCGCAGGCCGGCCACGCGCATCCGGTACAGGCGCAGTGACCGCGGGCGGGCGGGAGTCAGGGTGAGAGGCAGCCCGTAGGTGGCGAAGACGTCGCGGACGTCGACCTCGCTGCTCTTGGCCTGCCGGGCGATCCGGGTCGCAAGAGGCTCCTCGGCTTCCGTCACGACTCCCCCTCGTTGCCGTTGGTGGCGCTCTGCGCGCGCAGTGCCTCAAGCCGGGCCCTGGCCCGGATGCTCACCGATCCGATGCGCGTGCCGCGTGCCGCTTCGGCGTACTCGCGCTGCAGATACTGCCGCTTCTTCAGTGCGGTGCCGCCCAGTCCGTCAGCCAAAGCGACCACCAGGGCGACCCGCTCGACGTAGTAGGAGAACACCGGTGCCTCACTCACCACGCGCTGGGCGACCTGGTCGCCGTGCTGGGTCAGGTAGTAGTCGTGCTGGCGCACGTGGTTGACGGTCCCCCGCCGGCGTCGCACGACCAGGCCGCTGCTGCGCAGCACCGCGAGCGCGTCGTCGAGAGGCTCGTAGGCGCCGAAATGGTGGCGCAGCATGGGATACCGGCGGACCTCGGGCTCCTCGGAGTCGAGGATCTGACCCGCGAGCTCCAGCAGGGCCGGCTCCTTGCTCGTCTCGTAGTCAGTGAGCAGCTCATCGGCCAGGTAGTCGGGGTTCCTCAGCCAGAAGTCCAACTTCTGCAGGCGCACCTGGGTACGGACCACCCCGACTGCTTTGCCGAGACCGGGGTCGGCGAGGTCGAGGTGTGTGGGCTTCTGGCCGGCGCCGCGAATCAGCAGAAGGAGGCGCACCGCGTCCTGTTCCCGGCTAGTGACGGGAGCATCCGGGACGGATGAGGCAAGGTCGTTCTCCATCGAGTGATCCTAACGATGATGCGCTGCCCGCGAGGGGTGGTTCCTCGACCTCATCGCCTCACTCCGCGAGGTTCACGTACCGTCGGCGTGGCCGAACGCCGGAGCACTCCTCCGGGCCGCCCCCGACTGGTTCGCTCTGGACCGCACCGTCGGCCAAGCGACCGCCCTCTACGTCGCCTACGAAAAGGACATCTTTGGGGCGCCCGCGGCTGCCGCCGGAAGGGCGGCTGGCCGGGAGGTGTTGCCTGGGCGGTGGGGGCGCCGGCGGTGAGGAGGGGGAGAGCGATGAGGGCGAGTGCAGGCAGCCCGCTGCGCATCAGGTTTGTGATCATGCTCGGGTTCTAGCGGCCCGCGAGCGCGCAGGACAGTCCAAGATCAGCTGTGTCACCTAGCCGGGTGGGCGGGTTCACCGGGGAAACGATCGTGCTCGGTGACTGGTGCCACTCAGCCAGGGTCGGTTCGTCGGGCTGATAGGCGATGGGTTGGCGGGCGCTCATCACACACACCAGTGCGATCACGCGTACCCGTGCCTGGGCCACGGTCGACAGACTTGAAGGGGCACTCGCCATCACTGGCCACTGCCACTCCTTCTTTGGTCTGCACACGATCCGCTGAGCGGACCTTTCTGTTTTCGCGCTTGCGTCAGCGGACGGACTGCTCAACGGTGCCGAGACGGGATCGGCGGTCCTGGACGAGCTGCTGCCAGTGGGCGCGCACGGCGTTCGGGCCGTCGAGCCAGGTGGCGGGGGACGGGCTGGGCAGGGGGAGGCCGGCCATGAAGTGGGCGATGTCGGCGTAGTAGGTGTAATCGCCGGTCCTGGCGAGTTCGCGCAGCCGGCTGATGACGACGCGGACCTTGTCCTCCTCGCCCTGGATGGCGTGGTGGAAGGCGAGGGCGAGTTCGAGGACGGCTTCAGCGGCGGTGACGCCTGTGTCGCGGATCTCAGCGCGCAGCGCTCGGGCTGCCTCAAGACCGGGGAGGGCACCCGCATCGCGGACGAGCGAGGCGATCCTCACGGTGAGGCTCGTGGCGCGGAGGTCGAGTCCGGTGAGGAGTTGTTCTGCGAGGTGGAGTTCGTCATCCGCGGTGTCGGGGTCGGTGAAGGCGAGCACGAGGGCGCGCTGGGCCTGGCTGATGGCACGTTCTCCGGCGACCCCGTGCTGCTCGGCCTGGTCGCGTGCGGCGGTGTAGGCGGCGGCCGCGCGGTCCATGTCGCCGTGAGGCCACAGGATGTCGCCTTCGATGCGGTGCTGGCGGCCTGCCCAGCCGAGGGTACGTGCGGTGTCGTACGCGGTGGGGAAGTCGCCGGCGAGGCGGGCGAGGTGGGCCAGGCCGCGGCGGGCGGCGGGGGCGAGGCGGCCGCCGCCGTCGGCGACGAGCTGCATGCCGGCACGTGAGCTGGCGGAGTCGCCGAGGTCGCGCTGGGCCTTGGCGAGGTAGTACACGGCCATCTCGTGCAGGTCGGCCGGGAGCAGTTCGCTGTTGGTGATGGTGGTGAGGCGGGAGGCGGTGACTGAGCGGTGCTCGTGCTGGCGGCGGGCGAGTGCGGCAAGGAGCTCGGCGAGGGCGTCGGCGGCCGTCTCCAGGCCGCTAGTGCCGTGGGGGCCGGCGGGCGGGGCGATGGGTTCCCAGACGGAGTCGCTGACGTAGGCCCAGGCCGCGTCGGCGAGCCAGCCGAGGTCGAGACGGAAGTCCCGGGCGAGGGGGAGGCTTTGGCGCAGGCAGCCGACCAGGAGCATCCGGTCCCGACCGGTGTGCGCTGCCCATTGGGCTCCAAGGGCGGTGAGGGCTCGGCCTGCGGCCTGTTCCCAGTCGCGCTCCGACCAGCGGTCGTCGGTGGCGTCGTCGGCGCTGCGGATGGTGGAGCGGATCAGGCCGTGCAGGTGGTAGGGCCACAGCCCGAAGGGGTTCTCGCGGATGAATGGCCGCTCGATGAGCCGCATTGCCGGGGCTTCGTGCGGCAGGCCGGCGGCCGCGGTGGCCAGGGGAAGGTCGAAGGCGTCCAGCAGGCTGATGGAGCGCAGGACGTGGCGTTCGTCGGGGGTGAGGTCGGAGAGGGTGCGGGCGATGAGGGCGCCGAAGTCGTGGTCGAAGTCGGCCGGGGCCGGTCGGCGGGTGCGGCGGATCTCCAGGAAGCGGAGCACAGACAGGTCGAGGTAGAGGGGCAGGCCGTGGGAGCGTTCGGTGATGACCTGGCGGATCTCGGCGCCGATGAGGGGCTGGCCGTCGTGGGTGAGGCGGCGGGCGAGGTGGTCGTCGCAGTCTTCGGGGGAGAAGTCGCCGACGAGGACCTGCTGACCGTGGCCCGCAGCCGGCCGGGCGGCACGGGCGGCCGGAATACCGCTGGCGGGGGAGACCAGGCCCGGCCATGCGGTTGGGCCGGTGTAGTCGAGCTGTCCTTGGAGACCCGGGTCGGCCCACTGCAGGCGTGAGCGGCCGGTGACGACGAAGAACACGTTCGGCATGAGCCACACCACCCGCTGGATGAGACGTTCCAGATCGCGGTGCGTACGGTCCCCGACGTCCTCGAAGGTGTCGAGCAGCACGACCGGTATTGACTTCTTGTTCGCGGGTAGCTGGGCGAGCTCCCAGGCCAGGAGGTGCGGGTAGAAGGACAGGGCGTCCAGGTCCGGCTCGGCCTCCAGCAGGGCCTCCAGCCGCGTGCAGCCGGCCAGCGCCCGGACGGTCTGGCGGCGTTCGCGCAGCGCCTTGACCAGGGATCCGGTGAGGGCGCCCACGGCGGTTCCGACGGTGCCGGGCAGGAGCAGCGCCTGGGCGACGTCGGAGAGCGCCGACTGCATCTGTTGCGGCATCGCTTTGCCAAACCGTGCCGCCAGGCCCCTGCTGCTCAGGTACTCCTCCAGGCTCTCGCCGGGGTGCTGCTGCTCCCAGTAGCGGCGCAGCGCGATGTCGAAGGCCGGCAGGGGCTGGCCCAGTTCGGTCAGCGCGGCACGGATGGTGAGGACCAGGTCCTCGAAGGAGGTGCCGGCAGAGCGGGAGAGGTCGATGCGGACGGGCAGGATGCGTTCCATGGACCAGGCGGGCTCGCCCCACTGCGACGGGCGCTGGTCGGCGCTGGCAAGCGCCGCCTCCAGCTTCCTCGACAGGGTCGTCTTGCCGATGCCGCCGACACCGTGGAACACGATCACGTTGTTCCGCGGCCGCTCCAGGTCCTCGACATCGAAGCCCGGATCCGCGACATGCCGCAGGTGCTCGGCCAGGGCAGCCGCGACCAGGTCCCACTGCGCCTGACGGTTCGTGAACGCCTCGGCCGCCGCCACCGTGCGGTCGTTCGTGCTGAACAGCGCCCTGAGATCCCTGCCTGCCACGCCCACCCCCGAAGTCATTGATCAACCGCGTCCAAGTTACGCCGTCACCATGGGCCGTGGGGGAAGCACGTCCGGAATCCGGCCAGGCCGGAGAGCGCCAGCAGGCTGCCCAAAGCGTCTCGTCGGGGAGGGGCCCGCGCTGGGAGGATTCCGGGATAGGAGGGCACCCGGGTGCTCAGCGACGACTTCGGTGTGCCTGCGGGCCCAGGGACTGGATCTGCAGGCCATGGGACTTTCCGCCGGCTACCGCAGGAGCTCCGGCAGCCGACGGCTGAGCGCGAGCCCGGGACGAAATGGAGGAGAATGATCCCTTTACCATCAAGATCATTCAGGAAAGGGTGGTCCCCATGTCAGACCCGAACACCGCCGCCTTCGAGCCCCTGGACGGCGACGAGGACCAGCTCGCACGTGACGCCGTGCGGGAGGTCATCGCCTTCTACAACACCCGTATCGCCGCCGAGCGCCGAGCATCCGTCCCTGACGACGAACACATCGAGCAGCTGAAAGCCGCCCGGCAGGCCGCGATCGACGACCAGACGCGCTTGGAAACCGCTGGCCCCGGGGATGCCGCCCGTATCGCAGCCGACTACGCGGCCCGCCTCAAGGAGCTCACCGACCAGTCGTAGCGGCCTGGCAGAACCAGCGGCCACACCTCCGGCCGGGGGCGACCGATCCGCGGCGGCTGCATCCGGGCCGGCATCAACGGCCGGGCCAGCCCCACGATCTCGTCCAGCTCCCGCCGGTGCCGCGGCAGTGCCTCGCGCAGCGCCCGGTGCAGCGCCAGGAACGCGGCCGCCTCCGCCTCGGTGTAGGGGCGGGCGCGCTCCGCGGCGAGCGCCCGGGCCAGCTGGGTGCTGCCGCACTCGGAGCGCAGCAGGGCCTGGCCGTCACGGCGGACCAGGGTCACGGCCGAGATCGCCGGATGCCCGGCAGCAAGAGCGGCGATGTCGGTGAGCGCGTGGAAGCACTGGTCGTGCCCGGCGCGGGAGGTGAAGCGCCCGTTGATACCGAGCTTCTGAGCGCGGGCGTAACGCAGGGCGGTGGCGAGGCGGCTGTCGGCTTCCCGGACGGCCAGCACCACGAGTTCGACCGGATACCCGGCGCGGTGGAACGGCTCTGCGCTGGCGAGGAACTCGGGGATGCTGCCGGGGGCGCCTTCGACCAGGGCGTCCCCGCGCTGCCGCCGTACGTACTCCTCGGCTTCGGCGAACCAGGCCCGGTAGTCGGCGCGGACCGCGGCTCCGGCGTTGCGCGGGTCCTCTTGCAGCAGGCGCAGGTAGTCCGGGTGGGACACCTTGAAGTCGTCACCCACCAGGTGGGTCGTGCCCGGGCGCATGGCCCGGCGGACCATCCTGGCCGTGGCTGACTTGCCTGCGCCCGGCTGGCCCAGCACGTACACCGCACGCGGGTTCTCGCGCGGCAGGATGCCGGTCAGGTACGACGGGGCGATCAGCTCGTCGAAGATCCACCGGTGCTCCTCGGCCGACAGCCGGTGGTAGTCCACGCCGGGAGCGCCCTTGCGCGGCTGGGCGATGCGCCGGACCGGTTCGGCGAGCGCGGCCGCCCGCTCGGTATCCCGCTGGACGGCCAGACGCCGGTCCTCGCAGTGCAGTTCGCGGTGCAGCCGCTGATCGGTCCGCGCGAGGGTACGTCGGAAGACTGCAGTCTCCTGGGCGCTCCAGGGCCGGGAGCGCTCGCACGCCACCGCCCGGTCCGCCGCAGGCCGCCGCCGCCATACCTCGCCGGTGAGCTCGTTGTCGTAGAGGACGGTGCCGTCGCGCCGCATCACGGTGATGCGGTCGGCCAGCTGCTCGGCCTCGATCACCGCCAGCGTCACGAGCATCTGCCGGGCGCAGGTGTCGTGGTTCTCCCACGACACGTACCGGCCGCCGCCGGTCACCGCCTCGGACAGGAAACGGTCCACGAGGCCGAGCTGGCTCCAGGCTTCCGCTGTCGCCACTCCCACCACCTCGATCCGGTGCCCTGCCTGCCGGTACGCAGTCGCCGACGTTCGGAACTCCGCCGGGTCGGCAAGGGCGGACTCGACGACCGCGTCGAACGCGTGCGCACGGACATGCTCTTCAAGCGTGGCCTGCCAGCGGCGCGTATCCGGGCGCACCTTCACGCCGGCGGTGCGGACATCAGCCGCCAGATACTCGGCGTAGTGGGGGTGAACCGGCTTGAAGAGGTCGCTGCAGATCCGTACCGCGCCACCCCGCTGGTCCAGCGCGGCCTGAACGAGGTCGGCAATCTGTGTCTTTCCCGCGCCTGGCTGCCCGGCGACGACAACGACGACGGGGCGGGGCTGGCGTGCGGCGCCCGTCGTGGGCCTCGGACCGGGAGGCAGTATGCGGGTTGGAGAGACGTCTGGGTCTGGGCGCCATGCCGTGGCGGGCCGAGACAAGTCCTGCTCGAAGGCGTGGGCGCTGAGGACGGGCCGGTTGCGCACGGTCTCGATCAGCACCCCGCGCTGCGCGGGCGACTGAGCCTTCGGAGTAGCTCCGAGTTCGGCGGATTTGAGAGCGTCGATGACATCCACGTGAATGCTGGCGAAACCGGCGATCGGCTGTACGGGGCGCCCTTCCTCCTTCTTCGTGGTGTCGGAGGCGCCAACCTGCGTCTTACGCGTCGTCATGGCTCTCTCTGGGGAGTGAGATACGGATTCGGTGTGTTGGCCGACTGCCACCGCCGACCAACCACACAACTATACCATCCATTCATCATAATCGGGGCTGGTCGCGCCCCGTATTCGCCCCCAATCTGCCCCGGAGACACAGGCTCCAGGACCAGGGCGACGAGCTCAACGCCACCAACCGGGAGCTCATGGCCCAGCTCAACCGCCCCGATCGCTCCTCCAGCTAAACGAGACCCCGGCCGGCCGCTCGACGGCCGCCGGGCCGGGCGAAGCAGTGACTCCGCTCGCCCCAGGGAGTCAATGGAGGCGTGCCGGGTTAAGCACGACCAGGTCCGCGCGTACGAGCTGCCCGCGGCCGTGGGGGCCCCGCCAAGCTCCAGCGCCTGGTCCTCGCCGCTGTGCTCCCCACGTAGATCAGGCCCTGCTCGACGCCCGCCTTGCGGAGGAGGAACTCCAGCGGGATCGTCTTCAAGCGCTCACTGAGGGGTGGCCTGCCGGGCGCCCACGCGGTGGCTGACAGGCGGACGCTTCGCGCGGCGCCTCGGTGGCAACTCGCCCTCCGCCAGCATGAAGCAGGAGGGATCGGGAGCCAGGGCTGTGGGCCTTCCTGAAGAATGACGACCATGAGGAATACGAAGGCGTTCAAGGAAGCAGTCGCCGACACGCTGGCCGAGCTGGCCCACCGGGGGGTGACCGTCCGGCCGGGTACGGTCGCCGACACCAGAACATCCGCGCCGTAGCCGAGCGGCTCGGGATCCAGGAGCGCTCCGCCTGGCGGTACTTCGACCCGGCCGGCCTCGCGGCCAGCATCGCCCAGCAACGGCAGGCGGCCGAGACCAGCAGCACGCCCGGCCAGGTAGGGCGCGCGCCGATGCCGCCAGTCGACAACCCGGAGCTGGCGCTCATCCTCGGGGGTGTCCCCGACGCCCTGGAGGAGAGCGGCGGCGACCTCTACAGCGTCATCGTCAACGTAGCCGTCAACGCCTGGATGGCCGGCCACATCCACGGCGAGGACGGCTGCACCGGCTGTCAGGACAAGCGGCCCACTGGCACCGACTGGCAGGCCCGGATGGACACCATCACCGCCATGCAGCCCGACATCACGAAGTGGTTCAACCGGGAGGTCTGGACGTCCGCCCTCAACGACACCGGCTACGGCGTCACCCGCCGCTGACCCAGGCCGTGCTCATCCAGCGGCGAGCGGGCAACTCTGCGAGGGCTCGGCGGTGGGGCCGCGCCCGTCTCAGCCCCGCGACCGGTTCGGACGGTGGGGCCGGCGCCGGCCCGGTGAGGGGTCGGGAGCGGCGTCCGGTGAGGAGAACCCGCCCGGTACTGCGGTGCGCTGCGCCGGCTGCTCCACGGAAGGGGCCGCCGGGGTGGGGACGGCGGGCTTGGCCCCAGCCAGGATGGTGATGTGCGGGATGTGGCGGGCGCAGGTCTGGCAGACCTCTGCCAGGGTCCAGACCTGGCCGACGGCCGGGTTGTGGACGAGGACCAGCAGGCTGCTGCCGGCGCACTGGACGGGGGATTCGTGGAGGGCGCAGTGCGCGCTGCCGCAGCTGCAGGCGGCGTTGGGGCGGGCGCCGGCGAGGCGTCCGTGGGCCTTGATGTGCTCGGCGGCGAAGCGGCGCATGCTCGCTGCGTCCTTTGAGCGTGGCGGCATCCGGCATGCGGCGGTGCTGCAGGTGACGGACACGGTGTGATCGGGGTGGCCGGTGAGGCGGACCGTCCAGGTCCGTCCCGGCACGCGTGCTCCGGGCATCAGGGTCAAGTCGGGGTCCCGTCGTTGTGCTGGTACGTGCCGGCGTTCTGCCGGGCTCGTGCAGGGGGCCGCGTGCGTACGCCGCGGCCGAGGCGCGTCCCATGGGCGGCGCGGGGCGCTCTTGCTCAGAGCGCGCGCAGGACGGCGACTACCTTGCCGAGGATAACTGCGTCGTCGCCGGGGATCGGCTCGTACGCCGCGTTGTGCGGCATAAGCCAGACCTGGCCGTTCTCGCGGCGCAGCCGTTTGACGGTGGCCTCGCCGTCCAGCATGGCGGCGACGATGTCACCGTGGTCTGCGCTGTCGGTCTTTCTCACGGTGACGATGTCGCCGTCGCAGATGGCGGCCTCGATCATGCTGTCGCCGACCACCGTCAACGCGAACAGCTGGCCTTCGCCGACCAGGTGCCGCGGCATCGGAAGGACGTCTTCGACGACCTCCTCGGCGAGGATCGGCGAGCCGGCGGCGATGCGGCCGACGAGCGGGACCTGGACGGCCTCTGGCGCCGTGCCGGCTGGGGGGTCTGAGAGGTCGGCGTGCTGATCGCTGCGGACGCGGTAGGCGCGGGGCCGGTGCGGGTCCCGGTAGAGGAAGCCCTTGCGCTCCAGGGCCATCAGCTGGTGCGCGACGGAGGAGGTACTGCGCAGGTGGACGCCTTCGCCGATCTCCCGCATCGAGGGCGGGTAGCCCTTGCGGGCGACGGTTTGCTCGATGAAGGCGACGATGGCGGCCTGGCGGGTGGTGAGTCCGTCCGGGCCCGGGCGGGTGACACCGGGCGGGCGCCCAGGGCGGGCTCCGGATTCGATGACGTGCATGTGGTGCTCCCCCCTGAAGGGATCTTGCGTGCAGGGACAGTAACCCGCATACCACCCGGGACGGAACATCTTTTCGATAACAGCGCGTGCCGATGTCGCAGCGGGTGGTGAGGGGGCAGACGACGAAGGCCGTCCTCGGCCTCGCGCGGCTTGCAGCGGGGAGGCGCACCGCTCATGATCCGCATGTGCCGTTTCACGTCAGGCTTCGCTTCGGCCCGCCGCCCTCCCCCGCCATCACCGGCACCTGGGACAGCGAGGCGACCGCCGAGCGGAAGTTCCGGGGTTTCATCGGCCGCTACGGCAGCCGGGCCGACGTGCGCATCGAGCTGCTGGAGGAGACCGCTGACGGACAGCTCATCGTGGTGAGGAGGTGGACGAAGGATCACGGTGAGGAGACCCGTCCTCGTTCGTGAGGCCTCTCCACAGTGGGCGGCGGGTCAGCACAGCTCTAGCCTCCGGTTTTGAGACCCACAATCCGCAAGGCCGCGTCGGCGGTCGCCTGTGCAAGATCCCCAGTCGACCTCGCCGAATCACAGCGGCGAGCGAGGACCGCGCCCTCGACGAGGGTGAAGACCAGATCGTTGCGAAGACTGAGAGCAGCCCCGTCCACCCCCAGCCCGCTGTCAGAAGCGATGCTCTCCAGCAACTCCAGGTAGGCGTCGCGCAGTTGCTCCCGCATGTCGTGGAACCGAGCAAAGCGTTCGGAACCCGCTTCGGGCAGAAGGTAGAGGGCGCCCGGGCATGGGTCGACACATAGCGCCAGCACCTCCATATGGCAAAGCTCCCACAGTCTTTCCGAGGCGGGCCGGGCCGCCTCGGAAAGCAACCGGCGAGCCCGCGTGAGAGAGGCCGTCACCGTGGACTCCAGCAGCTCCGCGAGGATCTCTTCCTTGCCTGAGAAGTAGTAGTACATGGTGGCTTGGCGCATGCCGGCCCGTTCCGCAATGGAACGTGTGGTGGTGACGCCGTACCCCTGCCGGGTGAACAGCTCGGTCGCTACTTTCAGGAGTGCATCGCGAGGCGGTCGGTCGCCGTACGGCTGGAACTGGCTTGTACGCGGACGACCAACCCGGGCGAGCTCACCGGTCGCTTTGCCTGATCCCCTGCTCATAGATTGATCGTCACATAGTCCGCACAGAACAAGCCAGGTCTAGATGACATCACGCCACTGAGCGGCCCGTAGTGACGGCTCACCGAACGGAGCTACGGCCTCAGTGCCTGTGCAACTCAGCGTCCCGGGCTTTTGCTCGGCAGTGGCGGCCTGCTCTACCCGATGGGGCCTGCCTGGCTCAGGCGCTGCGGGGTTTGCGGCCGGCGCTCTTCTTCGCCGGAGCCTGCTTGGCGGCCGCCTTCTTCGCGGCAGTCTTTTTGGTGGTCTTCTTCGCGGCGGGCAGGTCGTGGACGGTGGCATCAGGCCCGTCGCTGCGGGAGGCTTTGGCTTCGTTCACGGACTTCTCCAGCATGGCCATCAGGTCCACGACCTCCGCCGAGGCCGGCTGGGGGGCCTCGCCCGGCTCGGGCCGGGTGCCGGCGGCCTTGGCCTCGATCAGCTTCTCCAGCGCCTGGCGGTATTCGTCGTGCATCTCGCTGATGTCCCGGCCGGAGAGGGTGTCCGCGAGAGCGATCGCCGCGTCGATCTCCTCGTCGGAGACCTCCACATCCGGGACCTCTACCTGGCCGGGGTCCCGGATCTCGTCCGGCCACCGCATCCCATGCAAAACGATCACATCGTCCAGGACCCTCAGCAGCCCGAGCCGCTCCCGGTCGCGCATAGCGAACTTGGCCACCGCGACCTTGCTGCTGCGCTTCAGCGCCTGGCGCAGCAGTTCGTACGGCTTGGCGGCGACGCCTTCCGCGGCCAGGTAGTAGGAGGCGCCGATGCGGATCGGGTCGATGCTCTCGGTGGGCACGAAAGCCACGATCTCGATCGCCTTCGCCGTTGGCAGGGGAAGGGCGTCGAGGTCCTCATCCGTGACGGGGATCAGGGTGCCGGTGGCCGTCTCGTATCCGCGTGTGATCTCCGACTGGGTCAGCTCCTTCCCGTCGGCCTCGCACACCTTCCGGTAGCGGATCCGGCCGCCATCCGCGACGTGGAACTGGTGCAGCGAGATCGCATGCGACTCGGTAGCCGGAAATACTTTGATCGGAATCGTCACTAGACCAAAACTGATCGCACCGGACCAAATAGGGCGCATCTACTTATCTCCTCGCGAAAGCTCTCAATCCAGCCTCGCACCATCACCGGTACCTCCACCGCCACAGGGGGCCGGCCGGGCGAACGCCCGACGGCCGGCAGCCCGCCCCCGCAGTCGGTCGGCCCCGCATGCCTGTGACGACGAATGCCGTGGGGCGTTGTGGTGGCATGGACGAAGACTTCCTCGACGCGCTCCTCGATGCCGCGGGCGAGACCCGGCTCAAGCTGCTGACCGAGGACGAGGCCAGAGCGATCATGATGCTCCTCGGTGCCCTTGAAGGTGAGACCCGCTCGGAGGAGGTTCGCCGGGCCGCGGGCGAGATGCGCTTCCGTCTCGGATCACGTCTGGGAACCCCGACGGACTGCTACGGCCCGATGCCGTCCTGACGACAGACGCCGGACCTTGCCCCGTGGGGAGGTGTGCTGCCTCAGCCCTCGGATCAGGCTGTGTCCGCCTCGAACCGGGGTACGTCGCGCGCGGTGAGGTCGAGGCGCAGGCGTTTGAAGCGGACGGGGTGGCGGTAGATGCCGCCGTGGTCGACGGAGGTGTCGGCGCTGATCTCGGCGACCAGCTCAGGGCGGACCAGGGTCACGTCCAAGGCATCGCGGCTGCCCCACGTCGTAGCGAACCGCATGCCGGTCCAGGGATGGTCCTCGTCGGCCGCGGTGATGCTTGCGGCGACGAGGCGGGCCGCTTCCGCGCGCAGGGGAACCGTGCGGCCGATAGGGCGTAGGTGGTCGTGGCTGTCGTGGCGACCCAGGAGGAGGAGCTGCGGTCGAAGCAGCGTTCCGGTGATCGCGCCGATGATCGCCTCGACGGTGTCCCGCCGCCTCAGTTTGTACCACCCCCTGTATCCCGGCCGGTAGGGCTGGTTCATGGCTTTGACCACGACGCCCTCAAGGCCGGGAACATCGGTCCAGGTCTCCAGCCACTTCTGGGCTGTGATCAGGTCCGTGGTCATGGGGCACAACGTCCACGGTGTCTTGAGCCGGTGGGTGGAGAACAGTGTTTCGAGTCGCAGGCGGCGCTGCCGATACGGATGGCGTAGCACCTCGACACCGTCCTCCTGGAGGACGTCGAAGGCAATGAAGAACGCGGGCAGGGACGCGGCGAGCTCGCGCGCGGCGCGGCCGCGGGCGGCGGTGCGGCGCTGCAGTCCCTCGAAGGAGAGCCGGCCCGCTGCCGTGTCCCAGACCACCAGCTCGCCGTCGAGGACCAGGCCGTCCGGCAGCTGCGCGGCGGCGACGAGGTCGGGGAAGCTGTTTTGGATCAGCGTTCCGCGCCGGGTCTGCACCAGCAGCTGGCCGGCGGCGCCGGTCGGGGTGAAGAGGAGCGCCCGGTAACCGTCGAACTTCTGCTCATACGCCAGCTCACCCAGCACGCCGGGGCCCGGCACCGACTCCACAGCCTGCGCCAGCATCGGCTCCACCGGCGGCCGCAACACCACCCGACGGTCCTCCTTCCCACGCGCCCGATCCCCGCAGCCGACGCCAGGCCGCCACACCGCGAAGCGGCCCGGCAGGCCGGTGATGCCTCACGCAAGGCGGTGCTGCGCCTCCCGCAACTGCTCTCTGCACGCCTTACACAACGGGTTCCCACCCACCCCGTACCTATGGGTGGTCGTCTGGCACCGCCGGCACGGACCCGCCTGATCACGCGACCAGGTGACGGGAACAGGGCGCGGGGTGGGGGTGGGGGTGCTCATGAGCAGGACCTCTCTTCGGGGCGGCACTGTAATGAACCGTTTTTCCGCCCCGGCATTCCCGGCCCGCGGGGCCAGGTCACGCGAGGCGCCTCGCCGGGAGTCGAACATCTCAGTCGAGCGAGAAGTGACCGCGACGCTCGGCTGGGCGGGATCGTGCCGGCTCTGTCCGGCCGGGACGGGGGCGGTGCTTCAAGCCGTCATCTGGCCTGCTCGCGCGTCACCCTCGTTCGCGCGCTTCCATCCCGGCGCGTCCTCGTTGTCCTGGTCACTCGATCAAAGGGAGGCGCCCCCATGCGCAGGACAACCCTCGCCGGGCGGTTCTCGGCAGTGTTGCTGGCAGCCACCGTCACCGCGGCTGTAGTCGCAGGTGTCAGCCCGGCGTACGCGGTGGAGCGGTGCAAGGTGTCGTCCCAGACCATCGACAACCCGGCCTACAGCGGGCCCTGGCCCGACAACTGGGACTTCACCGTCAAAGCCTGCGTGACCGAGACCGGCTCGACCATCCGGCACTGGGCGACGCTCTCATGGGACCTGCCGGAGTCCTCCACGCACCCGGGCTCCATCTTCAACACCACCGGTACCTACGTCGAGGTCACGGCCATGGTGGCCGGGGGTGGTCTTGCCGTCACAAAGCGTACCGACATGGCCTCGCGCCTGAACAAGGCCAGGGACGGGTCCACCACCCCGGCGTCCTACTCCTCGCGCTGGTCCAACCGCCACCGTCTCCTCACCGACGTGATCTTGTTCGTCGACTGGAAAGGCGACGGGAAAGGACCGCAGAAGCTCCACTTCGCCCCTTCCCCTTCGATCCCCGGCTCGGCACGCTGAACCGGCCTGCAGGCCCGTGTGACGGTGCGGGTCGTCCACTCTCGCCTCGCCGCAGCAGCCGCAGGCCATGGCGGCCCCGTGCGGCCGCGACGCCTAGAGCGCCGGCTGCCCCCTCGGTCACCGCAGGATGCTCCATACAGGTCATGCGCAGTGGTGGTGTGCACCATGCGGCGGTCGAGGGGGCAACGTGGTGAAGGGAGTCCGCCCGGGAGCCCTTCGCACGTCGACCGGGCGGACCGCAGCAGGCAGGGCTGCATCGTGGCCTCCCCGGGCGTGAGCCATCACCCTTCAGATCAACGGGGTGGCTTACCGGAGGGGAACGAGCAGGCCGAGGGCGACCGCCGCCCGGCGGCACCCAGCCAATGCCGCGGCGAGTTCGACGCGTACATCTGTCCCCGGCTCGTAAGCAGCGGCCGCCGCGCGGACGGCCGCCTCGCGCAGTTCACAGCGGGCAAGGTCCGCTTCCCCTGGCACGCCCGTGCAGGTGGCTGCGCCCTCAACCGTGTCCAGGAGCAGCGCGATCGTGTCCGGAGCGTACGGGTGGCGGCGTACGTACACGCCTAGTGTGCCCGGCACCCAGGCGGCGAGCTGGGCGCGGATGGTCTCGCACAGTGCGCCGACCGCGTCGGCGGACGCCGGTCGGACGGTGATGTCCTCCATGACGTCCATGGTGGCCCCCACTACTGACAGCGCCTCGGCACTCACCTCAGCATCGGCCTGTGAACGCCCCGTATCTCTTGCTAGGAGACCGTCCTTGACGCCTGCGCCTGGACCAAGCCCTGGACGTTGGCGCGGAGCTCGTTCAGTCCGAGAGCAGTGAGCATGTCAGCCAGCGGCCCGGCAAGGGACTGGGCCGCTGCCGTGTCCCGCTTGGCAACGACGTGCCAACAGGCGTGCGCGTTTCGGGCCGCGCGCAGGGTGTCCGCTTCGGGCTGGGCACGGGCAGCCTGGCGGCGTAGAGCGGTCTTGATGAGCAGCTCGACTGTGGCTGGCCAGTCGGTTCGCCGGCACAGGGTGAGCCAGGCGCGAGCAGTGAGCATCGTGATCGTGTAGGGGTGGCGGGGCCCGTGGAGGTCCTCCAGGAGGACCTCCATCTGGCTGGCCAGCGCGACGGCCGTCGGTAGGTCCCCCCGTCCGTGCGCTGCCCACATCTCCGCCCACTGGTCCCGGAACGGCTCCGGGACCAACGTCGCCGGTGGGGCAGTGGAAGCGGCCGACACAGCCGGGGGATACGGGGGCATCGGGGGCACGGGGGCCGGACCTGGCTGAGAGGTTCGCATGCCTGATCAACCTTCCGAGGCACCCGCTGGCACGGGCTGTTCACCGACTCCACCCGCACGAGTCGTGATTCGCCGATCCGGACCTGAGCGCCTCCCGGTGCCGAGACAGTAGTGCCCGTGCCGACGCCTGCTGAGCCGATCTGCTAGGGCCTGTCCGGCGGATCAGGTCAGACGTAGGTCGATCCAGTGGGCTCCGTACCTGCTCGCGCTGTCGGCCAGCAGCCGGTCAGGTGCTGCCGCTCGACACTGATCTCGCCCATGGCCTGCTCCTCGGAGCCTCAGCGGTCTATCCGATCCATCGAGACATTCGCCCTGCATCCAGCTGCCAGAGGCTCCCGGACATCGTGAGTGTCAGTGCTCTTTGACACCATGATCCACATGAGCAAGGTAGTGAACTTCAGCATGGCGAACCGCAGTCAGGTCGTCCGTTTCCTGCCCGCCAGGGACCTGAGCGCCGACGAATCACGGCGCCTGGGCGGTATGCGGGAGAAGGCACGGGCACGCCAGAACGATCTCGATGCCCAGGGCGTGGACTGGGGACTGTCGGTGCAGGACGCGCTGGAAGAGCTGATCGCCGGTCGAGCCGACTCCGCCGCCGATCACGCTGGCAGCGCCTACTATGCGGCCCTCCAGATCGTCATCGACCACAATGCAAGCGATGACGAGACCCTGGGAAGTTACCGGAGCCCTTCCACCCTTTTCTCGGCTCTGGACGACGCTTTGAGGGCTGCGGGCGTTCCGGCAGACCTGCTGCCCAATCAGTACATCTATAGCGGCCCGCCATCGGAGATCGGGTTCTACATTCCCCGACCTCTGGAGGGTTCGCCGGAAATCGGGTGCTGGCCGCTGGCGAAGGCGGGGCCTGCGGCGGATGCCTACCGGGCGGTGGTGGACCGGATCGAGCCCGGTCTGCGGTACGACCTGGAGGAGCTGATCAAGGTTCTCGATAGCTGGTCCTCCGAGTGGGTGAAGGGACGGGGCGCCTGGTGGTGGGCCGAGGACGGCTCGATCTTCTTCTCGATCACCGGGTGACCGACTGCCCGGCGGGCAAGGCAGTACCGACTGATCCACCACCCGCAACTTGAAGGGGTCCCCGTACCTGAATCCGCAGAAGCAGGTACGGGACCCCAGGCGTGGAGGTCAGCGGCCGGCCTTGCGCGTGAAGCGCCGCGACATCCGGCTGCTAGAAGTGGTCGGGCAGCCAAGGCTCGAAGAGGGCGGCGCTGTGGACAAGGGCCGCGAGAGCCTTATCCGATTTGGCGTGCAGCCGTCGCCGAGGCAGGCGCTGGGGACCGGGGCGCCGCCGAAGAATTGATCGATGAGGAGGCCGAGGCCGCCGACGACGACGCGGCCGCCGCGGACGGCGACCTGGAGGGCGTGCTCGCGCAGGTGGGTGATGTCGGCGATCGGTGGCCGTAGGGGCGGGTGGCGAATTGGTCGTACTGCTCCCACAAGCCGTCATCGGCGGGGCGAAGGTCAGTTGCTGGCGTTCATGGGCCCCGCCTTCTAGTAGTTGGTGGCGTCGCGGGCGGCATCGGCGTCCAGGGGGACCAGGAAGGTCCGGGCGAAGGCCAGGACCGCGGTGTCGTCCTGGTCGTGTGCGGTGGTGTGGCAGGTGATGACTCCGGTGTCGGGGCCGCGTTCGGCCGCCGGGCGGTGGTGGAATCGGCGGTCTCGCCTGTGCGACACGGCCGAGCCGGTCGTGCTGCGCGTGGCGCCGCCCGCCGAGCGGCCGTTCCTCTCCGAGGCGTACCTGATCTGCAACAAGTACGCCTCCATGCCGTGGCTGGCGCCGATCGCCGGACTGATGCCGCGGGTGCCGGATAGGCAACCGGAACGAGGGCTGGCGGTGGTTCCCCCAGCCCTTGTGTAGGAATTCCTACGGATGTAGCTTTCATACACCTCGCCTCTTGGAGGATTCATGACCACCCTCATCACCTTCGAGCTGCCCGGCTCCTCTGGCGGGTCCCGGACCGTAACCCTGCCCGAGGACGTCGCCCTCGCCCTGTACGACGGGTTGACGAACAGCGGGAAGGTCATCGACCCCAAGGCCGAGGGCTTCGACGAGCTGATCGTCTCCACTAGCCTGCTGAGTCGACTCATCGCCCACCTGACGCTGTCCCGCGAGCGTCACGTCGCGGCGGCCGACGCCACCAGCCCGCACGCCAACCGCCGGGCCATCGGCATCGCCGCCGCGATGCAGCCCTCGCAGCTCGGTGTCGTGCTGGAGCGCAACGGCCGCCCCCGCAACCGCAAGGCCTGACCAGCAGACTCCCGCCCCGCCCTCTCGAAGTCCTCACAGCCCGGAAGGAAGTCCCGTGGAACTCCACGTCATCGAGCGGCCCGCCAATGCCTTTCAGCAGGGCCTCACCGGCCTCCAGATCCAGGCGGTCGCCCAGCGCGCCTTCGGGCCCGGCACCGAGGTCCGTTCCGCGACGGAGCTGGGCGGCGGGATGTACAACACCACCTACCGCATCGACCTGGCCGGCCGCGCGGAGCCGGTCGTCCTGCGGGTGGCGCCCGAACCGGGCCGCCAGTTCCGCTCGGAGCGGGAGCTGATGCGCGCGGAGTACGCGTCGGTGCCGTGGCTCGCGCCGATCGCCGACCTGATGCCGCACGTCCTGGCATCGGACTTCACCCAGTCCGTCATCGGGCGGGACTGGATGATCCAGTCCTTCCTGCCTGGAACCCCGGCGCCGGAGCTCCTCGGCTCGTATCCGAAGGAGACCCACACGGCGTTCTTCCGGCAGATGGGGGAGATCACAGCGGCCGTGCACGCGGTTGCCGGGCCATGGTTCGGCCCGGTGGGCGGCCCCGGGCACACGCGGTGGAGCGAGGCTGTCGTCGCATCCCTGCACCTGATCGCCGAGGACGTCGAGAGCTGCGGCCTGGACGCGGCCGACCTACGCAAGGCCGCCGACGCCGCCCAGGCCGACGCGCAGATCCTCGACGAGGTGACGGTGCCGCGGCTGCTGACCGGGGACCTGTGGACGGTGAACACGATGCTCGCACCCGCCCCCGTCCCGACGATCTGCGGTGTCCTGGACATGGACCGCACCTGGTGGGGAGACCCGGAGGCGGACTGGACGATGCGGATGGCCCGCGCGAAGCAGGACGCCCGCACAGCGTTCTTCGACTCCTACGGCCGCTCGGAGGAGACCGAGAACAGCGTGTGGCGGCGGCGTCTGTACGAGGTGCGCCACCTCGGCGCGCTGCGCCTGGAGCGGCACCGGCTCGGTAACGAGGCCGGCGTCGCGGACTCCTACGGGGCGGTGGCCGAGGAGCTCGCCGCGCTGATCTGACCTCGGGCATATCGCAGGGGCGCCACCCATGGACCTGGGTGGCGCCCCTGCGGTGTGCTCAGGCGGGGTGGGGTTCGACCTCGATGCGGATGTCGTCGAGGAGTTGGGCGGCGCGGGCCGCCGTAGTGCGGGCGTCGGGGCTGACGACGATGAGGCTGCCGAGCCGTCCGGCGTTGGTGTGGGCGGGGCCGACCGGGTCGCCGAGGCGGGCGCGGAGCCGGACGAGGGGGGTGTCTGGGCCGGGTCGGGGCAGACCGGTGACGGAGGTGAGCCGGCCGGCCGCCGGGCTGGTGAGGAAGCGGACGGTGGCGTGGTGGTGTCGGGCGGGGGTGAGACGGGCGGGGCGGCCGAGGGCGATGTCCAGGAGGGCAATCCAGGGGTTGATACCGAGGGCGTGGTGGAGGAGTTCACCGATGTGGCCGGCGCCGATGCGGGCCGCGGTCTCGATGACGTACGGGCGGCCGGTGGGGGTGACGATGACCTCGGTGTGGGACGCACCGTTGCGGATGCCGACGGCGCGCACAGCCTTCGCCGTCTCCTGGTGGATGGCCTGTTCCAACGCGGGCGGGAGCTGGGTCGGCAGGGTGTGGGCGAGTTCGGCCCGGTGGGTGCCGCGGGTGGTGGTCTTGGTGGTGATGGCCAGGTGGGTGGTCCGGCTGTGCTGGGTGAACGACTCCACGCTGTACTCGCGCCCCGGGATGTATTGCTGGAGCAGCACCGTACGGCCCCCTGTGGCCGCGTACATGCCGGGTGCGGTGTGTGCGTGCTGCCAGGCGGTGTCCGCGTCCTGGAGGCTGGCCAGGACGGTGACGCCCTGGGATCCGGCGGCGTCGGCCGGCTTGATGACGACGGGGAGCCGCATGCCGGGCCGGAGGAAGCGGGTGCGCAGGGCGGCCGGGGTGGCGAGGGTGTGGGTGCGGGGCGCTGTGACGCCGGCAGCCCGAAAGGCGGTGGTCATGGCGTCCTTGTCGTGGGCCGCGTGCGCGGTAGTGGGGTCGTTGCCGGGAAGGTCCAGGAGGGCGCAGGTGTGGGCGGCCAGCGGGGTGAGGTACTCGTTGGTGGTGAGGACGGCAGCGGCGTTGATGCGGCGGGCGTAGGCGACGGTGTCGGCGAGGGCCTGTTGCGGGTTGGCCAGGTCGGTGGTGAGGGTGCCTGCCAGCAGGTTGTGGAGCGCCGGGCTGTAGCCGGTGAGGTCCTCGGTGGTGGTGACGGCGTGGACGGGGTGGCCGGAGGCGGCCGCGGTGCGGGCCAGGTGCCCGGACTCGGGGCCGGCCGCCTCCAGGAGCAGGACGGGACGGCTCACGTGAGGTAGTCCTCGCAGGCGCCGTCTCGGCGGGTGTCGAGGGTGAAGCAGTGGAAGCCGCCGCCGAACAGCCTTCTGTGGCGGTGCCGGACGGGGACGACGGTGAAGTGCTCGGCTTCGAGGGTCTTGATCAGGCCGGTGCAGTCCTGGTTGACCAGGACGGTGTCGGGGTCGACGGAGAGGACGTTGAGGTCGATGTAGGGGCTGGTCAGGACGAGGTCGGCGTCCCCGTACGCGGGGAACGCACCGGTGTCCGGCTGGGGCGGGACGATGAACTTCCATCGCTGCAGCGGTTCGGGGAGCATGTCCCGGATGCCGTCGTGCCGGGCGAGGAACACCCCGGGGCGCAGGGCGAGGAGCATGGAGTCGATGTGGTTGTCAGCCATGCGGTACACGCGGTGGATCCGGTAGCGGCCGGCCAGGTGGCGCTCCAGCCAGTCGACGCCGCTGGCGTGGTTGGACTGGGCGATGTTCACCACCAGGTCGCGGCCGAGGCGCAGGACCTGGGCGCCGTCGAGCATCATCTCGAAGCCGACGTCGTAGGGGCCCGGCTGCGGGTCGTTGATGGGTTCGGTGGGGCCGCCGAGGGTGGTGGTGGCGTCGCGGGCGTAGGAGAGGTCGAAGCTGGCGTCGGTCAGAACGGGCCGCGGCATCGTGGTCCAGCGCGCGCCGGCCTGCCAGTAGCCGGAGAAGACACCCGCCAGGAGGCGGGTTTCCAGGTAGCGGGCGCGGATGGCGGGCGGGGTCTCGATGATCTCGTCGCCGAGGATCAGGGTGTTGTCGCGGATGTTCAGGGCGGGGACCGGCGGGGCACTCCAGCCCAGGCCGGCGATCGGGGTCGGATCGGCGGGCAGCGGGATCGGCCGGTGCACGGTGATGCCGAGGTCGGCCAGGACCTGCGCGAGGTCTTCGACGTCCTCGGCGAGCTCGGCGGCGTAGCGGCGGTTGATCGCCCACTGCTCCGATGCTGCACCGCTGCCTGCGGAGGCGCGGTCGACGAGGCGGGGGTAGGCCCAGTCTGAGCGGAAGCCGGTGAGGTTCTCGTGGTGGAACAGCTCGAAGGACACGTCGCGGTCGTGGCCGGTGTAGTTGACGGCTGACCCGACGATGATCTCGCGCAGGCGGGTGAAGTCGTCGTGGCTGTTCAGGTGCATGGTGGGTGTTCCTTCGTCTCGCAGGTCAGGCGGCGGTGAGCGTGCGGTGGGTGTGCGCGCGGCCGTGACGGGCGTGCAGGACGGTCCCGCCGTCCGGGGTGGGGGCCAAGGTGCGGGCCTCGCTCCAGGCGTTGAACCGCCACTCCCCCGCCCGGCGGGCAGCAGCGCGAAGGTCCGCTCGGAGGTCGCAAGCGTGAGGTGGCCATCGGTGTGGTCGAGGCGGGCGGGCACGAGGTCGCCCTCCAGCGGCGCATCGTGCCCGAAGTCGGCGAACCCGGCGGGCAGATGAAGAGCGCGGGGGAGGCCCTCGGGGAGGTCCCTGTCCAGGGGGGTGAGGTGGTTGATCAGGGCGTCGGCTTCGGCCAGCTGCTCCTGCCAGGCCGGCGGAAACAGCGCGGCGAGCTCGCTGGTGAACAGGACGTCGATGACGGCGTGGACGCGGGTGGTGGTGCCGAGGTTGCGGACGGCGTGCTCGCGGGAGAAGTCCCCGTACCAGAACTCTCCGGGCTGCCAGGTGTGCTCGGTGCCATCGAGGTAGAGGACGGCGTCGGGATTGGTGGTCAGGGGGATGTGGAGGCGGGCGCAGCCGCGGGCCAGGCTGTACTTGGGGTCGCAGTGCCGCTCGACGACCGCGTTCGGGCCCAGGGCCATGAGGCGGGCCGCGTTCAGCGGGGCCGGGATGCCGGCGAGGACCTGGGCGAGGTAGGGCATGCGGTCCAGCCACCCGGTGGGGGCGTAGGTGTCGGGGCCCGGGCCGCCGGGGTCGGTGCGGGCGGGGTCGCCGTTCGGTGCGATCAGCGGCAGGACCCGCCAGTCGATGTCCGTGACGGCGCCGAGCAGTCCGCCCGGGGCGCGGCCCTGCTGGAGGTCCCAGGTGTGGCTGGTGACGTGGTTGAGGTCGGCGGCCAGGCGGGCGGCGTCCAGGGTCTGGTTCAGGCGCGCGGCGGCGGGCAGCAGGGGTGTGGTGGTCATCGGGGCGGGCTCCGTTCAGGAGGAGAAAGCAGTGACGAGGCCGACGTGCTGGGCGGGGTCGAAGGCGTCCTGCGGGCGGGTGGCGAAGCGGGCGTCGAGGCGGGCGAACGGCTCCTCGTGGCCGGTGGCGGGGTCGTAGGCGAGGCAGAAGACGAACTGCGCGCCGTCCGTGCCCAGGGCGATGGGCATGGAGACGATCACCCCGGTGCGGGTGGCGGGATTCCAGGCCAGGTCGAGGTCGGCGAGGGCCCGGTGGAAGGCGGCGCCGTCGGGGACGTGCCAGGTCGGGGGGACGTGGTACTCGACGACCGCGCGGGCCGGGCGGGCGGAGGTGTCGACGATCCGGTGCGCGATGACCTGGTAGATGTGCAGGCTCCCGGAGACCTGGGCGTTGACCTCGGTGAAGTAGATGCGGCCGTCAGGGGTGGTGATGGCGTCGGCGGACAGGTGGCCGCGGTAGCCGAGCGCCCGGTAGGCCTCGGCGAGCCGGGTGCCGCCGTCGACCAGGCGGGCGTGCAGCAGCGGGTCCAGGCCCTGGAGCGGGACGGTCTGATGGGACAGACGGCGGCCGACATAGTGCAGGCGGCCCTGCTCGGTCGGGCAGGTCCCGGAGTCGTCCGCGTAGTGCTCGGAGTAGATCGCCTCGGCGTTCGGGGCGAACGCGGCGACAACCACGGGGTGGCGGCCGTCGGCCGACGCCCAGTCCCAGCGCTCCTGCCAGTACGCCGCGACTCCGGCCGGGCCCGGTGCGAGGTGGTGCAGGTGCCGGGCGCCGACGTGGTCGGTGGCCAGCCGGCTGTCGGGGGCGAGAAGAATCTGGTTGCCGACGCCGGCGCCGTTGTGGGCCTGCTGGACCACCACCGCCTCCGCCTGGTCCAGGAGCCGGCAGGTGGCGGCGACGGCCTCCGCGCGGGAGCGGCAGACCTCGCCGGGAACGGTGGGGACGCCCGCTGCGGCGGCGATGGCCCGGAAGTTGGCCTTGTTGTTGCCGATCTCGGCGCCGCCCTGCCCGAAGTACGCCCCGCCGGGCATCCGGCCGGCCAGCCCCAGGGCGCTGGCGAAGCGGGCGACGGAGGCCGAGGGCCACAGGGCGAAGATCTCCCCGACGGCCTGCGGGCCGCCTGCGGGGCGCAGGGCGGCGCGGACCTGGTCGAGGAAGGCGGGGTCGGTGAGGGATTCGGGGTCCAGGAGCATCCCGCCGTGCCGACCGGGCGGGGTGGTCAGGACGGTGACCTCGCCGGGGCCGATGCCGGTGAGGGTGAGGGCGTAGTCGAGGAAGGCGGGATCGGGTTCGGTGCACAGGATCAGGACGTCGCCGGGGCGGGCGAACCAGGCCAGGCGCTGGGTCCAGGCCCGCATGTCCGTACGAGCGCGGATCGCGGGGTCGATGTGGTTGCCGATCAGGATGCGCAAGGGGGTCTCCGAGCAGAGGCTGGGCGGCGAGGGCGCCGTTGTCAGGGGTGGAGGGTGGCGGGCAGGGCGGCGAAGGTGCGCATCGTGGCCGAGGGCTGCCGACGGGCCGTGCCAGCCGGCAGGATCGGGGTGGGGTGGGTGCGCAGGGCGTCGAGGGTGGCGCGCAGGGCCGCTTGGGCGGCACGGGTGCCGATGCAGGAGTGGGTGCCCCAGCCGTAGCCGAGGTGCCGGTTATCGCGGCGGTCCAGCAGCAGCTGGTCGGGGTGGGGGAAGCGGGCGGGGTCGCGGTTGGCGGCGGCGAAGAGCAGCACTACCGGGTCGCCGGCCGGGATCGGGATGCCGGCGATCGTGGACGCCTGGGTGGCGGTGCGGCTGGTGCCCTGGACGGGCCCGTCGAAGCGGACCAGCTCTTCGGCCGCCGCCGGCACCGCCCGCGGGTCCGTACGCAGCTGTTCCTGTGCCTGCGGGTGGGTGGTGAGGGTGTGCAGGGCGTTGCCGATGGCGGCGGTCGTGGTGCTGTATCCGCCTTGGAACATGACCCGCGCGGTGTTGCGGACGAACAGCTCCTCGGCCTGTCCGGCTCCGGGCGGGGTGTGGGCGCGGACGTGGGCCAGGAGACCGCTCGGGCGGCCGGTGTCGGTGAACCAGGAGTCCACGAGGGTGGTGAGCTCCTCGCGCGCCTTGCGGCCGGGCTCGACCAGGGCGGGGTCGAGGCCGCCGTCCATGCTGCGCATGATCGCGTCGGAGGCGGCGGCGAACTCGGCGAGTGGCGGCTCGTCCACGCCGAGCAGGTCGCAGACCACCGACAGGGACAGCGGGGCGGCCAGCTCTGCCATCGCTTCGAACGACGGGTGCTCGGCCGCCTCGCGCAGCAGACCGGTGGCGCGGGTACGGGCGCGGGCCTCCAGGCCGGGCAGGTCTTGGGCGCGCAGGGCGTTCATGAAGAGCGAGCGCACGCCGGCCTGGTCGGGCGGGTCCAGGGACTGCACGCTCAGGCTCGCCGCGGGCACGGCCTGGCCGGTGCGGCGCCGGTCGCGGGCGAAGACGGTGTGGTCGCGCAGGACGGCCGTGCAGTCGGCGTACCGGGTGACCAGCCACGAGGACATGCCGTCGTGCCAGGACACCGGGGCCTGCTCGCGCAGGGCGGCCAGCGCAGGGTAGGGGTTGTTGACGGTGGCGGGGTCGAGGGGTTCGTAGGTCAGCACCGGCAGCACGAGCGTCTCCAGGTGTTCTCAGGGGTGGGCGTCACAGGGGCCCGGGCCAGACGCTGAGGCCGGACCCGGGCCCCTGGTCACGGGGGCACAGCAGGTGATCAGTGGTCGTAGGACATGGCGGGGTCACCCCCCTTCGTCCTCGGGATTCGCTGCCCGGTCGGGCTCGCCCCACCAGAGTCGGCCTGCACCTGACCCGGCGTCATTGCCACCGGAGCGAGCGGACATTGCGGGGCTCCCGCAATACGCCGGACAGGCAGTGACCGAGTGGTGTCGCCGTGTCACAGGGGTGGGCTACGGTTGCCATTCCCGATATCCCGCTCCCTCCGGGGGTGCCCATGGCCGCCGCCATCGCCCGCTCACGCCGCGCCGTCATCAAGAAAGAGGCAGCCGGCATCCGGATGCGCTGCCAGCGCGAACGCCTCGACACCGAACAGACCGCCGCCGAGATCCGCCGCGCCCTGCCCGAGGTGCAGCAGCTGGAGGCCTGGAGACTCGCCCTGGGCTGGTCCCGCTCGGAGACCATCACCCAGGTCAAGGCCCAGTACGTCGCCGACGGCCTGTTACCGCGAAACCTGTCCGACCCGATGCTGTGCCGGTGGGAACATCGCCCTGGAGAGCGCCCCGACCGCGAGTACACCGTCATGCTCTGCCGCGCCTACGGCGCCACCCCCGCCCAGCTCGGCCTGGGCTTGACCGAACAAGTCTTTCCGGAACGCGAGTTGTCCACCGTGATCCGGTACGGTCGGCCCGAGACCGACACGTGCAGCGCTGGCGCACGGGAAATGGTGGTGCACATGACCACAGCCGCCGGCCTTCCGGCCGTCCGCGAATCCCTCCAGCTCGCCCTCCTCGCCGGCCCCCACGGCAGCACTGAGGTCGCCGAGCTCGCGGACGCGGCCGTCGAGCACTACGCCCTCACCTACCCCAAGCACCCCGCGTACCTGCTCTTCGAGGAAGTACGAGCCGCCCGCGGCATGCTCACCGACTGTCTGGTCACCGGCCACGTCCCCGAGCAGGTCGCCGACGGGCTCCACCGCAACGTCGGCTGGCTCTCCGCCTTGATGGGCAACCTCGCCTTCCACCTCGACGATCACACCGGCGCCCGCGCACACCTGGCCACTGCCGCCGCCTATGGCAGCCGCACCGACGACGCGCGCCTCACCGCCTGGGCCTTGGGTGCGCAGAGCATGGTCGCCCGTGCCGAGAACCGTTACGAGACCGCCCTGGCTTACGCCGAGCGGGCCGTCGCCCACGCCCCCGCCGGGCTGCCGAAAGCCCAGGCACACGCCTGGGCGCAGCTGACCTCCCTCGCCTGTCTCGGCCGCGAGCAGGAAGCCAACACGGCACTCGCCTCGGCCGCCCGCGAGCTCGAAGCCGATCCTGTCGGGTTCGCACCCGGCCGCTTCGGTTTCGACGCCGCCGAGTACACCCTCCACCAGGCCGAGTCCGCCATCGCACTCGGCCACCACAACCGCGCGCGCAGCACTGCCGAAACGTCCATCACGTCTACCGCAGTCGCCACCCCCGGCTGGGCTGCCGCCACCCTCGTCCTCGCGCAAGCCGAGGCACCCACCCAGCCCACGGATGCCGCTCAGCGAGCCCTCGACGTCCTCGACCGCGTCCCCGCCGCCCGATTGCGGTCGACATCACGCGCACGCCTCGCCCGCCTCGACAAGGTCCTCGCCGACGTTCCGGCCACCGGGGTCGCAGACCTTCACGAACGTGTCCGCGCCCTCGTCCCCCTGATCGACAACCACGGCAACGCCAGTACGTGAACACCACGCCTATGGCCTGACCAGGCCGTAGAGCCGAACGGCCAGCTACCGGGTGTTGCTGGGGCCGGCCCCCGGACGCGATAAGCGGACCGCGTCCTCGCCTGCTGCGCACCCAAGGCGTCTGGCTAATCCCCGAGCCCGTGGGGCGGACTTGCCGCGGGCTGCGAGGCCGGCTCGCTCCGTGGGCTGACGGTGAGCCGGGCGCTCGGGCGGACCCTCATCTGCCGGGTGATGCCCGTGAACCTAGAAGTTGATCCCCAGGCGCGCGGGGCGGACGTCTATGTCGGCGTCCCGTGGTGTCTGGCCGAGGGTTGATCCCCGGGCGCGCGGGGCGGACATCGTGCACGAGGACCAGGAGCACGCAGTCAAGGGTTGATCCCCGGGCGCGCGGGGCGGACGATCACGGCGATCGGGAGTGGTTAGGCGAGGTGGGTTGATCCCCAAACGCACAGGGGCGGACCGCCCGGCCGCCTTCGCCCGGCAGATCTCCCGCGACTGCACACGGGTCTCGCACGACGCGATCAGATCCGGCTGATCCCCGGACGCCGGGGGCGGACAGGACGACGGGGCGACTGTTGGCCTTGGGCTGGGGCTGATCCCCTAACGCGCGGGCGGACCGGGTGGGCTCGTTCGTGCGGCTCATCTTGACCGGTTGATCCCCGGGCGCGCGGGACGGACCCGGAGATGGCCGGACGGTACGCGTCGGGCTACGGCTGATCACCGGGCGCGCGGGACGGACCACAGGGAGGTGACGGAGTCCAACACGATCATGGGCTGATCCCCGGGCGCGGCGGGACGGACGCGGGCCGGGTCCAGTTGAAGATTCCCTGCGCCGGCTGATCCCCGGGCGCGCGGGACGGACCCTTCCCGACCTGCACCAATTCTGGCAGAAGGGTCCATTCTCATTCACTCGGGCACGCGGGGCGGGCGTGCAGCCTCACGCCGACCTGTGGCTCTGGTCGGAAATCCCGGTCGCGCGGTCCAGACGCCGAGACTCATTGCCGCCCGAAGGCTGATCCCCGGGCTAGCGGGGGCATAGTCAGGTCACGGCAGTTGGAGCGCTGGCCGTCTGGCTGATCCCCCGGACATACAAGGTAGACAACCCTGCCGTCGCGCACCCGGTGATCAAGAGGGCTGATCCCCGGACGCGCGGTGCGACCAGTTCCGCCATGGTGATGTTGGGCGGCTGATCCCCGGGCGCGCGGGGCGGACCACGCCGGTTTTCCCTCGCGCAGCCAAATGCGCAGGTTGATCCCCGGGCGCGCGGGGCGGACGGGTGGAGTCCGACCGCCGCGCCGATCTCGGCGGGTTGATCCCCGGGCGCGCGGGGCGGACTGGTCGGCGAGCGGCTTCTTCTCGCTCTCCATCGGTTGATCCCCGGGCGCGCGGGACGGACTCCGACAGCACCAGCGTTCTGCGACTCGCCGCGGGTTGATCCCCGGGCGCGCGGGGCGGACCAGAAGGGGTCGGCCTGCTCCGAGGTGATCTGGGGTTGATCCCCGGGCGCGCGGGGCGGACCAGAAGGGGTCGGCCTGCTCCGAGGTGATCTGGGGTTGACCCCCGGGCGCGCGGGGCGGACCCCGGTTCGTTCCGCAGCCGCGACCCGCTGTCGGGTTGATCCCCGGGCGCGCGGGGCGGACGGCGATCGTGATGGGAAAAAACGAATCGGCGAGGGTTGATCCCCGGGCGCGCGGGGCGGACACCAGACCGTGCAGGTCCGTCGCCTTGGGGTGGGGTTGATCCCCGGGCGCGCGGGGCGGACGTCATCCGCGTAGACCTCCCGGTCGCTCTCGGCGGTTGATCCCCGGGCGCGCGGGGCGGACTAAGCGTCCACGGACAACGCGAGTTTCCGACTGGGTTGATCCCCGGGCGCGCGGGGCGGACCCCCCGTGGGGCGGGCGGGTCTAGATCCCCGCCGGTTGATCCCCGGGCGCGCGGGGCGGACCCACGGACGTGATCGCCTGGACCCCGAACAGGCGGTTGATCCCCGGGCGCGCGGGGCGGACAGCAGATAGTCCACCGCGATCCGGATCAAGGTGGGTTGATCCCCGGGCGCGCGGGGCGGACCCTTCCCGACCTGCACCAATTCTGGCAGCAGGGTCGATTCTCATTCACTTGGCACACGGGGCGGGCGTGTAGTCCCACGCCGACCTGTTGCTCCGGTCTGGAAGTCCCGGATCGCGCGGGCCCGACTCCTCCAGACGCCGAGACTCATTGCCGCCAGAGGGCTGGTCCCCGGGCTGGCGGCGCGGACTCAGCGGTCTTGGGCTGATCGCCGGCGCACGGGGACGATGTCTTCGACTTAGCGAGAGTGCGCGAATCTGGGGCTGTCCCCGGTCATCGGCAGGCGGCCTGGAAGCCGGGTCGGGGTGATCCCTAAACGGGACCGCCCGGCCGCCTTCGCCCGCCGGATCTCCCGCGACTGCACACGGGTCTCGCACGACGCGATCAAATCCGCCTGATCCCCGGACGCCCGAGGCGGACAGGACGACGGGGCGACTGTTGGCCTTGAGCTGGGGCTGATCCCCAAACGCGCGGGGACAACCGCTCGACCAGCTCCGCCATGGTGATGTTGGGCGGCTGATCCCCGGGCGCGCGGGCGGACCGGGTGGGCTCGCTTGTGCGGCTCATCTTGACCGGCTGATCCCCGGATGAGCGGGCCGGACTTGATCTCGGAATGGATGCGCAGCCACTCCCCGGGCTGATCCCCGGGCGCGCGGGGCGGACTCAGGGGCCACGGGACGGCCGATCGGACAGTGGGGTTGATCCCCGGGCGCGCGAGGGCGGACAGCTGGGCTCGGTCCTGCCGGCCCAAATAGCGGGGTTGATCCCCGGACGCACGGGGCGGACAGCAAGGCGTCCACCGGGAGCATCCAGCCGCGCGGTTGATCCCCGGGGCGCACGGGGCGAGCGCTTGCCCTGAGCCACCCTGAGATGCAAGCCACGCCTGATCCCTGGGCGGGCAGGGCGTATCTCAGGCAACTTGGCTGCACGGACTACGACGACGGGTGATCCCCGGGCGCGCGGGGCGGACCCCGCAGTCGCCGACGCGCCAGGCCACGGAGGCGGTTGATCCCCGGGCGCGCGGGGCGGACCCTTTCCGAACTGAACTGTCCCTACGGTCGGGTTTGCTCTCACTCACCTATTGCTGGGTTGTTGTGTGTTCCCTGGCGTGAGGGAGTTTCTGGGCCACGGTGATTTGCACCCAGGTTGATCCTCGTTTCCGAGGCTACGAGCGTACGTTGCGTCCGGGTCATGGCCGCCGGACCAGGCCCGTGTCCGGGTGATAGCGCAGACGTTCGAGGCGCGGGTCGACCGGCTGGCCGTCGGGGCGCATCAGCAGGATGGGGCGGCCCGCGAGTGCGCCGGCGTTGGGGATGCTCCAGGTCGTGGGGTCGGGCAGTGGGTTGCGTCCTGTGAACCAGTGGGTGGGGGCCGGGATGGTGTTGCGGTGGATCTCCAGGCGCTGGCGTCGGTGGGGCTCGGTGTGGCGGATTGGGTGATATGCGGTGAGGTCGGCTGGCTCCGGATCGGTGGGCTGCCAGGCGACGTTGCCGGTGTCGTCGTGCTGGTAGAGGGCGATGAGGTCGGTTGACGGCGTGCCGAGGCGTGAGCGGGCGAAGGTCTCGTCGAGGGGGCCGGAGGCGAGTTGCGCCACGGTGGTGGGGTTGCCTTCCTCGTCGTAGGGCCACAGGGCGCGGTGGCCTGCGTGGGTGGCTTCTTCCTGGAGGCGGCGGATCCATTGGGGGTGGAGTTCGGCGAGGAGTTGGTGGATGGGGTGGTCGCCGGCGGGAGGATGGTCGGCGTAGACGGTGTCGAGGAGCGGCTGGGTTTCGTGGGGGTGGTGGAGGGTGAGGGGCGCGTGGGTGGGTGCGCGGTCGGTGAGGGCGTGCCAGGTGGCGGCCAGGATGTAGGGGTCGTAGACGGCGTGGGGTGTGGGTGGCGGGAGTTGAGGCAGCCCGTCGGGGCGGGGGGTCCACAGGACATGGGTGAGGGGGGTGCCATGGTGCAGGTGGGGCCTGTTGATCGTGTGGCGCCATTGGCGGCCTCGTCGCTGCAGGAGGAGGTCGAGGGGGGCGAGGTCGGTGTAGAGGTGGTCGGTGTCGTAGTCGAGGCTCTGCTCCAGGACTTGCGTTCCGATGAGCAGGAGGCGGTGCGGGCGGTGGGGGTTGGGTTGTTCGGTGCGGAGTTCGGGGTCGGGGTGGGGTCCGAGCCGGGTTTCGATGTGGTGCTGGTGGTGGGAGCGGTGGCGTTCTTGGTAGCGGGCGTGCAGGAGCTGGATTTCTTCGGGCTTCCAGCCGTAGTGGCCGGCGATGTCGCGCAGGGCGCGGTGGAGGTCTTCGGCGCGGGTGACGGAGTTGCGGATCACGGTGGTGATGCCGTGGGGGTGGCGGCTGAGGAGGTGGTGGGCGAGTTCGTTCGGGCCGGGGTCGGGCAGCAGTTTGATGCGGGTGCGGTAGCGGGTGTGGCGTGAGCGGGCTGGGGTGTGGGTGCGGCGGTGGCCCTTGCTGTCGACGATGGTGATCGGGCCGGTGGGTGGGGTGTCGGCGGGGTTGGTGTTGTGGCCGCGGCGCCAGGCGTTGACGAGGTCGCTTCGGATCGTGGCGGGCAGGGTGGCGGAGAGCACGACGATGCTGGCTCCGGCGTCGGCGAGCCAGGCGATGGCGGCTGCCAGGAGTCGTTGCTGGTAGAGGTCGTAGGCGTGGGCTTCGTCGATCACGACGGTTTTCCCGGCGAGGGCGTACAGGCGCAGGAACCAGTGTTTGCCGTGCTGGGCGGCGAGGATGATCTGGTCGATGGTGCCGACGCCGAAGCAGGAGAGCAGGCCGCGGGTTCGTGCGAGGTACCAGTGGTCGAGGATGACAGCCGGGGCGTTGTGGTGGGTGTCGAGGTCGTCGCAGGTGATGTTGGCCGCCATGGTGACCACGCTGTCGGTGAGCGCGAGGTGGCTGGTGGTGCCGTGGGCGAAGGCGTTGCCGTGGACGAGGGCGAGGTGGGCGCGTTCCCGGTCTCCGAGGACGGTGGCGAGGTAGGCAGCTGTTCGGTCGGCGACCTGGTCGCCGGCGGCGCGCAGGGGCAGGGCGGTGTAGGAGCCGTGGTAACCGCAGGTGAGGGCGAGGTGGTGGGTGAGGTATTGGGAGGTTTCGGTCTTCCCGCCGCCGGTGGTGTCTTCGATGATGATGAGGCTCTGGCCGGTGGGCGGGTTGTCGATGATCGTCTGCTGGGTGGGGCGGGGGCGGGGGGTGTTGGGCATCTGTTCGGCCCAGGTCATGGGGCGGGGGTTCCATCGGTGAAGTCGCAGGGTGGTGATGGCGGCTTCGGCCTGGTCCTGGCTGGCCTGCCACCAGGCGCTGGTGTCGGTTCCGGCGGTGTCGGGGGTGCGGTAGGTGAACAGGTTCTCGTTGGAGGCGATCCAGTCGCTGTGGACGACGAGGCCGGCGAAGAGCACGGGGATGCAGGGGCGTTCGAGTCGGATCAGGCCGGGCAGGCGCTGCAGATCGACGTCCAGGAGGCGGGCGAGTTCGTCGGCGAGTGCGCGGTGCATGGTGTGCCAGAGCGGATCGAGCCGGAGGCTGGCTGCGCGGATCGTCGAGTTGTTGGGGATGTCGCCGTGGTGTCCGCCGAGTAGGGCTGCGATGTCGTGCAGCGGCAGTTCGTGCGGGATGCGGCCGTCGGTGCCTAGGCAGCGCGGGCAGGGGCAGCCGAGCAGGGCTGGCAGGTAGCGGGCGGTGACGTGGGCGTGCGGGCGCGGGTCGGGCCGAGGTCCGCTGAGGGGCAGGCCGGCGCGGGCTGCGGCCTGGGCCCAGTGCTGTCCGGCTTCGGCGAGTTCGGTGTCTCGGGTTCGCAGGGCAGCGAAGAGCATCTGGAAGGCGGCAGTGGCCTTGCCGGGCATGTCGTGCAGGGCGGCCAGGAGCATCAGGACGCGGCGTGCCGTGGCCAGGTTGCCGGCGCCGAAGGCGTCGGCGAGGCGGGCTCGTGCGGGGGCAGAGAGGTGGTGGTCGATGAGCGCGCCGCAGACAGCGGCGGTGTCGAGGCAGTGGGCGAGGAGGCTGTTCCAGGCGGGGCCGCCTCGTTTCCGGCTGAGGCCGTGGAGGTCGGTTTTGGCCCATAGCCACAGCCACATCGGGAGCAGCGGCTGAACGGGGGATTGCCGCGCGTCGCTCACCAGTTCCCCTGTGTCCAGCCCGCCAAGCTGTGCCCCATCTCCCAGAGAAGGGGTGCAAATCTCCGTGACGTCAATTTTGGCCATAAGCGTCCCGTCTGAGCGCATTACGTACGACCTGCGGGACAAAGTGTGTATCCCGGCACTGACAATCCGCGCTGACCAGGACAAACGCTTCCGATTGCTGACGTTGTTGGAAGCCTTCGAGCAGTCCGAGGACATCGCGCTGGCGCACCGCAGTCCGGGAGCGCTGATCGCCTTCCACGACTTCCTCTTGGCTCTCATGTACGGGGTCGGCGCTTTTCCCCGTACCGAGAGGGAGTGGCGGGAGTGGGTGGAGGACCGCCGTCCGCTGGACGAGGTCGCCAAGGCGCTGTCGGGAAGCGAGTTCGACGGCCGGCTCGACCTGTTCCATCCCGAGCGTCCGCTCGGGCAGAACGCTGACCTGCTGCCCTTCCTGCCACGGCACGGCTATGGGCCCGCGCAGCTCGACATCGAACGGGCCGGGCACAGCGCGCAGCTCGCCGAGCACGTCCACCTGCACCACGAGCGCCGGCCCCCGGTCCACGAAGCGTTCGCAGCGATGCTGGTCCTGCACGGGTACGACACCGGCGGCCGGATGATGGCGCAGAACGAGTGGCTGGGGAGGGCGTTCACCTACGGGGCGGTGGCCCGCAACGCGATGCGGGTGCGGAACCTGGCCATGGGACACAGTCTGGCGGACACCCTGCGGTTGAACATCACGCCGGTGGGCCGGTCGGCCGCTGGAAGGATCAACCTTTCCTGGAGTGACCCGCGACCGGACCGGCGGGTGTTCACCGGCCCGGCTTCGTGCCGGGCCCGGCCGGTGGACGGGCCGGCGGACCTGCACAGCTGGCTGGGCCGCTCGGTGGCGCTGGCTCCGGCCCGGCGGCCCGATGGCGAGGTCGTCGTCGACCGGGTCCTGGTCGGCAGCGGCGAGCTGATGACCCCTCTGCCACCACAACTGCTACAGGACGCGGTCCTGGTGGCGGGCCGACCGCAGCAGGCTCGTCTAGACCGGGCCCTTTGGCGTACGTCACCTGCCTTGTACGCAGGCGCCGACCCGGACAACGCGAAGGGCTCCGACCTGTTCTCCCGGCTGGAGGGTCTTGGCCGGCGGGTGGAGATCTTGTCGGTCGGACTGCTCACCGAGAAGAGCAGCTTCCGCGGCTGGGTGAGTGAGACATTCCCCTTCGTCGGCGCACTGCGCGAGGAGCTGTACCTGGCGGCTACGGAGGGCGCGCAATGGTGTGAGAAGGCCGAGCGTGCCGCTGCCAGCGCAGCAGCGGTGGCCCGGGATGCGGCATTCCCCCGGGCAAGGCCCGATGAACGCAAGCAGCTCTTGGCGCGTCTGCTGTCCGCTCCCCAGCTGTGGGCCCGCTACGAGGAGCACTTCCACCGCCTCTTGGACGACGTAGCCTCCGGCGGCTGCGAGCAGACGGCTCGGGCCCGCTTCGCGGTCGACCTGGTCGCAACGACCCGCACCTCGATGCGGGAATCCCTGAGCTGCCTGCCCGAATCAGGCGCCGGGTTCCAGGCCCGACTACAGGCCCTCGCCCGGCTGGATGCCGCGCTGTCCAACCCCCGTACGTTCCCAGCCGAGTTCCTGGAGGCCACCGTGCCCACCGCCATCAGCGTGTCACCGGCCCAGGCCACGACGGACAGCCGTGCTCTGGCCGGCTGGCTGGCGGGGCTGGTCACCTCACGCAACCACACCCTGCTCAAGGCCCTGACGGTCCCTGAACATCACCACGCGACGGAGGCGCAGTCCTTGGCCTGCCGTTTCGCGGGGACAGACGAGATCAAGGCAGCGCATCTGCTCACCGCCAGGCTCTTCGCCCGCTACCACCGAGCCGTCCCCACCACGGACCCGGTGCGGGTATTCGGCGCCGGCGACCTGGGAGCAGCGTGCCGGCGGATCGGCGCAGGCCGTGAGCGGGGGGCCCGCGACCCCGGTGTCGAGCGGCTCTTCCGGCTGCTCGTGATGACCAACCAGAAGGTCGAGGAGACCCATCTGTTCCGGACGGTGGACCGGCTGCGCGCCGTGAACGCCGTGCCGCCCCACTGGGCAACGCTCGCCGACGACCTTTCCACCTGGTCCAGCGGCGGCCGGGTCCGTGAGCGGTGGGGGGAGAGCTTCTACACCCCCGGCGCCCGAATCCGCCGGGCCGCCGCCCGCTGACCCCCAACCCTGATCGCCCTCAACGAGCCGAAGCACTCGTAACCCCTCTACGTGAAGGAGCTGCCTTATGACCATCGACGCCGCCACGCGGTACCTCAGCCTCCACTCCCTCACCACCTTCAGCCACGTGCTGCTCGTACGAGACGACGCGGGAGAACCAAAGACATCCGAACACGGGGATGCCCTGCGCACCACTATCAGCCCCCAAAGCAAGCGTCGCGCCAAGCGCATGCACAGCCGCGACGAGGCCAACCTCGGCACCGGCCCCCTGGCCACACACGCCTGGGGCGTCCGCACACGGGAATGGGCACTGCGAGTCGCCGAGGCGCTGCGCGACGAGCACGGCTGGGAGCCGCAAGCTGCGCTGGAGACTGCTCGGGCCGCGCTTCGGGGCATCGGCCTGAACTTCGGTTCCACCCCCAACACCGCCTTTCTAACCAAGGTGATGGTCTTCGCCCCCGAGAAGACCGGCTCGACGCTGGCCCAGATCATCCACGAGGACCGGACTGAGCTGGAGGCATGGGCCACGATGGTGGCCGACGCCGCAGCAGTGGCGGCGAAGGCCAAGAGCAAGGGCAAGGGCAAGAAAAAGGGCAAGGTCGAGAGCACAGCTGCGGCCGACACAGGTACCGAGGACGCGGAAGCCTACGGGGCGGAGACCGGGGGCGAAGCCGCAGCACTGGAGGAGAAGGCGCCGCCGATGCCGGCCCGGATCAAGGCGCGACTGATCACCGGGCTGGCTCCGGCGGACGCCATCGACATCGCCCTGTATGGGCGGTTCCTCGCCGAGGTCGCCGGTGCCGGCAACGTCGACGGCGCAATCCAGACCACGACGTCATTCAGCGTGGAACCGGCCTCGATCGTGCGGGACTTCTTCAGCGCCGCGGACGACTTCAAGATTGCCCGCCAGCGAGTGGGGACCGACTTCACCGGCGCCCTCGCACGCCTGAACGCCGCAGCTCCCTTCGATGCGGCAGACCCGAAGGAGCCAGAGGGATACACGCTCGATGAACGCGGCGCGGGTATGACCGGGCACCAGAACTTCTTCAACGGCACCTTCTACGCTCACAGCGTCCTCGACCGCGTCCAACTGCGCCGCAACCTCGCCAACGGCGGCATGAACCCCCAAAAGGTCGAGCGCGCCGCACGGGATGCCGAGCTGGCCTTCGTCAACGCCTTCGTCAACGCCGTGCCCAGCGCGAAAAAGAACACGACCGCCGCCCCCGGCACACTGCCCAAGCTGGTCCTGGCCCACGCCGGCCCCCGGCCGTACAACTACGCCGCGGTGTTCGAGAAGGCCATCCACCGCCACGAGGGCGTCCCGAGCCTGATCGCCGCCAAACGGCTCCTGAAGCACCACGCCATGATCACCAAGAAGCAGCGCGTCGACCCCGGCGCCGTCCTCAGCTACGACATCGCCACCATCGAGTACCTCGACACCTTGCGCGACGCCGGAAACCTCGGGCCCACCGAAGTCGACCACCCGGCCGAGCTGAGCCCGTACTGCCCCGCCGGACAGCCCGCATGACGCCGGCACCCCACACCCTGCTCATCCGGCTCGAAGCCGTCCTGCAGTCCTGGGGCATCCGCTCCCCCTACAACGACCGCGACACCCTCAGCCGCCCCACCAAGAGCGGCGTCATCGGCCTCCTCGCTGCTGCCGACGGCCACGACCGCGACGAAATCCGCCAGGACGGCGACGACTTCCTTCCCCTGGCCGACCTCGCCGCTCTGCGCTTCGGCGTCCGCGCCGACCGACCAGGCCGCCTCACCTGCGACTTCCAGACCAGCGGCGGCGGAAACTATCCCCTGCGCCCGCGAGACATCATCACCGACCCCCTCCGGGCCGACCGCGCCGCCGCAGCCCTCACCGACGACCACGGCCCCGCCTTCGGCCATATCACCAGCCCCACCCTCGCAGACTGGTACAGCGCCCCCAAGAACATCGCCCCCCACCCCGACACCCACACCCTGACCGCCACCAGCAGCAAACGCCACCCGCAGGTCTCCCGGCGCTGGTATCTCGCCGACGCAGCCTTCCTCGCCGCCGTGGAATCCACCGACACCGCACTCCTGCGCCGCCTCGCCGACCGCCTTCACACCCCCCGCCGGCTGCTGTGGCTCGGCCGCAAGCACTGCGCCCCCACCCAGCCCCTCGCCCACGGCATCCACCCCGGCGCTCTACATGAGGTCCTCGCCACCACACCGCTACTCCCCCGCTCCCGCCCGGCCCCCACCAGCGCCTGGATCGAGGTCCACGCCGCATCCCCCGGGGCATCACCCACCAACGACCAGCCCATCAGCTTCGCCACCCACAGCCGGACCCGCGCACTGCGCTGGGAGAAGCGCCTTTCCCTCATCCCTCCCCAGGAGCCCCGGTGACCGCCACCGCCCGCGTCGTCGTCCACCACACCCTCGTCGAGCTCGACCTCAACCACCCCCGCACCGCCCGCGTCCTGGCCGACGCCCACGAGCTCCACCGCCTGGTCATGAGCATGTTCCGCCACTGGGTCACTGACGGGACGCCCAACGCCCGCGCCCTCATGGGCGTCCTCCACACCAGCGCCGTCGACCTGGCGCAGCGCACCCTCACCCTCATCGTGCAGTCCCAAGTCCCCCCGGACACCACCGCCATCCCCGGACACATGCTCGCCGCACCCGCGCAGAGCCGTATCGTCACCCTCACGGTCAGAGCCGGCCAGCAGTACCTGTTCCGTACCACCATCACCCCTGCCGTCTACGGCCACCACAACGGCCGCCGCACCCGCGACCGGCCCACCGACACCTCTCGCACAGCAGCCCTCACCTGGTTCACCCAGCGGCTCCAGCCCAACCCCGCCGTCGATTACGACCGCCATCCCCTCATCGGCGCCGACGCCCACCCCGAAGACCTCAAGGCGCGCCAGCTGCCCGCCCTCACCGGACACAAGCCAGGCCAGCACGTCATCGTCGCCCGCTCCGAGATCCAGGGCCGCCTCACCGTCACCGACCCAGCAGCGTTCGCACGCATCCTCACCCAGGGTCTCGGACGCCAACGCGCTTACGGCTGCGGCCTCGTCCTCGTCCAGCCCCTACCCGCCCCCCGGCACGCCTCTCCCGCGGAACAGGAGCCATGCCACACCCAGCACTCCGCCCTCCCGGAGCAGAGCACCCAGAAAACCTCCCGCACCACTTCACCCACACCGTCGACACCGTCCCCGTCCACTGCGTCCGCCCCGCCGACACCTCTCGCCCCACCTGGGCCATCTACCAGCAGCGGCGCTACCTCGGCACCCTTCACCACCATCGTGGCCCCGGCTGGTACCTCCAGCACGCCCGTGAACACCACCACAACCTCGACGACGCCATCCGCGCCCTACGCCGCCCCACCAGCTGGCCAGAAGCTCGTGCCCGAGCAGCCCAATGGGCACACGACACCCTCAACACCCCAGACATGTGCGTCATCAACATCCAGACCACCGGCCTGCACCACCCCCGAGCCATCCACATCGCCGTCTGCACCCCAGACAGCGTCCTCCTCAACACCCTGATCAACCCCCGCCAGCAGATCGAGCCGGCAGCAACGCGTCTTCACCGCCACACCCGTTACACCCTGCGCAACGCCCCCGTCTTCGGCGACGTTTGCCCCCTCCTCGCCGACACCCTCCAAGGACGCCGCTGCGTCACCTACAACCTGCCCTTCACCCGACACGTGCTCCACCATGAGCTCACCCGCCTAAGCCGCCACCGACAGTTCGCCGCCGAATGGGCAGACGCCATGCCGGTCGTCGCCCACTGGACCGGCCTCTGGTCAGCCCGACACGGCACCTACCGCAACCAACGCCTCGACGGACCCCACGAAGCAAGATCAAAATGCGAAGCCCTCATTCACAAGCTGAACCAGCTGAGCACCACTGGATAGCAATGTCCCGGCCCTCCCACAAGTGTCCAAAAAGCAGGTAGCCGCCGTGCAACATCGCAGGTCGCCCAGGGTCTGCCCCGCGCGCCCGGGGATCAGCCCCGTCCGCCGATCCCCGAGGCTCCGCCGAAGAAGTCTGCCCCGCGCGCCCGGGGATCAGCCCTCGATGGGGTCGGACATGTGCTGCACTCCCTTGTCTGCCCCGCGCGCCCGGGGATCAGCCGCCCACCACTGCTGGCACCGCGTCGAACCCGCGTCTGCCCCGCGCGCCCGGGGATCAGCCCTGGACCGCGTGGGACCCGCCGCCCCGGCCGACGTCTGCCCCGCGCGCCCGGGGATCAGCCCGCCCACCACTGCTGGCACCGCGTCGAACCCGCGTCTGCCCCGCGCGCCCGGGGATCAGCCCGTCGTTATGCGGAATGTCACCGTGCGCAAGATGTGTGGCCCGCGCGCCCGGGAATCAGCCCGCCTCGGCCGTGCAGATATCGCGCAGGATGTCGTCTGCCCCGCGCGCCCCGGGGATCAGCCGACGCCGGGGGTCGATCCGGTCGGATATCCGACGTCCCCCCGCGCGCCGGGGATCAGCCTGTCACCGGCACCCCGATGCAGGCGACCCGCGCCTCTTCCCCGCGCGCCCGGGGATCAGCCCTGGACGCTGCCTGAGGTAATGCTCGCCGCTCCGTCTGCCCCGCGCGCCCGGGGGTCAGCCCAGCTTCCACATCGCGTCACTGGGAGAGCCGTCGCCTGCCCGCAGGCCCCCGGGGCCAGCCGACCAGGACATCGGTGGTGACACCGGTACCGGCGTACGCCCGCGCGTCCGGGGTCAGCCCGAATTCGGCGACGCATCCCAGGACTGGTGGAAGGCTGCCCCGCGCGTCCGGGGATCACCCCACCATCGTGGTGCCGGCGTGCCGGTCAGTCTGCCTCGCACGCCGGGGATCAGCCCTCCTCGTACGCGCGCTGCACGGCACGACGATGTGTCCGCCCCGCGCGCGCCGGGGATCAGCCCACCGGCGCGGCCCTGGCCGAGAAGTCCCAACAGGTCTGCCCCGCCCGTCAGGGATCAGCCCCGCACGGCGAACGGGTCTTCCGGGACGTAGTGGTCTGCCCTGAGGGTCCGGGGATCAGCCCGTCATCGAGCGCGTACACAAACCCCCGCAGAAGTCTGCCCCACCCGTTCGGGGATCAGCCCTAGTTGGTTTTTCATCTACCGGTAGTAGTGTGGCCGACCTGCTCATGAAGCATGACCGCGCGTCCGGGGATCAGCCCCGGCTCCGTGACGCTTACATGGAAACCCTCGCATCGGCCCCGCACGCCCGGGGATCAGCCCGACCGTGACGTGCTCGGCTACTACATTTTCAAGTCTGCCACGCGCGTCCGGGGATCAGCCCTTGCCGTCGGCGAGGAGGTCGCCAGCCGCCATGTCTGCCCGCGCGTCCGGGGATCGGCCCGCCTACGACGCCCGTAAGGGCGCTTCTGTACAGGTCTGCCCCGCGCGCCCGGGGATCCGCTCTCCCGACTCCACACCACGATGGTGAAGCGCATCGTCCCTCCCCAGCGCCCGGGGATCAACCTAACGTCGAAGACCCGGCCTGTGCCGATGCCTCGTCAGCTCCGGCCGCCGGGGAAACAGCCCTTCCCCGATCCGTTCACGTTCGAGATCCAGACGTCCCGTCCCGCAAGCCGGGGACCCGAGCAGTCGTCCTGACCTACCTTCTCGCCGAGGACAGCAGTCGCCTCAGGACTGGAAATCGCACGAGTAGAGGCGCTGCGTTTACCAGCGGATGCGCGGGCCCGAGGACGGCAGCGAGGATGTCGCGCCAGAACGCCCTGACGGTCTGCTGTGCGTGGGTACGCGCGTCCACGTCCATGGTTTCGGCCGGGGAGGTGTCGGGCAGGTGTCTTCCTTCGACCGGCAGGTAGGCAACGCCGGCCGCTCGGAGGGCGCAGGTTCGGTGTTGGCCGTTCGTGAGGCTGTCGTGGTTGTCGTCCCAGCAGATGGGATCGTGTACCAGAGCCCGAGCCCATTCGCGGTCGGCTTCTTCGAGGTGCTCCATGGCGTAGGCCGCTCGGCCGCGCTCGGCGTCTTCGTCCAGCTCGGCAGCCGCGAGTTCGGTTGCGGCCTCGGCGATCGCGGTCCAGTTCGCTTGGTGGTAGGGGCAGGCGGCGAAGTCCTGCGGCGTGAGGCGGGCGAAGAGTTCCGCATGGGCCACTTGTCCGGCGTACCAGTCGTCCGGGTAGGTCTTCTCGATCGCTTCCACGCGCCGGAAGTGGCGGCACTTGGACAGGCGGTGGGGCCACGGCAGGAGCGAGACCGGCACGGGGCGTATCCCCGTCACACCGTCCAGGAAGAGGGCACGGTCCGAGGTGCTGGAGAAGCTGCTCGGGTACAGGTCGGCTTCGTCCGCCGGAGCAGGGGGGCGCAGGGCGGCGTCCTTGCGGAGTTGGTCCACTTCGTCGGGCACGGTAGCGCCGTCGAACTGGAAGTAGGGCTTCTCGCGCCAGGGCCCGTCGAGGTCGTTGCGCAGGCGTTCGGGGTTCGGAACGAGCAGCACCGTGACGGTGGTCTCCGGGATGACCAGTACGCCGGAGAGCCCGTAGACGTTGGCAAGCGTGACCCTGCCTCCAGCCCACTGGGGGTCAGCGAGAAGGGCATGCAGGGCGTTGCCCTCGATGTGGGCGATCCACTCCACCCGCCAGAAACCCTCGTCGAAGCCCATATCGTCGGCGGGGAACCTGCAGGCCTGTGTCTGCAGGTAGTCCCCGACACACAGGGCACTGGCTGGCTTCTCGAAGGACATCGGCCTGCGTCCGATCTCGCTGCCACGGTCCGCTCTGATCGCTTTCGGTCCCGGAGATCCGTCCCGGCCCCACGCGGGCGCCGTCGCCGCCTTTCCTCCGACGAACATGGTGGTGGGCGCCTTCGGCCATGTCGGATTGAGCCGATCCCACCTCTGCCGTTCCTCGTCGATGGCATCGGCAGCGTGGTGGTCTCCCGCGCGTAGGAGAACTGGGCCGGGCATGCCCTGGATGCGGAGCCCCACCAGCCGCTTCACGGCGCGGTCGAGGCCGAAGCCGTCACCGGAGTTGACGAAGCCGGGGCGCTCGATGTGCTCGACGTGCTCGATGCGGGCGTAGTACTCGCCCTTCCGTGGGCCGTCGGCGCCGAATCGCGCGAATCCGGTTCGCACGTAATCGCCCGGCAGGAGCTGCTCTGCACGGTAGACCTGCCTCATCGTGAACCCTCCCTCTTGGGAGAGCCGGGCTGGGCCCGACTCTCCTGTCCTGCCGTTCGGCGCTCGTAACGAGCTCCCGCCGAGCGTCCTTTACCGGGCCGCCGTCGTTCGCGGTAGCAGTGTGCGCAGCAGCTGGGCGGTCTCCGCTTCCATATCGACTCCCCCGCCGAGGCCCTCGTTGATGCGTGCGAGTCGGGCGGCGGCTTCGCGGAGGGCTTCGACGTCTCCGGCGGCGTGGTGGGCCAGGAAGACTTGCCGGTGCAGCATCTCGTTCTCCTCGGCCGCGAGGAGGCCCTGATGCGCAGCCCAGAGCGCGCCCGCATAGTCGGCGGCTTCCCGGCGGCGGGTGGAGAGCTCGTAGGCGACATCGGCGATGGCCGAGACCATCTCCTGGACGGCCGGCTCGGCCCAGGCGTAGCGCTGTGGGTCAATTGCGGCGAACGGACGGCCGCGAACAAGAGCCAGGGCCCGGCGCAGGGCGAGCTCGCCGTCCTCGTCGTGGCGGGCCAGGCCGGTACGCGCGAAGTTCTGGAAGGCCTTCCAGTCACACGTGACGGCCTGGGCAAGTCGGTAGCGGCTGTCGCCAGTGTCCTGGACCCGCGGGAAGTACGCCTCGCCCTCAGCGTCCTTGCCTAGCCAAGAGCGGGTGCGGGAGATGACGGCGTTGCGCATCTGCTTGTTGACCAGGCGTCCCGGCCAGAGGGCGTCGTCGATCGCGTGGTGGTCGGCGCCGGGGTTGAGCGCGAGGTAGGAGATGAGCTCGACGGCCGCGCTCTGGCGGTTGGAATCGATCCGGCCGGCCGCGCCTTCGATGACCACCCGGCCGAGCAGGAGCACCATCGGCGCCCCGCCCTCGGGGCCGTCTGCATCGTCCGCGGCGCGAGTCGGGGCGGGCACCGGTACGTGGGCCGGGACAGGGTCCGCGGACGGGAGAGGGCCCGGGACCGGCTTCTCCACCTCGGGGCGGATCTCGGTCGGGTCCCCTTGCTTCGTCAGCAGGAGTGCGGGTTCAGGCGCCGGTTCCTGCTCAGCAGTTGCCGGGGCGGCGGCGGGAACCGCAGGCGGGTCGAAGAGGTGAGCGAGGGTCGGGCCGCTGGTGCCGTGCTCGGTCTGGTCCTCGGATGCCTCAACCGGGAAGACGGCGGGCCCCCCGTCCGTCTCGCCAGCTTCGGTGTCGGTGTCGGCCTGGTGCTCGGTCTCCAGCTCCTCGCGCTCGATGTCGGCGTACTCGTCCGGCATCCCGTCCTCGTCTGCACCGGCCTCCGGTCGGGGTGCTTCGACCTCGCCGGTCTCGTCCGTCGGATCTTCCTCGTCCGCCTCCTCCTGGTCCTGGTTCTCCTTCGCGTCCGGCTGCTCGTCGCTGTCGAGGAGCCCGTCGAGCCACTCGTCGCGGGCGGGTACGTCGGTGTCAGCCGCCGAGAGGGTGAGCAGTTCGATCGCGTCGGCGAAGTGCTGGTCCGTCAGGCCCTGGAGTTTGATTGGCAGACCGGAGCCGGGCAGGACGATGGTCTCGTCCGGTCCCGCGCAGGTCAGTGTCCAGCCTTCCTCCGGGTCCAGGTCGGCGTTCTCGCCAGCCGCGACGACCGCGCCGGCGACCCGTGGCTGGGCGGTAATCAGGTCGAGCAGCGCCTCGGTCTGGTCTCCGTCGGGGAGTTCGGCGGCGAGGAGGATGTGGGGTGTCCAGGAGCCGCCGGCGTCTTCCTGGAGGCGAGCTGCGCGGAGGGTGGGTGCGCCGAGCGCCGCCAGGGCGCGGCGCTGGTCGGCGGTGTGGCTGGTCAGTTCGGCGACCGCGTCGGCGAGGTCGTCGGTGCGTGCGACGCGTTCGGGTGCTGCCTCGTCGAGGCCGAAGGCCGTATCGGCCAGGGCGGTGATCTCCAGGTGTCCGGGCAGCGGGGTGCTGGCGAGTTCGACCGCGATGGCTTGCAGGACGTGGCGGGCGTGGTCGGCGTCACCGTCCAGGTGGAGCACGCCGACGTGCTCCAGGTCGACGAGGACGAGGCGGCCTGCGCCGTCCCAGCCCAGGGACACAAGAGCCGGGTAGGGCGCGTCGGCGCCCTGGAGGGCGTCGCGGTCGGCGAGGTCGGGGCTGGAGGCCGGGCACGTCCACAGGTCCGTGCGGCCCGCGGTGCCGGAGAAGGGCTTCATCGGCGCGGTGTCCTGGTCGAGGTGGAGCTCGACCTTCTGCTCGTGCAGGACGACGGCGGTGACGACCGGCAGGTCACGCTCGGCCGCGGCGAGGTTGAGTGCGAGGGTGCGCAGGGCGGCGTCGAGGAGGTCGAAGCCGGTGGGGTGCTGGGCAGAGCGCAGGCCTTGTTCGGTGGCGGCGGCGCTGCCGGTGGGCATGGGGATGCGGCGGCCGGGCCGGCGTCGGCGCTGCTGGAGGATGCGGCGGGTGGCGAGGGTGCCGATGAGGGCGGCGGCCAGGGCCCCTGCGCCCATCCAGACGGCAGCAGGGGCCAGGGTCTCGTCAGGGTCCTGTGCCTGCTGGGCGGTGTCCGTTTTCTGGCCGTCCTGCGAGGGGGCGGGAGCGGCAGTAGTGGGCGCGGTGCTGGGGGTTGAGGCGGCGGGGGCGGGGGTGGCGGGCTTCGCGGGTGTGGGAGCCGCGGGTGTGGGGGTGTCCTTCGCGGTGTCTGGCTTCGGGGGCGTCTTGGTATCCGGGGCGGGCCGGCTGTCCGGGGCGGGGGCCGGGGCGGCTGCGGCGGGGATGGTGAGTTCCTGGCCGGGAACGATCAGATCGGGGTCGTCGAAGGTCCCGCCGCCGGGCAGTGGGTTGCCCTTGTTCGCTTCGAAGATGGCCGGCCAGTCCTCGGGATCTCCGTGGTCGTCGGCGATGGTCCACAGGCTCTCGCCCGCCTTGACGGTGACGTGCTCGGCCTGGGCGGGGGCGGGCTTGGTGTCCGCGGGGCGAGTTTGCTGCGCGGGCGGCGCTGTCTCGGGCGTGGCCTGGGCGGGTGCCGGTGTCTGCGTGGCCGGTTTGGCGATGTTGGCGTCGGCGGGGAGACGGACGACTGCGCCCTTGGGTAGGAACTGGTCACCGGCCGCGAGTTGGGGAACGCTCGGGTTGAGGGCTGCGATGTCCTTCCATCGCGGCCCGCTGCCGAGGTACTGCTCCGCCAGGTCCCAGGGGAGCTCGGAGTCCCCGGTGACGGTGTGGGTGGGCCAGGCGTCCTGCTCCGACGCGGCCGCCGCTGTGGGGGCAGCAGCCGCGCTCGCGCCTGCGGTCTGCACGGCGGTCGCCGCGACGGCCGGACCGGTGGTCGCGGCGGAGGCGGCTGTGGGGGAGATCAGGACGAGGCCGCCGATGAGGAGGCCGGCGAAGCCCTGCAGCCCACCGAGGCCCTTGATCCGCTTCGCCTTCCGCCCTCGGAACAGCGCGACGATTTCGACGAGGGCGGAGAAGGTGAAGGCGGCCCAGCCGATCCAGCCGATGGTCGTGAGCACCGTGAAGAACAGCGAGCCGTCGTCCTGCCCGGTCAGCAGATCCCATCCGCCGACGAGGTCGGTGGGCTGGTGGCCGACGGCCAGCAGGACGAGGGGGATCCCGGCAATGAGTGCGGCCAGGACGGCGAGGCCGAGCAGGGCGCGGAGCAGGCGTACGAAGGTGCTCATGGGCTGGTTCAGCCTCCGGCTTGGGTGTGCAGTCGGGCGTGTGCCGTGCCGGACACGCTGATCGTCGACCTACCCACGAACTGGGCGAAGTAGGTGTTGTAGGTGGAGTGGACGGTGACTTCGACCTGGCCGCCGTCTGTGACGGTCACAGTGCCCGAGACGTTCTGCGTGGCCAGGTAGTCCTGGGCGGCGGCGACGGCGGCATCCGGGTCCACGGTGATCTCGGTGCCCTGGACGGCGGCCGGGACGTTGAGCTGCTGGCCGGCCGCCCGGGCAGCCTCCTGCGCAAGGCCGGTCGCCTTGTTGGTGGCGTTGAGGGCTCCGCCGCCGTCGACCAGCAGCCCCATGATCATGATGATGCCCACCGCGCTCAGCGCGTAGAACGGAGACAGCGATCCCCGGTCCCCGCCGTGGCTGCGGATCCGGTCCCGCAGGCGGGCGATGCGGCGGCTGAGGGCGGTAATCACTGGCGGCCTCGGTAGGAGTCAATCGGGCTGGTCCACGATGCCCGGAGTGTGCGGGATCCAGGGAGCCCTGGCAGTCCGATCTCACCGAGCGGCGCAGTGCAGGCGACCGTCACGCGGACGGTGGCCTCCTGGCCCAGGTCGAGGCCGTACCCGGAGGTGTCGACGGAGACGCTGGAGGAGGCACAGTGGATGCCCTCGCCGCCCAGGCTGCGGGTCGCGGCGGCGGCCCCGGAGGCCTGCGCGGCGCCGGCTTCCCGTTCCAGGGAGGCGGCGCGGGCGGCCGCGCGGGCGGCGCCTTCCACGGCGCCGGAAGCGTCCGTGACGCGTCCGAAAGCGATCATCAGGAGCATGAGGGCGATGATGGCGGGGGCGAGGATGACGGTCTCGACGGAGTAGCTTCCCCGGTCCTCGTGCCAGTTGATGCGCCAGGCCCGCTTCACCGGGCCTCCACCCAGCGCTCGACCGGTGCCTCGGCGCTCTGGACGACGTCCAGTTCGAGGCCGGGGACGAGGGTGGCGACGGTGCCGCGGACGGTGATGCGGATCTGTTCCGGTCCGCTGCCGTCGGCCGACACGGACGCGCCGCGGACGCTGCCGTACTTCGCGAGGAGGTTCTGGGCCTGGGCGACGCCGTCGCCGGGGCCGGCGCCGAGCTGGCGTCCGGCTTCGACTCCTTGGGTGGCGGCGGAGCGGGCGACGGAGCGGGCGTAGAAGAACATGCCTGTCTGGATCGCGGCGAAGACCAGGAACAACACGATGACGGCGAGCACGGCCAGCTCCACGCTGCCCGAGCCCCGGTCGCCCTCGTCCCGCAGACGTGCGCGTAGGCGCCGCCACCGGTTGATGACCTGGTCTTTCACGCCGCTTCCTTCCTCCTGATAGGTGGTTCAGCCGCTGATGAGCGGGATCTTGGCGTCGGTGAACGTCTTAATCGCGGCGACGACCGCGATCGCGATGGCGATGACGACGCCGGCGATGACGGCGAGCTCGGCCGAGGTCTGGCCAGCGTCGCGCGGGCCGTTCTTCAGACGCTCCACACGGGCAGCGAGGAAGGTGGTCAGGGCTCGGATGTACATAGTGTTCTCCCTTGGGTTCAGCCGTTGAACATGGACACAACGGGCGGCAGGACGACAAAGACCAACATGAGCAGCACGGCAAAGGTGACCGGCAGCACCATGGAGGTCGAGGCCTCGTTGGCTTGGGCTTTGGCATCGGAGAGGATCGCGACGCGCAGCTGGCGGGCCTGGGCCTGGAGGGTGGTGTAGACGGCGGCGCCGTCGCCCGCGAGGGCGAGGGTGTCGGCGGGTCGGGTGAGTTCGGGGATGTCGAGTTCCTCGCCGAGCTGCTTGAGGGCATCCCAGACGGTGACGCCGGCGAGGTCGGCTTCGTAGAACGCCTGCCGCATCCGTTCAAAAATCCATCCATCGCCGACGTCGGCCGTGTCGGTCAGAGCCTGGGCGGCACCGGAGTTGGCGATGCGTGCGAGGGCGACGCGGTCGAGGTAGGACGCGGCGGCGTGCCGTACGACGAGCCGCGCGGCCGCGGCCTCCTTGCGGACTTCCTGGCCGGGCCACAGCCAGAACAGGACTGCCAGCCCGAGGCCTGCTGCGGCGGGCATCACGAACGGAAGGCTCACGCCCAGCATGGACAGGAGCGCGCCGGCCAGCTGGGGCAGGACCAGCCCGTAGAGCGCGAAGAGGAACCTCTTGCCCAGGTGCTCGGCCGGGCTGATGCGCAGCAGATTGAGGTCGCGGACAGGCAGGGTGATGCGCTCGCCGAACGCGCTGAGGAGGCGGGTGCCGACCTTCTCGGGCAGGGACCCGGTGCCGGTGGCGGTGATGCGGGGCTGGCGGGCGATGTGGTCGGCGTCGAGCCGGTCCATGACCGAGACGACGTCAGGCCGGGCCGGCAGCAGGGCACGGATGGCCACGCCGGTCAGTGCTCCGGCGGCCGCGGCGGGCAGGACCGCTTCCATGGGGATCATCGGACGGCTCCCGTTACGGCCGGCTCGGTCTGAGGCAGGGGGTTGAGCAGGCGCGGGTCCGGCTTGGTCGCGGCGGCCCGGCGCAGCCAGGACAGCGTCCAGGCGAAGAGCCCGCCGAGGATCGCGAGGGCGATCTGGCCCATGGGGCTCTGGTACCAGGCGGACCAGGCTTCATTGAGCATGCAGCCGACGAAGACGATGCAGATCACGATCGAGACGATCCGCGAGGATTTGCGGATCTTGGCGCGGTCGGACTCGATGTCGCGGGCGTCGGCAGCCTGCTGGTGGATCGTCACCGCGAGCGCCTCCAGCGCGGTGGACAGGCCGGGGCCCATGTTCGCCGCGTGCGACTGGAACAGCAGCGCCACGTGGTCGACGACGCCGTCGCCGAGCTCGTCCGCGAACAGCGCGAACGCCTGCTTGGAGTCCATGCCGGAGCGCAGCCGCTCATCGAGGGCTCGGACGTTGGCGGCGATGGGTGCGGGCGCGTTGCGGGCGCTGGCGCGGATGGTCTGCACGAGGCTGATGCCCGCGGTGTGGATGCCGGCCAGGCCGTTGAGCCACTGCCCTATCGCCTCCAGGCGTTCGATGCGTTGCTCGGCGGCGACGCCGGGGTTGAGGAGGAAGGGGAAGCCGAGGACCGCGGCGCCGGCCAGGACGCCGTGGACGGGCCAGCCGGTCCAGGCCCACACAGCAAGGACAGTGGTGCCGGCGGTGGTGACCAGGGCGCGCCAGCGGCGCTGCCAGGCATCGGGCAGGCTGGCCTTCGCCGCGCGGAGGCGGCTGGCGCGGCGGGAGGCGGGCTTCGCCGGGTCCACGACGCGGCCGCGCCACTCGCGTACGGCGATCAGACCGGCGAGGACCATGACGAGGGCGCACAGCGCGGCTACAAGGGCGAGCTGCGATGAGTTCACCGCGCCTCCTGGATCTTCTGTTCGGTCATCAGCTGTGAATCCATCACACGAGTGGGCCGGCGAGGACCATGGCCACTCCTGTGAGAGTGGCGGCGGCGTAGGCGGCTCCGCGGCTCACAGGGCCTCCTGGTCAGGTCGTTCATCGCGGCTTCACCAGCTCCAGGGCCGGGCCCCAGGCACCCTCGGGGTTTTGGGTCAGCCAGCGGCGGTCGAAGGTGCCGGTGCGCTCCAGGACGTCTATGAAGGAGGGCATGTTGCGGTACACGGCGCGCGGTTCGTCGCCGTGGGGGGCGAAGAGTTCGCTGGTGGTGGGGCGGCCGCCTTCGCCAACGACGTCGTGGACCTCGTAGATGTGGGAGACGAAGCGGTGCTTGCGACCGCCGATCGCCGTTTCGTCGAGGTAGGTGAGGTATACGACCACGTCGATCGCCGAAGCGATCAAGTGGTTGGCGGCCTCCGTCTGCATGCCGGCCTCGGTGCACAGCTGCACCAGGCGGGAGATGATCGCGTGCGGACGGCGGACGTGCAGGGTGCACATCGAGCCGGAACCGCCCGCGGACATCGCCTGGAGCATGGGCAGCACTTCGGTGGAACGGACCTCGCCGACGATCACCCGGTGCACGTTGTAGCGCAGGGCCGTAGGAAACATGTCGCCGATGGACACCTCGCCACTGGCATGGCCGCCGCGGACCTCGCCGTTGGACTGGCGAGCCTCGAACGCGAATGTGAGAGGGCCCGGCTTGTCCGGCGGCCCGGGCTCATCCAGGTAGAGCTCGCGGTCGGACTCCAGGGTGGCGATCCGCTCCCCCGGCGGGATCTCCCGTCCCAGCGCCCGTAGCAGGGACGTCTTCCCTGCGCCCATGTCGCCCACGACCAGGATGTTCAGCTTCGCCTGGACACAGGCCAACAAAAACGCCCTCAGCAGCGGATTGAGCGAACCCCAGCGGACGAGTTCGTCGATGCCGTGCTGACGGATGCGGTGCTTTCGGATGACCACCGAGGGGCGGGTGGTGAGCAGGCTCGCAGTGACACGGGATCCGTCGGGCATGCGGAACCCCACGTTCGGGGTGGCCTGCGTCAGGGCGCGCTCTCCGTGCCCGGACAGGCCCGCCATCCGGTTCACCCAGGTGATCAGCTCCTCGTGCGAGTCGGCGACCCGCTCGATGGTGCGGCGGGGCCGGTCGTAGTACTCGATGTGCGCACGGACCCCGTCGACCATCACGTCCTCGACGCCCTGCTCATCCAGGAGGCCCTGGAGACGGCCGCCGCGGAACATCGCGTCGAACACGGCCGCACCGACGGCGTGTTCCTCGGCCGCCGTGAGCCCCGGAGCACCTTGTGAGTACTTAGAGGCCCAGCTCGCGACAGCCTTCGTCACCATCGAGCGGGCCTGGGCCCGGCGATCGTCCTCTTCCAGCAGGCGGCTGGGATCGTGCGCGGACAGCTCGGCGGACACCTCAGCCTGGAGCGCCTCGATCACCTCCCAGCCCACCGGCAGCTGCCCGGGCAGCCCCGCCAGCTTCGGGACGGTACCCGGGCTGGCGGCCGCCGCCGGGCGGGCGGGAGCCGGCAGAGCAGGCGCCGACACGGGTGCGGCCGCGGGCTGGGGGATTCGAGTCGTGCCGATGCGGCCGGTGAGGAGTCCGGCGATGTCAGCGGGGCCGTGCGCGGTCGGCCCGTCAGGGCGCTGCTGCGTATCAGACACGGGGGTCCACCCGTCCCTGGCCCAGGCGCTGGAGCACCCCGGCGACCTGTGGAGCGGCCGGTGCAGCCAGTGCAGCAGGAGCCGGTGATGGCTGGGCGACCGAGGACGGCTGAATGGCCGGTCTCAGCTGAGCGGTCGGGTACTGCTGGTGCAGCGCCCGGCGGGAGGCGGCCGCCTGGAGGTGGCCGAGCGCGGTCCGGGCCGAGCTGAGAAGCGCGGACTTCTTCAGCCTCCGTGGGGCACCGGCGGTGCCGGCCAGGTAGGCGGCGGTGTCCGGCTCCCAGGGCAGGGCGGCCATCACCGGCAGGCGCAGCGCCTCGGAGACCTCGTGGGGGCGGCGGGGGCCGTCCTCGATGAGGAGGACGCCCAGGGCGTCGGCGCCGGTGCCGCGGTCGGTGAGCTCGTTGCGCAGCGGCTCGGTCATGTGTCGGGCCAGGGCGAGGGCCTGGTCGGTGGCGCGTACGACGAGCAGGACCAGGTCCGCGCCGTGGAGGAGCGGTGCGGGCGTGAGGGTGGAGTGGAGGCGGCCGGACTCCAGCGCCAGGCGGCCAGCATCAATGACGACGTCGAAGCCGCCCTCGTCGGACAGCACCCGCATGACCTGGGCCAGGGCGGGCCAGGTCCGGGCGAGGGCCGGGGCTTGAGCGGGGTCGGTCAAGCCGGGCAGGACTTGGCGGTGGCCGGAGGAGTCGATACCGACAAGGTGGCTCGCGAAGGCCTGCGCGAGTGCGTCCTCGCCGGCGCGCTCGGCGACTGCAAGGTGGTAGAGGCCGGTCCCGGCCGTGATCTGGGCCTGGAAGAAGCCGGCGCGCAGGGTGCCGCCGGCCGGGTCGCACTCGGCCAGCAGCGAGGGACGCGTGGAGGACAGTGTCATCGCGAGGGCGCTTGTGGTGACACCGCAGGACTTCGCGCTCACCAGCGCGGTGACGGTCACGACCCGCTCCGCACGTCGCGAACCAGGGCCACGCGGCCCGACGAAGCGCGGGTGGCCAGCAGCGGCCCGTCCGAGGGTGCCACCGCGAGGTTGACGACGACAGCGCCGGAGGCGTCGGGCCGGCTGACCGAGACGACGACCGCCTTTACGGAGGTGGGCGGGGCCTCGGCGCCGTCCTTGCCGGTGGGCTGCTCGCCCTGGCCAGGCACGGTGACCGCGAGAACCTTGTCGCCGGGCACCAGGGAGCCGGCCGGGGCCTGGCCGCGCTTGACCTGGACACCGACCTGCTGCTTGTCGTCACCCAGGCCGGTGCCGGGCTGGAGCTGACCTGCCACGAGCAAGCCGCCCTTACGCAGGTCGACGGCGGGACGCTTGCCCACGACGCTGGCACGGTCGGTGGCTGGCATCGGGGCCAGGGCCTTGTCGGCGGAGACCTCCGCGACGACGACATCCGCGTCCGTGAGCGGCTGCCCGGCCGGGACGTCATTCGCGATGGCCAGGACCTTCGTACGGTCACCGACGGCGGACACGGCGGCGGCCGCGCCCAGGGCGGCCGCGACGGCCAGCACGGTGCTCAGGGCGGCCGCGGCGTACCGGCGTTGCTTCTTCACGGGGGCCGCGGTGGTGATGGGGAGTTCGGTGCGGGGGCCGGCTGGACGCGGCACCGGCGGGGCGGCGGGGGATTCCATTCGGGGTTCTGCCTCTCGGGGATGTGCAGCCGTGCGCGTACTAGTTGAGGACCTGGACCTCGGCGACGTTGATGTCCACGGCGCTGGTGCGGATCTCGGTCAGCTGACCGCCCTGGGCACCGCCGGTGACCTGCCAGTCGATGGACCAGGTGGACGTCGCAGTGACGTGGTACGTGCCGGAACCTGTGGTGGAGGACGGCTTGTCGTAGCGGTGCCCGCAGTCCGGGGACGGCGTCTTGCCGTACTCCGGCTTGTAGGGCGTGCCGGCGGTCGTGCAGGTGACGGTGTGACCGTCACCCATGTCCCACACGATCTTCGACACCCGAGCAGTGGCCGTGACCGACACCGGGCCAACTGATGCAGAGGCCACGTTCGGGCCGTACGTTTCGGGGCCAGTCTCGGTCCACATGTAGACGGGCATGCCGACTACACCCTTGCCGCCCGGCTTCGGCGTGATGCCGATAGCGGCCCCGCGCAGCCGCATCTTGTCGACGGCCTGCCGCGCCACAACGGCGGGGTCGATCACCGGACCTCCGCCGCCGGGCGGCGCTGCGGTGAAGACGTTCTTCACGTCGCGCAGGCCGGTCTCGTTGTCCAGGCAGTCTTCGATGTACATCGAAACACCAGGCTGATGACCGCCAGACCCCCATAAAGCGCTGTCGTCTGACGGCTGGGGGTCCGCCAGGGTGTAGGTGCAGCTGTAGCGACTGTTCCCTCCCCCGGTATCACCGCCTCCGCCAGTACCGCCACCCCCGCCTCCCGGGCGGCTCCCGCCCGGGTCTTCGGGCAACTCAACGCCGGTGCAGACGTACTCGTCCGGGCACGGCGGATCCCCCGGATTAGCCATAGCTACCGACGTGGACAGGGACGCAGCCAGGGCGAGCGCGGGAATCAGGCTTCTGCGCGCTAGCACGGCTGATCCCCGTGAGGAGTGCTCTTGAGGACCTTCCAGCCGTCCTCCCAGCGCTCGACCAGAGCGATGACCACATACTTGGTTGCCCTGGTGGAGGGCAGCGGCGCCGGCTTGCCGGTGTCTTTCTGGATGACCTTCCACGGCAAGACGTCGAGGCAAGCGGAGATGGTCACGTTGGGAGTCTTCTTGTCGAGCTCGGCAGCCGTGACCGTCGGATTGGTGAGCACCGGAGCTCCGGTCATGACCTGACCGAGCGTCTTCAGGTTGGCTACACCGGCTTGTGCCTTCGCGAGCGCCTCCGCCGCGGTGTAACGCTGCAGTTCGGTGCCCTCGATAGCGGGGACCGCGTAAGCCTTCGGAAGCTCGGTCCAGTAGGACTGATACGCAGAGATGGCTTCGGCCTTGGCGGCCTCGGCTGGGTCCATCGAAGCCGACTTGCTGGGCGTAGCAGAGACCGCTGGAGCCGGGGATTGACTCTTCTGGTCCGCCGTCCCGCTCGACGAGGTGCAGCCTGCAGTGAGGACTGCGCAGAGAGCAAGGAATGCAGGGACTGCCCGGCTACTGTTCCGGCCAGGCTGATCGAGTCGTGCCATGGGTACTACTGCCTCCCCGTAGACCAGAAAGCCGCCCGTCCGGTACAGACCTTTACGGCCCCGTTTTCAGCGGCGTGAACCACGACCTCCAAAGGCGGCCGGACTGTTCCCATACGTTACGCAGAGACGGCCAACATCGAAAGCCATTAGTGCAGTTCACGGCCACGCGGACGGTGCAAACCGGGCGTTTCCACACCCTGGCGGGACCTTCTCGGAATTCAGTCCGACGTGTGAGGCCACAACAACCGGCGTCTCGGCAACCAGCAATGTCGATTCATCTTCACTTCAACCTCGGAACAAACTTGGCTCAATTCCTATTCGGTATGGCTTAAAATCAGCGCAACCGTCGACGGATACCCCAGGCCCGTCGCGCTGTCATCCAGCAAGCCCCCGCCCCTTAGAAGTCGTACCGGCTAATGGGGTGTTTTTCGAAGCTGACGGAGACCCCGAACGTGGGGGCCGGATTTCGTGCGGCGGGCGGTGGAGCTGCCGACGGGGACCCTGCCGGTGTACGCCTCGCAGTGGTCGGCTGAGCAGCACCGCGCCCGGGTCCGCAAGCTGGCGCGAAGCACGACGCGGCCGGTGTCCGCGCGGTGGCCGCAGAGACGATCCATGCCGAAGGAGGCGACGAACGATCTGACGGACCTGATCGACATCGCGCTAGAGCAGCTGGTGGAGGCCGGGTTGAAGCTGTCAGCCGTCTCGACACTGGATGCGATGGCCTCGGCGCTGCACGGTGAGGTGAACGCCGCGATCTGCGTCGGTGTGCACGACCGGTTGAGTGAAACCCACCGGGCCCGGCTGCTGCCACCACCAGGAGATGGTGACTCGGTAGGCCTTCTCGGCATCGCCGAGCGCGGAGAGGGCGTGCGGAGAAGGGCCGGGGTCGTCGATGAGGGAGGGCTGTACCGCAACTACTCCCCCCCGGTCACGAGCCGTACGGCCGCTGTGGGACGAGCTGTTGCCGTCGGGACCCTTCGATACCCCCCGCCCGGTTCCCCAGGGATGTGCCGCAGCGTGGATTGCGCCGGAGTACGGAAGGTCAGGTGCAGCGCCGGATGGACGGTGTGATGAGGTGGGTCCGCGCGAGATTTCAGCGCACGGACACAAAGGGGCGGAAATGCAGGGCACCATACGTCGACACTCGTCGTGGCGGAGGGCGGCAGCCGTGATCGTCGCAGCGTGGACGGTCAGCGCAGGCACCGTGATACCGGCGGCCGCCGATACCGACCCGCAGCGCTACCTCACGAAGATGAAAGCCCCAGAGATGTGGAAGGTCGCAGACGGAACCGGCATCACCGTGGCCGTCGTCGACAGCGGCTTCAGAGAAGTCCCGGGCGTGCCGGGCGAGTCCGTCCTTCCAGGCGTGTCGGTCATGTCACCGCCGATGGAGCAGCCGGACAAGAAATACCCGGCGCACGACGATCTCGACGGGCACGGGACGACCATGACCGCAGCCATCGTCGGCGACGGCACAGGAGGAGCCCCCAAGGGTCTGGCTCCCGGCGCCAAGGTCATGCCCGTCCGCACCAGCCTCGGCACGCTGCAGGAGTTTGCCGCAGGCCACGAAGGTGCCAAGGGGATCCGGTACGCGGCCGACAACGGAGCCAAGATCATCAATTTGAGCTGGGGCGATGACCTCGCCTACGAAGTGGTCAAATCGGCTGTCCAGTACGCCCAGAGCAAGGGGGCACTCGTCTTCGCAGCCATGGGCAATGATGGGGACAGCAACAACAATGGCAGCATGCTCACCATGATTCCGGGAGTCATCGGCGTAGGTGCCGTCGACGACGATGGTGGCGTCCTGGCGCTCAGCTCGCACGGGCCCGACACGGACTTGTCCGCCCCCGGCGGCAAAGTCCCGATCCGCTGCACCGACAACAAGGGATGGTGCGTGGGGGACGGAGGCACCTCGTACGCCTCCGCTCTGGCCTCCGCCTCGGCCGCGCTCGTCTGGTCGGCTCACCCCAACTGGACCGCAAACCAGGTGGCCCGGGTCCTCATCCAGACCGCCGGCGGCCCCCGCGACGGCGCCAAGCGCAACGACTATGTCGGCTACGGAGTCGCCCGCCCCCGCGTGGTGCTACTCGATCGCCAGGGAGACCCGGGTGCGCCTGACACTGACCCCCTGGCCCCCGCCCCCGTCAAGGCGCCCACCCCCAGCGCTGGACAAACAGCTGCGGCGCCGCACCCGGCGGCATCCGCGGATGCGGAATCCCGAAACTTCCCCTGGCAGTGGCCGGCACTCGGCGCCGTCGTCGCTGCGGGCCTCGGCATCGGCACCACGGTGCTCGTTAAGCGCCGTCGCAGTTGACTCATCCGGACTCACCGCCGCGGTTACATGGATGCGACGCGCTGACCGGTGAATATGCAGCCGCGCCCGGTGTAGACCGTAGAGGCCCTGTTTTCACGCGCGTGAACCCCAGCCGTCACAAGCGGCCGGGCTGCCCCCAGAGGCCAAGGTTTCACCCTCCTTGTTGACCCTTCTCGGCATTCAGTCTGATGGGCGAGCTGGCGCAACTTCTGCGTCAAATGCCGAAGTCTCACCCACTCGAATGCACTCAACAGCTGCGCCATCCTTCGCCCGAACCGGAAGCCATCCACGGGCTCGCAGGATCGGAACGAGCCGAGCGGTAGCGGCTGGGGGGACAGCCGCCGATGTCGGCTCAGGCCCCGCTGTACGGAGCGCACCGGCCCACGTATGCTGGCGACGACTGCTGTTCAGGCAGAAGGAGGCCCCCACCTTGAGGTGGGGGCCTCCTTCATTGCCTCGGCTAGGCCACGCTTCGCAGCTTGGGGGTTCCCTGCGTGGGCGGCACCGTCTGGTACTCAGGCAGTTTCAGTGGCGGGAGAGTGCCTGCTCTCATGTCTTCTAGTGCCTGCGCGAAGGCGTGGTCCATAGCTTCAGCGCTCTCGTATCGGGCGGCGAGGGGATGCAAGCTGTAGCTGTTGGCGCGCTGGCTGCGCTCGCTCGGAGTGCGCAGCACCACGTTCAGCTCAAACAGAGGGTCCAGGAGCTTGCTCACGGCCGCAGGGCTGACCTTGTACTCGGCTGACATCGCCTGTTGGGACGGGAGATTGCCCGTGCCTGTGTCGCTCCGGAAGACGAGGTAGGACAGGAACTTCACCGCGGCTGCCCCGATCGGAAGCGCCCAGATCCGTTCGGTCACGAGGGGGGACATCACTGGTTTGGGCATCAGTTGGGGTCTCCTTGGTCGTGTCGTCGAGGTATGTGGGCGCTGGTCATCCTGCCGCTCCCCTGGCTGGAGGCTCCTCAAAGTCGAGCATCTGCTGGCCGGGCAGACACTTGGGGCCGACCTTGTGAGGGAAAGCTTCGGGCTCGTTCCCGTGGTCGGAAGCGATCTCCTCTAGGACGTTCTTCTGTTCGCCACTGTTGCCAGTGAACCAGAGGGTGACGTTCAGTCGGATGCGGCCGTATCCAGCACTTTCGAGCCAGCCCCACTCCATGAGGGTCTTGACAGCCTTATTGACGGTCGGGCGTGTGATTTTCTTCGCGCCAGGTACGTCGTCCAGCAACCCGTTGAGGCCGTCGGTGATCTGTTGCTGGGTGTACGAGGTGATCCCGGTGCCCTTCTTCTGGCCACCGGCGACGTACAGAAAGACTGCGGCCTGGGATCGGGAGAGGACTCCGGCCACGAGCAGCTTGGCCATCCACTGGGCGAACCAGTTGGAGGTAATGCTGTAGCCATCCTCGCCAGCCATGTTGTGGATGCTGCGAGGATCGTTGCCGCTGTAGTCGATGCTGATCTGGACCCGTGGTCCCCCACGGGATGTGCTTCGCCGAGCCGATGGTGGGGCGACGTTCGTCGGCTGCCCGATGTGGCCGGCCAACAAGCTGACGATGTCATCGAGAACGTCATCGCCGTTCTTGGGCGCATCGGGCGGTGTCGTGTGGTTGGGCCGGCGCTGTGCTCGCGCCGGCGGTTCAGGCGTCACTGAGCCTCCTCCGCTGTTCAGGCAGGGGGGAGCCTATCCCAAAAGTTTCCGTCAGCTTAAGTTTTGACGGCGCGTCGTCCATGCAAGTTGCTTGTCGTGCCTAGCGCCAGCGGCCCGTAACTTTCCGTCAAGGAAAGTTACGGGCCGCCGCACCTGGTCAAAACTTTCCGTGAAGTTAAGTTTCAGGGCTGGGACGCAGGGGTTTTCGTGAGGGCGCTGACAGCCAATCGCGGAACTTTCCATAAGGGAAATTTTTGATATGAGTTAGGGCTGAAACTTTCCGACAGGTTAAGTTTCGCAAGTCTGCGGAACACACATGCTGGCTTCGGTCCGCTCCTTCTTGCCCTCCGGCCGAGGGCTATTGAGGTCCGCGCGTACGCGTGACCTGCGTGTTCTTCACATCACTGGCCGACTCCCCAAACTTTCCGGCAGGTTAAGTTTTGAGGTCAAGTGTCATGGCTGGCTTAACACATTCGACCCGCAAGTGTGTCCGCCAGGCTCGCGTTCCACCAAGAAGCAGCAGGTCAGAGGCCTACAAACTTGCCGCTCTCTTACTAAAGAGGGCCACGGTGAGGGCCCGCTCAGCCTCAGTCCAGTCCTCGACCGGCTCCGAAGCCACACTTCACTCTCTCCGCTCCTCCACATACCTCAACCAACGCTCCTGTACGGCCTTCCACCTGCTGTCGTATACCGGCAATGGCTTGCCCCACCTCAGTTGGCTCGATCATCAGCCACCCCTTTTGCGGCCCTCGTCCCCAGTGAGGGCGCCCAGCGCCCGAGGGGTGCACCGGCGACCGTCAGGGAGCCGGGGCAGGGGGCGAGGGGGCGCGGGTCCAGGGCGCCCAAGCGCCTGGCGAGGGGGTCTGGGGGGCGAGCAGCCCCCCATGCCAAGGCCGGTCCAGCGCGGCCAGGCGCTGGCGGGGTCCAGGGGCTGGCCCCTGGGATTCACGGTCCGCACTCTGCCGATTACAAGATTCACCGCTCGTTGTGCGTAGCAACTTTGTTGTACGTGACGGCGCTTGCGGGGTACTCAGACTCAGTCTTTTCGCAACCGGTCTGCCAGCAAACGGCCGGTGGCCGCGTCTATCTGACTCAGGCCACGTTGGCGAGCCCACTACGGAGCCAAGCATCTACGGGTTCGGCCGAGCCGAGGACTGGTGTGAAGACCGGTTGGAAAGGGCCGCGGGTGCGGAGTTGGTCGAGAGTGGTGATGCCGGCCCGCAGCGCAGTAGAGGCGAGCGCGGGGTCGCTGATGGCGAGACTGCGCAGGTCAGCGATCCGGCGAGCGAGGCGGTCCTCGGAGGCTCCCGTCAGCACGAGCAGGAGCCGGGGGAAAGCCGGGTACCGGTAACGCCAGGCCGGCATCGCGGCCTGGCGCCGGGGCCCGCGGGTTCCCTTGGCCGTCTGGGGCTGAGGCGCGTACTCGTGGTAGGCGGCGTACGCGTGCAGTTTCTGCGCGAGGCGGGCGATCGTCATCTGGGTGCGGTCGACCTCCACGAAGAACGTGAGCAGGGTGCGCTGCTTGCCCTGGGTGTGGACGTAGTTGAGGACGGCGTCCGGGACGAGGCACAGCTCCTCCCCGGGTCGGGCTTCGTCACGGTAGTAGTGGGCGATCTCGGGCGACCAGTCCAGGGGACCGCACTCATGGCCGAGGCTGCTCGCGTGCTCGACGAACGCCGCTCCGGTCTCGACGACCGCGAGGGTGTGCTCCTGGAGCGGGCCGAGCGCGGCCTCCTGGCTCATCCGGTACGCGCGTGGCTGGAGCAGGCCCACGGCCTCGACGGACTGTGCCCCCTTCTCCGTCAGCCACCACAGCAGTTGCGTCTGGCCGGCGCTGCGTCGGCCCACGGCCTCGGCGAAGCCGGCCTGGCGCAGGGTATGAAGCTGGCGGCGCAGGAACTCGGAGCGGGTGTGGTGCGGGGTGATGAGCCGGTGAAGCTGCATCGTGGAGACGAGACGGTGCTGGTAGAGGACCTGGGCGGCCTGCTGGGCGACCTGGCCCAGCCCGGTGGGGGCGGAGTGCGGGTATGGCATGGGGTGCTCCCCTTCTTCTAGTCGATGACGCTGGTGGGGTCGCCAGCGCTCGGGCCGCCGGGGCGCCGGCCGGTGTGGTGGGCGAGGACGACGGGGTCGAGCTCTTCCAGGTCGGCGAGGATGTCACCGAGGGGGCGGCGGTTGAGGTTGGTGTCGATCGCTTGGTCGAGGGCGGGGATGCCGGCCGGGTTGTCGTAGTGCGCGAAGATCTCGTCCACGGGCAGGCCGCGGACCCGGAAGGGCGTGGTTCGGGCGCCGTTGAGGTTGACGGACATCACGTAGTGGTACTTCGGGAGTTCGGTGATGGTCTCCGGGCTGATGTGGCCGTTCCACCTCTTGGCGACGAAGGCCGCCTCGTCGTAGTCCGCGGCGCAGGTGCTCAGCCAGCTCTGGTTTTGCAGGAGGGCCTGGCGGGTGATGGCGGAGAGCCGGAGTGCCATCTGTGTCATGCCGATGAAGCGGACCTCGTACTTGCGCAGCTGCTCGGCGATGGCGGCGAGGAAGCCCTTGCTGCTGCTGTCGAGCGCGGTGAGCTCGTCACCCCAGGCCCAGAAGGTCTTCCGCTGCTCGCGCGGGGTGTCCTGCCGGGAGAGGCCGGCGCGGTGCAGGTCGTGGATCAGTAGGCAGCTGACCAGGGCGTCGCTTTCGCTGCCGGACGGGCAGACGAAGACGACCTTGCCGGTGTCCATGGCGTGGCGGACGTCGTACGCGGAGCGGGGGCTGCCGAAGAAGCCCTGGAGGCTCTGGCTGGTGTCGAGGCGGTCGATTGCGTAGGTGACGGTCGGCACCGCGTCGGGGCCCAGCTTGGGGAACGTGGTCTCCCAGTACGCGCGGACGCGGTCCGGGAGCTTGCGCAGGAGCCTCTCGCGCCAGTCCTCGTCGGTGAGCCAGGTGCGCAGCTGGAAGAGGGTGCACTGCGCCTCGGGGTGCCCGGCCTGGACGGCCTTGAGGTTTAGCAGGGCCAGCGCCTGGGAGGCGCGGGCGAGGATGGTCCGGGCGCGGGGCGCGTTGTCGCCCCAGTCCTGCGCCGCGGCGATGCCCTCGGTGACGGAGCGGACGATGTCCTGGACGTCGGAAAGGGTGCGACCCTCCATCGACAGGGGGTTCCAGGAGACGACGGGCTGGTCCGGGTCGGCCTTGGCGAGGTTGATCTCCCAGAGCCGGTCGAGAATCTCCGGGTGCGCGAGGTAGGGCTTGGCCCGGGCCCAGCCCTCGCCGTGCGGGTCGAGGAACCAGCAGCCGTAGCCCGAGTGGGCCATCGCGATGCACTGCACGAGGGCTTCTTCAGTCTTGCCGTGGCCGGACTTGCCGAGCTGGAGGCCGAAGAGGAGGTCCTGGACGCGGGCGCCAGCGATCCGCTCGCGGCCGTCGGGATAGACCACGGCGCCGAGCGGAATCAGGTCGTGCTGCCCGGTGTAGACGGGAAGGTCGGCGGGGGCCGGCGGGACCAGGCCACCGGAGCGGACCACGCTGGAGGCGGTGCACTTCACCGTGGGCGGCTTCAGCCAGCCCGCAAGCTCGGGCACAGTCAGCCACTGCCGGCGACGAGGTGCGAACTCCCCAGTGGCGAACCGGCGCTCGAACCGGCCGATCGCCCACTTCCGCGGCCGATGGGCCTTGAGGTAGTTCTCCCCCGAGGTCATCGACAGAGCGGCGATCAGCTGGTGCATCCGGGCCAGAGCCAGCTGCGGGTGAGCGGCCTCGGTGCGCAGCAGGATCTGCACGGCGAACACCGCGCCCGCGCTCGGTTCGAGCTTGCCGACGCCGTCGCGCAGGTCGGTCTGCCGCGGGATCCGATCGGATCGGTTGGAAGCGCCGGCACCGCCGGACCAGGCGGAGGTCGCCGAACCCCAGAAACCGCCTCCGCCGAGGCCTACAGTGAGGCGCTCGCCGTACGCGGACGGGCCCCGTCGGGCGGCCCGGGCCATCAGGCGCCGGCGTCGGCGGACCAGGCGCCGCTCGGAGACCGGGACCAGGTCGAAGACCGCCTCGGCCTTCTCCCCGTCCTCGGTGCGCACGGAGGCCATGGCCGCGGCCAACTGCTGGAGCGGGTCGGGGCTCAGGCCGAGGGAGGCAAGGGCCTTGTAGTCGGGCAGGCCCAGGGCGAGTTCGGTGCGCTGCACGTACCGGCGGGCGCTCGCCGGGGCGGCTGCCTGTGCCGGCTTGCCGAGGGAGATGACGGCGGTCACGGAGTTCCTCCCGGGCCGGTGAAGTGGACGGGGTGGATGTCGGCCTGGCCGTGCTGGGTGCGGACTTCGACCTCGGCGAAGCCGGGCATGTTCAGGACGGCGGCTGCGGCCGCCGGGCCCTCGATGTAGCAGCGCATCTTCCCTGCCTCGGCGGTGTAGCGCAGGCGCACCGCGGAGCCGCGGGCCGGGACGCCGTCGGCAGCGTGGTGGACGCGGCTGAGCTGGCGGGCCCAGCGTCCGACTTCCCCTTCGCCGGGGTCGAAAGTGGCGGTCGGGATGACCTCGGCCTGGACTCGGTCGGCGAGCGCCTCCCGGACGAGCGCCGCGCGCCGGATCGTCCACCACACCCACACCGCCGCCCCGATGACGCCGAGGGCGACGAGGTACGGCGCGGCGGCGCTCAGGACGGCCTGGAGCTGGGCGCGGAGTTCATCGACCTGCACACTGGGGATGTTCATGTCGGCCAGCCCTGAGTCGCACAGGGCGGGGCGATGTGCTGCACGATGCCTCCAGGTCGGGAAGAAGAAGCCCTTCACCTGGACCAAGTAGGAATCGGCGGTTAGTCCAGACAGCACACCCGGATGCTTTGCCTTTTCTTTGCGTCAGGGTGCGGTCGGCATCGAGCCGCTTGTCCGTTGGCACTCAATCGGACGTTTTTGACAGCGAACACGCCAGAGGCGCCCGCGAGGCTGCCGCCGAGCACCCCCCGCCGGACGCTCCACACACGCATCCTTCTCAGCGTGACCGTAAGCAGGCTTCCGGCCGAGGCAGCCAGGTAGCCCAGGCGCGACACGAGGTGACATGACTCTGAGTCCCCGAGCACGCCTAGTACTGGCAGCCCTACATCGTGATCACTGTGAATGCCTCGCTGTGCTGATCAGGGTTGAGGCCGCTGAGGGCCGTCAGACGGCTGGGGCTAAGCTGCCCCGATGACCACGGCCTTCTCCGACGCCTTCCTGCACGCCGCCGAGTACCACGCGGCCTGGGGCGTACAACAGCTGGAAATGATCGACCGGGCCTTCCCGTCTGGGCCGTGGACGGCAGATCTGGACCAGTGCCGCTACGAGTCCGGCGGCCGAAGCCTTCGAGTCGGGCTGCTGGGCAGCTACGACCTGGCCGAGCAGACCTGGCTGTGGGGTTGGGCCAACCCGGGGCTGCGCGGCAGCAAAGTGGCTGCAGCCAGCGCGCGAATACCCGAGTTCGGCCGCCGTCACGGCATCGTGGAGTTGCAGCAGGAGGGCGTGGCGCTAGCCCGATTCGCTGATCCGCGCCGTGCCGCCGAGGCGCTGGCCTTCCTCGGCATGGCAGTACTCGGCGCGCCCGGCTACATCGGCCAGGAGGCCGGTCCGCAGACCCGGGTCTACTTCGTGCCGCAAGATCCGCAACTCCAGCCCGCGCGGCTAGACCCGGTCGCTATGCCGCGCCATCTGCTCACTGGCGCACAGCTTTTCGCACGCTCACCGCGGCTGGTCGTCAACGGCTGGTTCGCCCTGCACGGCGTCCCAGTGCAGGAGGCCGCCGACCAGATCACCGCGTCTCTGCCCAGCGGGGGCGCCGCGGTGGTCTCCTTCGACTCTGCTGGCCGCATCTCAGGTGTCAACGCCGGACCGGTTTCTGCCTAGCACTCCCCGTGGATCTTGATCTTCACGGCCGGGTGCCAGCTCGTCTCTGGTTACTGCGGTGTCAGCCTGCCCGTCCCAAGGCCCTTGCCAACGAACATAGTCGGCCTGGTAAGCGCACCGCCGTCGTCTACCTTCGCTGAAAAGGAAACCGCTGTCGGCTGTCAGTAGCGGGCTCTAGGCTTCCGCCATGCTTTCGCCGGACGACATCGTGAAGGCCATGACGCGGATCGAACTCGAAGGTGACGGTGACTTCTGCGACCGCTGTGGTGAATGGGCAGCCCGTCTTCGCCGCGGCCGTGAGTGCCAGCCGTGCTATCGGCTGCGTCGGAGCATCGCGATGTACGGGCTCACCATCGCCCGCTACAACGCCATCTGGCGCGCGCAGGACTTTCGATGCGCCCTCTGCGGTGACAATGAGGAGCCCTGCGACGGGGGCATCCCTCATGTCAGACGGCGACCCTGGCAGATCGATCACGATCACCACTGCTGCGGCATGAAGGGCTCCAGTAACCGCTGCTGCGTCCGTGGGCTTCTGTGTCGTTCGTGCAATCTGAACGAGTTGCCCGCCTACGAGCGCAGGCGTCGTCTCGGCAGGGGCATCCCGAACGCGGTGATCGATGCCTATCTCAACGATCCTCCGGCCCAGCGGCCGGAGGCAAGGGTCATCCGCGGTCGTGACGACGCCTACCTGCCGACCTCCTGGGCGTTCATTCACGACGCCGAGGTGGTGGAGAACGGGCACATCGGGTGGTGGCCAGGCAGCTGAGGTCCGGCGGAGCCATTCAGGGGCGGGCTGGCTTGCGTACGGCCACGAGGACATGCTTGTCACTGTTGAGGGTGAGGAACACGCCCGCCCCGTCTGCGGAGTGGGCGTAGGGGACCTCCGTCCCGGCCTCAAGGGGTTTCGCATTGCCGCTGGGGGTGCTCAAGTCCAGTTGGGCGACCACGTTTGTGCCGCCCTCCGAGGCGTCGGGCACTCCCCCGTACGCGGTGCCGTTGTCCTGGATCGAAGCCACCAAGATCGTCTTGCGGTTGCCATCACCCTGCCAGCAGATGCCCCGCTTGTTCTTGAGGTCGAAGGCCACGGACCCCGCGGCCAGGTACTGGCCGCGGGGAGAAGAGACCACCGGGTAGTCGCGGCTGGGTTTGTCGCTTTTGGCGATCTCCTGGCCGCAGACCAGTCGGGCCTGAGGCGCTCCGGTGTGCAGGTCGTGGACTGACCACACGGGGGTGTCTCCGGCCGACGCCGCTTGCCAGCTGATGAGGGCGTATCCGGCCGAGACGCCGTAGACGGTGCCGTTCCAAAAGCCCAGAAAGCCTGACTTGGGGTTGATGCCCGTGGGGGTCAGGGTGTCGCTGAAGTAGCGTCCGGGGATGCCGAAGCCTCCTCCGCCCATCGCGACGAGAGGGCCGTCCGGCGTGGCGGCGACGACGCGGCTGGTATTGCACATAGGGGCGGTCCTGCACTGGGTAAGTAGCCGGTCGGCATCCTGCTGGACCGCCACTTCTCCGGTGGTCATGTCCACGGTCGCTCCCCGGTTCGGAAAGAACCCACTTTCCCCCCAGGCAACGAGCAGCCGACCGCCCATTGCCTGGACGTGGATCTCGCCAGGGTCGGCCGACACAGGCACGTCGACTTCCCGCAGGGGCTTGACCGATTCCCCCTTCGCGTCCGCCGGGAAAATCGCGAGGCGCACAATCTCGGCGCCCTCGTGCAGCTGATCCTTGCCACGCACGCCGTGGGCGTAGGCCACCACGTATCCACGGCCATCGATCTCCACGCCCGTCAAGTCCGGGATCTCTGCCGGCCCGCTGGAGGCTGTCTGGGCTTCGGCTACCGGGGTCGGTGCCGACCAGGGAGCAGACCGCCAGGCCAGCTTGCCGTTGCTCTCGCGAGCGGAGACGGTATAGCCGGCGGACGACGCTTGCATGAACGCGACGGTCTGAGACCGAGGTACCACCGTCACTGGCAGCGTCATCACGGACTGCGGTACCCACGAGAGCACCTCGTCCCATCCCTGCGTGGCATCAAAGGAGGGCGGCACGCTCAACTTCGTGAGCGGCGCGGTGGTTTTGGTGTCACCGAACCATCCTGGCGGCTTGTTCCCCGCGGTGTCAGCACCACTGGAGCAGCCTGTGGCCAGTAACGCCAGCAGAGTTGCTGCGGTCATTGCGTGTGCCGTGCGCATCTTCTTGCCCTCCCCGGGGCTGCGTTGATCTTCGCCTGGACAGTAGCAAGCTGTTATGACATGTCATCTGAGTGTTGGGAATCAGCCGACGATGCGCCGAACGACCAGAATCGGGCCGAGGTTGGCCTGCTTGGTGACTTCCACGACACGCCCTGGCTTTGGTGCGTGGACGACGTATCCGTAGCCGATCGAGAGGGCCACGTGTTCTGGGGCGGAGGCAGAGCCGACGGCGAAGAGCAGGTCGCCCGGCTGGATCGCGTTCGTGGGCACAGCGCGCCCGTCGTTGATCTGGGTGTAGGTGGTGCGGGTGATCTCCTTGCCGGCCACGCCGTACGCGCGCTGTGTCAGTGAGGAGCAGTCGCATCGCTCGGCAGGGTTGCTGCCGTGGGGGTTGGTGCAGCTGCCGCCCCATTGATAGGGGGTGCCGAGTTGGCCGAGGGCCCAGCGGATCGCGGTCTGCACCTGCATCGGTGCGGTGGCGGGGATCTGGTAGCCCTCCGGCACGGTGCCGGGTGGGATCTGGCCGAAGTCCACGTTGCCGGCCGGGCTGGCACAGCCTGCCCCGCCGAGCCCGGCCTGTACCGGCATGGGACCGGCGGGCGCTGCGCCGAGCGTGGGGGCGATGGCCTGCTGGAGGGCGGTCGCGAGGGGCTCGTGCTTGGCGTACGCATCGGGGAAGGCGCTGGCCTGGACTTTCTGCGCGGCTACCGTGACGGGCATCTGCTCCCAGTCCTTTATCTTCACCAGCCCGTCGTAAAACTTGCCGGACGAGTAGACGGGATCCATGATCTGCTCTCGGGTTCCCCACCCCTGAGAGGGTCGCTGCTGGAACAGGCCGAGGGAGTCACGGTCACCGTGGTCGAGGTTGATCAATGTGGACTCCTGGAGGGCGGTGGCGAGTGCGATGACCTGTCCGCGGGCAGGCACCCGCTTCTGGATGCCGGTCGCGACGATGACCTTGGCGTTGGGAATCTGTTCCTTGGGATCGGATAGCCCGGGAACGCTGACGTCGCCGCTGCCGGCCAGCATCGCCGTGACCTTGCGGGCGATGTCGGCGGTGTTCGGGTCGAGGCCGGCCTGGCTGGCACCGGGGCAGCGTGCCGAGGCCGCCGCGGCCTCGGCCTCGCTCTGGCCAAGGCCGGCGACGTGGGCGGCGATCGCGGCGAGCAGGACCAACGCGAGGCCGAGCAGCCCGGCGACGCCAGCCAGCCACCGCTTAATTGACTTCTTCATGAACGGCCCTGCTGGCGGCGACGGCGGTTCAGCTCCCACTGCTCGTTACGGCTGAGAGAGGTGTCACTTGGCCGGGACTGGGGCGCGGCGGTGACGCGACGTGTGACGGGCTGGCCCGAGGCGCCGCGGTCCAGGCGCTGCCGGAGCTGCTGCTGGCGTGATGAGGCGGCCCGCTGAACCGGCACCGGGTGACGTGGCCGGTGCCGCCGCTCTGCCGTGGGCGCAGCCGGCGGGCTGGCCTGCTTCGGCGTAGCGGTCGCCCGGCTGCTGCTGTTGGCCGGGTTCTGCGCCGGGTCTCCCGGCAGTTGGGGCCCCGGACTAGCGGATGCGCCGGGCGGTTGCGCCGACGGGTTCGGCGGCTGGTCGCGCTGCGGCGGTACGGGGGGTGTCGGGCCCGGGTTGCTGGCGTTGCCAGGTTGGGGTTGGGGTTGGTGGCCTGCGGGCCGGGCCGGCCGGGTGCCGCGGCCCCTACTGGCCGACTGAATCCGGTTCATCAGGGCGACCGTGCTCACGCTGGACGATGTGGCGTAGCCGAGGGCGGCCATCGGATTGCCCGAGGCGAGGACTGCGCCCACCATCGCGGTCCGGGCGGCTGCACTGGTGACCTTGCGGGCGACGCTCTGGTTCCTCGCCACCGGGGTGGAGGACGGGGTGAAGGCGCTGCCGTTGGTCCCGCCGATCCGGGCGGAGGACATCTTGGCGCGGAAGTTCGCCGCGACCTGCTTCGACCGGACGGTGAGGGCTTTGCGCTTCTTGATCGCGCCGATGCACACGATGTCCACCGCGAGGAAGCGCAGGGTCAGTTCATTGCCCCAGTCCTGCTGTACGGGGTCGAGGACGGCCTGGATGATCAGGATGAGGACGGCGAGGCCGACGATGGAGGCGAGGAGCTGGCCGAGTGAGTGCAGGACCGATGCCGCCCAGTCCCACAGGTAGGCGCGGCCGGCGCCGGGCATCAGGCCGGCCACGAGGGCGGGTTCGCCTCGTACGGCGTCCCAGGCAATCCGGCACTGCGCGACGAGGAAGCTGCCGGCGAGACCGGTGATCAGCACCGCGACGATCAGGGCGGCGACGAGGAGGAAGATCGCGCCGCCGACCTTATCCATCGAAGCCCGCTTGGCGGCGTTCACGTCACCCGTGACGCACTCCTTCTCGAAGGCGTCCATGGGCGGGTTGCCGAAGTGATCGAGTGCCCACTGCTTGGCGAGGGGCATCGTCCAGTCGGCGATGGCGGCGTTGGACGGGTCGAAGTAGTACCGGTAGCTGTTGAGCTTCTTCAGCCGATCCGTCTGCTGGGTCACCGCCCGATCGAATGCGAGCTGCGAGATCTTCGTGCCGGAGTACTTCTTCGCGCAGTCGCCCTCGAAGACCCGGCCGTATTGGAGCAGCATGGCGGGCTTCACGATGAAGGAATCGGTCAGGGCGTTCGTCAGGGGGCGGGAGAGCGCGCGGCTGCTGGCCGAGTCCTCGTCATCGGGGAGCTTCTCCTTCTCGCCGGGATTGGCGTCGAGGATGATGTCGGCAACTTCGAGGGCCAAACCGCGGGCGGCAGCGATGGCACCGTCCTGTTCCCCCAGCAGCATCTGCGGGGGCGAGGAGAGCAAGGTGGCGGTGAGCGCGGCGATCAGGATGGACAGCGCCGCGTCGCCCACCCCCTTGGCCCGGTCCCCGAAGAAGATCCGGATGACGGTGAGCAGTGCGCACACCGACAGGAACAGGCCGGGCAGCCCCATCTGAATGATGACTTGAACGTGCAGGCTGTTGGCGACGGACAGGATGGGTGCCAGGAGGAGCTTGGCGAGGCCGAAGCTGAGTGCCCAGGCGATGAGCCAGCAGCAGAACGCGATGACCCACTTGGTGATCATGAAACAGAGTTCCGTGATCAGATTCTCGATGCCGAGGTCCCAGTCGGTCAGGCCGCCAGTGTCGGACTTGACGGTGTAGGCCGAGATCGGCAGGTTCCCCGAGTCGGTGACGTTGAAGACAGCGAGGACACCGCCCTCGTCGGGCAGCAGCTTGCGTAGCCTCTCCTCCTCGGCCTTGAGGGCAGCCTCCTGCATGGCGTCGGAGAGCCGCATGTTGAGCTCGCCGAGCATCTTCTCGATTTCCGCGAGCTCTTCGGGGGTGGGCGTACGCGTACCGGGTGTTGCCGGGGTGAGTGGGCTGACCGGGGGCGGGCTGGTGGGAGTTGGGGACGCGGACGGGCTCGGCTCGGCGAGAGCCGGCAGTGAGGTGAGCATGGTGAAGGCGGTGGCGGCGAGCGCCGCGAGCACGAGAGCGCTGCGGAGCCGGATTGCGCCGAGCAGGCGCAGCCGGGCCCACAGGGAGTGGCAGGTCCTCATGCTGCTGCCTGCTCGGTGGTCGGGGTGGTGTGGATGACGCGCTCGATCGCACGGTCCATGGGGATAAGGACCCGCATGAGGCCGATGCGGCCGGCCAGGTCCCGGTAGAGGCACTCCCCCGCGCGGGCCCGGCGCTGGTTCTCAGGCAGGCCCAGCGGTGAGAGGCCACCGGTGACCAGGTCGAGCAGGTCGGTGTCGGTGGCGTCCACTCCGAGGAAGTCGAGACTGCGCGCGGCCAGCGTGCGGCTGGTCTGCCGGAAGACGAACCGGTGCGGGATGAGGCCGCGGACGATCGCGCCCTTCTCGCTGTCGGCCGAGCCGATGTCGTCGGCGTCGTGGCTGCCGACGTACGCGGCTGCGTTGCGCTTGCGGCCGTCGCGCAGCAGCTCCAGCAGCAGCTCCAGGCCCTCGTCGCTGGAGGTGAGCCACCAGCACTCGTCGAAGACCGTGACCGCGAACTCGTCCCGCGAGCGCATCGCAGTCTCACGGGAGACCGCGGCAATCAGGTACATCAGCGCCCGGCCCAGGACCTTCTCGAACTCCAGGCGCTGGATCCGGTGCTCGCTCGCGAGCTCTGACTTCTTCGGCAGGGCGAGCGAGGACACCAGGAAGACGACGGAGTCCGCGCGGTGGGTGTCGACGACCGGCAGCGTCTCGTCGAAGACGACCCTCGCCAGGTCCTTTCGGGCGACCGAGGCGAGCTTGCGGGCCAGGCCGTGAGCGGCCGCGTCCCCGGCGCCGCGTGCGGTGAGCTCCTCCATCAGGGCGCGCATCGACGGCTCAGGCCGGGCCAGAACCGCCTGGACCGCCTCGGACAGGGCGACGCCTTCGAGGTCCATCGGCCGCACCCCGAGCAGCAGGGTAAGGAAGGACTCGGTGAAGCGGGCCGCGACCTCAGGGCTGCTCTCCCTGTAAAGGCGCAGCGGGTCAAGGGAGACCTCGGCGGTGTGGTCGATGCGGATCAGCTGGGTGGTGCCAGGGCAGGCCTTCGCGAACCGGGCCCATTCCTGGTCTGTGGTGCGGTCGACGATGACGGCGCGGCCGCGGCTGCCGGGCCGGCCGAGCTGGTGGCCTCGGGCCAGGACGTTGTAGACGGCGCTCTTCATGCCGACGGACTTGCCGGCGCCGAGCTCGCCGAGCCACGCCATCGACGCGCTCGCGTTCTCGCGGGGGCCGCGGGCAGGGTCGATCAGGACGGGGCGGGCGCCGCCGGAGGCGACCTGGAGGCCGTAGAGGCCGCCGCGCTCGTCGCCGAGCTGGGAGCCGCACCACGGCATGGCCATCGCGAAGTCCCGCGCGAGGAGGATCTGCGCGTAGCCGGCCATGACACGGGGAGTGCGGCAGCCGGGCAGCATCGCCTGCCACAGGCTGGCCTGTTCGCCGGCGGGACGGGAGAAGGTGTAGTCGGTGGAGCCGAAATCGGAGGCGAGGGCTGCGGCGCGGTCCATGGCGTCGTCGGGGCTGTTGCCCCACACGGCGAGGGTGACCATGGCGCGGATCTCGACCTCGCGCCGGTTCGCCGTCAACCTCTCGTGGTACTCCTCGTTGTCGGCCTGGTTACGGGCGACGGCCGCGGGCGGGCCGGCCGGGTCGCCCTCGTACTCGGCGGCCTGCGCCTTGAGGTGACGGGCGCGCTTGCGGACCTTCGGCTCGGCCTTCGAGCCGGGGACGATGACCAGACGCGCGGTCCAGTCGACGGGGTAGGCCAGGTCGTCGAGCTGCTGAAGGTAGGCCGCGCCCGGGAGGGCGAACGCCTCGGGCATCTCGCTCAACGCCAGGAGCGCTTGGTAGGAGTCGCCCCACTCGCTGGAGACCTGGAGGAAGCGCCGTGTGAACGGGTTGGCCGGCAGCGTGGGGCCGGTGTTGAAGTCGGCTCCGCCCTCGCCGATGAGGATCTCCCCCAGCGCCGCGATGTTCCGGCCGCGGCCGCGGACCGGGGTCTCGGTGCCGTCCGGGAGGAAGGGTTCGGCGAGCCCGCGGCGCGCGGAGTGGCCGTAGATCCACAGGATCTCCGCCTCGGAGGCAGGGCGCATCGAGACGCCGGTCGGCCACTGGGCCTGGATCCGCTGGGCCTGCTCCAGGCGCCGGCGCACCTCCGCGTCGGTGACGACCGCAGGCATCAGCCCGAGCTGCAGGGAGACTTCCGCCCGCGCCGCCCGGAACGCGGACATCACCGCGTCCTTCTGCGACAGCGGGGGCAGGGGGAGCGCGAGCCAGTCGGTGCGGCCCGTCAGCTCCATGGTTTCCAGCTGGTCCAGGACCGCGTGCCCGAGGCTCTCGTAGCGGGGCGCGCGCTGCAGGTCGATGTCGTCGACCATGGCGCGGACCACGGCGGTTGGGTCGATCTGCGGGCACAGGCTCATGAGCATTGGCTCGCCGGTCATCGCCTTGAACAGGCCCTCCAGGGCCTTGAGACGGCGCTTCTTCACGGCGGCCGGGGCGTGGGAGTAGTTGGTCGCGGCGACGCGCCAGACGGCCCAGACGGTGCCGTGGGTGGTGAAGATGAGGTTCTGCTGGACGTGCCGGATCGGCAGGCGCATCGTCAGTTCTCCAATCAGGTACGAGTGGTGGGGGCGCGTCGGGCGAGCAGGGCCTGCACGCCCGAGGCCACCGGCGCGGCGGGCGCCGAAGACCCCTTGGGTGCCGGTGATGCGGCGGCGGGTGCCGCGGGCTGGGGCCGGGCCGGGGGCGGCCGGCGCTCCGGGGCGGGGGTCTCGGTGATCGCCCGGGCAGTTGCTTCGGCGGCCTGTTCGTCGGCGGGCAGGTGGATGCGGGTGTCGCCGCGGGTGGGGCGGGCCGGCCGGTAGGTGCGGCCGCGGAGCTGGCCGCGCCGGGGCGCGGCCAGCATCAGGGCGATGCTCAGCAGGGCGGCCGCGGGGTTGCGGCCGTCGATGTGGAGGTGGCGCAGCACGAACGCCACCACGGCGGGCAGGACGAGGAGGGCTGCGACGTCGAGCCAGCCGTGTCCGCCCCACACCGGGCGGGTCAGGATCAGGGCCACGACGGTGGAGACGATCCCGGCCAGCTGGGTGAGGGTGTAGGGGCCGCCGGGCAGCCGGATCCCGCGGCCGCCGTTGACGTCCCGGATCACCCCATGGACCAGTGGTGCGCGCCGGGCCTTGGTGTAGCAGCGACCGATCAGCTCGAAGTCCGACTCGCCGCCGCCCACAGCGGCGTCGCTCACTGGTCACTCCGTGCGGCGTTGGGGCCGCTCTGGTACTGGACGATGTCCTCGTTGGTCTTGTTCTTGAGGGCGGCCATGTTGGCGGACAGGCCCCAGACGATCGCCGCGAAGATGACGGCCATGATCGTCGGGCCGGGGGCCTTCGTCTTCCAGCCGACGACCAGGACGAACATGCCGCACAAGACCGGGATCGCCACGTCGAAGATCAGGCCCTTGAGGTCGGTGCCGATTCCGGTGCCGGTCTGGATCCAGCCGGCGGCCAGGGTGATGGTGTGAGGCACGGCGGTGCTCCTTCTAAGAGGTGGGGGTGGACGCCGCCGGGCTCGGAGAGCCGGGAGCGGTCGAGGTCGGATGCGATGCGGCGACGGCCGGCGCGCCATCGAGGCCGGCGATCTCCCAGCGGCCGGCTCGCGCCTTGAGGGTGAGGGCGTAGGCGAGGGGGAGCCGCACCCCGTCGCGGCCGGTGGCGCGCAGCGTGACGAGCAGGCGCAGGGTGGCGCCATCACCGGGAACGGAGACGACAGGTTCGCCGCCGGTTTCACCCTCGACGGCAAGCTGGTCCACCGCGATGCCCGAGTACGGGGCCGGGGACGGCGCGGAAAGGCGGGTCCCGGGGGCGAGGTAGCGGTCGAGCTCAGCGCCGGCACGGGTGAGATAGGCGGTCAGGAAGCTGGTGACGGCCTGGGTCCGCGGGTCGGTCGGCAGCGCCGGGCGCATCGCGCCGTAGACCAGCTCAGGGGTCTTGGCCCGCTCGGGAGCGGCGACCTCGGCTGGCAGCGCGAGCGCGGTGTACGCGGTCGCTCCCCCGGCGCCGGGCGCCGTGGCCACGGGCACCTGGAAGTAGCGCACCGCGTCAGCCGACTGAGACGGGGAGGCGCCCGGTTGTGTGGACGGCGCCGGCGACGGCTGCGCGCCGGTGACGCGGGCTGCGATCGTGACCGCCCAGACGGAGGTGTCGGTCTGGCGCAGCCGGACGACGGTCAGCTGCTCGCCCCGGTGCTGGCCGGAGACTCCGTCGAGCTGCATGCTGGCGGCCGGCGGGTAGTAGGCGGCGAGCTTGGACTCGTCGCTGCGGCCAGCGGACAGGTAGGCGGCAACGAAGAGGGTGGCGAAGCCGGCCGCGCCCTGGCCGCCGCTCGCAGTCGGTGCGGGCGGTGCAGTCTTCGGCGCCGGGGCCGCGGACGTCGTGGGCACCGAGAGGTAGGCGAGCGCGCCCAGCAGGGGGCCGAGGGCGATCAGACCCCAGACGATCCAGCGCAGCAGCGCCGCGGAGTTGGCCTGTGCGCCGGTTGACCATCCGCCGACCCATCCGGCCGCGGTCTCCTGGACAGCCGGCGTCTGTGGGTCGGCCGGTGTGGCTGGCTTGCGGCGGCCGGTGAGGATGGGGCTCATGCCGTGCCTCCGGCTGAGCGCAGGGTGTGGCCGGCCAGCTCGGCGATCCGGCTGCGGAGTTCCGCTTCGGGTCGGCGACTCAGCGCGGCGAGCGAGGCGAGGACGGGCTCGGCCTCCTCGTCGAGGAAGGCGCGGAGCTTCTCGTGGGTGCTGGTATCGAAGGGACGGGCGACGAGGGCGGCGCCGAGGTGGACGAGCAGACGCTGGGCGCGGGTGACGCGCTCCTCGTCCGCGTCCAGCGACGTCGCGGCGGCGGGTGTGGTCAAGACGCATCTCCAAAGGGGGGAGCGGACGGTAGCCGGGGCGGTGGTCCGGTTCATGCCGCGGCCTCGGGCTGGAGGGATGCTGTGAGGCGGGCCAGGGCCCGCGAACGCCGGCGCTGCCACGCGCCGGCAGTGGTCCCGGCGCGGGCGGCGGCCTCGGCGTCCGGGATGCCACCGCTGATGTGGTGCCAGGCCAGCGCCTGCGCGTCAACGGTCGACAGAGCGCCGTCGCGCATCGCATCCAGGAGGAGCTCCAGGAGTTCCACCCGAGCCGGGGCGGTCTCGGCTTCGTCGGCCGGACCGGTGTGGAGGCCAGCTTCCGCGGCAGCCGTGCGAACGGTGCGGGCGCGGGCGATCTCGTACGGGCCTGGCGCCCGGTCGGCGATCTGCTCGGCGGCCGCGAGGTCCTCCCCCGCCGGGCCCTGCTCGGCGGCGAGCTCGGACAGGACTCGCCGCAGGGTGTCGAGCGTCAGGTTGGCGGCGGGCCGTCCGGGGCGGAGGTGGATGCGGCCGGCGCGGGCTACTTCGTAGAGGGCGGCAACGGTCACGTGCCCGACGGCGTCACGGGTGCGGCCGCCGGTCGCGCGGACCTGGCCGCGGGTGATGCGGAAGACGGCGGGGAGCATCGCCTGGACGATGACGCGGCCGGCGAGGACGGCCGATCGGTCACGGCCGGCGGCGCGCTGGAGGAGGGCCCGCAGGACGGCGTCGGTCAGTTGATCGGTCACGCCGTCGGCCGTCGGGCGGAGCGCGGTGAGGAGTTGCTCGGGCGTCAGGGAGTCGGACCAGGAATCGGTCACGGCGGCGATGTCGTCGGTCAGGTGGCCATCGGTCATCCAGTCGGTCACCGCCTGGCGCACGGCGGGGTCCGCGCACAGCGCGGCCCAGTCGGCGTCCAGCCGGTCGAAGTACCCGCCGCCGGCGGCGGGGTGCGAAGCGTCGTGCACGGCACGTCTCCTTTCGGATCTCGTGCCGTACACACTCCTCAGACCGGCTTGCCCGAAGGCTTGCCCACGGCCCTAAAAGCGCAGATGGGAGGCTTGCCCTCTAGCTGGGCAAGCCTCCCGTGACCGATTGGGCAAGCCTGGTGGGGGGTTGGGCAAGCCTCCTCGTGACCGGTCCATGCAACTCTGGGCAAGCCTCCCTGGGGGTGGGCAAGCCTCGGGACTTCGGCGCCAAGGCTTGCCCAGGAGGCGGGGGCGAGGGCGTGGCGGATGGGTGACCGATGGCCGCGGACCGGTCATGACCGGTGACCGATGGGGCCCGGATCGGTCATCGGTCACGGGCCCGGCATCGGTCACGGGTGGGTCCGGTCTTCGGTCACGGGCCCGGCAGCGGGCGGGTCCGGCCATCGGTCACGGGCCCGGTCCCGGGATCGGTCACGAGCCGATCGGTCACGGCCGGACGGCTGCCCTGGCCGGTCGGTGACGGTGGCCGGCGACCGGCCACCAAGCCCTAACCGGAACGCCGGTCAACTGCTGCCGACGGAGCGGAGGTGCGCCCGGCCCTGCTGCCGACGCTGCTCCTCCAGGTACTTCTGCGCATCGAGCACGCGGCGCTGGCCGGTCTTCGGTGAGACACCCAGCCGCCGGGCGACCTCGGCTCCGGACAGCCGCTTGCCGGTGTCCTCGGCCTCGGCGAGCCAGGAGGCCACTTGCTCGATCTCGCGCTGGATCGGGTCCGTCTCGACCTGCTCCTCGTCGGTCTGCTGCTGCGGCACCCGCGCGGTCGTCTCACCGGACGCGGTCACCTCAGCCACCCAGTGCTGACTGTCCGCACCAGTCGGGGCCGCGAGGACGGGCTGCTCGAAGGAACGGCCCGCGGGTACGGTCGGGCCGGCATCCGTCGCGGACGCTGTCGGCGCGGGTACCGCTCCGGCGGGCAGTCGCGCTGGCTCGACCGGCGGTTCCGACAGGCTGCGGAGGGCGCTCTGTTCCCCGAAGAAGGGGTGCGGCTCCCCCGCGCCGGGCAGCTGCTCCGCGTACACCGGCGCCGGTTCCGGGGCAGTCGGCACGTCGGTCACCGGCTCCTCGACCGCCGGTACGGAGGCCTTGTGCATGGCCGCTTCGGGTTCGGCCGCTCGGAGCTCGGCGAGTACCGGCTCCAGCAGGGCGTCGGGCAGAAGGCCGCCGGTGTCCTGGTCGGTTAGGCCGTGGTCCCGCGCGAGGTACGCCGCGAACTGCTCCGCGGACGGGATCTGGCCGTATAGGGCCATGAAGTCCTGCGCAGCAGCCTGAGCCAGGTCGACGAGGATGGGCTCGGGAATCCCGTCCCGGGCGTCGGGATTTGCAGCAGCGGGCTCGGCCGACGATTCCACTTCTCGCGGAGCGACGTCCTCGGCAAGGTGCTCTGCGACCGGGAGCAGTTCAGGCACATCGGCCGATGGGGCCAGCTCCGGCCCAGCCACAGGCTCGGGTACGGATGCGGGCTCGGGGCGGGAGCGCAGGACCGGGCTCAGGCCGGCTGCGGTCAGTCCTGCTGAGGCGGTCTGCGCGAGCGGCACGCCGATGCGGGCCAGGCGCAGCGGCATCAGGGCCTCCACCGGGGCCTTGCGGCGCCACGCCCGCCCGTACCGGGCCTGCAGCCGCGCCTGGTAGATGAGGCGATCCTGCTCCATACCGACGGCCTGCTCGTACGACCGCAGCTCCCACAGCTTCATCCGGCGCCACAGCTTGAACGTGGGCACCGGAGACAGCAGCCAGCGGGTGATGCGGACACCCTCCATGTGCCGGTCGGCCGTGATGTCCGCGATCCGGCCCACGGCATGCCGGGCCGCCTCGACGGTGACGACGAAGAGAACCGGGATGACGGCATGCATGCCGACGCCGAGCGGATCGGGCCAGGCGGCGGCACCGTTGAAGGCGATCGTCGCCGCGGTCAGCAGCCACGCGGTCTGGCGCAGGAGGGGGAACGGGATCCGGATCCAGGTCAGCAGGAGGTCGAGCGCCAGGAGCACGCAGATGCCGGCGTCGATGCCGATCGGGAACACCAGGGAGAAGTCGCCGAAGCCCTTCTTGACGGCGAGCGCGCGGACCGCAGCGTACGAACCGGCGAAACCGATCCCCGCGATGACCACAGCTCCGGCTACTACGACGCCGATGAGTATCCGGTGCGTACGAGTCAGCTGCATCGCGTTCGTTCGTCTCCTTCGTCGAACCAGATCCGGGTTTCTAGATCACAGTCTCACCAGACCACACTCGGCTGCCTCCTATTACGGCGTAATAGGAGGCAGCGCCTGGTCTCCAGCAGCGTGGTCTCGGGCACCGACCTATTACGCCGTAATGGGTCCGGGCCCGAGACTGCCAAGATCCGGTACACATGGGCTTGGCTGCTTAACCTCAGAGGGTGTCCAGCAGCAGTTCGGCGACTCGCTTCACCCCGTGTGCGTCGAGTCTGCTCGTTACCGCAGCTGCCACGGATTCCGGGCTTGCCCAGTCGATTTCCTCGGCCGAGCCTTCTGCCTGTGGAGCCCGTGGTTCGGGCACCACCACCGGATCCGGGGTGGGCCCTGGCGGATTGGAAGTTGATGCCCGGTCTTCGTGCCCGTCCCCCAGAGGGCCAGAGGTCTTGGCAGGAGGTGTAGCTCGGGGTTCAGGCTGACTAGGGCTGCGCCGAGGGGACTCCGCGCGCTTGCGCTTGCGCTCCTCCTCCTGCTGGGCGCGGGCGTCGGCCGCCTCGCGTTGCTTCTCCGGAGGCAGGCTCGACAGACTTCGAACCTGAGCGACGGTTCGGACGCCGGCTTGCAAGTCGGCCTGCAGCTCTTCCGTGAGAGCCAAAAGTGAGAGCCGTTGCGAGATGTATGACTGGCTCACTCCGATGCGCCTGCCGACCGCGCTCTGCGAACCGTGTAGCTCAACCAGCTTTTGAAGAGCGTGAGCCTCCTCCAGGTCTGTCAGTCCTTCCCGGTGGAAGTTGGCGACCCAGGCCGCTTCCAGGAGTGCCCGGTCGGTGGTGGCGAGAGCATCGTTGACGTGGACAGAGACTGATTCCAGACCAGCCTCGCGAGCTGCTTCCAGCCTGCGGTGGCCGTCGATCACGACGTAGCTGGCTTCGGGGTCGACGTCTTGCTCCCGGCTCGGCCGGTCACGGAGGAAGGCGTCCATCCTCGCTACCGTGAGCGCCTGGATCTGCCCAACCTCGGCAAGGCTGGCGACCAGGCCGCTCAGATCTCCAAGTGTTTCCCGAGGGTTGTCGGGGTTGGAGCTGATCTCGTTCAGAGGCAGCCTGGTGGGCACCCCTCCGCCGAAGGCGTCATCCTCGATCTGACGCCGAGTACTCCGGCTGCCGGCCGCCCGAACAAAGCTGGCGGAGGCACCCAACGTGTCACGCTTGCTCACGAGATCCTCCGGGCGATCGTCCGCATCATCTGTGCTTGCTCACTGTCGGGGGCATACACCAGGAGGGGCATCTTCTGCCGGACCGCCTCCCGCTGCTCCTTGAGGTCACCCACGACTGCCAGGAGCCGCGGCTCTTCCAGCTGCTCCCAGTTGTCCAGCGAAGAGGTAGCCACGAAACCGCGCCGGGACTCGTACAGGTTGACGACGAGGCCGAGGTACTCGATCTCCATGGCGAAGTCCTCCGCCATCGCCTGGATCTGCTCGTTGAGCATGGCGAAGGCGGTCGCGGATGAGTCTTCTGCCTGAACGGGAATCACGACGCCGGACACACCAGTGGACTCGCCCTCGCGGCGGCGTGCGTAGTACAGGGCCGCGTCCATGGCTGTGCCCAGGGCGGGCGGGCAGTCGACGACGATGACGTCGTGGTCTTCTTCCAGGGGGCGCAGTGCCTTTTCCAGTGCGGATTCCTTCGTCCGCAGCTTGGACAGGGCGAGTCGCGTGTCTAGCAGGAAGGCGTCCTGGCAGGCCGGCAGCAGATGGAGGCGGCCCCCAAAACGGGGGTCACTTACCTCCACCAGCAACTCCTGGATGGGGCTGTCGGCTTCGCCGCACATGTGCCTGGCCAGGGTGTCCCGCTCCTTGCTGGGCAGTATCGTCGGCATGCCCAGCTGGTCCGTCAGGTGGCCCTGAGGGTCGTAGTCGACGAGGAGTACGCGGAGGCCGGCCTCTGCGTAGGCCTGGGCAATGCCCGCAGCAACGGCGGTTTTACCGACTCCGCCTTTCTGGTTACAGATCACTTTGCGCTGGGGGATACCGGTGACCGGACGGTGGCGCGGGGACGGGTTGTCCGTCAGCCACAGCTGCACGGACTGGACGAGTCCTTGGACCAGAGGCAGCTTCTGTTCGGCGCAGAAGGTTCGCAGGGAGCCCCACACGCCCTCCGGCAACCATGTAGCGAAAGGAACTGCCCCGGGGGCAGGGACCGGTTGCCGGGTAACGTCTGCCGTCATCCACCGCTCGATGGCTTGTGCCACAGCGTCCTGAATGTCGATGCCGTGTTCCGCCGCTCGAACTTTCAGCTCTTGCCGGACGGCTGCCGGCAGCTTGGAGACAACCTTCTCCCTGTCTCCGGAGGGGGTTTGGGTGACCATGTGCCTACCTTACTAACTATCCCTGCGATGTGGTTGCACCCAGGGCGCCGAGTGTCGGCGACACTGGCCAGTCCTCGTGAACTCTGGTCAGCACCGCTCGTTGGGCATCACATCCCGAGCGAGCACCCGGCAATGTGCTGACCGCGGTCAACGACTCCCGCCGCCCCACCCCGAGCACGTCACTGCCGCGTCCGATGAACGGGAGTCGGCCTGCGGCGCCGCGGAGCCGGTAGATGGCGGAGGAGCTCCCACAGGGGGGTTGAGCCGCTGGCCCACACGGCCAGGAGGGCTCGGTCGACCAGGTGCAGCTGCTGGCTCCGTGCGAACTCCCGTGCTGGGCCGGTGAAACGGCCGTTGGTGACGAGGACGACCACGTCGCCGCCGTGAACGGGGCGGCCGGTCCCGTTGAGGACGTGAAGGTCCGGCGTGCCGACCGCCGCCCCGAAAGCCCCGTCGCGGCGGTGCTTGCACTGGATGACCCAGCGGCGGCCTGCCGGGTCGGTCCCCTTGACGTCGGCGCCGTTGTCGCCAGCGCCGCCCACCCGGACGGCGTCGTGGGCCCCATCGCGGCGCATCAGGTCCCGCACTGCTTCCTCGAACTGGCTGTGATGCAGACCGTCCAGGAAGCGGATGTCCCAGCCCTCCGGTCGCCGGCGCTGGGCGGTCCACGCGGAGATGCCGAGCCACGCGGCCTTCACGAGTAGCAGCGTCAGCGCTCCCGTGGCCAGGACCGCGACGGCGACGGCGCCGATCTCGGCGCCGTGAAGCCGAAGCCACTGCCGGGCCTGCGGGACAAGGACGGACACGAACGCGGCGGCCGCCAGGAGGCGGGCGGTATCGATGGCAGCCCCACCTCTGCGACGGTGCACAGGTCGGCGTCCTCGACGCGGCCGTTGCCGGGCGAGGGTGCGGGTCGGGTTTCGACGTCCGGGCATGGACGAGCCTTCCAGAAGCAGGTCGTGGCGCCCACCGGCCTGCCTAGGGCTGGCGCGTGAGCGGCCGCGCCCCACCGGATGGTGGGAATCTTCACCCACCTTCCTCAGGGCGGCTTGCCCGAAGGCTTGCCCCGTCCCCTAAGGGACGAGGGTGGAGGCTTGCCCACCGAAGGCGCGTCCGTGGTGCACGTGGCCGCCTTTGCCACGGGCAGCCCTGTCACCACGGCCGCTTCGCTGTAACCGAACGCCCCATTGGCCCGTCTGGCCATGTACGACACTCAGCAGACCCGGATCTCTAGGACATCAGCGCGTAGCTTCCGGTGTCGCACCCGCGCCGCCGGATAGATCGCCTCGATCCTCATCCTCCACCAGGCACAGCTCCGGCTCCTGTTGCTCAGCGTTCTCCAGGTAGCGCGCAGCCGAAAGAATCCGGGTCTTCTCCTCAGCGAAATGCCCGATGCCCAGGTTGCACTGATGGCACAGCAACCCCCTGACTCGACCGCTCACGTGCGAGTGGTCGACGCATGGAGACAGTGTCTCCGGATCAAAGGGGCGCGAACAGATCGCGCACGCCAGATCCTGGGTCACCATCAATGCCTCGAAGTCCTCCAAGGTCATGCCGTAGTTCACCCGGAGCCACCGCTTGCGCTCCTTCTCCGCGAAGCACCGCCGACAGACACGAGTCTCCCCGTTCTCGTACCAGCCGACTTCAGCGAACACATGTCCGTTGGAACACTCCGGCGTCTCTTCCCAGCTCTTCCGAGGCCTCCACTGGTGTTCGTCCGAACCCTTGCCCTGCTGGGCGGCCCGGGCATAAGAGGCACACTCCCGGCAGGCAAGACGACCGTGTGGATCGCGGTAGGTGTTATCGTCCGTGCGATCGTGCCCGTTCGCACAGCGCTCCAAGTGATCTTCCCGCTTCCGCTTCCCCGTGTACCTGCCCGCGTCACCCAGCGGCGCTCTACCCTGCCGGGGTACAGAGACCTCAAGATGACCGGGGGTTAAGCACCGCTTGTTCCCACAGGTCTGGCGAACCTGCTGACCCTTTCGCAAGGTCTCCCCGGTCGCCTCCTCGTACATCCAGCGGTGGAGCGCGATCTGGCGGGTCGTGCCCTCCTCTCGATACGACCGTCGGTCGCTCGTCTGTGGCCGCCCCTCCTTGCCGACCGTTCCGCTCCACACCAGGCAGTCCCCAATCTCTGCGCACTTCTCCTGAACCCACGCAACGGTGATGTCCTCGACCTCGTCACGGACATAGATCGCAGATCCGTACTTCGCCGCCCGCCTGTAGCAGGGTTGGCACATCCCGTTCCTAAGCGGCTTGTAGGGCTTCTTGCACTCGCGGCAGATCTTGGTCGCCACCGGTTCCCCAGAAATGTTGATCTCGCGCTCCATGCGGGCAGGGTAGGGGCCGGGTCTGACAGGGCCCCGGCCCCAGTGGGCTCACACCACCGATCCTCTCGGTGAGTCGGGGCCAAGGGGAGTCTCTGAGGACGCGGACTCTGAGCACCCGAGTTGTCCAAGTCCCTCATTCCCAGTAATGGGAGGGCGGCTCGATGACCGAAAAGGCCACCAGAGACCGCCTGCGGGCCTAGCAGGTGATCGCAGGTCGATCCATACCGGGCACGCCAAGTTCGTCTGCTGTAGGGCCCATTCTGGGCGTCGCTTTTCTGAACATCTGCCCGAATAGTCAGATTGAGACCTTCGGCGGCGTGCGCTATGCCGCAAGCTCCCCAATGGAGAGCACGCCGAGAGCGGGCGGTCTTTCGGATCAGAGAGGCCGCCCACTCTCAACGCCCAGGCGTGACGACCGGGCGCTGCTCTCCTCTACGACCAGCGCATGCCCAGGGCCGACAGCTCCTCGACCCGCTGGACCGACAACTTCCCGGCCTTGACCCGCTGCTGGCTGATCCACGCCCCGAGCCGCACGGCTTCACCGTCGACCTCCTCGGCGTGGCTGCGCGGTACGTCGAGGTTGCCGACTCGGGCCCGGTACTGTGCAGCGGCCCGCAGGTTGTGCGCCCACAGCTCCTCCCGGGTCCGCTTGGCGGGCGCGGGATCCGGCGTGATGCCGAGCTCGGCGAGCAGCTCCTGCTGCTCCCCCGTCAGCTTCCCGAATGCCTGGCGCTGCGCGGCGGTCCACCGGCCGAGATCCTCGCCGTCCTCGATGAGGACTTCGGGACCGGCCGGGAGCGCACCGCCAGCGTTCACGTGACGCTGAGCGAGACGGAAGGCCCGCTGCCAGTCGATGCTCCACTCCGGGCACCAGCCGGGGTCGATCTCGGCGAGGGCGGCACGGCGCTCCGGGGACAGCGGGGCCTGCGCCCTGCGGGCGGCCGCGCGCTGGTTCTTCAACCACCGTCCGACCGGGTAGCCGTCGAAGGCTGCGTCCACGGGGGCGGCCAGGCCGACGCTGGATTCGGCGGCCCAGGCGGTGGCCGCGGCCAGGCCCTCGTCGAAGCGGGCGTCGAAGATGCTCCAGAGGATGCCGAGCTTCTCCAGCTGCACGATCCGGTCGCCATCGAGATTGCCGGCCTTGTAGTGGCGGCGGCAGTCGGCGATCCAGACGCCGAGCGGGAAGCCGGCGGGGGACCAGTTGTCGGGTGTCCGGAAGCCGTACTGGACGCGGAGGTCGTCGTGCTCGGCGAGATAGCGCTGGGCGGCCTGGATACCCCGGCGCCACTGGACCCGCTCCGGGTTGAGGACCCGCAGCTGCACGAAGCTGGCCAGCTGGTTCGCGTCGCGCGGCTGTGAGAACCGTAGGAGCTCGCGGGCGGGCACGCTCACCGTGGGCTGTTCGTCGTCCCGGGTACCGCCCTTGACGGCGGGCACGGGGCCGGGGTTGCCGGTGTCTGCGGGGGTCGATGCGCCCGGGTTGGTCAGCTGTTCGATGCGGGTGTCGTGGGCGCGCAGCGCGGCGAGGAGTTTGGCCAGGCCCGCGTACGCGGGGGAGGTGAGCATGGTCTCGGGGGTCTCGCCGGTGGCGAGGAAGGCCGGCACGACGAGGGTGGCGATCTTTCCTTCGCCGGGGTGCATGCGCAGCGCGCGGCCGACCGCCTGGACCAGGTCCGGCATTGAGCCGCGGACGTCGCAGAAGACGACACCGTCGCATTCCCGGGTGTCGACGCCTTCGCCGAGGACCTTCACGCTGGCGATGAGCGAGAGCCGCGCGTCCTGCCCGCTGTTGGTCAGGCCGGCTGCGAACTGGGTCAGGACACGGCGCCGGTGGGCCGGCTTGTGCTCGCCGTGCAGCCACTGCGCCCACACGGCAGCGTCCTCGGAGAGGGCCGTTCCGCCTCCCTGGCGGTGGAGTTCGCGGGCCTTGTCGGGTAGGCCGGCGGCGAAGGCCTCCGCCTCGGAGACCCGCTGGTGGAAGGAGAGCACGCGGCGCAGGCCCTCTTCCTCGGCGGCTTTGAGGGTGGCCGCCTGGAGCGCGCCGAGCCGCAGGCCGCGCACCGCGTCGGAGCTTTCGTCGGCGGCCAGCATCGCGGCGTTGAGCTGGTGGTCCTGCACATCCACGACCACGACCTGGTACGGCGCGACGATGCCCCGTTCGATCGCGGTCTCCAGCGGCAGGTGGTAGGCGACGCGGCCGAAGAGGCCGTCGGGGTCGTCAGTCATGGACGCGACGAGCTCGCCGTCCTCTTCGTCACCGTCGCCGGCGGCCCAGATGCGGGGGGTGGCGGTCATGTAGAGGCGCGCGGCGGCCGGGATCCGGGTGTTGTCGTGGACCACGGCCCAGGGCTTGCCCGCTCGTCCGCTGGTGCGGTGCGCCTCGTCCACCACGATCAACCCCCAGGAGGGCAGGCCCGATTCGTGCGCGGCCTCCAGGATTCCGTTGCCGAGGGAGGCGTACGTCGCGAAGACGGTGACACGGCGGTCGTGGGCGGTGAGCTGTACGAGGGCGTGCGGGTCGGTGGTGTGCGGGAACCCGGTTTCGTGGTCGTCGAGGGAGGAGACGCCGACGAAGGCGCCGGTGCGGCCGCCGTCCCGCCAGGCACGGGCCGTCTGGTCGAGGAGGTCCAGGGAGGGGACCAGGACCAGGACGCGGTCCCCGCCGACCTGCTCGGCGGCGCGTACGGCGACGAGGGTCTTGCCGCTGCCCGTGGCCATGATGACCTGAGTGCGCAGGCCGGTGGCCGGGGGCTCGGCGGGGGAGCGGGGGGTGAGTTCCTCGATCGTGCGGGCCAGGGCCTCGCTCTGGTGGGGTCGCAGCGGTGGGGGAGCGGTGCGGGTCTCGGTCATGGGCTCGCCTTGCTCTCGGGTTCCGGGCCCTGGGGCCGGGAGGCGGTCGGGTGGGAGGAGCGGTGGGCGTGGTCGGGGCAGAGGTCGCGGCCGTCGCGCAGCCTGCGCCATCCGCGTGCGCGCAGCCAGGCGCGGAGGGCCCGGTGGTGGGGCATCGGGACCGGTGCGAACCATTCGCGGTCGCATTCGGCATCGCCGTCGCCGGCCCCGGTCTCGCCGGTGTAGTCGCACCGGATGGTCGGGATGCTTCCGGCGGTCACGGCCGCGTATTCCTGGCGGCCCAGAGCGCGTACTCCTGGCGGATGTAGCCGCGGGGGTCGGCCGCCCAGGCGGGGTCGTCGGCGGCGAGGGGGCCGGCCGTCGTGGCGTTCGCGGTGTCGAAGGCGATGAGCTTGTCGACGCTCCGCTGGAGTGCGGTCTGCACCTTGCTGTCTGCGGGATCGGCGCCCCGGGCCTGCCGGTCGGTTAGGGCCGCGTGGCGCAGCAGCCAGTCCCGGTCGCTGATCCGGCCCGCACGTCGCAGGCGCAGGAGCTCCTCGGTCTCCTCCTGGACATGGGGGGCGTTGATGTAGGCGGTGTCGGCGGAGGGCGGGAAGTCGGTCATTTACTGCTCCGTTCGTCGCGGCTCGCGGGCGCGGTGGGTCAGGTGCGGGTGTTCCGGGAGAGCCGGACGACGTCGCAGGTGCAGGGGAGGATGCCGACCCACACGGCGAGCGGTCCAAGCACGCCTGGTACGAGGATGCGGAGTTGGACCTCCGGTCAGGTCATACGCCGACCCCGTGGTCTGTGAGGTGCCGTTGCCCCGCCACACGAGTATGCATCCTCCTTGAATGCATTTCAAGTGAATGCATTTGGATGGGTTGGGGTGGTGGCCCCCCTTGGTGCGTGCCATACCCAGCACGAACACGCCACCGCGGTACAGTCCTCGCGGCTGGACGCGCACCGCCCACCGCCACAGACCTGGTGACCACGCCGCCGGTCGGTGAACGGCCAAGGTCTTCCGAGGCCCGCGATCCGACCTGGCGTTCTCAAGTCGGCGTTCAGCGTGGGAAGGCCGGCGCCGGGAGAAACGATGCCCAAGCACCAGAGCACAGCCGCACGGCGCGCCCGCGCAACCCAGAAGGCCACAGGCGTGAAGTACACGCAACTGCTGCGCGCGCAGTCTGCGGGTCCCATCGCTCGGCGGACCGTTCGGCCCGAGGAATCCGAGAGGTACGCCGAGTGCCTCGCTGCGCTCCGGCGATCGGATCTCCCCGAACTGGCACGAGCCTGCCTCTACGAGCTGCTCGTCACCTCGCAATGCCGCCACGAGGACCTGTACGTCGAGGTGGACGACTGGGCCATCGCAGACGCGGCTGGCATGGATGTCTACGCCGTGGACGTCGCACTCATGCTCCTGGAGGAACTTGGCTGGATCCGCAAGGTCGAGGGCGAGCTGCACCGGCTGGCTCTTCCGCAGGAGCACCTGGACTTCTGGGACGGGGAGCTGGCGACGTTCCAGCCGGCGGTCGCCGACCCGCAGAAATACGCCCAGAAGTTGTTCCAGCTGAAAAACGATCCGGCCGGCTAAAGGCCTCGCCCCCGGAGCAGACGCTCCGGGGGCGAGAAGCCCGTCTAGTCCTGCGGCTTCCAGCCACGGATTTCCAGCCCGACGATCGGTGTACCAGGCTCGATCTTGTCCGTGTCGACGAGCCACTTCTGCACGGCGGCCGCGACGTCGCCACCGGCCGCGTCGACGAGGGCCTTGAACTCGGCGCCGTCGAAACCCTCCTCACCAGATCCCGGGCCGCCGCGGTTGTCGGCGTAGGCGCGCTCCTCGGTTCCGTCGCGCCGTTGGACCACGTAGCGGCGGACACCGGGGGAGTCGGCCCGGCGGCCAGCGTCGTGCTTGAAGGCGCCCTTGCGGGCGCGGACGGTGAAGGCGATCTTCCCGCCGTTGGCGGCGGCGTCGTCCACCACCGGCCGCAGCCGGCTCGCGCCGGAGGCGATGTGCTGCTTGCCTGCCTTGGCCAGGGACGAGGACCAGGCCTTGACCGGCTTGCCGTCGGGACCAATGACCGGCTTGCCCTTGGTGTCCTTGACCGTTCGCTCGGCCCGCACCCGGGTCTTGCCGCGTACCCGGGCCTTGTAGCCCTCCCTGTTGAGCCGCGGTTGAACGTGTCCGGCGGCCAAAGCTTTCAGGCTCGCGATGTCCCGCGGGCCGCCGGCTTGCACCTCCTGGACCACGGCCCGCAGGGCCTCGACCATCGAAGCGCCCTTGTTCTTTGTGAAGAACTGGCTGACGAGCGACGGGTTGCGGCCAAGGATCTCGCCGACCTGCTTCCGGCTGAACCCGGCCCGCTCCAGCTCCGACGTGAGCCGGGCGGCCTCGTTGCGCTGCGCGCCCCGGCCGCCTGCCGGCCTCCTCCTGCGCGGCGTCACGCGGCCGCCTCCTCGGCCTCGGCGGCACACTCGTGGTCGGCGTACGCCGGGCTGTCGTCCTCGAACTGGTCGTCGCCCTCGTCGCTGCAGCCGTGGCAGCGCCACTCCGCGCTCCACACCACCGCTCCCTCCCGGCCGCAGTCGTGCCCGGAGTCGACGGTCGTCTCGTCCTCCCACATGGCCTCTCCCGAGGCTCCACAGGCCGGGTGCTCCCACTGCCCGCCCCAGACCACGTCGGCGCTGCTCACATGCCCTCCGATTCGTAGGCCTGACGGCCCAGCCCTTGCAGGTAGTAGAACTCCTCGTCGGTGCGCGGGGTGGTCTGCTCCCAGGGCATGCGGCCCTTGAGCAGGTAGTCGCCCGGCTCACCGCCGTACGGCCAATCCGCCGCGACCGAGGCCGAGGTGTAGATGGCGTCGGTGCGGAACGCCAGGATGCTCCCGGGTGGGAGGTGCAGCGCACCGGCCTTCAACGGCTTCCCGGTCGCGGGGTCCTTCGAGCTGGTGCTCACCGACAGCAGCGCGGCCCGGGCCGCCGACCACACCCCGGCCGCCCACTCCGGGTGGGCGTACTGGTCCCGCGCGAACCCCTGGTTGCGCTCCCAGGTTACGTGCGTGTCCGTGATGCCCGTCAGCCGAGCACCGTCCGGCAGGTCGGGTACCGCGCCGCCGACGCCCAGCTCCAGGGAGCCGGTCGTGATCCGGGGGCGCTGTGCGAACGTACCGATCCCGTACAGCAGGATGCTGCGCACCGCACGGGAGGCCAGGCGGCATGCCTGCCTCTGCTGCTCGTCGCCGTGGATCTCGGCGGTCGCGCGCAGAGCCTGCCAGGCCTCGCGCAGCTTGGTGCTCCAGCTCTTGAGCGGGTCGCCGGACTCCCACAGCAGGCCGTCGAGAATCTCGATCCGCCACGGCGCGACCGGGTTGCGCAGCGCCAGGTTGACCTCGGCGCCGCCCGCCCAGGTGGTGAAGGTCCGGCCGCCCTCGTACGGGTAGTGCCAGGCCCGCTCCCCGGGCGCCGGGGCCGGGAGCAGGCCGACGTGGGTCCAGTCCTTCGGGACCGTGACCCGCACCTGCCAGTGCGACGGCGCGAACAGGGCGTTGCTCTGCTCCTTCTCGCTCATGGCCGCGAAGCGGGCGGCAGTGATCCGCTGCGGCACGCCGACACCGGACGCCCAGGTGTGCTTGGCGTACGCGAAGGTGCGGTCGACCTCGTACCAGCCGGGCACCCGCTCCGGCACACGCGGCGGCGTGATCAGCTCAGTACGGCCCTGGCCGGCGGTGGCGTGGAGCAGGCCACGGATCTCCTGGGACATCACGGGAAAGCCGTCCGCCCACTTCGCGCCGGCCTTCGTCGGAATGGTCCGCGACCACAGGTCCCGACCGGTCTGCGACGGCGAGCCCATGAGGACCACGTCCTCGAAGTGCGGCCGCAGTGCCTTCCACAACTCGACGAACGCCGCGCGGACGGTCGCCGGGTCGGCGCCCTCGGGGTCGAACCACTCACCCACGCTGCGGATCTCGGTGTGCTGGTCACCGTGCTGCCAGCGGCCCACCGGGTTGCGGGGGTGGACCAGGTGGCCGGCCTGCCGGTCCTTGCCGCGCGAGGACTCCACCGTCCAGCCCTCCGGGAGCGGGCCGTTCAGCCAGGCGGCGACGGCGTCCTTCAGGAACTCGTGCCGCTCGGCGCCCTGGTGCCACGGGTCGCCCGCGGTGACGTAGATCCGCTCGATGGAGTCAGTGCTGGGGACGGCGTAGACGGCGGTCAGGATCTCCGACACCGTCGCCTGGCCGAGGTCGAGGCGGACCGTGCCGCCCTGCCACACCAGCACGCCAGTGCCGGTGTCGAGAAAGGCCATCTGCCGCACTGCCTGCCGGAAGTTCGGCCGCTTCGACGCGAGGCCGGGCTCTGCGTGGAACCACCGGTCGCCCTCGGCGCCTTCGGGAATCGAGGGAAGGACGCGCTCGGCCTCTCCAACCCCTGCAGCAGCGGGAGCCGGAGCGGCCTCGGCCTGCTCGGGTTCGGCGAGCACCTCTGGCACGGAGATGCCGACGGCGGGCGCGGGGCCGAGACGAGCGACGGTTCCGGACGGCTCGATGGTCTGGGGCTCGTCCGGCCTCGGCGCCGCGGTCGTTTCCTTGATCGGCTCTGCGGGCGCCTGAGCGGCCAGCTGATCACCGGCGACGGTTTCGGTTGCGGGAGGCTCTCCGGACGCCCCAGGGGCGCCCTGAGGGGCCAGAGAGGGCACCAGGGCCACGATGTCGATCACACCGAGGCCGGCGGCCGTCGCGATCCGGTCCGAGGTGGCCTTCGCGTACCCGCCGAGCTCGCGGATCTTCTCGGCCCGGCGGTCGCGTAGCTTGCCGACCTTGGCTTGGAGCTGGGACAGCTCGCGCTCCAGGGGCTTGAGTTCGTCGCGTACGGCCCGCAGCTCGCTGAGGCCGGTCGAGTATTCCTTGTTGTCCATCTGGACCTCCTCAGGTGCTGGCCATGTCAACGAAGCGCGAATAGTGGCCCTGGAACGCGGTCGTGATGGTGGCGGTTGGGCCGTTGCGGTGTTTGGCAACGATGAGGTCGGCTTCGCCCGCGCGTGGCGATTCCTTCTCGTAGGCGTCCTCGCGGTGCAGCAGGATCACCATGTCCGCGTCCTGTTCGATGGCACCGGACTCCCGCAAGTCGGAGACGACCGGCTTCTTGTCCGTACGGTTCTCGGGGCCTCGGTTGAGCTGGGAGAGGGCGATGATGGGAATCCCCAGTTCCTTGCCGAGCAGTTTGAGGCCCCGGGAGATGTCGGCGACTTCCTGCTGCCGACTTTCCGGTCGCCGCCCGGCGCCGGACTGCATCAACTGCAGGTAGTCGATGACCCCGAGTTTCAGCCCGTGGCGCTCGTGGAGCTTTCGGGCCTTGGCTGTGATGGTGACCAGGTTCAGCCCGGCTGAGTCGTCGATCCACATCGGAGCGTCCATCAGCTCCGCTGTCGTCCGGTCGACCTTGGCCCGCAGCTCGTCCGGCAGGATCGCGTGGTTAATGTGGTGCAGCGGAACCCGAGCCTGGGCCGAGATCACGCGCCGGGTGATCTCCCGGCGGCCCATCTCCAGGGAAAAGAACACTGCAGGCTGTCTGTCCCGCAAGGAGCAGGCCCGCACGAAGTCCATGGCCAACGTCGACTTGCCCATCGCCGGGCGGCCCGCAACGACGATGAGCTGTCCAGGCTGAAAGCCACCCGTGAGGGAATCGAGGTCAGCGAACCCGGTGCTGACTCCGCTGAGCTTGCCGGCGTTGGCGGCCCGCTCCTCGTAGTCGTCGTGAAAGTCCTCCAGCGCCGGGCCTAGCAGGCCCAGGCTGTCGTCTTCATCTTCGTCGATTGCGGCGAGCAGAGCCTGCTGCTGCGCGGCTACTAGCTCACTGGCCGTGCCTTCGCCGCGCAGTGCTGTGTTCAATGTGGTGCGGGTGGCGATGATGACCTGCCGCACCGACCACGTCTCGCGGACGATCTCTGCATAGAACCTGACGGAGCCGACTCCGAACATGAAGCCGGTCAGGGTGAAGAGGTAGGCACTGCCTCCGACCCGGGCGCTCTCGCCCCGCTGCGTGAGCAGGGCAGAGAGCGTGATTGGGTCGGCAGTCTCGCCTCGAAGGTACATCCCGACCGTGGCCTCGAAGATCGTCGCATGCGCCGGCTTGTAGAAGTGTTCCGGCTTCAGGACTTCGACGGCCTCGGCAATGGCCTCCTTGGACATCAGCATCGCGCCGAGGACCGCCATCTCGGCGTTGAGGTCGTGCGGCGGGGCGGCGCCATCGAGGCCGCCCCGCTGCTCGGGGAGTTCGAGTTCCTTCACTGGGCTACTCCGGCGAGGGCGATCGGGCTGCAAGTCCAGCAGTCCACGTATTCGTACTGGTCGTTGAAGCGCTTGCGGTCGTGCTGGCCGCAGTCGCCGCACCACTCGGCAGCAGCGGCGCTCTGCTCGGTCGGAGCGGTGGAGCGATCGGCGTGCTTGTGCAGGTCGGTCCATCCGCGCGGAGCCATCTCCCGCACCCGGTCGCACAGCCACCAGGCGGGGAAGCCGTCAGCCAGCAGGTCGGCGGCCGCGGAGCGGATCGTACCGAGGGCCTTGCTGGTGATCGGCCGGCGGAGCACCTTCCGGTAGGCGGCGACGACCTGGTCTGCCTCGTCGTCCGCCGTCCGCTGAGCGGGAACCGCCCCGCGGTTTTCCGGCGCAGCCGAGGTCTCTCTCTCCGTCACGGCAGCACCACCCTCAACGGGTGCCGCAACAAGCGCACCCCCCTCTTGAGAGAGAGATTCTTTAAGAGAAGAAGGAACCGCCGCACTGGTGCGGCCACCCTGGCCGCGTCCATGCGGCCCCCCTGGCCGCACCAGTGCGGCCACCCCCTCGTCAGGGGTAGCCGCATCCATGCGGCCACCCTCCTTAGGGCTGCTGGCCTGCTGCTTCGCCCTTCGGGCAGCCTTCGCCTCCCGCTCGGCCTGCCGCTTCTGGGCCCGGGCGGCGGCGCGCTCGTCCCACCGCTCGTGGTCGAGCAGCCGGTACAGGCTGGGGATGTTCACCCGCGGGTTGTTGGGGTCCGGGCGCCGCTCGACCTCAAGCAGCCCCTTGTCCTCCAGGCGCTTCGTCGACCGGTCCACGGTGTCGACCGACCGCCCGATGCACCGGGCGAGCACCTTGCGGGTGGGGATGTCGTCGGCGTCCGGGGCGTCGTCGGTCTCGCGGGTGCCCTGGTCGGCGAAGGAGGCGATGGCCGCGTAGAGCGCCTTGTCGACAGGCTCGACACTGCCGTCGCGTGCGAGCAGGGCGTCGAACTTGATCCAGTCGATGGCGGCCGCGCTGACGACCCGGGGGATCAGATCGTGGCGCATACCGCTCCTCCCGGGATGAGGGCGGTGGGACGGATCGCTCCGGATCCGGGGTGCACAGGTACGTGCACGGCACACCTCCTAGTGGATGTTGTGCCGTGAACTCTCCACATGTGGGCTTGCCCGAAGGCTTGCCCGCTGCTCGGAAGGCCCAGGTCACGGGCTTGCCCATTCCCGCGCCGCGTGGGCAGGCCGGCACCGGGCAAGCCAGAGCGCGCCGCAGCGGGCGCGGGCGGGCTGGGAGGCCGGTGGGTTGGGCGGGGTGCAGCCGCCGCGGCGGCCTTGTTCAGGTGTGACACATACGGTCCCTTGTTTCAGGGAGCCGTGGATCAGCTGATCAACTGTGTGACTCAGGCCACTGGGCAAGCCTGTCTGGGCTTGCCCGGGAGTCGTTGTCTATGCTGTTGGGTAGGTGACCGATGGGCCTGATGGTCCAGGCACCCAGCGCGGTCACCGCGCTGAACCACGACTCCGGATGCTTGCCGGCTGGGGAGTCGCTTGACGGCCGTCCTGTGCAACCAGGGCGGCCGTCCTCTTTTTTTCTACGGTGAACGGCTCATCTTGGCTCTCCTTAGGGTCTAGACCGGTGCGGACTCTGCGCCGGCCTGGGCGCTGCCGTCGCGTTCGATGTCGTAGCCGATCTCGAAGAGCTCGGCCGACATCCGGGTGTCGTTGATCTCTACCACCTGGCCGGTCGAGGACCGGGTGACGCGGATGACGCGCAGCAGCGGAACGCCGACGTCGGCCGGGAGGCCAAGCGACTCTGCCTCCTCCGGGGACGGCATCCGGGCGGACACCGCTTCCTTCCAGGCGAGCGGGGCGTGCCCCATCTCTTCGAGCCGGTCGTAGATGCCGCCCGGGCCCGTGTCGCTCTCGGCGAGCTGCGTACCTCGGGCGAGGTCGGCTGGCAGGTAGCTGGTCGCGAGCTGCATCGCGGCCCGGGTGTCAGGGTCGCCCATGATCCGGTCTCGGATGAGGACCTCCGAGCCGACACTGAGCCCCATGGTGGCGGCGAGGTCCACGGGGACCACTCCCCACCTCACAGTGGGCGTTTCCAGCGCGACCCAGTTCTGGGCGGCGGGATCGAAGTAGTACCCGATCTCGTCCCGGTACACCTGCCGTGACCTCGTGATTCGACGTTTCTCCGGACGCTCACGCACGATCGTCCCTCTCCGCCGGACAGCGACGACCAGCCCTTCCTGCTCCAGCAGCTGGATCGCGCTGCGGACGGTCTGGTAGCCAGCCCCGTACTGCTCCTGAAGCTCGGTCAGCATGGGCAGCTTGTCTCCCGGCTGATACCGCCCATCAGAGATCTGCTGCCGGAGCGCAGCAGCGATCTCGCGGTACGAAACGGGCATTCAGGCCGCCTTTCTAAGCATCCAACGCCATCACTATATAGCTATCTCTAATGGCGCGTCAGTCTTGACGCGCGGCATGTCGGGGTGGTCTCATCATTACCGATAGCTCTAACCCGGGGTACCGGAAGGGCTACCCATGGTTTGGCTACCCGTGCATTCAACGACGGCACCGCCATGCCAAAAACGGCCCTCCGGGTGGTCTTGGCAGAGACCCGGAGAGCCGCGCACAGGCCGTCCACATCTGAGGAGAACGACCCGTGAACACCATCTTCGCAGCCCGCAGCCGCACGACCCACCCGCAGGGGCTGGAACAGGTCGAGGTCCTGCGCCAGCTGCAGCTGCTGACCGGCGTGAGGCCGGTTGACTGGCTGGCCCCGCTGAACGAGCCGGCCGAACAGCAGGCGAAGCGCCTGGAGTTCCAGGCCGACGTGATCCTCGGCATCGCCGAGCACGCCCCGAAGACCGCCGCCCACGTCGCCGAGCTGATCCGCCGGCTGGCGGGCGAGCCTGAGGCGAAGGAGACCGACCGCGTCTTCGGCCCGGTCCCCGCCGACTCCCGCCCGCACCGCTACGGCTCCATCCCTTTCCCGGTCCCCGTCGCGCTCGTGTCCTCCGTCCGGACGGGCAAGTCGGTGCCCGCGGCCGTCTTGACGGCGCGGGGATGTGCAGGCCGCTTGAGCACCAGCACCCCGCGCGGCCTGCCCTTGAAGGTCCAGGCCCGGGTGACGATGTGGCGCATTGACACCCCCGCGGCAGGCGTTGCGCCCCTCGCGGGCACCAGCGCGTAGATCCCCTCAACGCCGACCTTTTGCAGGACCGCAGTACGTCGTCCGACCAGTTTGGACGGTCGGGGTCGAGAGCTTCATCAAACTCCCCCGGGCCGAAAGCACGACGACTGCGCACGTAACAAAGCGCTGATGCGCTGTCCGTCCTCCGGGAAGCCGGCCTTCTGCCGAGCGGCCTGGAGGGCGGAGAGAGCACCGCAACACGCTCCCTCTGCCCCTCCACCCACGAGGAGTCAAGATGTCTGCTGCCACCATCGGGCACACGGCCCGCCCCCGGAAGAGCCGGATCCGCTCCCGGAACATCAACGGCCGCCCGGCTCTCGCCATTTCCACCCTCCGCCCCCACCAGTACGACCTGCACCCTGCCTGTGCGTCGCTGATCTGCCCCGACTGCAAGACCTGGGTGCCGATCAACGGCATCCAGGGCCGCCGGCAGAAACTGGTCCCGCACGATACCGGCCGTGCGGGCAAGGACACGGCCGTCCGCTGCCAGGGCAGCAACCGCCTGGTCACCGTCGACGTCACGTACGAGAAATGGCAGCAGCGCCTCCAGGATGGCGGCGCCGAGACCGCCGCCCGGCGCCCAACCACCGTGCTGCCGAAGGCATTCAGCCCCCAGACAGACCAGACCCTCCGGGCTCGTGCTGAGCGCACGCCGGCCGGACGCGTAGCCGACTGGAACGCGGTACTGCCCCGGGTCGCCGCCATCGACAAGGCCCGCGGGCGGCGGCCCGCCGGTGATGCCCCGCTGGACGGCCGGACGGCCCCGATGGCCACGCTCCACCCCGAGCGCCCCGCCTGCTGAACCTCCGCACGATCAATCACGGCCCCGGCCGCCCCGCACGACGGGGCGGCCGGGGCCGTGGCTGCTCGTACAGCAGTCACACAGCGACGAACCCCCGGGGGCCTAAGCCCGGGGGTTCGTCTTTGCAATCCCCTCCGGAAAGGGAAACGCACATGCACAGGATGACATCCACTCAGGCCCGCCGGATGCGGCGTCCGGTACTCCAGGCCGCGATCGACGCCGGCGCCAAGTGCGTACAGGCCGACCCCGACCTCTTCTTCCGGGCCGACGGCGAGCCGGCATCCACCTGGCAGGCGCAGCGCGCCGAGGCGATCCGCTTCTGCCACGGCTGCCCTGTCCGTTCGGCGTGCGAGGAGCTGGCCCTGCGCGACGGCGACGGCAACGACCGCATCGACGACCTGGTCCGCGGCGGCCGCAGCGGCAGCGAGCTCGCCACCCTCCGCGTCCTCCAGGCCCAGCGCCTCAAGGCGGCAATCACCGCCGACGAGGCCAGCGACCAGGAGTGGAGCGAGCTCGCGACCCTCGCCGTAGAACTGGGCAGCGAGGCCCGCAGGATGCCGACCAGGAGCGGCGGCATGCCGCACCAAGCCGAGCTCCTGAGTCAGCAGAACGAGCGGATCGCCGAGCTCGCCGCCAAGCTGGCTGTGGTGCGCACCGCCCGTCGCGCCCGTACCGGATGGGAGGTCGCGGCATGACCGCCACCCTGACCCCCCGCGCCGGAAAGATCGACGACATCCGCCGCGAGGACGACTCCCGCGGATACGAACGGGACGAGACCGACTCCCTCCACCAGCTCGGCACCCTGCTGCTCACGATGGCCGAACGGGACGACGCCCGGATCCCCGCAGGGCGCCGGGCCCGGCGCACCCTCGCCGAGATGGCCCCCAACTACGTCCGGCCCCCGCTGCTGTTCTTCAACCTGCCGGTCCGCGCGGCCGACGACGCCTGCGGCCTCTGCGGCTTCTGGACCTGCCGCTGCCCGGCCGCCGCCGTCCCGGCCCCGCCACCGAGCACGGCGGGCACGGTCCGGTGAGCGGCTGCGGCCACCCGCCGAGGCTCGTGACAGTCAACTGCATCGGCGCTGACGGCAAGCCGTACCAGTCAGTCAGGCACGAGCCCTGTACCTGCGGAACGCAACCTCCGCCGCAACCGGCTCCGCAGCCCGAGAAGGGGTAGGGCCACGTGCACATACCGACCGCCCAAGTCAGCCGGACCAACACCTACATCTTCGGCGGAATCCGTTACACCCTGCTGCCCGTGAAGGGCGGCGTGATCAACGACGCGCAGGGCGAGTACATGCGGCTGCTGCCGCCGGCCGACGCGATTGCCTGGCTCACCCAGCAGCACCACACGGCCAGCCGCCGCCCGGAGCTGCCCGCCGTCGACTGACCCCCCAGCGCCGCAGCAAGGCGGTCCTCCGAGTCCTCGGCATTAGAGCCGGGGCCTCGGAGGACCTGGTCCTGACCCTACCGACCGACGCTGCCCCGCGGTGCCCTTCCTCACGAAGGCGCCGGAGTAAGAGAGGACACCCCGTGGCCAACACCACCGCCCGGCGCAGGCGTAACCCCGCCGCTGCCAAGCCCCGTGGCGCCGGACGCGCCCCTAAGACGCCCGCCGCTGCAGCTTCCATCCCCGCCCAGGCCGCTGAGGAGAACGTGCCTGTGGTGTTAGAGGAAGCCGACCCGGTCCTGGCCGACGCCGCCGACAGCGTCGCCGACATCCGCGACCAGGCCACTGCTGACGCCGCCCGGATCGTCGCCGTGGGCGAGGCCAGCGCCGCCGAACTCCTGAAGGGCGCCCGCGCGGAGGCGGCCACCCTCACCGAGGAGGCCACCGCCGAGCAGTCCCGCATCCTGGCCGACGCCATCACGGCCGCCGACCGGGCCCGCACGGACGCCGAGACCGCGGCGGAGCAGCTGCTCGCCGACGCCCGGGAGGAGGCCGAGGTTCTCACCAACGAGGCCAGCGGCAAGACTGACGAGGTCCTGGCCGCCGCAGCGACGGCCGCTGACCGGATCCGCCGGGACGCCGAGACCGACGCCGACCAGGTCCGTACCGACGCCGAGTCGGCGGCCGTGCTGCTGCTGGCCGACGCGCGCGGCGAGGCCGAGACTCTCACCACGGCGGCGGCCAGGAAGGCGGAGGAGGTGCTGGCCGATGCGCGCCGCCAGGCCCAGGACACTCTCACCAAGGCGGCTGCCGACGGTGAGCGGGTCCGTACGGAGGCTGGCCGGGAGGCCGCGCAGGTCCTCGCCGACGCGAAGGACCGGCGCGCCGAGCTCCTCGCCGCAGCCGAGCGCACGGCCGCCGACACCCGTACGCGGGCGGCCAAGGACGCCGAGGAGCTCCTGGAGCGTGCCCGCGCCGACGCGGAGCGGACGCGTACGAGCGCGGACGAACTGGCCGCGCAGGTGCGAGCCGGAGCCGAGAGGGCGGCGGCCGGCCTTCGCGCCGACGCCGAACGCGCCCTGGCCGACGCCCGTTCCTCCGCTGAGGAACTGCGGGCCGCCACCGATACGGACGTCGCCCGGCTGCGGGAGCAGGCTGAGACGAACGCGAAGACGGCCCGGGAAGCGGCGGCGAAGGCCACGGCAGTCCAGGCTGCTGCCGAGCAGACCCTGGCCGAGGCCGGGCGGAGCCTCGAAGCGGCCACGCAGCGCACCGTGCGGCGGGCCCGCCGCCGGGAGATCCGGGCCGAGTCCCGCGCCACCCGGCGCAGGATCCGCGACGAGGCCCGGCCCACCGGCGGTGTCCCGCCGCTGTCCGGGCAGGAGCTGCTCCTGGTCGTCGGGATCGTCCTGGCGGCCGCGGTCGTCTCCACCCTCGGCCTGCTCTCCTCTTACACCGCCCTGGAGGCCAAGGCCGCCGCGTGGGGCTGGGAGTGGCCGTGGCTGCTCCCGGTCGGCATCGACGTCGCGATCCCCGCGTTCACCGGCGCCAACCTGATTCTGATCCGGATGGGGATGGAACTGCGCTGGATCCGCTGGGTGCCCAGGGTGCTCACGGCGGTCACCGTGTACCTGAACTGGAACGCCTCGGACTCCGCGTCGGGCCGCATCGGGCACGCAGCCCTCACCCTGCTCTGGGTGGTGTTCTCCGAGATCGCCTCCCACGTCTACGCCACGAAGATCGGCGTGGTCACCGGCACGGTCCGCATGGACACGGTCCGGCGCTCGCGCTGGCTGCTCGCCCCGATCCCCACTGCCCGGCTTCGCCGCCGGATGATCCTGTGGGAGATCCACTCCTACGACGAGGCGCTCACCCGCCTCCAGCAGGAGACCTGGCTGCGAGCGCGGCTACGGGAGGAGTTCGGTCTGCTGTGGCGGTGGAAGGCTCCACTGGAGCAGCGGATGGCGCTCAAGCTCGGATCGGCGCCCGCCGCGCTCGCCGACACGCTCATCCCTGAGGACGCTCACACCGTTGAGCGCGCGGACGTGAGCGCCGACGCTCACCCGGAACCGAGCGGCGCTCACCCGGAGGTGAGCACGCTCACCTCCGGAAACGGGGAGGGCGAGCGCGAGCGCCCGGCGCTCACTGCGGGCGCTCACCCCGGTGAGCGCCCGGGGGAGGCCGACGACGCTCACCGAGCGGAGAGCGCCCGTACGCGCAGCGAGCAGGGCGCGCTTACCGAGCGCCGCCACGAAAGGATCCGGCTCCTCTACACCGAGCTCGGGCGCCGTCCGCAGTGGACGGAGATCCGCGACGCGCTCACCCAGGCCGGTCTGTCCGACGAGCCCGTCTCCCGCCCTACCGCCCAGCGCCTGCGTGAGCAGGTCGAAGAGGGCACCCCGAGCGCCCCGGCGAGCGCGAGCGTGAGCGCCGGGGCGAGCGTCCCGGTCAACGCCTGAGCGCCCACCGGCGCTCACCGTCCTGCCTGAGCGCCTACTGGCGCTTACCGTCCCTGCCGCTCATGTCGCCCCCGGTCCGCTCACGCTCCCCGGAGCGTGAGCGGACCGGGGGCGGCCACGGCCGGCAGGCCGCTCGCCCGCACAGCGCCCCGTGCGTGGATACAGCGGGCCAGGCACAACCGAGCACCACCCGTCCCGCGCCACGACCGCATCCCTCTCCTCTGCACCGAGTCGGGCGCCGCCCGAGCGGCTGGAGATCCGCGACGCGGTTCAGGCGCACGAAGGCCCCCCGCTGGAGCGTGATCAGCGGGGGGCCTCGCCTTGTCGACTCACGCAAGAAAGGAGCACAGCATGCCCACGACGACCGGGCGCTTCCCCCGTACGACGACCCCGCCGGCGCCCGCGCTGGCACCCCCCGCGGTGATCCCGCCGGCCCTGGAGATCTGGGCGCCCGACCCCCCGACCTGGGGCCAGCGACTGATCCCCAAGGGGATCCGGTCCGCGATGGCTGACCTGGGGCTCTGGCAGGAGCCGCGCCCCTTGAAACCCTCGTCCCACCTGGCCCAGGTAATCGAAGTCCTCACCCGCTACGGCTGGTGCCAGTCCTTCGATTTCTCCCCCACCGGACGGATGTGCATCAGGGGTGCCCAGACCTTTCTGGAATCCACCGGGCACGTGACCGCGATCGACCGGGGAAAGGCCGTGAATTACCTCCAATCCCAGCTGGCCCGGCAGGGCGTGAACATGCGGTTCTGGGAGTGGAACGACCTTTCCACCAACACTTTCCGGGGTGTGGAGGCCATGATCTCAGCGGCCTCTGACCTGGCGCGTAAGAACGGAGATTGAAATGACACCGGACGAAGAGAGGGTATTCGAAGGAATTCAGGCCGGAATGGCGGCCGGAATGACCTTCGGGAACAGCGTGCCGGACGCTTCCCCGTACGCCGGCGAAGGGCCGTACGGGACCCCGGTTGTGCACAAGAAGGCCGGTCTGACCCGCCGGGGAAAGGTCGCCATCGCGGTGGCCGGGGTGGCGATCGTCGGCGGCGGAACCATCTGGTTCCAGGCCCATTCGGCGGCCGTTGCGAAGGACGAGAAGGAGGCCGCCGCCCTCCAGATCCAGATGAAGAAGCTGGAGCTGGAGGAAATGAGGATCCGCAACGAGCAGGCGACCAGCGACAAGAAGGCGGCCACCGCCTCCGCCGAGAAGATCCAGGCGGCCGTCGACAAGTGCGTGAAGGACTCCTCCGCCCTGACCGGCCAGGGGTACGTGCCCCCGAGAAGTGCCGTCGTGGCGGACTGCAAGCAGCAGTACGAGACCACCGACGGGTCCGGCATGCAGGCAGCCAGCAGCACCCAGGACACCAGCAACGCGGGGGGCGGCGGGATCAACTCCCCCGCCCTGCTGGGTCTCGTCGCCGGCGGCGGCCTGGCCGTCGCGGTGTTCGCACGCAAGGGCAAGAAGGCCGACGCATAGTCACACACGGTGATTAATTACTCCCTCCCCCCTGGCGGAGAGCGCCGCAATCGGACCCCCATGGCCCGGCTGATCGGCCGCTCTCCGCTGGGAGGTAAGGAGTAAGGAACCACCGCGATCACGGAGAGTGAGGAAATCATGGCGACCGATACGGCGCCCCCGGTCCCCGAGGGACCCCCCGCTCCGCCCGCTGCGCCGGCCGCCCCCGCCGCGCCGGCCCCCGCCGCGGACACCGGCATCATGGCCGCCCTGATGGCCGCGGTGGAGCCCGCCCGACCGGTCACCGCGACCGGCGCCGGGGCCAGGCCGGACGGTGACGACCCGGCCACGAAGGCGGACCCCGACGGAGTGGTGGACCGCTCCTCCCCGGGCGTCACCAGCGAGCAGTTCAAGGCCCCGCAGGACCTGACCGGGGCCGGATCCGACGCGGCCGGAGCCCAGCACAAGGAAGGCGTTTTCAAAACCCTGATCCGGGCGGGCGCGACCCGCTGGGCAAAGGGCGGCGGGACAGCGAACAAGCGCCTGGACCTGGAGAAAGCCAGGGCCAGCGCGCACCAGGTAAAAGAAGCCCGGACCACCACGGTCATGAAATCACCGGGACTTCCCACCCGAAACGGCTCCGGAGGGGCCGGTGAAGGGGGTCGTAATTCCCGCGGAAGTAGTGGCGGCAATTCGGGCCGTAATTCCACCGGGAACGGCCCCACGGGTACCGGAGGCGGCGGAAGCGGTGCCACCGGTGGTCGTGGAAGCGGTGCCACCGGTGGCGGTGGGCGCGGCTCGTCCGGCTCGAATGGGAGCGGCGGATCCGGCGGCGGGCGCGGCACCAGCGGAAACGGTGGCGGCGGTTCGTCGAAGGACACGAGCCCCAAGGGACCGAAGGACTCCGGGGGCAAAGGGAAGGACGGCTCCTCGGGAAACGCCGGATCCGGCGGAAAGGCTGGCAACGACGGAAAAGCCGGTGCCTCCCGAAACGGCGGCGGATCGACGTCGGGCGGCTCGTCCGGCGGTAATTCCGGCAGCTCGAAGGACAAGGCCGACAAGGGCAAGGGCGAGAAGGTCGACCTGAAGAAGGGTGGCGGCCAGGGCTCGGGAGGCTCCTCCGGGAGCAGCGGCGGATCCGGCAAGAACGGCGGATCCGGGAGCGGCGGCGGCTCCGGCTCGGCCGGTTCCTCCGGGAGCAGCGGCGGCTCCGGCAAGAACGGTGCGGCCGGGCATAGCTCGAACGGGACCGACAACCGGACCCCGCTCCAGCGTTCGCGGGAGGTCGGCCACGGCGACGGCTCCGCGGTCCGCAACGCGGTCGACCACGTGAAGGCGTACACACAGGGCGCCAAGGACGGCTACCAGGACAAGAAGGAGGAGAACGCCAAGGAGCACGCGCGGCTGAACAAGGCGCACACCGACCACAAGGCGAAGCAGCAGGACCCGAAGCAGGACGACTCGAAGCAGCAGGGGACGGCGGTGACCGGGCCCAGCGGCCAGACGATCGTCATCGCCCCGCCGGACGAAGGAGACGACGGAGTGAGTACCGATGTGAAGCCCCTCCTGGTCAAGGAGATCGACGCGAACACGCTGACCCTGGGCACGGACGGTGCCCGCGGGTCGATCAGCCGCAAGGAGCTCCGCAACTTCAAGCAGTACGAACGCAAGCTGGAGGCCAAGGAGAACCACCTGATCAAGGTGGCCGACGCGTGCAAGTCGCTCGAAGCCGCGGCGGAGGATGAGGCGAGGGACTGCCAGGACCTGGCCGACCAGGCCAAGGCCGTCGAAGGCGGGGAGAAGCTAGCCGCGAAGCTGACGAAGCTGGCCGACGCCGCGAAGGCCCAGGCGACGGAGGCCGCCGAACTCCACAAGCGCGCGAAGCGGGCGGCGGAGATGTGCAAGGTCGTCCTGACCAACATCGGGATGAGGTACGCGCCGCTGTACAAGGCCGTGGTCGACAGCGACGAGACGAAGCCGGCCGAACTCCGCTTCTACAACGACAAGGGCTCCTACGCGCCCGCCGCGTAGCACCAGGAGGGACAGAAGATCATGGCGGAGCTGACGTACAAGGCCCTCGTCAAGAGGACCCAGGACAAGGAAAAGGCCCTGGCCCGCAACGCGGAGGGCGTCAAGAAGGCTGCGGACGACATCAAGGAACTGGCCGACGACACCGCCTCCGACGCGGACGCGCTGGGCGCCAAGAGCGTGGACCGCGACTCACTGGCGGAGTGCCAGGAGCTGTCGAAGACCATCCGGGGGGTGTCGGAGGGCGCGCTTTCCTACGCGTCGAAGACCGCCGACACCGCGAAGGCCGCGAAGGCGGCAGGCGACCAGGCCCGCACCACCCACGCTGGGTTCCAGGAAGCCTTCGACCGCTCCGACGTCGACGGCCTGGAGAAGGTCTCGCGCGACTGGTTCGAGCAGGAATAGCAGCACCCAGCACCACCCACCATCGGCGCGGCCGGCCCGGGGATTGCATTTCTTCGGGCCGGCCGCGCCTTTGCGGCCCCCAGTACCCAGACAGGAGTAGCCCCCGATGTCCACCCTCACCAAGACCGTGCCGAACGCGGAGCCTGCGGAGCGCGCCGCCGCGGCGCTCCAGATCGTCCTCCCAGTCGGGGTGGGCATCCTGGCCCCCTTCCTGGACCCGAACGCGGCGGCCTACGTCGGGGCCGGCTTCCTGGCCGGTGCGACGTTCGCCGGTGCCAACTACATGAACCGCCTGGGCCGCTGGGCGAACCGGCTTCCCGGGATCGACATCGCGCGAGCGCACCGCGACACCATGGGGATCTCCACGATCACCACCGGCATGGGCTTGGCCCTGGGCCAGTTGGGCGGAGCCGAGGCGTCCGAGGCGCTGATGGCCGGCCTTTTCGAGCCGACCACCGTGCCCGGGATCCTGTCGCTGGGCTGGTGGGCCGCGGTCGTCTTCACCGGTTGGCGCCTGCGCCGCGTCTTCGGCAGGCAGAAGATCGTGGTGGAGCATGCGCAGCCGACCGGGCAGGCCGCCTCGGCCAACACCGGTCCCGGGGCACCGGTGTCCCTGGCCGACAAGATGATCGCGGCCTGGGGGCGCGTGATCAGCGACCCGAAGAACGGCCGGCACAAGAACCAGGTCCTCTCCGACGTGGTGATCTATGCGGACCGCTGGGAGGGACGGATCACCGCCGCGCTGGGCGACTCCGTGAACGTGTCGAGGGAGGCCGTGAGCAGCCTCTTCGGCCGCTCGGTCGACGACATCGCCATGAAGTACGGCGCGCACTCCGGCGAGGCATTCATCACCGTCTGGTACACCCAGCGCGCGGAGCTGGACCCCTCCACGCTCCAGGGCGCCTGGAAGCGAGTCCGGGCGCGGATCCTGCCCAAGACCCACCTGGAAGAGGTCGGCAAGGACGAGAACACCGGCGGCCAGGTCGCGCGCGTCGTGGCCGACGACGACCTGGACGCGCTCCCCCGGGTCGTCAACCTCGGGGAGCTGGCCGGAGCGCTGCGCCGCTCCATCGACCTCGTCTCCTACGAGCCGGGACGGCGCGACCCGAGGCGCGCGATCATCCGCGTCATGGACCACAACCCGCTAGAGGCCGGCCACGAATTCCAGGGCCTGGACTCCCTAAAGGCCACCCCGGGCGGCTGGGTCAACATCGGGAAGATCGTCTCCGGCTTCCCCGCGAAACTCCAGCTGTTCGACCCGAAACTGGGCGCCCTCCACGTCGTGATCGCCGGTACCACCGGCTCCGGCAAGGGAGGCACGGGCCAGATGATCAGCCTGGCCTACCACGCCAACAAGATGGCCCAGATCTACGGCGACCCCAAGGGCGCCAGCAACCCCGCGATCCCGAAGATGGCCGCCTACAGCGGCCTGACAAAGTACGGCGCCCTGGGCGCCATGCGGTTGTCCTGGTGGGTCCTCCAGCACCGGATCGACGAGGCCGCCCGCTTGGACCTGAAGAACTTCGAGCCCTCCGACATGAGGCCGTACTGCGCCACGATCCTGGACGAGGCCGCCCAGATGCTGGCCCCGGGAGCAGAGAACCGCAAGGAGGCCATCAAGATCGTCAAGGATGGCGCCTCCCTGACCCGCTCCATGGGCATGCCCTGGGTCCTGATCAACCAGACCGTCAACCTCGACCAGCTGGGCGGCGAACAGGCCATCCGCGCCAACCTCATCGCCGGCGGAACCTGGATCATCCTGCGCACCGACAGCGACCAGGTGAACCTGGGCGACCTTCCCCCCGGCTTCGAGGGGATCGACCCCTCGCTGATCCCGCCGGTGTGGGTGGAGGAGGACGACGCGCTGGTCTACGACCCCACGCTGGCGGAGTCGGACCCGCGCCGCACCTTCGGCCTGGGCTACGTCGCCGCGCCGGGCGGGCGCGCGGGCATGATGCGGATCGACACCCTGGAGGACGCCACCGACCACATCCGCCCGGAGAACATCATGGCCCCGGTGGACGTGCCCTGGTGGGGCGACCAGGCGCGCATGGAGGAGCTCGCCATGACCCCCATCCCCGGCTTCGAGGAGAAGGACGGCGAAGGCGGCACCGGCGAGGCCGGGACGTCGTTCGCCGGCGTCGACCTCCCCAAGGCCAAGGAACTGACGTCGGAGGAGAAGGTGCTGGCCGCCCTCCGTGACGAGTCCGACCCCATGTACGTCGACATGCTCGACGAGGGCGACGAGATCGACCCCGAGGACATCGACTACGTGGAGCGGGGCCAGCTGCAGGCCGCCTGCGGAGTCGCGGAGTCGACCTTCGCGAACGTCCTCAACAAGCTGGAGAAGAAGGGCCAAATCCACCGCATCAAGGAAGGCAAGGCATCCAAGGTAGCCCTGGGCCCCCGGCCGGAGACGACCGGCGGCCAGGCCTCCTGAACCAAAGGTGTGGCCAGCCCGCACATTGCGTCACTGCCCGGCCCACCGACCTCGGGCCGCGTGCAGGAAATCGGAGCCGGGTTTGCGGTCTGAGGCGGCCCCTCGGCTTCCCTCCTTCGCCAGGTACGGCCTGCCGCAGCATTGCCGGGATCTGGCCGCGCGCCCCGGGCCGCCGCGAGCGCAGACATGTCTGCGGTCACCGCCGGCAGACGGCCGCGCTGCGTGCGTCCCAAGGCGATCCCTGTGGCAGCTGGCCACTTGCCCGCCCACCGCCGGCATTGGCCAACTCTCGCCCCGAAGGGGTCCTGACCAGCGCCGACGCATAGGTACGTAGAGCCCCATGGATTCCAGACGCATTCGATTGAAACGCATTTGGTGAGGATGCATACTGGCGTCGCGGTTCCGGGCAGCAAGCTCATAGCCCGCCTTGGGACCCTCAACCGCCCCGGATCTTCGGTAGAGGCGCCCCGGGGGCGGCGGCCAGGTCGCCAAACTCGGCCCGCCGTCCCCGGGTCTCCCAACTCGCTCCAACTGGAGCAGGAGGGCCGGAACCATCGTCCCTCACGACCGCAGGAGTCCAAATGACCCCCCGCCCCGACACCGACCCCAGCACCGCAGAAGACATCAAGGCCGCCGTCCAGATCGCCCAGACCGCACGCGACCACGCCGTACTCGCCGCCGAGAAGGAGTTCTGGCAGCGGATGGGCGAGCTCAGCAAGAGCTACCACGGCGCCCAGCAGGACGTCGCCAACGCCATGGGCCGCAAGCGCGACTACGTCTACAAGAACGTGCGGAAGTACACCGCCTGATCCACCGCCTCCGGGGCCGGCCGCCAGGTCGCCACCACTCAGCCGGCCGCCCCCGGAGCTCCTAACCCACCGTCCCGCAGCAGGCAGGAAGGCTTCGCCAAGCCCGCATCCGCAGCATCCGCCGCCTTCGGCACCCAGGCTCCCGACGAGAGCACGCGCCTCCTGGCCGACGAGGTCGAAGCCTGGCTCAAGAGGATCACCCCGGGCCCCCGCGCCCGAGGCCGCACCGCCCGTGCCCGCGGCCTGGTTCGACGTCCCTGCCCTGGTGGCCGCCGGCCTCGCCGAGGTCGAGCGCAGCGAACGGGCCACCGCCGTCGCCCAGGCCGCCGCTCGCCCCTCTCTGTTCGACCGGATCACCCGCCGCCACCAGCCGCGACCCGCAGGCCCTGAGCCGCCAGTTCGACATCGCCGTGCACAACAACATCGCGGTCCCGACCGTCGGCGCAGTCCTCGACCTCCTGCAGCGAGCCGCCGACCTCGCCGAGCGCGCCGGGGACTGACGGCGGTGGCAGAGGAAGCCCGCCCTCTAGACGTAGTGATGTATATTAGTTATAGTTTTCTTGTCGGGGGGCGGATCCATCTCCGAATCTCCCGGGCCATCCATTCCTCCACCTCTCAACGACCCATAGGGGAACCGCCGTGGACAGCCAGCACCACTTCCGCGAGGCCGAGAACGCCCTCCAGACGGCCCGCGACCTGCTCGCTCGCCAGCCCGGGCAGTCGGCCGATGCCGCCCTGTGGGTACAGATGGCCGCCGTCCACGCGCAGCAGGCGGCCGTGGCCCAGGGCACCGAACGGACCAACCCCACCTGGGACAACAACTGGCAGGGTCCGGTCCTCCCCGACTGAACACCCGGCGCAGAGGGACGGCCCGCCGAGTCCGGCCCGGCACCGTCCCTCCGTCCCCGGCCCCTTCATCCGACCTGCCCGAATCAAATTGGAAGGCGCCCCGCATGCGCATCTCCACCGTCCGCTTCCTCTTCGGAGGCGGCCGCATCAGCAAGTACGCCAAGGCCATCGCCCCCGACGCAGAGAAACTCGTCCGCGACAAGTTCGGCTCCCTGCCGGCCGTCCACCTGGTCCTCAACGGCGACACCAGCCAGATGGACCACCTGGTGAACACCGCGGAGGCCCAGCTTCTGTCCGGCATCAACCCCTCGCAGGTCAACGCCGTCAGCCGCTCCGACCGCCACTCCCGCCGGGCCTACGGCCAGACCTCCATCGACCGCAGCGGAGTGCTGATCGTCCTCCAGGTCCCCAACATGCGGCACGAGCGCGACGTCGCCGAGACCCTCGTGCACGAGCTCGTCCACGCCCACCAGCTCGGCGACCGCTCCGCCCGCGAGCTCCACCTCAAGTACCTCCGGCACGTCTGGGGCCAGCAGGCCATGAAGCCCAACACCCTCAGCGCCTACGAGTTGCTGATCGAGCAGCGCGAGGTCGAGGCCTACGGCGCCGAGGACCTGGCCGCCCAGCTCTGAACCCGACAGGAGAACCCTCATGCCGATCCGACTCCCCTGGACGAACCGCGCGGACCGCCGCCGCTGGCGCGCCGCCACCACCTTCTCCGAACTCGCCGAGCTGACCGCCTGCTGGCTCGAAGGTGACATCCGCACCCACCCCGGCGTCAAGCCGAACTATGGCCCCGACGACGAGGCACAACCCCTCATCCCGCTGATGGCCACCGCGAACCGGGCCGGATTCCTCACCGACTCCTTCCAGCCCGGACACGACGCCGCCGACTACAACGGCAACCTGTGGGAGCAGCGCGCGGCGGTCACCGGCTTCGTCGCCGACCCCGAGCTCCTTACCCGCCTCGCCGAATCCGCCGAGAGGGCCGGCCTCCTCCTGCTCGTCCAGTTCCCGGGCGACTACCAGCAGCGCGGCCTGGTCGTCACCCGCGTCAACGGCATGGACTACACCCGCTACGGCCGAACCTGGGCCCCCTTCGAACTCCGCGGCGCCTGGCCCAGCAGCCTCATCAGCCAGGCCGCCTTCGAGGAGGTCGCCCGCGCCGCCCAGCTCACCATCGCGGCCCGCGCGTTCGAGCCCAGCACCAACCTCTGGGCCGTACTGGACGAGGCCCTGCGCCTGACGAGCACGGCCAGCAGCTGACAGCCCCCCGCGGTGCCCGGCCCGGTCAGGTCCGGCCCGGGCACCGCCGAGGACCGGACAGCCCGGCCCACCACGACACGGAGAACCTGATGACCTCCACCACCATCCCGCACCCCGACCCCACCACCGTGATCGCCGACATCCGGCGCCGGGCCGCCGCCGGCACGCTGCCGCTCACCGTCCAGATCCTCCAGCTGCTCGGCGCCTCCATGGAGATCGAGGCCCGCCTGGCCGCCGCCGAGGCCGTCTTCCCCGGCATCACCCGCATCACCGACGAGAGGCCGGCCACTCTCGCCGTCTACACCGTCACGCGCCACGGCTCCTCCCTCGGCACCTACGCCACCCGGGAGGCGGCCCGCGCCAAGGGCGAAGCCTGCCTGAAGCGTTGCCCCCTCCCGGAGGGCGTCACCACCTCTTGGGCGCCGGACAACGGCGACGAGCACGCCCCCGAAGACCTGATGACGTTCGGCCCCGGCCCGGACGACGAGTCCCTCACCAGCATCCGGATCACCGTGCAGCCCGTCCTCGTCGACTACGACCCGGCAGTGGAGGGCTGACGATGGAACAGGTCATGTGGGAGGTCGACGTCCCGATAGAGCGCGTCGGCACCAGCGAGCGCGGCGTGCACGTCTTCACCGGCCTCGCCGAGAGCGGCCGCGAGGCCCGCCAGGCCGCGCAGCGCGCCTGGGAGACGGCCCTCCTCCACGCCCTGGCCGGCCGGGACGTCCCCGCCGCCACCCACCGCACCGACTGGTCCGCCCGCGGACTGCGCCCCGGCTGGAACCTCCGCTGGGACCAGGCCGAACACAAGGGCATCGACCGATAGCTCCGCCCCGGGACGGCCGTCAAGGCCTCAGAAACCGTCGGCCGCCCCGGGCCCCTCACCCGCCAAGACGAGAGAGAGACCACCATCATGCACGCCGTCCGCCGCAAGCAGCACCACACCTCCACCACCCGCCCGCTGAGCACCGCCGGCCGGTTCCTGAAGTCCCTCGCCAAGGCCAACCCCCTGCTCGCCGACCGCGCCTTCGTGTGCAGCCGCTGCGCCGTCGCCTGGCAGGGCGACGAGGCCGACTGCTGGAGCTGCGGCCTCCCCGCCAGCTTCTCCTCCCACCACCACGGCTCCGCGCTCCACCACCTCCTCGCCCCCACCAAGATCGCGCGCACCCTCCTCCCGACAGGAGCGGCGTCATGACCGGCCTCGCCTCCCTGACCTGGCTGATCGGCACCCAGGCCCTCAGCGACCACATCCTGGCTCGCGTCAACGAACTCGTCGAAGCCGGCACCGAGTACGCCACGGCCTGCGCCAAGGTCACCGACGCCGCCGATGCCAGCGAGGCCTGGGCCATCGCCGCCACCCGCCAGACCTGGATCCGCCGGCACGACATCGACCCCGACGAGATGCCGGTCCGCAGCCTGTACATCCTGGAGCGCACCGCCACCCACGTCGTCGTCGCGTACATCGACCTCGACCAGGCCGCCGACGACACCGACGGCGGAGACCACTCCAACCTCCCGCCGGAGAAGGCGAACCAGAACGACCACTCCCAGGGCGTCGAATACCCCTTCGACCTCCTGGAGATGTCCTTCGAGCTCGCGGACTGGGCCCCCTTCGAACACCTGCTGCCCACCGCCACCATCCCGGCCGCCGGCATCACGGGGGTGGGAGAGTGACCACCACCGACCTCGCCCCCTGGCCGCAGCTGACCGGCGACGAACCGTGCCGGGCACCCGGGGCCGACCCCGAGGACTGGACCGGGACCCCGAAGCAGCGCGTGAACGGCCAACTGGCCTGCCTCAGCAAGTGCCCCGAGGCCGTCCGCGAGCAGTGCCTGGCCTGGGCCCTGGACCACCCGACCCGCGCCGGATCCGCGATCTGGGCCGGCACCACCCTCAACGACCGCCGCCGCCTGCGCAGGGAGCGCCGCGACGCCGCCACGGCCTGACGGCCACCACCCCGCTCACCCGTCCGTCCAGTACGGCTCCCCCCGTACCGGACGGACGGCCCTGACCTCACCCGCACACCCGGGCGCCCCCCGGCCCCGGCCGGAAGGCGTCCGCACGCTCGGAAGGGAGCAACGATGAAACTCCGTACGGACCTCGCCCCGCTCGCGGCCGCCGTCACCGACGCCGCCCGGGCCCTGCCCGCCCGGCCCCCCGTCCCCGTCCTCGCCGCGATCCGGCTGGAGGCCACTGCCAACGCCCTGGCCGTCGCCGCATTCGACTACGAGACCAGCGCCCAGGCGACCGTGGACGCCGAGGTCACCAACCCCGGCACCGTCCTGGTCTCCGGCCGGCTCCTCGCCGACATCACCCGCACGGTCAAGGGCACCCAACCGGTCGACATCGAACTCGACGGCGCCCGCCTGGTGCTCACCTCCGGCCCCACCCGCTACACCCTGCACACCCTCCCGCTGGAGGAGTACCCCACCCTGCCCCGGCCCGCGGCCGCCAGCGGCACCGCGGCCGGGCCCGAGCTCGCCGAGGCCGTCCACCAGGTCGCCGCCGCCGCCGGCCGCGACGACGCCCTCCCGATCCTGACCGGCATCCAGGCCGAGATCACCGACGACACGATCACCTTCGCCGCCACCGACCGCTACCGCTTCGCGCTCCGCCCCATCCCCTGGACCCCCGCCGCGGCCACCGGCGCCACCACCCAGACCACCATCCCCGCCAAGTCCCTCGCCGAAGCCGCCAAGATCCTCGCCACCGACGACCAGGTCCACCTCACCCTCCCCTCCTCCCACGGCGTCCTCGGCCTGGCCGGCCGCACGCGCACCCTCACCCTGCGCGCCATGGACGGCCAGCTCCCCGACCACAAGGGTCTGTGGCCCACCGACTTCACCGCCACCGCCGACCTCGACGCCACCGAACTCGCCAACGCCGTCAAGCGCATGGCACTCGTCGCAGAACGCGGCCACCCCGTCAAGCTCCACCTCACCGCCGGAGCCCTGGCCCTGAGCGCCGGCACCGCAGACGACGCCTCCGCCCGCGACCAGGTCACCGCCACCACCGACCTGCTCACCGGCGCCCCCGTCACCATCGCCTTCAACCCCGGCTACCTCCTCGACGGCGTCACGGCGCTCAAGACGGACCGCATCCGCCTCCAGATCGTCAACCCGGTCAAGCCGGCTCTTCTCACCCCCACCAACCCGGACCCCAACGCGCTGCGCTACCTGATCATGCCGATTCGCCAGTCCGGCTGATCCGCCCTCCGGGGCGGCCACCACGAGGGTGGCCGCCCCGGCCCGCGGCACCGACACCCCGCCACGTGCATACACACCACCCGTTATTCCGAGCACACGAGGAGCAGCAGATGTTCAAGGCCGGCGCCGAGGTGGAGATCATCACCTGTGCGGACAACCCCAGGGCCGCGGGCAAGAAGGGGAGGATCGTCGACGAGGTCCCACCCGGCGAGCTCACGGGCGGACGCTGGACGGTGAACAAGATCGGCATCTTCACCGCTCCGGTCCTGTGCCACGCGCACGAGCTGCGCGCGACCGGCCGATGACGATGGTGGACGCCGGTCAGCAGTGGATGCACACGCTGCTGCTGAACCTGCGCTGGGTCGGAAGCGTCGTTGCTTGCATCGTCTTCACCTACAAGGCGCCCCACTTCACGGCGATTCTCACCGACCTCCTCCGCCCCCGACCGATCCGCCCGGCCCGGGATTCCAGACCCAGCGCCGTGCGCTGGCAGGCGATCCAACGGGACCACGACCGCATCAAGGACGAGTACGGGCAGCTCTGCATCGACCCCTTCCGCAGCGCCGAGCTCGCCGTTCTCGACAACCTCGCGGTCCCCGAGGCCGTTGCCCTCATCCAGGCGCTCGCCGAGGCCAACGACGCCGCTGAGACCACCGACTCCCCGACGTACGAACAGGCCGTGCTGCGCCTGGCCAAGGCCTGGCGTCACGCCCAGGCGCTTACCGACAGCACCGGCACGTCCCCCGGTGCCGAGCTCGCTTGGCACCGGCCACACCCGCCCATCCCGAGAGAACGAAGGACCTGTCGATGACCGAGCACCACAACCGCGACCTCCAGGCCGCCGCCCTCATCGCGGCCGCCGCCCCCTCCACCACCGAACAGCTGCTCAACCCGTCCGACACCTCCACCGGCCGCCCCAAGGTCGTCACCCTCTGCGGCTCCACCCGCTTCTGGCGCGAGCTCGCCGAGGCCAACTTCCGCGAGACGATCGCCGGCCACGCCGTCCTGGCCCCTGGCTGCGACATGAAGAAGGCCCATCCGCTGTGGGAGGAGCCCGCGGCCGCTGAAGAGCTCAAGACCGCGCTCGACGCGCTGCACCGCTGGAAGATCCGGGCCTGCGACGAAGTCCTGGTCGTCAACGTCGGTGGCTACATCGGCGATTCCACCCGCGCCGAGGTGACCTACGCGCACCTGATCGGCCGCCCTGTCCGCTACACCGAGCCGGTCGGCCACGCCGTCATCCTCGACCGGCCCGGCCTGGACCCGGTACGGATCGGCCCGTACGAACACGAGAGCCGCGCCGAGGAGATCGCTGCGGGCCTGCGCAGGCAGCTGCACCACACCTCGCACGTGGAGGGCACCGTCATCACCGTCGGCACCTTCCGCCCCGACCTCGACCACCTCGACCCGCAGGTCCCGAGGGACCCGTACGCGCTGGCCGACGCCATGGACAACGACCCCGCCGGCGACGGCACCGGCCGCAACTTCCCCGACCTCTACGCCCGCCTGTGCGCCCAGGAGCCGCCCGAGTACGCGAGCGACCTCTGGAGGAGGGCCTGCTCGGCGTACGACCACCTGCACGCCGACCCCACCGACGCGTAGGCCCTCGCGCCGCCTGCCCTCCTGTCGGGCAGGCGGCGCCCACATGCGGCAACTTTCAGTTGGCCAAGTATGGGTTGACATGCCAACTCGGACTTGGCATTCTTGGGGTGTGGGCAAGGGCCCGCACCGACGAGCGGAGGCATCGAACCATGGAGCTGACCCAGCAGTTACCGCAGGCCGCCCCCACCGAGGCGCGCCTGGCCCAGGCCCGCACCGAGGTGATCGCCGAGATGGGCAGGACCGACGCCAAGGCGTCCGCGCTCCTGACCGTCCTCAGCCTCCCCCTCGCCGTCCTGATCGCCACGGTCCCCGGCCACCACCTCCCGGTCGCCGCCACCGTCGCCGCCGGGATCGGCTCGGCCGCCCTGGCCGCCGCGATGCTTCTGGTCCTGCTGATCGTCCGCCCCCGCCTCGGCGGCGACGTCAGCGGCTCCTACCTCCACTGGGCGACCTGCACGCCCCAGGAGGCCGCCGCCGACATCGCCTCCGACCGCAGCGCCGAGCGGATCGTGGTCCTCTCCAAGATCGCCGCCAGGAAGTTCCGCGCGCTCCGGCTCGCCATCGACATCACCGCCGGTGCCGTCGCCCTGCTGGTCCTCGCCGGGATCATCGCCCTCGCCGCCTGACCGAAGGAGACGTCCATGCTCGAACTGATCCGCCAGGCTCTCACCCGCCTGACCACCCCGATGAAGACCGCGACGTTCAAGTGCCACAAGTGCGGGCTCTCGATGAAGATCACCGACTACCCCGACCGTATCGGACCCCTCCTCGACGTCGCCCTCGCGCACGCCTGCAAGCCCCGGCCCAAGGCGCTCTGACCCCCGGGGCGGGCGGCACCCGGCTACCAACCAGACCGCCCGCCCCGGGCCAGCCCAACCCGCTCTCAACCGGAGCAGGGGGCAGCTACATCGTCCCTCAACCGTCACGGAGCTGACCACCATGACCCCCACCAGACCCGACACCCCCGAGTCCACCGCAGCCAAGGCCCGCCTCGACAAGGCCGCCGAGGCCCGCGACAAGGCCATCGAGACCGCCCACCGCGCCTACTGGGCCGCGGTCAAGGCCGAGATGGACGCCAAGACCCTGACCCAGAAAGCCGTTGCCGACCACCTGGACTTCAGCCGCGAGCACGTCCGCAACCAGGTCAACCGCTACACCGCCGACCAGTAGGCCGGCGCCGTAGGTCCCGGGGACGGCCGCAGCATCGGCCAAGAGGTACGGCCGCCCCGGGGCTCCCCGTCCAGAGCAGAACCGAGGAGAACACTCATCATGAACCACCGCGCCTCGACCTTCGCCGCCGCCTACGCCTTACTGCGCGCCGCGGCAGATCACGCCGACCACTGGGGCCAGTCCGATTTCGACTCCCAGGCCAAGGGCGCCACCGACGCCGCACCGGTGAAGTACGAGCACGAGGACGGCACGGTCACCGTCGTCGGCACGGACGGCGGCCGCCGGGCCTGCCTCCACCACGTCCTGCAGTACACCGCCACCCAGGGCCTGGTCCTCGTCGCCGGCACCCGCGCCCTCGGGATCCGCCTGCACCCGGCCGCCCTGGCCGCCGCCCTCGCGGTCTCCGGCGCCACACACTTCGCCGCCGACCGCCGGGTGCCCCAGGGCCTGCTCCAGCGGCTCGCCGAGGCCACCGGCAAGAAGAACTTCTTCAACCTGGCCGACTTCGGCATGAACGGCCGGTACTGCCTCGATCAGAGCTGGCACCACTCCTGGGAGACGCTGGCCGCTCTGCTCGTCACGGTGAAGGCGTCCCGCCGGTGAGCGCCGACATCGCCACCGCCGTCGCCGCCATCCGCCTCGGCCTGCACGCGCTGCGCGAGAACGCGCTCGGCGACACCGCCGACCACGAGGACCAGGCCGCCGTCCTCCAGGCCCTCTACGACGACCGTGACCAGTCCGGCAGCGTGCTGGGGATGATCTCCGACCTGCTGACCGACATCGGCGTCCGGATCGACGACCAGGGTGGAGAGGACATCACCGAGGTCATCGACGAAGCGGCCGCGTACGTCCAGGACTCCGCCGGCCTGCGCCTGGAGCGCGCCCGCGCGGCCCTCATCGCGCTGGGGGCGTCGTGAGCGTGGCCGGCCACGAAGACAGCCTGCCCGCCGCGTGCGAGGACTGGGACCGGCCCCACCTGGCTGGCCTGCGACACGGTCACTTCCACCAGGCGCCCGAACTCACCGCCCGCATCAAGGCCGCCCCGGCAGAGGACGACATCCGCTTCCGCGGCGAGCACCTGAGCGTCCACACCATCGACGGCGCCGCGTACGCGGTGCTCTGGGAGGAGTGGTTCAGCCCGGCCGCCTCCACCTGGGTCCAGCACCCCTCCGCGGCCGCCGCCCGCAGCTGGACCCACCAGCTTGCCGCGTACTGGCTGCGCGACGAGGCGGGATCCTCCCACGGCGGCGGCACCTTGCAGAGCTGGGACGGCGGCACCTGGGCCGCCGAACGCGACTTGACCGCCGGGCGCTGGCACCTGGCCATCGGCCTCCAGCCCGGCGTCACCTACACCAGCACCGAGACCGAAGACCGTGCCGCCGGCTGGGCGTTCCTCACCGAGACACTGACCGCCGTCGGCTTCCCGCCGGAGACTTGGCCCGCCGCGATGCGGCAGATCCGTCACCACGACCTGCCCGCCCCCGACCCTGCCTCGGAGCCGCTGGCCCCCGCGCCCGTAACTCCGCCCGGGCCGGACACCTGGCGCACCCTGCTGCGCCGACTCCTGGCCCGGATCCTGGCCGGCCTCGGCCGCGCCCGGTAGTTCCAGCACCCCGAGCGCCAGATGCCGCCGCAGGCGGCCGCCCGGCCCGGAGGCAAGCCGCCTCCAGGCCGGGCGCCGCCCTCGGCCCCGGCCGGGAGGCGCCCGCCCACCTCAACGGAAAGGCCAACATGACCGACACCGAGACCGAACCCATCTACACCGCCGACGTGGTGGCCCTGACCCGCGAAGGAGATGTTCTGCTCGTCGAGCGCAGCCGGCCGCCCTTCGAAGGGGCCTGGGCCCTCCCGGGGGGTCATGTCGACGGCAAGGAAGCGCCGTTCGTGACCGCCGCCCGCGAACTGGCCGAGGAGACCGGTGTCCAGGTCTCCGTCGGCCGCTTCCACCAGATCGGCGTCTGGGACCGGGCCGGCCGCGACCCGCGCGGCGCGTACGTGACCTTCGCGTACATGGTCATCGTCCCCGACGGCACCATGCCCGTTGCCGGGGGCGACGCTCGCACCGCCCGCTGGTGGCCGGTGAAGAACCTGCCGGAGAACATGGCCTTCGACCACGCCGACATCATCGGCGCGGCCGTGACGCCGAACTCCTGAGGCAGGCCGTCGCCCAGGTACGGCACGCCGGGCCGGACGCGCATCACCGCCGTGGCCACCCCAGTTGAACCCCCGACGCCCCCGACCGCATCGCCGCAGGTCCGGGGGCGTCGGCATGCCACAACCAGTAATGCAAATAATGAGTTGGCCAACTCTGAGTTGACACGCCAACTTTGAGTTGGCATTCTTGGGGTGTCGGGCCACCCCGGCCCGTACGTCAGGAAGGAAGAACGCATGGACCAGTGGGCCCTCATCTCCATCGCCGTGCTGATCGGCGCTCTGGCCGGAGCCACGCTCGCCCGCCGGAACCGTCCCGAGCCGTCCGGCACCGTCTACCGCCCGGCCGCCCCGCAGCCGGCCAAGACCCCGACCGTCCAGTGCATCGGGATCAGCCTCGACGAGATGAAGACCTTCGAGCGCGTCCTGTTACACGCCGACGAGTGCAACCGCCGCGCCCGCCCGTACTCCGGCAACGGCACCCACACCACCGAGCTGATCGGCCGCCTGTACGAGAGCGCCAGCGTCGCCTCCATCACCCAGCCCGACCCCGCCCGCGTCCGGATCCCCATCCAGAAGAACGACTTCAACTGGCTGAGCTACGCGATCCGCGACATCGACACCCACCAGGGAAGTGCCGAGACCGCCCGCGAAGGCCGCCTGCTGCTCAACCGCTTCCACGCCCTGCTCGGACAGGCCCGCGCCGTCGTCTTCCTGGGCGGCACCCCGGCCTTCCACCCCGACGCTCCGTCCGCCGCGCCCGGCACCCCGCAGCTCAGCACCGCCCACCACACCGAGGAGTCGAAGTGACCGAAGTGACCAAGGCCCCGAAGCACCTCGCCACGATCACCGGCATCGAGACCCCGGCCCGAACCAGCCTTACCAGCGACGGGGGAGACCTCGCCGACCTCGCCCCGGCCGCAGCCGCCGCGCTCCGGCTGCTCGCCGACGCCATCATCCGCGGCAGCGCCCACCAGGACGACATCGTCCAGGCCCTCCAGGACGCCAAGGTTCACGAGGCCTTCGCCGACGTCCTGGCGGCCGCCTCCAACGCCGTGATGGACGAGACCGACGACCCGTACGACATCGACTACAGCCTCCCCGCCGACAACCTCAGCGCCGCCGCCAGCCAGGTCCGCGACATCTTCCGCTGGATCTGACCCAGCACCCCGCACGAGCCCAGGTCACCCCCAGCGCCACCTACCAGGAGAGGCCCACCGTGAAGACCTGCGTCTTCTGCTCCATCGCCGCCGGCCAGGCGCCGGCCGTCATCGTCCGGGAATGGCCCGACGCCCTCGCCATCCGCCCCCGCACCGGCGGAGTGACCGACGGCCACGTCATGGTCCTGCCGCGCGTCCACGTCGCCGACGCCGGCACCGACCCGGAGGTCACCGCCGTGGTGTACCGCCGGGCCGCCGAGCTGATGGCCGAGCTTTCCGCCGCCAACCTCATCACCTCGAAGGGCACCGAAGCGACCCAGTCCGTCTTCCACCTGCACGTCCACGTCGTGCCGCGCCAGGACGGCGACAACCTGCCCCTGCCCTGGACCCCGCAGCACGCCGCCCGCGCCGCCGCGCAGAACGGAGCCTCCTCGTGACCGGCATCAACCTCGTCATGGCCCGCGAGCCCATCCCCGCCGGCCCGTCCGTCTTCCTCGCCGGCCCCACCCCGGACAAGAGCGCACCCGTCCCGTCCTGGCGGCCCGACGCCGCCGAAGCCCTGGCCGCCCAGTGGACCGGCGCCCAGCCGCTGACCGTCCTGAGCCCCGAGTCCCGGCACGGTCAGCGCGCCGACCGCTACGAGACTCAAGTCGACTGGGAGACCGACGCCCGAGCCGCGGCGACGGCGATCCTCTTCTGGATCCCCCGCGACCTCAAGACCATGCCGGCCATGACCACCAACGTGGAGTTCGGTCTGGACGTGTCGACGGGCCGGGCGGTGCTGGGCTGCCCGCCCGACTGCCCCAACCCCGAGAGGAACAGGTACCTGATCTACGTGGCCCGCCGCCACGGCGTGCCGGTGTGCACCACCCTGACCGCCACGGCCGCCGCCGCCCTCGCGCTCATCCCCGGCAACAACTGATCCCACCGCACCGACCAGTCACCACGGAAGGAACCCCTGATGGAACGCGTCTACCTCAACCAGCGCAGCGGTGAGCGCCGCATCCACGTCGAGATCGACGAGCCGGAGATCGCCGAACTGCTCGCCGAACTCGGTGAGTCGACGACCCCCGCCCTGCGCCAGCTGGCCGAGATCCTGGACGCCGCACACCGGCGCTTCGGCCACGGCGCACCTGAGCGCACCACCACCGAAACCGTCCCCGCCGGACTCCGCAGCTGGGACGTGCCCTGGCCGGAGTACACGCCCACGGACGTCACGCCAGCCGAGCTGCTGCCCGAGGCCCTGGCCCAGCACGTACCCGGCTGGGCCGAAGGAGCCCCGACGCCGGCTGACGTGACCGACTGGGACGTCCGACAGGCCGCCGCGCTGGTGCCCTTCGAACGGGACGCGCGAGGCTGGCCCCTGCACCCGGCGGGCCGCACCGGCCGTACCGGCCGGAACCTGGGCCGGTGGGGCGAGAACGCGGCCGCGGACCCCATCGTGGTCGCGGGGAACGGCACAGACCGCCGGGTCCTCCTGATCACGCGGGACGACATCCAGGTGGAGGCCATCCCGGGAGGCATGGTCGACCCGGGCGAAACCGCCCCGGCCGCCCTGGTCCGTGAGCTGCGCGAGGAGACCGGTGTCGACCTGGCCGGCCATCAGCCGGTCATCCTCGGCCGGAACCTGGTCGACGACTGGCGAGCATCTGACCACGCCTGGGTCGCCTCCACCAGCGCGATCTACCTGCTGCCCGCCACCGTGACGGCCATCGCCGCCGATGACGCCCTCGACGCCAACTGGTGGCCCTTCGGCTCTCTCGACCAGCTCGAACGGGAGATTACGGCAGCCGGCCGCACCCTCTACGCCGCGCACCGGCCGCTTCTGCAGCGCGCCCTCGACCACCTCAACCGGTAACCCGAGTCCGAGAGAGCTTCGGACCGGTCCCGGCCCGACGCGCAGAGCCCCGGACATGAAGTCCGGGGCTCTGCTGCGATCAGGTGCTCGGGACCCGTCCCTGACACAGGATGCGGCGAACTGCCCGGCCACCCCGATACGCCCGGCCCGGTAGGCGTCCCATCCCACCGCAAGATCGTCGGCGAAGTCGACGGGTTCCCTGTCGGTGCCAATACCCGCTGCGGTGTCGTGGACCGTGCGCGACAGCTCGCGCAAGGTGGTCCGGTCGTCCGCGAGCATCGCCCTGCGGGGGGCCTGCTGACCCACGATCACGGAGACGTCGGCGCCCAGGGCGTGCGCGAGCCGCAGGAGGGTGGGCAGCGAGACGTGGCCCCGGTCCTGCTCGGCTTTTCGGATCGTGGCGATGGACAGACCCGCGTTCTCGGCGAGTTCTTCCTGAGTGACGGCTCCGCGCAGCAGCTTGATTCGCTGACCGGTGGTGTGCTCGTTCCACTTCATGGCGTCCCCTTCGTCTACCGGGACGGTACCGCTCGCCCGGGAGCCACCGGAATCTCCAGCGGGTACGTCCCCTCCAGTACACCGCGCCCGTACGGCAGCGGAGGCGCCGCAGCCCGTACTCCGGATCGTCGCCGGTCCCGGCCGAGACGCCTACCCACTGCCAGTCAGTCTTGCCAGATAGCCCGTCGCCGGCTTGCCGTGAACGACTCCGCGCCCTCGCTGACGGCATTCCCTGTGCACCAGGTGACCCCGACCAACCACCACGCGCAAACCGTGTTCAGGGCGGTGAAGGTGTTGCCGGGCAGCTTCGCGCGGCAGTGGGTGAGGAAGACGGGGAAGTCCTGCATGGGCAGGACGGGGCCGGTGCCCGACGACCTCTTCGACCTGCCCCGCCACCGTCAGGTCCTCGACCGACGCCCGGCCGGCCCGACCACGACGCGCTCACCGTCGTCCCCGCCCTCGCGCACGCGGACGGCCCCCTCACCGCCGACGGCCTCGCCGCCGCCCTGTCCTGGACCCGCCACCGGCTCGACGCCGCCCTCGACCAATCCCGCGCCCACCCGGACACCGGCGGCGCGCTCGTCCTGCGGCACCTCCCACCCGAGGCGTACACCGCCACTCCGCGCCTTGACGTCCTCGCCCCGCACCAGGTCGACGCAAACTCACCCGCTCACGCAAGTCGCCTGACCGCAGGAAGCATCGACTGGTTCCTGCGGCGCCATCTGCGGCTCGCCTGTGTATGAAAGATCCCCTTTACCGGGGGAGTGGCCAGGCGTTGTCGGGGTGGTCGAGCCAGACGGTCTGTGCCTGAGGGGTGTAAGTGAGTCCATAGCGGTCCCAGGAAGGCTCGCCCTGGGCAGTCCACCAGTGGTGGACTGCTTCGAGTTCGTCCCACAAACGGCGCGGGCCATGCTGGTGAACTGCGATGTTGCTGGTTCCGCGGTACACCGCACGCGCCCAGGAGCTGTCGTTGAGGCTGGCGATGTCCAAGGTGGTGACGTCGCCCTGCGTTCGTGTATCGCAGGTGACGTGCGACAGCCGAAGGCTCGCGGTGAAGGTGAAGGGGTCGCAGATCCCGTGGTCGGGAAGCGGCAGGTCCGTGGTGCCACAGCTGACGCCCGGGTCGGATACCGGGGGGCGGCCGCGACTGTGCAGGCGCTGGGAGCGCAGCTTCATGAAGCGAACCGGTCCGAGGAAGGTTCCGCGTGCGGTGCCGTCCGGCTGCACCTGCAGGCGAAGAAGGTTGTCGGCGTCGGTGTAATGGGTGCCCCAGGGGGCCAGTACGAAGCCGCCCGGCCGGGTCTGCGCGACCCAGGCCGACGGAAGGCTGCGCACCCCACATGTCGCGATAACCCTGTCATAGGGGGCGCCTGCCTGGTGGCCGAGCGCGCCGTCAGCGCAGATCACCTGGGGCCAGTGCCCGGCCGCTTCGAGCGTGGCGCGGGCAGCAGCGGCCACGGCCTGGTCGACCTCGATCGTCGTGACGTTCGCATCCCCCAGCCGGTGCGCCAGCAGGGCACTGCTCCAGCCCGTACCCGTGCCGATCTCCAGCACGCGCATGCCCGGACCGATTTTCAGGTGGCTGAGCATGGACGCGACAGCGAGGGGCGAGGACATGGAGCTGGTCCACCGGGTGCCGGGCGCGGTACCGGTGTGCCGGCCATCGTCCCACTGGGTAACGAGCTGTACCTCCCATTCCGAGGCCCCCATCCACTTCTCAGGGTCCTCGGTACGGTCGATCGGCACAGACGTACCCAGCGTCAGCTCCTGCGCCCACACAAGGTCGGGGAGAAACCGGTGCCGGGGCAGCGCGTCGAAAGCGTCCTGCCAGGCGGCATCGAGAAGAGCGGCGGCGACGAGCTCATGCCCCAGGGCAGTGAACGAGCGGGGGTGCGGCGTCGTGGATCCCGTCACAGGAGGCAACTCCATACACAGTGGTCGCAACAAGAGGCGGCGGGCCACGCAAGCGGAGACCCCACCAAACGCTTGGCCTCCGGCGAGCCAACCCTGCACGCACTCACCGGAGACAGACCCTGTCCGCCTCAGGGCCCGGGCCGTGTCTGTTGAACCGAGGGCCGGTCAGCCGCCAGCGACCGCAGGGAAGAGCGCCACATCGTCACCGTCCTTAAGGGCGGTCTGCAGACCGTTCAGGTCGCGTTTGGCGTGCTCATCATTGATGTACACGTCGACGAACCGATGAAGATCTCCCTCCTTCACCAGCCGCTGCTTGAGCCCCGGGTACTGCCGCTCAAGGTCGTCGATCAATTCGCCCAGCGTCGCACCCTCCCCGGTGACCGTCTTTTCCCCACCCGTGCAGGTCCGGAGAATCGTCGGGATGCTTACCGAAACCGCCATGCAGTGCCTCCTTATTAGGTGACAACAGCAGCGCGGCATCACACTCGACCACCCGCGCCCCCGTGATCACGTTCACGGTCAGTGAAGCGTACGTGTACCCAACGCGACAAGGGCCTGCAGTCTGATTGGCCATTCCGTCCCGAGGCCGGGCACAGCGTGTGCACGCCTCGGTGTCGGACGACACGAGAGTGTCAGTGACCGCGACGTGTCTGGTGGCAGCGGCAGCTCTCTCAGCCGATGCCGGGCAGTCCACCGGGCAGTCCACCGGGTACAGCACCGGTGACGACGTCGGTCGGCAGGCCACCCTTGGCGATGTCGCCCACGACCGGCAGGCCGCCTAGGAGATCGCTGCCCGGGAGCTGGTTGAAGCTGACCGGCGGCGTGTCAGCTGGGGCGGCGTGTGAGACCCCGGCAAAGGCCAGGATCGGAGCGGCGAGGGCGAGAACGGCGACTGCGCGCCTGGTGGTCTTCATGCCGAGTGAACGATCTTGATCTGATCTGGGGCACGGTCTCGGGCCTCCGATCATGTCGCGAACCGCTGACACCTCATGTCGCCAGCCACTGACATCCAGCTGTCGTCCGACAACATCCACCCTGCGCACGACATTTGGTCAACCGGTGATCCAGAGGTACGGTTCTGGTCCCCTACGGGAAAGGATCACTGAATAGCACTCCAGGTATCTCCGATACGTGATCATGGTCCGCTCGGCGGACGAACTACAGCAAAGGGGGCGGGCCGGGGTGGGGTACGCGACGCCGATCCGCGCGCCTGAGCAGGTCGAGTACCGGCTCGCCGAGAACTGCGGCTGCGACCAGAGCGTCGATTCCCAGGTCGAGTACCGACTCGCCGCCGCGAACGACCTGCGGTGGATCGGCAGCGGCCTGGCGGAGTTCGGCCTGGTGGCCGGAGCGGTCGTCGACCCGGACGCCGCCCGGGCGCTGATGGACGGCCGCGATCCCCGCACCAACGAGCAGCTCGTCAGCCGCAAGAAGGTCCTCGACCCGCGCGGCAAGGTCGTCGCCCGCGTCGTCGTCGACGCCATTCGCGAGAGCGCCGCAGCCGATGGCATGACGGCCGCCGAGTACCTCGGCAACGACAGGCTGGCCGCCCGCTTCGCCCGCGCCGAGCGCGGCATCCACCGCGACGGCGAAGGCCACCTTCTCCCCGTCGCCGACGCCGAACGGCTCGCCGCGGCCGCCGGCCTTTCCGCCGACACCTTGTACGGCGCGGACGTCATCGCCGAGGCCACGAAGTGGAAGGGCCACCACGTCGACGTCGGCCTGCGCGGCGTGGACGTGACCGGCGAGCTGGTGAAGTCCCGGAGTCAGTCGGTCTCGACGTAGGCGACCAGGACGAGCGTGCCCAGGACCGTCGGCACGTACAGGATCCGGACGCCGCCTTCGCGGTGCTCACGGATCGCACCGTGCTTCGACAGCACGCCGATCTCCGGATCCTTCGAGACGGCCACCAGTACCGGGTCGAGGCGGAGCCGCTCGGCCTCCGTCATCTTCTCGATCTGCTCCTGCGCCACGTCGTAGAAGACGATCCGCGCGCGCCTGGGCGCGTGTCGGCCCATCAGGCGACGTGCGAGGTGGGGGCGGAGTCGTCGAGCGGGGTCTGTCCGAGCTTTTCGCGCAGTTCCTCCCAGGAGGTGACGGCGTCCAGGTCGACACCCTCACCGGCCAGGCGCTCCAGGACGTAGGCGATCCGCGGGTCGCCGTCAGCCATCTCCCGCGCGTCGGCCCGTAGGGCCTCCTGCTCGGCCGGGTCGAAGACGATCCGCATCGCGGCCTCCAAGTCGTAGATGCTGCAACGAGGCTAGCGCAGGCGCGCACCATGGGAACCCGGAAGGCGAAGAGGTGCGGAGACCGGCTGCCGCGCGGGGCTTTCTGCGGCCGGCGGAGACGAAAGCGGCCGGCGCCCACTTCCGCCGAGGCGGGTGGCAAGGGCGCCGGCCAACCGAAAACACACACTCCGGGAGACCCGAGAGGCGTATCTCGCTTCCGAGTGTATCCGTACGAGGCGGCGTTGCGGATCCAGTCCACTTGCCAACGATGATGTAAGCTAGGTAATGTTGTCTTGTTCGCGGGTGGTGGCAGCCCGCGGCACCGAACACACACCCCACCCAGGAGGCCCCATGCCCCTCACCATCACCCACCCCGCCGGCAGCGCGACGCAGACCGCGGCCGCCGTATCCGCGTGGCCGGCCACCGCCGCGGCCGCCGACGCCGAACTCGCCCACCTCGCCGAGCTCCTGGCCGACGCCGGCGTCACCGCCGTCTCCGCCGCGGGCGTCCTCGCGGCCCCCGGCCTCGCCGCCGGCCCGGGCGACACCGCCGGCATCCGGGTGCGCACCACCAGCAACCCGCCCCACGCCCTGTACCTCATCGCCGCCGGCCGCCTCACCCCGCACACCACCGCCGGCAGCGCCTTCGCTCACCTCCGCCCGCTCATCGAAGCGGCCGCCCGCCCCTGCGACGGATGCGGCGCCGAGGCCGGCAAGCCGTGCAACCCGGGCTGCCTGCCCGATCCCACGACCGACTGACACCCCCCTCCGGCGGGGCGCGACGAGCGCCCCGCCCCGTGATGAAGGAGAAGCACGTGATCCGCGCCGGCCGCCTGCCGTACGTCCAGACCATGTCCGACCTTGCCGACGCCCTCGGCAAGAAGCTCACCACGCTCCGAAACCAGAAGCCCTACGCCGCGGAAGGCCACCCGGCGCCGATCAGCTCGCCCGACGCCCGCAACCAGCTCTGGGACTCCGAGCAGACCAATGCCTTCTACGCCGGCGAGCCCATCCCCGAGCTGCCCCAGGTCGACGACGACGAGGACCTCCTCGACCGCCACGAGGCCGCCCAGGTGCTCGGCATCGAACCCGTCACCTGGAACACGTACAAGAAGGACCCGGCCCTGGCCGCCGGCATGGTCCTCGTGCCCGCCGGCCCCAAGGGCACCGAGCACTGGCCCCGCCGCCTGGTCCTCGCGTACAAGGACAGCCGGCCCGGCCGCGGCGCCGGCGGCGGCCGCCGCGAGGGCAGCGGCGACATGATCCCCCGCGACGAGATCCTGCCGCGGATCGCCGAGCTCCTGGACGCCGATCCCGCCGTGACCGTCGAGACCGTCTCCGACACCCTCGGCATCACCAAGTTCCCCACCGCGCAGTCCGGCCTGGCCACCCTGCGCGGGCGCAGGATCGCCGACCTCGTCGAGCAGCAGCCCGGCCTCGACCTGAAGGACGCCGCTCTCCAGCTGGGCTACCCCGCCATCACCCACCGCGCCGCCGTCGCGTTCGCCGAGCGGGAGCTCCGCGCCCGCGGCGCCCAGCCCTACCTGCAGCACACCGCCGACGTCCTGGCCGCCGCCGGCATCGCCCAGCAGGCCCAGGTGGAGATGCGCCAGCTCGACGGAGGCGCCGTGGCCGCCGCCGTGCTGCTCGACACCGGCCAGCCGGCCGCCGCCGCGGTATGGGACTCCCGCTACGGATGGCGCACCTCGACCAGCCGCCGGCACCCCATCGGCAAGGACACCAACAGCGCGCCCGAAGGCGAGGGGATCCGCTACCTGGGCAGCGGCCTGAGGCCCGAGCCCGAGGAGCTCCTCGCCGCCCTGCGCGACGGCCGCAAGGGCACCAAGCGCCCCAAGGCCGGCACGAACGAGCCCAACAGCGAGGGCTGAGGAATGGCCACGCCACACGAAGAAGAACCCGAACCCGTCTACTGGTTCTGCAACTCGTGCGGGGACGAAGTCGACGAGGCTGACGAGTGCTGCCCCGACGGCGAAGTCGAACCGGGCTACGACGACTGATCGGAGTCCCCGACAGGCGCACTACCGCACCCTCCGCGCCCGACCCCGCACAACCGAGACAGAAGGAGAGAACGCAGACATGGACACGTTGACGAACCTCATCGCGGGCCGCCCCTCCATGGGCAAGAACCCGCTCCCGGACAACGCCGGCACCGCCGAGTGGATGGGCCAGCTGCACCGCGCCCTGCGGGAGATCGAGACGCGCGAGCAGGCCCCCGAACTGGTCGCCCGCGCTCAGTACGTGCTCTACGCCGTCCCGCAGCTGCTGCGCCGCCGGCACACCGACAGCCCGGCCCTCCTCCAGCTCCTGCAGATCGTGGAGAACCGCGGGCCCGCGGTCGACGTCGTGCTGCGTCAGCCGCTCGGCGCCAGCTGAAGAACCGGCGGACGCAGGGCAGGACTGTGGCAGCCGTGCCCGCGCGACCTCACAGCGAAGAGCACCCGGGCCTTGAATCCTCCGTACGCGGGGAGGCCGGCACGGGGGCGGATACCCTCAACGACGAACGCCGACCTGGAGGGGGATGGCAGATGAGCCGGAGCTGGGAACGAGCAATCGCCGAGCTGCTCGCACAGGGCCTCGCGGCCCAGGCCTCGGCCGACCGGGTGCAGGAGACCGGGGCCGACGTACGGAAGCGGACCACTGCGGTCGCGGTCCACTACGCCGCCGAGACCGACTACGTGCGCAGCGCCCTCGCACTGCTGCGCGCACACCTCGCCGACGGACGTCCCCCGCGGGGCCTGCCCGCTGCCCGGGTATGGCCGCGGTCCGTCCGCGACCTGTGGAAGGAACGGGTCCTGGAGCGGACCGGCGGCCTGTGGCAGACGATTCCGGGAGCCGCGGTGGTCGACCAGATGCGCAGCGCCCCGGCCTCGCCGTTGCTGGACGCGGTGATCGAGCAGGCCGAAGCGCTCCAGGCCAGCCTCCACGGTCACCGCCGGCACCCCAGGATGTACGAGAAGTACTTCCCCGAGCGCGACGGCGGCGTGCGCCTGGACGGGCGCGGCCGCCCGGCCCCCACCGTGCCCGGCTTCCCCGACCCCGGACATCCGGTGAACCTCAACTTCGCCAGCGGAACCGGGCTGCGCATCCAGCCGGCCCGCGCCGAGGAGGCCAGCCGGCTGAAGGACGACGAGTTCGCGGTGCACCGCCGCGCCCTCGCCTTCGGCGACGCGGTCCTGGACCTGCTTGTCGAGGCCCGCCTCGACGGCGCCCGCCCGCTGGCCGGACGACTGCGCGGCGCGGGACAGTGGGTCGGCCGCGAGGACGATCTGGTCCCGGCCCGCACGGAGTGGCCGGCCAAGCTGGGCGGCTTCCAGGCGGTGACCCTGACCGGTCTGGGCCTGCTGGTGCTGGCCTGCGCGGCCCTTCCGCTGACTGTCGGCAACCGGGCCGATCTCCTCTCCCACTACACCCTGCTGTTCGCGGCATCCGGGGCCATCGTGCTCGTGGGGACCGTGATCGTCCACCGGACCGGGCCCCGGCTCATCCAGGCCCCCGGCTTCAAGGCCGCGGCACCCGGTATCGCCGCCGGACTCCTCGCGATCGTGGTGTGGCAGGGCCAAGGCCCGGTGGCCGAGCACTTCTTCGCCGACCCGTACGAGCGCTTCGAGCGCGAGCTCGGCGACGGATGCCTGTCCGCCAGCTCCTACCGCAGCGGCGCGGTACAGACCCGCGTCGAGGACGGCGTCCTCTTCGTCACCCCCACCAGCCGCGGAACGACCCTGCGTCTGGGGCCTGCCGAGGACGGCAGCACCCACCCCCTCCGCCCGGTGGACACCGCGACGCGCAAGGTCCTCGACGACTTCCGGTGCTGACCGACTGCTCGGGGCGGAGCCCGGCCGGACCTCCGGCCGCCCGCCCCGAAGGCGTCAGCCAGCCTGCCGGTAGCTGGCCGCCGGCCCCACCGTGCCGGACCCGAACCGGGCGTTGAGCAAGTCGATCGCCTTCTCCGCCCGCAGTCTGCGCTCGCGGCCCTGGTCGAAGGACAGCTGCTCGGCGACAGCGGCCGCGTCGATCAGCTGCTCGCAGCGCAGCGCGATGCCGCGCACCCGCGCCCGCTGGAAGCCCAGTGCCCGGAACATCTCGTACGCGATGTCGCGGAGATCCTCGGTGTGCGCGCTCGGGCCGCCGGGCAGCTGGCGGCTGCGGTGGACCTGGGACCGGTCGGCCAGGGTGATGGTCATCGTGATCGTCCTCGCCGCCTGGCGCCGGGTCCGCAGCCGGTCGCCGAGCTCGACCGCCAGCGACAGCAGCGCGGCACGGACCGCCTCGGGGGAGAGGGTGTCGAGGGCGAACCGCCGCTGCGCGGCCGTGCTGTGCGGAAGCTCCGTCGGCACCACCACCCGGCGGTCGATGCCGCGGGCCACCTCGCGCAGCTGCCGGCCCGCCCGCCCGCCGAGGACCCGCTGCACGGTCGCCTCCGGCAGCTGCGCCAGCAGACCGATCGTGTGCACCCCGAACTGGACCAGGCGCTGCTCCTGGGTACGCCCGATGCCGTAGAGCTCCCCGACCGGCCGGTGGTGCAGGAATGCGGCCACCTGCTCCGGCGCGGCCCCGACGGCGACCAGGCCGCAGCGCAGAGCGTCCCGGGAGGCCATCGCGGCCACCGACCAGGTCGGGCCGACGCCGATTACCACCGGCAGCCCGTACAGCGCCATGGCCCGGGTCCTGATCATCAGCCCGAGTTCGGCCGGGTCCCGGTCGAAGAAGCGGATGCTCCCCGACACGTCCGCCACGAGCACCGATGGCGGCACCGCCTGGACCACGGGGGTCACGTCCGCCACCAGGCCGAGGAGCAGCCGGTAGATCACCGGGTCCACGTCCATGGGGCAGCGCAGATGCAGGATGGGGGAGCCGGCGCCCGCCGGTTCCCTCTGCTCGTCGTCCACGGCGACACCTCCCACAGCTACCGTATCGAAAACTTATTCGAACAAGCACGCCGGAAAGCGGAATGGGGGATTCGAACAGAGATACGATACTGAGGTGATCTACAGAACCCTGCCCTGCCTGCGCCCCGGACGCACCCAGGGCCGCACAGAGCCGGCGGCCCGGAGGGCTGGCATTCCCGCGGAAGACCTCCAGCCCCACAAGGAGGCGTAGGCGATGCCCGCCGGACGCGACCTCGACTGGCTCCTGCCGCCCGACGTCGAGCGACTGCGGACGCTGGAGCGCTGGTGCCTGGTGCTGCTGGAGCTGATACGCGGCCGCATCGCCGAGATCGAACGCCGGGACCGCGTCACCGAAGCGGCCCGCAACGGGCCGGCCGTCACCCCGTTGAACGAATGGAAGCTGGAGCACCCCATCGGCAGGGGAGGGCGCATGCTCATCCACACCGCCGACTGCCGCCTCGCCTCGGGCCGGACGCGGCCCACCACCCGCGAGCAGGCACTCGACGCCCTCCGCCAGCCCCAGGTCGAAACCTGCTCGATCTGCCCCGCCGCCCAAGAGCTCGGCATCACCGACCCCTGAGCCCACCGTCGCGCCCACCGGCCCCCGCCGAGGACAGCCCAGGCCACGGAGCCGGCATGCCCACCGGCCCCCGCTCCCTCCCAGCAGGCCCCGCCCCCAGGGCCGACCGGCTTGCCCAGCCCACCGAACCGGGCTCGCCCACAGCACCCACAGGCTTGCCCAGGCCGGTGCGCCCAAGGCTTGCCCAAGAGGCAGCCAGGCTTGCCCAGTCTGTAAAACACCAGCTCAAGAGGCTTGCCCACAGCCAAGAGAAGGGATCCGGCGGACACATGAGCCGGGCCCTGATCCGGCGGAACCCCCGGGGGCGGCGAACGGTCAGGCGCTGTGCGGATCGTGCAGGATCGTCGCCCAGCCGGCCACGTCCTGCGGTACCCCGAACCCCATATCGAGGTTGCCGAGGAACCCGGTGGACACACGCATATCCCTCAGCGCCATCTTGTACCGTCCCGCGAGCACGTCGCCGACCCACACCGGCATGTCCGGCTCCGCCACGCCCTCCTGGACGGGCGCGAAGCTGGTGGCCCGCCCGACGTCGACCACTGCGGGAACTGCGGGACGACCGTCGCGACACACTTGGACCGCGGACCTCCCGACCTACCCCAGCAGCAGGACCTCCGCGCCGCTCCCCGCAACCTGTCCCAATCGGGGGCTGGATGATCGCCTCGCTCGGCCTCTCCTGTCCGGACTGCTACGACGTGATGTCCGGCGAGCCCGGCCGCCACGACCTTCGCTACCACCGTCAGCGGTAGCCAGGAGACGGCCTCTCCGGCGCTCTGCGGAGGTGGGCAAGCCCATGCCGGCGCGGCCCCGCGACAGTTGCACCGGAAGGGGGCTGGAGGGTTGCTTGCAGAGGTGCACTAGGAGTTGCACCGGAGGTGTGACCGGGAGTGGGACCCCCACTTTTTCGATCTTGAGCATCGTGCCTGGTCAGGCCCCGTGGGCAAGCCCCCTCGCCACGACGACACCTCTTTCTCCGCGATAGCCGGAGGAAGAGGCCTGCTTCTTCTCAGGGCCGGGCCGGCCTTCACCAGCCCAGTCCAGCCCAGCTCAGCCCAGGCCAGCTCGGACCGGTCCCCACGGCCCGGTCCGCACCTCGGCCCCGCTCCCTGCTCCCCGCGCCGGATCCGGCGGCGCCCGCTGCGCGGCCCCGGCCCGGACACCGCGTGCGCCCGCGCTCGAAGGCTGCGCCCGGACATGCCGAAGCGGCCCCGCCGGGAAGGCGAGGCCGCTTGGCGTGGAGCTGATTCAGTGCATCTCCCAGTCGACGCAGCGGCGCTGGGGGAGCGGCGGCTCGACGCCGAGGCGCAGCGCCAGCCGGACCGCCGCGCGGTCCCGCTTGTGTGCCGCCTGCTGGTGAGGCTTCCTGCTCCCGTCCTTCAGGTGGGAGATCCAGGGCCGCTCCTGGAGCTGCAGGTGCGCGGGGCGGTCGTGGAAGGTACGGGCCATCTCGGGGCTCCTCGCTGTGGATTTGTAGCGGTGCGTGTTTCGCGGTCGCTGACCGGCTGCCACCGCCGATCAACTGAGACAACCATAATCCCTACTCATCACTTCCGTCAAGCGGGAGCGTGCGCTGAGTTGCCGCGCGTCGCGATGTGGCGGCCGGACGGGTGAATGCGAAATCGGGTCGAAAAAAAGGCCGTTCCGGCTTCCCCGAAGTGATGAGTGTGAGTTATAGTTGTCTTGTTGGTCGGGAGTGGCACCCGGCCAACACCCCCCGAACTCACAAGCTCCAGGGAGAAACCCGTGTCGAACTCCATGAAGATCACCGCCGGTCAGACCACCACCCGCACCCTGACCGACCTGATCCGCGCCATGGACGGCCAGCGCGCCACGACCATCACCTACGTCGACAGCAAGGGCGACGAGTCGGTGCGCACCATCGAGATCCACAACATCCTCACCACCAGCAAGGGCGGCATCATCGTCCGCGCGATGTGCCGCACCCGGGGCGAGATGCGCACCTTCACCCTGGAGCAGATCAAGGCGTACACCGTCCACCGCATCCGCTTCGTCCTCGCCGTCCCGGAGGAGAACGCGGCGGACGTGACCCCCCTCGCCCACTTCGTCTTCACCGCGCAGCAGATGGTCGACCTGGAGCTGGAGCGCGACTACCCGGCGCCCAAGCTCAAGCTCGCCGCATAGGCGAGCGGGCCCGCCCCGCCGGGCGGGCCCCAGTCACCGCACCCACCGCCGGGGGCCGCACCCGCCCCCGGCCACCCGCTCGCTGAAGGAACCGAGGATGAGCAACGCACAGCCTGAGACGACCGACTGCCCCGGATGGGGCGAGCCGTGCGGCAACGAGACCGCCGGAAGCGCCGATCTCTGCCCCGACTGCTTCACCGCGCGCCTGAACGCGCAATCCCCCCGGATCCCCCTCTAGCCCCTGGCTGCGCCGGGCGGACGGAACCGCCCCGCCCGCCCGGCCCCGACACCGGCAGCTCTCCCGCTGCGCCACATGCCACGCCCGCCCCGCCCTGCCCGGGGCGATCCACCCTCTCCCGACCCTGGAGGCCACGTGCCCGATGCCGACTCCTACGACTGGCGAACCGCCCCTTGCCCTGAGTGCGCGGATCCCGTCGCCCTCCTCGTGCCCGGTGACAGCGACCGCGCCGACATCCTGCTGTGCACCCGCTGCCCCATGCACGACCGCCTCCCGTACCGCGACCCTGCCGACATCCGCGCGCACCTTCCGTTCGGGGTCGTGCTCGCCATGCGCGGCGGAGCGCTGCGCATCGGCATCCCCGCCGCGCCGCGCGGCCTCACCGCGTACACGCGCACGGTCGTGGCGCTGGCCACGGAACACGGGCTCCTCCCCGTGTGGCGACCCTCCACCCGGCGCCATCACGTGACCCTGGCCGCGCCCGGCCCCGAGGGCGCCTGGGGGTGGATGGAGGTGGGCACTCGCTCCGGGAAGATCCTGCGCGCCACCATCTACCCGCACGGGCGCAGTGCGCCCGGGGAGCGTGCCACCGGGCCGCGCGACGTCCGCCGGTTGGTCGCCCGTCTCTCCGGCCCAGGCTCGTCGCGCAGCGACTGAGCGGGAAGCGGAGAAGGCGCCCCGCTGACCCTCCCGGCCGGCGGCGGCGCCGCCGCCGGTTCCGGCCGGGCTCGGTGCCGGCGGCCGCAGTCCTCCTCGACCCAGGAATCTGACGAACAGTCAGAGTGGGGAAGGGGTGGGGGTTGCGGAAGTGATGAGAAGCGGTTATTGTTTTCTCGTCGGGACGGAGAGTCCCGGGGCGACAGTGGCAGCCGCACACCGAAATCCGCACCACCCAAGGAGAGTCCGTGAACACCTCCCGCGCCGCGTACGCCGTCCTCGACATCGCCCGCCGCCTGTACCCCGAGGCCACGACCGTGGACGTCTACAACTACGGCGGGACCACGCGCCTGGACGTGTTCAAGGCCGACACCGAGCAGGACCGGACGCTCCCGGGCTTCACCGTCCGCTCCGTCTGTGCGGCCCTGGACGCCGCCGCCGGAACCTACGCGGCCCTGGCCTTCGGCCCCCGCTCCACCTGGCCCAAGCACTTCACCATCACCCACACCGGGCCCCTCGACGTCGCCGACGCTGACCGGACCGCCGGGGACCACGTCTTCAATGGCCGCGTCTGGACCGGCATCGGCGAACAGGCCATCCAGGCGGCTCACTACGTACTCGCCTACCGGCGAGACATGAGCCGCTCCGAGACCCTGCGCATGGTCCTGCAGTTTCAGTACGACACGGCGGTCAGGAACCTGGAGCTGGCCACCCGCGCCCCGAAGGGCTACCCCCACTTCTTCGCCCTTGCCCGCTCCATCGTCAAGCACAACCCCGTGAGCCCCGTCGCCGCGTGGGTCGCGGCTGGCGCCGTCACCCGGTAGGTGACACCTCCGGCCCGGGCCCCACGCGGGCCCGGGCTCCTCCCTGCGGTCAGGCCCTTCCAGGGGCCCCGGTCTGCGGCGCCTCCTGGCGGATGGGCCTGGGGGACTGACCCCCGGCCGTGTCCCGCCCCGGTGACGCGGGGCGGGACCAGCCTGACTACGGCGAACCGTCGGGAGCGCCGCGCCGACGAGCGCCGCGCGGCCGACGAGACACATCAGAGACGCCCCCGCGGCAGTGGCAGCCGCGCACCCCGAACACGCACCCCGCCCGAGGAGACCCATGCCCCTGCCTGCCCGTACCCGGACGGCCGTCCACGCCGCCCGGCTGGCACGCCCCGCCGTCCGACGTAAGCGCCCGACCGTCCTCACCTGGGGTCTAGGTGCGGATTCGACGGCCGAGATCCTCATGTTCCTCAACGACCCCGTCGCCCACGGCCTGGAGCCGGACATGTCCGACCTCGTGATCGTGCACGCCGTGACGGGCGACGAGTTCAGCGATTCCCTGTCCTTCGCCGACCGCCTGGTCCTGCCGCTCCTGCGCGCATGGCGGGTCCGCCTGGTCCAGGTCTGCCGCGGCGGCCCGCGCGACGCCGACGGCGTCCTGGTCCTCGACGACTCCCGCGCGCCCCGCCGCATCCACGCGGCCGGCCCCTGGCGCCTGTCCGACGAGCTGCGCACCGCCGGCACCGTCCCGATGCTCGCCTCCGGCCAGCGACGCTGCAGCATTCGTTTTAAGGGCTGGGTACTGGATACCTGGGCCGCCCACGAGTTCGGCACCGAGACCTTCCGCCGAGTGATCGGCTACCACGCCGACGAGACCGGCCGCGCGCTGAAGGACTCCGCCATCCAGGACGAGCTCAACACCGCGGCCGGCCGGATCATCTGCGAGCCGGACTACCCCCTGATCCGCGCGGGCATGGCCAGGGCCGCCGTCGAGCGGTACGTCCTCGACAACCTCGGCGAAATGATCTTGAAGAGCCACTGCACCATGTGTCCCTTCACCGGGGTCTGCTCCTCCCGCGACCTCTACGAGGAGCGGCTGCGCGCCCACCCGGCCGAAGCCGCGCGGGTCCTGCGCATGGAGTACATCTCGCTCGCCCTGAACGAGCGCATGTCCCTCTACGGACCCTCCGGATCCCTCCATCAGCGCCTGGCCGAGGACGGCCGCAACCGGCCCGTCCTGGACGCCTTCCAGGCCGACCTGGAGCAGACCCCGTACGCGGTGTACGAGGTGCGCCGCATCACCGGCCTGGGCCGCACGAAGGACTGTCGGCGCTGGCATGGCAAGGACTGCACGGAGCCGAAGTGGTGGTGCACCCAGCAGCGCAAGCCTCGCTGCCGTCGCGTCCACGTGATTGTCGACCAGGACGGGGCGCCGGTGGACGCCGAACCGCACTGCCTCGGCGACGACAAGCGGTGCCGCGGCGCGCAGCAGAAAGGGCCGACCTGGCGATCGGTGCGCACCGTGTACGAGGCACCCCGGGAGCGGGCCGAGGGATTCGTCACCCGGTTCGCCGAGCGATACCCCGAGCGCGCCCGCTTGGTCGCCGGGGAGACCTCCGGGATCCGGCGCGCCCACTACCTGCCCGAATCCGAAGGCCTGCCGCACGCCGAAGCGTTCATCGTGGCGGCCCCCGCGGGCGTCGCCGACAAGCAGCGCCCGGGGTTCGAGGAGCGCTGGACGGAGCACACCGGCGCCAGGCCGGTCTTCCGGCCGCTGCGCGATCTGCCCAAACCGGCGCCGCGTCGGCGGTCGGCCGGCGGCCCGGCGCCGCTGCACCGGGCGAAGGCCGCCGGGAACGTGGCCCTGACCGCGTGACCACACTCCTTGCGAAGTGACAAATCGTGTGTATAGTTGTCTCGCGGGTCGGCGGTGGCAGCCGACCTCCCGGAACCACGCAACTCGGAGGCACTTCATGAGCACGCAGACCCTCAGCACCTCCCGACTCGACGCCGTCATGACCGAGGGGACCGGACACGGCTTCGCTCGAATCCGCCTCGCCGACGGCCACGCGATCACCCTCAAGGTGCAGCCCGGCGCCCCCGCCGCGGAGGAGGTCCTTCTCTCCCCCGGTCTCACCGCTCCCGACACCGAGGCCTGGGAGAACGAGGACTCCTGGGAGGACTGGCTGACCGGCGGCACCCTCGGCAACGAAAGCGGCATGTTCCTGGACGTGCCCACCGACGCGCTCCGCGACCTGATCGCCCAGCACGGCGGCGAGCACGAGGACCAGGACGGCCAGGACCCCGCGCCGCGCACCGAGGCCGACGCCGCCGAGCAGGCCACGCAGGACCCGCTGGCCGAGATCGCCGAGTTGCACGGGGCGTTCGAGCACGGCTACGGCGCCGACGACATCCGCAACGTCTTCGGGCGGATCTACGACGCCGGCGGACCGTACCTGGTCTGCGTGTGGGACATCGCCGACGAGTACGGGTTCGGCGGCAACTCCGAGTTCTACGCCGAGGACGAGGATGGCAGCCTCTTCGAGGTCCAGCCGGACATCCACCTCTGGCTCGCTGGCGAGCAGGAGACCCCTGGCCCGGTCCACACCTGGATCTGTGCGCGCGTCCGCGAAGTGGTCGATTTCCCCGCCACCGACGACCGCCACAACTACGCCCGGACCGAGCGCTGACCTACGGCGCGCACGGCAGGGGCGGGTACCCGTCCCCTGCCGTGCGCGGACCTGCCGAACTCTCAGCATCGAAGGGATCCGCATGAACGAGACCCGTAGCGCGGCCGGCCAGCGGGCGGCCGAGCGGCACATCACGGTCATCCGCCGTCCGCAGCGCATCCTCACGTCGGAGGAGCGCGAGATCGTACGGGGGATCTCCAACCTGAACTTCCAGGGCGCCCTGATCATGGGCATCGTGGACCCGGTCCCCAACCCGTCGCCGATGGACGAGACCGAGGGCGCCTGGGTGCGCGAGCAGGTGTGGCCCGCCTACCTCCAGGAGATCGAGCGCAAGTACCCCTTCGGTTTCGCCCGATGGGCCACGTGCGAGCGGGGCACCTGCTGGAACTGCTGGGCCGGCCGCTGCGACCTGTGCGTCCACCGGCAGGAAGGTGGCCCGCACGTGGACGACAACACCGACTGGGTGCGAGACGGGCGCGGCCGGTGCGTCGCCAAGCTGATCCTGCGGCCCGGCGGCGAGCCGTGCGTCTGGTGGTGCCGGTGCGCGTGCCCGAAAAGCGACACGCCCCCGGCGGAGCTCCCGGTTGTGGCCGAGGGCGGGTGCGCACCGGGGGAGGCTGCCGCACCGCCACGTGAAGCCGCGCCGGGGGGCCGCCGGGGTGGGGGCCGTCGTGCGGCTGACGACGGAGCGCAGTACGTCCTCTTCTGACGGCGAGCCGCGCGGCGTGGGCCGGGCACCCTTGCGAAGGTGATGAGTGATAGGTATAGTTTTCTTGTCGGCGGGGATTCCCCCGCCTCCCCCACCCCTCTCCAAAGGAGTCCACATGACCGTCGCCATCGCCTCCGCCACCCAGACCGTTCTGGAGCCGGGCACGGTCGTGCGCACCCCCCGCTACGACGAGGGCAAGAACACCGGCGTCCGCCGGGCCATCGTCCTCGGCCTCTGGAACGAGGAGGAGCCGAAGGGCGGGTACAAGGTGTGGTTCTACACGCTCGGAGCGCCTTCCTTTGCGCCGAGGACCCTCGGCATGGCCTTCGCCAACGAGCCCATCGTGGTGAGCACGGTCGAGGAGATGTCGGAGCGCACCCTGCTCCGGCTCTACGTCCAGCTCCGGGACTACAACCTCCGGAGCCTCGCTGGGTACGGCGCCGTCGAGCACCGGATCCGGAAGGCGGGTTCGCGGCTCCGCGCGATCCGCCTGGGCCAGTAGGCCCGATGCCGGGGGCGGCGCCACCGCCCCCGGCCCAGCCCGCTGGTCGGCCGTGGCAGCCGACCGGCACCGACAACACACCCCACACCCAAGGAGTCCCGTCATGGCCCGAATCACCTTCGTCGCCTCCACCGGCTGCACCCGCACCAGCGAGACCCGCCACTACACCCACGCGGTCACCGTCGACCGCCGTGAGGGCGAGGGCCGCATCGTGCACACCTGGTCGATGTCCGCGGCCAACGTCGCCAAGGCGGCCCGGACCGCCGAGCGCGCGGGCTGGAAGAACGTCGCGGTCGAGGAAGTCGCCGTCCAGGCCAAGCCGGTCCGCACCCGCAAGACGACCCCCGCCCGGACGCCCGCCGACGCGCGGCCGGCCCCGGCCGAGGGGCGCGCGCCGCTCGCCCTGTACTCCGTACGCCCGGCCTCGGGCGGGGGCTTCGACGTCGTCAACAACTCCGGCCTGGTCGTCTCGGGCGACTGGCAGACCGAGGCCGGCGCCCAGGGGCGCGCCGAGTTCCTGAACGCCCAGGAGAACCGCAAGCGCGCCGAGGACGCGCTGACCGAACCGCAGCGGCGGGTGTACGCCGTCGTCAAGCGCGACGGAGCGATCGGCGCCGGATACGGGCACAACCTCACCGCCGTCCGGAGCCTGCACGCCGCAGGCCTCGTCAAGCTCACCGAGTACGGCCCCGGCTCCTGGAACGCCGTACACGTTCCCTCGCCCGCCGCCGGCCCGGCCGAGGCCGCCCCGGCCGCCGGTACGGGCGTAATGCCCGAGGACGCCGAACACCCAGCCGCCGCCGCCGCGGTGACCGCCCTGTCCGGACAGCCGCTCGCCGACGTCACCAACCCCGACGACCTCGGCGAGGTCGCCGGCTACTGGGTCCGGCCGGACGGCACCAGCGGCCGCCTGACCGTCGGCTGGGTCGAGGACGGCAAGCTGACCACCGGCACCGACGGGCGGCCGCCCCTGGCCGCGCTGCGCGTCGCGAAGGAGCTGTTCGAGCGCACCGAATGCTGGCTCGTCGAACCCGGCGACCACCCGTCCCTGCTCGTCTGGCACGTGCCCACCCTGGAGACAGCAGCCACGCAGGGCGCCGCCGCCGAGCAGGCCCGGGGCTCGATCACCGACACCTGGACCATCACCCACACCGGCCTGCCCGAGGGCCGTTCCTTCCTGAGGGTCGAGGCTCCCGACTCCGACGGGGCCTTCGCGGCCGCCCTGGCCACCCGCGGCGGCTGCCTGGTCCAGCAGGCGGGACACCGGCTCGGCGCGCGGCGCCTGCGGGAAGCGGACCTGCTCCGCACCGTCGGCGAGCGGGTCCGGCACGTGGCCAGCGGTCAGACCGGCACCGTCGAGGCGGTGGACGTCCGGATGGCCGGCGCCCGGGCGTACCGGGACGGCGTGACCGTCGCCGTTGACGGCCGGTCCCGCAAGACCGCGCGCTCCCTGGAGTGGGAGCCCCTGCCGGCGGCCGAGGACCCCGAGGTTGCCTGCTGACGGCATCCGCCCGGCCCCACAGGGGCCGGGCGGCTCTCCCTCCCCTCGCCGCCCACGCGTTCGGGGGGCCGCGCCCAGGCGGCGCGCTGCCGGGGGCCGCCCACGGCACCCCCGGTGTCGTCTGCGGATTTCTGCCCGGAAGCAACGGTGAACCCTTGCGAAGTGATGAGCAGCGAGTATAGTTGTCTTGTGGTTGACGGTGGCAGTCGGCCGCACCGGATACACATCCTCGGACCCTTCGGAGAGACATGATCATCCGCACGCCGCTCCCCAACGCCCTGCACGCAGCTGCCCGTGCCCGCGCCATCGCCGGTATCGCCCGACGGAGGAGCGTGCTCAACCACCCGGCCGAGGAAGCGCTGACCACGGTCGCTGAACTCCTCGACGACGTCGCGCTGGTCTTCGAGACGAACCTCCCCCCGATCCTGGACGGTGTCGTCATCACCAACACGATTCCCTTCGACGCCTCCCTGCTCCTCTTCATCGCCGAAGACGTCATCGCCCAGAACAAGGCGACCGGGCTCCCCGTCTCCCTCAGCCAGTACGTCACCAGCGCCGTGTTCGGCACCCTCGAACTGCCCCGGCTCCTGCACCCCGTCAGCGCCCAGCTCGCTGCCCAGGAGAGCAGCCTGCGCGCTGCTCTCCAGCTGCTTCACGAGCGCCACCTGAGGGGAGCCGGTGAGCGGCCGGAGGCGGCGGCGCTCTACCTGGAAGCCGCATTCAAGCTCCACCTGAACTGGGGCCGCCTCGCCGCTGCCGTCGCCGTGGACAACGCCCGGCCCTGCAACCGGCCGACCGTAGCCCGGTAGTTCCTCGCGGAGCGCACGCCGCCCCGCCCCCCCGGCGTCCAGCCCCGTTCCGGGCCGGACGCCGGACCCTGGGCCACTTCGGCGCGGCCGGAGTCGCCGCCAGGCCGCCCCGTCCACGCCTGCAAGCGCCCGGACTGTACCGCCTCGCTGATGGCCACGGGTTTGATCACCACCGCAAGGAGATTGAGATGAACGAGGTCGTCTACGAGAAGTGCGCCAAGTGCCACTTCTTCATTGAAGAGACCAACGCCTCCGACGTTGCTGACGGCTGCGCGCCCTACATCCACCTCGACCGAGGTGATGCAGCAGACGAAGCGATCACCGGCTCGCATGACGCTGAGCCGTCTGGTGAGCGGGCGACGCTGGCCCACTGGCAGGAGCGCGGGCCCGAGGAGATGCGTAAGCGCTTTTGATCCGACCAATCGACCCCTGCCGGGCGGCAGTGGCAGCCGCCCGGCGCCGAACTCACCACCCCGAACCGCGAGGAGACCCATGGACATGAGCACCCGCCGCCGGCTGCTGGAGGCAATCCGGCGCGCCCACCAGGCCGACGCCGCGTACACCGCCGCCGGCCGCGCCCGCACCCGGGCGACCAAGGCCGCTGCTGCCGCGCACGCCCGCATGGCCAACGACCCGCAGCTGCAGGCCGGCGCCGACGAGCTGGCGGCCTCGCAGGCCGGCCTCGTCCGCCGCGAGCAGGCGGCCCGCGCCAAGGTCCGCCGGACCTTCACCGCGGCCCGCGCGGCCAACCGCGCCCTCGCAGCGCTCTACGCCCCGCACGCCCCCGGCCGGGGAACCGGTGGCCGGCGCCGGTCCGGCGTCGCGGCCAGCCTCCTGGGCGAGCTCGCCGAAACGCCCCGCGAGCTCATCCTGGCCGCGGACAAAATCGTCGTCTCGACCAGTGCCGGCAAGGACTCGCTCGTCTGCGGGCAGCGCGTGGTCACCCTGGCCGCCGAGTCCGGCTGCCTGGACAAAGTGGTCCTGGTTCACGCGGACCTGGGGGAGGAGTCCGAATGGCCGGGCGTCCGCGAGCTTGCCCAGCGCCAGGCCGAGCGCTGGGGCGTCGAGTTCATCGTCGTCCAGGCCGACCGCGGCCTGCTCGGCCTCGTCGAGAAGCGCAAGATGTGGCCGGACGCGGCCCGCCGGCTGTGCACCTCGACCCTGAAGCGGGACAAGATCGCCCCGCTGTTCAAGCAGATCACCGACGCCCTCGGCCTGGACGGACAGGCTCTGATCCTCTCCGCCCTCGGCATCCGGGCCGCCGAATCCCCCGCCCGGGCCCGCAAGCTGCCGCTCGCCATCGACATGCGCGCGAGCACCGGCCAGCGCATGGTCCTGACCTGGCACCCGATCCTGGAGCTCTCCGAGGCCGACGTCTGGCAGCAGATCGCCGACGCCGCCCTGGAGTACCACCCCGTCTACGACGCGGTCATCCCCCGCCTGAGCTGCGTCTTCTGCGTGCTCGCCGGCCGGGACGTCCTGGTGCGCGCCGTACGGCTGTGCTGGGCCCTGGGCCTGGACCTGCCCACCCGGTACGTCGCCCTGGAGGAACACATCGGCCACAAGTTCCGGGAGAAGCTCAGCGTCGCCGAGATCGTCGCCGAGGCCGCCCGCGTCGAGGCAGAGGAAGGCCCCCTGGTGTGGGCGCGCGGGGACGCGCTGCGGCGCCACCTCGGCGAGGAGGCCGCGGCCGACTACCTCCGCCGGTTGGCCCTGGCCCTGGCCGCCTGACCGCCGAGACGGATCCCGAGAGAAGAGTGCGCGCCCCTCCTGGCATACAGTGATGCGTTGTGAGTATAGTTGTGTCGCTGGTCGGGAGTGGCACCCGACCGGCGACCGACAGCACACCGCGCGGCCGCTGGACCGGCCGACCCGAGGGGAGCAGCTCATGACGGAAGCTCAGACCGCCGAGCGCGTCGCCGAACCCATCCGCGTCACCGCCCTCGGTACCGCGGCCGAAGGCCTCGTGCACCTCCTGCCCGACCACGACGACACCACCGCGCGCTGCGGCTTCACCGACTGGCACAGTCACATCATCTGCATCGACTGGTTCGAGGAGCGCACCTGCCCCGTCTGCCTCGCCGACCTCGCGCTCGACCTCGGCGCCGAAATCCCCGCGGACGTCCTCGCCGAGCTCGACGAGATGGCCGCGCCCTGGCCGGGCCGCTGGCTCCTGCGCCCCCGCGAGGGCGACCGCGAGCGCGTCGTCGGCGTCTGCGCCGGCCCCGGGGGCTGGGACGAGGGGCTCGAAGCCCTCGGGGCCCGCTACGACGCCGTCGGCCTCGACCTCTCCGGTGACGCCTGCGCCACCGCCGAGCGCGCCGGGCATCGCCGCATCGTCATCGACATCACCCTGCTCGACCCCGAACACCCCGCCCTGCGCTGGACCGTCGGCGTCATCATCTCCCCGCCCTGCCCCGCCTGGTCCACCGCGGGCAAGCGCGCCGGACTCACCGCGCAGTCCCTCCAGGTCCTCGCCGCCATGCTGCGCGCCGCCGGGGAAGCAGCCGGACACGGCGGGTACCGCGACCGCTCCGGGATGACGTGGGCCGAGGTGCGCGCCATGGCGGCCGCCATGCCCGACCCGGAAGCCGGACTCGTCGCCGAGGTGCTCATCTGGGCGCTCGGCCTCCAGCTCCACGGCGAGACCCTGCGCTGGGTCGCCATGGAGCAGTCCGCGAACCTCCCCGAAGAAGTACGGGAAGCGGTCAGCTTCGAGCTGGCCCTGGCCGGCTGGTCCCAGCAGCAGTGGGCCGAGCTGGACGCGGCCGACTACGGAGTGGCCACCCACCGGCGCCGGGTCTTCTTCATGGCGGTGCGCTACGGCCGCATCCCCGGCTCCGTGCGGTCCGGCCTGCCGTTCGCCGAGCAGACCCTGGCCGCAGCCCTCGGCTGGGCGCCCGGCGAGCGGGTCAACACCCGCGGCACGCGGGGTCTGGACACGAACGGCCGCCCCAAGGGCGGGAACACCTTCTCCGCGGACAAGACCGGCTGGTGCCTCACCGGCAAGGCCAGGACCTGGTACCGCGAGTCGGACGGCTACCGGCTGACCGAGGCCGAGGCCGGACAGCTGGTCGGATTCCTGCCGTCCTACCCCTGGCGCGCCTCGGAGTCGACGGCCCGCAAGGACTCGCGCACGAGCGCCTTCCAGCGGATCGGGGACGTGGTGTGCCCGCCCGTCGGCGCGGTCGTCCTGGGCGCCCTGACCGGCCGCCCGTGGCGCCGACCGGTCGAGGACTACCTCGGCCGGGTCTACCGGGGAGCCAAGACCACGATGCCGGTGGAAGTGCCGCAGCAGCGCAGCATGCGCGCCCCGGCGGACCGGCTGGCGCTGGCCGCATAGGTCAGCCCGCGCGGGGTGGCGCCGCCACAGGGTTGCGCCGCCGGCGGCGGGACCACCCCGCCGGACAAGGCCGTCCCGGACGTTCCGGGCGGCCGCACCGGGAGCCGCTGAGCTGCGGGAATTCGGCAATGGGGAGCCCGCACCCGCCATGGAAGTGATGAATATCTGGTATAGTTGTCTCATGGTCGGCGGTGGCAGCCGACCAACCCAACCGAACTCACACCCAGGAGAGTCATGACCCGACCGTCCTCCCCGAAGACCGGCTCCGTCCCCACCCGCGTCACGATCGACGGAATCCCCGACTACCCCGCCGTCGTCAACCCGGCCGACCGCTGGAACGGCTTCGTCTCCCCCTTCTTCACCCTCGACACCGTCCGCCTGCTCTCCGCCGAGACCCTCAAGGACGCCGCCAAGTACGGCTACGACTGCTCCGACACCATCCACGTCATCGACGGCGGCACGGACAGCAACGGCGCCCCGCGAGCAGTCGTCCTCCATATCCGCTGGATGTACCTCGAAGACGAGGGTCCGGCCCAGGTCACCTCCGTCATCAACCCCCGGAAGGAGGACGGCCTCTACGGCATCGGCGGCTGGGAGTGGACGTGGTCCATCTCCACCTGGGACTGCGCGTGCAGCAGCTGGTACTACCACGAGACCGACCCCTGCCCGAACTGCGGCGGCGAACGCCCCAGCCGCTTCGAGCTGGCGGCCTGAGCCATGGCCATCAACACGCACCTCAGCCCTCCACCTGCCTGGTCCTCGACCCGGACGGCCGTGGCACCGTCCTCCAGGTCACCTCCGTGCACAACCTCGACGGCGAGACCCTCGCCGAGCGCCTCTACGAGGCCTACGCCATGACCACCGAGAACAACACCGAACTGCCCGACGAGATCACCACCGAGACCCTCATGGCCGCGCTCGGCGAGCAGATCGCCAACTGCGCGGAGGGCTGGCACACCTGGGCCAACGAGCCGACACAGCAGGCCTGGGACACCGTCCGGCCCTGGGCTGAACGGCAGGTCCGCCGCCTCTTCCCGGCCCTGACCTGGCGCGTCGAGCCGGACCGGCAGTTCCTGCCGCCCAACAGCTGAACCACCCCACCGGTAGGGCGGCGGCCCGAAACCGGCCGCCGCCCCGCCCCGGCGCCGCCTGCCGCACCGGCCTCGAAGCGCCACCGCGCGCCCGTCCCCAGGAGTGCCCGCATGTCAACCACCGCCCTCCCCTCCGAGCAGCTGCCCCGCCCCCGCCGCCGTGTCGTCTACCGGGCCGGCGCCTACAGCACGGTCCACCGCTTCCGCCACGCCGCCGCGCACCTGGAGGCCTTCCGCACCGGCCGGCGGTGGCACGTCGACCAACTGATGCCCCGCACCGCCCCGGTGCCCCGCGAAGCCGTCGTGCGCTGCGCCACCACCCTCGCCGACGCCGTGGCCCAGGCGGTCGCCCGGATCGACCTCCGGGCTGTCCAGGCGCCCGACCACACGGACGACAACCTGCGCGCGTACGCCGCCGCGGGATGGGACGTCGTCGACCCCGCCACCGGCCGCGCGATGGCCTGGGCCCGCCGCCGCGTCGGCGACCCCTACCCCTGGCAGCCGGCCGAACACGAAGGTCTCGTTCCCGTGAACAGCAGCCGCAGCGCCGGCGCCGCCCTCGACGTACGCGAGACCCCCCGGTCGACCGCCCCAGCCCCGCTCGGGCCCGTCATTGTCGTACCGTGCAGCGGCATCAAGGCGCCCACCAGGACAGCCCTGCCGGCCCGCGACCTCTACCGGGGCAGCTATCACCTCCTGTGCCGGCAGGCGGCCGAGCGCCTCGCCGGCGCCACCGGCGACGTCGTCGTCCTATCCGCGCAGCACGGCTTCGTCACCCTCGACGAGCCGCTCTTCCCGTACGACCTGCGCATGGGCCAGCCCGGCTCCGTCACCGCCGAGCTGCTCGCCGGCCAGGCAGCCCAGCTCGGCATCCTGCCCGGCCCGCGGCCGGTCGTCGCCCTCGGCGGCCGCGCCTACGTCCAGGCCGTCACGCAGCTGCGCCCGGACACCCTGCAGCCGCTCGCCGGCTGCCGAGGCATCGGGGAGCAGCGCGCCCGCCTTGCCCGGCTGGCGCGGGCCGAGCAGCCGCTCGAAGTACTCCGCCAGCTGACCACCGCGGCCGCGCCGACGGCCTGAAAGCCGACAACCGACTGGCCCCGCCCGTTTACGGGCGGGGCCAGTTCTGCGTAGCGGGAGCGGCGAAGGCGGGGGCTCTGAGCAGTGAAAACAGGTCCGGGAACCTCCCGGACGTGATGAGTGAATGCTATAGTTGTCTTGTGGTCGACGGTGGCAGTCGACCACGACCGGAAACCCACACACCCTGGAGAACCGCATGCCCCTGGACTTCACCCACCCGCACGAATTCAGCTGCTTCGGCACGCTCCACCCCGACCACCTCGTTGCGTGGTCCTTCGGAGACCCCCACGTCGAGTGGGAGCTCACCGGCCTCTTCTCCGGCCCCGGCGCCTACACCACCGTCCCGCTCGACGCCGAAACGGACATGCACTACCACCCCGGCGACCAGGGCGCCCCCAACACCGTGGCGCAGCACCTCGCCGCCCGCTACGGCTTCGACGGCCTCGACGTCCGGGGCCCCGTCCACTTCACCGGCCCGAGCGGCGAGACCGACCACGCCCTGGGCATCGCCCCGGACGCCTTCGACGTCCTCTACGGCCGGGTCAAGGACATCTGCGCCGACCTCGGCGTCCGCACCTGGTGCAAGCTCCACCCCGGCGACACCGTCAGCGTCCGCTACACCGACCTGGAACGTGGCGACGTCTACTGGTTCCTGAACACCCCCCACCGCTTCCAGGGCTTCAGGGATTTCCCCGCCGACAGCAAGACGCTGGAGTTCATCCCGGACGCCCGCGTCCTGGTCTGCGACGACGAGTTCGAGGTGACCGCTTACGGCACCTACGAGTGCCGCGCGGACCGCGCCCCCGCCGGGTACTGGCAGCGCACCGGCAACCAACTTCTCCGCGCCTGACCCGCCCCCTCCCCCGGCCCGGCGCCGGGGGAGGGGCTCCCCAGCCGACGGACGGTCCGCACCGCCGGCCCCCGCACACCCCTAGGAGGAACGATGCACACCACCCTTCAGGACTGCCAGGACGCCCTCGAAGCCGCCCAGGACCAGGCCCAGGGCCTGACCCGAACCCTCACCGCCACCCTCGCCGACATGGACCCGCACGCCGCCTACCTGGTGCTGTGCCGCGACCCCAGCTCCGGCGAACTCCACCTCGACAGCCTTCGCACCGCCGGCGGCGGCACGCAGTGCGTCTTCGACTTCGACGACGTGGACACCCTCCCCGAGCTCACCGACCCCGAACTGCGCGCGGCCTGGGGCCGGACCGACCCGCGCGACCCTCAGGCCCTGCTCCAGGTCCTCCGCCACCTCGACCGCCTCGGCGCATCGTTCGGCCGGCTCCCCGACGCTGCCCAGGCGCAGGCCGACCCGTACGAGGACACGTCGGCCCTGCTGTGCCTCGTGGTCAACGCCGACGCGCCCGAGCCCGAGGGCCACGACCTGGAAGTGACCGTGTGCCTCGCCCTGACCGTGACCGAGGAGGTCACCTACGAGTTCACCTCCGAGGTCCGTCTCCCCGCGTACATCGCCAACAACCCGAGCGCCCTCCACGGCTACCTCTCCGAGAACGAGGAGCTCTGGCTCGACGACCTTGACCCCGTCAGCGGCGTCACCATCAACGAGCGCAGCCTGGACGACGTCGAACTCACCCTCGCCGCCTAGACCTCCCACGACCGCATACGGGCGCTGAGGGCGCCCAGGAAGGCACGAAGCGCATGCCGGAGTACAGCATCAGCTGGAACATCGAGATCGACGCCGACACGCCCGTACACGCCGCCTTCGCGGCGCTGGCTCTCCACCGCGACCACACGTCCTGGGCCACGGTCTTCACCGTCCACACAGACGACGGTGACGTGGTCGTCGACCTCAACCCCGACCAGCCGGGCCCGCCGCGACTGAGCGGCCCCTGGACTCTGACCGCATAGCCCCCGTACCTCCTCGCGCCCCGGCGCGGCCCACCAGCCGCGCCGGGGCGCAGCCGTGCCCGGCCGCCCAGGTGTATCCCGCCGGCCGTGGGCGGCGGCCGGGCGTTCCCTCCAGGCCCGTGGACGCTGCCGGCGCGCCCTCGGCCGGCCGCGGAGCCTCCACCGCGGCCGCCGCCGGCCCGCGCGGCCGGCGCTTGAACGCCGGCGCCCTGGAGCAGAGGACGGGCCGACGGCACGGCCGCGGGCTCCGCCGGCACCCCTCGGGCATGCCGCTGAACAGGGGAAATAGTGGCCTGCACCGTTCCGAAAGTGATGAGTACCAGGTATAGTTATGTCGTGGATTGGCGGTGGCAGCCGACCCGCACCGAAAACCAACTCCCAGGAAAGGGGACCCCTATGCCCACCCTCCTCCAGAACGGCTACGCCCTGCGGGTCGAGCCCACCGGCGGCTTCCGCCTGCTCGACTGGGACGCCGACACCTACCCGCAGGACGCGCTCGGCACCGACCAGGTCCGTTCCATCGACCTGACCACCCAGCTGATCATGTGGACCGACGAGCTGGCCGTCCCGCTCGGCCTCCCCGCCAACGCCCCCGCGCGCCAGCTCCTCCACGCCTACCAGGCCAACCCCACCCCCGTCTGCGGCGTGGCCGTCTTCACCGGATCCACGCGCGGCGGAGCCCTGCTCGGCCTCACCGAGGACCAGGCGCTCATGCTCGTCGACCGCTACTTCAGCCGTCACCGGGACGTCCCCCGGCCGCGCCGCTAAACGCAGGTCACCCCGGGCCCCGGAACCGAATTCCGGGGCCCTCGAATTCGACGAAAGGAAAACCCGTGAAATACACCTACACCATCATCGGAGACTGGTACGAAGTCTGGGATCTCGCCGATTCGTTCGCGGTCGTCGCCGAGGGAGCGGATTTCGAGGAGGCCAAGACGAACGCGGCCGCCGCGGTGCTGGAGACCTTCCCGTGGCGCGCCGAGGAGGACGGCGAGACCCCCGAGACCCTCTGGGGAGGCGACAACGGCGCCTACGTCGTCGCCGCCTTCCTCGGAGACCTCGGCGCCCAGGCGGTCGACGCTGCGAACTTCCGGCTGATCGCATGACCGCCACCGAGACGCAGACGTACACCGTCATCGGCCTGACCCTCGACGTCGACCGCACGGAGCTGCTCATCGCGGCCGTGGTCGCGGGCACCGTCGCCGACCAGATCGAGCTGCTGGCCACCAGCGAGGAGGACTTCACCCGGTGGGCCGAGGAGTTCAACGCCCCCGACCCGGACACCGCCGCGGACCTGGCCCATGCGTTCTGCCGTGACTTCGGTTACGCCGAGGAGGACACCGCAGGGGAGTACCTCCAGCGGGTCCTGGCCGAGGCGGGTATCGAAGCCACCAGGGGCGCCCACCCGGGCTCCGGCTGCTCCTGGGTCGCCGTCCCCACCCCCGACGGCGGCGAGGTCCTGCTCACCGGCCAGGACCGGCACGAGGCCGAGGTGGACTACCCGCTGACCGATCACGCCGGTTGGCTCGCCTGCGGCTACGACGAGGACGGCGCCGAGTTCACCGTCCTGTACGACTCCCACACCCCCGACCTGGCCGCCGACACCGCCGACGCCGTCGCGGCCGTACGCGCCAGCGTCACGACCGGCTAGACGCCCTCCCACCCTGCGCCCCCACCTTGCCCCTGCCACACGGTGGGGGCGCACTCGTGTTCCGGTCGGCAGGCGCACCGGGCAGCCCGTGGCGGACTCCCTCCCGCACCCTTCGCGCCGGCCGCGGCATGCTCCAGCCACGCCGGCAACAGGGAGAAGCGCCGGCGGCTCCCACGCCGCCGGCGGAAGACGGGCATCCGCCAATTCACCCAGGTGGGCGGGCTGATGAGGACCCTAAAGTGATCCAAGTGTGTTATAGTTGTCTTGCTGGTCGGCGGTGGCAGTCGACCACAAACCGAATCCACGCACAGCCGTGAGGAGACACCCATGTCCGACACCCTGCTCCGCACCCTCGACCTCATCGAGCCCGGCGACCTGGTCCTCTACCACGGCAGCAAGCCCGAGCATCACGGCTTCTACCTGGCCCGGCCGTGCGACTGCTTCTACTGCGGACGTGCGGACCACCTCGGGAGCGCCGACACCCGCTACCACCTCACCGACCCCTTCGCCGAGGACCCGGACGCCTGCGTGGTGCACCACGTGCGCCGAGCGTCCATCACCCGGTCCGCCGCCAACACCTGACCCCCCCCTCGGGGCGCAGCCACCCGGCTGCGCCCCACCCAGGGCGGCGAGGAGTGGCACCCCGCCGCCGCCGAGAACACCGCTCATGAAAGGGCAGCCCATGACCGACAAGACCCTCATCGACGGCACCGCCAACCCGGACAACCTGGGCCCCGACGCGATGCGCTGGACCCCCGAGGCGGAGCAGCCGGCCGTTTCCGTGGCCGACCTCTTCGGAGAGGTCATCCACGCGTACAGCCGCGCCAGCGCCCTCGCCGACGGGGCCCTGGTCGCCGTCGGCGACGACATCGCCTGCGAGGCCGGGTTCCGGGTCCCCGTGGCCCTCACTGCGGCCGCGTGGGCCGACTGCGTCGCCTGGACGGACGAGGACAACCGGCAAACCCACCAGGACGAGTCGGGACGCCTCTGGGACGTCCTCCGGATGACCCACTACGCCATCCGACGCTCCGACGGCGGGCGATCCTGCACCGTTGAGCTCTACCGCGTCCCGCGCGACGGAGAGAGCCACGAGAGCAAGCAGGCCTGGCTGCTCGCCACGTGCGGGCCCGGCGACGAATGGGAGCCCGTGATCACGATCTCCCTGCCCGGTGAGGACTGACCGGCGGATGCGGCGCTATCCGCGTGCGGAAATTTCCCTGGGAAAGATCCACGAAGCCTCCCGGGAATGATGAATATGAGGTATAGTTATCTCGTTGGTCGGTGGTGGCAGCCGACCGGAAAACCGGAAGCAGACCGAGAGGAATCGGCATGGCAATCTCCCAGACCCTGACCCCCTATGAGGCCGGGCGTGCCTCTGCGCTGTTGATGGGCTTCGTCAACGCGGTGGGGGACGGCTGTCACCATCTCGTTGTCGCGGCATCCGCGAACGGCGCCACCCTCTCGGTCTCCGTGCCGTTCCACAAGGACGGGGAGGCGAGCGACTTGGACCCGGACGACGCCCTTGAGGCGATGGAAATCCTCACCCTCGCCGCCATGGTGGGCGGTGGCGCGGTGATGCGCACGAACTTCGCCGACCAGACCTCCGAAGTCAGGGGCTGGAAGCTGGTGGAGTTCTACGCCAAGCCGCTCAGCGCCTCGGAGATCTTCAACGCCTACTGCACGGATGCGGCAACCGGTGAGCTGATCCCGCCGGAGTGGGGTGTGGAGTACGTGGCCGCACCCCGTCTGACGGTCTGAATCGGGGGCCCCGGGGCGCGGGCGCTTTGCCCGGCCCCGGGTCCTCTCCGGCCTAACCCTGTCCGCCCCGCCCTGTCCGGCCGCCTCCGCGCCGTCTGCACACAGGGAGGAGGCCGGCGTTTGCCTCGCTCGGCCGGCCGTTGTGGGCGGTGCCCCGAGAGGTGGCGCAGTAGACAAAGTGAGGTGTTGCAGTTATAGTTATCTCGTGGTCGACGGTGGCAGTCGGCCACAAACCGGATCCACATTCTCAGCTCTCAAGGAGACGCCCCCATGACCCAGTACGTCGCGACCAAGTACGTGTCCGCCGAGCTCCGCAGCCGGCTGAAGGCCGAGTTCCCGGGGGCCAAGTTCTCCGTCCGCACCGGCACCGGCACCGGGTCCGCCTGGATCTCCGTCAGCTGGACCGACGGCCCGGACACGGAGGCCGTCGACCGGATCGCGGCCCCCCTCCACGGCGCTCACTGGGACGGGTCCACCGACAGCTACGTCCAGACGAACAACGAGGTCACCGTCACCGTGGACGGCAAGAAGGTCACGGGCAAGCCGATCGTGGACGGCATTAACACGCACCGCGACTTCTCTGACGACGTCCTCACCGAGGCGAAGGCCCTCTGGTCCGCCGCCTTCGACGGAGCCGACCCGGACGCACCCGGCGCGATCCGCGACACGGCCTACGTCTGCGGAAAGTACCTCCCCGACACCTGGGCCCCGCAGCAGGTCCAGTTCATCGCACGGGAGATCGTGGCCCCCAAGCGCTGGAAGGCCGCCCAGGCCGCCGCGAAGGACTCGGCCAAGACGACCGCCAAGCCTCGCCGAAAGGCCGCCGCCAAGGCCGACCCCGCCGCCGGGATCACTGTCAGCTACACCGCCGAAGCGGGCGTCACCGTGACCGGTACGACGTTCGGCGACGGCGCCGCCCCGGTTCTCCGTACCCACGGCTTCGACTGGAGCCGCAAGGCCGCGCACTGGTACGTCAAGGGCACCCGGGGCGACCAGTCCAGCGCCGCGCTGATCGCCGCGCACACCGCCGCCCAGGCCCTGCGCACCGCAGGAATCACGGTCACGGCCGAACTGCCCGAACTCCCCGCCGACACCGTTCTCCCCGCCGCCCCGGCCCCGGCCGAGGACGTCGAGGAAGACGACGACGTCCCGGAGGACTTCGCCGGGATCGTCCTGCGCCACACCCGCGCGGGCGGCAGCCTCGCCGAAGGCACCGCCCGCGGCGACGGTTCCGCCGAGATCCTCAGGGGCCGCCGCTTCCGTTGGTCCCGCAACCTCGGCTGCTGGTACCTCCCGCACTCCCGCGACAAGGCCGCCGACCGCTTCACCCTCAACGCGCTTGCCGAGGCACTCCGCGAGGCGGGGCACGCCGTGCACGTCACCGTGCGCGAGGACATCGCCCGCACCTTCGGTGAGGCCGAGGCCGAGCGGGAGGAGCGCGCGGCCGACCGAGCCGCACGGTTCAGCGACCGAGCCGACCGGGCGGCCGACGCCTCCAAGGCCGCGCTTGCCGAGGCCCGGCGTATCGGCTCCGCCATCCCGTTCGGACAGCCGATCCTGGTCGGCCACCACTCCGAGAAGCGGCACCGGCGAGACCTTGATCGGATCGACAGCAACATGCGCAAGGGCATTGACGAGGGAAACCGAGCGGACCACTGGGCGGGCCGGGCCGACGCCGCTGCTCACTACGAGCAGCACCGCAAGGACCCGGGCCGCACCCTGCGCCGTCTCAAGGAGCTTGAGGCCACCCTCCGGGGCCTGGAAAAGCTGCTGGCTGGGGAGCCCGCATTCGGTTCCTCGTGGGACATCAGCAAGCCGGAGAACGTCGCGGAACTCACCCGCCGCCACGCCGAGACCGCTGACGAGATGGCCCACTGGCGGGAGATCATCGCGAAGGCGGAGGCCGACGGGGTCAAGCTCTGGTCCCGCGCCGACTTCGTCAAGGGCGACTACGCCCGCTCGCGCGGCCGCTGGTACGAGGTGCTCCGGGTCAATGGCTCCTCGCTCACCGTTCCCGGCGGCCCGGACATCCAGCCCGTCATCGACCGGAACACCCGGGCGTACTCCTGGGACGACCGCATTCCGTACGACGACATCAAGGGACGCATGAGCGCCGAGGACATGGCTGCCCGCCTGGCTGCCAAGAGCTGATCACGGCACGGCGGCCGGGCCGTTCAAGGCCCGGCCGTCACGGGTGCCGAGGGCAGGCGACGGGAACTGAAGCACCCCGGATCGCCGTAAGTGATGTGTCTGTGGTATAGTTGTCTTGTTGGTCGGGGTGGCAACCGGCCGACACCGGAAACTCACACTGCGACAGATGGAGTCGTCATGACGATCGCGACGTTCGCCCTGCTCGTCACCCCCGAGGCCGAGGTCATCCCGGTCGACCTGCCCGCCGACACCGGAGAGCGACTTACCGCCATGTACTCCCTGATCCACTGCGACAACGTGGACGTGGTGGCGCTGACCGACCAGCTTGACATGTGGCTGGACGACGAGGGTCTTTACACCCAGCGGGTCAACCCGTTGGCCACGCTCTTCGCGGGGCGCTTCGGCCGGACCTACCAGAGCTACCACGGTCCCGTTCTGCTGACCGGCGGAGCCAACAGTGAGGGGGACACCCTGCCGCTCACCAAGGACCAGGTACTTGCGCTGTTGGCGAGTCTCGCTGACTTCTGACGGAACGCCTGGGGGAGCAGTCGGAGCGCTGTTCCCCCAGGCTGCACCACCCGCCGATAACCGCATCTGCGAGAGACGGAGCCCCGAATGTCTGTCACCTTCTTTGCTGACTCTGTAGGCGTGGAAGTCAACATGGCCAACTCCAACGCCGCCCGTGTGCTGGGCGTGCTCGGGTACGAAGAGCTGGCGGGTGATGCTGAGGCGGACGACTTCTTGGGGAGGGTGCTGGTGGCGCTGGCGTTGGTGCCGGTGGATGCCGGGCGCCCGGCGACGGCCGAAGGCCGCTTCGTCGACTGCGGGCGCAGGGCGGGGTACATCCAGGAGCGGCTGGAAGAGCTGCGCGCCCTGGCCGAGGAGGCGCGGGCCCAGGGGCTGCCGGTCTACTGGGGGTAGCCGGCCAGCCGGCGGCCCGGAAGTGGCCGGTGGTGGGTGTGTTTTGACGGTGTGTTGGTTGTGTGGGGGAGGCCCGGAAGGGCCTCTTTCTCTTTTCCGGGGTGGCTTCGTATTCGTTTCCCAGGCGGGCTGAATTCCCCTCTCTAATTCTCTGATGTGTCATCAGTTC
>NZ_SSBJ01000190.1 GCF_004795055.1 Streptomyces sp. A1136
AAGCTGGAGCAGAACTATCGCTCGCACGGCCACATTCTCGACGCGGCCAATATCCTGATCGCCAACAACAGCAAGCGCCTCGGCAAGAACCTGCGCACCGACGCCGGCCATGGCGAGCAGGTGCGCGTGTTTGAATCCAGCAGCGATCTGCAGGAAGCGCAATGGATCATCGAACAGGTCAAGAACCTGATCGCCGAAGGCTGGGCGCGCAGCGAGATCGCCTTGCTGTATCGCTCCAATGCGCAGTCGCGGGTGCTGGAGCATGCCTTGTTCTCATCGGCGATTCCGTATCGCGTGTACGGCGGCCAGCGCTTCTTCGAGCGCGCCGAGGTCAAGCATGCGATCGCCTACCTGCAATTGATGGACAACCTGAACAACGATTCGGCGTTCCTGCGCGTGGTGAACTTCCCTACGCGCGGCATCGGCGCCAAGGCGCTGGAGCAATTGCAGGACGCCGCGCGCCAGTACAACTGCTCGCTGTATGCGGCGGTGCCTTATGTTGCCGGCAAGGCCGGCTCGACGCTCAACGGTTTCATCAAGCTGATCGAAGCCGCGCGTTTTGAAACGCAGAATCTGCCCTTGCAGGAAATGGTGCAGGTGGTGCTCGACAGCAGCGGTTTGCTGACGCACTATCGCAACGAAAAAGAAGGCGCAGACCGCATCG
>NZ_SSBJ01000191.1 GCF_004795055.1 Streptomyces sp. A1136
CCGCCGCAACAACTGGCGCTGCTGGTACTGGTCAACGCCATCCTGCTGGGCGGCGTGCTGACGCTGACCACGTTCGGCAGCCGCGCCCTGGGCTTTGCGCGCGCCGATGAAATCGTGCTGGTGTTCTGCGGCTCGAAAAAATCGCTGGCCTCGGGCATCCCGATGGCGTCGGTGCTGTTCAGCAGCAGCGGCGTAGGCATCGTGCTGCTGCCGATCATGGTGTTCCACCAGATGCAGCTGATGCTGTGCGCGATACTGGCGCGGCGCTATGCGGAACGTCAGGATGCAGATGATTTGTTGCAGGCCGCCGCCGAAGGCAAAGCGCAAACCGCCTGATTGCTTACCGCCTCCAAAGCCCGCCCCAAAGCCTACTGACAGGATGGTGTCAGTAGGGGGTCGTCATGATGTCTTCCATGCCCTCCGGCATATCTCTCAACCAAGAAAAAGGAAGACATCATGACAACGCAAATCAACTGGTTCGAAATCCCCGTCACCAACCTCTCGCGTGCGACCAAATTCTACGAAGCCGTGTTCAATGCCAAGCTGCACGTCGAAACCGATTTCGACTCGGCGCCGATGGCGATCTTCTACAACGCCGCCAAGGAAAGCTGCGGCTGCCTGACCGAAACCCAGGCCTTCAAGGCCAGCACCGACGGCGTGCTGG
>NZ_SSBJ01000192.1 GCF_004795055.1 Streptomyces sp. A1136
TCGCCATGCTGCTGTTCAGCCTGATCGTGGTGGCCACCTTGCATCGCGCCCTGAAGCCGCTGCGCAAGGCTTCCGCCGCCGCCGGGCAGATCCAGGTCGACAACCTGTCGGCACGCTTGTCGCTGGAAGACGTGCCGAGCGAACTGACGCCGCTGTTCAACGCCTTCAACCTGGCATTGCAACGGCTCGAGGACGGCTATCGGGTGCAGCGTGAATTCCTCGCCACCGCCGCGCACGAGCTGAAGACGCCGCTGGCACTGATGCGCGGCCAGATCGAGCTGGATGAGCGCGGCGACCGCGGCGCCTTGCTGCGCGACCTCGACCACATGGCGCGTCAGGTGCATCAGTTGCTGCATCTGGCCGAAGCCAGCGAACGCCAGAATTACGTGATGGAACAGATCGACCTCAAGGACATCGCCGCGGAAGCCTCCGCGCAACTGGAGCGCCTGGCGCAACAACGCGAAGTGCATATCGTCGGCCCGGCCAACGAAGAACCGGTAATGATCGCGGCCGACCGCGGCGCGCTGTTCGTGCTGATGCGCAACCTGATCGAAAATGCCGTGCATCACGCGCCGCCCGGTAGCGCCGTCGATGTCGACGTCAGCGTACGTGGCGTCGCCGTGCGCGACTACGGCGACGGCATTGCGGCCGACGCCATGCCGC
>NZ_SSBJ01000193.1 GCF_004795055.1 Streptomyces sp. A1136
TGATGGCGCAAGTAAGCCTAGCGTTTGGTCGGCGTTGAATCTGGAGTTTCACCTGACTCTATACAGCGCAGCTAACAAGCCACGCCTAATCAAGATGATTGAGGATTTGGTGCTGGGTATGCAACGATATACCCGAATTTATATTTCTCATACATTAGGTCGGGAGCAGCCGCAAAAGGAACACTACGAGCTGTTAGAGACCCTGCGTCGAGGAGATGCAGAGAAAGCGATATCGCTCCTAGAAGAGCATATTGCACGTACCCAAGAAGTCATCTTGGCAAGCCAAGATGACTGAGTCGATGGGGCATTAAACCGGCGGCGCCAAGAACTTACCACCCTTGACCCAGTTGGAGCTTGGTATTTCGACAAAGATGATGTCGATGCTATCAACGGGACACTTCAGGATGTCAGAAGTGAGCTTGGTAACTTCCTCCGCGTATTTGATTTTTTGCTCCGCGGTACGGCCAGGGGCTAATTCAATTGTTAAGGTTGGCATACGATTCTCCAGTCGGTGGGTAGGTTAGTAAGTCGATACTGAATACCTTGTGTATCTGCGCTTCTGCAAAGATGTCTTTCTCTTCATCGGTCCCGAATAGCTTCTGAGCGTCTAGGTCGATAGTGAAATCGTTAAACATCGGAGCTGCAGTGTTCACTACACGCT
>NZ_SSBJ01000194.1 GCF_004795055.1 Streptomyces sp. A1136
CCAGAGCGCTCCCGACAGCAGCGAAGCGATGCGTTCGGAGGAGGGCGTCGAGGTCTTGCGCAGGGTCTTGTCGACGCCGCATGCGCGTGTCGCCGTATCCATACGCGATCTGCCGGGACTGATGGCACGCGCAGACACGCTGCTGGACAAGCTGTCGACGCCCATGCCGACGGAGAGTATCGGGACATCGCCATTACCGTCATCGGCTGCTGCAGGCATGACCGACACGGAAGCAAAACTGGCCGCTACCTGGCGCAGCATCCTGGGTGTCGCGGACATCACCCGCGAAGCAAACTTCTTCGAACTGGGTGGGCATTCGCTGATCGGCATGCGCCTGCTGACGTTTGTGCGGGAGAGCTTCGGCGTTGATCTGAACATCGCTGCGATTTTCGAGTACGCCACGCTGGCCGCACTGGCTGGCCATATTGACGCATGTCGCGCCACGGACGACGGCATAGAGGAGTTTACGATTTGAACCGGGTTGAACAGTTGATCGCGCAGTTGGCGGAGCTCGGCGTGTCGCTGACATGCGCCGGCAACGACCTGCGCGTGCGCGGCCCGGCAGGCGCCTTGTCGCCTGCGCTGCGCGCCGAGCTCGGCGCGAGGAAGGCCGAGCTGGTCGCGCATTTGCAGTCGTCGCCGATCTCGCCGGCAACGTCA
>NZ_SSBJ01000195.1 GCF_004795055.1 Streptomyces sp. A1136
GGAGCATAGTGCGGTGAGCAGGAGGCGGTTGAGTTTCACGAGGTGGTTGGCGGCAGGGCCGTGCTGGCGAAGGAAAATCTGGAGTAAATTTTTCATTCGGTACGCCATTCAGGCAACGGAAGGTGTCGCCAGATATGGCGCTTGTTTGAAACATTCGATCAGCATTTCGGTGAGGACCCGCACTTTGCGTGTCGCCTGCTGCCCCGGTGCGCGCACGACATAGGCGCCTGCCACAGGTACCGGATGACGTGTCATTACCGGGATAAGCGCCCCGGTGACCAGGTGCTCATGAATCAGACCAGTCGGGAGATAGGCAATGCCAAGCCCGGCCAGGGCGGCAGCGACCAGAGCGGTGCCGTTGTCTGCCTTGAAGCGACCCTGGGGACGAACCGTGAGGATCTTGTCGCCATCCATGAGTTGCCAGGGATCCGTTCCTTGCATGAGGGCCTCGTGGGAGAGCAGCTCGTCTGGCGTTTCCGGTGATCCATGGGCCTTGATGTAGTCCGGGCTTGCAACCACGATCCCATGGATCGGCCCGATGCATCTTGCGAGCAGATTGGAGTCCGCCAGATGGCCCAGCCGAATCGCGCAATCGTACCCTTCAGCAATCAGATCGACGACCTGGTCGCTGTAAGAAGTGTGGATATGGAGCTCGGGGTG
>NZ_SSBJ01000196.1 GCF_004795055.1 Streptomyces sp. A1136
CAAGGCAGGCCAGATAACCGAGGCGGCAAAGCAAGGCCATAACTTTGTGGAAATCTACAAGCCGATACTTCTGGCGGCAGACTCTCTTCTCATTAATATGTAAATTAAAGACAGTCTTGTCTGCCACATCGATACATGAAAAACTCTTCACAGGCCACAATAGACTTCCCGGATTTTCCGGGCGCGTCGGATACGCTCAAAAGCGTATTGGTCGTCGGTGCGCAAAGCACCATCGGTCGCGGCTTACTGGATAGTTTTGCATCCTCCGACGTTTCCGTTTGGCACACCAGTCGACGCAAGGAAGGGATAGACCCACGCGGACTATCTCTGGATCTGTTGCAACCGACTGAGACTTGGGAATTGCCAAAGACGCCGGTTGACGTCGCGTTTCTGTGCGCCGCAGTGACTTCCTTGGCGCAATGCATGAATGAACCTGAAGCAGCTTACGCCGTCAACGTGTTGCAAACAGTCGCGCTGGCAAGAAAGCTCGCCGAGGCTGGTACCTTTGTCATTTTCATCTCGACCAATCTGGTGCTGGACGGACGTACTCCCTACGCCGGAATTGACGAGCCATTCAATCCGCAGACAATTTACGGCCGGCAAAAAGCAGAAGCGGAACAACGCCTGCTTGCTCTTGAGAAACAGAAACGGATAGCGAT
>NZ_SSBJ01000197.1 GCF_004795055.1 Streptomyces sp. A1136
GGCTGGACCTGGCCACGGTGCCGGTCGCGGCCGCCGTCCGCACCAACTACACGCTCACCGAGCCCGACGGCACCACCACGAAGCTCAACGAGCCCGGCACCCCGCTGGACGACGACACCCGCGCGACCCTGGCCGCCGTCCTCCACCAGCACGCCGACGGCGCCCGCTGGGTCGCGCTGTCGGGCTCGTTGCCTCCCGGCACCCCGGTGGACTGGTACGGCACGCTCGTGGCCTCGCTGCGGAACACCGGCGCGGGCGTCGCCGTCGACACCTCGGAGGCGCCGCTCCTGGCGCTCCTGGCCGCCGGCCCCGAGGCGGCGCCGGACCTGCTCAAGCCCAACACCGAGGAGCTCGCCCAGCTGGCCGGCGTGTCCGAGGAGGAGATCCTCGGCGATCCCGCGGTGGCACTGGCGGCAGTCCGGACGCTGCACGACCGGGGCGTCGCCGAGGTGCTGCTCACCCTCGGCGGCGACGGCGCGGTGCTGTCCACGGCGGACGGCGGCCTCTGGTCGGCGCTCCCGCCCCGGATCACGGTGCGCAGCACCGTCGGCGCCGGCGACAGCAGCCTGGCCGGCTACCTGCTCGCCCACCTCGCCGGCGCCCCGCCGGCCGAGCGGCTGCGGACCGCGGTCGCCTACGGCTCCGCCGCTGCCTCCATG
>NZ_SSBJ01000198.1 GCF_004795055.1 Streptomyces sp. A1136
CCTGTTTGCCCAGCGCGGCCGGCGCATCAGCCGGACCTTCGGCTTCAGCCTCGGCGATCTGCTTGCCGTCCGGCGTCGCCACCAGGGCGCGCATGCGCATGCGATCGCCGTCTATCGTGGCGAAAGCCGCCAGCGGAATCTGGCAGCTGCCGCCGAAGGTGCGCGACAGCGTACGCTCGGCCGTCACGGCACGATCGGTAGCCAGATGGTTGATCGGCGCCAGCACGCGTTGCAAATCGGTGCGGTCGGCCAGGATCTCAATCGCCATCGCGCCCTGCCCGGGCGCCGGCAGGCTTTGTTCCGGCGCGATGGCGGAGCGGATGCGCGACTCCAGACCAAGGCGTTTCAGGCCGGCCACGGCAAGGATGATGGCGGCATAGTCGCCGCGATCCAGTTTGCCCAGGCGCGTGTCGAGATTGCCACGCAGGGGTTTGATTACCAGGTGCGGATAGCGCGCGGCGATCAGCGCCTGGCGGCGCAGGCTGCTGGTGCCGACCACGGCGCCGGCGGGCAAGTCGTCCAGGCCGGCGTAGTCGTTGGAGACGAAGGCATCGCGCGGATCTTCGCGCTCCAGAACGGCGCCCAGCACAAAACCTTCCGGCAATTCCATCGGCACGTCCTTGAGCGAATGCACCGCAAAATCGGCGCGCCCCTCGGC
>NZ_SSBJ01000199.1 GCF_004795055.1 Streptomyces sp. A1136
GACCAGCAGCAGGCCGGCGGCCACGATCAGCGCCGCGTACAGCGAGGCGGGTGCGGGCGCCGGGATCGGCGGCGGCGGGGGCGGTTCGAAGTGCTCGTCAGGGCGGTCGAGCACCGCCGGCTCGTGCGGGGGAGGAGGCGGTGCGTCGGACGGCCGGTCGGTCACCGCCGAGCGGCCGCTCTCCGCCTCGAAGGCCGAGACGATGCGCGCCCACTCGGCGTCCTCGTCCAGGTCGGAACGGACGGCGGCACGGTCGGGCGCCGGCTCGCGACGGCGGTTGTCGGCGGCATGCCCTCCGTCGGCCCCGGGCGGCGCGTGCTCGTCCACCAGACCGCGCGCCTCCGCGCGGCGGGACCGGTCGACGAAGAGCCGGTCCAGCGGCGGGCTGGGGAGGAAGACCGTGCGCGTGTACGGGCCGACGTCGGCCGAGGGCTCCAGGTACGCGGGGATGCCGGCGGCCTGCAGGACGTCGAGCAGATGCTCGCCGACCCGCGGGTCGACGTCGCGCAGCGGGCTCCAGAGCGTCGCGTCCAGGCCGTTGTCCCGGCGGCCGCGGCCCCGCCGCCCGCTCACCGTGCCTCCACGGCTGCGGCTCCCGTGCCCGGGCGGGGCGCGGTCATGTGGACCCCGCCGCCGGCGCCTCGCCGGCGGTGGTCCG
>NZ_SSBJ01000019.1 GCF_004795055.1 Streptomyces sp. A1136
CCCGCGAGGGCGGCGCGGCCGGCGCCGCCGCCTGCTACGCGGCCGCTCGCCCGGCGGGACCGCGGCGCCGGCGCGCGCTCTCCCTCCTGACCGGCGGCCGCCCCTGAACCTCCACCCGCCCGGCGGCCGGACACCTGACAGCCGAACCACCGTACGTACGCGCCCCTCGGGGGCGACACCCGCCATCTGGAGGCGCCCATGTCAGCACGGGGGAAACTGTCCACGCGCGAGTTCGGCGCGTGGCGCGCCCGACCCGAACCGCGGCCGTCCACGGATCGGCCCGCCGACGCACCCGGCCGGCCGCCGCTGAACCGCGCCTTGGCCGCCGTGATCCTGGGCACGTGCCTGGTGCTCCTGGTGGCGGGCGCCGTCAGCGGTTCGACCGCCATGGCATGGGCGGCGGTGACCGCCTGGATAGGCGTGGTGAGCACCGTCTCCGCCGTGTGCGGCCACGCCTCCCGACCGTCCCACCCCCGCTGACCGGCCCGTACGACGGCCCGTCGTACGGCCCGTCGTACGGCACGGCGGATCGCGGCGCCGCACCGTCCGTGCGCGGTGAGGGCGAATGAGAAGCGAAATCGCGGACATCCGCTGCATCTGTGTGGTGATCCGCCGGACACACCCCGGGCTTTCCACCCGGCTGCGCCGGTGCGTATATTTGTTATCTGACAACTATTGCCACGCGTTAAGTCTCGGCGTCGGGCACAGTGAAGGGAGACCCGCGTGATCAGCAGTTCGGCCGGTGCCGCCGATGTCCGCCAACTCGTGGTGGAGTCGTTGAAGGGACGGTCGGACGACATAGCTGATCGCTGGGTCCTGCTCCAGATGGAGCGCGCCCCGATGGAGCCGGCCAACAGCGAGCGGGAGCTGCGCTATGAGGCCGACACGCTGTCCTCCGCGCTGCTGACCGGTCTCGACACCACGCTGCCGTTCGGCCATCTGGTCCACCAGCACCGCGAACTGCGCGAGGCCGTAAGGGAGTTGTCCATGCGCAGGGCGCGGGCCGGGGCGACCCCGACCGCCACCGCGATGTCGGTGCTGGCCCTGAAGGACGTCCTGCTGGAGCTCCTGCGGGAGACCGTCGAGGACACCGACCGGCTCTTCGCCGCGGCCGTACTGATCGACCGGCTGCTCGACGCCGCCGGCGCGCTGTCCTTCGCCACGTACGTCGAAGGGCGGGAGGACATCATCCGGCGCCAGAGCCGTCAGCTGCTGGAGGTCTCGACGCCCGTCGTGCGCCTGTGGCGGCAGGTGGTGGCCGTGCCGCTGATCGGCACCCTGGACACCGCGCGCACCCAGGTGGTGATGGAGAACCTGCTCCAGGCCATCCAGGACGAGGACGCGCAGGTGGCGATCATCGACATCACCGGTGTGCCGACGGTGGACACCGCGGTCGCCCAGCACCTCATGCAGACGGTACGGGCGGTGCGGTTGATGGGCGCGGACTGCGTCATCAGCGGTATCCGCCCGACGATCGCGCAGACCATCGCGCAACTGGGCATCGACCTGTCCGACATCCTGACCCGCGCGACCCTCGCCGAGGCCCTGTCCGAAGCGATGAAGATCACCGGCGGTTCCGCGCCGGCGCCCCGCGCCCCGGTCGCCCGATGAGCGCCCCCTCATCCGCCGTCCCGATCCTGCGTCTGGGCGACGTACTGGTCACCGGGCTGCTCAACGAACTGGACGACAAGTCGGCGGTGGCCTTCGCGCGGGAACTCACCGAGCGGATCTCCGCCGACCGGGCGCGCGGTGTCCTGATCGACATCTCGCGCCTGGAGATCATCGACTCGTTCGTGGCCCGCAACCTGATGGAGCTCACCGGGATGGCCCGACTGTTGGGCGCCCGCGTCATCGTGGCCGGCATGCGCCCTCCGGTGGCCATCACGCTCGTGGAACTGGGCCTGGAACTGACCGGTGTCGAAACCGCGCTGCACGCCGAGCAGGGCATGGAGGCACTGGGCTGGGTCCGTGCCCCACAGCCGCGGGAAGGGGCGCCCCATGACGCCGCCGGCTGACGGCAAGCGGACGGTGGGTGATCCCGACACGGCGCGGGCGGCCGCCGCCTGCGACACCGAACCCGTCCGGCTCTCGCTGGCCACGGAGGACGATCTGCTGGCGGTCCGACACGCCGTGCGGTTCGCCGCCGTGGCCGCCGGTTTCTCCATCATCGACCAGACGCGGGTGATCACCGCGGCCAGCGAACTGGCGCGCAACGCCTACATCCACGGCGGCGGCGGGGACCTCGTGGTCGATACCGCACTGGCGGAGGGCCGTACGGGGCTGCGGCTGACCATCCGCGACCGCGGACCGGGCATTCCCGACGTGGAAGCCGCGCTGGCCGACGGCTACAGCACCGGTGTCGGCCTCGGTCACGGCCTGGGCGGCGCGCGCAGACTGATGGACGAGTTCGAGGTGCGCAGCACGCCGGGCGAGGGCACGACGGTCGTCACCACCCGTTGGCGGCGCTGATGCTCCCGGTCCCCGTGGCGCCGACGCGCCAGGTCCGGATCGACCACTACAGCGCGGTGCACGTCGCCGCCGAGACCGCGCGGGCGGTGGCGAAGGAGTGCGCGCTGCCCGGCGCGCTGCCCGACCAGGCGGCCGTGGTCGCGTCGGAGTTGGCCGGCAACATCGACAAGCACGCCCGCGACGGAGTGCTCTACATCCAGCCGTTGCCGCTGGGCGGCGGCGTGGAGGTCCTGGCCGCGGACCGGGGTCCCGGCATGGCGGAAGTCGCGCGCTGCCTGACCGACGGCTACACCACCACGGGGACGCTCGGGGCCGGACTGGGCGCGGTCGGACGCATCGCGACGGAGCTCGTCATCAGTTCGCGGGCCGACACCGGCACCGTGGTCTGTGCCCGACTGGCCCTGCCCCGGCAGCGCGAGGCGGCCCGGCAGCCGGTGGGTTTGGTCTGCCTGCCGGCCGCCAACCAGGAGGAATGCGGGGACGCCGCCCTGGTGCACGATGTCGACGCCGTGCGCACCGCGCTCGTCGTCGACGGTCTCGGGCACGGCGAGGAGGCGGCGGAGGCCGCCCAGACAGCACTGCGTTCCTTCCGCGGCGCCGCCGAGGGCGCCCTCCCGGAGGTCATGACGGTCCTGCACCGGGCGCTGCGACACACCCGGGGAGCCGCGGTGGCGCTCCTGCGGCTGCGTGCCGGGGAGGCCGAGTACTGCGGGATCGGCAACGTCCGCATGGTGGCCCTCTCCCCCGAGGGGGCGCACCACCGGCTGACGGGGCAGCCGGGCGTGGTCGGCTGGCGGATGCCGGCCCCGCGCACGCACCGAGTCCCCCTGACCGGAGCGACCACCACCGCCCTGCACACCGACGGCATCGATGCGCGGTGGGCGCACACCCCGCCCGATCACCTGCTGCGTCTGCCCGCCCCGCTGCTCGCCGCGACGGTCGCGCACGGCTACCACCTCACCCGCGACGACGCCGGCGTGCTGGTGGCCAGAGCCCCCGACCGCCCGTCATGAGCCGGCTCTTCCGGGACCTCACGGTGCTCCGCGAGGAGGTGCGCGACCTCGCCCGGGGCTATGGGCTGCCCGCGGACGTGCGGGGCCGGTTGGTGCTGTCCGTGACGGACCTGGCCTCCCCCGAGTTCGAGGCCGGGCACCCCGTCACGCTGACCACCGTGTACGACGGCACGCACGGGGCGCCCCAGTTGAACGTGACGCTGACCGCCCCGCGCGCGGCCGGGCCGCTGCGCGGCGCCGATGTCCCGCTGACCGCGCACGTCACGTCGGCGAACTCGGTCACCTGGCACATCGCCCTGACCGGCCGGGACACCGGACCGGCCGAGAAGGCCCTCGCGGCCGCGCGGTCGTCGGCGTCCCTGCCGGTCCAAGAGCGGGAGGCCGACGAGGAACTCCGTGCCGCCCTCGCCCGGGCGGACTCCCTCACCTCCGACCACCGCCTGCTCAAGCACGAACTCGCGGAGACCAACGCGGGCGTCCTGGCCCTCTACGTACAGCTGGACGAGCGCGACGAACAGGTGCGCAAGGCCCACGGCCGGGTCCTGCGGGAACTGGAGGACGCACTGCGTCCCCCGCCGCCGAAGGTCGACGGCCTGGAACTGGCGGTGCACTACGCGCCCGCCGACCCGGCCGCCCCGACCGGCGGGGACCTCTACGACTGGTTCACCCTCCCCGACGGGACCGTGCACGTCACCGTGGTCGACGCGCTGGGCCACGGCGTGCGCAGCACCCGCGGCGCGGTCACCGTCACCCACGCGGTGCGCACCCTGGCCCTGGAGGGGCACCCCCTGCACTCCATCCTCGCCCGCACCCACCACCTCCTCATGCCCTTCAACGCCGATCTGATGGCGACGGTGCTCCTGGTCCGGCTCGACCCCGCCACCGGGGAGCTCCGGGTGGCCAGCGGCAGTCACCCTCCCCCGCTGCTGGCACGGGAGGGCAGCGCACCGGAGTTCCTCGAAGCGACCGGCCGGGGCATCGGCTTCCCCTCCCCCGGCAGTGACGCGGTCCTGCGCGACCGCATGGAGCCGGGCGACCTCCTGCTCCTGTACACCGACGGACTCACCGAGAGCCGCAGGGACCTGATCGAAGGGGAATCCCGGCTCGTGAAGGCCGTCGAACAGCACTCCCACCGCGCCATAGCGGAGATCCCCGACGCCGTGGCCGGCGAGATGCACACCGTCGTCCTGCACGCCGACGACACGCTCGCCCTCGCCATGCGGATCACCGCGCGGACGCCGGTGACCCCGGCCCGGACGAGGGGCGTCCGCCGCCTGCCGCCGCAAACCAGGCGGGCTGACAAACGGTCTATCGGATGAGAGAGTAGTGCGATGCCGCACAGCTTCCCCTTGCCATCCCGGCACCCCGGGCAGGTGGCTACCGAGGCATCCGCTCTCCTGGAGCTGCTGGACGTCCTCTGGGGTCGCGGGCAGGAAGCCGTCCCCACCCCCGTGCCCCCCTCCCAGCTGCGCGCCCTGGCCGTGATCGACGAGCGGGAGCGCGTCAATCTGCGGGACTTGGGCGAAGCGCTCGGTTCCACGCCGCCCTCGGTGAGCAGACTCTGCGACCGACTGGAAGCGGCCGGTCTCGTCCGGCGCTCCCGGGCCACGGCGAACCGCCGGGAGGTGGAAGTGCGGCTGAGCCGAAGCGGCCTCGGCGTCCTGGCGTCCGTGCGCGCCGCCCGGGCCAAGGAACTCGAAACGGTACTGGCGCGCCTCAGCGGTGATGAGCGACGGGCGTTGTTCGACGGTCTGACCGCGTTCCGCGAAGCCGCCGGCGACAAGCTCGCGGGCCGCTCGATCCGCGCATCCGGTGACGCGCACGTCAGCGACATCGCCTGATCGGACGTACGTCGGTGGCCCGGGTCGGCCGGACGGGTGGGGTGGAGCGGACGGGTCGGGTGGGTCTGCTCAGTCGGCGCCGCCGAGGCGGCGGTGACCCGGCGCCCCGGCGTCCACGGCCCGGGTGAAGGCCAGCAGGCCGGTCACCAGGCTCCGGCGGTCCTCGACCGCCATCCACGACAGCACCTCGCACAGGTCCGCGGCGCGCCGCGCCGCCAGGGACGTGAGCGCCTCGTCGCCGCGGGCCGTGAGGCTCAGTCCGACTTCGCGGCGGTCGGCGAAGGCACGGAACCGGCGCAGCAGGCCGGCGGCCTCCAGCCGGTCGCACAGCCTGCTCGCGGCGGGAACGGAGGCCCCCACCTGCTCGGCGAGCCGCGACAGGTTGACCCCCGGGCAGCGCCGCACGGCGATCAGCGCCCGCACTTGCAGGGCCGAGAGGCCGGGCGGGATGTCGCGGCCCGCACGGGTCCAGCAGTCCACCAGCGCCTCGGCGGCTTCGGCGACCTCACGGGACGCGTCGTCCGCGGGCACTTCGGATCGTCCGGCGCGGTCCATCGTGGCGGTGTCACTTCCCTTGAGCGGGTGCGGCGCCCGGGGCGGACGCCGTCGGCGACGGGCCCACCCGCGCGCGGCTGTCCCGCGTCCGCCCGCGTCGGGCCAAGTATCCCTGCCGACGGCCTCGGCGTCCGGCGGCGGCGACCACGTCACCTGCCGCCGCACCGGATGTCACACGGGGGACCTACACCGCGACCCGTTCGGGTCGCCGCCGGCCGGCCGAACCTACCCCCAGGGGGAGGGGTCAGGCAGGCCGACCGCCGAAGGGGGCCCCGGTGCCGTAGTAGGTGCCGAGCTCCGCGTGGTATCCGGCGTCGTCCAGGTGTCGGTCCCGGTGGAACTCCGGCGCGTTCTTGATCTGCTCCTTGGTGAGGTCCACCAGGACGCGCTTCTCGTCCGGGTCGATAAGCGTGACGGCGCCCGCCGGGATCAGCACCTCCTTGCCGAAGATCCACACACCGGTGTCGACGACCAGGTAGGCGGAACCGACCTCGTACGAGTGCTTGTCGACCTTGCCGATGGTGCCTTCGGTCGCCTCGACCTTGAAGCCCGTCAGGTCCGTTCCCTCCAGGTGTCCGGCCGTCTCACGGAAAGCCCACATGTGACCACTGCTCCTTGCTCGTCGAACGGTCCGTCGGCTCCCCGCATGCCCCGGCCGCCGCCTCGCATGCGGCCGGGCGCACACCACGCCGGCCCCCGCACGACGCCCGACATGCGGTGGAGGGCGAGAGCGACGGGCGGTGTCACGCCGGCCGGTGCGTCGGCGCGGCCTCTTCGGCGCCCGCGGCGCCGCCCGCTTCCGTGCGACGGAACTCGGCGTTGATGCGCTGGGCCTCGGCGAGCTGGTCCTCGAGAATGACGATCCGGCAGGCGGCATCGATCGGGGTGCCCGCGTCCACGAGTTCGCGGGCACGGGCGGCGATCCGCAGCTGGTAACGGGAGTAGCGGCGGTGGCCACCCTGCGAACGCAGCGGGGTGATCAGGCGGGCCTCGCCGATCGCCCGGAGGAAGCCGGGGGTGGTACCGAGCATCTCGGCGGCCCTGCCCATCGTGTAGGCGGGGTAGTCGTCGTCGTCGAGACGCCCGAGCGAGTTCTCTGCTGTCACTTTCACCTCTGCATACGGGAATGCGTCGAGGGGCCCTGGTGCCGTACGGCACCAGGGCCCCGAAGGAAATTCAACACCATCAGCCGGGCTGTACCGCTGCCGGCTCTTCATGTCCGCAGACTCCCGGGAAGACCGGGCTGCGGGGATCTCGGATGCGTGACCGGGAACCACCTTCCCCTCGGGTCTCCAGCGGGGACCGGGCGGCTGTCGCCCACCCGGGTCGAGCATGCTTGACCTTCGTCTACCAACGAAACACTAACCGCTCCGGGCCCCGATGTCTATCGCAGCCAGGATAGATTTAACGGTTCACCTGAATGAGTTAATCGCCCTCCGGTGTGGCCCGGGCCGTAACGGCGCGGTCCGGCGTCCGCGCGCGAAGATGGTGGCCATGGCAGACACCTTCACCACGCACACCCTGAACCTCACGACCGGTTCAACCGAGACGGTCCACGACCTGACCGACGCCTGCGCACGGTTCCTGCGGGAGACCGCCCGGGGCCGGGACGGACTGCTCAACGTGTTCACCCCGCACGCCACCGCCGGTCTGGCCGTGATCGAGACGGGCGCCGGCAGCGACGACGACCTCCTGGAGGCCCTGCGTACGCTGCTGCCCGCCGACGACCGCTGGCGGCACCGGCACGGCTCGCCCGGACACGGCCGTGACCACGTGCTGCCGGCCCTCGTGCCGCCGCACGCCACGCTGCCCGTGGTGGGCGGGGAGCTGGCGCTCGGCACCTGGCAGTCGGTCGTCCTCGTGGACACCAACCGCGACAACCCGCACCGGACCGTGCGGCTCTCGTTCCTGGGCTGAGGCCCTGGGCACTGCCGCCGCGCGGGGCGGCTGCCGGCGCCCCGCCGTGCGGGTCAGTCGTGCACGCGGGCGGTGCCGATCCGGCTGACCATGGCGGGGTCGCGGTGGTCGAAGAAGAGCGAGCTTCCGGTGTCCATGGCGGCGATGCGCGCCATCTCCCCGTCGGTCAGGGCGAAGTCGAACACGTCGAGGTTCTCGGCCATCCGGTCGGCGCGGACGGACTTCGGGATCACGACGACTTCCCGCTGGACGAGCCAGCGCAGCACCACCTGCGGCACGGACTTGCCGTGGCCCTCGGCGATCTCACCGAGGACGGGATCGGAGAAGAGGTTGTTGCGGCCCTCCGCGAAGGGACCCCACGACTCGATCCGCACTCCGCGCTCGCGCATGAGTTCCTGGTCGGCCGTGCGCTGGAAGAAGGGGTGGGTCTCCACCTGGTTCACCGCCGGGGTGACCTCGTTGTGCTCGATCAGGTCGACGAGCCGGTCCGCGTGGAAGTTGGAGACCCCGATCGCCTTGACCCGGCCCTCGTGGTAGAGCCGCTGCATGGCGCGCCAGGAGCCGTACACGTCGCCGAAGGGCTGGTGGATCAGGTACAGGTCGAGGTGGTCGAGGCCGAGCTTGCGCAGCGAGGTGTCGAAGGCGCGGCGCGCGTTCTCCTCGCCGGCGTCCTGGACCCAGAGCTTGGTGGTGACGAACAGCTCTTCGCGGGGGACGCCACTGCTCGCGATGGCCCGGCCGACGGCCTCCTCGTTCTGGTACGCGGCCGCGGTGTCGAGGAGTCGGTAGCCGACGGCGAGTGCCTCGGTCACGGCTCGCTCGGTCTGCTCCGGCGGGATCTGGTAGACGCCGTAGCCGAGGATCGGCATCTCGACGCCGTTGTTCAGGGTGACGGTCCGCATGGGTCTTCCTTCCTCGGGGCCCGTTCCGGTCGAACGCCCTCATGGCGAAGCGGGCGCCGGACGGCGCCCACTGTGCCACCGCGTCCGGGTCGCACGCCGCTCGGCGTGCGACCCGGCGTGGCGGAAGGTTCCGCGCGGTCAGCCTTCGATGCGGTGCTGGGTCCAGAAGGAGGTCAGGTCCGTGGTCGTGGCGGCCTGGGCGGCCGCCTTGAACTCGGCGGTGGTGGAGACGCCGTACCAGTGCGAGGTGGCGTAGTCCTTGAGCAGCTTGGCCATGACGCTGTCACCGAGGACGCGCCGCAGGTCGTGCAGGGCGCACTTGCCGTAGCCGTAGACGACGGTGGAGTACCGGGACGAGTGGGCGTCCCAGTAGGCCATCGGATTGGTGATCTTCTCCGCGGTCGACGCCCAGGAGACGCCGCTCCAGCAGTTGCTGCCCGTCTTGTTGAGCGCCAGGTCGGTGGCGTAGTCGGTGAAGGCCTCGTCGAGCCAGGGGCTCGTGTACTCGTCGTCGCCGACGATGCCGTAGAACCACTGGTGGCCGATCTCGTGGGTGAGCGCCGTGGTGCTGACCAGGTCGAGGACGAAGCCGGGGTATTCCATGCCGCCGAACCAGTAGTTGTTGTCGATCACCGCGTCCAGTTCGCCGTACGGGTAGGCGCCGAACCTGGCGCCGTGGGTGTCCACCGCGGACTTGGCGGTGGTGAGCATCGACTGCGCGTCGGCGGAGCTGATGCCCGAGACGGAATAGATGTTGATCGGGGTGCCGCCGGGCGAGGTGCCGGAGATCTTGGCGAAGGGGCCGGCCGCCCAGGCGAAGTCGCGGACCTTGGAGGCGGTGGCGGTGGTGACCGTACGGCCGCCGGAGCCGGCGCTGTCCACCGAGGTGCCGGTGGCCGGGACCAGGAGGGCCGTGGGGTGGTCGAGCGTCACGCGGAAGTCGGAGGCCAGGGAGTAGAACGACTCGCCGTTGTTGGTGTAGGGGTCCAGGTGCCAGCCGGCCGCGTCCTTGACCGCGAGCACGGGAAGGGCGTTTCCGATGAAGTTGAACGCCCCGTCATGGCCGAAGCGGTCGGCGCCGCTGGGCACGGTGATGGCCAGGTCGAAGCCGATCGTGGCGCTCTGGCCCTGCGCGAGCGGTGTGGGGAGGGTGATCTGCAGGGCCGTGCAGCCGACCGAGAGCGCGCCGGCGGTGCCCCCGGTGACGTTGGTCACCGAGATGGGCATGGCTGAGCAGGTGCCGTGGTAGTTGTCCCACAGCCTCAGGTACACCTCGTTCAGCGCCGTGGCCGAGGCGTTGGTGAAGGTCGCGCTCTCGTGGCCGTTCCATACGGCACCGCTCGTGTCGCTGCTGAGGCTGACGGTGTACGAGGGTGCGGCCGGTGTACGGGTGGGGTCGCCGGGTGGGGTGGTGCCGCCGGAGGTGTCGAGGGCGACGTCGTCGATGACGAAGCTCGTCTGGAGGCTGGAGTCCTCGGTGCCGGTGAAGGCGAGGCTCACCGTCTGTCCGGCGAACGCCGACACGTCGAAGGACTTCTGGACGTACCCGGTGTTCTTGTCGAGGTTCGAGTAGGTCGCGAGCGTCGTACTGCCGATCTTCGCCGTCAACTTGTCGTACTTGGTGGATGTGGTCGTCTCGGCGGTGTCGATGTGCAGCCAGAAGGTGAGCGTGGCCGAGCTGCATCCGGCCGGTACGGTGACGCTCTGGGAAAGCGTGTCGGTGTGCGTGCCGCCGACGCCGTTCAGCCAGGCGAAGGTCGTGCCCGCGTGGGCGCTTTGGCCCGCGCGACTGGTGATCACACTGGTGGACGACTGGCTCCAGGGCGACGTGTCGCTTTCGAAGCCGCCGTTGGCGACGACCTGGGCCGGGGTACAGGCCGCGGCGCGGTGGGCCGCGGACGGCTGTGCCGCTGCCGGGGTGGTGCCGAGCGAGGCTGCGGCCAGCGCGGCGACCGTGAGCACGGTCGTGGCGAAGGCCTTGTGGGGGGTCGATCTCACGCGGAACTCCTTTGCGGCGGCCGGGATTCCGGCCTGCTCGGTGACAGCTCGTCCGGCTGGGTGTGCCGGACGGCGGCCGCGGGCTGCGCGCATCGCTTGCGCGATCGCTGGGGTGAGATTCCTTGCGCGTCCCCCTGGGGTCAGGGCGACGACAGGCGGAAGCCTGGCAGATTTGTCGGGAGCATGCCATCAGGCGCGAGTAAAACCGTCCCCGCCCCCGAACCGGCCCCCTCACCCCCGACTCCCCCTGGCGGACCCACCGGGCTCTCGGGCACCATCTCCTTGCCGCTCGCCGGGCCTACGAAGGAGACGGTCCGGCTCCACCTGCACCGCCAACCCACCGTGCACGGCCACCCGCAGGAGGCACACGCCGATGAAGCTCCGCCCGATCCTCGCCGCCCTCACCCTCACCCTCGCCACCCTGGCCGCGCCCGGTGTCGGGGTGCTGACCGGGGCCACCGAGGCCTACGCGGCCACCAGGATCAGCCACGCCACGGCCACCTCGATGTTCCGCGCCTCCGGGATCACCTGGTCCTCCTCGGGCGGCTGCTCGGACCGCAACAACCCGACATGCACGTCCTTCGAGCAGCTCAACCTGGCCACCGCCCAAGGGGCCCAGACGCTCAAGAGCGCCAGCGGCTGCGCGCTCGACATCACCGGCGGCACCGAGACCGGCCACGCCGCCGGGACGTACTCACACTGGAACGGCTACAAGCTCGACTTCGCCAAGTACACGTGCCTGGGCACCTACATCAAGAACACGTTCGCCTACATCGGTCCGCGCGGCGACGGGGCGCTCCAGTGGAAATCCGGTTCCGGCAACGTCTACGCGGACGAGGGCAGCCACTGGGACGTCACCTACTACAACTGCGGCGGCTGTTGACCGGCAGGCGCGCGTCGGCACGACGAGGTCCCCGGGAGCGGCTCGCGCTCCCGGGGACCCTGGGTCCGCAGCGGTGGTTCAGTCCTCGCCGAGGATGATGTGCTCCTCGGTGGTGCCCGTTTCCCGGATCGGCTCGGAACTCCCGCGGACGCTCTCCGCCGCCTGGCGGCGCGGTCTCACACGCTCCTCGGGCTGATCGGTCGCCCGAGTGGAGTCGTTCCGGATCGTGTTGCGCACCATGTTCAGCTCCTCCTTCGGCCGTGGTGGGCGAGACGTGCCCCACCGGACCCTCCGCGCGTCTCGAACGTGACGTCCGCTGCGCGACGCAGCAGCACGCACCCCACACTGTGACCGCCCCCACCGCCGCGCGCGCCCGCTGGACGCCGATCGGGTGAACGGCCCCGAGTGCCCCTCCCCCGCCGACGCCCGCCCGGCCGGTGTCCTACGCGGTGGGGGCGCAGTCGGGGTGGCCCCAGCCGGAGCCGTGCTTGGCGATCTTGGCTCCGGCCGCGTAGGCCGTTCCACAGGGACAGGTGCCCTTGAACTTCGCCGTGATGGTGCGCACGCCGCGGCCCCCCGCGCCCGCGCCGGCCGCACGCTCCGCGGCGGCGGCCGGCTTGCGACGGGCCGGGGACGTGCGCGCGGGGGACGTGCGGACCGGGGCCGGTACGGGGATGGCGTGGTCGCCCAGCGCGGTGCCCGCGGGCTGCTGCGTGGTCGCGGCGTCACTGGCCGCCTGGTCGGCGATCGCGTTCAGGTGGTCGCCGTCCTCGCGGTGGGCGGGGACGTAGCGGAACTCGACGTCCCGCTCGGCGAGCAGCGCGTCGATGCGTTCGACGAGTTCCCGGTTGGCCACCGGCTTGCCGGCCGCGGTCTTCCAGCCGTTGCGCTTCCACCCCGGCAGCCACTGCGTCACCGCCTTCATGGCGTACTGGGAGTCCATCCGCACCTCGACGGCCGTGCCCGGGGCGACGGCCTCCAGCAGCTTCTCCAGTGCCGTGAGCTCCCCCACGTTGTTCGTGGCCCGACCGAGCGCGCCGGCTTCCCAGCGCTCGGGACGACCTTGCGCGTCGCCGATGACCCAGGCCCATCCGGCGGGCCCGGGATTCCCCTTCGCCGCCCCGTCGCAGGCGGCAATGATGCGTTCAGACATCCCCCGATCATGCCCCACCCGGCTCCCCCGACGGACCATCGCACCCGAGAGGGGCCCCTCCGGCGGGGCGTGAGACCGGGCACATTTTCATCCCCTTTGGTCCTATTTGGCTGAGGATGGTCCGTGGCCTTCCGCCTCGTTCAGCGCGGGCGCCGGGCCTTACCGCGACATCCGCTACCGGGAGTGACATGCGATCCACAAACCGTCGGACCGACACCAGGCGAGCGGCCCTGACCTCGGCCGTCACGGCCGCGGCACTGGGCCTGGGCGTGCTCGCCGCGGGCACGGCGGCGGCCGCCGGGGACCAGCCCGGCGGAGCCCCGACGCCGCGGACCGCAGCCGCCCCGGCAGCCCCGGCAGCCCCGGCAGCCCCGGCCGAGCAGCAGATGTCCACGTTCACGGTCGCGTTCCCCTCCGCTCCCTACCGCACCCACAACATCGCGCGAGCCGTGGAGCTGATCAACGGCTCCGTGGTCCGCCCCGGCACGATCTGGAGCTTCAACAAGACGGTCGGGGAGCGCACGCCGGAGAACGGCTTCGTCGACGGAATCATGATCAACGACGGTCGGTACGTGAAGGCTCCCGGCGGCGGCATCTCGGCCGTGGCGACGACGATGTACAACGCCATGTTCTTCGCCGGCCTCGAGCCCGTGGAGCACGGCGCCCACTCCTTCTACATCGAGCGCTATCCCGAGGGCCGCGAGGCCACGGTCGCCTGGGGCACCCTCGACCTCCGGTGGAAGAACGACTCGGGCCACCCCGTCCGCATCCGCGCCGCCTCCTCCGACACATCGGTGACCATCACCCTCCTCGGCACGAAGAAGTACGACGCGATACGCGCCACCAAGAGCGCCCGGACCCACATCACCCCGCCTGCCAAGCGCACGGCCACCGGTGACACCTGCGAGGAGCAGACCCCGCTGGAGGGGTTCGACGTCTCCGTCGACCGGATCTTCGTCAAGGGCGGCCGGGAGCTGGGGCGCGAGACGTTCCGCACCCACTACACCCCGCGCGACGAGGTCACCTGCCTCCCGGACCCCTCACCGACCCCGACCCCGTCGGCCTCGCCGTCGACTGCCCCGTCCGTGTCGGCCACGCCCGCCGCGCAGGCCGCCCCGGCGGCCGGCGAGTCCGTATCACCGGCGCCGGGCCACAGCTGACGGCACGGGCGGACGGCACCGTCCTGCGCCCGCCCGCCTCCCGGTAAGGTGACCACGCGAATCGCGTACCGACGGGGGACGACAAGACAATGAGCGAGCCCGCAACCGGCCCGGTGTTCCGGCCACTTGGCCCCGAAGATCCCGCCACGGTCGCCGGTTACCGCCTCGCGGCCCGGCTCGGGGCCGGAGGCATGGGCAAGGTGTACCTGTCGCACACGCCCGGCGGGCGGCCCGTGGCGATCAAGGTGATCCGACCCGAGTTCGCCGAAGACCCCGAGTTCCGCAGGCGGTTCCGGCAGGAGGTCCACTCCGCCCAGCGCGTCCAGGGGCTCTACACCGCCCCCGTCATCGACAGCGACACCGACGGCCCGACGCCCTGGTTGGCCACCGCCTACGTGCCGGGCCCCACGCTCGCCGCGGCCGTCGCCGAGAACGGGGCCCTGCCCCCGCGAACCGTGCTCATGCTGGTCGCGGGCATCGCGGAGGCCCTCCAGGTCATCCACGGCGCGGGCATCGTGCACCGGGACCTCAAACCCTCGAACGTACTGCTCGCTTCGGACGGCCCCAGGGTCATCGACTTCGGCATCGCGCGGGCCGCCGACACCACCTCCCTCACCGCGAGCGGCGTCTCCGTCGGCACTCCGTCGTTCATGTCCCCCGAACAGGCCGCCGGTCGGGATGTCGGCACGGCGACCGACGTCTTCGCGCTCGGGTTGATCGCCGCCTTCGCGGCACTCGGCACCTCCGTCTACGGCGACGGGCCCTCCCACGCGGTCCTCTACCGGATCGTCCACGAGGAGCCGGAACTCACGGGACTCTCGGAAGAGTTGCGCCCGCTCGTCACGCGCTGCCTGGCCAAGGACCCCGCGCAGCGGGCCTCGTTGACGGACATCCTGGGCCTGTGCCGCAGCGCCGCCGACCAGACCCAGCTGCGCCGCCCAGAGGACTGGCTGCCGCAGAGCGTCGCGGCGGGGCTGGCGCAGCGGCCCGCGGTCCCCGGGCCGGTCGCGGAGCGCGCCGCCGGGACGCACCCGGTGACCGCTCCCGACCATCCGGTCGCGCCCCCCGCCTACCAGCCGACGGTCGCCGCCCACCCGCCCGCGCCGGCGGCGCCCCCCACGCAGCCCGCGTACCGGCCCACTCCGGGTCCGGGGCCGGTGACGGGCCCGGCGACCGCGGCACCCGCCGGTCCCTACGGAGGGCCTTACGGCGGTCCCTACGGGTACCCGCAGCCCCATCCGCAGCCGCAGCCGCACCCGCAGCTCCACCAGCAGCCGACCGGGGCCTCCGCCGGTCGCCGTGCGGGCATCATCGTCGCCTCCGTCTTCGGGGCGCTGCTCCTGTTGGCCGGCTGCGGTGCCATCGTGAACATGCTGGGCGACGGCGGCAAGGGAGACACGGCCCGCGGGAGCGGCGGCAGCGCGGCGACCCCGGGCCCGTCGCGGTCCGGCGGGACGCAGCAGCCTCGGACCGACCCCAAACCGGCGGCGTACAAGGGCTTCCAGTTCCCCGCCGGCTACCACCTGGAGTTCGGGGACGACCCCTTGCAGCCCCGGGACTCCAATTACGACGACCTCTACTTTTCGTGCGGATCGTCGTCGAGAGACTGTGCGCTCGGCGCGTACGGGTCCAAGCTGGTCGTCCTCGACGGCAGCGAGCAGGGGTCGTTGGCCACGTGCCGGGCCGCGACCCGCTACACCGGCCGCGTCGACGTCGCGTCGCTGTCGAAGGGCTCCGAGCTCTGCGTGCGCACCAAGGCGGGCAACATCGCCCTGGTCGTGTACGGGGGCGCCTCCGCCCCGTCCGACCCCAGCCAGTACATCACCGTCGACGTCACCGTGTGGCGGGGGGCCGTTCGCGAGGACTGACCGGCCCGCGACGGACGGCGTACGGGGTGGTACGCCCGCCGGGCTCAGGAGCCGGCCGGCCGGAAGGCCGTGACCCGGACCGTGTTGCCGCACAGGGCGAACCCGTCGGCGTCGGTGGAAGCCAGCTGTTCCTTGATCCCCGCGAAGCCGACCACCAGCGAGGGGGCGACGAAGGGGTCCGCGCCGGAGGCGCAGTACCCTTCCGCCTCCCCCAGGACCGGCGTGAACGTCAGGTGGGTCACGGCCCGTCCGCCGACGGCCAGTCGCACCGGGCCGTCACCGCCCTGCCGCCGGACGTTCAGGGGCTTGTTCCGCTCGGGCGAGCCCTGGCCGGCGAGGGCCACGGTGGGGAAACCCCGCAGCGTGCAGGGTTTCGTGCCCTTGTTGGTCACGGTGACCGTGACCTGGCTCGAACCCGAGGCGCTCGCCGACAACTGATCGCCCTTGCAGGGGGGCGCCGGGGTCGCCGCCACCGCCGACCCGGCGCCGGCCACTGCCCCACCGGACAGCAGGGCGCCCAGCACCAGCGAGCAGCACGCGATGGTCGTCACGCTCCTTCGTCCTGCACCTTGCATGGCCGTTCTCCCATGGTGTGCCCCCCGGAACGCGCGCTCGCGCCTGTCTCCCTCCCCCGCCGTCTTGCGCCCCCGCTCTCATACCCCCGTGGCTTCCAGCGTGGCACGATCCCACGCCGCCCGCTCCTCGGCGGCGCGGGTCAGCGCGTGGCCCGCCTTTGACGATGGCAGCGGCGACTCGGGGCGCGCCGGAGAGGGGTCGAGGAACGGGTGACCTCTGCCCTGGGGCCGGGGGCGTCAGCCGACCGCCGGCCGGTCGTCAGCCGGAGTTACCCGAGCCGCAGACCTTGTTGAAGGCCGAGTCCGCACCCTGCTGCCAGGCCTTCCAGTAGGCGTCGGAGTGCTGCTGGTTCTTGTTCGGGGTGGGGTGGTCGTCGCAGCTCTTCTGCGCCGCGGAGCGTCCGGCGCGGTAACCGTCGCCGTAACCGCGGCCCTTGTCCTTCATGTTGTTGCTCGGGTTGTTCGTCGGGTTGTTGGTGCCGGTCGAGTCGTTCGACTTGACGACCTTGCAGTTGACGAAGGTGAAGTTCTGGTCCTCGTTGACGGCGAGGACGGTGTAGTCGACGTTCTTCTGGAAGCGCGTGACCTGGAAGTTGCCGTTCGCGTCGACGTTCAGCGGCTCGGTGCTCTCACCGTCGTTGAGCTTGCGCGGCGCCGTGAATCCCTCGCCCTTGATGGTGACCGAGGTGCCGCTCGCGTTCGGGGTGACCGTACAGCTCGCGGTGGGTACGGCGGCGCCGGCCGACGGGGCCAGGGCCACCACGCCGGACAGGGCGAAGGAGGAAGCGAGCAGTGTGGTGATCACGGTGCGTCGTGTGTGTCGGTGCATGGTGGTGCTCCCCTTCCGGGAAGAGACGATGCGGGAACGGGTGCGGTCACGCGCGCACAGCGTCGCCGGCGCGTCGGGGAACCCCGGGTGACCGGGCCACCGCACCTCACCGGCGGCGCACCGCCGTCCGGCGGACTCCGCCCTCTCCATCCTCTCTCCGGCCCTACGGGATGTCGACCGGGCCGGAGTCGGGCCGGTCCGTACCGGTGTTCGGTGGCGGCGGGGCCGGTGTCCGTGAGGACCCGGGTCCGCTCGCCGCCGGCGTGGCCGAATTGCCGGGCCAAGTCGCCGGGTGTCCTCACGGGGTGGCCGACCGTCAACTGGACGGCGCCCCGTTCATCCCCACGGGGCGGGCCGGTTCCCGCGCCCGGAGCGGGCCCCGCGCCCGCCCGGGGCCGGGGTGCGCGGGGCGCCCCCGGGACGCGGGCTCACCCGACCGGCCCGTGGCCCGCGTCCCGGCGATCACATTCGGTGCCACCATGCCTGCGCGAACAGCGGAGACGACGGCGCGGCCGTCGCACAGGGACGAGAGGGAGCACACCCGTGAGTCAGGTGGTCGACGGAACGACTCGGCACGTCCCCGCGCAACAGGGGCCGCAGGACGACGGCAGGAGCGCCCCGGCACGGACCGACGCGGAACTGCTCATCGCGGCGTCGATCCTGCTGGCGGACGCCGCGCTCACCGCGAAGCAGGCGGGCGCGGAGCTCACCGGAGCGCTCACCAGTCCCCGGTTCGCCCTGGAGGCGCTGCGCCGCCCCGGTTGGGCGCTGGGGACCGCGGTCTCGTGCGTGAAGGCGCTCACCAGCCCGGCGGGGCTCGGCTTCGGGGCGAACGGCGGCCTCCTCGGCGAACTGGCGCGGATGGCGGGAAGCATGACGTACCGCCGCCCCGCGAAGGTGGCCATGGCGGTGGACGCGTTCGCGATGCGCATCCGCGCCGTCGCGGTCGACCACCCGAACCTCGACTCGCCCCTGGCCAGGCGCCTGACGGACGCGATGGTCCGCGGGGACCGGATCGAGGCGCTGCGGGCGATGTTCGCGCTGGTCGAGCGGTTCGGCGTGACCCGCGCCCTGACCACGGTCTCACCCGTCATCATGGAACTGCTGGCCCTGTCGGGGCTGCTCGACGAGAACCCCGTCAACGACGACTTCTCCTGGGTGACCCTCGCCGGCGGCGTCCCCACCACCGATCCCTTCCTGGGACTGCCCAGTTCCCTGCTGGGCCACCTCAACCCCGGGCCCGGGCGCGCGGAGCGGGCCGATCCGGACCCGATCCTCGCGCGGGTACTGGACACGTCCCACAACGACATCGTCAGCTACGTCAACGACATCGGTGCGCTGGGCAACCACGGGCTGGTCCTGCTGCGCCGCGTGGCGTGCGCCGACGGGGAGCAGCGGCACGTCCTCCTGCTGCCCGGGACCAGTTTCGGGCTGCTGAGCAACAGCACCCCGCAGGACCTCGTCGGCGCGTTCGACGGGCTGCTGCGCACCGACACGACGTACACGCGCGCCGTGCGGCAGTTGCTCCTGCGTTCCGGACTGCCCGCCGGATCGGACCTCATGATCGTCGGCCACAGTCTGGGCGGGCTGACCGCGATGAACCTCGCGATGGACGTGGACCTGGCGTCGACGTACCGCATCACACACGTGATCACGGTGGGCTCCCCGATCGACGGCAAGCGGCCCGCCGACCACACCACTCGGGTGATCAGCCTCGTGAACAAGCACGACGTGATCCCCATGCTGGACGGGCGCGGACCGGCCTCGCCCAACGACATCCCCGACAGCTGGGTCGAGTTGGCCTGGCTCGACGAGTCGTACGACTACCCGCTGTCGCACGCCCCGCAGGCGTACTCGGACACCCTGCGCGGGGAGTTGTCCCCGTACCGGGAGCGGGTCAACAAGCTGATCACCGCCTACGACGGCGAAGTCGTGTGCAACCAGCCGTACATGCTCCGTGACAAGTGACCACGGCGACCACGAGGGAGAGCGACCGATGACCATTGCCGAGAGCCCGGCCACCACGGCACGCGGGCCGGCCACCGCCCGGGCGCTGGAGAACGCCGTGTTCAGCGCGGCCATGTTGGCGCACCGCCTGCCGTGGACGGACGTCCCGGCCCGCGCCCTGGGGCTGGACGCGCTCACCCGCGAGGGGGTGACGAGCGGGCTGCTGGCGCACCTGCGGCGTACCCGGTCCGGACGCCCGGTACGGCTGCGCACCGCCTTCGGGACCTTCCTCGTACCGTCGTCCCGGGTCGACGCGGCGGGTCTCCTCGCCCGGGCGGAGGAGGCGGGCGTGCTCGGCACGCCGTGCGGTCTGACCGCGGGCGGCCTCCGCTACGGGCTCTCGCCGCACGTGCCGTTGGGGCGGGAGGTCCCGGTGGCGCGCGGGCAATGGGCCGCGCTGGTGGCCGAGGACGTCGACGGGCTGATCGCGGCCCGGCGCGGGGACGGCACGGTCGACTGGCACGAATGGCGGCGCGGTATGGCCCGGGTCGCCCGGCGGGTCGTGGTGGGGGCGGCCGCGGCCGAGGACACGTTGCTGAGCGAGATCGTCGCGCGGGCTTCGACGGAGTCCGGGAGCCGCTCCCACGCGGCCCGGACCGCGGCCCTGGGGCGGCGGCTGGCCCCCTACCTGGCGGATGCCGACCCCGACTCGCCGGCCGGGTGGCTGGTGGCGGACGGGGCCGGACCGGAGACGGCGGCCGCCGCCCTCGCGCACGCGCTCGGCGTGGTCGGCGAGGCCGCCGCCGGGGCCACGCTCCAGGCCTTGGCCCTGCTCTCCGTGGGGGCGGTGACCGGAGCGGGTGAGGCGGTGGGCGAGGCGCTGCGCCGCTATCCGGCCGTCCCCGCCGCGGTGTACCCGGTGAGCGGCGCGTTCGTGTGGGAGGACACGGCGGTCGAGGCCGGGACGGAGATCCTCTGGGCGCCCGGGTGGGCGCGCGACGAGGACCACTCCGGCGCGGGGCCGTCGCCGCTGTGCGGCGCGCCGTCCGGGTGCGCGGCGGCGCGCTTCGCGGAGCACATCGCCCGGGAGGTCGTGGGCCGGGTCACGGAGGCGGTGCACCCGGTGGTCATCTCGCCCCGGTTCGGCGCGGACCGGCTGCCGGAGGTGTTGGACCCGGGCACGCTGCTCGTGGCCTTCCGCGAGGCCGAGGGCCTGCCCGGGGACGGGCGCGTGACGGTCGGCCTGCCGGCGGCGGTGCCGCTCTCGGCGCGCGGGTTCGCGCCGGCGGCGTACGGGGCCCTCGCCCATGCGGGCGCGGACCGGCTGGAGCGACACTCGGAGAGCCTCGCGGCATGCGCCGGCAACGGCGGGTGGGACGTCGACGAGGCGGGCGAGGCGTTCCGCATGACCCTCCTGGGCCATGCCGAACGGTGTGCCAGGGCCGCCGACGACGTGCGGCGGGCAGCGAAGCGGCTGGCCGGCTGATGGCGGCGCACGTACCGGACGGCCGCCGCGGCGCGGTGGTGGCGGGACTGGGTTCCTACGTACCGCCGCGCGTCGTCACCAATGCCGAGCTGTGCGGCAACCGGCCCGTCGGCGACGAGTGGATCCGCGCCCGCATCGGCGTGGGGAGCCGTCGCGTCGCGGACGGGGAGGCCACGGTCGACCTCGCCGTACGGGCGGGCCGGGGCGCGCTGGAGGCCGCGGGGACCTCGCGGGCCGACGCGGTGGTCCTCGCCACCATCTCCCCGGACCGGCTCCTGCCGGCCGGGGCACCGGAGGTGGCCGCGCGGCTCGGGTGCGGGACGGTGCCGGCGTTCGATCTGGCGTCGGGGTGCAGCGGGTTCCTGTACGGCCTGGGCGTCGCCGCGTCGATGATCGTCTCGGGCGCCTTCGACAGCGTGCTCCTGGTGGCCTCGGACGTGTTCAGTGCCTTCGTCGATCCGGACGACTGGCTGATGGCCGCCATCTTCGGCGACGGCGCGGGCGCCGTGGTCCTGCGCGCGGGCGCGGTGGACGAGCCGGGGGCGTTGGGGCCCTTCGACCTGGGGAGCGACGGCGTGGGCGCCGACCTGCTGGAGATCCCCGGGGGCGGGGCGCGGGCACGCAAACGCGGCGCGGGGGCGGCGGAAGACCCGGTCTCGGCGTACTTCCGGATGGACGGTCCGGTGGTGCGCAAGCAGGCGATCGTCGGCATGTGCGATTCGGTGACCAAGGCCACGCACCGCGCCGGGTGGGCGCTCGGCGACCTGGACGCGGTCGCGGCCCACCAGGCAAACCAGCGCATCCTGGACGGCCTCGCCGCCGAGCTGGGGCTGCGGCCGGGGCGGATGCTGTCGCACATCGAGGGGTACGGCAACACGGCGGCGGCCTCGGTGCCCGTCCTGTTGGCCCAGGCGGCAGCCGCGGGAACGCTCCGGCCGGGGATGCGGGTGGCGTTGACGGCCTACGGCGCGGGGTTGGCGTGGGGGTCGACGACCCTGGTCTGGCCCGGGGTGCGGGCGGTGACCGACGACGGGTGAGCCGCCCCCGCCCGCCTGAACCGGTCACCAGAAGGGGGTCTCCCGCCGGCTCCGCTCCCGGTCCACCAGTTCCTGGACGGCGGCCTGTGCCTCGGCGCAGAGCCGGCGGGCGGCGGCCGAGCGCCCGGCGAGGGAATCGGGTCGCGGGGGCGCGGGAATCCGCTCGCCGATGGTGATCAACCACTTGGACGGCAGCGGGAAGAGCGGTGTGATCGGGAAGAAGGGCACGTCGAGGAGACGGGCCAGGGCCGGTACGTCGCCGAGCCTGGGGCACGCCTCCTCGGCCCCGATGACGCAGACGGGGACGACCGGCGCGCCGGCCCGGACGGCGGTGACGGCGAATCCGGGGCTGAACGGACGCAGCCGGTAACGCTCGTCGAAAGGCTTTTCCAGTCCGGCCATTCCCTCGGGAAACACTCCCACGAGTTCCCCGGCGTTCAGGTGTTCCCATCCCAGGGTCGGATCGAGCGGAATCGCGCCCTTCTTTCGGGCGTACGACCCGACGACCGGCAATCGGAAGACCACGGGGGCGGCGGGTACGCGCAGCGGACGGTCGAGTCCGCGGTCGAGCACGCTCTGGAGGACGAACGCGTCGAGCCCCCAGGCACCCGAATGATTGGCGACGAGGACCGCGGGCCCTTCGGCCGGGATGTTCTCCAACCCCGTCACCTCCAGCCGGAAGTACTCGTCGACGAGCCACGCCAGGAGCCGTTCCCAGGCGGTCTCCCCGGCTTCGCCCAACAGGCGGCCGAGGTTGCGGAGCTCCACACCGGCCACGTCGAGCACATCGGCCACGGCGACCGGATCGACGATCGGATCGACCGGATCGACGGTCGAATCCGTCAGGATTTCCGACATGAATGATCCTCACTCTCTCAGCAGGCGTCATCAAAAAGCCGATCGCGGACACGTTTTGAGTAATTAGGCGTCCGTGGTACTTATGTGGGCACGAGCCCCGCTCCACGGCCCGGGAAAATAGCCTTTCCGTTCACCTTCGACCGCCGGCCCCGCGTCACCATGCTGCACGAGGCCGCGAAACCGCAAATGAGAGATGCCGTGACCATTTCCGCGCAGGAATCCGTCCTCCAGGCGATCAGCGAAATGCTCGTCGAGAAGTTCGAGGTCCCCGCCGACGAGGTGCGGGCGGACGCGCCGATGCGCGAGCTGCTGACCGACTCGCTCATGGTGGTCGAGATGGCCATCGCCGTGCACGAGACGTTGGGCGTGAAGGTCGAGGAGGAGGAACTGCGCGCCTCGACGCTCGGGGAATTCGCCGAGGCCGTCCGCGCCCGACGCACGGGCCGTTGAACCGACGCCCCGAGGCCGTCGTCACGGGAGTCGGCCTGGTCACTCCGGCTGGCTGCGACCGGGACACCACCTGGTCGGCGGTGCTCGCCGGTCACCCCACCTCCACCCCCGACCCCGCGCTGGACGGTCTGCCGGTCTCCCTCAGCTGCCGCGTCGCGGAACTGGACCATCCCGTACTGCGCCACCGCGGATCGGCCCGTCTCGACCGGGTCGACCGTTTCGCCCTGACGGCGGTCGCCCAGGCGCTCGACCAGGCCGGGCTGGACCCGGCGCAGTGGGACGGCAGCCGGGTCGCCGTCGTCACCGGTGGCGGCATGGGGGGCCTGCTGACGCAGGAGACGGCGCTCGCCCGATTGGCCGAGCGGGGCCCGGACTTCGTCTCGCCCTACTTCCTCACCGGCTATCTCATCAACATGGCGTGCGCCAACATCGCCCTGCGCTTCGGGGCGACCGGTCCCGCCCTCTCCACCTCCACGGCCTGCGCCTCGGGTACCACCGCACTCGGCCTGGCCCGGGACCTGATCTCGACGGGGCGGTGCGACATCGCGCTCGTCTGCGGCGCCGAAGCGGCCATCACCCGGCTGATGGTCGCGGGCTTCACCCGGATCGGCGCCCTGTCGGGCACGGGGTCGCGGCCCTTCGACGCCACCCGGGACGGCTTCGTGATCGCGGAGGGCGCGGGCGCCCTGGTACTGGAGCGGGCCGAGCACGCGGCGGCGCGGACGGCCCGGCCTCTGGCGCGGCTCGTCGGGTACGCGGCCTCCACCGACGCCCACCACCTGGTGGCCCCGCACCCGGCGGGGCGGGGCGCCGAGCAGGCCGTCCGCGCCGCTCTCGCGGACGCCGGCGCCGCGCCCGCGGACGTCGGCCACGTGAACGCCCACGGCACCGCGACACGACAGAACGACGAGATCGAGGCGGGCGTGGTACGGCGGGTGTTCCCCCACCGGCCACCGGTCACCTCCTCCAAGGGCGTCCTGGGCCACACGCTGGGCGCCGCGGGAGCCATCGAGGCGGCGCTGACCGTGCTCGCCCTGGTGCAGGGCGTGGTCCCGCCGACGGCCGGGCTGAGCGAGCCCGACACCGGGGCGGAGATCGACGTCGTGGCGGGCCCGGCCCGCGAACACGCCTTCGAAGTCGCGGTGAGCAACTCCTTCGGCTTCGGCGGCCACAACGCCGTCGCGGTCCTCGCGCGGACCTGAACCACCCGGGGCCGCGTCTTCCGGCGGCGGCCCCGGTCGGCGAAGATGCGGAGGTCACCCCTGCTCAGCGCGAGGAGCGTTACCCCAGATGTCGCCTTCCGGTACCGGTGCCCGGCCGCCGACGATCGCCGATGTGGCCCGGGCCGCCTCGGTGTCGCGGACGACCGTCTCGCACGCCCTGAACGGGATCGGCAAGGTCGATCCCCGGACCCGCGAACGCATCAAGGCGATCGCCGCCGAGCTCGGCTACCGACCGAACCTGCGGGCGCAGCGCCTGCGCCGAGGCGAGGCGAAGGCCATCGCGCTGGCGTCGTCGATGCCGTTCGCCGTGGCGGGCGGCCCGGCACGGCTCGGCTTCTACATGGAGGTCGCGGCGGCGGCCGCCGAGCGGGCGCTCGTCCACGGTTACGCGCTCGTCCTCGTCCCGCCGGTCCGCAGCGGTTCCCCGCTGTACTCGGTGGACATCGACGGGGCCATCGTCGTGGAACCCGACACGGACGACGTCGCGGTGGCGCAGCTGCGCGAGCGGGGGCTGCCGTACGTGGCGCTGGGCCGGCCGGTGTCCCCCGCCGACGCCGCCCCCTACGTCGACCTGCGCGGCACCCCCGTCGCGGAACTGCTCCTCGGGCACCTGCGGGAGCAAGGGGCACGGCGGCCCGCGTTGATCGTCGGCGACGGCGCGCGGCACTCGGGCGTCGACGCCCGGGCGGTGTTCGAGGCGGCCGCGGCGCGGCACGGGGGGCAGCCGCTGGTGGCGACCGCTCCCGAGGAGGGCGGCGAACAGGCGGGGTACGACGCCTGCGCGGAGTTGCTCGCCGCCCACCCCGACATCGATGCCGTCTGCGCCCTGGTCGACACCTTCGCCGTCGGCGCGGTGCGGGCGCTGAAGGACGGCGGCCGACGGATCCCGGAGGACGTCATGGTCGTCACCCGCTACGACGGGCTGCGGGCGCGGACCTGCCATCCGCCGCTGACGGCGGTCGACCTGCACCTGGACCACGCCGCTTTCGAAGCGGTGGAGCTGTTGCTCGGCCGGTTGCGCGGCCAGGACGCCCCGGCCGTGGCCGCGGCGCCCGAACCCCGTCTGATCGCCCGCGCGTCCTCGCTGCGCGCGGGGCCGCCGCGGACCGGCTAGCCGAGCATCAACACCACCCCGGATACCAGGGCGAAGCCGAGGACGAACAGCCGCATCCGGCGGGCGTCCAGGCGGTGGTGCACCAGGCGGCTCAGCCAGGCCCCCGCCGCCAGGGCCGGCAGCAGCGACAACACCCGCCCGAGCTGTCCCGGATGACCCTGGCCGGTCGCGAACAGCAGGGCGAGCGAGGCCACTTCGCCGACCAGGAAGCAGACGGCGATCGTGGCCCTCAGCTCCGCCGGCGGCCGGTGCTGGTAGACCAGTGCGAGCGGGGGGCCGCCCACCCCCGTCGCGGTTTCCGTGAGCCCGGTGACCAGACCGGCGCCCAGGTACGCGCCCCGGCCGGGGGTGAAGGCGGGCGCGGCCAGGCTGACCAGCGCCGCCAGGACCGTCGCCGCCCCGACGAAGAGTCCGAGCCGGCCCTCGGGGATGGCCCACAGGAGTACGAGCCCGAGCGGGGTCGCGGCCAACCGCGCCCCGGTGATCCAGCCGGCGCCGCGCAGGTCCACGCTGCCCCGCTCGCGCCAGGCGACGTACGCGTTGAGGGGGATCATCGACGCCAGGACGAACACGGGCAGCAGCGACGGGTCCAGCAGGCCGACCACCGGGGCGACGATCAGGGCGAACCCGAGCCCGCTGGTTCCCTGCACGAAGGCGGCGAGCGCCACCGTCGCCGCCAGCAGGGCGAGGGTCTGCGTGCTCACCGCGCCACGCTCCGCTCGGGGTGGCGGTCGGCGCGCGCGGCCGTGGAGGTGGGGTGGGCGCGGGTGACGGCGGCGCGTCCCACCACGGAGCGGGAGAGTTCGACCGCCTGCCGCACCAGCGCCGGCCCGTCCCAGTCGGTGGGCCAGCCGCGCCACAGCCGCAGCCGGCCGCCGACGAACACCGCGCTGATCTGGTCGCGGTTGCCGCGCCGCACCAGTTCCCAGGGCAGGTCCCAGGAGAGCCGCATCTCGGGGGTCGATATGTCGACGAGCAGGAAGTCGGCGGCGGCCCCTTCGGTGACGATTCCGGTGAGGGAGCCGAGGCCGAGCGCGTCGGCGCCGCCGCGCGCGCCGTGCTCCAGCCAGGTCCAGCCCGCTCCGCACGAGGAGTCGCCGGAGGCGAGTCCGTAGGCGAGGCGCTGGGCGGACTCCGCGGCGTCGGCGAGCCGGAAGGCGTCGCCCCGGGTGCCGTCGGTTCCGATTCCGAACCGGATGCCTCGCTCCGCCATCAGGGCCGCGGGGGCGACGGCATTGCCCTTCCAGGCGCTGGCCACCGGGTTGTAGCTGACGGCGGCCCCGCTGTCGGCGAGCAGGGTGAGTTCCGCGGGGGTGAGGAGGGTGGCGTGGGCGGCCACCAACTGCGGGCCGAGGGCGCCCACGTGGTGCAGGTGTTCCAGGGGCCGCAGACCGTGCCGGACCAGGGAGCGTTCGACGGCGACGAGGTGCTCGTTCACGTGGATCTGTACGACGGCTCCCGCCTCGACCGCCAGGCGGGCGGTCTCCCGCAGGGTGCGGGCGGTCGCGGCCTCGGGGATGGATACGGCGAGGGACGGGTGGATCAGGTCGTCGGTGTCGTAGCGGGCCAGGTGTTTGTGCGCTTGGGCCATGACCTCCCGGGAGTCCGCGCCCGGGGCGTCGTTGCACAGGAGCCCCAGGACACAGCGGATGCCGGCGTCCCGCGCGGCCGCCGCGACGACCTCGGCCTCGACGGCCGCGCGGGTGCCCGCCTCGGCGACGGTGGTGAACCCGCCGCGCAGGGACTCCAGCGCGGCCAGCTTCGCCGCCACGTAGGCGGACTCCTCGTCCAGCGCTCCTTCCAGGGGCGCCCATACGCGGCGGAAGATCTCCGAGGGCTCACCGAAGGCGAGGGCCGCGCCGAAGCTCTGGGTGAGGTGGTGGTGGGTGTCGACGAAGCCGGGCATCAGCGCGTGCCCGGGCAGCCGTACGGGGGTCAACCGGGGGTTCAGGCGCTCCAGTTCGGCGGCGGGGCCGACGGCGCCGAAGGAGCCGTCGGCGACGACGACCGCGTGGGCGTCGAGCGGGCCGTCCGGGGTGATCACCACGTCGGGCACGAGCAGCCGGGGGCCGGTGCCGGCGAGGTGGTCGGGGGACACGTCGTTCATGGTTCTCTTTCCGGTGAGGGGAGTTCAGCCGCGCGGTGCGGGCTCGTGGAGGGGCCGCGCCTGCGGCTCGGGGTGCGGCGCGGTCCCGGGCGCCTCGGTCGCGCGGGCCCGGCGCAGCCTCGGGTGGTGGAAGAGGACGTTGAGGAGGGCGGCGGTGAACGCCCCGACCGCGACGCCGCTTTCGAGCAGAATGCGCGGTCCCGAGGGCAGGCTCCCGTAGACGCCCGGGACCAGGATGGGCAGCAGACCGAGGGCGAGGGACACGGCGCAGATGAAGGTGTTGGTGTGCCGGTCGAGTTCGGCGCGCGCCAGCATCTGGATGCCGAGCACCGTGATCACGGCGAAGACGACCATGGCGGTGCCACCGACGACCGCCGCGGGCACGACGCTGATCGCGCGCGTCACGGGGGCTAGGAACCCGACGCAGATGAGTACGACGCCGGCCGCGGCGGTGACGAAACGGCTCCGGACGCCGGTGACGCGGACGATGCCGATGTTCTCGCCGCTGGTCACCATCAGCGGCAGTCCGAAGAAACCGCCGAGGAAGGAGACGACCGCGTCGCCGCGGATGGTCTTGGGGACGTCGACTCGCCGGTCGATGGGCTTGCCGACCGCCTCCGCGTTGATGACGGTCTGGCCGGTGGCTTCCGCCATGGAGGCGAGGCTGTAGAGCATCAGCGGGAGCGCGGCGACCAGGTTGAACTGCGGTGAGCCGAAGGGCAGCAGTGCGGGCGCGCCGAGCAGCGGGCCGTGGAGGGCCGGTCCGAAGTGGACGGCGCCGAGCGCGAAGGCGAGGACGGTGCCGGCGATCAGGCCGAGCATGACGGCGAGCTGGCGCAGGACGCCGGTGAACAGCCGGTAGAAGGCGATGGTGAAGCCGATGGTGGCGAGGCCCAGTACGAGGTGGGTGGGATCGGCGAAGCCGGGCTCGCCGGGCCGACCGGTGACCAGGACCGCGCCGACCTTCACGAGGTTCACGCCGACGATGACGATCATCGTGCCGATGACGAGAGCGGGGAAGAAGGCGAGGAGCCGGGAGAAGACCGGCAGCACCACGAAGTAGAAGGCGGCCGTGAGGAGCACGGCTCCGGTGGCGGTGCGCAGGCCGTGCTGTTGCGCGATGGCGAGGAACAGGATGAGCGGGGCTCCCCCGGGGAGCATCACGAACGGGAGGCGGGGGCCGATCTTCCAGGGTCCGAGGGACTGGATCAGCGAGCCGATCCCGGACAGGACGAAGGCGGCGGAGAGGAGTTTGACCGTGAGCCCGGAGTCGAGCCCCAGGGTGGCGCTCATCAGGAAGATCGCCGAGATGGGGGTCGCGGCCATCACCAGGACGTGCTGGATGCCGAAGAGCAGGATGCGCCCCGGCGGCCGGGTCTGGTCGACGGGGTGGGGCTGGTCCCCGGGGTGGTCGGGGGCGGACCGGTCCTCCGAGGGGGACTGCGACGCTGCGGGGCGGCGGTTCGCGGTACGGAAACTGGGCACCTTCGAGCTCCGTTCGGCTCGTTCCGGATATGGCTGTCCCACGGCCCGGGACGGGGGTCGCGGAACAAAGCCAAATCGATTTGGCCGCCAGTATGTGAGGGCTCTTCCAGTGCGTCAAGATGTCCGGGCGGAAGCGGACGACATCGTCCGGTTACAAAAAATCCCCCTCCCCCACGAGGGGGTCGGGGGAGTAGGGTGCCCGGGTGCGGGTCACTGCGGAGTGTGGAAGCGGCCCGCACCGCGCTGCTGGGGAACGGTCTTCAGCCGGTGCGCGCCGGAACGTCCGCGGCCCGGAGAGGGGTTGCGCCGCGTGGGGGCCGAAGGGGCCACGACCAACAGGGCGATGACGGCGAGGACCGCGACGAGGATGAGCCCGGCAACGAGGTTCATGTTCCTGCCTTCCGTCGGGTACTGACGGTGCTGACTGTCTTTCACTACATCCTGTAACCGAAAATCCCGGCGGTAAACACAACGCGTGAGATGAGCCTGCCCGTCCGCCACTCCGCCGACCGTGTCCACAACGCCTTCCTCGGGTGCGGGAGTTGCGTCAGCCGGAGGTCGACCGCCCGCGTCAGGTGCCGAAGAGCCACAGTGAGGCCCACAGGGCGAGCGTGGAAGCGGCGAGGGCAGCGGGGACGGTGAGGAGCCCGAGTCGGGTGAACTTCCCCAGGCTGATCGGGTGGTCGTGCCCGTGGGCGATGCGCCGCCACAGCAGGGTGGCCAATGACCCGGCGTAGGTGAGGTTGGGACCGATGTTGACCCCGATGAGTACGGCCAACACGGCTCCCGGGCCGGCGGCCGCGGCCGCCGGGACCAGGGCCAGGACGGCGGGCAGGTTGTTGATCAGGTTGGCCAGCAGCGCGGCGAGCGCCGCGATGCCGAGCAGGGCGACCGGCCCCGTGCCGCCGGGCAGGAGGTGGCCCAGGGCGTCACCGAGGCCGTGGTCGACGACCGCCCGGACCACGATGCCGAGCGCGAGCACGAAGGCGAGGAACGAGGGGGCCGCGGAGCGCAGGACGGCGCCCGCCGTGGTGCGGCGGCGCACGAACGCCCGTACGACCATCACCAGCGCCCCGGCGGCCGCGGCCCAGGCCGGGTCGACCCCGAGGGCCGACGCGACGGCGAACCCGACCAGGGTGGCGGCGACGGTCACGAGCGCGAACAGCGGCGTTTCGGGCTGTTCCGCGGCCTCGGCGCGCTGCGCGGGCGCGTTCAGGTCGGCGGCGAAGAAGCGGCGGAAGACCAGGTACTCGACGCCGATCGCGACCAGCCACGGCAGCGTCATCAGCAGCGCGAAGCGCGTGAAGGTCAGACCGCTGGCGGTGTAGGCGAGCAGGTTGGTCAGGTTCGACACCGGCAGGAGCAGCGAGGCCGAATTCGACAGATGGGCCGCCGCGTACACGTGGGGCGCGGGGCGTGCGCCCATGCGGGCGGCCGTCGCGAACACCACCGGGGTCAGCAGGACCACGGTGGCGTCCAGGCTGAGCGCCGCGGTGATCAGCGACGCGAGGGCGAAGACGGCGCCGAGCAGTCTGCGCGGGCGCCCCGCCGCCCAGCGCCCCATCCAGCTCCCGCAGGCGTGGAAGAGTCCGTCGTCGTCGCAGAGTTTCGCGAGGACGAGGACCGCTGCGAGGAAGCCGATCACCGGCCCGAGCCGCTCCGCCTCCTCGCGTACGTGCCCCAGGGTGATCCCGCCGACTGCGATGACCACCACTGCGGCCGGTACCGCGAAGACGGCCTCCGACCGGCCGAAGGGGCGGACGACGGCGCACACCAGGACGACGACCAGGGCGATCACGGAGACGAACTCGACGGGCATACCCCTGATCATCGCGCAGTGCCCCCGGGGGCGGCGCCCGCCGCCCCCGGTTCCCGCACGTCCGCCGGCGTCAGGCGGCGCTGCGGGCGGGCTGCGGGGAGAGGAGTTGGGCGCGGCCGAACAGGAGGGCCCAACCCTCGGGCAGGCCGGAGAGGATACGGGCGAGGAGATCGGGTCCGGCGAGGGCCGCGACGATGGTGAGGACCGCGCCGGCCTCCCAACGGGCGGTGGCGGGCGTACCGCCGGTCCGCGCCGCGAGGTCCTTGACGAAGGCCCAGCCGGTCAGCGGGTCGGGGTCGGGGACCTGGCCGGTGAAGGCGAGGGCGGCCTCCACGGGCAGTCGGGCGGCCAGGCCCACCCGCTCGTCGCCCGTGATCTGGCGGCCGAGGGCGGACATGACGTGGTGGACGGCGTCCTCGGCCCGCTCCCGGGTGGGGTACGCGCCTTCGTACCGCACCTTCTCCACCATCTGGTCGTAGGTCATGTCCGGCGCCTGCCGGCGCTGTTCGGGCCGGTGGAACATGGATGCTGTGCGCCTTTCTCGTCGACGGGTCGGGGTGGCGGAAGAGGGTTCAGGTCGGCTGCGGGCTCCCGAAGAGGAGGTCGTAGCCGGGTGGCAGTTGGAGCAGGAGCCGGCGGGTGAGGTCATCACCGGCCGCGTCGGCGACGACGCTGAGCACGGCGCCGACGTCCCAGGCCGCCGTCGCCTGCGAGGCGCCCTCGATCCAGGCCGCGGTGGCGCGCACGAAGCGCTCCGGCGACAGCGGCTCCGCCGCCTGGAGGGGGTTGAGGAGGATCAGGGCGTACGTCTCGGGCAGGCGGGCCGCCAGTTCGGCGCGCTCGGTGCCGACGATGTGGGCGCCCAGCAGGGCCAGGACGACACGGGCGGCCCGATCGGCTTCCTGAGGGGTGTCGTATTCACCGCGTTCCCGGACCTGGTCGAGGAACGCCTCCCAACGCAAGGCCATGGGCCTGTCCTCCTCGGTGCGTGTGCTCGCGGGGACGGGGTCCGCGGGCCCTGGGCCCGCGGACCGTGCACTCGGGACGGAGGACGGGACTGCCGGGGGGAGTGAGCACCCCGCCCTCCGCGCCCAGGGCCCTGTCCGGGCGGGTCGCCGCCTCGCGTGGCGTCGGCCGCGGGGCCGGACAGGGCAAGCGGCTGATGGGCCGGTCAGCCGGAGATCTCCTTGCGGCCACCGCCGGTGGCGCTGATGGTGACCTTGCGCGGCTTCGCGCGTTCGGCGATCGGGATGCGCAGGGTCAGGACACCCGCGTCGTAATCGGCCTTGATGTGCTCAGTGTCCAGGGTGTCGGCGAGCATGACCTGCCGGGAGAACACGCCGAGCGGACGCTCGGAGAGTTCCATCTGCACGTCCTCGCTCTTTGCCGTCGGCCGGCGCTCGGCCTTGACGGTCAGCATGTTCCGTTCGACGTCGATGTCGATCGCGTCCGCGGAGACACCCGGGAGATCGAAGGCGATCACGTAGTCGTCGCCTTCCCGATAGGCGTCCATCGGCATCACGGACGGCTTCGACCAGGTACCGGTGGTCCCCATCAGCTGCTGGGTGAGCCGGTCGAGCTCGCGGAACGGGTCGGTGCGCATCAACATCGCGAAACACCTCCAGTCGGTCACGGCAGGAACTGCCAATGCGCTTCAACGTGCTTCCGTTGTAACATGTCATCCAGACGATGACAAGCGAGCCGTCATCGAGAGGATGACGAAATCGATCCACGGAGAGATCCATGACCCCACCCGCGCAGCCCACCCCCCCTGCGGGCACGGGCCCCGCCTCCTTCCTCGCCGCGGCGGCCGCCCTGGAGACCATCGACCGGGCCGTCCGCGAGGCCCAGTCCCATGGCGACACGCACGCCGCGCACCGCGGCGGGGCCGCCGCCGAAGACGGTCCCCACCCGGCCCTGGCCAGCCTCCTGTTGCTGCGCCACGTGCGGGAACAGCTCGCCGGCTGGGAGGCCGGACTGATCGAGACCGCCCGCGAGGCCGGCGCCAGTTGGGCGGATTTGGCCGGGCCCCTCGGAGTCGCCAGCCGCCAGGCGGCCGAGCGCCGCTACCTGCGCCAGCGTCCCGGCGAGGCGGGCGTCACCGGAGAGCAGCGGGTGCAGGCGGTGCGCGACCGGCGGGCCGCGGACCGCACCGTCACCGCGTGGGCCCGGGACAACGCGGCGGGCCTGCGCCGGCTGGCCGGGCAGGTCACCGCACTGACCGACCTCCCCGCGAGCGCGGACGGACAGCTCGGGGAGCTCAACCAGGCCCTCGCCCTCGATGACGCGGCCCACCTCGTCGGTCCGCTCACCGACACCCGGCGCCATCTGCGCCCCGAGCACTCGGAGCTCGCCGAGCGGATCGACGAGATGACCCGCCACACGCACCGGCTGCGCCGGGACAGCGACACGCAGCGCCGGGAGGGCTGAGAGACGGCGCCCCAGGGCTCCACACCACGGGACGCTCGTGACTTTGCGTTAAAGAAACGTCTCTTTACGTAACCGATACACCGCGTGGGGCGCCCAATGACCGGAATCCTCCCGGCCGGGAGGAAGACTGGTCGGCCGTCGAGAGCCAAGCGCATGTCAATCAAGACCGGCCCCGCGATCGGGGCTGTTCCTGCCACCCAATGCGGAGGTATCACGATGGCCCCCTACGGAACGGAACACGCGCATTCCCCCGGAGAACCAAGGCCCCCGGCCCCCTCGCCCCGCGTCCTCGCCCTGTCCTTCCTCGGCCTGTTTCTCGCCGCCTCGACGGTGACCGGCAGCGCCGCACCGGCCCAGGCCGCCGTATCGCACGGCGTAAGAGCCGTCGAGGTGGCCGCCTCCAAACGGGGGGCCCCGTACGCCTACGGCGCTGCGGGGCCCAAACGCTTCGACTGCTCAGGACTTACCTTCTACGCGTTCCGCAAGGCCGGAGGCCGATTGCCCCGCACCGCGGAACAGCAGTGGCGACACACCCGCCACATCCCGCCCGGCCGACGCGCCCCCGGTGACCTCGTCTTCTTCCCCCGGGGCGCCACCATGCAACACGTCGGCATCTACGCCGGGGGCGACAAGATCTGGCACGCCCCGCGTCCGGGCGGCCGGGTACGTCTCGAACGGATCTGGACCTCCGACGTCCGGTACGGCCGCGAGGGCTGACCGGGCCCGTCCCGAACGGGGCGGCGCCGTCCTCGCGCGTCGTCCGCCCCCTTCGCCCATGATGGAAGGAGGAGAGCCCTCGACGGGCCCGACGGAAGGAGGCCCCAGGTGAGCGCCGAGCGCTACGAACTGGTGCTTCCCGGTGAGCCCGGTGCGGGACCCGACACCGTGGTCGTGTCCCGGACCCAGCAGTCCGGACCGGGCGGCCACCCCGTGTACGAGGACCCGACCGGCATCGTAAGGGCGGAGATCAGCGACCGCGGCGAGGTACGCATGCTCCCGTCGGGCGGCCACCAGGACCCCGTGACCGCCCTGGAGGCCCGGCCGCTCGGATGAGGGCGCCGGTCCGGCCCCCGGCTTCACTCCCCCGTCGCACCGGCCTCGGCCGGGCGGGACCAGCGGTGCCACCAGTGCCTGCGGCGGGGATGGACGGCGCGCCCGAGGCGCCGTCCGATCAGCAGGTACCCCAGCAGCGCGCCGGTCGTGTTCAGGATGACGTCGTCGACGTCGAAGGCCCGCCCGCTCACCAGGGCGCCCTGGATCAGCTCCACCAGCGTCATCAGGGCCGCCGTCACGACGGCCACCCGCAGCAGGCCGCGGGCCGGCGGGACGAGCACGGGCAGCAGCACCCCGAGCGGCACCCCGAGCAGGACGTTGCCGCCGAGCTGACGCGCGGCCTCACGCACCGACGGCCCGTGCAGGTAGGCGTTGATGGAGCGGCCGGGGTGCACATTGCTGTGGACGAGCGCCACGGACGCGGCGGACGGCTCCAGCGTCAGGCGGGCCAGCACCACGCTGAACCCCACGGTCGCCGCGAAGGCCCCGACCATGGCGACCGCCCGGATCACGGGCGACGCCGGAGGCCGACCGCGCGGCACGGCCCCGGTGCGGGCCGGCGGCGCCTCCCGCGCGGTCGGTTCGTCGGGTTTCCTCGTACGCCACCACATGGGCCTCGTTGTCATGCGGGCCCTTGTACCCCGGCGGCGGCTTTGAACTCGCCCCCGGCGAGGCCGCCTTGGCGACCGTACGGCTCAGGACGGGCGGTCCTCACTCTGCCCGCACACCCAGGCGAGGGCGTCGTGCACCCCTTGGATGTGGTCGTGCGGAACGGAGCGTGGCGGCTGCTCCTCCAGCCGTACGACGGCGGCGTCCACTTCCGCGACGAGCAGGTCCATGCCTGGCGGCCCTTCGGCGTGGACCCCGGTGACGGGCCCTTCGCCCTCCCGGCCGAGGGCCCACTGGTAGCCGCTCGCGGCGCCCCGGGAGAAGGGGGTGGTGCGCTCCAGTCTCCCGTACTCCCGTTCGATGTCGGCCCGGCGGCGGGTCCCGACCATCTCTTCGCCACCTCGGTCGGTGGATCGAGTCGCCATACGTACCCCGCCTCCCCGGGTTCGTCACGGCCGGCCCCGCGCGCCGCGGGGCACCTGTCTGCCCGCCTGCCCGGTTGGCGGGCCGACATGCCGATCGGCCGGGAAGGGACCGGAATGGAGTACCGCACGTGCGCGCGGAAGGCGTGCATCTTTTCGGCGTTCGAGGGCAGTTCGCTGATCAGTCCCGTGAACCGGCCCGAAAGGACCTTCCATGTTGATGCCGTCCCCGATCGTCGTCCGTTCCCTGCTCGCCCGGTACGCCTCCCTGGCCGACCAGGACTCCGCCGCCGCGCGGCAGGAGCTGGAGCAGGTCTCGTACACCCTCTGCGTCACGACCGCGACGACCACGATCGAGGACGCCCTGGCCGCGGCCGCGATCATGGCCGAACGCGAACTGCCGACGAGCCGGGAGGAGATGCGTCCCGCCGCGTAGTCGCCGGCGAGTACGCCGGTCGCGCCTCCACCGTGGTCGCCGCCGCGCGGCGCCTTCGCGGGCCCGGAACCTCGTGCGTGAATGACCCAATGCATGAATAGGGACGAACGAGGCAGACGGCGAATATCGACCATAGGTACAGATTCGGAGTTTCGTCATGGATGAGCACACCACCGCGCCGCACTACACCGTGCCGGGGATGTCGAAGGAGGACGCCGGCCGCGTCGTCGAGGTACTGCGCATGCGGCTGCACTCGCTCAACGACCTGGCGCTGACGCTCAAGCACGTCCACTGGAACGTGGTGGGACCCCACTTCATCGCCGTCCACGAGATGCTGGACCCCCAGGTGGACGCGGTACGGGAGATGATCGACACCACCGCGGAGCGGATCTCCACCCTCGGCGGCGTCCCCGCCGGCACCCCGGGCGCACTGGTGGCCGAGCGGACGTGGGACGACTACGACGTGGGCCGGGCCGACGCGGTCGCACACCTCGGGGCGCTGGACCTGGTCTACGCGGGCGTCATCGAGGACCATCGGGCCGCCATGAAGACCACCGACGAGCTCGACCCGGTCACCCAGGACATGCTCATCGGCCAGCTCGCGCAGCTGGAGCTCTTCCAGTGGTTCGTCCGGGCACACCTGGAGAGCAGCGGAGGGCGTCTGAGCACCGCCGGCGCCCACACCCTGGACGAGGCCGCCGACCAGGCCCTCAGGGACGCTCGCCGCACGGCCTGACGCTCATGGGCCCACGGGTACACGTCGGGGTCGTCCGTTTCCCGAGAGGGAGCGGGCGGCCCCGGCGGCGGCGTGTGCGAGGCGGCGACACGTGCGACGGCCCGGCCGCGCCGCGGCCGGGCCGGTTCCCGGTCGACCCGGGTGATCCGAGGTCGTCGTCCGGCAGAACCGGTCCTCGGGCGTCCTCTGTCGCTCGGGCGTCCTCAGTTGAGGGAAGGTTCCGGCGACGCCGGCTTGGGGGCGGGCCGGCCCGTCACCAGCCGGTCCGCTTCGATCTCCGCCCAGACGGACTTGCCGCTCTCGTGGCCGACCCAACCCCAGCGGTCGGAGAGGCGCTGCACGATGTACAGGCCCTGGCTCCCGGGGGCTCCGCGCTGGTGCTTGAGGGCGGGACGGGGAGGCTCGGGGTCCCCGTCGAACACCTCGATCCGCAGACATTCGCCCGCGACCAGCAGCAGCTGGTCACAGCCGCCCGCGTGCACGTTGGCGTTGGTCACCAGCTCCGAGACGATCAGCAGGGCGTCATCGGCGGTCTCGGTCCCGTCCCAGCCCCAGTCGCCCAGGACCCGGTGCGCGAACTCGCGGCACTTGGCCACCTGACCGCGGGTACCGCCGAGGGTGAGCCGACGGCGCTGGCCCATGACCGGCGGTCCTGTGGGCAGTGGATCGCTGGTGTCCGATCCGATGGTCTTCACTGTGGTCTCACCCCCGTCGTTGACGCTGTTCGTCGTGTATCGCGAGCTGCCGGTGTTTCCGGGCCACCGGGCGTCGTCGCCCTCGGTGCCTCAGATTTTGCGTATGCCCGGTCTGACCACCCGGACACGTGGATACCCCGATCGGCGCAAGGCCCCCGGTGTACGCGGACAGGGCGTGTGGCGGGCACGAGCGGGCTCAGGGCGCGCTGAGCGCGGCGTCGACGGTGGCGTCGATGGTGAAGACACTGTCCGCGCCGGTGATCTCCAGAAGCCGCAGGAGCTGCTGTGTGGGCGCGGCCAGCCGCACCGCGAGACCGGCCTTCTCCGCGTCCAAGCGCACGCCGAGCAGCAGGTTGAGCCCCGAGGAATCGCAGAAGCCCAATCCGGTCAGGTCGATCACCAGCCGGTTCGCGCCCGACCGGAGCGCCTGCTCCAGCTGCGGACGGACGGCGCCGAGGCCGTCCAGGTCCAGGTCTCCGGTGATCGCGCACACCACGACCTCCGTCCCGCCGCCACGGAGGCCCGTGCCCTGCGGTCCGTCTGTCGCCGTGCCCCCCTGCGGGGTCACTTCGCCGTCTCCCGGGTTGCCAGTTCCCACGTCAGCCTCTCCGTCGCCCGTGTTCCGTGCTGGCGCAACATTACAGGCGCCGGTGGCGCCGGGGGGAGGCCCGGGGGGGCGGCGCCCTCGGCGCGGTCAGGCGCCGCTGACGTGGAGGCGCAGGGTGAGGCCCGTGTCCAGGGCGCGGATCTCGACGAGGTCACAGAGCTGGTGGATCATCCACAGGCCGCGGCCGCCGTTGCCCGACGTCAGGGAGGGGCGCCGACGGCCCGCGAGGGCGTTGGAGAGGCGGCCGCTGTCCTGGATTTCCGCCACGGCGCCCCCTCCGCTCGCGTTCCACAGCCGCAGGGTGCCCTTGCCGCCGCCGTGCGCGACGGAGTTGGCGGCCGCCTCGCTGACGGCGAGCACGAAGTCCCCCCGCCGGGCCGTGTCGAGGCCCGTACCGCGAACCCAGTTCTCGGCCTGCTCGCGCACGTGGTGGAGTTCGCCGCCGGCGTACTCCACCAGGACGAGGTCCCGGGCGGGCTCGGGGAGGGGAAGATCACAGTCCGCGCAGACCACCGCGGCGTCCGTGTAGTACGGGCTGACTCCGTCCAGACCGTCCTCGATCACCGTGGGGTGGGTGCGCCGGGCGTCGGCGACGACGCTCTCCGGCAGGGCGGAGAGGTCGTACGGACAGAGGATCGTGGCGGGCCGTCCGGCGAAAGCGGTGTTGATGAGCGCCTCGTGACGGGTGGCCTCCAGGATCTCGCCTCGGGAGCGGCCCGCCCAGATCGGCTCGCCCACGATGCGGGCGGCCCGGCCGGGCTCGCGGTCCGCGAAACCCTGGAGCGCGGCGAGAATGCGGCCGGGGTTGCGACCCAGCTCCCGCATGTCCACCCAGTCGATACCGTCGGCGTCGCCGCCCAGGCTCTGGCGCAGGGCGTCCAGGTGCGGCCCGGGGACCGCCAGCAGAACCGGCTCCCGCGCCTCCAGGGCCGCGCGTACGAAGCCCCCGATGCCGGCCGTGTACTCCTCCAGGTCCCGGTAGAAGAGGGCGGGGTGGACGAATTCCGCGGGCTCCGCGTTCGCCGGAACAGGTGTGACCATCATGCTGCGACCTCCAGCGCGGCACATTCCTCCGGAAACAACTCGGCCACTTTGCGCAGCGAGTACGGGGGCTTGTGGAGAAGGAGGCTCCGGCCCTTCCCGGTCAGTGAGTCGAGATGTCCACGAGCACGGCGACCGCGCCCGGGTCGAGGTAGGTCACCGCCGACAGGTCGAGGTGGACGATGGGGCCGGGCATCCGCGCGAGGGCGGCGAGCGCCGCGCGCAGGATGTGGCGGGTGTCGATGTCGCCGCTGCCGCTCAGCCGGATGCCGGAGCGGTCCCGCATCGGGACGGCGGCCAGGGCCACGGGCAGCGGCCCCGTCCCGCCGGAGGCGGGACCGGGCGGTTCGGCGCGGATCGTGTGGGCGCGGGTCAGCAGGTCGGCGGTCGACGCGGGGATCAGCCGGCGGTCGAACAGGCAGAGCCCGGTCAGCGGGAGGTCCGCGTAGACCTCGCGGTCCAGGCGCAGTTCCGATTCCAGGATGCGGTCGACGTCCGCCACGTCGCGCGCGGACCACGACATCTCCGCGAGGACGCGCAGCCCCGTACAACCGTCCGCGAGGGCCTCGGTACAGGCCGCGCGGAACATGGAGACGACCCTGTCGGGGTCGAAGGGGTCGCGACGGAGGTGGGACAGGTCCGTCCCGGTGACGCTGAGCCGGGCGTCGCGTCGGGCCGCGTCGACGTCGACGGCGCCGCGGCGCAGTACGTCGATGACGACGCCCGGCTCGGTGCTGTCGGCGCTGTACCACACGCGCTGTCCGCGCTCCAGGCCGTCGCTCACGAAGCGGACCACGGTGTCCGCCCACGCCAGGTCGTCGTCGTAGACGAAAAAGGAGTGCTCACCACGGGCGGCCGGGGGCCGACGGTGCTGAGACGGCGAGGTCACGTTCTTGCCTCCGGGGGCGGGCGGTTGGCCTGTGGACTGACAAGGCTACCGCCGGTCCACGGCCGGCACCGGCCCGCCCGCCCCCTCGGCGGGAGTGTGCGCTTCAGGAAGCGAGCATCCCGGTGCGCAGACGCGCCAGGGTGCGGGACAGGAGGCGGGACACCTGCATCTGGGAGATGCCCAGCTCGGCGCCGATCTCCGCCTGTGTCTTCTCGTCGCCGAACCGCATCTGCAGGATGCGGCGGTCGCGCTCGTCGAGTTCGGCCAGCAGCGGCGCGAGGGTGTGGAACTCCTCGAAGAGTTCCATCCCGTAGTCGGCTTCGCCGAGGGTGTCGGCCAGCGATCGCGTCCTGCGGCCCGACGCGGAGTCCTCCTCCGAGCCGGAGGAGGCGTCGAGGGAGTCGCTGGTATAGCCGTTGGCGGCGACCAGTCCCTCCACGACCTCGTCCTCGCTGAGTTCGAGGTCCTGGGCGAGTTCCTTGACGGTCGGGGCCCGGCCCAGGAGGTCGGTGAGCGCTTCGCGGCTCTTGGCGAGTTCCGTGCGCAGTTCCTGGAGGCGACGCGGGACGTGGACCGCCCAGGTGGTGTCACGGAAGTAACGCTTGATCTCGCCGGTGATGAAGGGGAGCGCCAGTGTGGCGAACTCCACTTCGCGCTCGGGGTCGAAGCGGTCGATCGCCTTGATCAGGCCGATCGTCCCGACCTGGAGGATGTCGTCCATGTCCACGCCGCCGCCGGCGGAGCGGGCACGGAAGCGCCGGGCGGCGAAGTGCACCAGCGAGATGTTCATCTCGATGAGCGTGTTGCGCGCGTACTGGTACTCGCGGGTGCCCTCCTCCAGGAAGCGCAGCCGCAGCAGGAAGATCCGCGAGAGTTGCCGGGCGTCGGCGGGGGCCACCTCGCGGGCATCGGCGATCCTCGGCAGTCGGCTCTCCGCCTCTTCGGTCGTACGGCCGGTGGCCGGTGCGGCCTTCGTGTCTGTCCTCTGGACAGGTTCAACAACTACGGCGGAGCGGGGCATGGGGGACCTTCCTCCCGACGACGGACGGCTGACGTGGCGCGCTTGCCCCGATAATTCGACTCCACACGGGGTCCATGCGATTTTTTTTCGGAGACGGTGCTCACGGGCCCACGGGGGGCCTCCGCCCGCCCGGGATGTGGTGGACTACGTCCCGGCGTGAGACGGAAAGACCGTGTCCCGTCCGTGACGAGGTCTCGGGAGATGGTGGGGAAGAACATGACGAACGCTACGGTCACGCATGGTCCGGACCCGGACGCGCCGGACGCGCCGGGCGCGGTGGGCGAGCCGGAGCTGCGGCAACTGCTCGCCGGTTTGACGGCGGTGCGTGACGGCGACTTCGGCACCCGGCTGCCCGACGGGGCCGACGGCCTCCTCGGGGAGATCGCGACCGTCTTCAACGGCATGATCGACCAGTTGTCCCTGTTCACGTCGGAAGTCACCCGCGTGGCCCGCGAGGTCGGCACCGAGGGCACCCTCGGCGGTCAGGCCGAGGTCCCGGGCGTGTCCGGGAGCTGGGCGGACCTCACGGACTCCGTGAACGCGATGGCGGGCAACCTCACCACGCAGGTCCGCGACATCGCCCAGGTCGCCACGGCGGTGGCGCGGGGCGACCTGTCGCAGAAGATCGCGGTGGACGCCCGCGGGGAGATCCTGGAGCTGAAGGACACCGTCAACACGATGGTCGACCAGCTCTCCGCCTTCGCCGACGAGGTCACCCGCATGGCGCGGGAAGTGGGCACGGACGGCATCCTGGGCGGTCAGGCCGACGTCAAGGGCGTCTCCGGCACCTGGCGCGACCTCACCGATTCGGTCAACTTCATGGCCGGAAACCTCACCGCCCAGGTGCGCTCCATCGCCCAGGTCGCGACGGCCGTCGCCAAGGGCGACCTCTCGCAGAAGATCCGGGTCGACGCCCGGGGCGAGATCCTGGAGCTTAAGGACACCATCAACACGATGGTCGACCAGCTCTCCGCCTTCGCCGACGAGGTCACCCGCGTGGCCCGCGAGGTCGGCACCGAGGGCAACCTCGGTGGTCAGGCCACGGTGCGCGGCGTCTCCGGCACCTGGAAGGACCTCACCGACAACGTCAACGTCATGGCGTCGAACCTGACGGGGCAGGTGCGCTCCATCGCCCAGGTCGCGACGGCCGTCGCCAAGGGCGACCTCTCGCAGAAGATCACGGTCGAGGCGAAGGGCGAGGTCGCCGCGCTCGCCGGGGTCATCAACACGATGGTCGACACGTTGTCCGCCTTCGCCGACGAGGTCACCCGCGTCGCCCGCGAGGTCGGCACCGAGGGCCGGCTCGGCGGGCAGGCCCGCGTCCCCAACGTGGCGGGCACGTGGAAGGACCTCACCGACAACGTCAACTCCATGGCGAACAACCTCACCGGCCAGGTCCGCAACATCGCCCTGGTCACCACCGCCGTCGCCAACGGCGACCTGTCGAAGAAGATCGACGTCGACGCCCGGGGCGAGATCCTGGAGCTGAAGACCACGATCAACACCATGGTGGACCAGCTGTCCTCCTTCGCGGCCGAGGTGACGCGCGTGGCGCGCGAGGTGGGCAGCGAGGGCCGCCTCGGCGGACAGGCGGAGGTCGAAGGCGTCGAAGGCACCTGGAAGCGGCTCACGGAGAACGTGAACGAGCTGGCCGGGAACCTGACCCGGCAGGTGCGGGCCATCGCCGAGGTCGCGAGCGCGGTGGCGGAGGGCGACCTGACGCGCTCCATCACCGTCGACGCCTCCGGCGAGGTCGCCGAGCTCAAGGACAACATCAACTCGATGGTCGGCTCCCTGCGCGAGACCACCCGCGCCAACCAGGAGCAGGACTGGCTGAAGTCGAACCTCGCGCGCATCTCCGGACTGATGCAGGGCCACCGTGACCTGTCCGCCGTCGCGGAACTCGTCATGGACGAGCTGACGCCGCTCGTGGACGCCAGCTACGGCGCCTTCTACCTCGCCGAGGAGGCCGAGGGCGAGACCTGGCTGACCCTCATCGGCTCCTACGGCCGCCCCGCCGGGAGCCCCGCCTCCGTGCGCCTTCGGCGCGGCGAGACCCTCGTGGGCCAGGCCGCCCGCAGCCGACGGATCATCGTGGCCGACGAGGTCCCGCCCGGCTACGTGGTCTCCTCCGGGCTGGGCCGCTCGGCCCCGGCGGGGCTGATCGTGTTGCCCATCGTCGTGGAGGAGCAGGTGCTCGGCGTCATCGAGCTGGCCACCTTCAAGACCTTCACCCCGGTGCACCGGGACTTCCTGGGCCGGCTGATGGAGACCGTCGGCGTCAATGTCAGCACGATCGTCGCCAACGCCCGCACCGACGAACTCCTGGGCGAGTCGCAGCGGCTGACGGTGGAGTTGCAGGCGCGTTCGGAGCAGCTCCAGGTCCAGCAGGACGAACTGCAGCGCTCCAACGCCGAGCTGGAGGAGAAGGCAGCGCTCCTCGCCACCCAGAACCGGGACATCGAGACGAAGAACCTGGAGATCGAGCAGGCCCGGCAGGAACTGGAGGACCGCGCACAGCAGTTGTCGCTCGCGTCGAAGTACAAGTCCGAGTTCCTGGCGAACATGAGCCACGAACTGCGCACGCCGCTCAACAGCCTCCTCATCCTCGCCCAGCTCCTGGCGCAGAACCCGACCCGCAACCTCACCGCCAAGCAGGTCGAGTACGCCGGGATCATCCACTCGGCGGGCTCCGACCTGCTCCAGCTGATCAACGACATCCTCGACCTGTCCAAGGTCGAGGCGGGGAAGATGGACATCAACCCGGAACGGGTCTCCCTCAAGCAGCTCCTGGGCTATGTGGAAGCCACCTTCCGGCCGCTGACCACGCAAAAGAGCCTCGAATTCGAGATCGTGACCGCGCCGGGCGTGCCGGTCGACCTGCTGACGGACGACTCGCGGCTGCGTCAGATCCTGCGCAACCTGCTGTCCAACGCGGTCAAGTTCACCGAGCACGGCCGGGTGGAGCTGCGGATCGAACCGGCGGTCTCCGACGAACTGCCCGGCCACCTGGACCGAGCCGGATCGGTGGTGGCCTTCCGGGTCGTCGACACGGGCATCGGGATCGCCGAACAGCACCTGGAGTCGATCTTCGCCGCCTTCCAGCAGGCCGACGGCACCACGAGCCGCAGATACGGGGGCACCGGGCTCGGTCTGTCGATCACGAGGGAGATCGCACGGCTCCTCGGCGGTGTGGTCACGGCGCGCAGCGTGCCCGGCGAGGGCTCGGTCTTCACGCTGTACCTGCCCGTCTCCTACGACGACTTCCACGACCTCGTCCTGGAGGGGCAGGCCCTGGAGGCGGCCCCGGAGGGCGACCGCGAGGCGATCGACGGTCCCTCCGGCGCGATGGCGGCGCTCCCCCCCGCCGATGAGGACGCGCGCCATCCCCGGCGGCTCCTGGTGATCGAGGAGCGCAACAACGGCCTGCTCAGTCTCGTCGCGGAGAGCGCGGCCCGTGATCTCGCCGCGGGCCGGGCCGCCACGGGTACCGAGGAACAGGTGGAGGTGGCGACCGCCGTCACCGCCGTCGAGGCGGCCACCGTCCTCGCCCAGGCCTCCTTCCACTGTGTCGTCCTCGACCTGGGCAGCGACGGGGAGGCCCTGCGCTTCCTGGACGCCATGGCGGGCGATTCGGCCCTGGCGTCCCTGCCGGTGCTCGCCCACGACGGCCGCCGGCTGACGACGGCGCAGCGGACGGAACTGGCCCGGCACGCCGCCCACCAGCCGCTCGAAGTCCTCTCCAGCCTGGACGAACTGCGCGAACGGATAGCGCTCCACCTCTCCGCGGAGTGGCCCGGAGCGGTCCCCCCGCTGGTGCGGACCGGCGCGCCCTCGCCGGCCTCCGGCCCGGCGGCGCACGTCGACGACCGCCTGGCGGGCCGGTCGGTCCTGGTGGTCGACGACGACGCCCGCAACCTGTACGCGATCAGCGGCATCCTCGAACTCCACGGCATCGAGGTGCTGCACGCCGAGAACGGCCGCAAGGGCATCGAGGCCCTCGCCGCGAACCCGGGGATCGACCTGATCCTGATGGACGTGATGATGCCGGAGATGGACGGGTACGCGGCGACCGCCGAGATCCGACGGATGCCCGCCTACGCGGGGCTGCCGATCATCGCGGTCACCGCGAAGGCGATGCCCGGCGACCGGGAGAAGAGCTTCGCGTCCGGCGCCAACGACTACGTCACCAAGCCGGTCGACGCGAACGACCTGATGTCCCGGGTCCGTCGCTGGCTGCTTCCGCAGGAGTCCGGCCAAGGAGCCGAGAGTGCCGCCGGTGCCTGACGTACGACTCCCCTCCCCCGCCCAGAAAGCCGGTCCACGGTGAACACGCCCACGTATGCAGGAGACGAGCCCGGTGACGTCCGGCCCGTGCCCGAGCTACGCCCGCGTCAGGGCGGCGACGGCCCCGGGCCCGGCTTCCCGCCGGTCCGTACCGACGCTTCCCCGGCGGTGACCGACGCCGGTCGGCTGGCCGCCACCGTCGAACGGTTGCGCCAGGAGGTGCGGGAGGCCCAGGCCACCGCGGACGGCCGGGCGCTGGTCGAGATGGCCAAGGGCGTGCTCGTCGGCCGTCTCGGGTGCGGTCCGGCCGAGGCGGCGCGGCAACTGGCCAAGCTGGCCGAGCAGTCGGGGACGACCTTGCTCGCGCTGGCGGTCGACGTCGTCAACCAGGCCGCGCGCGACCAGGTGAGCGAGGTCGCGCGCGAGTTCCTGGAGAACGCCGCCCAGCCGACCGCCGGCGCCGGCGCGAGCACGCCGGCCGTGCGGCTCCGCGCCGCCGAGAGCGGGCTGCTGGCCGCCGCCGACTCCCAGGCCGTGGCCGCGGCCCTGCTGGAGAACGCCCTGGCCGCACTCGGGGCGCACGGTGTCGCGATCTGGGTGGCGGGCTCGGATTCCTCCCTGACGCTCGTGGGGCACGCGGGCTTCCCGGAGGAGGAGGCGAGCCGGTGGCGCTACGTCCCGCCGGAGGTCGCGACCTGCGCCCATCTGGCTTTGGACAAGCGCGAGTTGACCGTCGTACCGCGGCTGAGCGACTCCGGTATCCCCTCGATCGGCCGGCGCCAGCACCCGGGAGGCGGCCGCGTCGTCGTGCCCGCCGGCACCGGCGGCCGAATCCACGGCGTGCTGGAGGTGTGCTGGCCGGAACCCCTCGAACCGCAGTCCCCGCAGGTCCTGCGCCAGTTGGAGGCGTTGGCGGAACTGTGCGCGCACACCTTGGGCGACCAGGACGTGACCCCGTCCGCCGAGCCCGAGGTCCCGGAGCACGGCGTCGCCGGAGTGGCCGAGATGGTCAACCTCGCCGACAACCTGTACGACCCGGCCCTGGTGCTGACGCCCTGCCTGGACCTGGGCGGCCGGCTGGTGGACTTCCGCGTCCACCACGCCAACGACCGGTTCATCGACCCCGCCGGGCGGCCGCGCACCTCGGTGTGCGGCTCGTCGTTCCTGGAGGCGTACCCGGCGGCCGCCGAGGACAACGGGCTCTTCGACAAGCTCGAACGGGTCTACGCGACGGGCGAGCCCTGCCGTACCCAGCGGATGGCGCTCACCGCGTTCGTGGACGACGTACCCCTCACGGCGATCGCCGACGCCAGCATCAGCCGCCACGGCGCGGCCCTGCTGCTCATCTGGCGGATAGAGGACGAGACGGCGCGGCTGGCCAGCCTGCTCCAGCACGCCCAGCGCCTCGGCCGCGTCGGCGGCTTCGAGGAGAACATCACGACGGGTGAGATCACCTGGAACGGTCAGCTGTTCACGCTCTACGGGCGGCCCCTGACCTCCTCCCCCGTCCCCCTGGAGGAGTTGCGCGCCCACGCCCACCCGGACGACGTGGCCTCCATCAACCGTTTCCTGCGCACGCTCCTGCACCACCAGCGCGAATCCTCGGTGGACTTCCGGCTCCAGCGCACCGACGGCATCACCCGGCACATCCGTCTCGTCGCGGAACCCGTCCTCGACGACCGGGGCAGCCTCCACGCGGTGCGCGGCGCCTACCAGGACATCTCCTCCCAGCACTGGACCGAGGTGGCCCTCGCCGCCACCCGGGACCAACTCGCCCACACCGAGGCGGAGGCGGCCGAGCGCAGCCGGCTCGCCCTCCAGCTCCAACACGCCATCATGCCCGCCGCGCCCGCGCCGTTGGAGGTTCCCGGCATCCGGATCGCGGTGCGCTACCGGCCCGCCGAGTCGGAGGCGATGGTGGGCGGCGACTGGTACGACTCGGTCGTCCTGCCCAACGACAAGGTGCTGCTGTCCGTGGGGGACGTCGCCGGGCACGGCATCGAGGCGGCCACGGGCATGGTCATCCTGCGCAACGCCCTGCGGGGGCTGGCGGTGACCGGGGCCGGGCCCGCGCAGCTCCTGTCCTGGCTCAACACCGTCGCCCACCACCTGACCAGCAACGTGACCGCCACCGCCGTGTGCGGCGTCTACGACCCGCGGACGCGGGTCCTGCGCTGGGCGCGCGCCGGGCACCTGCCGCCGGTCCTCGTGCGGGGCACGAGCGCGCAGGCCTTCCCGATGGCCCAGGGCCTGCTGCTCGGGGCGCTGCCGGAGGTCGTCTTCGAGGAGGAGGAGGTGCGGTTGGAGCCCGAGGACACGCTGCTGATGTACACCGACGGGCTCGTCGAGCGCCGCGACGTCTCCGTGACGGACTCCCTGTCCCAGCTCCTCTCCCTCGCGGGGAGGGAGGCGGACACCCTGGACAAACGGCTCGACCGGCTGCTGACGCACAGCCGGTCGGACACCGACGACGACACCTGCCTGATCGGCATCCAGGTGCGCTGAGGATCAGTCCCCGTCGCCACGCGACCGGGCCGGCCGGCCGGTGGTCACTCGGGGACGGGCTCGCCGTGGGGGTCGGGCACCTCCGGCGGGTGGAAGCAGGCGCTGATGGCCTTGCCTCCGTGGAAGGCGTGGACGTCCAGCGTGTCGGCGAGGGCGTCGACGATGCCCAGGCCCCGGCCCGAGGTGGCGTTCGCGTCCGCCTCCCGGGGCCGGGGCAGTCGCGGATCTCCGTCGGCCACGCTCACGTGCAGGCACTGACCGTCCCACGTCAGGACGAGGTGCGCGGTCTCGGCGGCGTGCACATGGGCGTTCGCGACCAGTTCGGAGACGCTGAGCAGGATCGAGTGGACGGTGTCCGGGGCGTGGGGGGCCCAGTCCAGCGACGAGAGGTGCTCCGCGGTCCACTGCCTGGCCGCCCGGACGCCGTTCGACACCGGAAAGGAGCGGGCCCATCCCACTGCCCTCATCGCCATCATCCTCACCGGGTCCTCTCGTTCGTCGGGGTGTCGTGTCCTGCCGACGCGGTTACCCCGCGCGGACCGGGGCATCCCCGGCGGCCGGCGCCGGGGATCGGGTGCCCGGGGCAGGTGTAGCGCCGGACAACCGGGGCAGCCGAGGGCCAAGATCGTCCGGCTTCCCGAAAGGACTCCGCCCATGCTGATGGCCCACCCGGCCGTGCTTTCCGGTCTCGTCGAGCGCTACTGGGCGCTGGCGGTCCTGTGCGCCCAGGACGACACCCCCGAGATCCGCGGCCGTATGGACGACGTCGTGCACGCCCTGTGCGTAGCGACGGGGACCTCCGGTGTGGACGCGGCGCTGGCGGCCGCCCGTTACCGGCTCCCGGGCGCCCGCACCCTCGACGACTCGGTCCTGGCCGGTTGACGGCCGGCTCCCCCGTGAACCGGCGCCCTGCCCCTCGGCGAGAGGGGCAGGGCGCCGGTTCGTGGGCCGTGGGGGCGGTGTCACGTGGTGGTGGGGGCGGAGGAGGTGGTGATGCGGGCGCACTCCCGCACCACCGCGCCCAGGTCCCCGGTGGCGCGCAGGAGTTCGCGCTGGACGCGTGCCCCGTTGCCGCGCGCGAAGAGTTCCTCGATGCCGCGCCGGACCGCCGTGGCGTCCCCGTGGTCCTCCAGGGCTTCGCGGACGTGCTCGAACAGCGCGTCCACCACATCGCGGGCCGGCGCCTCCAGCATCGTCGCCGGATGGACCAGGGGCCCGTCGATGCCCGAGCGGGCCGCCCGCCAGGACGCCAGCCGCAGCAGGCCCACGCCGATGCGCGCCGGGGGCTCGCCGGCCTCCCAGGCACGCGCCGCCGTCTCGACGAGTCCCCGGACGAGGCTCGCCAGCAGGACGGTGGTGGAGGGCTCCAGACAGACGTCCGCGACGCGGATCTCCACGGTGGGGTAGTTCGCCGCGAGCCGGGCGTCGAAGTAGATCATGCCCTTGTCGCGCAGCACCCCGGTGGCGACCATGGCGGACACCTGTTCGTGGTACCGGTCGGCGCTGCCGAAGATCTCCGTCGGCCCCGCGGAGGGCCACCGGTTCCACACCCGGCTGCGGTAGCTGCCGTACCCGCTGTCCTGGCCCTGCCAGAAGGAGGAGTTTCCGCTGATGGCGGTGAGGACGGGCAGCCACGGCCTGATGCGGTCGATCACGGCCACCCCCTCCTCGTCGGAGTCGACGCCGACATGCACGTGACAGCCTGATGTCAGCTGTTCCTGCGCCGTGAGGCCGAAACGCTCCGCGACCCACCGGTAGCGTTCCCCGGGGCTGGTCGAGGGCAGTACGGGCAGTGGTGAGGTGGCGAGCGCGGCCACCTCGGCGCCGGCCTTGGCGGCGTGCCGGGCGGCCTCGGAACGCCACCTGACGATCTCCTCGGCCAGCTCTCCCATCTCCGTCACCGGCTTGGTGGAGAACTCCAGCTGCTCGCGCATCAGCTCCGTCTCGAAGGTGCCCTCCTCCTCACCCACACCGTGCCGCTCCGCCTCGGCCAGAACCGCGCCCGACACCGAGAGCGGCTCACCGCTCTCCGATCCGATCAGGAGGAGTTCCTCCTCCACCCCGACGCTGCGCAGACGCACCCGCACCACTTCCGTTCCTCGCTTCGTACCGATGGTGGGCGGCTGCCCCGCGCCGTGGGTCCCATGCGCGGCCCGGGGGTGCGGGCGAGGGGTTACGGCTTGTTGGCGATGGCTCCGAGGTACTGGTTGAGGGACTCCAGGCGGGCGTCGAGGCGCTCGGCGCTCCCGGCCAGGTCCTGCAGTTCCCGCGCCGCGGCGAGTACCGCGAGGACCAGGGCGCGGGCCGCGGGGTCGCCGACGTCGCGCAGCGCGGTCCTGGCTTCCTCAAGGAGGGGGGAGGGGACGGGAACAGTCGATTCCATGTCTGTCTCCTGTGGGTCCTGTGGGTCATGTTCGGTGCTGTGGCTCGGGGGCGGGCGCCCGCCCGCCCCCGAGATCAGCGGCTGCTCCGCCTGAGGTTGTAGACCAGGATGAGCATGGCCACGGCCATCAGCGCCAGGTGCAGCCATACCGGGCCTGCCGGAACGTGCTCACCGGCCGTCGTCGTCCACATCCGCGCCGCCTTCCGCCGGGCTCGGCGTTCTGCCGTCGCCGTGTTCCCGCGTATGCCCGCAAACGAGGGTCCGACGCGGCCGGTCGGCCCGGACCCACACGAGGTTTCGCCCGCCCGCCAGTGGACATCCGCCTGGCATGAACGACACTCCAGCTCCGCGCGACAGCGGCGACCGCGACGGCCGGGCCCGGCCCGTGGACCCCGCCCCCGGCCGCAGTCCCGACGACGGTCACGGCCGCGGTCCCGGTGACGGCCCCGGTCCCGGCCCCGGCCCCGAGGTGGAGCGCAGGGCGCCGGACGAGCCCACGGACCTGCCCGGCAAGTCCTGGGTGGCCGTGCTGAAACGGACCGTCCGGGAGTTCCAGAGGGACGAGCTCACCGACCGGGCCGCGGCCCTGACCTACTACGCCGTCCTGTCGCTGTTCCCGGCGCTGCTGGTGCTGGTGTCGCTGCTGGGCGTGGCCGGGAAGTCGGCCACCCAGTCGGTGCTGGACAACCTCCAGAAGCTGGCCCCCGGCTCCGCGCGGGACATCATCTCCAACGCGGTCCGTCAGCTCCAGGGCGGCGCGGGGCTGGGTTCGGTCATCGCCGTCGTCGGTCTGATCGCGGCGATCTGGTCGGCGTCCGGGTACGTCGCCGGGTTCATCCGCGCGTCGAACGCCGTCTACGACGTGCCCGAGGGGCGGCCCGTGTGGAAGGTGCTGCCCTTGCGCTTCGCCCTGACGGTGGGGCTGCTGGTCATGGCCTGCGCGAGCGGGCTGATCGTGGTGTTCACCGGGAGCCTGGCCCGGCGGGCGGGGGACGCGCTGGGTCTCGGGCAGACCGCCGTCACCGTGTGGTCGATCGCGAAATGGCCCGTGCTGGTCATCCTCGTCACGATCATGATCGCGGTGCTGTACTGGGCCGCGCCCAACGCGAAGGGCCGCGGGTTCCGCTGGGTCACCCCCGGCAGCTTCCTCGCACTGCTGATCTGGATCATCGCGTCCGCGGGCTTCGCGCTGTACGTCGCGAACTTCGGCTCCTACAACAAGACGTACGGCACGCTGGCCGGTGTGATCGTCTTCCTGATCTGGCTGTGGATCACCAACCTGGCCATCCTCCTCGGTCTGGAGTTCGACGCCGAGATGAGCCGGGCGCGGGCGATCGCGGGCGGTCTCCCGCCGGATCAGGAGCCGTACGTCGAACCGCGCGACACCCGCGAGTGGACCGAGGAGGACAAGCGCCGGGCGGAGTGACGCCCCGCTGACAAGGGTCGCGTGGGCTCGCACCGGGACGGTGGCGGCGGGCGGTGGCGCCCCCGTCCCGGCGCCCCTCGACGACGAACCCCCAGTCGACGACGAACCCCTAGTCGGCGTCCGACAGGGACGCCGTGACCGTGAACAGCGCGCCGTCGGGGTCGCGGAGCGCGGCCCAGCGTTCGGACGCGTTCTGCTCGATGTCCGACATGACGCGTCCGCCCAGTGCGGCGGCCGCCTCCATGGCGGGTTCCAGCGCGGGGACCCGGAAGTGCACCCGCCAGCGCGGCCGGACCTGCGGCTGAAGCGCGGCCGTCTCCACCGGGCCGCTGTTGAGCCGGGCCACGGGCTCGCCGAGGTGGCGCAGGACGACCTGATCGTCCTCGTAGGAGATCTCGCAGGGCCCGTCGGTCCACCGGAGCACCTCGCCGTAGAAGAGGGCCGCGTCGAAGGCGTTCAGGGTGAGCAGTTCCAGCCAGGCCGGCGCGTGGCCCGAGCCCACGCGCCAGCCGGAGAAGACGATGCCCTCCCAGATCCCGAACACGGCGCCGTCGCGGTCGGTGCACAGGGCGCCGCGTCCGCCGGTCTCGAAGGAGACGGGCCCGACACCCACCGTCCCGCCGCGCTCGCGGATGCGGGACACCGTCTCGTCGGCGCTCTCGACCGCGAAGTAGGCCGTCCAGGCCGCGGGCACCTCCAGCTCCCCCGCCAGGGCCCCGATCCCCGCGACCGGCGCGCCCTCGACCTCGGCGACGGCCAGGCCCTCCCCGAGGCCGCCCGGCCGGAACGACCAGCCGAGCACCGCCCCGTAGAAGCGTTGGGCCGCCTCCAGATCCCGCGTCGCCAGACTCACCCAGCACGGCGCGCCCAGGGCATCACCCGTCGAATCCCGCACAGCCGCGCTCCGTCCCTCGCCCGATGCCGGGGCGCCGGCGGCGGCCCCCCTCAAGAGGTACCGTCCCGGCCCCGCCGGAGCGGTGAGGACGCGCCGCAGGGCACCCCGGCCGGAACGGGATCAGTTCGCCCGGCCGCGTTCGGGCAGGTCCGCGTCGGCGGGGAGGGCGGCGAAACCGCGGAGGGGGGCGCCCTTGGCGGTGGTGGGCGGTTTGCCGCAGAACGCCGCTTCGAGGGTGCCGCCGAGCGCCGTGTTGGCCTGGCCCCGGTTGGAGGTGTTCGCCATGGCGGCGAGGGTGCGTCCGCCGTCGCGGGTGGCGAAGGCGTAGGTGTAGAAGCCCTGGACCGTTCCCGTGTGGCCGTACACCGAGGTGCCGCAGGAGAGGTCGTAGCGGCGCAGGCCCAGACCGTAGAAGCGGGTGTTCGACGCGTCGGTGGGCGTCATCTTGAGCATGTCGTCCAGCGTGCGGGCGGGCAGCAGTCTGCCGCCCAGCAGGGCGGAGACGAAGGTGTTGAGGTCGGCCGCGTTCGAGATCATCGCACCGGCGGACTGAGCCCAGGAGACGGTCTGTTCGGTGGAGTCGACCAGCGGCGCCGCTTCCTCGTCGGGATGCAGGTAACCGTGCGCGTGCGGGCCCTTGATCTCGGTCCGGGGATGCACGTAGGAGGTGTTCTTGAGCTTCAGCGGCTTGATGATGCGCCGCTCGTACTCCACGGCGACCGGGTGGCCGCCGGCCCTCTCGATGAGCATGCCGACGACGACGAAGTTCGTGTTGGAGTACTGGTACGCCGCGCCCGGTTCGGCGGTGCGCGGCTCGCGCAGGGAGAGGTCCACCAAGTCGCGGTAGCCGAACACCTTGTTGCGGACCGCTTCGAAGCCCGGGACGGTCCGGTCGAACATCGTGTTCGTGTAGTCGGCGAGTCCGCTGCGGTGGGTGAGCAGGTGACGGACCGTGATCCGGTCGTCGGGCAGCAGGCCGGGCAGGTAGTGGTCGACCGGGACGTCCAGACCGATCTTGCCCTCGTTCACCATCTGGAGCAGCACCACGGTGGAGAACGTCTTGGTGACGCTGCCGATCCGGAAGCGGGCGTTGACGTCCATGGGGGCGCCGGTGTCCCGGTCCTGCACCCCGACGGCCTGGGTCCGCACGCCCGAGGGGCCGGTGAGGCGGACCATGGCGCCGGGGGCACCGGCGGCGGTGGTGTTCCGCAAGGCCTGCGACAGGGCTTCCGCGTCGGGCGCCGCCGTGGCGCTCGGGAGCGTCGGCGCGGAAGGGGCGGCGTACGCGGTGGCGGGCGCGAGCCCGGTCATCACCGTGATCAGGGCCGCGCTGACGGCCAGGCGACGGTTTACGGTCAGGGACACGTGGTTCCTCAACTGGGCTCGGAGGGCGAAGCGATGGTCGCAGCCTACGCAGATCGGGCCCCGTTCCCGCATGGTGGCGCCCGGCTGACGGGCCGTCGTTCGGATCGGCCACCGGAGCGGACGAACTCGTTCCCCATCAGGCGTACGTTCCGCCCGCGAGGGAAGGTACGCCCCGTGCCGACGGACGACGAGACCACGGACGGATTCGCGGCCGAGCTACGACGCCTGCGCCGGCGGCGCAATGTGTCGCTCTCGGAGCTGGCCCGCTCGATCCACTACAGCAAGGGTTATCTCAGCAAGATCGAGAACGGGCGGAAGCCACCCACCCCCGACGTCGCCCGCAGATGTGACGAGGCGCTCGGCGCGGGCGGTGAACTGGTGCGCCTCGTTCCCCCGGTGGCGGCCGTCCCCCCGGTACCGGCCGTCCCCCCGGCCCGCACCGGGGACGACGGGGTCGCCCCCGAGGGGTCCGGCGCGCCCTGCCCCTACCGGGGGTTGGCCGCCTACGGGCCCCGGGACGCCGAGTGGTTCTTCGGCCGCGCGAGGGCCACCGCCGAGCTGACCGGGCGGCTCGCCGAGCGGATCGGGCGCGGCGCGGTGGCGGTGGTGGCCCCGTCGGGGGCCGGGAAGTCCTCGCTGCTGCGCGCCGGGCTGCTGCCGGCGCTGCGCCGCGGGGCCCTGCCCGTCGCGGGGTCGCGGGACTGGCCGGTGGTGGTGTGCGCGCCGGGGGCGCACCCCCTCAAGGAGCTGCTGCGCTGCGCGGCGGACGTGCTGGGGGCCCCGGCGGCGGGGATCACCCCCGAAGAACTGGTCGGTCGCCCGGACCGGCTGCCGGAAGCGGCGGCGGACTCCGCCGGCCGGCCCGGACTGGTCCTCGTCGTCGACCAGTTCGAGGAGGTGTTCACGCTCTGCGAGGACGACCGGGAGCGCGGGGCCTTCGTCCGCGTGCTGCACTCGCTGGCGGCCTCCGCCGTCGTCGCCGTCGTCATCGGGATGCGGGCCGACTTCTGCGGGCACTGCCTCGACCACCCGGAGCTGGTGGAGGTCTTCACCAACGGCTTGTTCGCCCTCGGCCCGATGTCCGACGGGCAGTTGCGCCAGGCCATCTGCGAGCCCGCGGGGCGGGCGGGGCTGAACCTGGAGGTCGGCCTGGTCGAGCTGCTGTTGCGCGATCTCGGGGACCGCTCGGCGGCGCACGCGGGCTCTCTTCCGCTCCTGGCCCACGCGCTGCTCGGCACCTGGCAACAGCGCGCCGGGAGAACGCTCACGGTGGCCGGTTACGAGATGACCGGCGGGATTCGCGGAGCGGTCGCGCGCACCGCCGAGTCCGTGTTCGCCCGGCTGGATCCCGCCGAGCGGCGCATCGCGCGCCAACTCCTGATCCGGCTCGTGCACATCGCGGACGGCGCCGGTGCCCAGACCCGCCGGCCCGTCGAGCGGGACCGGCTGCTGCGCCAGGTGGCGGACGCCGGGGCGGGCGGACGGGTACTGGACGCGTTCATCGAGTCCCGGCTCGTGACCGCCGACGGGGCGTCGGTGGAGATCACCCACGAGGCGCTGCTGCACGCGTGGCCGCGGCTGCGCGAGTGGATCGAGTCCGACCGGGCGGCTCTCGTGGTGCGCCAGCAGGTCTCCGACGCGGGCGCCGAGTGGGTGCGGGGAGGTCGTGACCCGAGCCTGCTGTTCCGCGGCACACGGCTCGCCGGGGTCCGGGAGTGGGTCGAGCGCCAGGACCCGGCCCAGTTCGGTCCCGAGGAGAAGGAGTTCATCGCCGCCTGCGAGGTCGAGGAGGAGCGGCGCGGCAGGGCGGTGCGGCGCCAGAGCCGGATCCGCCGGGCCCTGGTGATCACCTTGGCGGGGCTGCTCGTGGTGGCGCTGGTGGCCGGGGCCCTGGCCTTCCAGCAGCGTGCGCGGGCGCTGGACCAACGGCGTACGGCGCAATCGCAGGCCATGGCGGTACGGTCGCGCTCCCTGGCGGCGGGGCAGCCGGAGGCCTCCGCGCTGCTCGCGGCCGCCGCCTACCGCACGGCCCCCACCGCGGAGGCCCGCGGGGCGCTCCTGAGCAGCCAGGCCCAGTACTTCGCGGGACGGTTGCGCGGGCACACGGGGGCGGTCAACTCCGTGGCGTACAGCCCGGACGGGAAAGTGCTGGCCTCGGCGAGTTCGGATGCCTCGGTCCGCCTCTGGGACGCGGACGGGCACCGGCCGGTCGGCACGTTCACCGGGCACACCGGGGCCGTGGCCTCGGTGGCGTTCGCGCCCGACGGCAGCCGGCTGGCGACGGCGGGGGCGGACGGGACGGTGCGCCTGTGGGACGTGGGCGCGCGGCGGCTCACCGCCACCCTGACGGGCCATCGGGGAGCGGTCCGCGCCGTGGCGTTCGGCCCGGACGGCCGCACCCTGGTCTCCGGCGGTCTCGACCACACGGTGCGGCTGTGGGACCTGCCGGACGGCACGCCGCGCGCGGTGCTCACCGGGCACGACGACGCGGTGATGGCGGTGGCGTTCAGCCCGGACGGCTCCCGCGTGGCCTCCGCCGGCGTCGACCGGAGCGTGCGCCTGTGGGACCCGGCGGACCCCGGACGGCCGCTGGTCCTGTCCGGTCACACCGACCAGGTGCTCGGGGTCGCCTTCGCCCCGGACGGCAGGACGCTGGCCTCGGGCGCGGCCGACCGGACCGTGCGGCTGTGGGACCTGCCGGACGGCACGCCGCGCGCGGTGCTCACCGGCCATGGCGACGACGTGAACGCGGTCGCTTTCAGCCGTACGGGCGACACCCTGTTCAGTGCCGGCGGTGACGGTACGGTCAAGTCGTGGGACCCGGACACCCGCAAGCTGATCGGCACCCTGTCGGGGCATACCGACTACGTCCTCGCCGTCGCGGCCGGGCCCGGGGAGCAGCTCGCCACCGGCGGGTTCGACCAGTCCGTGGTGCTGTGGGACACCGGCCGGACCGCCCTGGCCACCCGGCCGTTCAGCGAGGCGTGGCAGTCGGCGTTCTCCCCGGACGGACGTCTGCTTGCGTCGGCGCAGGCGGATCACACCGTACGGGTGTGGGAACCCGGCCGGCGCCGGCTGGTCACCACCCTGACCGGTTCGGGGGGTTCGGTGTTCGCCGTCGCGTTCTCCCCGGACGGGCGTCTGATCGCCGCCGCGGGGGCCGACCGTACGGTCAGGACCTGGCGGGCGGCGGACGGCAGCCCCACGGCGGTGCTCACCGGTCACGGCGGCTCGGTCTTCGCGGTGGCGTTCTCCCCGGACGGCAGCACACTCGCCTCGGCCGGCGCGGACCGCACCGTGGCGCTGTGGGACGTGGGTACCGGTCGACGGGAGGCCACCCTCGACGCCCACCAGGACTTCGTCAACGCCGTGGCGTTCAGCCCCGACGGCCGGACACTGGCCTCGGGAAGCGACGATCTGACCGTACGACTGTGGGATGTGACGGACGCGCGGGCCGGCGGACGGGCGCCGCGTGCCGTACTTCGCGCCCACACCGGCTCGGTCCGTGGGGTGGCCTTCTCCCCTGACGGGCGGACCCTGGCCAGCGGCGGGAACGACGGAACGGTCCGGTTGTGGGACACCGCCGGACCGACCTTGGCCGGTACCCTCTCCGGACACAGCGGCTCGGTGCGGGCGGTGGCGTTCAGCCCCGACGGCAAGGTGCTGGCCAGCAGCGGCAGCGACCAGAGCGTGAAGTTGTGGGACCCGCGGCGCGGCGAGCAGACCGCCACGCTGGGCGGCCACACCGGAGCCGTGTGGGGAGTCACCTTCGACCCGACACGGCCGGGCACCCTGGCGAGCAGCAGCAACGACGGGACCGTGCGGCTGTGGAGCACGGACGTGTCGGAGCGCACCGCCGCGCTGTGCCGTCTCCTGGGGGACACCGGCCCCGCCCGCTGGGCCGAGTTGCTGCCCGACCTGCCCTACCGGGGCGTGTGTCCGGCGGCCGCCGACTGAGCTGCGGAAACGGCCCGTTTCCCGGGGGGTTTCCCGTTTCCCGACGGCACGGGCGACGCGTGGCGTCTCGACAGCGGTGCCCGGCGGGCACCAGTCTCGAACCACCGCAGCCGGTGGCCGTGTTCCGACGGAACGCACGCCGCCGGACGACCTCGCGGGCTCCGGGCCATCGGCCCGGAAGGCGGCGGCGACGGGACCCGAAGTGGGCGCACCACGTCGCGGGCCACGACTGCGTCGGGACCACCATGGGGAACGGGGAACCAGGCATGCGCACCATCCTTGACAGAACGCGGCGGTCCGTCGCGGCGGTCGGCCTGCTGGCGCTCTGCGCCGTGGGGGCGACGGCGCAACTCGCGGACGCCGCCCCGACATCGCGGGTCGAGCGGGCCGGCCCGGCGGTGGGCGCGGCCGCCGCGGAGGGGAGTTGTGACGTCCTCGCGCCGGGCGGGTCCGCCACCGCCCAATCCGCGGTGCGGGCCGCCTGCTCGCAGATCGGCGTCTGGTACACGTGGGGAGGCGGCCACGGGCCGCAGCCGGGCGCCACCTACGGGCAGGTGGACCCGTCCGATCCGGCCAGTCAGCACGACCCGGAGCGACGCGGCTTCGACTGTTCGGGCCTCGTCCGCTACGCCTACGCCCAGGCCACCGGTCAGGACGTCCTGGCCGGAACCGCGAACGCCCAGTACCACTCGTCCCGGGTCACGGCGCGCTTCGGCGCGTCACAGGGCACCGGGCCGCTGCTGCCGGGCGACCTGTTGGCCTGGGGCGGGGACAACGGCATCCATCACATCGCCGTCTACCTGGGCGCCGGGAAGATGGTCGAGGCCCGCCAGTCCGGCACCCACGTGATGGTCAGCGACGTCCGGCTCGGCGGGGACTACAACGGGGCCGTGCGCATCGGCGCCGACCCCGGTCAGGGCGGCACCTTCTCCACCTGGGGCACGGACGTGTGGACCCACTCCGCACCCTCCACGACCAGCTCGCGGGTGCACAAGTTCGACGGCCCGACGCAGGTGCGGATCGGCTGCCAGAAGCACGCCCAGCCCGTGGACGCCGAGGGCTACCACAACGACGCCTGGTCCTACCTGCCGGACTACCAGGCCTGGATCACCAACATCTACATCCGGGGCCCCGCCTGGTTGGACGGCGTCCCCACCTGTCCCTGACCCGCCATCACGCGCCATCCCAACGACACGTCGAGTAGATCCGAGGAGCACACCGTGAACGCACGCAAGAAGCTCGCCCTGCTGACCGGTGCGGCCGCCCTGACGGCCGCCCTGACCGCCACCACCATTCCCGCGGCGAGCGCCGCCCCCGCCAAGCCGGCCGCCGACTGCGGCGTCCACTCCGACGGCCGGCTCTACTGCGGCAACAAGGTCGGGGCCAAGGGGTACGCGGACCGCTCGTACCGCTCCGCGACCCGCGGCACGCTCACCACCGGGTACAACTGGTTCGTGTGCTGGGGCCACGGCGACCCGCACCAGGGGCAGAACGACATCTGGTACTGGACGCAGCTCGACAACGGCGCCTGGGGCAACGTCCCGGCCGTCGACGTCAACACGCCCCAGGACCCGGCCTACGGACTGCGCCAGTGCTGAGCCGCGCCTGATCGAGTCGGCGCGATGGGGCCCACTCCCGGTCGGGAGTGGGCCCCGGTCCCGGCGGTACTACCGGGCCGTTGTGCCTCCTCAGGAGGACCACGAGGCCGAGGCATCCCCTGAACCACACGCACGGTCACCGAAAAGGTGCGGTCCGTAGCGGACCGTGGCAGCGTCGTGGGAGCGGAGGCCAAAGAGGTCCTCCCGACGAGATCAAGGAGCGTGAACCGTCATGGGCGGTATGCGGGACAAGAACCAGCAGCCGGGCAAGGGCCGCGAGGAGCAGGAGCACCAGCGCCGGCAGCGTCCCGGTCAGGACCCCGGGTCGATGCGGCCGGGCGGCCGCCAGCGCAAGCCGGGTGAGGTGTCGCACGACCGCGCGATCGACGACGACATGCGCGGCGAGGACGACATGGAGATGCCCCGCGAGGGCCGCTGACCCCACGGTCACACGCACAGTACTCCGGCCGGTGGCTGACCACCGGCCGGAGTTCGCCGTTCCGGGCCCGGTCCGGCGGCGGGCCACGGCGGCGGGAAGCCGGCCGGCCGGGCCATGCGGGCGGCTCCGCCCGGGTAGGCGCACCCTCGGGGGACCCGCGCGCCCCCGAAGGAGGACGTCATGGCCCGGCTGTCGGTGGAAGGCACGGAAGTCGTCGTCCGACTGTCGTTGCGCGAGCGGCTGGCCCTGCGTCGACGGCAGGACATCCGCGTCCCGGTCGCGGCGGTGCGCGAGGTGACGGTCGAGTCCAGTTGGTGGCGCGCGCTGCGGGGCACGCCGGGCAGGGGCCTTTGGCGCCCCGGGCGCTGCGTGGGGATCAGGCGCTCCCCCGAGGGCGAGGACTTCGTGTCCGTACGGGCCGACGGCTCCGTACTCTGCTTGGACCTCTCCGGTGACGTGGCGTTCCGCCGCCTCGCGGTCACGGTCCCCCACCCGGAGAGGACGGCTCGGACGCTGCGCTCCCGGCCTCCGGGCGACCCGCCCGCGCACGACGCGGTCCGGGAGGCCCAAGGGCCCGCCGGGCAGGCCCCGCACCGGCCTCCGCTCCAGCACGAGGGCGGCACGGCGGACGATCACGGCCGGGCGCCGGGTGCTCCGTCCAGGACGGGGACGGGTTCGCAGCCGAAGGCCGATGACGAGCGCGTACGCCGGGCGAACGAGGGCGGCTGACCCCGGGGGCCCGGCGCCGCGGCCCCGTGCGGGGCGGCGGGCATGAGGGGCCCGGGGGACAGACTGGCCCGGCGCGGCCGTCGATCCCTTCACAGGTTCGTGAGGATCTGCGGCGACAGGGTCTTGATCATCTATTGGCCCAGCGGACCTGCCGGAGCGTCCCGGGATGGCAGGCCGACGCGAGCTCCAGGAGACGGGAGTCCCGGGTCGCCCGGGCCGTCTGCGCCGGCATCTCCCAGTGCAGCGAGTTCTCGGCCGCGGCCAGGTACAGGACCGACGGTGTGCGCCTCCAGGTACGTCCCGGTCGACGCGGTCGGTGCGGATGATTTCGTGCAGCAGGGCGTTGAGCAGGGCGACGTTCGTCCCGGGGCGTGGCGCCAGGTGCACGTCGGCCCTGCGGGCGACGGGGGTGGGGCGGGGGTCCACGCAGATCAGGCGGAGCGGATCGGCTCCGTCGAGGCGGTCCGGTACGCGCATCCACAGGACGGGCCGGGTCTCGGCCATGTTGTGGCCGAAGAGCGCGAGGGTGTCCGCGTGGTCCACGTCCGTGTAGGAGCCGGGCCGGCCGTCACAGCCGAAGGACTCCTTCAGCGCCTCGGCCGCCGTGGCGGTGCACAGGCGGGTGTGCCGTCGAGGTGGTTGGTGCCGATGCCGGCGCGGGCCAGGACCGCGAGGGTAAGTACCCCTCCAGGTACGACTGGCCGCTGGGGTAGAAGCCGATGGAGCCGGGCCCGCGCCGGCCCAGGAGTTCCTCCGAGCGGGCCACGATCCGCCCCATCGCGGTGTCCCGGTCACACGGCAGCAGCCGGCCGCCCTCGCGTACGAGGGGGGTGGTCAGCCGGTCCGCGGAGGCGTTGGCCTGCCGGCCGAACAGGTCATTCGGGCCGAGCCGACCCCGGTTGACCCGATCCGCGGCGCGCCCGCGGACGCCCACGATCCGCCCGTCGCGAACCGCGATGTCCCTGGCGTCCCCGTCGGAGTGCGGGAGCGACGCCGCCCGGACCCAGCGGTCGACGTCGTCCACGTCGGTCCCGGCGGCGAGGTGCGTGTCGGTCCGTACGGGCCAGGCCGCTCCCCGCGCGTGGGGCGTACGGCCGCCCCAGGGGGCCGGCGATCCGGTCCGAGGCTTCCATGGCCCACCTCCGCCGATCTCCGGTGCGTCCACCGGCGCCTACCCGAAGACGGCCCCCAAACCAGGGACCCGACGACGCGCCCCGGACGGGCGGTACCCCTCCCGGCCCGCCCCGGCCGCCGGGCCGGCACGCTCGATGGGGCAGGATGGAACTCCCGTTCCCGAGGCGCCCATCCGCCCGAACGGGAGCCTCCGCACGACGAACTGACAGGTGACAAGGTGACGACACACCCCATACGACGGCCCGCGACGGCCGTCGCCGCTCCCCCGGTCCGGCGCGGAGCGGAGGGACCGCGTTGAACCGGGGTCTCGTCCTGCACGACTGGCTGGTGGCCGGGATCGCGCTGGCCGCCGGAGGCGTGGCCGCTCTGCTGCTGCGCGGGCTGCTGCGCTGGCTGGCCAAGCACGCCCTGCGGACCCGGTGGAGCGGGGACGACATCATCGTCGACGCCCTGCGCACGCTCGCCCCGGGGGCGGCCGTCATCGCCGGCGCCGCGGTGGCCGCCGGGACACTGCCCCTCACGGCCCGGATCGCCGGAATCGTGAACCAGTCCCTGACCGCCCTGCTGATCCTCTTCGCCACGTTCAGCGCGGCCCGCGTCATCGCGGGCCTGGTCCAGTCCGTGGCCCAGTCACGGACCGGAGTGGCCGGCTCGGCGACCATCTTCGTGAACATCACGCGCATCGTGGTGCTCACCATGGGCGCGCTCGTCGCGCTCGAAACCATGGGCGTCTCCATCGCGCCGCTGCTCACCGCGCTCGGGGTGGGCGGTCTGGCGGTGGCCCTCGCCCTGCAGGACACGCTCGCCAACCTCTTCGCGGGCGTCCACATCCTGGCGTCGAAGACGGTGCAGCCCGGTGACTACATCCGCCTCAGCAGTGGCGAGGAGGGGTACGTCGTCGACATCAACTGGCGCAACACCGTGGTGCGCAACCTCTCGAACAACCTGGTCATCATCCCCAACGGGCGGCTCGCCCGGACGAACATGACCAATTACACCCAGCCCGAGCAGCAGTTGTCGCTGCTGGTGCAGGTGGGCGTGGGGTACGAGAGCGACCTGGAGCACGTGGAGCGCGTGACCCTGGAAGTGGTCGACAGGGTGATGGCCGACATCAACGGCGCCGTCCCGGACCACGAGGGCGCGGTCCGTTTCCACACGTTCGCGGATTCCCGGATCAACTTCACGGCGATCCTCGGCGTCGGCGAGTTCAGCGACCAGTACCGGATCAAGCACGAGTTCATCAAGCGCCTGCACCAGCGGTTCCGGGAGGAGGGCATCTCGATCCCCGCCCCAACGCGTACGGTCGCGCTCCGGCGGGAGGACGCGCCTGACTCCCCCGCCCCGGCGGGGTCCCTGTTCCCGCACCAGCGCGAGGGCGGCCGGACGACGGTGCGCTGACGGACGGACGGCCCGGCGGCGAGGTCGCGGCGGCGTGCACCGGCCGGTCGTGAGGCTGTCCGGAGACACTCTGGTCGGTGCCGCCGGCGCTGTGTAATGTCACATCGCATGATCCCTTTACGGCGCGCGGCTTCCGCCGCGTCCCTTCTCTGCGCCCTCCTCCCGATCGCCGTCGCCGCTCCCGCGCAAGCGGTCGGCGCGGCCCCCTGCGGTACCTCCCTCTCCCCCGCCCCCGACCCCGAGCAGGCCCGGCTCGCGGACACCCGCACCACGGTGCTCATCGAGGGCGGCGGCCTCGGGGACTTCGTCCGGCGCTTCCCCGCCGCGCTGTGCGGCGTACGCGGGGCCGCCGAGGCCGACCGGCTGGTCGACGGCTGGGGTGAGGCACTCTGGCAGTCGGCCGTGCGCGGCGCGCAGGGGCAGCGGCCCACCGGGGGGTTGCCGGCCGGGGACGACCGGCCGCTGTACTGGGCCCGGTTGGCGATGACCGAGCAGTTGGCCCGGTGGAACCCGACGTTCACCGTCGACCGCGCCGCGCTGCGCAGCCGGTTCGAGGACGCCTCGCGCGGCCTGACGGACAACGCGTTCCGGGCCGGCCACGGGGTACGGCGCGTGTTCATCAGCGGCTTCGACCCCTTCGGGCTCGACGCAGAGCCGCGCCGGGCGAATCCGTCCGGCTCGGCCGCCCTCCGGCTGAACGGCCGGCGCATCACCCTCTCCGACGGGAGCCCCGCCGAGGTCCGCGCCGTCGTCCTGCCCGTGCGCTACGGCGACTTCGACGCCGGCGTGGTGGAGCGGGCCTTCGCCCCGATGCTGACCCCCGGACCCGCCGCGGCGGACGTCATCACCACCGTCAGCCAGGGCTACCCCGGCATCTTCACCCTGGAGGCGTGGGCCGGCCGGGCCCGGTCGGCGGACCCGTACCCCGACAACACCGGCGCGCTCTCGGGCGGCACCCGGGAACACCCGGTGACCGCCCCCGGTCTCGGCCCGGGCGCCGAGTTCATCGCCACCACGCTGCCCGCCGACGCGGTGACCGCGGCCGTCCAAGCCCCCTACCCCGTCCTCCTCAACACGGAGGTCACCGAGATCCCGGCGGGCGCCGCCGCTCCGGTGGACCGGGCCGACGGCCCCACCCCCGGCTCCCGCGCGGTGGCGGGCGGCGGGGGCGGCTACCTCTCCAACGAGGTGGCCTACCGTTCGAACAGGCTGCGCGGGGAGCTCGCCCCGGCGCGGCCCGGCGGCCATCTGCACACCCCGGTCCTGACCGGACTGCCGGACGATCCGCAGCAGGTGACCGGGCCGGAGTTCGAACGCAACGAGCGGGCGATCACCTCCGAGGTCCGCGCGGTCCTGGAGCGCGCGGCGGTGGCGAAGGCGCCCTGAGGGGCGGCCCGCATGTCGGGGACGGGAGACACGATCCGGCGTGTACACCCGCGCGTCCGCGCCAGAGGAGATCCAGGGACATCATGACGCTCCACCGACCTGGACGGCCCGGTGACCTGCCCCCGCCGGAACTGCTGTGGGCGCGTCGGGCGTTGGTCGCCGTCCTGGAGGCGAACACCGAGGCCGAGGGTCGGGGGGTACACCGCACGGGCCACTGGCTGAGCGGCACCGCTCTGCAGCTCGACGACGCGGGCTGCACGTGGTGGACCCTTGTCCCGCCGGGCCGAGGGCCGCTACGTGCTCTACGGCGAGGACGAGTCGAGCGCGGTCAAGTGGCACGAGCCGGCCGTGGACATGCTCGCGGGAGCCCCGGACCGGCTCCCGTACGAGAAGCTGCGCGACCTGCTCCAGGGCTGGGAACTCGGTTGTGTCTACTGGTACGAGAACGGCACCTGGGCCCGCGCGCCGTACCCGGAGGGTCTCTCCGACGACGGTCTGGACTGCGGCATGAGCCGCTTCGTGGACCGTGCGGAGGTCCTCGGCCTACTGGCCGACGCCGACCTGCCGGTGGAAGGCGTCACGGCATCGGACCTCCTCGACGCCGCGGAGGCCTACCGCCTGCCTCCCGGGGCCCTGGACGCCCTCGGCGCCGCCGATCCCGCCCGCGACCTCCCGGCGATGCGCCGCGCCCTCCACCCGTCCGGCCTCGCGGCGGCGGTGCTCCCCCGCTGAGCCGTCCGGCATGGATAACGTCGTCCCCATGGACACGTCGCCACAGCCCTTCGAGATCCAGCTGATCCCCACCCACGCCGAGAACCCCGGGGAGGCGTCCCCGGCCGGTGAGCCGGTGCGCGCCGCCGTCGTCGTACCGACGGGCGAGACGGGCGCCTCGGGGTACCCGCGGTACGCGGGCGACGGCATGGAGGCGGACATCGATCCGGCCAGCGGCACCGTGGAGGCCCTGCTCGTCGACGGTGCCGAACTGGACTACGGGCTCACGGCCGTGGCCAGGCCCCGGGGCTGACCGCCCCCGTTCAGGTCCTCGCACGGGGTCCCTTCCCTGGAGACGGATTCCGCGCACGCGTTCCCGCTCGGAGCGGAACGTCACACGGCCCGGGGCGCGTCGGCGAAGCCGGGCAGGTCCAGTCGGCCGCGCCGACCCTCGCCGGGACGGGCGTGGCCGGGACGGGCGTGGCCGGGACGGGCGTGGCCGGGACGGGCGTGGCCGGGACGGGCGTGGCCGGAGCGCCGCGGCACATCGGTGTCGTGGCCGGCCCCACCGCGCCGCTCCGCCGACACGGCGCGTCAACGCCCGGCCCGGCGCCTTCCCGGCGGTGGGAGTCGGCCGGGACGGCCCGGCCGGCTCGGCGTGCCACGCCCGGTGGCACGGTCCGCCGGTGCTAGACAGACAGACCATGCCACCGGGCGTGGCGGGTCGGGCCGGAGGAACGGGGCGGATGAACGAATCGACGGCGGGCTCCCGGAACGCGCCGGGAGCGGCCTCCGAGGCGCTCGCGGTGAAGACCCTGGTCGACCGGGCGACAGGCGTGCTCATGGCCCTCGTCCCCTGCGACGCCCGGACGGCCGGCCGGCTCCTGGCCGACACCGGCCGGACCACGGGCAGCGACCCCCGACAGACGGCCGAGGCCGTCGTCGCGCTGATCAGCGGCCGGGATCTGCCCGCCGGGCTCCGACAGGCCCTGCGCGGCGCCATTCGCGGCGCCCGCACCACGACCGTCCCGCCGGCGCGGGGCCGCCCGATCGCGCCCCGGCCCGATCCGCGTATCGTCCGGGAACACCTCGCCCGGCTGCGCACCGTGCGCCGCCGCACCCTGGAGGCACCCGCGGACCCGGTGCTGCGCGGCCTGCTGGAGGAAACGGCCGACGCCTTGTGCCTGCTCATGGACCACCGGACCCCGCACGAGGCCCTACGGGCGGGTGAGGTGCTCATCGCCGCCGGGCGCATGCGCACCGGCGGCGCGACGGTGGTGGACCAGCGCGGGCGCCTGACGGAGGAGGCGTGGGCGGCGGTCGAAGCGCTGCTCCCGCCGGCCGTCCGCTTCGGGCACGCGCCGCGTCGCCTCGTCGAGGCGATGCTGTGGAAGGTGGCGACGCAGGCGTCCTGGACGGACCTGCCGGCGCACTACGGCCCCTGGCACACGGTGGCGGAACGCTTTCGCGTCTGGTGCGCCGACGGCACCTGGGAGCGCCTGACCGAGGCCGCGGGCCTCACCGGCGCCCGGGACGACGACGGACTGGACGACTGGACCACGCCCTGGCACCCGGCCGCCGCCGAGGACCGCTGAGAACCGCCGATGTGAACCGCCGACGTGAGAACCGCCGACCACCGCTGAAGCAGGCCCCGAACGGCGCCGCTACGCCGCGCCGAAGTCGGGAAGGGTGAGGGTGCCGTCGGCGGCGAGGCTGAATCCCGGGTTGTGGGCGATCTCCCAGGGGTGGCCGTCGGGGTCGGTGAAGGTGCCCGCGTAGCCGCCGTAGAACGTCGTCGCCGGCGGGCGGGTGACGGTTGCCCCGGCGTTCCGCGCCGCCGCGACCAGCGCGTCGACCTCCTCGCGGTCGCGCACGTTGTGCGCGAGGACGATTCCGCCGAAACCCGTCGGTCCGGTGTCATCGATCCCGGAGTCGAGCGCCAGCTCGGCGCGGCTCCACAGGACCAGGGCGAGGCCGCCCGCCTGGAAGAAGACGGTCTCCTCGGTCTCCTGTCCGCGCCAGCCGAGGCTTTCGTAGAAGGTCCGGGAGCGGGTCAGGTCCGCGACGCCCAGGGTGACCAGGCTGATGCGCTGTTCCATGGCCGGAAGCTACCACCGCTCCGCGGCGTCTTGGTCCGTGCGGGTTGTCTTGTGTGCTCGTTCGGCGGTACCACCCGAGCGGATGATCATCATCAAGGCGTTCGATCGTTTTGCTGGTGTCATCGGGCCGTTGGCGATCCGGGAAGGCGGCGTGGCGATGACGTCGGCACACGGGGCAGGACGAAGCAGGTTGTGGGGAGCGCTCGCCGCGGTTGCCGGAGCCGCCCTCGTGGTGGCCGCGGCGCCGGGCCGGCCGGTGGGCTCCGATGCCTCGCGGCTCGCCGCCGAGGGCGCGGAGGCGGCCGTCACGCTGCTGGTCAACAGGGCCCTGGACGAGGGTCGGGACGGCCCCGCCGTACGGTGCGCGGTGGAGGAGGCCTTCCAGGCCGGGCTCTGCGACGGCTGGCGGCAGCAGCGGGTGCTGGCGACGGCCTGGGGCGCCGGGTCCGTCCTGGGCGGGTCGGCGCCCACGGTCGCATTGCCCACGGACGCCGACGGGCCCCTGGAGATCGCGCTCGCCGATCCGGGGCGGCTCACCGATGTCACCGTCCACGACCGCCACGGACGCTACGTGGGCGGCGGGTCCGACCCCCTCGGCCGCCGCTGGACCAACACCGAACCGCTGCGGGCCGGTGAGGAGTACACCGTGCGCGTCGGCGCCCAGGACGCGGCGGGGACACCGGTGGGCGTGACGATGGCGTTCCGCACGGCGCCCCCCAAGGAGGACGGCCGGCTCACGGTGGAGTTCGGGCCGAAGGACGGCACGTACGGCGCGGGCCAGATCGTGACGGCCACGCTCAGCCGGCCCGTCCCGGCCGACGACCGCCTGTCCCGGGCCCGGGTGGAGCAGGCGCTCCAGGTGACCTCGGAGCCGGCGGTGGAGGGTGCGTGGCACTGGGTCGACGACTCGACGTTGCACTACCGGCCTCGCGTCTTCTGGCCGGCCCACGCCGTGGTGCACGTCCGCAGCGGCCTGGACGGGGTGGAGATCGGCGATCACGCGTACGGCGGCCCCTCGGACGGCCTGGACCTCACCATCGGGGACCGCATCGAGGCGGTCACCGACTCCGCCGCGCACGAGATGACCGTACGCCGCAACGGGCGGGTCATCCGGACGATCCCCGTCACCACCGGCAAGGCCGGGTTCCGCACCCGCACCGGCGTCAAGGTGGTGCTGGGCAAGGAGTTGGAGGTCCGCATGCGGGGCGACTCCGTCGGCATCAAGCGCGGTACGAGCGAGTTCTACGACATGCCGGTGCGCTACGCGACGCGGGTGACGTGGAGCGGCGAGTACGTGCACGCGGCGCCGTGGTCGGTCGAGGCGCAGGGCGAGGAGAACGTCAGCCACGGCTGTACCGGCATGAGCACCGCGGACGCCGCCTGGTTCTTCGCGACGGTACGGGAGGGGGACGTCGTGGAGGTGGTGAACAGCGGCGGCGAGCGGATGACGCCGTTCGGGAACGGCTTCGGGGACTGGAACCTGGACTGGCGCGCCTGGCGGGCCGGCAGCGCGCTGGCCGCCCGTCAGGCGCCCTCGGCACCCGCGGCGGTGGTCCACGCCGCCTCGCGCCTGCGGCCCCTGGCCTGACGGGCCCGGCGGACTCACCGTTCGTGACGGCGGGAATTCGGCTGGTAGTAAATAGGTGAATAGCTGACTGAATTACCGTCAACAAGGTTCCGCCTTATATCTCGATTGAATAACGAGATAGGCATAAAAGGCCTGGACCAATGCGGGTTGACGCGCGTAAATCCCTTGTGAACAAAGACATGTGAGGGTTCATCAAATACGGCCGGGTAGGTAACGGTCAGATATCCCGGACCACTTTCCCGTTTGTCCGAATTTTCCGAGCTGCCTGTCTGGCAGGCTTCCGCGCACCCACTCTTCCGACCACGAGTTGAGGTGCGCATGACCAGACATAGAAGACGTGAACACCGGCGCAAACCCCGGCGGTTCATACTCATCGCCGCCGCCGCTGCCGCGGCGGCGGCGATCTCGGGGGGACTCGCGTACTCCGGGCTCGGCGACGGCGCCCAGGCGGCCCAGCCCGTACAGGCCGAGGCACTCGGCTCCCAGACGCCCGCACCGGCCGCCGCACCGGCCAGGGACCAGGAGCCGGCGCCCCTCTCGGGCGCGCCCGCCAACGAGGACACGCGTGGCATGATCTACGACGGCCTCAAGGCCGCTCCCAAGGGCGACCGTTGCGTCGGCGTCTACCGCACGGACGCGGGCCAGTGCACCCACGGCCCCGACGCGCCGCCCAAGGGCGTCGACATCAAGGCCGAGATACCCCCGGCCGTCAAGACGAAGGCGGCCGCGGCCGATCCGGCCCACCCCGAGGCAGGCGCCCCCGCGAGCACCGAAGGCGACGGGCGTCCTCAGGACGCGCCCGCCGCCGACGCGCGCACAGCGAAGGCCACCGCCGCCCCGGCGCCCGCACCCGCGTCCGGGGGCAAGGCCGTCGCCGCCGGTCCCGCGGGCCAGACCGTCCAGTGCGACGGTGACGGCAGCACCGGCAACCGCGTCCAGGTGGTCTACGTACACGGCCCCGACCGCGACCGGTACTCCGAGTACGTGGCCTCGTTCCGCAAGTGGGCGGCCGACGCCGACCTGATCTACTCGACGAGCGCCCAGGAGACCGGCGGCATCCGGCACATCCGCTACGTGACGGCCGCCGACTGCACCCCGACGGTGCTGAACATCGAACTCCCGGCGTCCGCCCTCTCGGAGTTCAGCGCGACCAACAACGCGCTGGCCGGCAAGGGCCTCGACCGCCGCGACCGCAAGTACATGATCTTCGCGGACACCCAGGTCTACTGCGGCATCGGCACCTTCAACGGTGACGAGCGCGCCGGGCAGGACAACCTGAGCAACTTCGGTCCGTCCTACGGCCGTACGGACTCCGGGTGCTGGGGCGGTCACACCGCCGCGCACGAACTGGGCCACAACCTGGGCGCGGTCAACAACAGCGCCCCGAACACCAGCCGGGGCGCGCACTGCACGGACGAGTACGACGTGATGTGCTACTCGGACACCCCGTACTACCCGCAGATGCGCTACGTGTGCTCCAACCAGGCGGCCGAGAACATCCTGGACTGCAACCACGACGACTACTTCCACACCAACCCGAAGCCGGGCAGCTACCTGGCCACGCACTGGAACATCGCGAACAACCAGTTCCTGATGCGCTCGGGCGGCGGCACCGACCCGAATCCGAACCCGAACCCGACGCCGACGCCCAGCCCCAAGCCGACCAAGAACCCGACCGGCGGCCCCACCGTCACGGCCGGTCAGCTCAAGGCCGACTCGGTCGTCGTCAGTTGGCCGAAGGTGGACGGCGCCCTCTGGTACCAGGTGCTGCTGAACGGCAAACACCTGACCTGGACGCAGTCGCAGGTCCTGCGCATCTACAACCTCCAGCCCGGCACGGACTACAAGGTCGCGGTGTCCGTCCGCGACGGCTCCGGCCGTGACAGCGGCCCCGGCCGCACCACGTCCTTCCGTACGGTGGGCGCCGGTGGAGGCATCACCACCCCCGGCAGTCGCTTCACGCTCGGCAACGGCAGCACCGGCATGGCCGCCGAACTGTGGGGCGGCCGTACCGCCGACGGCACGGTTCTCGTCGGGGCCCGGGCCAACGGCTACGCGCCGCAGTGGTACTTCGACGACGCGGGCGGCGGGCTCGTACGCATCCGCTCGGCCGCCTCGGGCAAGTGCCTCCAGGCCGGCAGCGCCCCGGCCGCCGGCGTGTGGGTCGCACAGCAGCCGTGCGGCACCAACTCCGCGCAGAACTGGCGGGTTTCCACACGGGCGGGCGCGGTGACCGTCGCCGACCCGTCCGGGGGTTACGCCCTGACCGTGAGCAACCGGCCCTACTACGGGGACTGGCTGCTCGACCTCCAGCGTGCGGACGGACGCGCCACGCAGGTGTGGACGGTCCAGAAGGCCGGCTGACCTGCCGCACGCGCCGACGGGGGAGCGGGGACGACCGTCCCCGCTCCCCCTCCCCCACCCCTCTTCTCCACCCCTCTTCTCCACCCCACCGCAATGGGAGCACCACGACGATGCGACGCAGACCACACTCCTCCCGGGCCCTGACCACCGCCGGTTTCCTTGTCCTGGCCCTGGCCTCCGCGCTGGCGGTGCCCACCGCCGCCGAGGCCCACGGTGACACCGTCAAGGTCGTGATCACTGGCCAGCGGGACGGTCATCTCACCACCGATGTCACCTGGGAGAACGACGGGGACGCCGTGGACGAGGCGGTCGCCGCCACGGTGAACGCGACGAGCGTCGACGGCTCCCGAACCGCGGGCCCCTGGCGGCTGGTCCGCGATTCCGGTGGTGGCGCGGGTTGGAGCACCGCCGAGATCCTGCCGCCGGGGACGTGGAAGGTCTCCGTCGACGTGGGCTTCCCCGCCCTGGGGCACGGCGAGCGGGAGGTGGCCGTACCCGTGGTCGACCCGAAGCCGTCGCCGACCGACCCCGCGCCGTCCGGGGAGCCGTCCCGTACCCCGTCACCCGCCGGCCCCGCTTCCGCCCCCACCGCCGCCCCGACCGCGGCTGTCGCCGCCGCCTCGGGCGACGCCGGCGGCTGGTGGTGGACGACGGCCGGCGTGGCGGTGACCGCCCTCGCCGGGACCGCCGTCGGTCTCTGGCTGCGGCGCCGCCGGAGGCGTTAGCCGGCCCGGTGGGGGATCAGCCCTGGCACACGCCGCGTTCGTAGTCGAAGGTGGCGGTCGTCTTGGAGTACTGCCACTGCGGGGCCAGCAGCTGCGCGTCGAGCTGCCGGGCCGCGGTGGGGCTCTCCACGAGGTAGCCGAAGTCCTGCAGCCAGGCCGGGTAGAGGTTCTTCGACCCGATGTAGAAGGCGGAACCGTCCACCGAGACCAGCTTGTGGTGCTGTGCGTAGGGGTGACCGTCCGCCCAGGTCGGGCTCTGCGCGGCGCGGAAGGTGGCCAGTTGCAGCGTCGAGCACATCGCGCTCGTCGCGGTGCGCCGGTCCCCGGTGAGCAGCGCGAGCCGGTCGCGCAACGTGTCGCTGATCTCGGAGAGGGACTTGATCTGCGAGTACCCTCCGGAACCCACGGCCCCCCGGTTGGCCGGATCGCTCACCACGATGCGGACCTTGACCCCGGCGGCCATCTTGGCGGCCAGGGCGTCGTAGACGCGGATGTCGTAGCGGGGCAGCGGCGGGCAGGTCGCGTTGAGGTCCTGCTGCGATATCTCGATGTGCCGGTCGGCACCGGAGATCAGGGTCCGCAGGGCGCTCTCCTCCGGGTTGACGGTGTCGTAGTCCCGGTCGGCGTTGGTGTTGTCGTGGAGGCCGACGGCGCACTTGGTGTCGCCGGCCGTGGGCAACGTCGGCCGGAAGGCGGAGGCGGGGTCGTCGCGCTTGATCCCCACGCCCAGTCCCCCGACGGCGATGACCGGTACGGTGCCCGTGCCGACCGGCGGGGGCGTCGGCGAGTCCGCCGTGAATGAGGACGTACAGGCGGCGCCGTTGGATGAGGCGAACCAGACGCTGCCGAGGCTGCCCTGGTTCCGGCAGGTCCAGGACCACAACTCGTCCAGGTACCGGCTCGCGGACGCCGCCGCGGGCCCCTGGAGGGCGGCGTCCACGTCGGCCACCGGGTGCGCGGTCTCCAGGTAGTCGCCCTTCCAGCTGTTGACGCCGCCGCTGATCACCGACCGGCCGTCGACCACGAGGATTTTGGAGTGGTTCCAGGAGAACGCGGTCTTCGAGGTCGTCATCGACGCGATGTCGAGGTCGACGGCGGGGGCGTCCGCGCCGAGCTTGGCCACGAGTTCGTCACGGTACTTCGAGGGCAGCACGTTCAGGTGGTAGAGCGGCGCGGCCCCCACCAGGATGCGCACCCTGAGCCTGTTTCCGCGCGCCGCCGATGCCTTGAGACCGGCCACGAGGGCATCCTGGAACGCTCCGTCGGGGAACGGCGCGAGGGTGGAGACGTCCACCGTGCCCGTGGCCCGGGAGACGTTCTCGGTGATCTTGGCCAGGAGGCGCCGGGTGCCGGGCCGGTCGGCGCAGGTGTCGTCGCCCCAGCATCCGGGCGTCTGCAGGAGCCAGTCGCCGCCACCCGCGGATGAGGCGTCGAGGGTGTTGCCGGACGTGCGCTCCCAGACCCGGTGTTCCAGTCCCGGGGACACCTGACGGAGCGTCCCTTCGACCGCGTCGAGGTGCGGCGTCGGGGGTCCGGCGTCGGCCGCCGCCGCACCGGCGGGTACCAGGGCGAACAGCAGGGCCGCGGCGGCGGCCCCGGTGAGCAGGGCGGAAGGACGGTGAAGTGCGGTGCGGGGCAAAGGGGTTCCTTGGGCGAGGGCCGGGAGGGAGGGACCGCCGTCAGCCGCCGCGGCGGCTGACGGCACGGTCGACCCGCGGAAGTTACCACCGGGTAGAGATGCCTCGGAAATCGCCTGCGTCGGATTCGGCCACGCGCTGGGGGACGAAGCCGGGAGCGGGGTGCGGGGCCGAGCAGGACAAGAACGGGTGGGCGGTCGGGTACGCCCGGGCCGTCACCCGGTCGTACCCGACCGCCGCTCGCGGCTGACGGGGTCAGCGCGCCGGGCAGGTCTTCCAGGCGAAGTGGTAGACGGTCCGGATGTCACCGTCCGCCGAGTCCATCGCCACGAAGCTGTTGGTCTTCGTCGGGTCCGAGGTCCCCGCGCTGACGCGCAGCTCGGTGTTGATGTTGAAGTTGCGCTGCACACCGCACGGCGCCCACACCAGTTGGTCCCAGTCGGTGGAGTCCGTGACCTGCCAGTCGTTGTCCAACGCGCCGTTGAACGTATGGGTCCTGCTCGCGGTGTCGGGCGACCCCTGGAAGTAGTAGGACGCCTTCTGCGTCGCCCGCGCGCCGCGCTCCAGGTGCGCGTAGCCGCGGTAGTCGGCGCTCGCGACCGCGTAGGAGTATCCCTGCGGGACGTGGACGATCAGGTTGATCTGGCAGTTCTTGCGGAAGTCGGTGGGCTGGGAGCCGAGGCCCACCTGTGCCAGGTACTGGCTGTAGGTGACGGTGAAGGCGGTGTGGTCGGGGGCGAGGGCGACCGCGGCGGTGCCGAGCGGACATCCGGAGCCGTTGACGGACGCGACATCGATGACGATCTTGTCGGGCGGCGGGGTGAAGGGGGTGGGTGCGGCCGGGACCAGCGCTGAGCCGGCGAGGAGCGCGGCGGTCGCACCGCTCACGAGTAAGACACCGGGCATGATGCTCCGATCGGTTGTCGGTGGCCTTGCCTGATGTGGGGGGACGTCCGGTCGCGCGGCGGAGCGGGTTCCGGATCGCATCGGAATAGTAGGGAGCCGGTCCCCGTCGGAGTAGGGCGGATACCGGCCGAAGAACCGGCCCCGGTGCGGAGTCCGCGGTACGGGATGCCAAGATCGACGGTACGAGGCCCCCGATCCCGCCACGGCGGCGGCACCTTTGGAGAAGGCATGACGCGGTACACGCACGACGGCCCGCCGACGGACGGTGCGCCCCTGCCCCGGCCCTTCGACGAGGCGTTCGCGCGAGACCCCCACGCCGTCTACCGGCGGCTGCGCGAGAAGGGATCGGTCCACCGGGTCTCGCTGCCCGACGGCTCCCCGGTGTGGCTGGTCACGCACGAGGCGGACGTACGCGAAGCCCTCGCCGATCCGCGGCTGTCCGTCAACAAGCGTCATTCCACCACGGGTTACACCGGGTTCTCACTGCCTTCGGCGCTCGACCGCAACCTGCTGAACATCGATCCGGACGATCACCGGCGCCTGCGCCGCCTCGTGTCCCACGGCTTCACCCCGCGTCGCGTCGAACAACTGCGGGACGGCGTCCAGGACATCGTGGACGACCTCCTGACCGGCTTGGCGGACGGGATGGACGCCGAGGGAGGAATGGATGTCGTCGCCGGCTTCGCCAAGCCGCTCCCGCTGCGCGTGATCGGCTCGCTGCTGGGTGTGCCGGACGCCGACCAGGACCGGTTCTCCGGCTGGGTCACCGCCATGCTCGCGCCGCGCGGACGCGAGGAGCTCGTGGAGGCGATCGGCCGGATCCACCGGTTCCTCATCGATCTCGTGGCCGACCGCCGCACCGCTCCCGGGGACGACATGCTCTCCGACCTGATCGCGGCGCGCGACGAGGAGGACCGGCTCAGCGAGGACGAACTCGTCTCGCTGGCCTTCCTGATCCTCCTGGCCGGCAGCGAGAACGTCCAGCACGTCATCGCCAACGGTCTGCTCACCCTGCTCGCGCACCCGAGGCAGCTGGCCGAACTGCGCGAGCTACCAGAGCTGTTCCCCGCGGCCGTGGAGGAACTGCTGCGCCACGCCCAGCCCATCCAGACGACGATCCGGCGCTTCCCCACCGAGCCGGTCGAGTTCGGCGGCGTCCCGATCCCGGCCGGGGACACGGTGCTGCTCTGCCTGGCCTCGGCCCACCGCGATCCCGCCCGCTACCCGGACCCCGACCGCTTCGACATCCACCGCGCGGACACGGGCCACCTCGCCCTCGGGCAGGGCATGCACTACTGCCTCGGAGCACCGCTCGCCCGGCTCCAGATCACCCTCGCCCTGCGCACCCTGTTCGACCGGTTCCCGGGTGTCCGCACGGCCCGCCCGGCCGACGAACTCCCCTGGACCACCACGTTCCGCTTCCACGCCCTCAGGGAGCTGCCACTCACGACGGCTCCGTAGCCGCTCGGCCCGGGTCCGGCTCCACCGGGAGCATCCGGGCCATCAGCAGGGCCACGTCGTCGTGGTCCCCGGGGCGACGCAGGGCCCGCAGCAGCAGGTCGCAGGTGTCCTCCAGGGGGCGGTGGGGGCCCGCGAGGAGGCCGAGCAGGAGGTCGAGGCGCTCGTCGAGGGACTGGTCGCGGGTCTCCACGAGGCCGTCGGTGTACAGGGCGAGCTGGTCGCCGGGGGCGAGGGCGATCCGAGTGGTGTGGAAGGGGACGCCTCCGACCCCGAGCGGGGCGCCGGTGGGCAGGTCGAGCAGTTCCGGCAGGCGTCCGGGGCGCATCAGGACCGGTGGCAGGTGTCCGGCCAGGGAGATGTGGCACTCCGCGCGCCAAGGGTCGTAGACGGCGTAGGCGCAGGTCGTGATCGTGTGTTCCATGCCGGCGGCGGCCTGGTCGAGGTACTGCAGGACCTGCGAGGGGTCGAGATCGAGCTGGGTCAGGGTCCTGGTGGCGGTGCGCAGCTGTCCCATCGTCGCGGCGGCCGCGATGCCGCTGCCCATGACGTCGCCGATGACGAGGGCGGTCTTGTCGTCGGCCAGCGGGATGACGTCGTACCAGTCGCCGCCGATCTCGCTGGTGGCCCCGGAGGGCTGGTAGCGGTGGGCGATCTCCAGGCCGAGCCGGTGGGCCGGCTGGTGCGGCAGCAGGTTGCGCTGGAGGGTGAGGGCGGCGTGCCGCTGGTTCTGGAACAGCCGGGCGTTGTCCACGCAGACGGCGGCGCGCGCGGCCAGCTCCACCGCGAGGGTGACGTCGTCCTCGTCGAACGGGGCCGGCGTGCGGGCGCGCATCAGGCCGACGGCGCCGATGACCTCGCCGCGGGCCACCAAGGGGACCGCCAGGTAGGAGTGCACCCCGGCCGCGGCCAACAGGGCGGCGGCGGTGTCGTCCCGGGCGATCCGGCGCAGGTCCTGGCCGGTCACCTTGGCCACCAGGACGGGGCGTCCGGTGTTCACGCAGTGGGTGACGACGCGGTCGGTGTCGTACTGGGCGAGTTCGCCGGCCTGGTCGGTGGCCTCGGCGGCTCCCGTGGGGTAGGCGGCGACGACGGCCAGGGCCCGGAACCGGGCCGGTCCGACGGGTTCGCCGGTGGTGCGGCGGTCGTGCAGGACGCTGTCGAGGATGTCCACCGTGGTGACGTCGGCCAACTGCGGCACGCACACCTCGGCCAGTTCCCGGGCGGTCTGCTCCAGGTCGAGGGTGGTGCCGATGCGTACGGAGGCGTCCGCCACCACAGCGAGGCGCCGGCGGGCGCGGGCGGCGTCGGCGGCGGCCCGGTGCTGGTCGGTCACGTCGACCACGGAGACGGCCACGCCGAGGACGTGCCCGGCCGGATCGTCGAGCCGGTAGTAGGACACCGACCACGCCCGGTCCTCGGGGTCCGCCGGGGTGCGGCCGACCACGTACTGGTCCAGCAGCGGCACGCCCGTGGCGAGCACCTCCCGCATGGAGGACTCGATGGTCTCCACGTCCAGGAACGGCAGCGCCTCGCCGATGGTCCGGCCGAGGTGTTCGGAGGCCGGCAGGCCGTTGATCTGCTCCAGCGCCGGGTTGACCAGCACGTACCGCAGCTCGGCGTCGGTGACGCCGAGGCCGATCGGGGACTGGGAGACCAGCCGCAGGGACAGCGCGAGGTCGCGTTCGACGCGCCGCAGGGTGGGGTGGTCGGTGGCGATGCCGAGGGCGTAGAAGTCCCCGAGGTCATCCTGGAGGCGCATGTTGCGGAACTCGACCAGGCGGGTGCTGCCGTCCTTGTGCCGGATGGGGAAGCTGCCGGCCCAGCGCCGGCCGCTCTTCATCACCCGGGTGAAGAGTTCGACCACCAGGCCCCGGTTGTCCGGCGACACCAGCAGCGCCGCCGCGGGGCTCCCGAGCGCCTCCTGCGCGGAGTAGCCGAAGAGGTCCTCGGCCTGGGGGCTCCAGAACACGATGCGTCCGCGGTCGTCCAAGACCACCGCGGCCAGGCTCAGCACGTCGAGCAGACCGCCGGTTGCCGCCGGATCCGCCTCCGTGCTGTGGATCTCGGCCCGGAACGCGTCGGACGTGCTCATGGCCCGAACCTTTCCGCTCACTTCCTGGCGCACGCTGGCCGGCCCAGACCACCGGCCTCGTTCCTCCAAACCCTCCCACCGTCTCTCCCTGCCGGCGACCCGGCTCCCCGACGGTCAGGCCAGCGCCGCGCGCACCGCCGCCTCGGCGTGGACGCGCGCGGTCGGGAAGACGGGGACGGGGCTGTCCCGCTCGCCGATGAGCAGCTCGATCTCGGTACAGCCGAGCACGATCCCCTCGGCGCCGGCGGCCACCAGTTCCGCGATTACGTCCCGGTACGCCGTGCGTGACTCCTCGCGCACCACGCCCCGGCACAGTTCCTCGTAGATGACCCGGTGGACCAGGGCACGCGCCGGCGCGTCGGGGACGAGGACGTGGAGTCCGCCCGCTTCGAGCCGGTCGCGGTAGAAGTCCTGCTCCATGGTGAAGGCGGTGCCCAGCAGGCCGACGCGGCGCGGCCCCTTCGCCCGAACGGCGTCCGCGGTGGCGTCCGCCAGGTGGAGCAGGGGCACCGTGAGCGCCTGCTGTATCCGGTCGGCGACCTTGTGCATGGTGTTCGTGCACAGGAGCACCAGGTCCGCGCCGGCCACCTCCAGGGACCGGGCGGCGCCCGCGAGGAGTTCGCCCGCCTCGGCCCAGCGGGCCTGTGCCTGGAGTTCCTCGACCTCCGCGAAGTCCACGGAGTACACGACGCAGCGCGCCGAGTGGAGGCCCCCGAGTCGGTCGCGGGTGAGCTCGTTCAGGAGCCTGTAGTACTCCGCGGTGGACTCCCAGCTCATGCCGCCCAGCAACCCGATCGTCTTCATCCGCGCACTCCCGCCTCACCCTGAGATTCATAAGGCAGAAAGCGTAACAACGCCTAATCCATAAGTATCGCTTTGAATGGGGTGCTGCTTTCTGCTGAACCGGCCCGCCGCGCTCGGTGCCCGCCCGAAACCCCGGCGCGGGCCCCGCGCTCCCTGGTCGTGCACCCGCCGCCCGTCTAACGCCGCCCGCCCGAGCGCGCCCGCCCGGACGCCGTACGGGCGTCAGCCGGCCGACGCGGCGCGGGGGGACCCGCCCAGCGGGGCCAGGGCCAGCAGGAAGAGCAGGCCGCCCAAGGGCAGCAGGTCCAGGCTGACGGCCGTGACCGCGACGCCCGCCACGATCGCCACCGGGCGCCAGGCGCCGGTTCGCCGCGACGCCGCCCGCCAGGTCACCAGCAGGACGAGGGCGACGTAGAAGAGCAGCGGACCCACGGTGTACACGACGGGCGTGACCCCCGGGTGGCTCCGCACGCTGTCGAAGAGGTCATTCATGGCGCCCCGGTCCTCGCAGAGGAATCCGACGACGAGGTCGATCACCGCCTGCGCCGTCACCGCCGCGACGCCGAGCAGCCCGAGCGCCGCACCGGCGGCCGCGAACCGGCGGCCGGCGGCGCCGCGTCCGCGGGCGACCATCCGGCGCAGTTCCAGGAAGACCGGGACGAAGGCGAGGACGCCCGCGAGGAGGACGAGGTGGCTCAGGGACCAGGCGAGGCCGGGTCCGTGCACGTCGTCGGTGAGTCGGATGAGGCCGTAGCCGGTCATGCAGAGCGGTCCTACGGTGAACGCGGCCCCCGGCCACTTGATGTCGGTCATGTACTGATCATCTTGGGGCGGCGCCCGGCACCGCCTCGGGGACGGCCCCGGCCCGACCCCGAGACGACCCCGAGCCCGCCCCCGGCCCCGCCCCCCGAGACACGCGCGAGACGCGTGTCGTCACGTCGTCTCCCGCCCGGCCGGGTGCAGCGGGGGCCGGGCGCGCCAGGAGTGCGCGGGGTGGACGAGGGGCCAGTGGCGGTCCCAGTGGGCGCGGCGGCGGTGGTGGCCATGACCGTGGTGGTGTTCGGGGACCGCGGGGGCGCTGCGCGCCAGGACGACCAGGGCGGCCGTGAGGGCCGCCAGTTCTATGTGGTCCGGGCGTCCGCGGACCACCTTGATCCGGCGTATCACCAGGTCACCGGCAGGGTCTTGGGCCCGCGGATGAGGGCGCCCGACTGCCATTCGATCTGCTCCGGCGGCACCGCCAGCGCGAGCTTGGGGTAGCGGTCGAGCAGGGTGGCGACGATGATCTCGGACTCCATCCGGGCCAGCATCGAGCCCACGCAGTGATGCGGTCCGTTGCCGAAGGCCATGTGCGCGATGGGGCCGCGGTCGAAGTCCAGGGTGTCGGGGTCCGGGAACACGGCCGGGTCCCGGTTGGCCGCCAGGTACGAGGAGTAGACGACCTCGCCCTGGCGGATCAGGACCCCGCCGATCTCGACGTCCCTGGTGGCGACCCGGGGGATGCCGACGCCGCTGCGGTGCGGGATGAACCGCAGCAGTTCGTCGACGGCCTGCGGGACCATCTCCGGTTCGGCGCGCAGCCGGGCGAGGTGCTCCGGATGGGTGAGCAGGGCGTAGATCATGTTGGCGCTGTTGTTGCGCACGGCGTGGGCGCCGCTCACCAGGATGGCGGTGGCCAGCGAGACGGCCTCCGCCTCGGTGATCTCCCCGGCGTCGGCGGCCGCGGCCAGGACGGCCGCGAGGTCCTCGCCCGGCTCGTCGGTCGGCTCAGCGCGGCGGAGTTCCAGGAGCGCGACGACGCTCTCGCGGACGGTCTTCATCGCGTCGGCGCTGCGCTCCGGCGCCGGGCCGGGCGTCATGATCACGTTGGCCCAGGAGGTCATCCCCTCACGCATGTCCCGCGGCATCCCGAGGAGATCCGCGACGGCCGCGAGCGGGAAGGGGCCGTGCAGGTGCTCGACGAGGTCGGCGGGCGAGCCCTGGCGTTCCATCTCGTCCAGGAGGCGGTCGGCGGTGGCCTGGGCGGAGGGCCGCAGCCGCTGCATGCTCTTGCCGGTGAAGGCGCGCGCCACCACCCGGCGCATGTCGTTCAGGCGGGGTGGGTCGGCGTAGTTCAAGGACGCCTTCTGCGAGGCGATCGCGTGCGGGGAGGAGCTGGTGATCGTACGCCCGACCAGTTCCTGCCTGCTGAAGCGCGGATCGGTCGTGGCCGCCTTGACGTCGGCGTAGCGCGCCATCAGCCAGGCGCTGCCCTCGCCGAACGGCAATTGCACCCGGGTGGCCCTGCCCTCCCGGAGCCGCGCGTGGAGGAACGGGTCGAATTCCAGGGCTTCGAGGTCGTCCAGGTTCCAGCAGTGCACCGGCTCGTCCGGAGCCGGGTCCGTACGCGACCCGAGGGCCGTGTCGGGGTCCGTCGTCATGGTTGTCTCCCAGCCTTGAAGTCACTCCCGGTAGGCGAATACGCCGGGAATCCGGCTGACGATCCCTTCCCGGCGCCGGCCGGCTCCGCTGCCTGCGCCTGCGACTCTCACCGGATTGGCCCACGTCACCAGCGGCTCAGTCCGACGCGCGGAACCGACCCGGGTCCGTGAGGCTTTGTCGGGAAATGAAAGGAGAGCCGACTGTGGCGACTCTGTGTAGGCCAACGGTGAACGTGCCCGAGCACGTGATCACCATGGAGCAGACCCTGGATCTGGCCCGGTCCGTTCACGCCGATCACCCGCAACTCGACCTGGCCCTGCGATTGATCCGGAACACCGGCGTCGCGAAGCGGCACATCGTGCGTCCCATCGAGGAGACCCTGAAGCACCCCGGTCTCGAACAGCGCAACGCCGTGTACGAGGCCGAGGCCAAGGCGCGGGTACCGGCGGTGGTGCGGGCGGCCCTCGACGACGCGCAGCTGCGTCCCCAGGACATCGATCTGATCATCTTCGTGTCGTGCACCGGCTTCCTGATGCCGTCGCTGACCGCCTGGATGATCAATTCGATGGGTTTCCGCACCGACACGAGACAGCTCCCCATCGCCCAGCTGGGCTGTGCGGCGGGCGGGGCCGCGGTGAACCGGGCGCACGACTTCTGCACCGCGTACCCGGAGGCGAACGCGCTGATCGTTTCCTGCGAGTTCTGCTCGCTGTGTTACCAGCCGAGCGACCTGGAGGTCGGCAACCTGCTCTCCAACGGCCTCTTCGGTGACGGCGTCGGCGCCGCCGTCGTCCGCGGCCGGGGCGGAACGGGCATGGACCTCCACCGCAACGGGTCGTACATCATCCCCGACACGGAGGATTGGATCATGTACGACGTCAAGGCCACCGGATTCCACTTCAAGCTCGACCGACGTGTCCCGGGCACGATGGAGCCGCTCGCCCCGTCACTCAAACGCCTCGCCCAGGCGCACGGATGGGACGCCGCCGCACTGGATTTCTACATCATCCACGCAGGTGGCCCCCGCATCCTGGACGACCTCAGCAAGTACCTCGGTGTGCCTGCCGAGGCATTCCGCTTCAGTCGGGCCACACTGACGGAATACGGCAACATCGCAAGCGCCGTGGTCCTGGACGCCCTGCGCCGTCTCTTCGACGAGAACGGCACCGTCGATGCCGCGAAGGGCATGCTCGCGGGGTTCGGACCCGGCATCACCGCCGAGATCTCACTCGGGAGCTGGGTTTCGGAGCCGGCGTCCCCGTGAGGGAGGAATCCGAACGATGCTGAAGGACGGCCCCGCCACCTCAAGGCCACCCGTCACGCACTGGCCCGCCTTGGACCTGGACGGGGTCGACTTCGACCCCGTCCTCGCCGAGCTGATGCGCGCGGGGCCGATCACCCGCATCAAACTGCCCAACGGAAGTGGGTGGGCCTGGCTCGTGTGCCGCTACGACGACGTGCGGATGGTCGCCAACGACCCCCGGTTCAGCCGCAAGCTCGTCATGGAGCACGACGTCACCCGCCTGGCCCCCCACTTCATCCCGGCTCCCGGCGCGGTCAGCTTCGAGGACCCGCCCGACCACACGCGGCTGCGCCGTACCATCGCCGCCGCGTTCACGACCGCGGGAGTGGAGCGCCTGCGGACCAGGGCGCAGCGGATGCTGGACGAACTCGTCGACGCGATCCTGCGCGACGGCCCGCCGGCGGACCTCACGGAACGGCTGCTGGCGCCGTTCCCGCTCGCGGTCGTCTGCGAACTGATGGGGATTCCGGCCGAGGACCGCCCCGAGGTCCACGAATGGACCACCATGATCCTGTCCTCCGCGCAGGGCGCCGAGCGCAGTGAGCAGGCGAAGACGCGGATGTGCGCGTACCTGGGCGAGCGGCTGCGGGCCGGCGGCGGCGCCACGGGCGACGACGACGGCGAGGTGGGCGATGTCATCGGCCTGCTCGCCCGGGCCGTCGAGACCGGGGAGGTCACCGAGGAGGAGGCCGTCGGTGTGGCCCTGCTCGTGCAGATCGGCGGCGAGGCGGTCACCAACAACGTCGGCAACATGGTGTACATCCTGTTGACCCGGCCCGAGCTGATGGACAAGCTGCGTGCCACGCCGGACCTGCGGCCCTCGGCGCTCAACGAGCTCCTGCGCTACATCCCGCACCGCAACTCGGTCGGGCTCTCCCGGATCGCCCTGGAGGACGTCGAGGTCGCCGGCCAGGTCATCCGCGCCGGCGAGGCGGTGTACGTCTCCTACCTCGCCGCGAACCGGGACCCGGAGGTCTTCCCCGAGCCGGACGAGATCCTGCCGGACCGCACGCCCAACGCGCACGTCTCCTTCGGCTACGGGCCGCACTTCTGCCCCGGCAACATGCTGGCCCGCCTGGAGTCCGAGCTGCTCGTGAACGCGCTGCTGGACCGTTTCCCCGACCCGCGGTTCGCGGTGCCGGTGGAGGAGCTGGGCTGGCGGCCGGGGGCGCTCATCCGCGGACCCGAGGCGCTGCCGGTGACCTGGTCATGACCGCGCACCTGGCCCGGGACGGACTGCTGGTGCCGCCCGGACACGGGCGCACCCTGCACACCCCCGCCCAGCAGGTCACCTTCAAGGTCACCGGCGAGGACTCGCGGGTCGCCTCCAGTTTCGAGGTCGTGGTACCGCCCGGATTCGACGTCGGGGCGCACCTGCACACCCGCAGCGAAGAACTGTTCTACGTCCTGGAGGGTGAACTCGACGTGATGGCGTTCGAGCCTCGCGTCCGTTCCGGCGACGACTGGCGACGCTGGGAGTCGCTCGACGGCCGCCAGGTCGTCCGGGCGACCCCGGGGACGGTCATCGTCGTACCGCCCGGCTGTCCGCACGCCTTCGCCAACCCCACGGGGGAACCGGCCCGGATGTTCTTCCAGGCCTCACCCCCGCCCGACCACGAACGGTACTTCGAGGAGCTACTCGAACTGCTCGACGGCAACGCCTCACCGGACGCCTCGGCGATCCGGGACCTGCGGGCGCGCTACGACATCGAGCAGCTGACACCGCTGCGCCACAGCCTGTCCTGACCGCCCGACCGACCGGCCGAACCGACGACGGACCCGCGGGTCCGGGGAGCGATCGGCCGACCGGCCACGGCCCGGACACCGTTCCACCCATCGCAACCCCCCATCACCACGCTCGGGAGACTCCATGCTGCGCACTCGCCGCACGCTTCGCACCGCGACGTATGCACTGGCCGCCACCGTGGCCACCACCGCCTCGCTCGCCGCGGGTCCGGCCACGGCCGCCGAACCCCTGCCGTCCCACTGGTGTTACGTCAACGGCAAGGAGGCCCGGCCCGGACCGATCGTGGAGGGGACGAACGGCCCCGACACCATCGTGTGCGAGAACGACGTCGAGAACGCCATCATCGACGGCAAGGGCGGCAACGACAACATCCGGGTGAAGGGCATGCTCATCGACGCCCAGGTGCTCGGCGGCGAGGGCGACGACACGCTCCAGGTCAACAACCTCTTCCCGCGCAACGGCAATTCGACGGTGCGCGGCGGCCTGGGCAACGACACGATCATCACCGCCCTTGTCGCCGGCACGGCGGCGCACGGAGCCGCCGTCTACGGCGACCACGGTGACGACAAGATCACCACCGGCAGCGTGATGGGCCAGCCCGGCGAGTACGAGCGCGGCGGCGGTCAGGTCTTCGGCAACGACGGCAACGACGTGATCCGCACGGGCAACGTCGACCTGGGCGGCCGGGTCCTCGGCGGTGCCAACGACGACGTCATCGAGCCCAAGTCGGTGGGCTCGGAATCCGCCGGCGTCATCCTGGGCGGTCCCGGCGACGACCAGGTCCGCGGCCAGAACGACGCCGTCCTGACCATCGGACCCGGCTACGGACAGGTCGACGGCGGCATCGGCACCAACCACTGCAAGGTGAAGCACTTCTCGACCGGCGACCGGATCCGCAGCTCAGTCGCGAACTGCCTCTGATCCCCGGTGTTCCCCGGGGCTCGGGTGGCGCCGCGCCACCGAGAGTCCCTCGGGCAGCATGGACCACGTCAGGGCGGCTCCGGCGGCGAAGACCGCGGCCGACGCCGTGAACGCGGCGTGACAGCCCTCCACAGCAGCCCGGGCCGCGGTGAGCGGCCCGGGCTGCCGGTGCGTGGCCAGGTAGCCGGCGGTCGCGGCGGCCGCGACCGTGCTCATCAGGGCCGTGCCGATGGAACCGCCGACCTGGCGCATCGAGTTGACGGTGGCGGAGCCGACTCCGGCCTCCCCGGGCGCGATGCCCGCCGTGGCGAGGTTCATGGCCGTCGCGGTCACCACTCCCACACCGAGGCCGGCCGCGATCTGGGCCGGCAGCACCTCGGCCGCGTAGGACCCGTCGACGGAGAGCCGGGTCAGCCAGGCCATCCCGGCCGCCGCCAGCAGCATCCCGGCGGCCACGCGGGTGCGGCCGCCGACCTTGCGGAGCAGGGCTGTGCCGCTGCCCATCGCGCTGAACATGATGGCGCCGGACATCGGCAGGAAGGCCAGACCGGTCCTGGCCGGACCGTAGCCGCGGGTGTGCTGGAGGTAGAACGTCAGGAACAGGAACACCCCGAAGGTGGCGACGCCGGCGATGAACACGGCCAGCAGGGCCGCGCCCCGGACCCGGTCGAGCACGATCCGCAGCGGCAGCAGCGGATGCGGGGAGCGGGCCTGCCACGCGGCGAACGCGGCGAGCAGCAGGACGCCGACGCAGAGCAGACCCCCGGTGCGCACGGAGGCCCAGCCGTCGGAGCCCGCCCCGGCGAGCCCGTAGACGAAGCAGAACAGGCCGGTCGAGGCCAGGGCGGTACCGGGCAGGTCCAGCCGGGTCCGGGCAGCGGCGGGCTGCGGCGGGAGCAGCAGGAGCGCCCCGATGACGGCGGCGACGGCGAAGAGCACGTTCACGTACAGGGTGGAGCGCCAGCTGAGGTGCTCGGTGAGCACGCCGCCCAGCAGCAGTCCCACGGCCCCGCCGGAGGAGGCCAGGGCCCCGAACACGCCGAAGGCCCGGCCCCGGTCCGCGGGGGTGGTGAACGTGGTCGTGAGCAGGGAGAGGGCCGCGGGCGCCAGCAGGGCCGCGAAGACGCCCTGGCAGGCGCGGGCGCCGACCAGCAGACCGAAGGTGGCCGCGGAACCGCCGACCGCGGAGGACACCGCGAAACCGACCTGGCCGATGACGAAGGCCCGGCGGCGGCCGAACAGGTCGGCGAGTCTGCCGCCGAGCAGCAGCAGACTGCCGAAGGCCATGGCGTACGCGGTCACCACCCACTGGCGCTGGCCGTCGGAGAAGCCGATGTCGGTCTGGGCCGAGGGCAGGGCGATGTTCACGATGGTGGCGTCCAGGACGACCATGACCTGGGCGAGGCCGATCACCGCCAGGATCCACCAGCGGCGCGGATCGGGCCGCGGTGCGGCGCCCGGCGCGTCGGCGGCGGTGCTGGTTCCGGGACCGGTGGGTTCTGTGGACACGGTGGCCCTCCAAGGATTCCACTCGTACTGGCGGACGGGGTGTCTGCTTCGACAGTGGGCGAGCGGAGCCCCCGGGCCGGGCCCCTGGCCCGTACGCCACGCCACGATGCCGTCCGGACGGACCAGCGCGCCGGGCCGGCGGGGGCCGTGACCGGGGGTGACGCGTGGGCGCGTGGAACGGCGGGGCGGGTCGATCCCGTAGGCTCGGCGGATGGCGAAGTACTTCGATGTGCACCCCGAGAACCCCCAGCAGCGCACGATCGGCAACGTGGCCGACAGCATCCGCTCCGGCGCGCTCGTCGCGTATCCGACCGATTCCCTGTACGCGCTGGGCTGCCAGCTCGGCAACCGGGAAGGTCTCGACCGGATCCGCTCCATCCGCGACCTCGACGACCGGCACCACTTCACCCTCGTCTGCCAGAACTTCGCCCAGCTGGGGCAGTTCGTGCAGATCGACAACGACGTGTTCCGCGCGATCAAGGCGGCCACGCCGGGCAGCTACACCTTCATCCTGCCCGCCACCAAGGAAGTGCCGCGCCAGCTGCTGCACCCGAAGAAGAAGACGGTCGGGGTCCGCATCCCGGACCACACGCTCGTCCAGGCCCTGCTCGCGGAGATCGGCGAACCGCTGCTGTCCAGCAGCCTGCTGCTGCCCGACGAGCCCGAGCCGCTGACGCAGGGCTGGGAGATCAAGGAGCGGCTCGACCACGTCGTGGACATCGTCGTCGACTCGGGCGACTGCGGGACGCAGCCGACCACGGTCATCGACTTCTCGGGCGGCGGGGCCGAGATCGTCCGCTACGGCGCCGGGGACCCGACCCGCTTCGAGTAGCCCGCCGCGCGAGGGCGGCTCGGGGCCGCCCGCGCGCGGAGACCCGCCCCGAGGGGTGCCTTCAGTGACGTCCCGGCTTGGGGCCCAGCTTGATCCACTGCGCCGTGCTCGGGACGCCTTCGGCGTTGAGCAGGAACAGCATGTAGTACCCGGGCGGGGCGTCGGCCGCGGTGGGCGGGGTGCGCAGGGTGAGGGTGTCGCCGCGGGTCCCGGTCAGGCGCAGCTCCAGGTGGCGCTGACTGGTGTTCACGGCATGGGTGACGGTCGTGGGGGCCAGCAGGACGGCGCGCGTCACGTCCCCGGGGGTGGAGGTGCGGACGGTGAACTCCGCGTCGTAGGCCAGCTCGCCGCGCGGCGCCCGGTCGAGGGCGGGGCGGGGGCCCCGGTGCAGGTAGGGCGGCTCGTAGAGTTCGACGCTGCCGTCCATCCCGTCCGCGATGTCGGGGTCGTTGGCGATCTGCTGGAGTTCGTCGCCGGTGATCATCACCCGTCCGTCGGGCATGACGAGGGCGTTGGAGTGGTAGCCCCGGGGAAGCCGCTGGGCCGGTCCCAGACTCCAACGGCCGCGCGCGTCACGCAGCTCGATCTGCCGGTACTTGAGGTCGGCCTTCGGGTTGAACGGCCCGAAGCCGTAGTTCCTCGTGTCGAGCGCCCCGTTGACGGTCATGAGGGTGCCGTCCGGCAGGATCAGGGTGTCGTCCTGGGTGCGGCCGAACGCCCGGGGGGTGTCGGTGCTCCACGCTCCGCCGCTGAGTCGGTAGGTGGAAGGGTCGTGCGGGTCGCCGCCCAGTACCAGGACGGAGTCGGGACCGCGCAGACCGGCGGGAAGGGGCACGGCCGAGCCGTAGCCCCGGAAGTCGGCCGGCCGCCTCGGCAGGTCGGTACGGGTCTCCTTCACCGGGTCGAACACCCACTGCTGGTCGGCGTCGCGGCCGAGACCGTAGATCATGCCGTCGCGCAGCGAGAACAGGTGCGGGTAGTCGTTGCGGAACGGGGCGTCCGCCGCGAACCGCTCCGCGGGGACGCCCGCCGGGATGTCGTACGGGCGCCAGGGCACCCGGTGTCCGCGCGCCGGGAAACGCTCCACCACCGGGGTCGGGTGCCCTGTGCCGCGCTCGTCCTGCCCGGACATGATCAGCTGCCGGCCGTCGGCGCCGGTGACGACCGAGGGGTACCAGCGGCCCACGGCCATGTCGCGGTTGCGGAACCAGGTCTCGGTCCACGGGTCGAAGACGAACGAGAGCCTGGCCCCCGTACCGCCCTTACCGCCGCCGTTGCCGCCGAAGACGCCGACCATGCCGTTGGGCAGGTAGGAGTGACCGGCGCAGAAGAAGGGGGCGGGGCGCGGGACGAACGTGCCGTCGGGCATCAGCACGGTGGGCGGCGGCACCTTCTTGAACGCCGATCCGCCGGTGCCCTTGGCGGGGTCCCAGAGGTAGGCCCGGCCGGCGTTGGTGCGGCCGATCCGGTCGGTGGGGCCGGTCTCCTTGGTGGGGTTGACCTCCACCCGCTCGAAGGAGAAGAGCAGCACCTTGCCGGTGGGCAGTTGGGCGACGTGCACACCGAAGTCGGGCGAGGGGAAGTAGTCGGTGAAGCGGCCGAAGAGCCGCGCGGCGAAGCGGGTGTTGAGCCGCTGCTGCGAGGAGCGCAGCGATTCGAGGCCGGCGGTGCGCCTCGACTGGGGGTACTCGCGCATGGCGTCGGCGGCCAGTCTGCGGCCGGCGTGGGCGCGGGCGTGGTCCTCGCCGAGGACCGCGGCCTCCCCGGGCGGGGCCGGGGCACCGAGCAGGGTGGGCCCGCCGAGGGGCGAGGCCCCGACCGGTACGGCGGCCCCGCCCGGCCGGGACCCGCCGCCGGCCTCGTGACGGGTGTCGTCGTGGGCCGGGGTCGAGGCGAGGGCGGGCGCGGCGGTGGCGAGGACGCCGGCGGCCAGCAGGGCCGTCGCGAGCAGACGCAGGTGCGGAACGGGCCGCCCGCGCGGGGTGGACCGATCGGCGGATACGGGGGCTTGGGACATGGGACTCCTCGCAGCGGCCACCGACAAAGCGCCCATCGTAGGAGAATCCAGGCATATGTCCCGGTGTGACCCGGCCGGGGACCGGCCCGGTTCCCCGAACGGCCTCCGACCACCGGGCCCTGACGGCCCGCCGGGCGCCGAGTCCGCCGCCGTTCGGGCCGCCTGTCCCCGTCGGCCCGCCCGCACCGGTCGGCGCGGTGACCCGGTCGGCGCGGTCAGCCCGCGGTGGCGCGGTCGCGGACGACGTCGGCGAAGCGCTCCAGCCCGGATCGGCTGTGCGCCGTGAAGAGGTTGGGCTCCACCAGTTCCAGCTCCATGACCACCGGCGCCCCGTCGTCGGCCCGCGCCAGGTCCACCCGCGCGTAGAGGAGGGGGTCCCGCCCGGGGACGGCGGCGAGCGCGGCCCGCGCGAGGGCGAGCTCGGCGGCCGACGGCTGATGGGGCACCAGGTCGGGATGCGCCTCGCGCGCGTTGTCGATGACCCCGGCCTCGCCCAGGACCGGCCCCTTGCGCAGCGCGTGGCTGAAGACTCCGCCGAGGAAGACCAGCGCCCTCTCCCCTTCCTCGATCCGGGTCAGGTACGGCTGCACCATCGCGGTCGAACCGGCGCGGTGCAGCGCGGCTATGTGCCTCGCGGCCAGGTCGTGCTGGGCGGGGGTGTAGCGGGCGCTGTCCCGGGCCCCGGCCGACACGGCCGGCTTGACGACGAAGTGGCCGTCCTCGGGCAGCGGGGTTTCCTCACCGGGGGCGACGAACCGCGTCGGGACCACCGGGACCCCCTGCGCGGCGAGGTCGCCCAGGTAGCGCTTGTCGGTGTTCCAGCGCACCACGCCGGCCGGGTTGTCGATCCGGGTGACGGCGGAGACCGCGTCGACCCACTCCAGGAACCGCGGCCACCGCTCGACGTAGTCCCAGGTCGACCTGATCACCACGGCCGCGCACCGGGCCCAGTCGAATCCGGTGTCGTCCCAGGCCACCGCCACGGCGTCGACGCCCCGTTCGTCGAGCGCGCGGAGCATCAGGGGCAGGTCCGGGTCGTAGGCCATCCCACGACCGGAGGTGGCCAGGGCGACTCGGGGCTGGGTCGTGGTCATGGCAAAACCCTATGCCAGGGGGCGGCACACCGGCCGGCCCGGAGGCGGGGCCCGACCGGCCGGGCCGCGGGACACGGGCGGCGGCCCGGTCGCACGGCGCTACCAGCGGACGGGCAGCCGGGCGACGCCCCTCATCAGGCTGCCCGCCAGCCAGGCCGGGGGCCCGCCGGCCGGGTCCTCGACCAACTCCGGGAAACGCTCCAGCAGGCTCCGGATCGCGATGCGGCCCTCCATCCGGGCCAGCGGGGCACCCAGGCAGAAGTGCAGCCCGTGGCCGAAGGCCAGGTGTCCCTGGGGCGCGCGGTGGATGTCGAAGGTGTCGGGTTCCTCGAACCGGGCGGGGTCGCGGTCGGCGCCGGCCAGCGACACGAGGACGGTGGCCCCCGCCGGGATGACGACGCCGCCGATCTCGACGTCCTCGCCCGCGTAGCGGTAGGTGGCGTTCTGCACGGGGCCGTCGTAGCGGAGCATCTCCTCGACCGCGCCGGGCAGGAGCCCGTCGAAGTCGGCCCGCAGTTCGGACAGCTGCTTGGGGTGGGCGAGCAGGGCCCGGACTCCGTTGGAGATGAGGTTGACCGTGGTCTCGTGACCGGCGACGAGGAGGAGGAAGGCCATTCCGATCAGCTCCTCCGCGGAGAGGGAGTCACCGTCCTCGTCACGGGTGCGGATCAGCGCGCTGAGCAGGTCCTCTCCGGGGGACTTGGCCTTGGCCTCGACGAGATCGGCCAGATAGGCGCTGAGCTGCTCGTGCGCGGCGCCGGCCGGACTGCCCTCGGTCGGGGCCACCACCTCGTTGGACCAGTGCCGGAAGCGCTCGCGGTCCAGATCGGGCACGCCCAGCAGTTCGCAGATCACGGTCATGGGCAGCGGGAACGCGAGTGTCTTGATCAGATCGGCGCTGCGCTCCGGCCGGGCCGCCATGGCGTCCAGCAGATCGTCGGTGATCGCCTGGACCCGGGGCCGCATCGCTTCCATCCGGCGTGCGGTGAACTCCCGCGCGACCAGGCGGCGCAGCCGGGTGTGGTGCGGCGGGTCGGATTCCAGCATGTTCGCGTTGGCCGCCGTCACGGCGATGTCGGGGAACAGGTCGGTGTCGCGCCAGTCCTTGAGCAGACCGGGGTGGTTGAGGGCCTGACGGGCCTCGACATGACCGACGACCAGCCAGCTCGGCTTCACCAGCCGGTCGTTCACCACGACCTGGTGGACCGGGCCGCTTTCCCGCAGTGTGGCGTAAAAGGCGTAGGGATCGGCGTTGAAGTTCTCCGCGACGGAAGTGATGTCTACCGCAGGCATTTCTCCACAGTACGGTGGCGGCACCTCCGGACCCGCTGTTTCCGGCCAGTCGCCGCGGTCGACTCACCGCCGCGCGTGCGCGTCCGCCTCGAAGACCGCCCACGGTCCGAGGGGGAAACCGTCGCCCCGGCGGCGGACTTCGACGGCGCCGGCTCCACCGAAGCGCGCCGGTACGACCAACTCCCGTCGGTGGGCGGCGCGTTCGAGAACGCTGCGGCGGGTCGCCGCGGCCCGTACCGGGCCCGGGCAGAAGCAGCTGTTGTGCTCGGGCCCCAGGATCGGCACCGGGCTGTGCAGCAGATCGCCGACGAACACCGCCCGCTCCCCGCCGCAGCACACCGGAGCCGGGGTGTGAGACCGGGCGCGGCCTCCAGCACGAGGTGCTCGTCGATGCGGTGGCCGGATGCACCCGCTCATGGGAGAACTGCCGACCGTCGTCCACCTGCCGAACCGGGTGGGCGCGCATCCGGAACTCCGCTCCGCCGTCGCGCCGTTGGGGCGCGAACTGGGCGAGCAGCGGCTCGGGGCGTGCATCGCCGCCCCCGGCCTGCTCGACCTCCTGCTGGTCTACATCGTCCGGTCCTGGATGGCGGACGCCGCGACCGGGGCCCGGCCCGCCGTCCTGGGCGACCCCGTGGCCGCCGCCGCTCTGCGGGCCCTGCACTCCGACCCCCCGCCCCTGGACCAACGACCGCCTGGCCGCCGAAGCGGGTGTCCGGCGGCCGACCTTGGCCCGCCGGTTCACCGCCCTGGTGGGCCGGCCGCCGATGGCGTACCTGACCTGGTGGCGACTGACCTTCGCCGCGACGCTGCCGCGCGACACCGCGGACCCGCCGGCGACGATCGCCCGCCGGGTCGGGTACGGCACCCCGTACGCCTTCTCCCACGCCTTCGACAGGGAGTTCGGCACCACCCCGGGCCGCTACCGGGACCGGGCACAAGGAGCGGCGTGAACGGTGGTCCGGCGTTCGGGGCCCCGTCTAGCGCAGGGTGTCGACGCGCTGGTCGACGAGTTGGTAACGGGCGGCGACGACCGCGAGTGCGCCGGTCGCCACCCGCCTGGCGATGTCGGGGTCGGCGGACAGCAGGTCGCGGGTGTGGCGGGCGTGGGCGTCGATGGTGGCGTCGACCCGGGCGTCACCGTGCCGCGTGTGGTCGATCGAGGGACGTATCTGGTCGGCCAGGTACTGGATGTGCGCCGGCAGCGACTCGCCGGTCTCCTCGGCGTGGACGGCGGCCCCGACGGCCCCGCAGGACTGGTGGCCCAGGACGAGCACCAGGGGGATGGCGAGTTCCAGGACGCCGTAGGCGATGCTGCCGCGCACGGCCTCGTCCAGCACCTCGCCGGCCGACCGCACGATGAGCAGGTCTCCGAGCCCCTGGTCGAAGACGAGCTCCGGGGGGACACGGGAGTCGACGCAACCCAGCACGATCGCGAACGGGTGCTGCGCCCGCGAGAGCCGCGCGCGCAGGGACGGCGATTCGTGCGGGTGTTCCTGCCGGTACGTCCGCCAGCGCCGGTTGCCCGCCGCGAGCTCGCGCAGCGCCTGGTCGGGGGTGCTCGGGCGCTGTCCCGCCGGGGGTCCGGCGGGCTCGGCGTAGGCCGGGAAGGCCGAACCGAGACCGAGCACCGAGCCGGTGGCAGCCGTTCCCGCGACGGCTGTGCGCAGAACGGTCCGGCGGCTGGGCGCACGCGTCGCGGGTACGGACGTACGCTCGGGCTGCACGAATGTGTTCGAATTCATCGCCGGAAGGTATCCCGGCGGGACGGCGTACCACCCGCCCGCGCGGCGCGATTGGCGCGATCGCGTCCGGGACTCGACTCGATCCCGTGCGATGTCTCAGCCCTCGGACGAGGGACGACGCGGACGCCGGCAGCCGGACCCCGGTGTGCGGCGGACGCACGCGGTGTGCGGCGGACGCACGCGGTGTGCGGCGCGGTGCGCCCTGCCCCGCCGGAAAACCCGGTGCGCCGGCCGTCGGCACCGATCCAGCCTGGCGGCATGAGTCCGCGTACGTTCCGCGTGACCATCCGAGGGGCCTTCGACCGGCTCACCGACGCCCGGCGCGCCGAGTTGGAGACCGCGGCGCCCGAGCACGACCTGATGCGCGCGAGCTCCACCGAAGGCGACCTGAGCTACGACCTGACGCCTGACCGCTTCACCTTCCGGTTTCTCGACTCCGGCGAGGCGCAGGCGGACATCCTGGACGCCACCGCGCGGGCCGAACTGACGGCGGGACTTGGCTCACGGAGCGCGATACGGCTACGAGCGCCTCAAGGCGCAGGCCCAGGACATGTCGCCGGCACCGCCGAGCAAGCGCCAACGCCGAGCCGCGGCGCTCGAACACACCACCTGACACGGGACGCGCCCGCACACCGGCGCGCCGGAAAACGAGGTGCGCTCGGGCCGCGCCCTCCGGCAGGCTGCGCCGGTGGACCGTGAACTGATCTCCCGCATCGCCCATACCGACCACCCCATCAAGGCCCCGCTCGACGACGGGTCCGTGCGCCGGCTTCTCGCACGCGGCATACCGCGTGACGACGCCCGGGTACTCGACCTGGGCTGTGGCACCGCCGAATGGCTGCTGCGCGCCCTGCAGACACACCCCCGCCTGCACGCCGAGGGTGTCGACATCTCCGAGCAGGCCCTGGCGCAGGCCGACCGGGCCGCGAGCCGCCTCGGCGTCCGCGACCGCCTCGTCCTCCACCAACGGCCGGCCGCGGACTTCACCCCGACGGAGCCGTTCGACCTCGTGCTCAGTGTCGGTGCCGCGCATGCCTTCGGCGGCCTGCTCCCCACCCTCGCCGCGGCACGCGAGCACCTGGCTCCCGGCGGCCGCGTCCTGATCGGGGACGGGATCTGGGAGCGCGAGCCCTCCCCCGAGGCCGTCGAGATGCTCGGGGACTTCGCCGACCTGGCGACCACCGTGGACCGCGTCGTGGCGGACGGCTGGACGCCCGTCGACGGCCACGTCAGCACCCGCCGCGAGCTCGACGACTACGAGTGGTCCTGCTGGGGGACGTTGGCCTCATGGGCCCTCGACCGTCCTGCCGATCCCGACGCGCCCCAAGCCCTCGAAACGGCGAACGCCCGGCGCTCCGAGTGGCTGCGCGTCTACCGGGACACCTGGGGCTTCGTCACCCTGATCCTGCGCCGGACGGCCGACTGACCCGGGCCGGGGCCGCCGGCCGACCCCCGCGCCGCTCCCTTCAACCAATGAACTCCCTTACCGGCGCAGGGGTTTGACGGTTGCATCTCTTGACGGCCCCGGTACCGGGGAGCACAGTGGCGGGCGGCCCCGCTCTGAGAGCGCTCTCAGAGCGGGGGCGCAGCCCGCAACTCCCCCCACCGCGCCCCGAGGCGCACGCAGAGAGGGCCCCCACCCATGCGCGAGACATCCGGCAGAAGGCGCCGTCCGCCCGTGCGGCGTTCCGTCGTGGCCGCCTTGAGCACGATGGCGTTGGCGCTGGCCGCCGCCACCGCCGTGGCCGTCAGCCCGCCCGCCGACGCCGCCGCTCCCCCGGCCCCGACCGGCTGGTCCCAAGTCTTCCTGGACGACTTCAACGGCTCCGCCGGCTCCGGCGTGAACACCGCCGACTGGCAGTACACGACCGGGCGCGGCTACCCCGGCGGCCCCTCCGGCTTCGGGACCGGCGAGATCGAGACGATGACGGCCGACCCGGCCAACGTCTCGCTCGACGGCGCCGGCAACCTGCGGATCACCCCCCGCCGGGACGCGGCCGGCAACTGGACCTCGGCCCGGGTGGAGAGCCGACGCTCCGACTTCCGGCCCCCGGCCGGCGGAACCCTGCGCACCGAGGCCCGCATCCAGATGCCGAACGTGACCGGCGCCGCGGCGAAGGGATACTGGCCGGCGTTCTGGATGCTCGGGGCGCCGTACCGGGGCAACTGGTGGAACTGGCCGGGCATCGGCGAGTTGGACATCATGGAGAACGTCCAGGGCCTCAACAACGAGTGGGCCACCATGCACTGTGGCACCAGCCCGGGCGGCCCGTGCAACGAGACCTCCGGGATCGGCGGCCAACGCGCCTGCGTCGGCGCCACCTGCCAGGGCGGCTTCCACACCTACGCGGTGGAATGGGACCGGTCCACGGCCGTGGAGGAGATGCGCTTCTACCTGGACGGAGTCGCCTTCCACACGGTGAAGGCGAACCAGGTCGACGCCACGACCTGGGCGAACGCCACCGACCACGGCTACTTCATCATCCTGAACGTGGCCATGGGCGGCGGCTTCCCCGACGCCTTCGGCGGCGGCCCGGACGCCGGAACCGAACCCGGCCACCCCATGGTGGTCGACTACGTGTCCGTCCTCCAGAAGACCGGCGGCGCCACCACGACGCCGACTACGCCGCCCACCACCCCGCCACCGGGGGGACGGAACGCCTACTCCGCCATCCAGGCGGAGTCGTACGACGACCAGGCGGGCACGGTGACCGAGGCCACGTCGGACACCGGCGGCGGCCAGGACCTCACCTCGCTGGCCAACGGCGACTGGGCCGTGTACAGGGGCGTCGACTTCGGCGCGAGCGCGGCCCGGCAGTTGTACGGGCGGGTCGCGAGCGGTGCGACGGGCGGGGTCAGCGGCCTCGTGGAGGTCCGCCTCGACAGCCGGACGGCCCCGCCCGTCGGCAGCTTCTCCGTCGCCGGGACGGGTGGCGGTCAGAGTTGGCGTACCGTCCCGGCCAACATCAGCGCCGTCACCGGAACCCACGACGTCTATCTGACCTTCACCAGCGGCCAGCCGGCCGACTTCGTGAACCTGAACTGGTTCGACTTCGGCCATTGACCGGCCCGTACCGCCGGGCGCGCCCGGCGGTACGGGTTAACCTGCTGCGCGGCAGGCAACCGCCGACGGCCACGCATGAGGAGCGCCCGTGCCCGAACAGCTTCGTGTCCCCGGGGACCGCCCCACCCTGGAGGCCGTGGCGGCACTGGCCGGGGTGTCCCGGGCCACGGTCTCCCGCGTCGTCAACGGCGGTGACGGGGTCCGCGCGCACCTGGTGGACAAGGTCCGCGAGGCGGTGCGCGAGCTCGGCTACGTACCGAACCACGCGGCCCGCACCCTGGTCACCCGGCGCACCGGGGCGGTGGCCGTGATCATCCCCGAACCGGAGATACGGATCTTCTCCGACCCGTTCTTCTCCCGCCAGATACGCGGCATCAGCCGGGAACTCACCGCGCAGGACACCCAGTTGGTGCTGCTCATGGTTGAGGACCGGGGCGACTACGAACGGATCGAACGCTACCTGGCGGGCGGCCATGTCGACGGGGCGCTCGCCTTCTCCCTGCACACCGACGACCCGCTCCCCGAGATCACCCGCCGGATCGGCATGCCCACCGTCTACGGCGGCCGGCCGGGCTGGACGACCGGCCCGGACGATCCGGGCGCCGCCTACGTCGACGCCGACAACCGGGGCGGCGCGCGGGAGGCCGTACGACATCTGCTCGCGCGGGGGCGGCGGAGCGTGGCGCACATCGCGGGCCCGCTCGACCAGACGTCGGCTACGGACCGGCTCGACGGTTACCGGGACGTCGTGGTCGAGGGCGATCCCTCGCTGGTCGCGGTGGGTGACTTCACGCCGACCGGCGGGGCCCGCGCGATGCGGGAGCTGCTGGAGCGACGGCCCGACCTCGACGCGGTGTTCGCCGCGAACGACCTGATGGCCACGGGCGCGCTCGCCGTGCTCCGCGAGCGCGGCTTCGAGGTGCCCGGGGACGTGGCGGTGGTCGGCTTCGACGACACCGAGCGGGTGGCCGAGGCGGCGGAGCCGCCGTTGACGACGGTCCGCCAGGACGTCGAGGGGATGGGGCGCATGATGGCCCGGCTGCTGCTCGGCACGCTGGGCTCTCCCCGGGCGCCCCGGGCGGTGATCACACCGACCGTGCTGGTGCGACGGGCCTCGGCCTGACGCCGGGGCGCCCCTCGCCCCGGCTCGGATGCGGGCTTCGGTGGCCCGACGGTCAGACGAGGCCCAGGCCGCGCGGGGGGACGAAGAGGTGCGCGGCCCGGTGTTCGGCGGCCACCATGGCGGCCGCGAGGCCGAACTCCGGGTCGTCGGCCCGCGCGAGTCTGCGTTCGTGGTCGCCGCAGCGCCGGCATTCGGGCAGCCAGTCGGGCAGGAGGCTCTCGTGGCTGGTGGCCAGGTGGCGGGCGAGCCGGATGCGCGATCCGGGCCCGTTGTCCACGGGGTCCCAGTCGACCCCCCGCCGTCCCGTCAGCCACATCTCCTCCGTGACCCGCTCGATGCGCTTCATGGACCGGTAGAGGCGGAAACAGTCGCTGCAGTCGAACATCCAGGCCGGCGGTAGCGGCCACACGTCCCGGGGGTCGAGTTCATCGGCGCTCATGCCGTCACGGTAGTGGTGGCGCACTGCCGTGTGCAGCCGATCCGTCGGACTTCAGCGCCCCCAACGGGTGTGCGTACAAGCCGAGTTGACCGGTGTCGCACACACCTCCGGCGCCCCCGCGTACGGGGGCGCCGGAGGTGTCTTCGCCGTGCGTGCGGCACCGCGGGCCGCCGGGGCCCGGGGGGTCGACTACTCGATGACGAGCTCGACCGGGATGTTGCCGCGGGTCGCCTTGGAGTACGGGCAGACCTCGTGCGCCTGCTTGACCAGCAGGGCGCCGGTCTCGCCCGCCAGGGACTCGGGGAGCTCGATGCGCAGTGTGACGGCCAGCCCGAAGCCGGAGCCGTCCTGGCCGATGGAGGTCTCGGCGGTGACGGAGATGTCACCGGTGTCGACCTTGGCCTGTCGGCCGACCAGGCCGAGCGCGCTGGCGAAACAGGCGGCGTAGCCGGCCGCGAAGAGCTGCTCGGGGTTGGTGCCCTGTCCGTTGCCGCCGAGCGCCGGCGGCATGGCCAGCGCGAGGTCGATCCGGCCGTCGGAGCTGACTGCTCGGCCCTCACGGCCGTTGGCGGTGGCGACAGCGGTGTACAGCGCGTCCATCGGAGTTCCTCTCGGGAGGTGCAAGGCGGTCCGGGGTGAACCTCGGCGGCCGGTGGACCGACCGCCTCCACCAATAGAGCACACAATTCAGTTGTGCACAACTCAATGGCCCGCAAGTCACCACCCGGTACACTGGCCCACATGACCCAGCAGCCCGCCGCCCCCCTGCGCGACCAGGACTTCCTCCGCCTGGACGGGCAGATCTGCTTCGCGCTCAACGCCGCGAGCCGCGCATTCGGCGGCCTCTATCGGGTCGTCCTGAAGGATCTCGGCCTCACCTACCCCCAGTACCTGGTGATGCTGGTGCTGTGGGAGCACGGGTCGACGCCCGTCAAGGAGCTCGGGCAGCACCTGCGGCTCGACTCGGGCACGCTGTCGCCGCTGCTCAAGCGACTGGAGGGGGCCGGCCTGGTGCGGCGCGAGCGCAGCACGGAGGACGAGCGCTCGGTCCACGCCGTACCGACCGAGGAGGGCGCGGCGCTGCGGGCCCGCGCCGTGGAGGTCCCCCGCCGCATCGCGTCGGCGACGGGCTTCGAACTGGAGGAGATCCGCGACCTCCAGGCGCGCCTGAACCGCCTCACGGCAGCGCTCGACGCCGCCGCGCTGGACGAGGACCTCTAGGGGGCGGGAAGGGCCCGGTCAGGCCGTCGGTCTGGGCGCGCCGGGCAGCCGGTCGCCCGCTCCGGCGTCCTTTTCCATGGCGGGCCGCAGCCGCTCCAGCAGGGCGTGGAGAGTCGCGCCCTCTTCCTCGTCGAGGGTGTCGAGCGCGCCGTGCGTCGTCTGCATCTCCTCGCGCACCCGCCGGATGACGTCGCGCCCCTCGTCCGTGGCGATGACGTGTTTGACGCGCCGGTCGACCGGCGACGGCTGGCGTCGCACCAGCTCGCGCGCCTCCAGCCGGTCCACGATGCCCGTGACGTTGGACGCGTCGCAGACCAGCAGCGCGGCGAGGCCCCTCATCGGCACCGGTCCCTCCAGCTGGGCGAGGACCCGGGCCTGGGTGGACGTGAGGCCGTACCGGGCGGCGGCGGCCGCGAAGTCGCGCCACTGGGCCGTACCGATGGCGGCGAGCAGCTCCAGGAGTTCGAGCTTGGTGGGGCGGTGGGGGACGGCCGGTCCGATGGTGGCGCTCATGCCGTCGAGCGTACGCAAGAAGGTTGGCATTATCAATTGTTTACTTGACCTCCTTAACTATTGCCGTCTACCTTCATCCAAGTACTTCATGAGATAAAACATCTGCGATCTGAAGCGTTAAGAAGGTCCTGCCGCCATGAGCACCGCCGCATCCGCCCCTCCCGCCGCCAGGCCCGGGAACGAGACGGTCATCGTCTTCGCCCTGAGCCTCGCCGCCATGGTCGTGTCGATGATGCAGACCCTGCCCGTCCCGATCCTGGGTCTGATCCGCAACGACCTCGGCACCACCACCGCCGGCGTCAGCTGGGTGACCACCGCCACCCTGCTGTCGGCCGCCGTCTTCACCCCTTTGCTGGGCCGCTTCGGCGACCAGCACGGCAAGAAGCCGACCCTGGTGGCCGTACTCGCCGTCATGGTGGCGGGCTCCGTCGTCGCCGCGCTCGCGAGTTCGCTGCCGTTGCTGATCCTGGGCCGGGTGCTCCAGGGCGCGGCCACCGCGATCTTCCCGCTGGCCCTCTCCGTCCTGCGCGAGGAGGTCCGACCGCAGAAGCTGCCGGGCGCCATGGCGCTGGTCAGCGGCACGCTCGCGTTCGGCAGCGGCCTGGCGCTGGTCGCCACCGGCCTGCTGACCTCCGGTGACGGCGCCGACTACCGCAACGCCTTCTGGATGGCGACCGGTTTCGCCGCCCTCGCCCTCCTGGCGGTGGTGTTCCTGGTTCCGGCCACCCGCCACAAGACCGGCGGCCGAACCGACTTCCTGGGCGCGCTGACCCTGGGCATCGCCCTGCTGCTGCTCCTGCTGCCCATCTCGCAGGGCCACGAATGGGGCTGGGCCTCCGCCCGCACGCTCGGCAGCTTCGCCGGAGCCGCCGTGATGACGGCCGTGTGGGTGATGGTCGAGCGCAAGGTGCGCGAGCCCCTGGTCGACATGCGGATGTTCGTCCACCGCCCGGTGCTGATGGCCAACCTCGCCGGTATCCTCGTGGGCTTCGGCATGTTCGCGAACTTCCTGGGCGTCTCCTACCTCGTCCAGATGCCGAAGGCCCTGACCGGCTACGGCTTCGACGCCTCGATCCTGCGCGCCTCCGTCCAGTTCCTGCTGCCCGGTGCGATCGTCTCGCTGCTCGCGTCGCCCATCGGCGGCCAGTTGGTCCGCCACCGCGGCCCGCGCGTCGCGCTCGCCCTGGCCGCCGGGCTCGGCGCCGTCGGCTTCGGCTGGCTGGCGCTCGACCACGGCCACACCTTCTCGGTGATCGGCGCCGGCGTCGTCGTCGGCGCGGCCGTCAGCTTCGGCTACGCGGCCATGCCCGCCGTCATCATGGCGAGCGTCCCGCACCACCAGAGCGGAATCGCGAACGGCATCAACTCGATCTCCCGCTCGACCGGAAGCGCGATCGGCAGCGCCATCGTCACCACGATCCTGGCCTCCAAGACGATCGAGCACCTCCCGCCGGGCGTCCCCGCGCTGCCCGCCGAGTCCGGGTTCACCCTGACGTTCGGCATCGGCGCGGCGGCCTTCGCCCTGGTCGCCCTGATCAGCTGGATCGGACTGCGCAAGGGCCACGGCCCCCGCGTGACGGAGCCCGTCGCCTCCGGCGACGCCCCGGCCCTGAAGGTGGCGGAGACGGCCGCCGCCGTCTGATCCCCGCACGCACGCGAAGCGCCCCCGGTCCCCTCGGCCCGGGGGCGCTTCGCGTCCCGGTTCCCGATGGGGCCGGACTCCCCCGACCCGACGGCGGCCGCGGTGGGACGGGTCCCGCTGGGTAGGCTTCCCCGGGACAGCGCGCGGAGTTCGGGGCGGGGTGGGTTCATGGGTCGTCAGGCGGGGCTGCGGGGCGTGGCGGTGGCCGTGGCGCTGCTGCTCGGACCGGTCGGGTGCGGCGGGGCCGGCGGGAGCGGGCTCTCGGACGGCAAGCAGGACGGGTCGGTGGGCAAACCCCCGGCCGGCGGCGCCGCGAAACCCGCGGGCGGCGACGTGCTGCCCGGCATGGTCGGCGCGGCCGAGGCCCGGACCCGGCTGGCGGCCCTGGCGGTCGGCAAACCGGGGACGATGGCCGGGTACAGCCGGGACAAGTTCACGCACTGGGCCGAGCAGGGCGACAAGTGCGACACCCGTGAGGTCGTCCTCAAGCGCGACGGCAGGAACGTCACCCAGGACTCGCAGTGCCGGGCCGTGTCCGGCACCTGGAGGAGCCTGTACGACGGCGCCGACGTCAGCGACCCGGCGAAGCTGGACATCGACCACATGGTCCCGCTCGCCGAGGGGTGGCGCTCCGGTGCGGCCGGCTGGGACGCCGCCAAGCGCAAGGCCTTCGCCAACGACCTGACGCGCCCCCAGCTGCTGGCCGTCTCCGCAGCCTCCAACCGGTCCAAGGGCGATCAGAGCCCCGACCTGTGGCAGCCGCCGGACAAGTCGAGCTGGTGCCAGTACGGGCGCGCCTGGATCACCGTCAAGTCCTACTACAAGCTGACCGTCACGCCCCCGGAGAAGACCATGCTCACCACGATGATCGACACCTGCGCCTCATGACCGCGCCCCGGCAGTGGGAGGACCACGTGCTCGCCGGACCCGGCGGGGCCATGACCGACGAGGTCGGCGTGATCACCGGCGACCTCACGTTGCGTACCGTCGCGGGACCGGACGGCAAGGTGCGATTCGAGATCCAGTACCTCGACGCCGACGAGTGGTACACCCTCACCGGCAGTCCCGTCGCCCACGGCGACCCGCACGCACTCCACTTGGCGGCACTGCGGGCCGTCCGCGCGGGCGGCGGCGCCGGGGCGCCGCACCCCGCCACCTGACCGGTCCGCCGCCCCTCGGGGGAACGCGCTGGTCAGGGTGGCTGCCGGCTGACAGACTGGGGTTGCTCCATCACTCCCAGGAGGACCCATGGCCGACGAGACCGGTACCCCGCAGGACGAATCCCCCGCCGAGGAGGCCAAGCGCAAGTTCCGCGAGGCCCTGGAGCGCAACGCCGCGAACGCGCATTCGCAGCAGGCCCACCAGAGCCGGGCGAAGGTGCAGGGCGCCAGCAGCGGCCCCGGCGGCAAGAACAAGAAGGTGCGTCGCAAGACCGGCTGACGTGTTCCGCCGGGCGGTCCGGACCCCCACCCGGGGGTGCGCCGCCCAGCGGGCGCCGTCGCGCGGCCCCCGAATCCTTGGGCCGCACGGGTGACGGGCGATAACCCCGGGACAGGTCGGTAGTTGATCTGAACGTACCCGCCGGGGACAGCTCATGCGACAGAAGGATTCCTCACCATGCTCAAGAAGTTCATGGCCACCGCCGCGGTCACCGCTTCCGTAGTCGGCGCAGGTGCCATCGCCGCCTCCCCGGCCATGGCGATCGGCAACGACAACGGCGTGAACACCGTCAACGGCAACGGCGCCGCGCAGATCTACGGCAACCAGAAGACCGAGGGCGCCATGAGCCCGCAGCTGAGCCTGGTCCAGGGTTCGCTGAACAAGCTCTGCGTCGGCCTGCCCGCCAAGGTCAACGCGCAGTCGATCCTCGCCGCGCTGAACATCGGCGTCCAGGACATCAACGTCCTGTCCAACCCGCAGAACCAGCAGTGCACCGAGAACTCCACCCAGGCCAAGGGCGACGAGTCCCTCTCGCACATCGTGGACAACATCCCGATCCTGTCCGGGAACGTCTCCGCCGGCAGTTGATCGGTTCCCGCCCCGGACCGGCGTGACGACCTTCGTCGTCACGCCGGTCCGGCGTTTGCGCAAGCCGAACGCGCGAAAAGCAACAGCTTTGGTCTAGACCTTGACAGGTTCAGACCACTTTCGCTTCAGTGGCCGTAGTCGCCCCCACGACAACTCCCCCCACTGAAGGAGCACTTCCGTGATCCGTGCGCTACGCCGCCGCGCCCTTTCCATGGCCGCGGCCGCCGCCGTGACCCTCGGTCTCGCCGTCGTCCTGCCCGCCTCCCCCGCCGCGGCGGCCCCCGCCTGCGCGGGCTCCTGGGCCGCCTCCGCCGTCTACACGAACGGCATGAGCGCCTCCTACGCCGGGCACAACTGGCAGGCCAAGTGGTGGACCCAGGGCGAGACCCCGGGCACTACCGGACAGTGGGGGGTCTGGTCGGACCAGGGCGCCTGCGGCGGCGGCCAGGACCCGGACCCCGGCACCGGCGACCCCTCCGGTTTCGTCGTCAGCGAGGCCCAGTTCAACCGGATGTTCCCGAACCGGAACCCCTTCTACACCTACAACGGGCTGGTCGCGGCGCTCTCCGCGTACCCCGCCTTCGCGCACACCGGCGACGACACCGTCAAACGGCGCGAGGCCGCCGCCTTCCTCGCCAACGTCTCCCACGAGACCGGCGGGCTGGTCTACATCGTCGAGCAGAACACCGCCAACTACCCGCACTACTGCGACGCGTCCCAGCCGTACGGCTGCCCGGCGGGCCAGGCCGCCTACTACGGCCGCGGCCCCATCCAGCTGAGTTGGAACTTCAACTACAAGGCGGCCGGGGACGCGTTGGGCATCAACCTCCTCGCCAACCCCTACCTCGTCGAGCAGGACCCGGCCGTCGCGATGAAGACGGCGCTCTGGTACTGGAACACCCAGAACGGCCCGGGCACCATGACCGCCCACGCGGCGATGGTCAACGGCGCCGGCTTCGGCGAGACCATCCGCTCCATCAACGGCTCCCTGGAGTGCAACGGCGGCAATCCGGCGCAGGTCCAGAGCCGGGTGAACGCCTACCAGAACTTCACCCAGGTGCTGGGCGTCACCCCGGGCGACCACCTCACCTGCTGAGCGGGGTGGAGGCATCCGGCGCGCGGCCCGCGCGCGACCGGTGCTCACCGCGTGCGCAGCGCCGTCGCCAACTGCGCCCGGGAACGGACGTCCAGCTTCTGGTAGATGCGGGTCAGCCGGGACTCCACCGTCTTCACGCTGAGGAAGAGCTTCGCGGCGGCCTCCTGGTTGCTGGCTCCCTGGCTGACGAGCAGCGCGAGGCGGGTCTCGGCCTCGGTCAGGGCCGCCACCCCCGGGTGCAGGGCGGCGGCCTCGGGGGCGCTGTCGCGGGCCAGGTCCAGCCAGGGTTTCGCGCCAGCCCGGTCGAACACCTCCGCCGCCTCCCGCAGCGCGGTACGGGCGGGGGCCCGGCGCCGGCGGCGACGCTCGACTCGGGCCAGGGCCAGGAGCGTACGGCCGCGTTCGAGGGGCAGTCCGAGCGCCTGGAAGCTTCGGGCCGTGGCCTCCAGGAGGGCCACGGCCGCCTCGGCGTCGCCCTGCGCGGACAGGCACAGGCCCCGGGCCCGGTCGAGGGCGGCCAGCACACTGGAGCGTCCCAGCGAGCGGGCCACCGTACGGACGGAGTCGAGCAGTTCTGCGGCTTCACCGGGAGCGTCGGCCGCGACCAGGGCCTCGGCGAGTTCACCGTGCCAGCGCAGGATCGAGGGGTCGACCACCTTCTGGGCCTCTTCCAGGCGGGCGACCCGGCGCAGCGTGGCCACCGCCTTCGCCGCCTCTCCGGTGGCCAGTTCGACCAGGCCCAAGGCGTACAGGGCGCGGGAGAGGAAGACCTGGTCGTGCTCCTCCTCGGAAGCCTGGATGCCGCGACGGGCGTAGCCGGCGGCGCGGGCGAAGCTTCCGCCGGTGGACTCGGCCAACGCGGCGACGTACCAGGCGGGACCGGGCGAGAGGCCCGCCTCGATGGTCAGTGCCAGGGCGCGACGGGCGTGCGCGGCCCCGGCCGCGCACCTGCCGCGCCGCAGTTCGACCTCGGTGAGGCTGCGCAACACCTCGAAGACGTCCTCGGAGGAGCCGGTGCGCCGTACGGCGGGCAGCAGGACGAGCAGTTGCCGGTGGGCTTCCTCCAAACGATCGTCGAAGAGCGCGTGGCGGACGGCGAGGTACTGGGGTGCGTTGCGCATGCCGAGCGGCACTTCGGGGACGGGCAGGGCCAGTGCCTCCGCGAGGATGTCCTCGGCTCCCGGGTCGCCGAGGATGCGGCCCATGCGGGCCCGTACGGTCAGGGCCATGGCCTCGGCGACCTGGTCGCCGCCGAGCGCGGCCAGGGCGCCGGCCTCGGCGGCGGCGTCCCGGGAACGTACCGGGTCGCCGTCGCTGAGGTTGTGTTTCCAGGCCACCCGCAGCCGGACGGCGGCGAGCAGGGCCGGGTCCCCGGCGGCGTCGTCGATCGCGTGGGCGAAGGTCTCGTCGAGGTCGGCCAGCGCCTGCCCGGCGGCGTCGATGACCGCGAGGCGGGCGCGCACCCGGTCGGCGGGCGAGGCGTCGCGGGCGAGGACGGCTCGGGTGGCGCGGCGGGCGAGGTCGGCCCGCCCGGCCCAGCCGGCGTCCTCGGCGGCCGTGACGAGCCGGGCCAGTTCCTCCTCGGGCCGGTCGCCGGGGGTGCGTTCGGCGGCGAGCAGTCCGAGTTCGGCGGCGAGGGCGCGCTGGCCGCGGCGACGGCAGGCGGCGGCGGCGTCGGTGATCTCGGCGGCGAGGCGGGCGTCGGGGGTGTCCACGGTCAGCGCCCGGTGCCGTACCGCCTGGACGGGGTCGTCGACGGCGGCGGCGAGCGCCGCGTGCCCGGCCGCCCGCTCGGGCCAGCCCGCGTCGGCGGCCAGGGCGGTGGGCAGCGCGCCGGCGGTGAAGCGGACGGCGCCGTCCTCCCCCACGGTGACCAGCGCGGCCCGTTCCGCCTCGGCCAGTTCGGCTTCCGCGTCGGGGCGGCCGGCCCGGCGCAGCAGGGCGGTCGTCGGACGGGAGGCGAGGGCGGCGAGCAGCAGGGTGCGCCGGGCCCGCTCGGGGGCCTCGGCGAGCAGCCGTCGGGCGACTTCGCGGGCCTGCCCGGAGACGGGCAGGGTGTCGGCGTGGTGGGCGCCGGGGCCCCCGTCGCGGGACCCGGCGGCTTCGGTGAGGGAGTGGCCGAGGGCGAGCGCCAGGCGCGGGTTTCCGCCGCTGGCCTGGTGGATGCGGCCGGCGAGGCGGGCGGGCAGCCCGTGGCGCACGAGCAGTTCGGCGACTTCCTCCGCGCCGAGCGGGGGCACCCGCACGGTGGGGGTCGCGGGTCCGCAGAGCGGTCCGGCGACGGGCGTGCCGCCCTGGACGCACTCCGCGACGAGGACCCGGACGCGGGGCGGGGTCAGGCGCAGGGCGAAGCGCAGGAGGCCGGTGCTTTCGGCGTCGAGCCACTGGGCGTTGTCGATGACGAGCAGGACGGGATCGCGGGCGGCGAGGGTGCGCAGTACCTCGACGACGGCGAGGCGCAGCGCGACGTGGTCGCGGCCGGCGCCCGGGGTGTCGGTCTCGCGGCGCAGCAGGGCGATGGCGGTGCGCTGGGGTCCGGCGAGCCGTTCCAGGGCGCAGTGGGGGACGGAGGAGAGCAGGGCGGCGGCCGAGGCCTCGGGTATCCACTGGTCGGCGGCTTCCGGTGCGAGGTGGAGAACGGTCTCGCGGCGGGCTTCGGCGGCGGCCGCGACGGCGCGCACCACCTCGGTCTTTCCGGCACCGGCCGGTCCGGTGAGGATCGCCCGGCCCTGTCCGGTCAGCGCGCGGTCCACCGCCGCGATGATTTCCCCGTGTCCGACGCCCGCGTCAGCGTTCCCCGTCGCCGCCACGCACAGCCACCAGCCTTTCCGCCCTGTCCCTGTGCCTTTCCTGTGAGACGCGACAATACGAGGTCGGCCGGGGGGCGGACCCTCATTGTGACGCAGAAATCAGTCGGCCGGCCGGAATGCCCGAAGGACCTGCCGGTACGGGAGGTACGGGCAGGTCCGGGGGCTGGTGTTGGTCCGTACCAGCGGGTCCGTCAGGGCCGGGGTTGGGGGGCTCCGGCGGCCTGACGGACCGGGGTGGGAGCCGGGGTCAGAAGCCCAGGCTCCAGGAGTCGATGTAGCCGGTGTCGGCGGCGGCGACGTCCTGGACCCGCAGCTGCCAGGTGCCGTTCGCGGGCAGGGCGGAGGCGTCCACGGTGTAGGTGGTGACGATGTTGTCCGCGCTGTCGCCCGAGGAGTTCTGGAGCCGCTTGACGGTGCCGCCCGGCGCGACGAGGTCGATGACGAGGTCACCGCGGTAGGTGTGCTTGATGTCGACGTCGACCTTGAGGGCGGCCGGGGCGTTGCCGGTGATGCCGGAGACGGTGACCGAGGAGGAGACGGCGCCGCCGTTGTCCGGGATGGCGACGTCGGTGCCGTTGGTGAACACCGGGGTGACCGGGGCGGAGACCACGGCGTTGACGGTGGCCGCCGCGTCGGCGAGGCCGGCGCCGCAGCCACCGGTGCAGGTACCGGCGAGCGGGCGGGCGTTGGCCTTGATGGCCGCCTTGACCTGCGCCGGGGTCAGGGACGGCTTGGCGGCCACCAGGAGCGCGGCGAGGCCCGCGACGTGCGGGGAAGCCATGCTGGTGCCCTGGTACGGCTTGTAGATCTCCGCGCCGGGGGTGGTGGCACCCGCGTTCAGGGAGGAGAGGATGCCGTTCTCGGGGGTGGTGACGGTGCCGGGGGTGTCGGTGGCGCGACGGGTCTCGCCGCCGGGGGCGGTGATGTCGATGCGGGGACCGAAGTTGGAGTAGAACGAGCGGTCGCCGGTGCGGTTGGAGGCGGCCACGGTGATCACGTTGCTGCAGCTGGCGGGGGTGAAGCCCGAAGCGTCGGCGTTGCTGTTGCCGGCGGCGACCACGACGGTGGTGCCGCGGGCGGTGGCCGCGTTGATCGCGTTCTGGTAACTGGTGCCGCAGGCGCCCGAGCCGCCGAGGCTCATGTTGATGACCTTGGCGGGGGTGGGGTTCGCCGGGACGCCGGGGACGGAGCCGCCGGACGCCCAGGTGATGGCGTCGACGATGTCCGAGGTCGCGCCGCCGCACTTGCCGAGGACGCGGACCGGCTGGATCTTCGCGTTGTACGCGATGCCGGCGACGCCCTTGGCGTTGTTGGCGGCCGCGGCGATGGTGCCGGCGACGTGGGTGCCGTGCCAGGAGGAGCCGCTCGCCGAGGAACCGGTGCCGCACTCGCCGGCCGCGCTCCAGTCGCCCTGGTCGGCGGGGTTGTTGTCACGGCCGTTGCCGTCGCGGGCGGCGGTGGAGTCGCTGATGAAGTCGTATCCGGCGACGATGTTGGGGGCGACGTCGGAGTGGGCCACGTAGCCGGTGTCGATCACGGCGACGGTGACGCCGGAGCCGGTCGTCTTGTCCCAGGCGGCGGGCACGTTCATACCCGCGGTGGGCTCGAAGAGGTCCCACTGCTTGGCGTACTCGGTGTCGTTCGGGGTGGCCATGGCGTAGGCGCGGCCGTCCGGCTCGACGTAGGCGACGTCGGGGTCGGCGCGGAACTGGGCCATCACGTCGGCCGCGTCGGCGGGGGCGGTCGCACCGCCCAGGTCGACGAGTGCGGCGCCGGTGCCCAGACGACGGTCGAACTTCGCCTTCTTGCCCGCCTTCTTGCCCTTGGCGGCGGCGTCGGCGGCGGCCGCGGTGTTGGAGCCGGCCTCGGCGGCGGTGGACTTGTAGCCGACGATCAGGTTCTGCACGGGCGCGGCGCCGGGGGCGGCGGGGGCCGCGGCGGCCGGGAGGGTGGTGGCGGGGTCCGACGCGGCCACGGCCACGGCGGCGGTGGCGGAGCCTGCCAGCAGGGTGACGGACATGGCCACCACGGATATGAGCCGGCGTCTTGATGCGTGCACGTGTTCCCTTTCGCGGGCCGGTTCCGGGCAGGCCGGAGCGGCCGGTTCGAGCTGTGTGGGAGGTGAACCGGCGGCGGCCGGCGGGCCGGGAGCGGGCTGGTCAGACCCGCTCCGGACACCACCGCGCGCCGCGTCGCCCGACCGCGACGGCGGGGCAGGGCAACGGCGGTACCGGCGATCCCGCCCGGCCTCGCAAGGCTTCACACCATGTGGGGTTGGTGCGGGGGCAGTTCGTGGCGGGGGAAGACCGCCGGTGGGCAGACAGTAGGCAACACCTGGATGAACTCGATACGGGGAAAACCCTTGTCCGGCCCCTCACCTGGGAGGAGAGGCTACCGGGGCGGGTGGAGCGCGCGGAAATACGTCCAGCTGGACTCGTTGGGCTCGGTCCACTTCTCCGGGGCGTGCGCGAACTCCGGGTGGTGCGCGGCGATGTACGCGCGGGTGCGCTCCGGGGCGTCCTCGTAGGAGCCGAGTTTGCGACCGCGACAGTGGAACGTCAGGCCGCCGGGGCGCGCTCCCCGCTCCATCCAGGGCAGCCACGGGGACATGCGGGTCCAGGACATGGTGGCGGGGACGCCGGCCGCCTCGGTGGTGAAGACCGTGGCGGGCGCGAAGAACTGGAACAGCTCCAGGGCCCGGTAGGTGTCGTCCGCCGAGTTCAACGGGTATTGGGCGACGGGCAGCGGCGACGGGTAGGCGAGGGGGATCTCCAGGCTGAAACACACCTGGTCGCCGAGTTCCGTCACGGGCACGGGGAAAGGCCTCCACCGCTGGTTCGCCGGGTCGTTCCAGACGTGGACGACCGGCTTGTCCTCCCAGGTCTCCAGGATCTCGCGGGTCCCCGGGTCCAGGTAGAAGGCGGCTTCCCTGGTGAGCAGCCGGTACGTCCCCTCCTCCTGACCCTCGCCGGTGACCAGGCGGGCCACGTTGAGGCCTTCGAAGCCGAAGAGGTGTCGGTAGGGCTCGCCCGGCGCCCAGGAGTGGACGTCGCCGGTCCACCAGAAGGTGACTTCGGCGCCGTCGAGCGAGGCGCGGGTGCGGGCGAAGGCCTGGAAACGTTCCGCGGGAGTCATACCGGGTACTCTGCGCGGTCGCCGCCGGTACGGGCAAGGAGCGCCACGGCCAACCGGCCGCCCACCGCGGCGCGTTCGCGACGACACGGCGGACATCGGGGCCGCCCGGCGTCGGCCCGCCGGCGGGCACGGCCGTCCGCTCCGCGGATGCCCGGTTGACTGGGGTGCGGCCACCGGCAAACGTGACCGCCATGGGGAACGAACACCGACTGCTCGCGCTGCTGGTCTGCCTGGTCCTGGGCGGCGGGCTGACGGCCGCCGTGATCGGGGCGTCACGGGCCGCCGGGCCGGGCGCGGGCCCCGTCGCGGCCGACTTCGCCGCCCCGCGCGAGATGCGCCCCGAGGCCGGGCTGCTCCCCGCCGGGCCCGACGCCTCGACCGGTACGGTGACCGTGGATTGCGGTCGCAACGGCGAAGGCCACTACAACCAGGACAACCTGGTGGTCTCGCCCGGGCTGCGGGCGGGCGCCCACCACACCCATTCCTACGTCGGGAACCTCTCCACCGACGCCCTGTCCACGGACACCTCCCTCGCGGGTGCCCCCACCAGTTGCCCGGGCGGCGACCGGTCGACGTACTACTGGCCGGTGCTGCGCCGCACGGACCACCCGGGCCGGGACCCGCACGAGGACGCGGCGGGGCACGGCAACGCGGGCGAGATCCTGCCCGAGGCCTCGGTGACGGTGGAGTTCCGGGGCAGCCCGGTCGGCAAGGTGGTGCCGATGCCCCGGTTCCTGCGCGCGATGACCGGCGACGCGGTCGCGTACACGGCGGGCACCGACGCGGACGTCCGCGCCCGCTGGGGCTGTTCCGGCTCCCCGGGGCTCGCCTCCCCGCACTATCCCCGCTGTCCCGCCGGGCAGCGCCTCACCCGGACGCTGGTCTTCCCGAGCTGCTGGAACGGGCTCGACACGGACAGCCCCACCCACCGCTCGCACCTGCTGTTCCCCACCGCGAGCGGCGTCTGCCCCCGGGACACCTTCCCGGTCCCGCAACTGCGCGTCTCCCTCGCCTACGACGTGCCGTCGGGCACGCCCTTCGCCCTCGACTCCTTCCCCGAGCAGATGCACAGCCCGAAGACGGACCACGCGATGTTCGTGAACGTCATGACCGACGAGCGGATGCGGGCCGTCGTCGACTGCCTCAACGAGGGCCGGGCCTGCCGGATCTGACCCCCGACGTCCGGCGCGTGACGCGGGTCACATGAACCCGGAGCGGCCGGGGCGCGTGTTCGGACCGCACCACGCAAGCGAGGAAGACGGAGAGGGTGAGATGGCCGGACCACTGTGGCCCCGCACTCGGCGGGGCTCGACCGATGAGGCACTGATCACGTCGGTGTACGAGGAGCACGGCCACGCCCTGCTCGCGTACGCCACCCGGCTCACCGGGGACCGGGCCGCCGCCGAGGACGTGGTCCAGGAGACCCTCTTGCGGGCCTGGCGCCACTCCGAGGTCCTGGTCAACGGGAAGGGCTCGGTGCGCGGCTGGCTGCTCACGGTGGCCCGCAACATCATCACCGACCGGTACCGGGCCAAAGCCGCCCGGCCGCCGGAGGTCTCGGGCGCGGCGGCGGCTCCCCCGGTGGAGCTGGACCACGCGGACTCCGTCGTCGACACCATGACGGTGCTCGGCGCACTGGACCGCTTGACGCCGGAACACCGGGACGTGCTGACCGAGTTGTACTACCGCGAGCGCAGCGTCGCCGAGACCGCCGATCGGCTCGGCATCCCGGCGGGCACGGTCAAATCGCGCGCGCATTACGCGCTCAAGGCCCTGCGCGAGGTCTTCACGGAGGGCGCCAGGGAAGGCAACAGGAGCAAACGATCGGGCAGGCCGCCCCAGCAGCCCGGTGGACTGCGGGAGGTGGTGGCATGAGCCGGCAGCGGCACGAGGAGGAACTGCTCGGCCCGTACGTGCTCGGAGTCCTCGACGAGGCGGACGTACGGCGCGTCGAGGAGCACGTCGGCGACTGCGTGCAGTGCCGGGAGGAGGTGGCCGCGTTGCGCGAGATGGAGACGGCCTTGGGCGAGGTTCCCCCGGAGGCGTTCCTCGACGGGCCCCCGCAGGGGGGTGACCTGCTGCTCCGGCGCACGCTGCGGCAGGTCCGCGGTGAGCGGGCGGCGCGGGAGCGCCGACGCTACGGTCTGGCGGGACTGGCGGCGGCCGCGGCGCTGGCCGCGGTGTTCTGGACCGGTACGCAACTGGGCGCGGACGACGCCGAGAACGTCGCGCAGCCCCCGCCGCCGTCCCCGACCGCGTCGGCCGCGCCTTCGGCGGTGCCCGGGACCCGGGTGGCGTCCGCGACGGACGCCGGCAGCGGTGCGCGGATGACGGTGCAGGTCGTGCCGGCGGCGGCCTGGGTGCGGGTGCACGCGGCGGTGACCGGTGTGCCCGCGGGCGAGCGCTGCCGGCTGGTGGTGGTCTCCCGGGACGGGACGCGCAGCACGGCGGGCGGTTGGGTCGTGGGCACGACGGAACACGGCGAGGGCAAGGGTGCCTCGCTGGACGGTTCTGCGGCGGTCGCGGCGTCCGACATCAAGGAGGTCCTGGTCGAGAACGAGGCGGGCAAGACCTTCGTGTCGGTGCCGGTACGGGCATAGCCGGGGCGTGACGGAGCCCGGGAGCGTATCCAGCTCCCGGGCTCCTGTGGTGCCACCCAATTGCGCACACCGGCGGCGTTTAAGAGTCGCGGATCAGTCTTAAATCGACGTGTTCTACCTTTGAACTACCGCGCCGTGAGAGAGGCACAGAAGGGACTTGAACCCCTATCCATCGATGATCGTCCGCGCTCGGTCGATCCGGTGTTCGGCGGCGAATACTGAGACTGGAGCGAGAATCTGAGATTCAGGGGCCGCCTCTGCCAGGCTTGGGCCACCCCCGCGTGTGGTGCGGGGGGAGGGATTCGAACCCCCAACCGACGCCCCGTGTCAGCTTCAACATCAGTTTCAGCTTGCGCTCTTCGCGCCACCCCCCGCTCGCACGGGGGGCGATCTCGGGGCTACCCGAACAGGTAGCCGAACACGGCGTCGCCGATCCTCTGGTCGGCGACGTCGACGTTGTTGGCCTCTTCGCGGGCGAACTTCACGGCCTGCTGGATCTTCTCGACGCGGTCGAGCAGTTCGTTCACCCGGCGCGCGGGCAGCGCCCCGGAGAACTTCACCGTCGTCCAGTAGCCGACCGGGACGTCCTCGTAGTACACCTCGACCTGCGCCGGGTGCTTTTCGGTCGCCTCGGCCTTCACGTGGTTGCGCGGGACCTTCTTCGTCCGGATCGTGCGGACCGGGTCGGTCTTCCACGAGTCCGTCGAGGGGTCCAGGTTCCAGGACTCCGAGGCGTCCAGCACCGGCAGCTTCCGCACGAAGGTGTGCAGGTCGGTGAGTTGCTTCTCCAGGAAGAGCAGGTACGGGACCGGAACCTGGGCCAGCAGCACCCGCCCGTCGACGACGACGTCGGCCGCGGCGGTGCGGTTGGCCCAGTCCTTGGTGGCCGTCACGTCGAAGAGCCGGGTGAGGGTCCCGGCGGTGGCGCGCAGCACGTCCTCGGCCTTGATCTGCACCCGGGTGGACTCGGGCGGCAGTTGTTCGCCCTCCTCGTCCTTGGGCTGGTACGTCCGGGAGATGCCCGCGAGCAGGGCGGGCTTCTGGACGTCCTGGTGGGCCTGGGTCAGCTCTTGGAGCGACTTGGACTTGACGCCCTTTTCGACGGCGATGATCTGATTCAGCTTCGGCACGTGATGAACCTAGCAGGGCTCCTCGTACGGGCTTTCGTATTTTTCGCCGCCGGATCCCGTTCGCCGTCGTACGGCGCCCGACGCTCAGCGCAGGCGGACCGGAAGGTCGAACAGGTCGTTCTGGGTCAGGATCGGCTTGTTGCGCAGTTCCTCGCGCGGGACGGCGAGCGCGAGGTCGGGGAAGCGGGCGTAGAGCGCGGGGAGCGCGACGAGCGCCTCCAGGCGGGAGAGCGCCGCGCCCGGGCAGACGTGCGGGCCGTGTCCGAAGGAGATGTGCCGGTTGGGGGTGCGGGTGACGTCGAACTCGCCGGCGTCCGGCCCGTGTTGGAGCTCGTCGCGGCCGATGGCGCCGAAGGAGACGATCAGGCCCTCGCCCTTCGGCAGGACGCGGTCACCCACCTCGATGTCCTCGGCGGCGAAGCGGATGAGGACGTGCGAGGTCGGGGTGGACCAGCGCAGGGTCTCCTCGATGACGTTCTCCCACGGCACCTCGCCCTTGAGGACGCGTGCGCGCTGCCCCGGGTGGGTCTCCAGGGCGACGACGGCGTTGACGATGAGGCTGATGGTGGTCTCGTGACCGGCCGCGACCATCAACTGGAGGGTGTTGGTGATCTCCTCGGTGCTGAGGTGGTCGCCGTTCTCCGAGGCCGCGAGCAGCGCGCTGGTCAGGTCGTCGCCCGGGTTCTCCCGCTTGGACTCCACGATGCGGGAGAACAGCGCGGACAGGTCGGCCATCATCTGCGGGACTTCCTGCGGCAGCGTCTGCGTCGAGAAGAACTTCTCGAACAGGGCCTTCAGGCGCGGGTGTTCGGCGGTGTCCACGCCCATCAGCTCACTGATGACGTTCATCGGCAGCGGGTAGGCGAACTCCGCCTTGAGGTCCACGGTCGCACCGGCCGGCAGTTCGGCCAGCCGGTCGAGCATCCCGTCCGTCAGGGCCTCGATACCCGCGCGCAGCTTCTCCACCCGGCGGACGGTCAGGGCCTGCGCGACGAGGGTCCGCAGGCGCCGGTGCTCGTCGCCGTCGACGGTGAGCATGGAGCGGCCGGGGTTGGCGAGGCCGATCAGCGGCCAGTCCAACGGTATCTCGCCGCGCTGCCAGGCGCCCCAGACGTCGATGTCCTTCACGAGGCGGGGGTCGGTCAGCAGCGCCCGGGCCTCCGCGTGGCGTGTGACGGCGTAGACGTCGACGCCCCCGGGCAGGACGACCCGGGCGAGCGGTCCGGCGGCGCGCAGCGCGGCGCTCTCGGCGTCGAGGTCGGCGACGAAGGGGTCCAGGGTGATGGCGGCGGGTCCCGTGTGGTCGATCGGGCACGTCATCCGGAGGCTCCAAGGGCGGGGGTCGGGGTGAAGGTCACGGGCAGCGCGGAGAGGCCGCGCAGCCAAGGCGAGGGCCGCCGTGCGAGGTCGGCGGCGGGCACGGCGAGGTCGACGTCCGGGAGTCGGTCGAGGAGGACCTCGATGCCGGTCCGGGCGATGGCCTCGGCGATCTCCTGGGCGGGGAAGGGGCAGCGGTGTTCCCCGTGTCCGAAGGAGAAGAAGGCGTTGTTGCCGCCGGTCAGGGCCCCCGCGTCGGTGCGCACGTGCGGGTCGGCGTTGGCGGCGGCGAGACCGAGCAGCACGAGGTCGCCGCGGTTGATGCGCTGTCCGCCGAGGCGGGTGTCGCGGGAGGTCCAGCGGCCGGCCACGTTCTGGGTGGGCGTGTCCTCCCACAGGACCTCGTTCATCGCCTCGCCGACGCTGTGCCGGCCGCCCGCGAGGGAGGCCGCGAAGCGGTCGTCGGTGAGCATGAGGCGCAGGGTGTTGCCGATCCAGTCGGCGGTGGGCTGGTGGCCGGCGGCCAGCATCACCATCAGGTCCTGCGCCATCTCCTCGACCGTGAAGTCGCCCCGCCGGGCGAGCATCCGGGAGACGACGTCTTGGCCGGGTCGCACCAACTTGTCCGCGATCAGCGCGAACATCGATTCGGCGAGGTGCTGCTGGCCGTCGAGGGCGCCCTCCCGGCCGTTGATCATGTCGTTCATGGCGGTGACGAGGCCGGGGCCCTGTTCGTCGGAGAAGCCGTAGATCCGGGCCAGGACGCGCAGCGGCAGCAGCATCGCGTACTGGCCGACGATGTCGCACTCGCCCTTGCCGCACAGCCCGTCGATCAGCTCGTCCGCGAACCGTTCGGCGTGCCCCTTCAGTTCGAACGGGTCGACGGCCTCCAGCGCTCCGGTGATGACCTCCGCCCGCTCGCGGTGGCGTTCGCCGACGGTGTAGAGGATGGAGGGCTGTTTGCGGCCGATCATCGGCAGGAGCGGCCAGTCGGCGGGGATGCGGTCCCACTGGTTCCACAGGTCGGAGTCCCGGGAGAAGAGCTGCGGGTCGCTGGTGACCTGGTGCAGCTCGCGGTAGCCGAGGACCAGCCAGGCCGGGACGTCGCCGTCGAGGACGACCGGGGCGACGGCGCCGTGGTCGCGCCGCATCTCCCGGTACAGCGCGAGGGGGTCGGTCTGGAACCGCGGACCGCCGAGGTAGACGGGCTGCGGTTCGCGGTCGGCGGGGGTGGTCACGGGGTGGGCTCCGGGGTGTGGGACAGGGCGGCCGTCTGGAGGTGGCGAACGAGGGAGATCAGGACGTCCTTGCCGGACTCGCGCGAGCGGGCGTCGCAGAAGACGAGCGGCACCTCGGTCGGCAGGTCGAGCGCCTCGCGGACCTCTTCGGCGGTGTGGCCGGGGCCGCCGAAGTCGTTGCAGGCCACGACGAAGGGGGTGCCGTGGTGTTCGAGGCGGTCGATGGCGTACCAGGAGTCGGCGAGGCGGCGCGTGTCGACGAGGACCACCGCGCCGAGGGTGCCGGAGAACAGCCGGTCCCACAGGAACCAGAAACGTTCCTGCCCGGGGGCGCCGAAGAGGTAGAGCACATTGTGCGCGTCGAGGGTGATCCGGCCGAAGTCGAAGGCGACCGTGGTGGCGCTCTTCCCGGCGACGCCTTCCGTGTCGTCGACCCCCTCGCCCGCCTTGGTCATGGTCTCTTCGGTGTTCAGCGGCCGGATCTCGCTGACCGAACGGACCATGGTGGTCTTGCCCACCCCGAAGCCGCCCACGATGACGATCTTCAAGCCGTTGTCGGCGGTGCTGCTGAGGGCCTGCCGGGTTTCACGCCGGTCAGAGGTTGCGGAGTCCAACGAGCACCTGCTCCAGGATGTCGGGGTCGGGAAGGCGGTACGCGGCACGCGGGTGCCGGGCGCTGATCCGGCCCGTACCGAGCAGGTCGGCCAGGAGGATCCGTACGATCGACACGGGCAGGCCCAGCTCGGCGGCGATCTCGACGACCGCCGTCGGGTAGTCGCACATCCGCAGGATCGCCGCGTGTTCCGACTGCATGCCCGGTACGGGGTCGCACTCCGCGACGATCAGCGTGACGAGGTCGAAGGCGTCCGAACCGGAGCTGCTGCGGCCGCCGGTGAGGGTGTAGAGCCGGTCCGGGGAATCGTCCCGGCCCGGCCTGGTCCGGCTCAACCCCGGGGCCTCGCGATCAAATGCTCGCTCAGCTGCTCCACCAGTTCGGACATGTTGTGGCCGACCAGGCCCGCGTCGGCGTCCTCGGCGGCGACGAGCGCCAGGTGTGCTCCCTCCCCGGCCTCCACGATGAACAGGATGCCGCCGTAGAACTCGGCCATCGCGGAGCGGACTCCCCCGGTGCCGTCACCGAACTCGATGGACGCGCCGTGGGAGAGGCTCTGGATGCCGGCGGCGATCGCGGCGAGCTGGTCGGCCTGGTCGACGGAGAGCTCGGGGGTGCGGCACAGCTTGAGGCCGTCCCGGGAGAGCACGAGCGCGTGGCGGGCGCCGGGGGTGCGTTCCAGGAGTCCTTCCAGGAGCCAGCTGAGCGTCTCGTCGGTCGTGGAGCCGGTCATCGCGTGTTGCCTTCCGGGTGCGTGGTGTTCGTGGGCTGCTGGGCCGACGCGCCGCGCACGGCCTGCCGGAAGCTGCCGAAGCGGGCGGCGGACCGTGAGGCGCCGGTGGGGGCGGCCGGGGTGACGGCCGCGCGGGCGGCGACCTCGGGTCCTTCGGGGTGGGCGGCGGCCAGGGTGCGGCCGCGCCGTCGCCGGGGCAGTGCCGTGTCACCGGACCGGGGGTCCGCGTCAGCGGTGGCCGGGCCTTCGGCAGGGACCGTGGACGCGGCGCCGGGGGCGCCACCGTCCGCGGGGCGGGTTCGTCCCTTCGCGCGCCCGGCGCCACCCGCGTCGCCGCCGTCGCCGTGCGGGCGGGACCCGTGGTGCACGACCGGTTCCCCGGTCCGCTCCCCGGCGGTCGCGGCCACGAGGGCGGGCGTCGGCCCGGCTTCGGCCGGGGCACGGCTGATCAGTTCCTGCGGCAGCATCATCAGCGCGCCGGTCCCACCCCGCGCGGAGGGCCGGAACGACACGGTCAGCCCGTGTTTGCGGGCGAGCCGGCCGACGACCGCGAGCCCGAGGCGGGTTCCGGAGAGCCCGGCCAGGTCCAGGGATTCGCCCTGCACCGCCTGTTCGGCGCGGCGCAGCTGGACCTCGCTCATGACCAGGCCGCTGTCCTCGACGGTGATGCAGACCCCGGCCGGCACCTCCTCCACGTACACGTGGACCTCGGCGTTCGGCGGGGAGAAGTTGGCGGCGTTGTCGAGGAGTTCCGCGAGGGCGTGCATGACGCCCTCGGCGGCATGTCCCGCGACGGCGGCGTCGCTCGTGGAATGCAGCCGGACCCGCTGGTAGCCGCCGATCCGGCCCATGGCGCCGCGCAGGATCGACTCCATGACGATCGGCTTCGCCCAGCGGCGGCCCGAGCGGGCTCCGGTGAGGACTGCGATGGAGTCCGCGAGGCGGCCCGCCTGGGCGGTGCGGTGGTCGAGGTGGAGCAGGTCGCCGAGCACGTCCTCGTCGGCGTGGCGGTGTTCCATCTCGCGCAGGTCGGCCAGCATCCCGGTGGCGAGTGCCTGCATCCGGCCGGCCGCGTTGGCGGCGGCGGCCATGGCGGCCGCCCGTCCGGACTCGGCTCGCCGCAGTTCCTCGCCGAGCCGCTCGCGCTCGGCGAACCGGGCGACGGTGACGAGGTCGAGTTCGACGGTGTGGGCGTCCTTCAGGCCCTTGATCTCCGCGGCGTGCTCTCGGGTGAGGCGCGCGCTCTCGGCGGTGCGCGCGGCGGCGTCACGGGCGGCGTCGGCGGTGAGCCGGGCCAGGTGACCGTCACGCGTCGCGATGTCGGCGCGCAGTCCGGCGATCCGGCGTCGCAGCCCGCGGTTGGCGCGCGTCAGCCAGGTGACGGCGAAGGCGGCGACCGAGAGCAGCAGGACCCCGAAGACGGAGAACCAGCCGAGGGGGACGCGGACGGCCGACGGGGCCGCGGCCACCGCCGCCGTGCAGAGCACTCCGGCAGCCACCGCGGTGACGAGCAGGGCGAGCGCGGAAGGGCGAAGGGGGGAGGGCGACGCCGTCATCAATCAAAGCCTCAAACCGGGGCGTAAATGGAAGAGAGGGTTCCTGTGGCAACAAGCCCTCACTATAAGAGAATTGTTGATCAGTTTGGAAAGTTCTTGGTAACTGTGACGCTGAGTAATGGCCACTTAAGGCAGTTCTCATGCGTTTTCTGCGGAATCCCCGGCCGCTACCGGACGATCATCACATTGCGGCCATGGCATCCTGTGACGTCACAACTCGCCGGGCGGGATCGGCGGACGTCCGGAAAATATGGGGAAGGTCCATGAGGCTCTGCTTCCTGGTGGAGGAGCACTACCGCCACGACGGCATGCCGAACGAGGTGATCCGGCAGCTGACGGCGTGGGGCCACCAAGTGGACGTGCTGCGGCCGGGCGGCTCGCTGTTGCGCATGACGGACCTGGTGCGGACCGGGGCGCACGACGCCTGGGTGCTCAAGACGGTGTCCGGCGGCCCCGGGCTGACGCTGCTCGAGGCGGCGGCGGCGACCGGCATGACGACCGTCAACGACGCCCGGTCGATCCGAGGCGTACGGGACAAGGCACTGGCCGCCGCCCTCGGGCGCGCCCGGGGCCTCCCGCTGCCGCCGACGTACGCCGTGGCACGCCCGGAACTGCTCGCGGAGATCCCGGCGTCCGAGTACCCCCTCGTCGTCAAGCCCTCGGACGGCAGCTCCGGCCGGGCGGTGCACCTGGTGGCCTCCCCCGACCGGCTCGCGGCGCTGCTGCCGCGGTTGGCCGGGGAGGGCATGCTCATCGCCCAGCCGTACGTGCCCAATTCGGGCACCGACATCAAGGTGTACTGCGTGGGCGGGGAACTGTTCGCCACCGAACGCTGCTCCCCCCTGCACCCGGACCGCTCCGTGCGCGAGCGCCGCGTGCCGCTCCCCGCCGAGGTCGCCGCGATCGCCGCGCAGGTGGGCGTGGTGTACGGGTTGGACCTGTACGGCCTGGACGTGCTGCTGGGCCCCGACGGGCCGGTGGTGGTGGACGTCAACGACTTCCCGAGCTTCCGTCAGGTGCCCGAGGCGGCCTCCCGCGTGGCCCGGGCCGTGCTCGACCTGGCCCGCGGCGGTGGCGTCGGGCAGTGTCCCCCGCCGCGCCCCACCGCGCTCCACGTGTCGATCCCGGCGCAGGTCCCGGCCCGGGCGGGTGACGGCGCGTGAGGGTCGGCCTGATCACCGCGGACGCCGGGCATCCCCTGCTGGCGGGGGCGGCCGCCGCGCTCGGCCCGGAGCACGAGGTGGTGGTGCTGGACCCGCGGAACGCGGACGCGGAGGCGGTGGCGGCCGGCGCCCGGGCGGACGTGTACCTCCTCAAGGCCCGCGATCCCCGGGCCCTGGAGCTGGCGCGGGCGCTGGAACGACGGGGCGCGCCGGTGGTGAACACCGCGGCGGCCACGGAGCTCTGTCAGGACCGTACGGAGATGGCGGACCTGGCCCGGCGGGCCGGCCTGCCCTTCGCCGCCACCACGGCCTTCCCTTCCCTGGACCGCCTGGCCCGGCAGGCCGGCGACGGGTCGGGGCTGCCGGGGCCTGCGGGGCTGTCGGGACAGCGATGGCCCGTGGTGGTCAAGAGCCGGCGCAGCCGCAAGGGCGACCTGGTGGCACGGGTCGACGACCCGGCGCGACTGCGGGAGCTGGCGGCCGGGTGGGGCGAGGAGCCGGTGGTGGTACAGGCCTTCGCGCCCAACAACGGCTGGGACCACAAGCTGTACGCGATCGGCGACCGGGTCTTCGCGGGCCTGCGGCGCTCGGAGATGGCCCCCGAGGGCCCGGAGGACGACCGCTCCGTTACAGCCCCTCCCGCACGGTGGGCGGAGTTGACGCTCCGGGTGGGGGAGGTCTTCGCGTTGGACGTCTACGGGGTGGACATCATCGACACCGGCGACGGCGCCCCCTTGATCGTGGACGTCAACGCCTTCCCGGGCATGCGCGGCCGGCCCGGCGCCCCGGAGGCCCTGGCGGCCCTGGCCCTGCGCCGCGCCGGGTGACGCACGGCCCGGCGCCCGGGCGCAGGGCCACCGGTCGGACATCAGGCCACCGGTCGGACACCACGCCTGCCGGGCCGCCGTCGGGGGGCTTTCCGGGGCTCAGCTACGCCCCGGACAGGGGTCGCCCGCTCCTCGCCTTCCGGCGCTTGGCCCCGAGGAACCCGAGGACCAGGGCGAGGGCCGCGACCGCCGCTCCCGCCACCGCGAGCAGCCAGGCGGGTACCCCGCCGACGGTCATGAGTTCGTCGTGGTAGACGGCCCGCCGGTACGGGGTGTCCTCGGCGGTGGCCCGCAGCTCGTGGTCCCCGTCGATACGGGCCGGTTCCGGGAACTCCTGCTCGATCGCCGTGAGGAACACCGGTCGGTCACCGCCGGTCAGTTCCGCCACGGAGTCGCGCGGGGTGACGGTCCCGGCGAAGGCCACCGTCGGCGGGGCCCCGCCGATCGGGGAGACGGGCTCCATCCGGTGCTCCGCGAGGACGTAGAGCCCGAGCGACTGAGGGGTCTTGGCCATGCGGGAGAGCCGCATCGGGTAGACGAGCCGGTCGCTGTCGAAGCGGATGCGCAGCGGGTCGAGGTCTCCGCCCAGCGCCTTGGTCCGGTCCCGGGGCGCGAGGCGGACGGCGACGTACTCCCACTTCTGGTCGACGTACGGCCTCAGTTCGGCGGACAGGCCGGCCGGCATCGTGAAGCCGTTGGCCTCCAGCCACCGCCGCAGGGCGTCGGGGTCGGTGGCCGTCAGGCGCGCGACGTCGAAGTCGCCGAGTCGTTCGCGCCCGACGACCCCCACGGGCGGGGCGCCCGCGCCGGGCATCGCGGCGCCCACCCCGTCACCGGAACCCGAGGAGAACGGCCAGTCGTGCTCGCGCGGCCAGAAGTAGCCGCGCGTCCTGCGCTCGGGCACGGTGAGCCGACCGAGGTCGGTGAACAGCTCCGCCTTGCCCAGCTCGACCGTGGCGCGGCCGGGCACCGGCATGATCCAGGCGGCCTTCCTGGCGTCCCCCTCGACCCTGAACCGCATCACGATCTGCTCGATCCGGCCGTCCCAGCGCAGGACCGAGGTCTCTCGCGCGACACCGATCCGGGAGAAACCGTCGGGGATCATCGCTCCGCAGCCGCAGGCGTACGCCGGGCCGACGAGGGACCCCAGCTGCGTCGCGAGCAGGGCGAACACCAAGGTCAGGACTCTTCGTCTTATCGTCGTGTTCCACACGGCGTCTGGGACGAACGACCACCGGATGCGGTTCCTCGCCCTCTGGTACGGCCCCGCGCCGGGATCTCATAATTGCGCCATGAGACGGACGGACAAGCCGCTGCGCAGCCCCTTGGTACCGGAGGCGGTGGAAGCCGCGATCACGCGGCACGACTGGGAATCGATCCCGTGCGGCTGCGGGCGCTCGGCCGGGCATCTGGAGGAGATGCTGTGGGACGCGGCGGAGGGGCATCCGGCCGCGTTCCACGCCCTGGCCGGTCACGTCTTCACCGAGACCAGGCTCCAGCCCCCCGCGCCCGCCGCGTGCGGGGTGCTGATGGCCGTCTGGGCGGCGGGGCCGCCCCGGGAGACCACCCGGGAAGCCCTGCTCTGGACGCTGCTCGCGCTGCTGGGCACCGAGGACGACGGGGGTTCCCACGAGGCCGGTCTGTACGGACAGTGCGCCGCCTTCGTCCGTACGGCGCTCCCCAGCCTGCGCCGGGAGGCGGCGGCGGGACCCGGCTCGGTGACGGGCGCGTACGCGAAGGGCGTGGTGGAGATCCTCGACCTCTGCGCGTAGGGCGTTGAAACTCCCGCCCGGCCCGCCGGCCGCCCGGCGCTGCTTTCGAAACACGCCCCGGCGCGCTCAGACCGCCCGTACGGCGACCCCTTGGCCGGTCAACGCCTCGACGGCGGAGGCGGGCGCGCGGTCGTCGGTGACCACGGCGTGCAGGGCTGAGGCGGGGGCGACGAACGCCAGGGCGGTCCGGCCGAGCTTGGCCGCATCCGCGACCGCGATCACACGGCGGGAGGAGGCGATCGCCGCCCGCTTGACCGCCGCGTCGGCCAGGTCGTAGGCGGTGAGGCCGTCCGCCGGGTCCAGGCCGCAGCAGCCGAGGACGGCGGTGTCGAAGCGCAACGCGGCCAGTGAGGCCTCGGTCAGCGGTCCGGTCAGCGCCAGTTCGCCCGGGCGCGGCCGGCCGCCGGGCAACAGGAGCGTCAACCGGGGCGCGGTGACCAGGGCGTTGGCGGCGTGCAGGGACAGCGGCATGACGGTGAGTCGCCTGTCCTGTAGTTCCCCGGCGACCGCCAGGCAGGTCGTTCCGCTGTCCAGGACCACCGACTCCCCGTCGGCCAGGAGCGAGGCGACCTCGACGGCGATCCGGTGCTTGATGTCACCGCCCTCTTGGGTGCGCAGCGCGAACGGCGGTTCCTCGCCCCGCAGCAGCAGGCTCCGGGCCCCGCCGCGGAACCGTTCCAGCACCCCTTGCTCCGCCAGCACCTCCAGGTCCCGGCGGACGGTCATCTCCGAAGCGCCGGTGAGCGCCGCCAGTTCGGCCACGCTCAGCTGCCCGCTCTCGCGTACGGCTCCGGTGATCCGCCGCAGCCGTTCCATACTCGCCATAGAGTTATTGAACATGAATTGTGTTCGCAACTCAACCTGGCGAACATGAAAAATGTTCTCTACGGTGATGGGCATGAGCCGAACCCTGCGGGCAGCGCGTCTCGCCACCTTCTCCTTCTTCGCACTCAACGGCTTCGTCATGGGCGTCTGGATCGTCCACATCCCGGCCGTGGAACAACGCACCGGGATCGGTCACGCGGCCCTCGGTTCGCTGTTGTTGCTGCTCGGCGCGGGTGCCTTCCTGGGCATGCGGCTCGCCGGCCCGCTCACCGACCGCATCGGCAGTCACCGGACGGTCCCGGCCGGCGCGGCGGTGTGCAGCGCCGCGCTCGTGCTCCCGGCGCTCGCCGGCCAGGCCTGGACCCTGGGCGCGGCCCTGTTCGTCCTCGGCTTCGGCAACGGCTGTCTCGACGTCGCCATGAACACCCACGCGGTGCAGGTCGAGCGGGGTTACGGCCGGCCGGTGATGTCCGCCTTCCACGCCGTCTTCTCCGTCGGCGGGGTGTTCGCGGCCGTCGGCGGCGCACTGACCCTCGCGCTCGGCTGGAGTGCGGCCGTGACCTTGCCGGCGGTGTCCGGTCTCGGGCTCCTCGTCACCGCCCTCTCCGCGCCGGCCCTGCTGCCGCACACGGCACCCGACGTCGAGCGGCCGGCCGCGACGCGTGTGAAGCGCCGTACGCCCGGGCGGATATGGGCGCTCGCCGCCCTGGCTTTCGCCCTCATGCTCTGCGAAGGGGTGGCGAACGACTGGAGCGCACTGCACGTGCGCGATGTGCTCGACGCTCCCGCAGCCACGGCCGCCCTCGCCTACGGCGCGTACTCCACGGCGATGACGGCGGGGCGGCTCGTCACCGACCGGGTGGTGGCCCGTGCGGGCGCGGTGTTCGTCGTGCGGTACGGGGCCCTGCTGGCCGGCGCCGGGCTGACGGCGGCGGCGCTCGGCGGGTCGGTGCCCGCGGCCCTGGCCGGCTGGACGGTGTTCGGCGTCGGGCTGTCCGGCTGCGTCCCGCAGTTCTTCAGCGCGGCCGGGCACGCGGACCGGGACTCCTCCGGGGCGAACGTGTCGCGGGTCGCCGGTCTCGGCTACCTCGGCATGTTGGCCGGTCCGGCGGTGATCGGGCCGTTGACCCGACTGGTGCCGCTGAACCTGGCCCTGCTGCTGCCGGTGGCACTGTGCCTGGCCGCCGCCGGGGCGGCCGGGGTCCTGCGCCCGGCCCCCGTCCCTTCGCAAGCCCCGGCCGGCGCCGCGGCGCCGTGAGCCCGACTCACCGGGCCGCCCCGTCCGTAGCGCCGTCAAACCCGGCGGGCGAGGGCCGCACTCACGAGGACCCTCCCCCGCGTCGCCCCGGGGTGCTGCAGGCCGGGTGCCGGGGCCGGGGCCCGGGAACGCCCGGCACGGCACTGACACCCGGGCCGGCCCCGGGCAAACGGCTACGCGCCCGCGGCGACTCCCCTCGTAGGTCGCCGGACCAGGCATTCCCGCAGGACGTCGACGGTGACGTCCTCCAGGGTGCCCGCGAAGGTGCGCGCCGGGGACTGCGGCACCCGCAGCAGTGACGGCACCACCAGGACCGCACACCCGGCCGCCTCCCCCGAGGCCGCGCCGTCCGGGGAGTCCTCCACGGCGACGCAGTCGCCCGGGGCCACGCCGAGCCGCTCGGCGGCCGCCCGGTACGGCTGCGGGTGCGGCTTCGTCCGCTCGGTGTCGTCGGCCGAGACGGTGAGGGCGAAGGGCACGCCGGCCAGGGGGCCTTCAAGCACCGCGTCCACGACCACCCGGGGCGAGGCGCTGACCAGCGCGAAGGGGACTCCCCCGGCCTCCAGGGCGCCCAGCAGGCGCCGCGCGCCGGGGCGAAGCGGCGCCCCGGCCCGCACCCGGCGCAGGAACGCCCCGGTGAGCGTGGCACCCACCGCGTCGGCGTCGCCCGTACCCGAGACGCGTACGAGGTGCTCGGCGGTGTCGCGCACCGCCCGCCCGACGACCTCGGGCGCGTCGGCGTCGCCGAGCCGGTGACCGAGGCCGCCGGCGACCTCATCGGTGGTCTCCCACCACAGCACCTCGGTGTCGACGAGCGTGCCGTCCATGTCGAACAGGACCGCGCCGAGCCCGCTCATCCGGCGCGCTCCACGACGGGCACGGGCCGCTCGGCCGGCGCGACGCTCGCGCGGGCCCCGGCCGCCGGGCCGCCGGCGCGGGGCCGCGTACCCCGGCCGGACCGCGGGTGGGCCGTCGTCGGGGCCCGAGGGGCCGGGAGCCGGGCTCGGGGCGCTCAGTGGCGGTGGGCGGCGCGGCGTCGTTTTTCGGCTGCGGCGAGGTCCGCGTGCGCCTGGTCCCGCGCGGCCCGGGCGCGGGCGGCGTCCCGTTCCAGCCGCTCCACCTCGGCGTCCGCCTCGGCGACCCGCTCCAGCGCCCGCTGCCGGGCCTCCTCCGCCGTGCGCAGCTCCTCCTCCCGTGCGGCGGCGGCCCGCTCCGCCTCCCGCCGTTCGGCGTCCGGGTCAGGGACCGGCTCGGCCTCGGGACCGGCTTCGGGGCGCGCCTCGGCGGTGCGCGCCACGGCGTCCGGGGCCGCCACCGGGAACTCCGTCACCGCCGCCGGCGCCTTCGCCAGCCGCCCCGACGCCCAGCCCTCGGCCGCCCCCGGGTCGGCGAGGACGGCGTGCAGGATCTGTTCCACCTCCCGCTCCACCGCCTCCGACACCGGTGTCCCCGCCTCCTCGGCCAGCCGTACGGCCTCCCGTGCGAGCGCCCCGATCACCACGTGCTGCTCGTGCGAGAGGTTCCGCAGCTGCTCGCCGTCCAGGTCCCGGTGCGCCTCCCGCAGCGCCCGGCCGAGTTGCAGGAACTGCTCCGCCTCCTCCGGCTGGGCCCGCACCAGCGTGTTCGACGCCCAGGCGGCCAGCGTCGGCCGCCGGAGCGCCGCCACCCGTTTCGCCGCGGCCTTGTCGCCCGCCGCTTTCAGTCGGGCCGCGGCCGCGTCCCGCGCCGCGGTGAACCCGGCGGGCGGCGGCACGTAGAGGGCGTCGATGACCTGCTCGACCTCGTCAAAAGCATCCACGCCGACCACTGTCGGTCATCACCGGCCGGGTACGACGGACCCCGTCCCCCGCGCGCCGCGTGCGGGCGTCACCTCCATGGGCCGGGTGTCGTTAGGCGCACGGGGTTGACTCGGGGGGCGAAGGGATGACGGAATGCGGCAGTTTCCTCTGGAGATGCACACCTTGGCGCCCGGGCGGGTGGTCGAGTGGCGGGTGCGGTCCACGGCCGCCCAGGCCACCGCCCCGGGCGGTCCGGCGGGCAGGAAGGCGTCCTTCAACCAGGACAAGCACTTCACGGTGGCCGAGGAGAGCCGTGGGGCCGACGACCCGGTGGCGTCCTGGCTCGCGGTGACGTTCGAGGTGCGCGGGGCGCTCGACGAACAGGCCCTCGCCGAGGCCCTGCTGGCCTTCGTCAGGCGCCACGAGGTGCTGCGGTGCGAGTTCCGGCGCTTGGCCGGGGAGCTGGCGTGCGAGCCGCTCGCCGCGGACGAACTCGCGCTGGACGCCGTACCGGTGGGCGAGTTCGCGACCACAGAGCTGCTGCGCGCCTTCCTGGTGGAACGGTTCCGGCGGAGCATCGACACGCTGTCGTGGCCGCTGTTCACGATGGGCGCCGTGCTGCGCGAGGACTGCGCCACCGTCTACCTCGCCTTCGACCACATCGTCTGCGACGGGATGTCGATGCCCATCGTGGTGAACGAGGTGCTGACCGCCTACGAGGCCCTGTGCCGGGGCGAGCGTTCCGCCCTGCCGGCCACCGCTCCCAGCTACCTCGACTTCGCCGAGGAGCAGCGACGGCGCTACCTCTCCATCGACGCGAGCGACGAACGGCTCGGGTACTGGAAGTCGTTCATCGCGCGCAACGGCGAGTTCTTCCCCCGGTTCCCGCTGGACCTCGGCGTGGAACCGGACCGGATGTACCCCATCGTCAACGAGGCCTCTCCGCTGCTGGACGCCGGTGAGGCGGAGGTGTTCGACAAGTCCTGTGCGGCCGTGGACGGGAAGCCGTTCATGGGGGTGCTGGCCGCCGTCGCGCTGTCCCTGCGGGAGGCCGGCGGGCCGGGCGTCTACCGGGGTTTCATGCCGGTCAGCGAGCGCGGCCGCGAGGGCTGGTCCGATTCGGTCGGCTGGTTCGTGAACACCATGCCCATCGAGTTCGACGCCTCGCCCGGGCGGGATTTCGCCGAGGTGATGGCCGGCATCCGGACCGGCTTCGGGGAGTTGCTCCGCCACATCGACGTGCCGTTCGTGAGGGCGTGGGAGCTGCTGGCGCCCGAGGAGTTCGCGGCCCGTTCCTGGCCCTACCCGGTGAACTTCTTCTCGTACATCGACATGCGCAAGTGCCGGGGCGCTGAGCGGCACGAGGACTGGCGACCCGCGTCGCACGTGTGGTCGGCGCGTGCGAACGGGGCCTGTTCCTGGTACCAACGCGACGCGGACGGGCTGCACATGAACTCGATCTACGTCGACACCCCGGCCGCCCGCCGCACGATGGGCGCCTTCCAGGAGGCGTTGCGCGAGACGGTGCGGGACATCGCCCGCTCCGGCGGTTTCCGGCGCCCCATCGCGCTGACCGCGCCCCGGCGCCCGTCGGACGCGCCCGTGCGGGTCTGACCGGCGTGCGGTCCGGAACGCGACCGGGTCGGCCCCGGGCCCGGTCCCGTCTCGGGGCTTTTGCGGCCGTCACGAGGCGCCGCCGGTGCGCGCCCGCCCCAGCAACAGGTCCCGCTCTCGCGCGTTGCGGGTGAGGGAGGCGGCCCGTTCGAACTCGGCGCGGGCCTCCGCCCGGCGGCCGAGCCGCTCCAGCAGGTCGCCCCGTACGCTCGGCAGCAGGTGGTAGCCGCGCAGCGCGGGCTCCTCCGCGAGGGCGTCGACCAGCGGCAGGGCCGCCTCGGGACCCTCGGCCATGGAGACGGCGACCGCCCGGTTCAGCTCGACCACCGGCGAGGGGAGCAGCCTGACCAGGCGTTCGTAGAGGGCGGCGATCGTCTTCCAGTCGGTGTCCTCGTACCGGACGGCCCCGGCGTGACAGCCGGCGATGGCCGCCTGGAGGGAGTAGGGGCCGGCGCCGGCGCGGCTCACGGCGTCGAAGCCGCGCCGGATGAGCATGCGGTTCCACTTGGCCCGGTTCTGGTCGGCGAGCAGGACCGGACCGCCGTCGGGCCCGGTTCGGCTCGCGATCCGGGAGGCCTGGAACTCCAGCAGCGCCGCCAGGCCGTGGGCTTCGGGTTCCCCGGGCATCAACGCGGCCAGCACGCGGGCGAGCCGCAGGGCGTCCTCGCAGAGGGCGGGGCGGACGAGGTCGTCCCCGGCGGTGGCCGAGTACCCCTCGTTGAAGACGAGGTAGATCACTTCCAGGACGGAGGCGAGCCGTTGTTCGCGGTCGCTTCCGTACGGGACCTCGAAGGGGACGCGGGCCTTGGCCAGCGTGCGTTTGGCGCGGACGACGCGCTGGGCGACGGTGGGTTCGGAGGTGAGGAAGGCGCGGGCGATCTCCTGCGTGGTCAGGCCGCCGACCAGGCGCAGGGTGAGTGCGATCCGGGCTTCCGCGGTCAGGACCGGGTGGCAGGCGGTGAAGACCAGTCGGAGCAGGTCGTCGTCGATGTCGTCCGCGGCGGGCGGTTCGGGCGGGGGCGGTACGTCTTCCAGGGCGCGGCCGACCTCCGCGAGCTTGCGCGCGTAGGTCTCCTTGCGGCGGACGAGGTCGACCGCGCGGTGCCGGGCGGTGGCCATGAGCCACGCGCCCGGCTTGTCGGGGACGCCGTCCCGCGGCCACTGTTCGAGTGCGGCGACCAGGGCGTCCTGGGCGATCTCCTCGGCGATGCCGACGTCCCGCACGATCCGCGCGACGCCCGCGATGATCCGCGGGGACTCGATCCTGAACACCGTTTCGACCGCTTGGGCCGGGGTCACTGCCGTCACGGCCACCCATCAGAGCAGCCGTGACGATGCGGGGCAAACGGGGCTCGGCCCGCGCGGCGGGGTCAGCCCTCCGCGATCTGCCGGAGTTCGGCGCCCACCGTCCAGTGCTCGGGGTGGACCTCCAGGAACCGCCTGGTCCACTCCAGGGCCTCGGCCTTGTCCTTGGCCTGGAGGATGGCGTAGCCGCCGACGACCTCCTTGGTCTCGGTGAAGGGGCCGTCCGTGTGGCTGAGCTTGCCCCCGGACCAGGTCACGCGGGTTCCTTCGGAGGTGGGGAGCAGTCCGGCGGTGTCCAGCATCACCCCCGCCTTGGTGATCTCCTCCAGCAGGGCTCCCATCCGCCGCTCGAAGTCGGGCGGGAAGGGGGTGTCCGCGGGGAGGCTCTGCTCGTCGATGCGGATCAGGGAAAGGAAGCGCGGCATGGTGACTCCTCGGTCGGTGGGGCGGGGCTGTCCCGCCTTTCACTCCTGTGTCGAACGGGAGGCCCCCGGATCGACAACTCCCGGCAGGTTTTCTTCGGGAAGTCCTACGGATTCCTTTCCGGCCCGCCCGACCGCTTCGCCATGACGGCCGCTTGCTACCGGCGAGTAGGATCGCGGGGCCGTCCCCGCCCGCCCCTCCGTCCCACCCCGCCGTCCCGCCTCCGAGAGGAACCTCATGCCGCGCACCCCCTCCTCACCCCTGCTGCTCGCCGGTCTGCTGGCGACCGCGGCAGTGGCGCACGCGGTCGCGCCCAAGCAGTTCGACGCGATCGTCCCGCGCTCCCTGCCCGGCACGCCCCGCCAGTGGACGTACGCGAGCGGCGCGGCGGAACTCGCCCTCGCGGCCGGGATCGCCCACCCGCGCACCCGTCGGGTGGCGGCGCTCGCCACGGCGGCGTTCTTCGTCGGCGTCTTCCCGGCCAACGTCAAGATGGCGGTCGACGCCCGGGGCGGCGCCCCCGCCCGACAGGCCGCGACCCTGGCCAGGCTGCCGCTCCAGGTGCCGCTGGTGCTCTGGGCGCGCAAGGTCGGCCGGGGCGCCACGACCGCCTGACGTCCCGCGCGTCCGATCCCGCCCCCGCGGCGGAAGTGACCACGGAGCCCCCGGTCGCGCGTCGGTGGACCGGGGGCTCGCCACGCGGCCCCCGCTCCCGGCCCCTTCCCCGCCCCGGTCAGGGACTGTCCCCCGACCAGTCCCAGCGCTCCGGGTCCGTCGCGCGGCGGCGGTAGTGGGCACGGCCGCCCGCCCCGTAGCGACCTATCTCGGTGGGGAGGCGGGCCTCTTCGGCCAGTCGGGGTCCGCTCCAGCCGGTGACGTCGAGCAGGAGGCCGTCGAGCGGCCCGCCCACGAGCTCGCCGTAGTCGTGGCCGGGGCGCGGTCCCGGGTCGGGGTCGTCGTGGTCGGCGCCGTAGACCCGGCGCCGCAGCATCCTGTCGTCCATGCGTCCAGGCTGCCGGCCACCACTGACAACGGACCCCGCCGTCACGGGGATGATGGGGTGCCCGGCCGGACCGAACCCGCCTGGGCCCGTCGAGACACACGAGGAGCAGCACCCATGGCACGTCGGGTACACCAGCCGCTGGAGGACCAGGAGTTCGATTTCATCCTGGGAATGTCCCCGGGGCCGGTTCTCGCCTACTTCACCGGCACCTGGCCCAAGGCCGTGGAGGCCTGCCGGGCCATGGACGTGCTCGTCGGCGAGGCGGCACAGGAGTACGGGGCTCGACTGACCGCCGTGCGCACCGACATCACCCGATGCCCCGGCACGACCAGGCGTTACGGTGTCACGGGGGCACCCACGGTGGTGCTCGTCCAAGACGGCGGGGCGGTCGCGACCCAGGCCGGTCCGCTGACCCGCGAGGAGTTCCGGGCGTTCCTCGAAGCCCACCTCTGACCCGACCGACGGGCCGCTGGGCCCTTCGGGGGACCCGCGCCCGGTCTGGCCGAAACTCCCATGGTGAGATAGGTGCCTAGGGCATGTAATGGAGCCGGCAAGACGGACCATCGCTCGCGAGGTGCTGCATGACAGAAACCGTTGCCTTTCCCCAGGACCGAACCTGTCCCTACCACCCTCCGGCGGCCTACGCGCCCTTGCGGGAAACCCGGCCGCTCTCCCGCGTCACCCTCTTCGACGGCCGCTCGGTGTGGGTGGTCACCGGGCACGCCGAGGCGCGCGCCCTGCTCTCCGACGGGCGGCTCTCCTCCGACCGCCAGAACGCCGCCTTCCCCGCCACGACCAGGCGCTTCAAGGGACTGACGGCCCGCCGGACGGCCCTGCTGGGCGTCGACGACCCCGAACACAACGCGCAGCGCCGGATGTTGATCCCGAGTTTCTCCCTCAAGCGGACCGCCGCCCTGCGGCCGCGGATCCAGGCGACCGTGGACCGACTGCTCGACGAGATGATCGCCCAGGGGTCACCGGCGGAGCTGGTCGGCGCCTTCGCCCTGCCCGTGCCGTCCATGGTGATCTGCGCCCTGCTGGGGGTCCCGTACGAGGACCACGAGTTCTTCGAGGCTCAGTCGAGGCGGTTGTTGCGCGGGCCGGAGCTCTCGGACGTGGAGGAGGCCCGTCACAACCTCGACGCCTACCTGGCGGAGCTGATCGCGCGCAAGCGCACCGAACCGGGCGACGGACTGCTGGACGACCTGATCGCGCAGCACCTGGAGACCGGCCGCACCGACGTCGAGGAACTGGTCGCCCTGGCCGTGATCCTGCTCATCGCGGGGCACGAGACCACGGCGAACATGATCTCGCTGGGCACCTTCACCCTGCTGCGCCACCCGGAGCAACTGGCCGAGTTGCGCGCGGACCCCTCGCTGATGTCGGAGGCCGTGGAGGAGCTGATGCGGTTCCTGTCGATCGCCGACGGCATGCTGCGCGTGGCGACCGAGGACATCGAGGTCGGCGGTGTCACGATCGGCGCAGACGACGGCGTCGTCTTCTCCACTTCGGTCATCAACCGCGACGAATCCGTCTTCACCGATCCCGATTCACTGGACTGGCACCGCCCGACCCGCCACCACTTGGCGTTCGGTTTCGGCATCCACCAGTGCCTGGGCCAGAACCTGGCCCGCGCCGAGATGGAGATCGCGCTCGGCTCGCTCTTCGGCCGGCTGCCCGGGCTGCGACTGGCGGCCGATCCGGAACGGATTCCGTTCAAGCCGGGCGACACCATCCAGGGCATGCTCGAACTTCCCGTGGCATGGTGAGCGACATGCGGATCTCCATCGACCAAGGCGTCTGCATCGGCGCCGGACAGTGCGCGCTCACCGCGCCCGAGGTGTTCACCCAGGACGACGACGGCTTCAGCGAACTGCTGCCGGGCCGCGAGGACGGCCACGGCAGCCCGCTGGTGCGCGAGGCCGCCCGCGCCTGCCCCGTCGCGGCCATCTCCGTGGAGGAGGCCTGACGGAGGCCGCGCGGGGCCGTGCCCGCAGAGCACCCGGGCACGGCCCCGTGCGGTGACCCGTGTGGGCGGTCCTACCCGGCGAGCGTCGCGACGGCCTCGCGTTCGAGCTCCGAGCAACGGTCGACCAGGTCCGCGCACGCGTCGAACAGGGCGCGGCGCTCCTCCGCGTCGGCTCCGGGCGCCGCCGCTCGGGCGAGGCCGGCCAGTCGCGACCAGTGCAGACCCGACTCCCGGAAGAGTCCCGCCGCCTCGGGCCGGCCGGCGAGGTCGAGGAAGTCGGCGTAGAGCGGCCGGGTGGCGCCCGGCGCGGTCCACTCCTCCTCCAGGGAGGCGTGCAGCCGCCGGCCGGCGGCGCGGAAGGCCTCGGGCGAGCCGCCGAACCGCTGCCCCCAGCCCGCGGCCGTGGCGGTGTCGCGCAGGTCCGCGGCGAGCCGGTCCATGCCGGAGAACCCGAAGTTCACGTCGAACCGGTTGCCCAGCACCGGCCCGTTCAGGCGGCCGACGGTGGCCGCGACGGCCGCGTCGAGGTCCGGCTCCGCCTCGGGCGGTCCGGTGGGCACGACCAGTTGGTGGCGGCCCGTGGGATGAGCGCTCCAGGCCGCCCCGAACTCCTCGCGGTCGATCCGGTACGGCGCCGCGGCGCCGTCCTCGACGAAGAGGTCGTCGCCTTCGTAACCGGCGATGACCACGGTGTAGGCGTCGGCGCCCGGCATCGGGGCGGCCGCCTCGTGCCAGGGCAGTGAGGCGCGGTCGACGACGCAGAACACGGGCTGCCCCCCGTCGAGGGCGGCGCGGACCCGGCCCCAGCGCGGGTTGGTGCTGCGGGTGGCGTCGTAGGGGACGTGCAGCCGGCCGAGGGCGACCTGGACCCACGGCTCGGGGTGGGCCTGGGCGACGATCGTGGCGACCGGCGGGCGGTCCGGGTACTCGAAGACGAAGTACATGAAACCGATACCGCCCGCGAGCCCCGCGACCAGCGCCTCGTCGTGGGAGTTGCCCAGCGCGTGGCGGATCAGGGAGCTCTCCCGGTGGCGTCCGGTTCCGAATTCTTCGTACAAGAGCACAGTCATGCGCCCAGCGTAGTCGCGCTCAGAACTCCGATCGGCCGACTTCCTGTACAGTTGTCCAGGAAATTGTCCGCCCCTGCCTCCGGAGGTAGCCGTGCACACGGTCGCTCTCGTCCTGATCGGCGCCGTCGCCGCGCTGCACGCGTACATCCTGGTGCTGGAGATGTTCCTGTGGGAGCGGGCTCCCGGGCGCGCGCTGTCCGGGTTCGACGCGGCCACCGCGCGGCTGACCGCGCCCCTGGCCGCGAACCAGGGGCTGTACAACGGCTTCCTCTCCGCCGGGCTGGTCTGGGGGTTGGTGATCGACTCGCTCGCCACGCAGGTGTTCTTCCTGGTCTGCGTGATCGTCGCGGGGGTGTACGGGGCGGCGACCGCCAACCGCCGCATCCTGATCGCCCAGGCCCTGCCCGGAGCCCTCGCCCTCGGCGCGGCGCTGCTCGCGTCGTGAGCGGCGAGGACCCGCGCACGGCGCGCACGAAGGCCAGACTGCGCGAGGGACTGCTCGTCGAGTGCGCGGACCGATCGTTGGCCGAGGTGAGCGTCTCGGCCGTGGTGCGCCGCGCCGGGGTCGGCCGCGCGACCTTCTACCTGCACTACGAGGACCTCACCGCGCTCGCCGTGGACGCGTGCGCCGACGTCGTCCACGCGGCGGTGGACGCCCTGCACGCCTGGCAGACGGACCAGGCGGCGCTCCCCCCGGCAGTCCCGCCCGCCGCCCTGGCCGGATTCCTCTCCGACGCGGCGGAGCGGGGGCCGCTGTACCGGGCGCTGCTCCTGCCCGGTGGCCACGGCCCCCTGGGCGAGCGCCTGTCCCGGGAGCTGCGCGCCCGCGCCCGCGCCGAGCGCGCGGCCGTCGGGGCCCCGCATCCCGACCTGGTGGCCTCCGCCGTGGCCGCCGCGTTCACAGCCGTCCTCGCGGACTGGCTGCACGCCCGCGTCCCGGCCACCGCGGCCGAGCTGGCGGACCGGCTCTGGCGGCTGCTCCTCGCCCTGCACGCGGCGGGCCGGCTCTGAGCAGCGCGAGCCCCGCCGCAAGCGCTTGCGGCGGGGCTCGGGAACAGTTCGGCTCGTGAAGCGGAGTCAGTGGAGGGGGACCACCCGCTCCGCCTGCGGACCCTTGGGGCCCTGGGTCACGTCGTACTCGACCTTCGCGCCCTCCGCCAGCTCCTTGAAGCCGGTGGCCTGGATGGCGGAGAAGTGCACGAACACGTCAGGACCGCCGTCGTCCTGCTGGATGAACCCGAACCCCTTCTCCGAGTTGAACCACTTCACGATGCCAGTTGCCATGGGTACTGATCCTTCTCAACGTGCCTCTCGGGCCACATACGCGGCCGTCTCGATAGTGCCCAACCGCCCCGCGCGCCACACCCCAGGCGCGGCCAACCGGGGTCGTTCGAACTTCTGACCGCCTTGTCCGTGAAAAGAGTGAGGACCCGCCTCGCCGGCGGCAGGTCACCGCTTCCCCGCGCGACCCGCGTCCGCCGGGGCCCGGGCCCCACGACTGGTAAAATGGGCGGGAAACTTGATGCGCGGGCCGCTCTCGCCCGGTGCGGACGTGTACGACGAGCCGGGGCCCGTACCGAGGGGTACGGGCCCCGGCTCGTTGCCGTCCCGGGGGCGCCGCCGCGCCGCGCTCGCACTCCTCACGGAAGGTTCTGCATGAAGAACCCGTCAGCTCACGGACGTTTCGGCGTCAAGGCCGGAGCCAAGGCAGGCGGCAAGCCGGGCGCCAAGGGCCCCGGCAAGGCCCCTCGGACCCTCGGACCGCAGGGCGAGTTCGCCATGCCCAAGACCGTCTCGCCCGCGCTGGCGCCGGTGGCGTCGTTCGCGGAGCTGGGTCTGCCCGTCGAGCTGGTGAAGACGATGGACGACCAGGGAGTGCGCGAGCCGTTCCCGATCCAGGCCGCCACGCTGCCCAATTCCCTCGCCGGCCGGGACATCCTCGGCCGCGGCCGGACCGGCTCCGGAAAGACCCTCGCCTTCGGCCTGGCCCTGCTGGCCCGCACGGCGGGCCGGCAGGCGGACCCGAAGCGACCGCTCGCCCTGGTCCTCGTACCGACCCGGGAGCTGGCGCAGCAGGTGACGGAGGCACTGGACCCCTACGCGAGGGCCCTGAAGCTCCGGATGGCGACCGTCGTCGGCGGTCTGTCGATCGGCCGGCAGTCCGGAGCGCTGCGCACGGGCGTGGAGGTCGTCGTGGCCACCCCGGGGCGGCTGAGCGACCTCGTCGGGCGGCGTGACGTCCACTTGGAGCGGGTACGGATCACGGTCCTCGACGAGGCGGACCAGATGTGCGACCTGGGGTTCATGCCGCAGGTCACGGAGATCCTGGACCAGGTGCACCACGCCGGTCAGCGGATGCTGTTCTCCGCCACCCTGGACCGCAACGTGGACCAGTTGGTGCGGCGCTACCTGAAGGACCCGGTCTCGCACTCGGTCGACCCGCAGTCCGCCTCGGTGGGGACGATGGACCACCACGTCCTGCACATCCACGCCGCGGACAAGATCTCCGCCGCGACGGAGATCGCGGCGCGCGAGGGCAGGGTGCTGATGTTCCTGGACACCAAGCACGGCGTCGACCAGTTCGTGAAGCACCTGCGGGCGATGGGCGTGCGCGCGGAGGGCCTGCACAGCGGGAAGTCGCAGCCCCAGCGCACCCGGACCCTCGGCCAGTTCAAGGACGGCCTGGTCAACGTCCTGGTCGCGACGAACGTCGCGGCCCGCGGCATCCACATCGACGACCTCGACCTCGTCGTCAACGTGGACCCGCCCGCCGACAGCAAGGACTACCTGCACCGCGGCGGCCGCACGGCCCGGGCCGGCGAGTCCGGCAAGGTCGTCACGCTCGTCACCCCGAACCAGCGCCGCGACATCGTCCGTCTGATGGCCGACGCCAAGATCCGGCCGACCATCACCCAGGTCCGCTCCGGCGAGGCGGCGCTCAGCCGTATCACCGGCGCCAAGGCCCCGTCCGGCGTCCCCCTGTCGGGGTCGGCGCCGACGGACGCCAAGGGCCGGCCGAGCGGCTCGGACCTCGGCTTCCGGGGCATCGGGACCCGCCCGGGCCGCCCCGGCAAGGGCAAGGAGTCCCGTAGGACCATCGAGGCCAGGCAGGCCGCCGAGGCCCGCCGCGCGGCGCGGGTACGCAAGGGCATCTGACGCCGCGCGGGGTGCCCGGGTTCAGCGGCGGCGGCGCCGCGCGGCCACGATCGCCCGGGTGACCAGCGGCGGGAGCAGGTCCTTGGCCAGCTTGCGCCAGCGGGCCGGGGGCTTGCGGACTGCGGCGGGGGCGGGCGGCGCGACGGGCGGCGCCTCCTCCACCGGGCGCAACGGCTTCGGCGGCGCGAGCGGGACCACCCCTTCGTCGCCGATCCGCACGAGCGGCCGGCCGGCGACGATGTCGACGCCGTGCCACAGGTCGGAGCGGCCCTCCAGCCAGCTCAACAGCGCCGCCTGGTGGGGCTCCGGGTCGCCCCAGGTGGCGTAGAGCTTCGACGCCGAGACGGCGATCACCCGCAGGCCCTCGGTGACGACCGCGGCCCACACCGCCGCGGCGACGCCGGGGCAGTGGGCGGAACGGTAGTCGTCGAAGACGACGACCGCGTCCGGGGCGGCCACCAGCCGGGAGGACGCGACGTCCTGCGCGACGTGCTCGTAGAGGTGGGAGGCGTCGATGTGGATGAAGCGGCAGCTCTTGGCGCGCACCCGGTCGGCGACCACGGAGGTCGGGGCCTGGATGAGGGTCGGCAGCTTCTCGTGGAAGGCGAGGTAGTTCGTCTCGAAGCCGCGCCGGGTGAGGGTGGGGTACGAGTCGCGCACCTCACTGAGGTTCTCGTCGTCCGGCGGGGGCGAGTCGAAGAGGTCGCAGACGGTGAACTCCTCGCCGTCCCGCAGATATCCGGCCAGGAAGATCGCGCTCTTCCCCATGAACGCGCCGAGCTCCAGGAGATCGCCCGAGGAGGCGGCGTCATCGTTCTGCCGGGTCAGGAACCAGTCGAAGAGCACCTGGTCATAGTCCGAGAACCACCCCTTGACCTCGCTGAAGGCGCGGGGGGTGGGGGGAGTGGGCTCGGCCTCCGAGGTGCTGACGGGAGCCTGTGAAAGGTGCGACACGGAGAGTCATCCTCCAGTGGAATGGCATGGTCCAACGCTGATACCCGGCCAGGTGAGCCGACCATATGCCCCCGAACGCGCGTGTGACGAGGCTTCGGTGAGAGAGCGTCCGCAATCCGTGCTTCGGCTAGGGCGATAAACCACCTTTACAGCAATATGCCGGATTCACTCCACCGCTGCCCGGACGTCCCCGGTCAGACGGCGGCGCGTCTGCGCAGCCGCCGTGCGGCATCGTCGCGGACCCGGTGCGTGCGGGCCGAGGCGGCCAGCACCCCGAGCGCCTCGTACGAGGTCACGGTCCGGGCGGCCGTGCGCTGGCACCAGTCGGAGGCGGCGGTCAGGTCCGCCGCGGACCAGGGCTCGCCCGCGCCGATGGTTTTCAGCAGGGTCCACTCGCGCAGCCGCCGGGACGGGAAGAGGCGGCCGCGCAGCGCACCCTCCATGGCCTTGGCCCAGCCGGGGAACCGCCCGTCCGCGAGCAGGTGCACCGCCCGCCGGTCCAGGTGCGTGACGACGGCGCTCTCGGCCATCACCGGGTCCGGGTCGCGCAGGACCACGGCGACCGCCTCCGCCTCCGCCGCCTCCCCCGACGCGGCCGCGAGCGCCGCGAGGTGCCCGGCGTAGCGCCACCGCTCGGGCGGCTCCTGCGGCCCGCTCCCCGCCCGGCGCGTCTCTCGTCCGCTGCTCCCCATGCCCCCATTCCACACGACCCCGGCACGCGCGCGTCGCCCGGGGGGCACGAGGGGGGCGGGGCGTCCCGGCCCCGCGAACAACCCCGCACGCCGACTGGGACGGGCGGGTCAGCGCTCGTAGGCCTCGTGGCCGCCGTGGCCCTTCTCCCCCTCGTGGCCGGGCTCGGGCAGCGGGGCGCCGGTCTCCAGCAGGGTCTTCAGGCTGGAGGCGAGGAACGGCCAGGCCCGCGCGCACATGCCGATGAGGGTGCCTCCGGGCTCGAACCCCTCGTGCAGGACGGTCAGTCGGGCGAGGGTGTCACCGACCGGCTCGATCTCGTACGTGACCTTCGTGCGCCGCTCGCGGGCCAGCTCGGCCCGGAGCTCCTCGGCGATCCCGACCGCGGCGGCCCACTGTGGTGTGAAGGTGTGCCAGGTGTAGGAGAGCCTGCGGTTCGGGACGCATTCGAGCACCACCTGGGCCGGGTCGCCGATGCGGGCTCCGCGTTCGATCCAGTCCATGCGCGAGCCCACCCCCCAGTCGGTCTCGAAGCTCATGCCCCAGTAGCGGCGCGTGAGGGCGGGCTCCGTCAGCGCCTGCCACACGCGGGCGGGGTCGGCCTGGACGTAGAGGGTGTAGTTGATCGCGCTGTCGCTCATGGCCTCCATGCTGCGGGACCGCGGCCCGCGGCACCAGGATTGCGGACGCGCCGCAACCCGGGGCCGTCACCAGCGCGCGCCCTCGCGGGGCAGCTCGGTGGGCGGGACACGGGGCGGGGCGGGGAGCGAGAGCTGTGCGCGGGCGGCGTGCACGGCCGCCAGTTCGGCACGCCCGGCGGCGCCCCAGTCGCAGAGCTCGCGGACCTGTTCGGGGGTGGCCAGCAGTCGCGCGTAGGCGGGGTCGCGGTGCGCGGACACCGCCGTGAGGCGGGCGACGGTACGGGCGTGCGCGCCCTGGTCGACGTACCGGTAGCCCAGCGGGACGGCCCCGGCCGTGGGTTCGGCGTGCGGGGTCGGCAGGTGGGCGGCGCCGGTCGCACGGGCGATCAGCAGCAGGACCCGGCCGTCCGGGGCGAACAGCCACCCGGAGCGGTCCCGTACGGGCAGCCCGGCGGGTACCGGTCCGGGGTGCCAGGCGCCGCGCCCGGGGGTGCGGCGGGTGCGCAGCACGCCGAGCCGGTCGAGGGTGGTGGGGGCGACGGGCCGGCCGTCCTCCAGCAGTACGGGGCCGGAGCCGGCGATCCGGGCGCGCAGGGCGGCCAGTGTCCGCCGGGCGTCGCCCGCGTCCATCAGGGCGGGCAGGTCGGCGGGCTCGACGAAGTCGATGCCGGTGATCTCCTGGGCCGGGAGGCGGACGGCCCCGATCCGGTCGGGGGTCCAGGTGCCGCCGTCGTAGACGTACAGGATCTCCCCGGGGAAGCCCATCTCGGGCGGGAACCCGGGGGTGTCGGCGGGGACCCAGTCGACGGCGAGCCCGCGCGGGTAGTGGCCGTCGATCCCGAGCTCCTCGCGCATCTCGCGGGCGGCCGCGGCGGACGGCGACTCGCCCGCGTCCACCGCGCCACCGGGCAACAGACGGTCGGGGCGGTAGTCGACCGTCTGGACCAGGACCCGGCCGTCGGGGTCGGTGACGAGGACGACCGCGCCCGTCCAGAGCGCGGCTCGTGAGGCCCCGTACTCGGCGGGAGTCATCCAGGTCCCGGGCTGCCCGGCGACGCGCCCGGTGACGCGCCCGGCGGTGTCCCCGGCGTGTCCGGTGGTGTCCCCGGTAACGTGCCCGGTGTCATCGGTCAGCTCGGGCATGGGGACTCCGTTTCGCCGTGGGGGGACCCGCCGGTTGTGCAACAGCGCGCGCCGCCCTCCGGTTACGGCGCCCACCCTGATGCGGAATCCGTTGCGCCGCTTCGCCGCGCCGATACCTCCTTATTGCCTGATTATGTCGATCTTGCTAGCTTCCCTGATGCGGACAGGCGGCCTGAAAACCGCCGGTCCGACCACGTGACCGGCCGCCGGGGGGCGCAGCCGGAGCAAGGGGGCGCCGACGGCTGGACGGCCGTCGGCGCAGGGCGCGGGCCGCTTCCGCTTAACGGTGGGCTCCGCCGGCCCGGCCGAATCAGGCGGCCCGGACCTCGATCCTGATCGTCCGCCCCGTGGCCGCATCGATCAACTTCCGCCCGCCCAGGGGCGAGCGGAGCGTGAGGCTCACCCGCTCCGACCTGATGTCGGCCGCGCAGACCGTTCCGGGCTTCTCCCGTTTGGTGATCGACAGCGACAGGGTGACCGACGTACCGGAGACACCGCCCGTGAGCCGGCCCTCCTGACATCCCCCGACGGGCACCACCGTGGTGAGGGTCCGCCCGTTCCGGCCCAGGTACACGGTCGGGGCGAGCGCCCGCGTCGTGGGAGCGGGGACGAGGGACGGCCCGGCCGCCGCCTGGCTCGCCTTGCCACAGCCGGCCAAGGCGAGACCCCCGATGAGGACGGCGGACAGCACGGGACGGGGACGCGGCGGCCTGGACATGCCGTTCGGACGCGCGGGCGGCGCCGCCGGTTCCCCGCGAGGGGGAGGACGAGCGGCGACCGGGTCCACGGGCCGCCGGGCCACCCACTCGCGCCCGAGGGGAGGCGCGGCGTACTGTGAGAGCCGCCATCGGACGCCGACCTGAGGGGAGTTCAGGCTTGGCAGGGCTCTTTCCGCCGATCGAGCCGTATGACCAGGGGATGCTCGATGTCGGTGACGGCAACCTCGTCTACTGGGAGACCTGCGGCAACCCGGAAGGGAAGCCGGCGCTCGTCGTGCACGGCGGCCCGGGATCGGGCTGCGGCCCGGACGCGCGCCGGTACTTCGACCCGAGCCGGTACCGCGTGGTGCTGTTCGACCAACGGAACTGCGGCCGCAGTACGCCCCATGCGAGCGACCCCACGACGGACCTGCGGCACAACACCACGGGACATCTGATCGCCGACATGGAGCGGCTCCGGCGCCTGCTGGGCATCGACCGTTGGCTGCTGTACGGCGGCTCGTGGGGGTCGACGCTCCTCCTGGCCTATGCCGAACGACACCCGCGGCGGGTGACGGAGATCGTCGTCTCGAGCGTCACCACCACCCGCCGTTCGGAGATCGACTGGCTCTACCGGGGCGTCGGCCGGTTCTTCCCCGAGCAGTGGCAGCGGTTCCTCGCCGGCGTCCCGGGCACACCCCCCGACGGTGACATCGTCGGCGCCTACGCCCGCTTGCTGGAGCACCCCGACGACGCGGTCCGGAACAAGGCGACGGCCGATTGGTGCGCCTGGGAGGACGCCGTGTTGTCGGGCGAGACGAAGGGCGCTTTTCGCCCGTACGGCGATCGTCCCCCGGTGGCCCGGCAGGCGCTGGCGCGTATCTGCGCGCACTACTTCTCCCACGGGGCATGGTTGGAGGAAGGGGCGCTGCTGCGCGACGCGGGCCGGCTGACCGGCGTCCCCGGCGTACTCGTCCACGGCCGACTCGACATGGCCGGACCACTCGACACCGCGTGGGAGCTCTCCCGCGTCTGGCCCGACGCCGAGCTGGTCGTCGTCGAGGACGCGGGCCACCTGGGCGGTACGACGACCCGCGAGCACGTACTCGGAGCTCTCGAACGCTTCGCGGCCGGCCGAGGCTGACCAGGCGTCAGGACGGCCTGACGTCAGGACGGCCGGCGGCCGGGCGTCAGGGCGGGGCGTCGGGACCGTACAGCGCGGTCAGTTCGGCACCTATGCCGGCCAGGGTCCGGCGCAGTTCCGGCGGTTCCAGGACCTCGACCGACGCGCCGAAGCCGGCGAGCTGGGCTGCCAGCGCGCGGTGGGCCGGTCCGTCGATGCGGACCTCCGTCCAGCCGTCGGCCCGCCGTTCCCCGACCGTGACCCGGCCCCGGAGCAGCCGTTCGAGGCGGGCCAGCGCGCCGGGGGCGACGCGGGCCCGGGCCGTGACGGCGAACATGCCGCTCTCGATCACCTCCGCGCGCTCGCGCCACACCGATGCCAAGTCGAAGTCCGGCGGGCGCACCGCCGGTTCGCCGATGGGTTCCACCGAGGTGACCCGGCTGAGCCGGAAGGTCCGCAGACCCGCCTCGGTGCCCGCGACGAGGTAGTCGGCCCCCGCCTTGGCGACGAGACCGAGGGGGTCGACCACCCGCACCCCCGACGGCTTGCCGACCCCCGCGTATCCGAGCCGGACCCGCTCCCCCTCCACCACGGCGCTCTGGAGCAGCGCGCGGTGGTCCGCCTGCGCCGTGGGGGCGTTGCGGGACCAGTCCGTGTCGTCGGTGATGCCGGCGCGGGCCGCGGCCTCGGCGTCCCCGCGCAGTGGTGGCGGCAGGGCGCGCACCAACTTGCGCAAGGTGGTGCGTAGTTCCGGGGTCGCGGCGAGCGGCCCGGTGAGCAGGAACAGCGCCCGGATCTCGGCGACGGTCAGACCGTTGAGGTTGGTGCGCGCCCCACCGACCAGGGACCAGCCGCCGCCCCGGCCGCGTCGGGAGTAGACGGGGACGCCCGAAGCGGCCAAGGCCTCCAGGTCGCGGCGGGCGGTGCGCTCGGACACCTCCAGCTCGGCGGCGACCTCCGCCACCGTGACCCGGCCGCGCTCCTGGAGGAACAGCAAGGTGGCCACCAGGCGGTCGGCCCTCACGCGCGCTCGTTCACGGTCACTGCCCCCTGGCGAGGTCGATACACGAAATCGGCCGGTTGAACAGGCCGGAAGGTGGCCACTTTAGCCGCCAGGATGAACACATGAACGAGAACACCGCGCAGCTCGCGACCCCCCGGGCCCCGTCCGCACCTTCCTTCGACCCCCGCCGGGACCTCTCGGCGGCCATCGCGCTCGCCGGGCGCACCCTCGCCGCCGTCCGCCCCGACCAGTACGACTCCCCCACCCCGTGCGAGGACTTCGATGTACGGCGGCTGTCGAGCCACCTCGTCGCCGTCGTGCGTCGGATCGCCGTGATCGGGCGGGGCGAGGACCCGTTCGCCGTGCCGTCCTTCGCCGACGAACTGCCCGACGGCGCTTGGGCACAGGCCTGGGGACCGGCCGCCGCGGAGGCGGAGGCAGTGTGGGCGGACGAGGGCATCCTCGGCCGCGAGCTGCGGCTGCCGGTCGGGCCGAAGCCGGGGGCGGTCGGCGCGCTGATCTACACCAACGAACTCACCGTGCACACCTGGGACCTGGCGCGAGCCACCGGGCAGCACCCCGCGTGGGACCCCGCTCTGCTGGAGCGGGTGCTGGAGGTCGTGCGCCGGTCCCTGCCGGCCGACCGGCGGGGCGGGGCGGTGCCCTTCGGGGAGGTCGTGAGGGTTCCCGACGACGCTCCCGCCGTCGAGCGGCTGGTGGCGTGGGCCGGGCGGCGCCCGTAGTTCCGGTCGGCGCGGCCCCGCCGGTCGCGATATCGGGTGGATCCGGCCGCGCCGCCTACCTAGAGTGACGGTGGAGGACGTCGTCGAGCAGGAGCGGATCATGCGCACGCATTACCCACGTACGGCGCATCTGCCCTGGTCCCCCGGGGCCACACCGGATGACGTGCGGGTGTCCGGTCCGGTCGCACTGGCCGGGCGGGAGGTCGTCGTCACCGAGAAGCTCGACGGGGAGAACACCACCCTCTACCGGGACGGACTGCACGCCCGCTCCCTCGATTCGGGGCACCACCCCTCCCGCGCCTGGGTCAAGGGCCTCCAGGGCCGCATCGGCCCTGGGATACCGGCGGGCCGGCGGGTGTGCGGGGAGAACCTGTACGCCCGACACTCCCTCCCGTACGAGGGCCTGGAGAGCTGGTTCTACGGATTCTCGGTGTGGGACGGCGACCAGTGCCTGGACTGGGACCGGACCGTGCGCTTCCTTCGGCGACTGGGCGTCCCGACCCCGCCCGTGCTGTGGCGGGGCGTCTACGACGAACGGGCGCTGCGCAGGCTGCGGATCGACACCACCCGCCGGGAGGGGTACGTCGTACGGACCGTCGAGGGCTTCACGCGGGCCGACTTCGGGCGCCGCGTGGCCAAGTGGGTGCGCGGCGGGCACGTACGCACCGACACGCACTGGATGTACGCGCCGGTCGTGCCCAACGGGCTGGGGCCGACCGCCGCGCTGTGGGCGGTTCGGTCCGGGTCCGAGCCGGATGCGGCGGCCCTGGTCGGCGCGCTCGGAGTGCAGTCCGGGGAGTCCGGGTCGGCGACGGGAACCGCATGCCGCGTTCCGGGGATCGTCACGGAGGCCGTCACGGAGGCCGTGGCCGAGGTGGCCGGGCGGTTGGACGGGCTGGGGCGGACCGGGGAGAGCCGGCTGACCGGGGTGCTCGCAGCCGCGCTGCACGGCCTGCCGCGGGCCCGGCTGGGCGCGCGGCTGGCCGCCGGGCCGCTCGGGATGCCGACGGCCCGGCGGGTGGCCGACCTGGTGGGCCTGTACCCGGCGCTGCACCGGCCGTTCCCGGACGCCGAGCGGCGGGCCGGGCTGATCCGGTTGGCCGAGGCCGCCGACCTGGGCGTGCTGCACGCGCTCGCCGGGACCCTGGCGGACCCCGGGGACACGGCGGGACGGGAGTGCGTGGAGTGGTCGGCGCTGTACGCGGAGGAGGCCGGGCTGCTGGGGCCGGACCCGCTGGGGCCGTTGCGCCGGGGGCTGCGGAAGGCCCTCTCCGGGCTCGGGCAGCGCGCCGCCGACCGCTGCTGGGCGCAGGCGCGGGAGGCGTTCGGGCAGGGCACGCTGAGCACCGCCGAGGAGGCGGTCGCCGCGTCCTGGCGCCGGCGCCACGGCGCCTACCCGCACCTCGTGCAGATGTGCGGCCCCTCGGGCAGCGGAAAGAGCACCTTCGCCGGGAACCTGGCCGGGGTGGAGGCGTACGTCAGTCTCGACGACCTGCGCACCGCCCGGGGGTCCCGCTCCGACCAACGGGCCAACGCGGATGTCCTGCGCGAGGGCCTGGACCGGCTGGACGCCGCTCTGGCGGCCGCCGCGCACGGCGGCGGGACGGTGGTGTGGGACGCCACTTCCCTCACCCGGCAGCAGCGGAGCCTGGCCGGGGCGGTCGCGCGCCGCCGGGACGCGCTGGTCACGCACGCCGTGCTGTGGGTCGAGGAGGAGGAACTGCTGCGACGCAACGCGTCCCGGGCGCATCGCGTACCGGAGGGGGTGCTGGCCTCGCAGCTGCGCCGGTTCACCCCGCCGTACCCGGGTGAGGCGCACCTGACGTGGTACGTCGGCGCCGACGGGACGGTCTGCGACACGGCCGGATCCCTCGGCCCGACGAATGCCGGGACCGCCTCGGCGGCGACGGGACGAAGCGCGGCTGGCGCCGCCGTGGCGGACGGGGTCGGCTGATGCGTACCAGCGAGGAGCTCTACCACCAGGTCCGCTGGGACCCCCGCTTCGACCCGGCGCGGTTCACGCTGGGGCTGCTCCAGCGCGGGGCCGCCCCCAAGCGGGTTCCGCTGCCGTCCTTCGTGCCGGGCGGCGACATCCCCTGGCACCGGGTGCTGTTCGTTGAGGCGGACGGCGAACTGGTGTGGGACCGGACCACTGGTGTGGACCGGATCGACGTCACGCGGGCCGGGCGGGTGCGTGATCCCCGGCTGCTGCGGGCGCCGTTCTTCACCGCCCGCACCCCGTACGCCTGGGACCCGGCGGGCGGCGGGGCCTGGCGGCCGTCGGACGGGCCCGGAGCCGGGAGGACGGCCGGCCCGGCGCGCGTGCGACTGCTCACCTGGAACACGCTGTGGGACCGCTACGACGCCCCGCGCATCGCGACCGCCCGACGCAGGCCCCTGTTGCTGGCCGACCTGGAGGCCGCGGACGCGGACGTGATCGCGCTCCAGGAGGTCGAACCCGCGCTGCTGGCGACGCTGTTGGCGCAGCCGTGGGTGCGGGCCCGCTACACCCTGGGCACCGACCCGGATTGTGCCGATGTCGCCGACAGCGGGTTGTTGCTGCTGAGCCGCCTGCCGGTGCGCGAGGCGGCCCGGCACGCCCTGGGCCCGCACAAGGCGGTCACCGCGGTCACCGTCGCCACGGCGGACGGCCCCCTGGTGGTGGCCGCGACCCACCTGACCAGCGACCACACCGAACGTGGTGCGGAGCGGCGCGCGGCCGAACTCGCACGGCTGGCCGAGGGACTGGGTGGCGTGGAGGCCGCCTTGGCCCTGCTCGGCGACTTCAACGACGGTCGGTCCGGGGCGCAGGGCCCTGCGGCCGCGCTGGGGTTGCGGGACGCGTGGAGCGACGTACACGGTCCGGCGGACGACACCCCGACCTTCGATCCGGTGGCCAACCCGCTGGCCGCGGTGGGTTCCCTGTCGGGGCGGGCGGCCCGGCTGGACCGCGTCCTGCTGCGTTCGGCGGGGGCGCGGGTGCGGGAGGCCGCCCTGCGCGGCGACTCCCCCACCGCCGAGGGCCTGTTCATATCCGACCACTACGGGGTGGAGGCCACGGTCGAGTTCGGGGCGGACGGCTCGGGCGGCTCTCTCGACATACCGGCGACCGCGCGGACGGCGGTGGCCTGGTTGCCGCCGCCCGACCCCGTCGTGGACGCGCTGCGGCGGGAGTACGACCCGGGGGCCGACCGGTGGCCGCCGCACGTGAACCTGCTGTTCGGCTTCGTGCCGGAGTCCTCCTTCGAGGAGGCGCTGCCGCTGGTCGCCGAAGCGGCGGCGCGGACCGCGCCCTTCACCGCCCGGCTCGCCGGGGTGCACAGCTTCGGGCACCGCGAGGACGCCACCTTGTGGCTGGACCCGGCGGCCGACGGCGACGCGGCCTGGCAGGAGTTGCGGCGGGCGCTGGTGGAGCGCTTCCCCGGGTGTCGCGGGCGGGAGGCGGAGGTACGGGGCTTCACCCCGCACCTGACGCTGGGACGCAGCCGCGATCCGCAGCGGGCGGTGCGCGAGTTCGAGGCACGGCTCGCGGATCGGGATGCGACGGCGCGGGTCGGATCGCTGGCGGTGCTGTCACGGCGCGGGGACGAGCCGATGCGGGTACGCGCGACCGTTGATCTGGGGACGGGGTCGGTGCGGTGGCTGCCCGACGATGCACCGTCGCCGCGGTACGCGGACAGCGCGGGGACCGCCACCGTGGGGCAGGTCGCCGACGGTCCCGACAACGCCGACACGGTCGCCGCCGAGACGGTCGCCGCCCGGGTCGCGGCGGCGCTTCCCGAGGGCGCGGTGCACCTGGTCGGTTCGCGGCGCCTGGGCTGCGAACTGCCGGGAGCCGACTTGGACCTGGTGGTGACGCTGCCGGGCGGGGAGTCCGCCGAGCGGTTGCGGGAGAGGATCGCGGCAGCGCTGCCGCAGGCGCACGGGCTCCGGTCGGTCACCGGGGCGCGGGTGCCGGGCCTGCGGTTCCGGGTGGACCGGCTGGACGTGGACCTGGTGGCCGTGTTCACGGGCGGAACGGACCCGGCGGAGGCGGTGTCCCGGCGGGCCGGGCTGGGCGACGCGGCGGCGACGGCGCTCGGCGCGGTGAGTGACGCCGACGCGGTACGGGACGTCGTGGGTGCGCGGTCCGGGGCGTTCGCGTGGCTGGCGCGCGAGGTGAAGTCCTGGGCCCGGGCCCGCGGTCTGGACTCCGCGCCGTTCGGCGGTCTGCCGGGGCTCGCCTGGGCGGTCCTGGCCGCGCGCACGGTGGCGGACGCCGGGAACCCGGCCCCCGGCGCCCTGCTGCGGGAGTTCTTCGCCACCTGGGCGGCATGGGACTGGCGCGTCCCGGTCGCCCTGAGCGCGCCGAGCGGCGCGAACGCGGCCGTGGACGTGGCCGCTGACCCATACCCGAGGACCGGCACCGGCGCCCGCCGGCGGGGAGAGACCACCGGCGAGGACGCCGACGCGGCCGTCAGCGTGCTCACGCCCTCCCACCCCGTCCGCCGTTGCACGGCCCAAGTGGGCCCTGGCCTGCGGGATCTGCTGGTGCGGGAGCTGTACGCCACCTGGGAGTGGCTGGAGGACGACCACGGCCGCCTCGCACCCGCCCCGCCCGCCCCGCCGCACCGGCGGCACGCGGCGTGGGCGGTCGTGACCGTACGGGGCGCGGGGCCCGCGGAGTTCGAGGAGAACCTGGGCCGGATGCGGGGTCGTCTGCGCGCCCTGCTCGGCGATCTCGCGGACGCCGGTCTGCCCGACGCCCATGCCTGGCCCCGCCCGTTCGAACGCGGCGACACCCTGGCCCGGTACGCGATCGGTCTCGGAAGCCGCCCGCCGGACGCGGCCCGGCTCGCCGCCGTCACCGCCCCCTGGTCCCGGGGACTGCCGGGCGTCGACGTCACCCGGGCGGAGTGCGGGGCGGTCCCCTCGCTCGCCTGACCCGGGTCCTGCCGTCAACGTAGCCCCGTTGCGGACCGGGGCGCCCGGTGCGGTGCATCGCAAGACGGAGGGGCGCCCGGGTACCGGACGTACTCGGGCGCTCCGACAACGCGGCGAGGTGCGGTACCGGACGCCCCGGGCCAGGGGGCACCTACCAACGGTAGGTGGGGACGGGACTTCGACGGCAGGGCCTGGCGGGCCGGGCGGCGCTCAGACCTCGATGACGATCTTGCCTGCCGTGTGTCCGGCCTGACTCAGCTCGAAGGCGGCCGCCAGCCGGGCCAGGGGAAAGGTCTCGGCGACGGGCACCGTCAGCAGCCCGCTGTCGGCGAGCCGGCCCAGTTCGGTGAGGTCGCTCGCGTCCGGCCTCACCCACATCCACTGGCCGCCCGCGCCGAGCACCGTGTGGTCGGCGATCGAGGCGTGCCGCCCACCCTCCGCGAGGACCGCCCGGGTCACGTCCAGCACCCCGCCGACGAAGTCCGCGACGACGTCCACCCCTTCGGGCGCCAGCTCGCGGACCCGGTCGGCGAGGCCGTCGCCGTACGCGACGGGCTCGCAGCCCAGCTCGCGGAGCCGGTCGTGGTTGCGGGGCGAGGCGGTGCCGATGACGCGGGCACCGAGCGCGCGGGCGATCTGCACGCCGAGTGAACCGACCCCGCCCGAAGCGCCGTGCACGAGGACGGTGTCGTCCTTGCCGGTGCCGAGGCGGGTGAGGAGCTGGTACGCGGTGAGGCCGGCCAGCGGCAAGCCCGCCGCCTGCTTCCAGTCGAGCGAGGCGGGCTTGGCCGCCAGCGCCCGTACGGGCACGCTGACGAACTCCGCGAAGGTGCCGCCGTGTACGTAGTCCTTCCGGGCGTACGCGATGACCTCGTCCCCGACCGCGTACTCGGGGACGTCGATGCCGACCCGTTCGACGGTGCCGGCGACGTCCCAGCCCGGGACCACCGGGTACACGACGTCCATCAGCGCGTCGAGTCCGCCCGCCATGATCTTCCAGTCGACCGGGTTGACCCCGGCGTACTTGACGCGGACGAGCACCTCGCCGGGTGCGACCTTGGGGACGGGCAGCCTGGTCTCGGTGAGTACCTCCGTACCGCCGTACGTCTCGTAAGCCATGGCCCGCATCGTTTCCTCGGACATGTACCGGCCTCTCCGTATGTGGGTGCGATCGCCTGCGTGCCGCCATCCCATCACGGGCGCCCGGAGCGGCTCGGGCAAGCCGCGCCGCCGCCGGACCGTCTCAACCGAAGGCGGCTCGCGTGGCCGGGCCGTAGACGCCGGGCGGGTCACCCTTGATGCCGCGGTCGCTCTGGAGCTGCGCCACACCGCGCCGGGTGCGCCCGTCGTAGACGCCCGTGACGGCGACGTACGTGAACCCCTGCCCGTAAAGACGCTGCTGAAGCTCGCGCACCTCCGGCCCCTTGTCGCCTTGGCGCAGGGTGCCGGACTCCCCGGCCGGGGTCGGCGGGGCGACGGACGGCCCGGAGCTCCCGGGTCGGGTACCCGGACTCGCCGTCGGCGACGCCGACGCCGACGGCGACGCGGCACCGGGAGCCGAAGCGGACGCCTTCGGCCGGGTCGGCGCGGCGGACGAGGGGACCGGTTCGGAGTCGGAGCTGCGCGCCGGGAGCACGGGCACGGTCAGGCCGGGCGGCGCCTTGGCCCGGGTGCGTTCCGGGTCGGGGCCGCTCAGCAGGAACACCAGCCCGCCGGCGCCCGCGAGCGCGAGGACGGCGAGGAGCGTCAGGACGGGTGGTGTCCGCCGCCTGCCGCGTCGGTGGACGCGGGGCGCGCGGGTCGCCGCCGCGGCGGGGGAAGCGTACGGGGCGGGCGCCGGTTCCGGGCCCCGGACCGCAGACGCCGCGGCGTGGGGCCAGATCGGAGCGGCCGTCGCCGCGGACGGCTGGTCCCCGGCGGCGACGTAGGGGCGTACCAACAGGCCGTCGTCAGGCATGGGCCCGCTTCCGGCAGGTGACACGGGGGACCGCCGTGCGGGCGGGCAGGGGCATGGGTACGTCTTTCGAAGTGCGGGTCGCGCCGTAGTTCCGGATCGGGCGCACTCTCGCCTCCCGGGGCGGCCGCGGTCAAGCCCGGTGTCCGATCCGCCCGTTCCCTCCGGTCGGCGGATCCGACCTGAAACTGCGTCACCCGGACGCGTGAGGGGCGCGGCGGGGCCGTCCGGCGTACGGCATGGTGGCGGTATGCAGATACGCCGTGCCGCCCTGCCCCTTACCCTCCTCGCGCTCTTGGCGGGCGCGGGTTGTGCGTCGGTCGGACCGGGGCAGCCTGCCGCCGACCCCGCACGGGGGACCCGGCCACCGGTGGGCGGGCCGGACACCCTCCCGGCCGCGCCGCCGCCGCTGCCCCCGCCCCTGCCCCTGGGCGACCTCCCCGACGCCGCCCCCGCGCCGGTGTCCGACGCCGGACCGGGAGCGGACCGGGAGCCGAGGGGGACGCCGGGTGCCCGTCCGCCCCGCCGGGGCGGCGAACGCGCCACGAAGCCCGCCGCCCCCCGACGGGTCCGCCCGCCCGCCGCACCGCGCGGGGCGCCTGCGCGCAGGCTGCCCGGAGAGGAGCCGTGCGCGGCGGCGGAGGGTGTCGTACCGCCGTCCGTCGTCGACCTGTGCGTGCGCCAGTACGGCCACTGACCGGCCCTGACCGGTGAGAATGACGGCCCGGCCCTGCCGGGCTTGACCCTCACACCGTGTCAGGGCCTGGACTGGAACGTGCCGTCGCCGTCACCGGCCGCGCCGAGTAGGCCGTGTCCTTTGGATCAGGCCGGAGCCGCGGGCCCGGCCTGATCCGAAAGACACGGCCCAGCCACGCCCTGCCGCGGGACCATCCGTCGACGGCCGCCACGCGTACGGTCGGCTCATCTCGTGGTCCCGCGTGGCTGTGGGCCTACGCGCGACGCGCGCAGGCGGTGGCGCACCGCCGGGCCGAGCGCGCCGTGCCTTCACGGGCGATCCGCAGCCGGCGCACGGCGGTGTGTCCGCGTCGCCGCCACTCGGCGCGGGGCAGGCCGGCGCGTTGTCCGCCGCCGGTGATCAGGGCGTTGACCGGGGCGTGGGGGTCGGCGGCCATACCCTTGGCGATCAGGACTCCGACCACCAACGGGGCCAGCGCCACGGCCAGCGCCGAACCGGCGATGGTCAACTGCCGCAGGCGCGGGCGGTGCGGTCGCTGCGTGCCGCGCGCGGCTTCGTACGTCATGCCGCCATTCGATCAGCGTGAGGGCTGCGGGGAATCGGTGCGCGTACTCAGGCCGTTGGACGTGAGGTACTCAAACGGGATAGGTGGTGTGCGTGACGGGCGGACCTGGCGGGCAGGGCTTCGAGGCGGCCACCGGGGACGGCCCCGCGCCACCGGCGGGCCCCGGGCGGGCGGCCGAGGTCCGGACGGCGTACGAAGGGCTGATGCAGATCCGCCGTCTGGTGAACGGTCCGCCGGGCGCTGCGGTTCCCGCGCCGTGGGAGTCGCGTCAGGCGCCGCGCGCGGTGGCCCTCGTACTGGAGGCGGCGGGCATCACGCCGTCGGCGGTGGACCCGGACGGCCGGCGCACGCGCAACGGTTACCGGGTGGCGCCCGCGCCGGAGCCGGGCACGGTGCGGGTCTCCTGGCTCGGCCCGCCGGGCGGGGGCGCGGCGGAGGAGGAACAGGAGCGGCTGACGGACTGCGGGCGGGTGCTGGAGCGACACGGGTGGGAATGCCTGCTGTACTGCGGCCCCCGCCGCCGTCGCTTCCTGGAGGTCGAACCGCGCCGGTGAGCCCCGACCGTTCCCTCCCCGGGAAGGGCGGTACGGGCCCGGGAGGGCCCGTACCGCCTCCACCTCAGGGGCGGATCACGGCGCGCCGAAGGTCAGCGTCAGGCGGGGGGTGCCCTCGTTGGCCGCGGCTTCCGAGGACCACAGCCACAGGGCGTCCGTTCCCGTACCGGTCAGCGCCAGACCGTAGGGGGCGCCCAGGGCGGACGCGACGGTGGCCGTGTCCAGTGGGGCGGTGTGGACGGCCGAGCCGTCCGGGACGCCCGGGAAGGCGCCGAGGGCCGGGGCGCCCAGCCCCGGGCGGTTGTCGTACGTCGTCGCGCCCTCGCTCCACGCGCCGGTGACCGGGACGACGGAGACGGTGTCCGTCGTGCCCGCGCCGCTCATGGTGCTGGTCTTCACGCTGAGCGTCGCCGACTTCAAGACCGTGCCCGCCGGCGCGGCGGGCAGGTCGAAGCGCAGGTAGCTCGTGTACAGCGAGGTCCCGCGGACGGCGAGGGAGCCCGAGGTCCCGTAATTGGTGTCGGGCGCGCCCGCGTTGGCGTAGGTGTCCTCGCTCGCCGTGAGCTGTACGACCGAGTCGGCGGGCGCGGAGGCCAGGGCGTAGTGGGTGTGCACCTGCGCCGCGTTCAGCACGCTTGGGTACACGGCGGTCTCGTCGAGCAGACCGGCCCAGTAGTCGCTGGTCGGGCGATCGGGCCACCCGTTCAGGTTGTCGCCGCCCGCGTGCCAGTAGCCGGCGAAGTTCTCGTGCGTGGTGACGCCGAGGGTGCCCTTCTGGGCGCCGTCCACGTACAGGGTCATGCCGCCGGGGCCCTGGGTGGCGACGACGTGGTGCCACTTGTCGTCGTTGTACCGGTCGGTGCCCCCGGTGGTGATGGTGCGCGTGGCCCCGGTGTAGACGCCGTAGACCAGCCGGCCGTCATCGGTCATGTAGACGTGCTTGTCGTACTGGCCGCTGGTGCGGTCCTGGTTGTTGCCGAAGCCGACGAGTTTGCCGCCCCGGGTGGTGTTCGTCTTGAACCAGGTCTCGATGGAGTAGCTGCTGCCGACGGTCTGCCGTTTGTCCCCGTACACCTGGGTGTTGGCGCCGTTGAAGCCGATCGCGGTGCTCTGGTCGGTGAGCGCGCCGGGTGACTGGCGCAGCGCCGGTCCGTTCAGGTGAACGCCGCTCTGATTGCCCGCCGCCGAGGAGTCGGCGACGAACGGCAGGGCCGACTCGTCGTAGCGCCAGTACTGCTGGGCGCCGTCGGCACGGACCGCGTTGGGGTAGGCGGCGGCGGAGGTCGGGACGGTGACGGACGCGGTCGCGGACAGCGCGCTGGTGTTGCCCGCGGCGTCGGTCGCCGTGACCCGGTAGGTGTAGGACTGCCCCGCGACGGCGCTGGTGTCCGTCCAGGAGGCCTGCGGTCGCCTGAAGAACAGGGAGTCGGCCGTGACCGTGCCGATGGGGGTCGCCGAGCCGTTGCGGTAGATCCGGTAGGTGAGGGCGCTGTCGTCGAGGTCGAGGCTGGTGCGCCAGCGCACCTGGACTTCGCCCGGTGCGAAGCTGGCGGCGCTCGCGACGGGGACGGTGGGGGCGCCGGTGTCGCCCGTCGAGGCGAAGCGGGTCAGACTCTGCTGCGCGGCCCCGTTGACGGTGGTGAATTCGCCGCCGACCCACAGGTACTGGACCCCGGCCTTCGACCCCACCGTCAGCACGCGCGGGCCGATGCCCTCGCCGATGCCGTCGTTGGTGTCGGGCGCCCAGCCCAACTTGCCGACGGAGGTGGTCGGCTCGGCCAGGAGGTGGTGGCGCTGCCCGTCGGGGTACTCGCCGACGCTGGAGCAGTCGTGCGCGTGCGAGGCGCTGTAGAGCACGTTCTGGTAGGGCAGCACGGCCTGGGTGGCGCCGAGGCAGGTGTCGCGCCACCGCTGGTTGAAGTCGCTGAGGTTGAGGGCGATGCGGCCGTCGAAGACCCCGCCGCCCGTGCCCTCGTTGCCGGTGTAGAAGCCGGTCGCGTCGGTGGCGATGTCCTTGACCACGGAGTTGGTCTCGATGAAGCCCGGGTAGGCCTTCGTGAGCGCGCCGCTCGTCGCGTCGACGACGGCCAGGGCGTGGGTGTTCGTACCGTTGACGGTGAAGAAGTCGCCGCCGAGTACGACGTCGGCGCCGTCGGGCGTGACCTCGACGGCGCGGCCCGGCTCATCGGCGTCTGCGGTGAAGGGCTTGAGGGCGCCGTCGGTCGCGTCGACCGCGGCGAAGCGCTTGCGGGGTTGGCCGGAGACGGTCTGGAAGTCGCCGCCCGCGTAGAGGGTGTCGTCGGTGACGGCGAGGGCCCGAACGGTGGCCGCGAAGGCCGGCCGGAAGGAGGTCTTCACGGTGCAGCTCGCCACGTCGATGGCGGCGACGCTGGAGACGGGCGTGCCGTTGACGGCCCCGAAGTAGCCGCCCGCGTAGAGGGTCTTCTTGTCGGGTGAGAGCGTGAGCGCGCGGACGGTGGCGGTGCCCCCGCCGACGGTGAAGGCCAGCGAGCAGGAGGTCGGGGCGCCGGTCGCCGCGTCGAGCGCCGCGAAGTTCACCGCGGAGCGCTCGCTGCCGGCGCCGCCCGCCGGGGGGCGTACGGCCGAGAAGGTGCCGCCGACGAAGACCGTGCCGCCGGTCTGGGCGAGGGCCCAGACGACGCCGTTGGCCTGCCAGGTGGGCAGCGCGTCGGCGGTGAAGGCAACGGGCGGGGTGACGGCCGCCGCCCGCGGGACGAGTCCGAGGCCGATGACGGTGCCGGTAGCCGCCACGGAGAGTGCGAGAGCGGTGGCAAGCCCTCTGGATCTACGCATGAACCCCCCAGTTCGGTGTGCGTTCCACCGCGCGTGCGCCGCGCGGACAGGGCCGCACGACCACCCGGCCCGGGAACCGGGCCGACGGTCGTGCGTACGGGCGCACCCTAGGGCGGATCGCCTTGCCGGGCACGGCACTTGACCTATCGGATGCCGAACCGGCGCCCGGGGCTCCCGCCCGGGGCGGCGCACGGTACGTCCGCGGCGGCGGCCTGCGTCGGGCACCACCCGGTGTCGCCGCCGGGGCGCTCGCCCGCAGGGCACCCGACTCCGGACGGCACGCGGTCACGCCACCGGGCGGCCGGCCCGGCGGCGGGGCGGCCTCGCGGCCGCGCCGAGACCTCCGCCGGGGCGGGCAACCCGGCCGAGGCTGTCGCCGCCGCGGACGGGCATCGGCGGAGCGGCGGGTCGGGCCGCGTCGGCCCACCGCACCCCGGATCCGGACCGACACCGGCCGCGACGCGACCCGATCGCCGCGGCCGGCCCGGCCAGCACGGCGGCCGACCGTGAGCCTCGGCGGCCCCCACCGCCGCCCCGGGACCGGACAGGCACCGGCGAGGGCCACGACGCGGCCGGCCCGGCCCATCGGGCCGTGGCACCGACCGGCCCGGCCCATCGGGCCGTGGCAGGCGGCCGGCCAGGCCCCGGAATCACCCGGGCGCGGCCGGCACGGCAACCGAACGAAGACATCCGCCGACCCCACCGCCGCCCCGGGACCCAGCAGGCCCCAGCGGGGACTACGAGGTCGCCCGATCACTGCGCCGAACCCGTCTCCCTCCGACCGAGACGGACCCGCCCGCATCTGGCGGACACTGCCGGCAACCACCCAACCTCCGGAACCGCCCCGGCGCGGACCGATCGGTGCGACCGGCCCGGCCCATCGGGCCGTGGCAGGCGGCCGGCCAGGCCCCGGAATCACCCGGGCGCGGCCGGCACGGCAACCGAACGAAGACATCCGCCGACCCCACCGCCGCCCCGGGACCTAGCAGGCCCCAGCGGGGATTGCTAGGTCGCCCGG
>NZ_SSBJ01000001.1 GCF_004795055.1 Streptomyces sp. A1136
CCGAGCCGGGCGGGCCGGGCGGGCCGGGCGGGCCGGGCGGGCCGGGCCGGGAGGCGGCAGCGGGTGGCGGGCAGGCGCAGGGGCGCGGGGGTGGTGCCTGGCGCACCGGGCTGATCAGCAACGCGCTGAACCCGAAGATCGCCGTCTTCTACACGGGCCTGCTGCCCACGCTCACCCCTGCCGGTCTGCGCCCCGCGGCGGGCATGGCGCTACTCGTAGGGGTCCACGTCCTGCTGACCCTGCTCTGGCTGGGCACGTACGTCCACGTCCTCTCCCGCGCCCGGCACTTCTTCGCGCGCCCGCGCGTCCGCCGGACTCTGGACCGGGTGACGGGTACCGTCCTGATCGCCTTCGGCGTCCGGGTGGCGACGGCGGCCTCGTAACCGCCCGCCCCTGCCCTGTTCCCGGCCCTGCTTGTGCGGCGATGTGGCTAGTAGGTAGCCCGCCTCATACCTGAGAGCTACCCGCGAAGGCCGCTCCACAGCGGGACGCCGACGAGGGGGGACGGTTCCTAACTTCGGTACGAGAGAAGAGCGGCAGGCTCTCCGGACCCGAAGGACACCCTCATGAACACCATGGTCAGCCGCCTGCGTCGCGCCCTGCCGGCCGCCCTCATCGCGGCCGCCGTGGTGTTCCCGGTCTCCGCCGCGGCCTCCCCCGACGTACCGGCGCCGAAGCCCGTCGCCTTCTCCGCCAGGGCCTCCCCGCACGACCGGTACGCCGCGAACCTCGGCAACATCGCCGAGGCGGCCCGGATGGCGCAGGCCGCGGGCCGTACCGGTCGGGCGGCGAAGTTGCGGGCCATGGCGGCCGGTTCGGGAGGCGGTCGGTTCCTCGCCTTCGACGGTCGGGGCAAGGGACGGGCAGTCGAGGTGCTCGGTGATCTGGAGAACGCCGACCGGGTCACCGTCTTGGTGCCCGGCTCCGACACCACGATGGACACCTATCAGAGATTCCGTGCCGGGGCGGTCGCCCTTGAGCAGCGCCTCACGGCCGAGCACCCGAACTCCGCCGTGGTCGCCTGGCTCGGGTACGACACCCCCGGCACGGTCAGCACCACGGTGCTGACCATCGACCGCGCCGACGGGGCCGCGAGCGAACTGGCTCGCTTCCTGTCCGAGGTGGAAACCCTCACCCGCCCCGACACCCGCCTCTCGCTGCTGTGCCACTCCTACGGTTCCGTGGTCTGCGCCCGGACACCTACCGGCCCCAAGGTCACCGACCTGGTGCTGTACGGCAGTCCGGGTACCGGGGCCGACTCCGTCGCCGGGCTGCCCACCGGGGCTCGGGTATGGAGCGGTCGGGGCAGCCGCGATTGGATCGGCCGTGTCCCCCATGTACGGCTCGGCGGGATCGGGTTCGGCACCGACCCCGTCGACCCGGCCTTCGGCGCCGCGCCCTTCACCGCCGGTAACGCCGGCCACAGCGATTACCTCAAGCCCGGCACCACCTCCCTCGACAGCCTGGCCCGCATCGTCCTGGGACCGACCCCCGCCGGCGGACCCACGACCGCCCTTGCCGGCGCGCCGGAGGCCTCCCGTGCTTGAGGCCCTCGCCCGTTGGTCCCGACTCGCGGACCGAGTGCATGCCGGGACACCCGCTTCCCGAGACCGCTCCGTGGACGCGCTGCGCGCCCTGGCCATCCTCGGTGTGGTCCTGGGCCACTGGCTCGTCACCGCTCTGACCACGGCCGAGGGCGGCCTGAGCGCCACGAGCCCGCTGGCCCGCATGCCCTGGCTGACGCCGGTCTCGTGGGTGTTCCAGACGCTGGCCGTGTTCTTCCTGGTCGGCGGGCATCTCGCGGCCCGGGGCTACTCATCGGCCCGGGCACGCGGAGTTCGGTACCGCACGTGGGTCGGACAGCGGCTGGGGAGGTTGTTCCGGCCGGTGGCCGCGGTGCTCACGCTCTGGGGCGTGGCCTCCGCCGGGATGCTGCTCGGCGGGGTGGCACCGGACACCCTGCACACGCTGCTGAAGCTTGTCCTGTCCCCGCTGTGGTTCCTGTTGGTGTTCGCCGCGCTCACCGCCGCGACGCCGTTGGTCGCGCGGCTCCACCCGGTGTGGCCCTTGGTCGTCGTGGTGGGTGTGGACGTCTGGCGGTTCGGCTTCGAGGGCCCCGACCGGATCGGCTGGGCCAATGTCGCCGCCGGCTGGCTTGTCCCCTTCACCCTGGGCGCCGCCTGGTCACGGGGCGCGTTCTCCCGCCGCGCCCCGGCGGCGGCCCTGCTCGTGGGCGGCGCCGTCGCCACCGCGGTGCTGGTCCTTTGGGGCGGGTACCCCTCGTCGATGGTGGGAGTCCCGGGTGCCGCGATCTCCAACCTGAACCCGCCCACCCTTGCGGTCGTGTGCTTCGGCACGGCCCAGTGCGGGCTGGCCCTGCTGGTCCGTGAGCCGCTCGCCCGGGCCATGCGACGGCCCCGGGCATGGGCGAAGGTGGCGTTGCTGAACCTGTCCGCGATGACGGTCTTCCTCTGGCACCAGACGGCGATGATGGCCGTCACCGCCCTCGGGCTCCTCGTCTCGGCGGACCTGCCGGGCCTGCACACCGTGCCCGGGTCCCCGGAGTGGATAGCGAGTCGGTTGCTGTGGCTGCCGCTGTTCGCCGCCGCGCTGGGCGTCTGTTGGGTCGCGTTCCACGGGTACGAGCGGGGCCCGTCCCCGCGGGGCGGCCCCGCTGCCGGGGCGGGGTCGGTTGCCCCCGACCGCCGAGGTGCTCCGATGGCTCCGATGGCTCCGACGACTGCGATGACAGAAGTCGGCCATGCCTAGTCTGACCGTTGTGAACGCGCAGCGCGATGTCCCTTACCCGGCAGCCCCTTTGACGACGGGCCGCGTGCCGGGCAGCCCTGTGGGGGGTGGTCCTGTGCCGGGCGACCCCGTACGGGGCGGTCTGGCACAGGAGTTGTTCACCTTGAAGAAGGACCCGCTCCCGCCCATGGCGCGGCCCCGCCTGCTGGCCCGGCTGCCCCATGTCCTCGTCGTCTACGCGGCGGTGTTCTTCGGCTCCCTCACCTCGACGCAGCTCCAGGACCACTACGACGTCCACGACCCGAGCATCGTCCTGCTGTCGCTCTTCACCGGCTTCTCACTGGTGATCGCGATGTTCCGTCCCATCGGGGCCTGGTGGCTCGGCCTGCTGAACGCCGGCTTCATCGCCTGGGTGATCCGCGACCATGTCGGGCAGGGGCAGGCGTGGCCGTGGACGGCCATCGGACCGTTCTCCTTCGCCCCGCTGATCCTGCTGGTGGCCCTGCGCGTGCCGCCGCGGGTGACCATCGCCGTCATCAGCGTCTCGGTCGCCGCCGGCGCCGTGGCCGAGGGGGCCTTCAAGCCGGAGAAGAGCCGCAGCAGCCTCCTCGTGGCCCTCCTCGTCTTCGGGTTCGCCGGGCTCCTCGGATACGCGCTGCGGGCGATGCGCCTCGCCCGTGGCCAGCTCGTCGCGCAGGAGACGATGACCGAGGAGGAGCGGGCGCGGCGGACCCTGCTGGAGGAACGCAGCCGCATCGCACGCGAGTTGCACGACGTCGTCGCCCACCACATGTCGGTGATCTCCATCCAGGCTCAGGTCGCCCCCCACCTGGTGGAGAACCCGTCGGAGGAACTCAAGGAAAACCTGGCGGGCATCCGACAGAACGCACTGGAAGCCCTCACCGAGCTGCGCCGCGTGCTCGGTGTGCTGCGCTCCGAGCATCCCGACGACCCGGCGAACCCGCACCATCCGCAGCCCACCCTCGCGGATCTCGACGGTCTCGTGGACAACGTCCGCGCGGCCGGGCTGGAGGTCGCCACGGAGATAGCGGGCATCCGGCGGCCGTTGACCCCCGGCTCCGAACTCACCGCGTACCGGATCGTGCAGGAGGCGTTGAGCAACTGCCTGCGTCACGCACCGGGCTCTCGGGTGGAGGTGGGGATCGCCTACGGCCCGCGTGAGCTGCACCTGTGCGTCGCCAACAGCGCACCGACCCGGGCGGCCGCGCCGTCCCCCGGAGCCGGGCACGGGCTGCTGGGGATGCGCGAACGGGCGGGCATGCTGGGCGGTGAACTGGCCGCCGGCCCGCGCCCCGGAGGCGGATACGAAGTGAGCGCCGTACTGCCCATGGATCTTCCCGGGGGCGCCGCGTCCGGGACCGACGAGACGGAGAAGCCCTCATGACCGCCCCGATCAAGGTGATGATCGCCGACGACCAGATGATGGTCCGGCAGGGGTTCACCGTGCTGTTGAACGCCCAACCCGACATGGAGGTCGTCGGCCAGGCCGTGGACGGCTCCGAGGCGGTGACAAAGGTCGCCGAGCTCCGCCCTGACGTGGTCCTGATGGACATCCGCATGCCCGGCATGGGCGGCATCGAGGCGACGTCCGTCATCACCGCCGACCCCGCGACCGCCGTGAAGGTGCTCGTGCTGACCACCTTCGACCTGGACGAGTACGTGTACGAGGCCCTGCGCGCCGGCGCCTCCGGGTTCCTGCTCAAGGACGCCTCCGCGGACCAGCTCGCGGAGGCGGTGCGTGTGGTGGCGGCCGGTGAGGCGCTGCTGTCCCCGAACATCACGAAGCGGCTGATCACCGAGTTCTCCCGGCTGGGGGCGCCCCGCGCGCCGTCGCGGGCCCGGATCGACGAGCTGACGGAGCGGGAGACGGAGGTGCTGTCCCTGATCGCGCAGGGCCTTTCCAACGCGGAGATCGCACAGCACCTGGTTCTGGCCGAGCAGACCGTCAAAACGCATGTGAGCCGCATCCTGGTGAAGCTGGGCCTGCGCGACCGGACACAGGCCGCGGTGTTCGCGTACGAGACGGGCCTGGTCCGTCCCTCGGGCTACTGACGCACCGCCGTAGTACCTGAGGGGGAGGTCCGGATATCCCCATCAGCGGCGACGCGGATGAGGTGGTCGCGGACCTACGGTTCGTACATGACCGAGACGACCGCCGGGGGGACAGCCCGGACACCGGAACTGACAATGGCTTCGGGGCTCATGAAGATCCTGCGCCACGACCTGTTCGAGGGGGCCTTCGACTACCGGCCCCTGCCGCCGATGCGCACCGATGGACCACTGCTGCGGCTGTTGCCGGCGGGCGTGCGCGCGAGGGCCGGTTACCTCCCGCACGCGCTGGTGGGGCTGGTGGCGGTGATCGTCCTGCTGGCCGGCAGCTTCGATTCCTACGGTGTGCCGCACGCCCTGCGCCTGTTCACGGGCCTGATAGCGGCGGTGCCGATTGTGATGACGCTGGTGCGGCCCGTGGGGGCGTTCTGGGTCGTCTTGGGTACGACAGCGGTCCTCGCGCTCCTCCAGGACCGCGACTTCACCTGGCCGTGGGCTCCCGGGAGCTTCATCGCCTACCTCGCGGTGGTGACCGTCGTGGCGATGCGGAGCCGACCTCGGACGGCCTGCTGGCTGTGGTTGATCACCGTGCTGTTCGGGACGGCGATGCCCGTGCTCACGAGCACCTACGGTTCCGCCAACGCGGCGCCCATGGCGTTCGCCTCCGCCCTCACCCTGCTGACGGTCACCGTCCGCAACACCCGCCGCCAGGCGGAGCGCGCGGTCAGCGCCCAGCAGCAGGTGACGGCCGTCGAGCGGGACCGGCGCACGCTGCTGGAGGAGCGGACGACGATAGCGCGCGAGTTGCACGACGTGGTCGCGCACCACATGTCGGTGGTGGCGATCCAGGCGGAGGCCGCGCCGTACCGGGTGAAGAACCCGCCGGCCGAACTGGAGGCGGCGTTCGTCACCATCCGGGAGAACGCGGTGGCGGCGCTGACGGAGCTGCGGCGGGTGCTGGGGGTCGTGCGTTCCGCGGACTACGAGGCGCCGGACGGGCCGCAGCCGACGCTGGCCTCCTTGGACGAACTCTTGGCCAATGTGCGCGAGGCCGGGCTGAGTGTGGACAAGACGGTCACCGGAGCGGTCCGGGAACTACCGCAGGGCGTGGAGTTGTCGGCGTACCGCATCATCCAGGAGGCGTTGAGCAACTCGCTGCGGCACGCGCCGGGCGCGGTGGCCGGGGTGGAGGTGTCGTATGTGCTCGGCGGCTTGGGGATACGGGTGGTCAACGGTCCGCCGACGGAGAAGGTCCTGCCGTCGCCCGGCGCCGGACACGGGATCACCGGGATGCGGGAGCGGGTGGCCATGCTGGAGGGGGAGATGACGGCCGGGGAGACGGATGAGGGCGGGTACGAGGTCGCCGTGTTCATACCGGTGCCCCGCGCCACGGAGACCTCGCCGTCTTCCTCGAATTCCTCGACCCCGTCGACTTCCTCGACCCCCTCGTCTCCGGGGGCGCCCTCGGCGGCACTCCCCTCGTCACCCCTGGAGCGGCCGGCATGACGATCAAGGTACTGATCGTCGACGACCAGATGATGGTCCGCGAGGGCTTCTCCGTCCTGCTGAACGCGATGGAGGGCATCGAGGTGGTCGGCGAAGCGGTCGACGGCCTCCAGGCCATCGCGAAGGTCGGCGCCCTGCGACCGGATGTGGTGCTGATGGACATCCGGATGCCGGAGATGAACGGTTTGGAGGCGACGCGGCGGATCGTGGCCGCGGACACGGGGGCGAAGGTGCTGGTCCTGACCACCTTCGACCTCGACGAGTACGTGTACCAGGCTCTGCGTGCGGGCGCCTCGGGGTTCCTGCTGAAGGACGCGTCCGCGCGACAGCTGGCCGAGGGCGTGCGGGTGGTGGCGGGCGGTGAGGCCCTACTGGCCCCCTCGGTGACCAAGCGACTGATATCGGAGTTCTCCAAGCTCGCGGAGGCACCGAAGCTCGCCGATCCGACCGGGGTCACCCAGCTGACGGAGCGGGAGACGGAGGTGCTGATCCTGATAGCCCAGGGGTTGGCCAACGCGGAGATAGCGCAGCGGCTGGTGGTGGCGGAGTCGACCATCAAGACCCATGTGAGCCGCATATTGGTCAAGTTGGGCCTACGGGATCGCACCCAGGCGGCGGTGTTCGCCTACGAGACCCGGCTGGTGACACCGGGATGAGGGGGGAACAGGCAACGGGAGGGCTCGACAAGCTACGGCTCGGATCGCGGTGATGTGGCGAAAAGACCGCTGGAGCGCGATGTCGATCTAGGCTGCGGAGATGCGCTTTGATCCGTGGGACGCCGCGTTCGTAGCCGACCCCTATCCCGCCTACCGGGAGTTGCGCGAGCGGGGTCGGGCGGTGTGGTCGGAGGCGACCGGCCAGTGGCTGGTGCCGCACTACGCCGATGTGAGCGCGCTGCTGCGGGACCGCCGGCTGGGGCGGACGTACCTGCACCGCTTCACGCACGAGGAGTTCGGGCAGCAGGCTCCGCCGCCGGAGCACGAGCCGTTCCACGTGCTCAACGGCAACGGGCTGTTGGACTTGGAGGACCCGGCGCACGCGCGGGTGCGCCGGTTGGTGGCGAAGGCCTTCACCCCGCGCACCGTGGAGCGTCTCGCGCCCGCCGTCGAGCGGCTGGCCGGGGAACTGGCGGACGGTCTGCTGGCCGCCGGGGGTGGCGATCTCCTGACGGCGGTCGCGGAGCCGCTGCCGGTCGCGGTGATCGCCGAGTTGCTCGGCATCCCGGAGTCCGACCGGGCGCTGCTGCGGCCCTGGTCGGCGGACATCTGCGGGATGTTCGAGCTCCGGCCGGACGAGGAGACGGCGCGGCGCGCCGTCCGGGCGAGCGTCGAGTTCAGCGACTACCTGCGCGCGCTGATCGCCGTACGGCGGCGGCGCCCCGGGGCGGATCTGATCTCCGGCCTGATCGCCGCCCACGATGAGGAGGGTCGGCTCAGCGAACAGGAAATGATCTCCACCTGTGTGCTGCTGCTCAACGCGGGCCACGAGGCGACCGTCAATACCACCGTCAACGGCTGGTGGGCGCTGTTCCGCCATCCCGACCGGCTCGACGACCTCCGGCGTCATCCCGAAAAGTTGTCCACAGCTGTGGATGAACTCATGCGATACGACACACCCCTACAAATGTTCGAACGCTGGGTGCTGGACGAGATCCGGATCGGGGAGTCCGTCATCCCGCGCGGCGCCGAGGTGGCGCTGCTCTTCGGCTCCGCCAACCGGGACCCCGCGCGGTTCGAGCACCCCGACACGCTGGACCTCGTACGCGCCGACAACCCGCACCTGACCTTCGGCGCGGGAATCCACTACTGCCTGGGCGCACCACTGGCCCGGCTGGAGCTCAAGGCCTCCTTCGGCGCCCTGCTGGCGGCCGGCGGCCCGCCGCTACGGCTCGTGGAGGAGCCGCAGTGGCGGGAGGGGTACGTCATCCGGGGGCTGCGGAAGCTGCTGGTCACCGTCTAGGGACGGCGGTCCGCGCGACGCCCCCGGCCGCGCCGGGTTCAGCGCGGCACGGTGAGGGACCAGGCGCCCGGGCGCAGGGTCCAGGTGCGTCGGCGCAGCGGCCCCGTCACGGCCGCGTGGTCGGCGCGGTATCGGAAGTCCGCACCCGATACCGTCACCGTCGCGGCCCGCACCGTCAGCGCCGCGCACCCCACCAGCCGGACCACCACCTCCGCCGGCCCGCCCGGCTCCCTGGTGACCACCGCGACGTCCTGGACCGGGTGGTCCACATCGGCGAGGACCGCCCCGTCCGCCTCCACCCTCAGCCGGTGCACCGCGTGAGGGCCCCCCGCCCCCGGCGGGCTCGGCAGCAGCATCCGGAGCAACGAGCGGTAGCTCCGTACGGGTGGGACCTGCTTGCGCACGGGCGGCGGAATGCGCAGGCCCCCCAAGACCACCCCGTCGCTGTCGTCCACCAGCAGGTCACGCGCCTGCACCACCCCGTCCAGCGCCGCCCGCGCCGCCATCACCGCCGAGAGCGGCACACCCAGCGACCCCGCCAGCGCGAGGGAGTGCGCGGGACCCACCGGAATCAGCGACAAGGTCTCCCCGGCCAGGTCACGGGAACGGTGCATGAGTGTCACCGCGCGTAGCAGGGCCCGGTCGTCGCCCACGATCACCAGGCGTCGATGCCCCCTGCGGGCGAGTGCCCGCGCAAACTCCTCCGGCGAGTCGGGGAGAGAAACTTTTGCCGTCGCCCCGGCGCACAACACATCTTTCGCGATCCGCACGGACTCGCCGTCGAGACGGCGGGCGACCGGGTCGACGAGCACGAGCAGGCCGCCTACCGGCGCGCCCGCATGGCTCATGGTGGGCTCTGGAGCCGACACCTCGGTCCTTCCTCGGGTAGCATCTTTGTGCAAGAGGCCCTTGCGCTATTGCGCCAGGGCCTTCGTCTATTCCGGGGTACCGGTCCGACGGCTCAGCCTGCGGTGTACATCGTCGTACGCCCCCTGACCTTGGACATGCCCCATCCGGAAGAGGTGTACGCCTGTGCCCGCTCTTGTGCTGCTCGGAGCTCAGTGGGGTGACGAGGGCAAGGGAAAGGCCACCGACCTGCTCGGTGGATCCGTTGACTATGTGGTGCGCTACCAGGGCGGCAACAACGCCGGCCACACGGTCGTCGTAGGCGACCAGAAGTACGCGCTGCACCTTCTCCCCTCCGGCATCCTCTCCCCCGGATGCACCCCGGTCATCGGCAACGGTGTCGTCGTCGACCCGGCCGTACTCCTCTCCGAGCTGCGCGGGCTCAACGAGCGCGGGATCGACACCTCGAAGCTGCTGATCAGCGGTAACGCGCACCTGATCACGCCGTACAACGTCACCCTCGACAAGGTCGGCGAGCGCTTCCTCGGCAAGCGCAAGATCGGCACGACCGGCCGCGGCATCGGTCCCACCTACGCGGACAAGATCAACCGCATCGGCATCCGCGTCCAGGACCTCTACGACGAGTCGATCCTCCAGCAGAAGGTCGAAGCGGCGCTGGAGGGCAAGAACCAGCTCCTCGCGAAGCTCTACAACCGCCGCGCGATCGACGCCGCCGCCATCGTGGAGGAGATGCTCCAGTACGCGGAGCAGATCAAGCCCTACGTCGCCGACACCACCCTGATCCTCAACAACGCGCTGGACGAGGACAAGGTCGTGCTGTTCGAGGGCGGCCAGGGCACCCTGCTCGACGTCGACCACGGCACGTACCCCTTCGTGACCTCGTCGAACCCGACCGCCGGAGGCGCCTGCACCGGTACCGGTGTCGGCCCGACGAAGATCAGCCGCGTCATCGGCATCCTCAAGGCCTACACGACGCGCGTCGGCGCGGGCCCGTTCCCGACCGAGCTCTTCGACCAGGACGGCGAGGACCTGCGCCGCATCGGCGGCGAGCGCGGTGTGACCACCGGTCGCGACCGCCGCTGCGGCTGGTTCGACGCCCCGATCGCCCGCTACGCCACCCGCGTGAACGGCCTGACGGACTTCTTCCTCACCAAGCTGGACGTGCTGACCGGCTGGGAGGAGATCCCGGTCTGCGTCGCGTACGAGATCGACGGCAAGCGCGTCGAGGAGCTCCCGTACTCGCAGTCGGACTTCCACCACGCGAAGCCGATCTACGAGAACCTCCCCGGCTGGTCCGAGGACATCACCAAGGCCAAGACCTTCGCGGACCTCCCGAAGAACGCCCAGGCGTACGTCAAGGCGCTGGAGGAGATGTCGGGCGCCCCGATCTCGGCGATCGGTGTCGGCCCGGGCCGGACCGAGACGATCGAGATCAACTCGTTCCTGTAGGCCCCCGGCGCCGCCGTCGAAGCCGAAAGCCTCGCCGAAGGGGTCGGGCGCCAACGCGCGCCCGGCCCCTTCGGCGCGTCCGGCCCGGCCCCGCCGACGTCCGTCCTGTCCGCCCCGCCGACGTCCGTCAGGTCGAGCGGTGGATCAGGAGGAGGGTGTAGGTACCGGTGACCGTGTCGCGGACCGCGGTCAGCGCCGGGGTGTTGCGGCTGTCGTGCTCGTCGAGGTCCGTCCCCTCGTCCCAGGTCTTGCCGTCGAAGACCGCGTGGCGCAGCCGGTCCTCCCGAGACGACGGGTACACCGCGTGCAGCCTGCCGTCGTACGAGGCCACGGCCGCCCCCCGCCGGCTCGTGTGGCCCTCGCCCAGCGGGACGGGCTTGTGCCAGGCGGCGCCGTCGTGGACCGCGTGCATCAGGCGGGCGTCGTCGGTACCGAAGCGGTAGACGAGGTGGATCTTCCCGTCGTGGACGGTGGCGGACAGGTTCGCCGGGTAGGGGCCGTTCTTGTTCCAGACGCGCAGCATCCCGTACACGCTGTCGCCGTCGGCCGGCTTCTCCCAGGGTCCGCGCGCCGTGCGCGCCACCCGGTGGATGATCTTCCCGTGCAGCGGTGCGACGGCGAACAAGTGCAGAGCGTCCCCGAACGAGACCAGCGCGGGGGCGATCCCGTCCTCCAGGGCGACGGCCGGCGCCTGCGGTTCGTCGCCGGCGAGTGTGGTGACGGCGATACACCGGCGGCCCGAGGGGTCGGTGAGGGTGAGGGCCAGGTGGAGCTCGCCGCCGTGGGCGGTCAAGGACGGCGTCTCGACCGCCTCGCCCAGCAGCAGTTCCTCCGTCACCTCGCCCCGCAGCACGTCCAGCAGTTCCGGCGCGTACGTGGTCACCCGCAGCGGCAGGTACCGCCCGTCCTGCTGCCGCGCGCCCCGGTGAGCGCAGTACAGCCTGCCCCCGTTGACCGCGATCGCGGGCGCGGCCGCACACGTCCGGTCGGCGAAGACCTGGTCGGCCTGCCAGCCGCCCGCCGTGCTGTAGACGGAAAGCCAGAGCTTGCGCTCGTCCTCGGCCATGGGTGCTCCCCTTCGCTCGACCGGACGGGAAACCGGGCCCATCCAGAGGGCAACGGCGCGATGTCCCACGCCGCGAACGACCGTAGTCAGGCGGGCATCGTCAGCCAACCCACCTGGCGGATACCGGCCACGCCTTAAGATCAACAAGGCCAGAACCAGGCCCCTTGGGCAGCTTTGTCCCGCCTGGGACCCCTTCGGACCCTTCCTGGCCCCGGTCGCGGGACGGCTGCCGGGACTTCCCGAAGGGCTACCAGGCGAGCTGCGAGATCTCCTCGGCGACCACCGCGCAGGCATCGGCGGCCGGGTCGATGAGCGGGAAGTGCCCGACGCCGTCCAGGAGGGTCAGGCCGACCAGTTCCCCCGCCTTGGCCGCCGCGGCGACGTACGCCTCTGCCACCTCCTCCGGGACCACGATGTCGTCCCGGCCCTGCACCACGGCCGTCGCGATGCCCGTCGGGAGCAGGGCGGCCGGGTCCGCGTACGGCAGCCGCTCGTCCCAGTACCGTTCGCCGCCCAGCAGTTGCGCCGACGCGCCGCCGCAGACGCCCAGTTCCTCCGCCACCGTGAAGTCGGCGATCGGGGCCAACGCCACGACGCCGCGCAGGGGCGGCGGGGTCGCCGGCCGCCAGGGGCTGTCCGCCGGCAGGACGTGGCGGGCCGCGGCCCACAGCGCGAGGTGGCCGCCGGCGGAGTGGCCCGTCACCACGGTCCGGCGCACATCGGCCTGCGGGAGCGCCTCGGCCGCGAGCCTCGGCAGCGCGTCCATGGCGGCGGCGACGTCGTCGAAGGTCTCGGGCCAACGCCCCGCGACGGGACCGTCGCCCCCCTGATGCGGCAGCGAACCGCCGCGCCGGTATTCGACGTTGGCCACGGCGAAACCCTTCCGGGCCAGGAAGTCGGCCAGCGGCGTGATGTGTCGCCGGTCGTACGGAGCCCGCCAGGCGCCGCCGTGCAGGACGACGACGAGCGGGGCCGGCCCCAGGGTGGCGCCGGGCGGGGCGTCACCGCGCGGGGCGTAGAAGTCGACGACCTGGTCCGGGTGTTCCCCGTAGGCGCGGGTCGCGTCCGGCTCGACCGGCGGATGGGAGAAGGCCGAAGCGGACTCGGCGGCGTCCCGTTCGACTGCGGGGTCCGTCATCGGCTCAACCTCTCGGTAACGCATGGGGCAAGGGTGAACAGGTGCAGCAGGTGTTACGTCGGGGACACGTGTTCCGGTGTTCCGGCAGAGCGGGACCGTATCAGGCCTGAACACGCCGATACGTAGCGGGCCGAGGCGATGAGGACGCGGGCGGAGCCGAAGCTCCGCCCGCGCTGTGTCGTGCCCCGCGATGTGACGTTTCTCCGCTAGATCACCCGAAGATGTGACCCAGCGTCCGCGCCGCGCGCTCCACGTCGGCGAACGAGACGTAGAGCGGGGTGAAACCGAAACGCAGGACGTCGGGTGCCCGGAAGTCCCCGATCACGCCCCGCGCGATGAGTTCGGTCATGACCGCGCGGGCGTTCTCCGTGCGCAACGAGACCTGGCTGCCGCGGCGGCCGTGGTCGTCGGGAGTCACCGGTTCCACGGTGCCCGCCGGGACGTACGCGGCCACGCACTCCAGGAAGAAGTCCGTCAACGCGAGGGACTTGGCCCGCACCGCCTCGATCGGGACCCCGTCCCAGGCGTCGAGCGCCGACTCCAGCGCCAGCATCGACAGGATGTCCGGCGTTCCCACCCGGCCGCGCGCCGCGCCCTCCGCGGGGACGTACTCGGCGGTCATCGCGAACGGGTCCGCGTGCCCGTTCCAACCGGGGAGCGGGGAGTCGAAGGCGGCCTGGTGGCGTTCGGCGATGTACAGGTACGCCGGCGAACCGGGTCCGCCGTTGAGGTACTTGTAGGTGCAGCCCACCGCGAGGTCGACCGCGTTCTCGTCCAGACCCACGGGCAGCGCCCCGGCGGAGTGGCACAGGTCCCAGACCGTGACGGCGCCGGCGCCGCGGGCCGCGGCGGTGAGGGCCGGCAGGTCGTGCAGTCGCCCGGTGCGGTAGTCGACGTGGTTGAGCAGGACGACGGCGGTGTCCGGGCCCATCGCCGCCGCGGCCTGCGAGGGGTCGACCGGGACGACCGTGAGGCCGGTCATCCGGGCGGCCGACGCCGCGATGTAGCCGTCGGTCGGGAAGGTGGAGGCGTCGACCAGCAGCCGGGTGCGGGAGGGGTCGGCCAGGCGGGCCGCGCCGACCAGCGCCTTGAACAGGTTGACGCTGGTGGAGTCGCCGACGGTCACCTGGCCGGGCGCCGCCCCGACCAGCGGGGCGATCTTGTCCCCGATGCGCTGCGGGGCGGTCCACCAACCGGACTCGTCCCACGAGCGGATGAGGAGTTCGCCCCACTGGCGGCTCACCACATCGGCGGTGGTGGCCGCGACACCGGCGGGGAGGGCACCCAGGGAGTTGCCGTCGAGGTAGACGACGCCGGCCGGCAGGGTGAAGCGCTCACGGAGCCCGGCCAGCTCGTCCGCGGCGTCCAGGGCCGCCGCGCGGGAGGCGAGCTCCCCCGCGCCCGGCCCGATCGCGGTCGGTAGGGGCGCGGTCGTCGTCGGCTCAGACATGGCTGCGCGCCGTCCACAGCTCGGGGAAGACGTTCTTCTGGGCGCGCTTCTCCAGCCACGTCACGCCCGCGGAACCGCCCGTGCCCGTCTTCGCGCCCATCGCGCGGCGGGTGGCGACCAGGTGGTCGTTGCGCCAGCGCCACACCAGCTCGGCCACGTCCGTCAGCACCTCGCCGAGCCGGTGCAGGTCGGGCTGCCCGTCGGGGTCGGCGTACAGCTCCGTCCAGACGGCCTCGACCTGCGGGGACGGCTCGTAGCGCTGCGACAGGTCCCGGTCCAGGACGGACGCGGGAACGGGCAGGCCGCGCCGCGCGAGGAGCCGCAGCACCTCGTCGTAGAGGCTGGGCTCGTGGAGGGCCTTCTCCAACTCCGCGTGGACGCGCGGGGCGCCCCGGTGCGGCACCAGCATCGAGGCGGACTTGTCGCCGAGCATGAATTCCATGCGGCGGTACATCGCCGACTGGAAGCCGGAGCCCTCGCCGAGCGCGGAGCGGTACGAGTTGAACTGCGCGGGGGTCAGCTGCGCCAGCGGGCGCCAGGAGGCGTTGAGGGCCTCCAGCTCACGGAGGGAACGTTTCAGCGCGTCCATCGCGACCGGGACCCGGTCCTCGCGGAGGGCCTTCGCGGCCGTCTCCCACTCGTGGACGATCACCGTGAACCACAGCTCCATGACCTGGGTCGTCACCAGGAAGACCATCTCGCCGGGGTCGTCCGAGCGGAGGTGCTGGAGGTGGGTGAGGACGTCCGCCTGGACGTAGTCCTCGTAAGGGGTGGTGCCGGCGAAGTCGAGGTTCGGGGTGTCCGAACCGGCTCCGGAGGCATCAAGGGCGTGCGACATCTCTGTCTCCTCGACACGTGCTTCCGGGTAGCGGTCCGCTCCTTCCGGTGAGGTAAGTGGAGCCCCGGTCCCCTGCTCGCATCATAAACAGGACTTCCGGGGCCCCTCTAGGCCGGCAGGCCAGGGCGTTACGCGAGCGTGTCCGCCGCCGTCTCCGAGGAGTCGCGCAGGAAGGTCGAGCAGCGCTCGTACTCGTCCTTCTCGCCGATGGCGCCCGCGGCGCGCGCCAGGGCGTGCAGGGCGCGCAGGAAGCCTCGGTTCGGCTCGTGCTCCCACGGCACCGGGCCGTGGCCCTTCCAGCCGGCGCGGCGCAGGGAGTCCAGACCGCGGTGGTAGCCCGTACGGGCGTACGCGTACGACTCGACGGTGCGGCCGGCCGCGTAGGCCTCGTCGGCGAGGGTGGCCCAGGCCAGCGAGGACGTCGGGTGGGCGGCGGCCACCTCGGCGGCCGGGGTGCCGGCGGCGAGGGCCTCGCGCGGGGCGGGGTCGTCGGGCAGGTGGGTGGGGGCGGGACCCCCGAGCAGGTTCTGGTGAATCGACATGCGCCCAGTCTGGGGTATCGGGCCCGCTCCGCGCCGCCCGGTGGTGGGCGCCCCACCACCGGGGGCGGCAGGGGTGTGCCCGGCGCACCTCCCCGCGGGGAGGTGCGGGGGCGGACGGTAGGGGGGTAGTCGACCGAGGGGGTAGCGCGTGAACACCGGCACCGGCGTGGGGACCGGCGGGCCCGAGCACATGGACGAGGTCGTCGAGGAGTTGTGCGCCGCGGTGTTCGCGCCGTTGCGACGCCGGGACCAGCGTGACCGGGGGCGCCAGTACGTACGGGGGCTGCTCGCCGCCGAGGGGCGCAAGTCGATCCGCAACATGGCGCTGCAGACGGGCTCCGGCCGCGCGGCCGAGGAGCAGGCGCTGCACCACTTCATCGCCGGTTCGACCTGGGACTGGGAGCCGATCCGTACCGCGCTGGCGCACTACCTCGCCCGGTCGGCGCCGCTCGGCGCGTGGGTGGTGCGGCCGATGGCGATCCCGCGCGGCGGTGAGCACTCGGTGGGTGTCGGCAACCGCTTCGACCCGTACCGGGGGCAGATGTTCCGGGGGCAGCAGGCCTTCGCCACGTGGTTCACCTCGGCCGGTGGGGCGACCCCGGTGTCGTGGCGGCTGTTCCTCGGCGGCGGGGGGCCGGTGGAGTCGGCGGACTCCTACGAGGCGTGCGCGGTCGCGGGGGTGCCGGAGCTGGCCCGGCGGTCCGAGGCGGGCGTACGGCCCGTCGTCCTCGACGTCCCCGACATCGCGACCGGGGCCGCGCCGCACCGGTTCGCGGCGGCCGGGGTGCCGGTGGTGGCGCGGATCGGACCGGGTGCGCGGCTGGGGGTGGTGGACCAGCGGCTGCCGAGTTACGGCGCGTTGCCGATGGCGGCGCGGGACATCCTGCAGAACGTGCGCGGGATGCGGATGCCGGTGGATTGGGCGGACCCGGACCGGCCCGGGGCCCGGCGCAGCTCGCTCGTGGCGGCGGTACGGGTGTTGCTCGCGGGGCGGGAGATGCTGCTGTTCGGGGAGTGGTCCGACGCGCGGCGGCTGCCGGGGGCCATGTGGGTCACGGACATGACGCGGGTGGCGCCGGGGGCGCTGGTGCGGCTGACGAAGGAAGCCGGGAAGGTGTCCCGGGCGGCCGGGGCGAGCATGGACCGGGTGGGGCTGCGGGACTTCGCGGGGCGGTCCCTGTCGGGGTGGCACCGGCACGTGACGCTGGCGTCGGTGGCGCACGCGGGGCTGTGGCTGGCCGGGGGCCTGCCGCCGGTGCCACCGCGGCCCGCCGCGACCACCCCGCTGCGGCGTCCCTGCCCGGCCCTGGCCCGCTGCTGACCCGCCACCCGGGACGGCCCGGCGGCACGCCGGATTCCGGTCCGGGGGACGCCGTTGCCCCGGGGGCCCGGGTCGCGGGGCGTTCCCGCGACGGGACCTCCAGGCGGGGTGGCCGTCCGCGGAGGCTCATGGTGTGGTCGGGGCGTGGGGCTGCGTCGAGCGGCGGGCGTGGAGGACCGCGCGGGTCTTGCGCAGCCGGAGGGCCATCTGGATCTCCAGGGCCTGGCCCGGCTTCTGCCAGCCTTCGCCCAGCAGTTCCGTGATCCGCTCCAGCCGCCGCGACACCGTGTTCGGGTGGACGTGCAGCGCCTCCGCCGCATGGGTGGGGCTGCCGCCCGAGGCGAAGTACGCGTCCAGCGTCCGCGTCAGGTCCGTCAGGCGGTCCGCGTCGTACTCCAACACCGGGCCGATCGTGGACGCGATGTAGGCCTCCACATCGTGATCCGCGGACAACAGCAATCCCACGAAGCCCAGTTCGCGCAGCGAGGCCGTACCCCCGGCCCCGTCGAGCGCGGTCAGCGCGTCCAGGCAGCGCACCGCCTCCGCGTAGACGCGGGCCACCTCGCCCGGTCCCCCGGCCGGCCCGGCGGCGCCCGTCGACACGGCATGGCCCAGCAGCGGTGACAGCTCCCCGGAGACCCGGTGCGCGGCGGCGGAGGCGTCCGTACCCGGCAGGAGCAGCACGATGCAGCCGCGACGCACGCCCTTGAGACCGCCCATCCGGTAGGCGTACGAGGACGCCCACGCCACCGCCCGGCCCAGCTCCCCGCCCTCCGGCCGGGCCACGACCACCACGTGCGGGCGGTCGAGGTCGATGCCGAGTCGCCGGGTCCGCTCCGACAGGCGCAGGTCGAACGAGTGCGGCCGCTCCAGCAGATCGGCCAGCAGTTCGTCGTGCACGGGCCCTTCCGCCGCCGCCGTACCCCGCTGGATCAGCATCAGCGAGGCCACCGACTGCGCCGCCAGCCCGAGCAGCCGTACGTCCTCCTCCGCGAGTGGCGCGGACGCGCTCAGCAGCAGCACCCCGAGGTCCTCGGCCCCGGCCAGCACCGGCGCCAGCCACACCTCTCCGGACAGTCGGACGGGGCGTCGCCCGGTCAGCGCCTGGAGCGCCGCCTTGGTCACCGACTCCTCATCCAGCTCGGGCAGTTCACCGGTGACGGTCAGCACCCGCCCGCCGGGGTCGCGGACCTGGAGCACACCGTCCAACGCGTCCGCGGTGGCGTGTGCCAAGGTCGCCAGCCCGGCTCCGTCCAGGACCAGCCCGGCCAGCCGTGCGTGACACTCCCACAGGTAACGGACGCGGGTGAGGGCGGTGTTGGTCCGCGTGCCGAAGGCCGCCAACTCGGTTACCTCGTCGCGGGTCTGTTCCAGCAGCCGCGCCTTCTCCAGCGCCACGGCGGCCAGGTCGGCGAGGGAGAGCAGCAACCCGATCTCGTCGGGGGTGAACCGGCGCACGCGGCGGTCGGCCCCGTAGAGCGCGCCGAGGGTGGAGTCCCCGCGCCGCAGCGGCACGGCGATGATCGCGTGCAGGCTCTCGGCCCGGACGACGGCGTCGATGCCGGGCGCGTGCACGATGGTGTCGTCGTTCAGGTAGTCGGCGCTCCAGACGGGGGAGCGGCGTTGCTGCGCGATGCTGCCGAGGCCGCTGCCGGTGCGCAGTTCGAGCCCGATGTTGAGGGCGGTGGTCTCGCCCTCGGAGGTGCGTACGTACGCGGACCCGTCCGGGCGGCTCAGGGACAGCCACGCCATGTCGAAGCCGAGGAGGCGTCGGGCCCGGCGGGTGATCAGGCGCAGCAGGCCGTCGATGTCGTAGGGGGAGGTCAGGTCGTGCGCGGTGTCGACGAGTGCGGTCAGCGCGGCCTCGCGCTGCTTGCGGCGACTCGCGCTCGCCCGAACGGAGCGGGCCAGCGCCACCGCGCGGGTGAGCCCGGCGAGCCGGTCGGGGTCCGTTCCCGCGCCGTGAGCCTCGTCCAGCAGGGTGTCGTAGGCGCTCTGCGGTGCCTCCTTGGCGAGCAGTTCCAGTACGGCGAGCACGCCGTCGGCGGCGTCCCCGTCCCGCGTCCCGATCTCCCCCATGCGGCGCTTCCCCCGTCCGACCTGCTGTTTTCCGCCCGGATCGTGAACCTAGGTTCCGCGCGGCGGAGGGTCAAGCGCCACACGCCACGGGCGGACCGGGGAGTGGACGGGCGGAGAAAACGGCCTCGACGCGTTCCTCCGCGCGGCGCACGCCTTCCAGGAAGGCCCCGCCGGCCCGCTCCCCGCCTCCTGCGCCGCGCAGACCGGCCAGTTCCCACCCCAGCTCACGACCCCGTCCCAACGCCAGTTCGGCCTCGACCCACTGCTCCAGCACCGAGCGCCGGTCGGCGTCGAGCACCGTGACGCGGGCGCCGAGCCAGGGGCCGACCTCGATGCCGTCGAGGGCGGGGCCGGTCCACAGGGCGAGGGCGCGGCGCAGCCTGCGGGCGGCCTGCTCGAAGTCGCCGCGGCTCATGGCGCGGTATCCGGCGCCCGCCTCGCGCTCGAACTCCCGGACGTCCGACCGGCCGCCGCCGGTGTCGAGAACATACCCGCCGGGCCTCTCGGACAGCACGGTCTCGGGAGTTCGTACCGAACCGGCCGCCAAGACCTCCGCCAACCGTTCACGCAGGTGGCGTACTGCGGTGTGCAGGACGGCGTGGTGATAGGAAGAGGAGGCACGGTGCGCGAGTTCGTCCGCGAGGACGGTCTCCGGAACGACGCGGTCGGGGGAGGCCGCGAGCGCCGCCAGTACGTGTCTGGCCTCGGGGGTGTGCGCCGTGATCGGCACGCCGTTCTCGGTGACGCGCGGCTCTCCGAGCAGTTGGATGTCCACAGTTCTTCTCCCCCTGACCACAGGAGGCTTCGCCCCCAAAAAATAATACCCGGAAGCATCTTTTTTGGAAGGGGAGAAAGGGCGCGGAAGTGGCCCGTGCGACAGGAGGGTTCGTCAGGCGCCCAGCGCCTCCCGCAGGCTGACACCCGGTCCGGTCGCCACCCCGCCGTCGCCCGGGAACTCGCGCCCGGCGTCGGCCTCGTGCGACGCCACGCCCGTCGCGCAGCCCTCCCGGCACTCGTGCGCGCCCCGTCCGCCGAAGAGCGCCCGCGCGCCCCGCCCCGGCGCGGTGTCCAACCGGATCGCGACGGCCGGCACGACGACGCTCGGCATGACGTGCGAGTACAGCTCCGAGACCTGGCGGTCCATGTCCAGGCCGAGCGTCTGGGACATGGTGTTGAGACCGGCGTACGCGCCGACGATCAGTTGCGAGGGGACCGCCGGATCGACACCCGGCAGCAACTCCCCGCGCCGCTTCGCCTCCGCCAGCACCTCGGTGTGCAGGGCGATCCAGGCCTGGTAGGGGGCCGCCTTGTCGAGGGTGGGGCCGGCGCGGTCCAGGGTGAGCCGGGCACTGGCCCGCATGAGCACGTCGTGCCGCAACTGGTGGCAGAAGACCATGCCCATGTCCAGGAATTCCTGCGCCTTGTACTCCTGCGGGAGGGCCTGGGGCCGCTCCTGGTTCTGGGCGTCGATGACGGCCTGCGCGAGGGCTTCCTTCGAGCCGAAGTGGAAGTACAGGGCACCCTTGGTGACCTTGGCGATGTTGACGATGTCGGAGAGCTTGGCGGTGTCGTACCCGTACGCCTCGAACACCGTCGCGGCCGCCTCCAATATGGCCTGCCGGGTGCGTACCGCCCGGTCCTGCTTCACCGGCGGGCGCTCTGTTCTCATGGGTGGGCCTCTCCTGACCCCCGGATTTACATCCCCGGGAGTACGTTCTTGTCAGGTGATTCCACACCATCGCGCTGCCGCAGTCCACCGCCGTATGTCACCTCCGGCCATCTCGCCCGGAAACGGACATGCGACAGGGGCCCGACCGCCCTTGGGGACGGTCGGGCCCCTGTCGTGGGCCCTGTCACGGACACCGCCGTGACGGAGGACTACTTCAGCTTGGTGCCGGTGGAGCGCAGGTTCGCGCAGGCCTCGGTGACCCGCGCGGCCATGCCGGCCTCGGCGGCCTTGCCCCAGGTACGGGGGTCGTACTTGGACTTCGTGCCGACCTCGCCGTCGACCTTCAGGACGCCGTCGTAGTTGCGGAACATGTGGTCCACGACCGGGCGGGTGAAGGCGTACTGGGTGTCGGTGTCGAGGTTCATCTTGACCACGCCGTTCTCCAGCGCGGTGGCGATCTCCTCGGCCGTGGAGCCCGAACCGCCGTGGAAGACGAAGTCGAACGGGGAGGCCTTGCCGTACTTCTCACCCACACCGGCCTGGAGGTCCTTCAGGAGCTCGGGGCGCAGGACGACGTTGCCCGGCTTGTAGACGCCGTGCACGTTGCCGAAGGAGGCGGCCAGCAGGTAGCGGCCCTTCTCCCCGAGACCCAGGGCCTCGGCGGTGCGGATCGCGTCCTCGACGGTGGTGTAGAGCTCGTCGTTGATCTCGTGGCTGACGCCATCCTCCTCGCCACCGGTCGGGGTGATCTCGACCTCAAGGATGATCTTGGCGGCGGCGGCCTTGGCGAGCAGCTCCTGGCCGATGGCCAGGTTGTCGGCCAGGGTCTCGGCGGAGCCGTCCCACATGTGCGACTGGAAGAGCGGGTTCAGGCCGCGGGCGACGCGCTCGGCCGAGATGTCCAGGAGCGGACGTACGTAGCCGTCCAGCTTGTCCTTCGGGCAGTGGTCCGTGTGCAGCGCGACCGTGATGTCGTACTTCGCGGCGACGACGTGGGCGAACTCCGCCAGGGCGACGGCACCGGTGACCATGTCCTTGTTGTACTGGCCACCCAGGAACTCCGCACCGCCGGTGGAGATCTGGATGATGCCGTCGCTCTCGGCCTCCGCGAAGCCGCGAAGCGCAGCGTGCAGGGTCTGGGACGAGGTCACGTTGATGGCGGGGTAGGCGAACTTGCCTGCCTTCGCCCGGTCCAGCATCTCGTTGTAGACCTCGGGGGTTGCGATGGGCATCTGTCCGCTCCTTGGATGTGCGGGGAGTGTGCGATTGCTGGCCCTGACCTGGGGGCGACGTTGCCGTCGCGCCTATCTTTCCAGATTCGGCACCAGCCTCGACCCGGGCCCGGTGGACGTTTCACGTGAAACATCCGGCCGGGCCGGGGGAGGCAGGGAAAACACCAGGTCAACGACCGCACCCCCGGAAGGACGGGTTCCGGCGGGCGTCTCGGCCCGTGGACGCCCGACCTCCGCCGACCCCCGACGAGGGCTAGGACAGACCCAGGTCCGAGAGCCGGTAGCCGGTGAGGTAGGGCAGGCCCGCCTCCGCGATCGCGTCGGCCGCGCCGCGGTCCACGATCGTCGCCACGGCCACGACCTCGCCGCCGGCCTCGCGGACCGCCTCGACGGCGGTCAGGGGAGATCCACCGGTGGTCGACGTGTCCTCGACCACCAGGCAGCGCTTGCCCCGCACCTCCGTGCCCTCGATCCGGCGCTGCATGCCGTGCGCCTTCTGCGCCTTGCGGACGACGAAGGCGTCCAGGCGCCCGCCCCGCGCGGCGGAGGCGTGCAGCATCGAGGTCGCCACCGGGTCGGCGCCCAGGGTCAGCCCGCCGACGCAGTCGTAGTCGAGGTCGGCGGTCAGGTCGAGCATGACCTGACCGACCAGCGGGGCGGCCTCGCCGTCGAGGGTGATCCGGCGGAGGTCGATGTAGTAGTCGGCCTCCCGCCCGGAGGACAGGGTCACCTTGCCGTGCACGACGGCCTTGTCCTTGATCTGCTGCAGAAGCTCATCGCGTACGTCACTCATGGCTCCGAGCTTAAAGGGACACCGGGTCCCGCCTTGACGACGGCACCTACGACAGGCGTCGCCAGGTCCAGGTGGTGGAGATCTCCAAGGGGTCCACGGGGGTGACCAGCCGCGGCGCGGTGTTCAGACCGTTCGGTGGGCCGGACTGGGGTTCGACGCAGATCGCCTCCGGCTCCTCGTCGTAGACGACCACCCACTCCGCCCGGCTGGTGATCTTCAGTTCCAACGCGCCGGGCCAGGTGAGGGTGACCTCCACCCCGTCGGGCATGCCGAAGCAGTCGTCCCACGGTCCGGGCTTCGGGTCGACGCGGTGGCCGCTGGGGATGTGGTCGGGGCCGCGCTCCTCCTGCCAGGCGGCGGTGAAGTCGAGCTGCGCCTCGGCGCCGCCGGCCACCAGGCTCCGGTTGAACCAGGGGTGCCAACCCGCCTGGGCCGGGAAGGAGTCCCCGTACGTCTCCACCCCCATCGTGAGCGTGAGCGCGTCCTCGCCCAGTGCGAAGACCTGGGTCACCCGGCCGGGGTAGGGCCACGGGTCGGCGAGGTCGTACGTGAACACGGCCTCGGTGTCGGTGCTGTGGGCCGGGCGCCAGGCGGCCTCGCGGCCGAAGCCGTGGATGGCGTGCGGGGGATGGTTGAGCGGCAACCGGTGGACGGTCGCGCCGTCGCGGAACCGGCCGTTCGCGGTGCGCCCGCACCACGGGACCATGGGGAAGGACCCGTACTTGGGGCCCTGCCGCAGGAGCTCGGTCCCGTCGACACGCAGACTGCTGATCCGGCAGCCGTTCTCCTGGTCGATCGTCAGCTCGGCGCCGCCGGCGCTCAGTCGCGTACTCATATGGCCGACCCTAAACGGCCGGGACCGTCCGCGCGGCCAAGGCCGTCCCACCCAAGCGGCGCCGTCCGGACGGCCTTTCGACCGCACGGGTCCGTCCTCGACCGTACGCCGAGGCCGTATCTTTCGGATCAGGCCGGATCAGCCCGCCGCGGGCCCGGCATGATCCGAAAGACACGGCCTAGCGCCGGCGGCGCAGGACGCGGCCCACCACGACGGCCGACGCGACGGCCAGGGCCGCGGCCGGGGCGATCCAGCGCAGGCCGACTCCGGCGGCACCGGAGGAGGGGGCCGGGACGGGGGCGTAGCGGCCGCGCGGGGGCGCGTGGTCGACCTCCTCGGCACTGCGGCCGATCATCGTGCGGCGGGCGTGGGCGGCTTCGGCGGGGGGCCGAGCGGGTCCGTCGAGCGCGCCGGGCTCACCGAGACCCTCGAAGCCGCCTTCGGCGAAGGGGGCGGGGGACGGGTCGAGGGCCGGCGGCGGGACCTCGGCGTCGAACACCGACTCGGTGACCTCGGTGACGCCGTCCTCCACACCGCCCCCGAAGTCGTCGGCCCCGTCGCCGTCGCCCGCGTCGTCGAACTCCGCCTCCTCGGCGTCCGCCACGGGATCGGCCACCGACTCGACGGCCGGCTCGGGCTCCGCCGCCGCCCCGAGGTTCGCGGCGGTGCGGTCCAGCAGCCGCTGCACGGCCGCGGCGGTGTCCTCCGGCGCGAAGCCCGCCGAGCGCCCGTCGGCGGAGCCCTCCCCGGAGATCTCCAGCCGGGTCCCCTCCCCCTGCGGGGTGAGCCGCAGCGCCAGCGAGAGCTTGACGCTCCCGCTGCCCCGTACCTCGGCCGCCTCGCCCTCGACGGCGAAGTGCCCCGGGTCCCGCTCGGTGACGGCCAGCGCCCCCCGATAGGTCACGGTGTGCCCGCCCACCCGCACCTTGATCCGGCCCGCGAGGGGCCCGGACGCGGTGTCGGCGTCCTGTTGGAGCCCGGGTACGCAACGGGCCACCCGGGCGGGGTCGCGCAGCACGGCGCGGAGGTCTTCTGCCGGTACCGGGACGAACACCTGATGCTCCATGCGGACGAGCCTACCGACGAGACCGGTTCCTGTACCCGGTGCTGCGCCGACCCGGGGCCTACGTGTACCTCGGGTGCGGGAGCGTCGAGGGCGGCAGGCCGGTCACCCGGGTGCGTTCGGCCACCCGGGCCGCGTCCTGGAGGTCCGGGGTGGACACCGAGCGCAGCCCCGGCGTGTCGCGGTCGACCCGCAGCCGCGGTACGGCGTCCCGGGCGGCGAGCACGAAGCCCCAGTCCTGCGGCCTGGCACCGCTGCCGCCCTGGGCGCGGTCGGGGCCGGCGGCGAAGCCGGAGAGACGGCCGCCCGCGCTGTAGGGGGCGGTCCGCAGACCGGCCGCCCGCAAGGTGGCCTCCACCGTCCAGTACGCCCGCGGCCGGGTGGCCAGGGGCCCCGCGTGCACCGCGATCCGGCCGCCGGGGCGCAGGGCGCGCGCGGCCAGACCGTAGAACTCCTGCGAGTACAGCTTCGTGCTGGGCGTGATGCCCGGGTCGGGCAGGTCGGAGACGATGACGTCGAAGCGGTCCCGCGCGGCCGGGCCCCGCAGCCAGTTGAAGGCGTCCTGCGTGACGACGCCCAGACGCGGGTCCTCGTACGCCTGGCCGTTCAGCTCGGAGAGCATCGGATCGGTACGGGCGAGCCGGACCACCCCCGGGTCGAGTTCCACGACGGTCACCGAGGCGACGTCCCGGTAGCGCAGCACCTCGCGGGCGGCGAGCCCGTCACCACCGCCGAGGACCAGGACCCGCTCGTGCGGGCCGGCCATCGCGGGGTGCACCAGGGCCTCGTGGTAGCGGTATTCGTCGTAGCCGCTGACCCTCAGCCGCCCGTCGAGGTACAGGTCGAGCGAGCGCGGCGACCCGGTGGCCGGTCCGGTCAGCACCAGTTCCTGCACGTCGGTCTGGACGGCGACCCGCACGTTCCCGCCGTAGACGGCGCTGCGCGCGATCCGCTCGAAGTCGTCGGCCAGCAGGGCCGCGGAGGCGAGCACGACGAGGACCATCACGTTCGCGGCGATCAACAGCCAGCGGCAGCGGCGGCTGAGGTCGTGGCGGAACAGCCACAGGACGAGCCCGCCGCCGACGGCGGCGTTGACGGTGCCGGTGAGTACCGCGCCCGTGAGCTGGCCGAGGACCGGCAGCAGCAGGAAGGGGAAGGCGAGGCCGCCGACGAGGGCGCCCACGTAGTCGGCGGCGAACAGGTCCGCGACCGCGCCGCCCGCGTCCTGCCGGTGGATGCGCTGGATCAGCACCATCAGCAGTGGGATCTCGGCGCCGATGAGGACGCCGATGGAGAACGAGAAGGCGACGAGCGCGGGCCGCGACTCCCCCAGCCACGCGAAACTCGCGTACAGGGCCATGGCGGACAGACCGCCCAGCAGGGCGAGGCTCGCTTCGACGGCGGCGAATCCGAACGCGGGTCGGGCGCGCAGGCGTTTGGCGAGCAGGGAGCCGACGCCCATGGCGAAGACCATGACGGACAGCACCACCGACGCCTGGGTGACGGAGTCCCCGATGAGGTAGGAGCCGAGCGCGAGCAGCTCCAGCTCGTAGACGAGACCGCAGGCGGCGCAGACGAAGACGGTGGCCAGCACGAGCAGCCGGCCGGTCCGGGGCCGTACGGGCAGGGCGGCCGGGACGGTCGCCACGCCCCGCGGCCCCGGAGCCGGCAGCACCCGGCGCGGTACGGAACGGTCGATCATGCAGCGAACCGTACGTCACCACCCACTCGCACCCCGTCACTCACATGGGTGTCGATGGTGTACCGATCCAGCCAATCGGCGTAACCGCGAGCGGGGCGCGGGCCGGCCTCACGTCGACGCCACGGCCGCCCGGACCGGCCTCACAGCGACGCCACGGCCACCGACTCCGGCGTACCCACGCCCGCGCCCGTCCGCACGCCCACCCGCGTGCGCGTGGCGACCAACTGGCCCTCCTGCGGGTACGCGTGCCAGGTCCGCCACCGCACCTGTCCTTCGTGGCGCTGCGCCAGCAGGGCGGTGAAGGCGTGCGGGCTGCCGGGGAAGGTGCCGGCGAGCCCGTTCGGGTGATCCGCGACCAGCGCGAGGAGTTCCTGGGCGCGCCCGGCGAACGAGCCGCGCGAGAGGGTCTCGACGCGCGCGGCGAACTCGTACTCCCAGTCGCCCACCCGCTCGGCCACGCCCAGCGGCAGCGGGGTGCTGCTGCCGGGCATGCAGGCGACCGTCTCCGAACAGAGCACCTCGCCCTCCTCCAGGAACACCTGGTGGGAGGCGCCGAGCAGGCGCAACTCCACCTTCGCGCCCGCGAGCTGGAGGTTCAGTACGGCGAGGGCGGGCAGCCGGTCCCGTCCCAGGGCCCAGGCGAGATCGGCGGCACGCGTGTCGGTGTAGGTGGTCTGGAGGGTCGTGAGCATGAGTCGGCTCCGCAAACGCGCGAGGGAGGTGGGCCGGGGACCGCCAGCGGTTGGTCAACGGGTGGGGGGACTCCGGCACGGGTCCACAGGAAGTCCAGGGAGGTCCGAGGACTGGTCTACTCAACCGAGGGAATCATGAAAGGCACGGCACTCACAGCGTTTTTACCCAACTTGAAGGGGTTTACATCCCCCCGGGGGCTACCCGGTTCACGTGTTCAACAACATGCCGCCCGTACGTCGTAACGCGAGGGCGGACGCGGGTACTGACGAGGTGCTAACAAGGAGACGCCCAAGGGAAGTTGTCCCCGCTGGGCGTCCCGTTTACGCGGTGTCGACCGTACCGATCCTCAACTGGATCCGCATCCGCCGCCACCGCAGGAGGAACCGCACGACGAACCGCAGGAGGACGAGGACCCGCAGGACGAGCCGCCGGAGCACCCGCCCGAGGAACCGTCGGAGCCGCTCGCGGCCCACCAGCTGCTGTCACTGCCGCCGCCGCCGCTCCCGCCCCCCGCGGCCTTGACGGCCACGGCGATGACGATCCCGACGAAGACGACACCCAAGAGCACTATGGCAAGAACCATCTTCTCGCCCCTCTCTGAACCCCCGGACCCCCGGGGTACGGGACCCCCGTGTCCCGTGTGCGGGGGAGATTCCCGCGGGCCACCCGCGCCAAAGCACACTTGAGCAACTCCAGAGGTTGCCCGCAGGATGGCCGCCATGAGCGCACCCGCGGGCGGCAGCCGCCCCTTCCTGAACCGCCGTCTGGCGGCCTTCGGCACTACCATCTTCGCGGAGATGTCGGCCCTGGCCACCGCCACCGGATCGATCAACCTGGGCCAGGGCTTCCCCGACACCGACGGTCCGGCCGAGATCGCGGAAGCGGCCGTACGCGCGATCCGGGACGGCAGGGGCAACCAGTACCCGCCGGGGCCCGGCGTCCCCGAACTGCGGCTCGCGATCGCCGAGCACCAGCGGCGCTTCCACGGGCTGACGTACGACCCCGACACCGAGGTCCTGGTCACGGCGGGCGCCACGGAGGCCATCGCGGCCGCCCTGCTGGCCCTGCTCGAACCGGGGGACGAGGTCATCGCCCTGGAGCCGTACTACGACTCCTACGCCGCCTGCATCGCCATGGCCGGCGGCGTCCGCGTCCCGCTGACGCTGCGCGCCCCGCACTTCCGCCTCGACGTCGACGCCCTGCGCGCCGCCGTCACCCCCCGGACCCGACTGCTCCTGCTGAACACCCCGCACAACCCCACCGGTACGGTCCTGACCCCGGCGGAGCTGGCCGCCGTCGCGGAGCTGGCGATCGAGCGGGACCTGCTGGTCGTCACCGACGAGGTCTACGAGCACCTCGTCTTCGAGGGTTCGCACACCCCGCTCGCCTCCCTGTCCGGCATGCGCGAGCGCACGGTCACCATCTCCTCCGCGGGCAAGACCTTCTCGTTCACCGGGTGGAAGGTCGGCTGGGTCACCGCGCCGCCCGCGCTGGTGGCGGCCGTCCGCTCGACGAAGCAGTTCCTCACGTACGTCTCCTCGGGCCCCTTCCAGCACGCGATCGCCGAAGCGTTGGCCCTGCCCGACACGTTCTACGAGACCCTCCGCGCGGACCACCTCGCCAAGCGCGACCTTCTCGCCGACGGCCTCGCGGCGGCGGGATTCGAGGTCTTCCGCCCCCAGGGCACCTACTTCATCACCACCGACATCACCCCGCTGGGCGAGAAGGACGGCCTCGCCTTCTGCCGCGCCCTGCCGACACGCTGCGGCGTGGTCGCCATCCCCAACCAGGTCTTCTACGACGACCAATCGGCCGGTGCCACCCAGGTCCGCTGGGCCTTCTGCAAGCGGAAGGAAGTCCTGGCCGAGGCGGTGAGCAGGCTCGGGCGGCTGTAGCGCGACGGCGGGCCGGGCACCCGACGACGGCGGCCGGGGCACCCGAACGGGCGCGCCGGCGTCCCCCGAAAGACTTGCCGCCTCAGCGGTGTGCGGGGCGGTCACCTGGGCAAACGGCGGTGCGGCGGGTGTCGGCCGGGCATCGGCCCAGGGCCGGCCTCGTAGGGTTGGCCCGTCGTGGGGAGGCCGGCCGGGAGCCGTCCCCTCCACCGCGGGCTCCGGGGTCGACCGGCGCCGGAGCGAGGCTGACGCACGCGAACGCGCCGGAAGCGCCGGCGGGAAGACCGGGAGACATGGCTGCGGTTTCGACGGGTCCGACGCTGTCCCCGCGGCCGTCGCGGACGCGCACGGACGGCCCGTCGCCGGCCCTCCTGGCGCTCGGCGTGTTCGCCGCCGTGCGCGGGGCGGGGGTTCTGATCATCACCGTCGGGGCCTGGTGGGCCGGGCGGGACCCCGTCCGGGTCCTCGGCGGGTCCTGGGACTCCGTCTGGTACCTCGGCATCGCCGCCCATGGGTACGGCCGTACCCAGATGTGGGCGAACGGCTCCGTACAGAGCGACTACGCCTTCTTCCCGCTCTACCCCGCACTGGTGCGCCTCGCGGGCGGCGGCGCCCTCGCCGCGCTGGCGGTGGCGTGGGCCGCCGCGGCCGGGGCCGCCCTCGGGGTCCACCGGGTCGGGGAGCGGCTGCTGGGGGCCCGGGGCGGGGTGTTGCTGGTCGCCCTGTGGGCGGCGCTCCCGCACGCCGTGGTGCTGAGCGCCGGCTACACCGAGGCGCTGCTGGCGGCGCTCGCCGCCTGGGCCCTGTACGCGGTGCTGCGGGAGCGCTGGCTCTGGGCCACCGCGCTGTCGGTCCTCGCCGGCCTGACGCGGCCCACCGGGATCGCCGTCGCCGCCGCGGTGTCGGTGACGGCCCTGCACGCGCTGGCGATACGCGGCCGGCGCGCGCCCGAGGTGTGGGCCGCCGCGCTGCTGGCCCCGGCGGGCTGGGTGACGTACGTCCTGGCGGTGGGGGCGCGCACGGGGCATCCGGTCGGCGGGTACTTCACCGTCCAGCGGCGCTGGGGGTCCCGCTTCGACTTCGGCGTGGGCACGCTGCGCGACGCCGAGAAGGTGCTGACGGGCGCGCCCGTGCCGCTGGCCACCACCGTGACCGTGGCGGTGCTGGTCGTGGCGGCGCTGCTCGCGGTGCCGCTGCTCCTGGACCGGGCCCCGCTGGCGCTGCTCGTTTACACCGGGGTGCTGATGTTGATCACCTACGGCGGCGGCGGGTTCTTCGAGTCGAAGCCGCGCTTCCTGCTGCCGGCGTTCCCCTTGCTGCTGGCGCCCGCCGCCGTCATGGCCAAAGCCCGGCCGCGCACCGCGGTCGTGGTGACCGCGGGGCTGGCCGGGCTCTCGTACGGCTATGGGGTGTACCTGCTCCTGGTGGCGCGGGTACCTCTGTGACGGGTCAGTTCTCCTCGTCGCCCTTGTCGTCCCCGCCGTCGGCGGAGTCGGCGTCCTGCTCCAGGCCGAGCTGCTCGACGAGCCACTTGTCGAACTCGATCGAGGCCCGGACCCAGCTGACGGTGGAGGACACGAAGTGCTCCAGGTTGACGCCGGTACCCACCAGCATCTGTGCTTCGCCGATCAGGCGGACGGAGCCGTCGTCGTGCGTGTGGCTGTAGACCTTCGGCCACAGGGTGCGGCGGTTCCAGTCGTCGATCGTCTCCAGCAGCTGCGGCTTGTCTTCGATGCCGTGCGGACGGTCGTAGAAGGTCCGCACCGAGAAGACCTGCTGCTCGCCGTCGCCGCGGAACATGAAGTACGTGCGGAACTCCTCCCACGGCGCCGCGAGGTCACCCTCGTCGTCGACGACGTACTTGAGCTCCATCTGCTCCAGCAGCTGCTTGACCAGATCCTGGTCGGGGACGACGGGGCCCGCCGGTCCTGTGGCCTGCGGATCGGGCTGCTGCCCTCCGAAGTTCGGAATCGAGGCCGGGTCGATGCTCACCGTGTACTTCCCTTCGTGCGGATGATGTCATCCTCCCCCATCGGTCCCACCCCGTGTCCAGCCCCGCACGCCCGATCCGCTCCGGGCGGACACGAGTAGGACTCCGGTAAGGACCGGTGGGCGCCGGGGCCCGGCCTCGGGGGCCCCGGCGGGGTGTCACAGCGCCTTGCCGACCAGCAGGTCCTCCCCCGCCACGTCCACGCGGACCGTGTCGCCCTCGCGGACCTCGCCCGCGAGGATCTCCTTGGCGAGGCGGTCCCCGACGGCCGTCTGGATCAGGCGGCGCAGGGGCCGGGCACCGTAGGCCGGGTCGTTGCCCTTGTCCGCCAGCCAGGCCAGGGCCTCCGGCGTGACGTCCAGGGTCAGTCTGCGGTCGGCCAGCCGCTTGGCGAGGCGGCCGATCTGGAGCTCGGCGATGTGGGCCAGCTCGTCGCGGCTGAGCGCGGAGAAGACCACCAGGTCGTCCAGGCGGTTGAGGAACTCCGGCTTGAAGGACGCCCGCACCACTTCGAGGACCTTGGCCTTCTTGTCCTCCGGGGACGCCCCGGCGTCCATCGAGCCCTGCCCGCTCAGGAACTGGCTGCCCAGGTTGGAGGTCAGGATCAGGATCGTGTTGCGGAAGTCCACCGTGCGGCCCTGGCCGTCCGTGAGGCGGCCGTCGTCCAGGACCTGGAGCAGGATGTCGAAGACCTCGGGGTGGGCCTTCTCCACCTCGTCCAGCAGGACCACGGAGTAGGGGCGCCGGCGCACGGCCTCGGTGAGCTGACCGCCCTCCTCGTAGCCGACGTAACCGGGCGGCGCGCCGACCAGCCGGGCCACGGAGTGCTTCTCGCCGTACTCGGACATGTCGATGCGGACCATCGCCCGCTCGTCGTCGAAGAGGAAGTCCGCGAGTGCCTTCGCCAGCTCGGTCTTGCCCACGCCCGTCGGGCCCAGGAAGAGGAACGAGCCCGTCGGCCGGTCCGGGTCGGCGATGCCCGCCCGGGTGCGGCGTACGGCGTCGGAGACGGCCCGCACGGCCTCCTCCTGGCCGATCAGGCGGCGACCCAGCTCGGCCTCCATGCGCAGCAGCTTCTGCGTCTCGCCTTCGAGCAGGCGGCCCGAGGGGATGCCCGTCCAGGCGCCGACCACGTCCGCGATGTCGTCCGGGCCGACCTCGTCCTTGACCATGGCGTCCTTGGACGGTCCGGCCTGGGAGGCCTCGGCCTCGGCCTCCGTGGCCTCCGCCAGCTCGCGCTCCAGGGCCGGGATCTCCCCGTAGAGCAGCTTGGACGCCGCGTCGAAGTCACCGTCGCGCTGGGCGCGCTCGGCCTGCCCGCGCAGGTCGTCCAGGCGCTCCTTGAGCTCGCCGACCCGGTTGAGGGACTGCTTCTCCTTCTCCCAGCGCGCGGTCAGGCCGCGCAGTTCCTCCTCCCTGTCCGCGAGGTCCTTGCGGATCTTCTCCAGGCGCTCGATGGAGGCCGGGTCGGACTCGTTCCGCAGTGCCAGCTCCTCCATGCGCAGCCGGTCGACGGAGCGCTGGAGCTCGTCGATCTCCACGGGGGAGGAGTCGATCTCCATGCGGAGCCGCGACGCGGCCTCGTCCACCAGGTCGATGGCCTTGTCCGGGAGGAAGCGGGAGGTGATGTAGCGGTCCGAGAGGGTGGCCGCGGCGACGAGGGCGCTGTCGTTGATGACGACCTTGTGGTGCGCCTCGTAGCGGCCCTTGAGGCCGCGCAGGATGGCGATCGTGTCCTCGACGGTGGGCTCCGCCACCAGCACCTGCTGGAAGCGGCGCTCCAGCGCGGGGTCCTTCTCGATCCGCTCGCGGTACTCGTCGAGCGTGGTCGCGCCGACCATGCGCAGCTCGCCGCGGGCCAGCATGGGCTTGAGCATGTTGCCCGCGTCCATGGCGGAATCGCCGCCGGCGCCCGCGCCGACGACCGTGTGCAGCTCGTCGATGAAGGTGATGATCTGCCCGTCGCTGGACTTGATCTCGGCGAGGACGGTCTTGAGCCGCTCCTCGAACTCGCCGCGGTACTTCGCGCCGGCGACCATCGCGCCGAGGTCCAGGGAGACGAGCCGCTTGTTCTTCAACGACTCGGGGACGTCGCCCTTGACGATGCGCTGGGCCAGGCCCTCGACCACGGCCGTCTTGCCGACGCCGGGTTCGCCGATGAGCACCGGGTTGTTCTTCGTACGGCGGGAGAGGACCTGGACGACGCGCCGGATCTCCTGGTCGCGGCCGATGACCGGGTCGAGCTTGCCCTCGCGGGCGGCAGCCGTGAAGTCGGTGCCGAACTTCTCCAGCGCCTTGTACTGGCCCTCCGGGTCGGGAGTGGTCACCCGCCGGCCTCCTCTTGCGTTCTCGAATGCGTCCAGCAGCTTCCCCGCGGTCGCGCCCTGGTCGGAAAGGACCTCGCCGGCCGCCCCGCCCTTGGCGGCGAGGGCGATGAGGAGGTGCTCGGTGGAGAGGTACTCGTCGCCGAGTTCGCCCGCCTCGGAGTCGGCCTCGGCGAGCACGGCGAGCAGCTCGCGCGTGGGCTGCGGCGGCGCGACGGTGGAGCCCGTGACGCTGGGCAGGGCGGCGAGCAGCCGCTCGGCGCCGGTGCGCACGGCGGCCTGGTCGGCGCCGGTCGCGGCGAGCAGGTCGACGAGGTTCTCGTTGTCTTCGCCGGCGAGCAGAGCCAGCAGCAGGTGCGCGGGGGTCAGGTCCGGGTGGCCCTCCTTCACGGCCCTGCTGGTGGCCGCGTTCAGCGCGTCCCGGCTCTTGTTCGTCAGCTCGGCGTCCACCGCCGCTCTCCTCTCCGTGGCAGGTTCGGATCGTCACGCCCCAGCATGACATCCGGTGTGACAAGTACAGCGTGCACAAAGTTGAGTCTATTCCACTCAAGGTGCTTTTCAAGAGTCGACCGGCCAAGGCGCCGCCGGCCCCGGACGTACGCTTCGCCCATGGCCCACGACGTACTCCACCCCACGCCCGAATACCTCGCCTTCTGGCAGGAACGGCACGTCTGCACCCTCACCACCCACCGCCCGGACGGCAGCCCGCACGTGGTGCCGGTGGGCGTGACCTACGACCCCGAGGCGGGGCTGGCCAGGGTGATCAGCAACAAGCACAGCAAGAAGGTGCGCAACGTCCTGGCGGCGCCCGACGGAGTCGCGAGGGTGGCGGTGTGCCAGATGGAGGGGCGGCGCTGGGCCACCCTGGAGGGGCGCGCCACGATCCGCACGGACGAGGCGTCGGTGGCCGACGCGGTGGAGCGCTACGCGCGACGGTACGGACGGACGCCGTCGCCGAACCCGGACCGGGTCGTCCTGGAGATCGCCCTGGACCGCGCCATGGGCCGCGCCTGAGCGACCGGGGCGGGCGCCCGGCGCAGCCGGCGCACGGCCCGACGGAAACCGGGCCCGGACATCACAACGGCGCCATCGTGGTCAGGTCCACGATGGCGCCGTTGTGTGGGGGTAGCGCCTGAGCGATGTGCAACGAGGGGGAATCGCTTCAGGCACTTCGGGGGGTGGCGGCGGTGATATCGGGCTCGAACAGCTGGTGGTCACGCTGGTCGAGGTTGACGAAGACCATTCCGTACCGCACCTCACAGCGGACGGGCTGCGGTGCGCCCCGGGGGCGGCGCAGACAGCGGTAGGCCCGGACGTCTTCGTCCTCTTCTCGTACGACGACGATCGGCTGGCCGAACAGGGTGACCATCAGCGAATCGCCGGCATGGGGGATCGCCGTGGCGAGGTCGATGAACTGCCACCCCGACCGGTACGCCGAAGCCATCTCGCGGCGGAAGTCCCGGTCGTCGGGGGTCACTGGGAAACCTGCGCAGGAGCGCTGTTCCAGCCTAGGTCCTGGGGAGCCGTGTTCCAGCCGAGATCTTGCTTGCCTACCGACTCGACGGGCGTACCGGCACTGGCCTGAACGCTTCCCGCGTCCCCGTTGACGGCGACGACTGCCCCGAAGACCGCAACGGCGGAGAAAACAACGGCAAGCGCCGAGCGAAGCATTCTCTTATACATGGTCGGCTTCGTCCTCACTTGATGGAATCCTCTCCCCCGCAGTGACAGACGATGGCTTATTCAGGCACGTCAGTGCCACAGGGACGATGCATCATGTTCTTACATGTTCAGGACCCTGGGGGGTGGAGATTTGGTAAGAAGCGAGACAAACCCGACACATCCCCACCCCGTCACGGAGATGTGCGCCGAAGGGGCACGTCTTTACGCGGCCGCCCTGAGCACCGGCCGGGTCGCCCGCGGCGAGGTCAGGAACGCCCCCTGCCTGCTCGAATTCGCCCTGCTGCGGCCTGATCCCGATGACGCGAACCAGCTCCGCGCGGTTCCGCCGTCCGTCGCGCTCGCGCAACGGCTCCACCCCATCGAACGCGAGATCCAGGACCGCAGACGCACTGCTGTAGATCTCACCGATGCATTCGAGCCGTTCCTGACCATCAGCGCGCAGAGTCCCGCCAACACCCACGCCATCACGGTGCTGGAGGGAATCGACCAGATCAACGCCGCTCTCGACCTGGCCACCGCCGAGTGCCACACCGAGGCCCTGACGGTCCAGCCGGGCGGCGCCCGGCCCACCTTCATCCTCAGCGAGGCCCTGGAGCGCGCCGCGCCGCTCATCGACCGCGGGGTGAGCATCCGTACGCTCTACCAGCACACCGTGCGGCACAGCCAGGGCACGCTCGCCTACGTGGACCGAATCTCCACGGGCAAGGTGGAGATCCGCACGCTGGAAGAACTCATCGAGCGCCTCATGATCTTCGACCGCACGGTGGCCTTCATCCCCGCGAGCGACGACCGCCGCGTGGCGCTGGAGCTGCGGCACCCGGGGCTCGTCGACTACCTCATCAGGGTCTTCGAGCAACTGTGGCGCAGGGCGATCCCGTTGGGCGACGAGGTGCCGTACACGCACACGCCGGACGGCATCTCCGGCGTACAGCGCTCCATCGCCCAGCTGCTCATCGAGGGGCACGTGGACGAGGCGATCGCGCGCCGGCTGGGGATGAACGTACGCACCTGCCGCGCGCACATCGCGAAGCTGGCGACCGTCCTGGGCAGCGGCAGCCGGGCGCAACTCGGCTTCCTCATCGCGCAGTCCGGCATCCTGCACAGCGCGTCCCCGCCACTGCCCCCGGGCCAGGTCTGACGCCGCGAAGCGCAAGGCCCCGCCCGGAACCATCCGGGCGGGGCCTTTCCCGTGCCGTGCGGCGGCGCCTCAGCCCTGCGGGCGCTTGGGGCGCCAGACGACCAGGGCGTTGCCCGGCTGCGGCGGCTGGTACGGGACCAGGTCCCGCCGGTACGAGGCGTGTACTTGTGCCTCCCTGGCCCGCAGGGTGGCGGCCGCCCCGTCCACAGCCGTGGACAACTCGGCCACGCGCTGCTGCAAGGCCGCGACCTGGTTCTCCAGCTCGATGATCCGCTTGATCCCCGCGAGGTTGATGCCCTCGTCCTGGGACAGCGCCTGCACCGTGCGGAGCAGCTCGATGTCTCTGGCCGAATATCGACGCCCGCGCCCGGCCGTCCGGTCCGGTGAGACCAGGCCGAGACGGTCGTACTGGCGCAGGGTCTGCGGATGCAGTCCGGAGAGCTGGGCGGCCACCGAGATCACATAGACCGGTGTCTCGTCGGTCAGTTGGTACGGGTTCTTGCGGCGGCCGTCCATCTCATGCTCCCTTCGCGGACTCGAACAGCGCGGCACGCGGGTCCTCGGACCCGGTCGCGTCGCGGTACATCTCAAGCGCCTCGCGGGCCTTGTCGGACAACTCCGCCGGGACGGCCACCTCGACCGTCACCAGCAGGTCGCCCCGGGTGCCGTCCTTGCGGACCGCGCCCTTGCCCCGGGCGCGCATCGTACGGCCGCCCGGGGTGCCCGGCGGCAGTTTCAGCGTGACCGAAGGACCGTTCAGGGTCGGCACCTTGATCTCGGCGCCGAGGGCCGCCTCCGCGAACGTCACCGGGACGGTCACCGTCAGGTTGTCGTCCTTGCGGCCGAACACGGGGTGGCTGCCCACGTGGACCACCACGTACAGGTCGCCGGCGGGCCCGCCGCGTTCGCCCGGCGCGCCCTTGCCGCGCAGCCGGATCCGCTGGCCGTCGGAGACGCCCGCCGGGATCCGGACCTGCATGGTGCGGGAACTACGGGCCCGACCACTGCCCTTGCAGACGTCACAGGGCGTCTCGGCGATCAGGCCGCGACCCTTGCAGTCCGCGCACGGGTCGGTCAGCGAGAAGCCGCCGCCGCTGCCCCGCGACACCTGGCCGGTACCGACGCAGGTCGGACACACCCGGGGGGTGCCGTTCTTGTCGCCGGTGCCCGAACAGGCCTTGCACGGGGCCTGCGAGGACATCCGGAGCGGGACCGTGGCCCCGTCCACCGCCTCCGTGAAGGAGAGGGTGACCTCCGACTCGATGTCCTGGCCGCGCCGGGGCTGGGTGCGGGCTCCCGCACCGGGGCCCGCGCCGCCGCGGTTGAACAGGCCGCCGAAGACGTCCCCGAGGCCGCCGCCGAAGCCGCCGCCCGCGCCGGCGCCCGGCTGGGCGCCGCCGAAGAGGTCACCGAGGTCGAAGTTGAACGACCCCCCGGCCCCGCCCGGACCGGGGCGGAAGCCCCCGTTGCCGAACAGCGCGCGGGCGTCGTCGTACTCCTTGCGCTTCTTGGCGTCCCCGAGGATGTCGTTCGCCTCGGAGATCTCCTTGAAGCGCTCCTCGGCCGAGGCGTCGCCCTTGTTGGCGTCCGGGTGGAACTCGCGGGCGAGTTTCCGGTACGCCTTCTTGATCTCGGCCTCGGTGGCGTCCTTGGGGACACCGAGGACCTTGTAGTAGTCCTTCTCGACGAAGTCCTTCGTGCTCATCCCCGGCGGCCCTCCTCTCGTACGGCTACATGTTCGACGTCAGCCCTTGTCCGGGGCATCCGTGTCCTTGTCAGACGGCGTGTCGCCGTCCGCGGACTCGGACTTCGCGGCGGGCGCCGCGCCCGGCTGGGGCTCGGCCACCGCGACCCGGGCGGGACGGATGGTGCGCTCGCCGATCCGGTAGCCCGGCTGCAGGATCGCCACACAGGTCGTCTCGGTGACGTCCGGTGCGTACGAGTGCATCAGGGCCTCGTGCACCGTCGGGTCGAAGGGCTCGCCCTCCTTGCCGAACTGCTGCAGCCCCATCTTGGCGGCCGCCGTCTCCAGCGACTCGGCCACCGACTTGAAGCCGCCGACCAGTTCGCCGTGCTCCCGCGCCCGGCCGATGTCGTCGAGCGTCGGGAGCAGTTCCGTCAGGAGGGACGCGACCGCGATCTCCTTGACGGCGATCCGGTCCCGCTCCACCCGGCGGCGGTAGTTCTGGTACTCCGCCTGGAGCCGCTGGAGGTCCGCGGTGCGCTCACCCAGCGCGGTACGGGCCTGGTCCAGCTGCGCCACGAGGGCGGTCTCCTTGCCGAGGGTCTCGGCTGCTGCGTCCCCGGCCGGGGCCGCCTCGTCCTCCTTGGAGGAGTCGGCGGCCTTCGGCTCGGCTGCCGCGTCGTCCGCGCCGGCGCCGGTGGGGACTTCGGGCTTCTCGTCGAAACCCTGGGTCTCCTCCGACATCAGGCAGCGCCGCCCTTCGGCTTCTCGTCGTCCACGATCTCGGCGTCGACGACGTCGTCGTCGGCCTTCGCCTGGCCGGCCTCGTCCGCGCCACCGGCGGCCTGGGCCGCCTGGGCGTCGGCGTAGATCGCCTGGCCGAGCTTCTGGCTGACCGCCGCGACCTTCTCCGTGGCCGTGCGGATCTCGGCGGTGTCCTCGCCCTTGAGCTTCTCCTTCAGCTCGGCGACGGCCGCCTCGACCTCGGTCTTGACGTCACCGGGGACCTTGTCCTCGTTGTCCTTGACGAACTTCTCCGTCTGGTACACGAGCTGCTCGGCCTGGTTGCGCGTCTCCGCGGCCTCCTTGCGGCGCAGGTCCTCGTCCGCGTACTGCTCCGCCTCCTGGCGCATGCGGTCGACCTCGTCCTTGCCGAGCGAAGAGCCGCCGGTGACGGTCATCTTCTGCTCCTTGCCCGTGCCGAGGTCCTTCGCCGTGACGTGCATGATGCCGTTGGCGTCGATGTCGAAGGAGACCTCGATCTGCGGGACGCCGCGGGGCGCCGGCGGCAGACCGGTCAGCTCGAACATGCCGAGCTTCTTGTTGTACGCCGCGATCTCGCGCTCGCCCTGGTAGACCTGGATCTGCACCGACGGCTGGTTGTCCTCGGCCGTCGTGAAGATCTCCGACCGCTTGGTCGGGATGGTCGTGTTGCGCTCGATGAGCTTGGTCATGATGCCGCCCTTGGTCTCGATACCGAGGGACAGCGGGGTCACGTCGAGGAGCAGGACGTCCTTGACCTCACCCTTGAGCACACCGGCCTGCAGGGTCGCGCCGATGGCGACGACCTCGTCCGGGTTGACGCCCTTGTTGGCGTCCTGGCCACCGGTGAGCTCCTTGACGAGCTCGGCGACGGCCGGCATGCGGGTGGAGCCGCCGACCAGGACCACGTGGTCGATCTCGGACAGCTGGATGCCGGCGTCCTTGATGACGTTGTGGAACGGGGTCTTGCAGCGGTCGAGCAGGTCCGCGGTCAGCTGCTGGAACTGGGCGCGGGTGAGCTTCTCGTCCAGGTGCAGCGGGCCCTCGGCGGACGCCGTGATGTAGGGCAGGTTGATCGAGGTCTCCGTGGAGGAGGACAGCTCGATCTTCGCCTTCTCGGCGGCCTCGCGCAGACGCTGCAGCGCCATCTTGTCCTTGGACAGGTCGACGCCGTGGCCGTTCTGGAACTGCTTTACGAGGTAGTCGACGACGCGCTGGTCCCAGTCGTCACCACCGAGGTGGTTGTCACCGTTGGTGGCCTTCACCTCGACGACGCCGTCGCCGATCTCCAGGAGGGACACGTCGAAGGTGCCGCCACCGAGGTCGAAGACGAGGATGGTCTGGTCGTCCTTGTCGAGACCGTAGGCCAGGGCGGCGGCCGTCGGCTCGTTGACGATGCGCAGGACGTTGAGACCCGCGATCTCGCCGGCCTCCTTCGTCGCCTGACGCTCGGAGTCGTTGAAGTAGGCCGGGACGGTGATGACCGCGTCCGTGACCTTCTCGCCCAGGTACGCCTCGGCGTCGCGCTTCAGCTTCTGCAGGATGAAGGCGCTCATCTGCTGCGGGTTGAAGTCCTTGCCGTCCAGGTTGATCTTCCAGTCAGTGCCCATGTGGCGCTTGACCGAGCGGATCGTACGGTCCACGTTCGTGACCGCCTGACGCTTGGCGACCTCGCCGACGAGGACCTCGCCGTTCTTGGCGAAAGCGACGACGGACGGCGTGGTCCTGGCGCCCTCGGCGTTGGTGATGACGGTGGGCTCGCCGCCTTCCAGAACGCTGACGACGGAGTTAGTGGTGCCCAGGTCGATGCCGACCGCACGTGCCATTTTGATTCCTCCAGCTGACTTGAGTGGAACAGACTCAAGGATGCAGGAAGCCTCCCCCCGCGTCAACAGAGGTGAGCCGACCCGACTCAACTCTTACCTCACTCTTACGCTCAACCAGCGGTTCCGCCCCTGCTCGGCGGGGCCGAGCGGGCGACGCCCGCAGCGCGCCGACCCGGGCGGGAGGCGGCCGTGCGGGACGGTGCCTGCATGCCGCTGCCGCCCCTCACGCTCCCCGCGCTCCGGCGTCCCGCCCGACCGATCCGCCGGCCGGACCTCTCCGCGAAGCGGGTGCTCGACCTGCTCGGCGCGCTACTGCTGGCCGTCGTGTCCGCCGCCCCGCTCCTGGCGGCGGCCGCCCTGCTGTACGCGGCCGGGCGCGGGGCCCGGCGGCGCGGGGCGGGGGGCGCGCGGGTCCTCGTGCGGGAGCCGGCGGCCGGGAGGGGCGGGCGGACGTTCCGGACGTGGCGCTTGCGGACGGAGGACGCCGGGCGGGTCGGGGAACTCGTGGAACGGTGCGCCCTGGACGCGCTGCCGCAGCTGCTCAATGTGCTGCGGGGCGAGATGTCACTGGTCGGTCCGCGCCCCGAAGCGGGCGTGGACAGGGCCGATAGGCTGCTCGTACGGCCCGGTATGACCGGATTGTGGCAGGTGAGCGCCCGCTCCGACCTGCCCTGGGAAGAGATGGCCCTGCTGGACCGGCACTATGTGGAGAGTCACTGGCTGGGGATGGATCTGGCGATCCTCGCGCGGACCCCCCGGGCCGCCTACCGACAGAGGCATGCCTGAGCGACACAGATCACCGCACGCCCACCTACTTTGGGGCGCGGGAACTGGGTAACCTCAAGCCTTGACTCAATAAGTTACCGCTTAGTAAGTCCCGCCCGAGGAGCCGTCCCATGCAACTCGCCGCGATCATCGTGTCGCTGGTCCTGACCGTGATCGGCGTTGCGCTGCTCGCCCGAGCCGTGGCGCAGATCTACCGGTTCGTGAAACTCGGCCAACCCGTGCCGGCGGGCAGCCGCACGGACCGACCGAAGGAACGAACGCTCACCCTGGTCAGGGAGTTCCTCGGCCACAGCCGGATGAACCGCTGGGGCATCGTCGGCTTCGCGCACTGGTTCGTCGCCATCGGCTTCCTGACGCTGCCGCCGACGCTGCTGCAGGCGTACGGCCAGCTCTTCCAGGCCGACTGGACGCTGCCGATCGTCGGCGACTTCCTGCCCTTCGAGCTCTACATCGAGTTCATCGGCGTCATGACGATCCTCGGCATCGTCGTCCTGATGGCGATCCGGCTGCTGTCGCTGCCCTCGCGGGCCGGCCGCAAGTCGCGCTTCGCGGGCTCCAAGGCCTGGCAGGCGTACTTCGTCGAGTACGTGATCCTCACCATCGGCCTCGCGATCCTCACCCTGCGCGGCCTTGAGGGCGCGATCCACCACGTGGACTCGTACGAGCCGGCGTACTTCGCCTCGTACCCGCTGGTGCTGGCCTTCAAGGGCCTCTCGCTCGGGACCCTCCAGAACGCCATCTACTTCACCGCGATGGTCAAGATCGGCGTATCGCTGATCTGGATGATCGTGGTCTCGCTCAACACCAACATGGGTGTCGCCTGGCACCGCTTCCTCGGCTTCCCGAACATCTGGTTCAAGCGGAACGCGGACGGCGCGACCGCGCTGGGCGCGCTCCAGCCGATGACCAGCGGCGGCAAGGAGATCGACTTCGAGGAGCCGGGCGAGGACGACGTCTTCGGCGTCTCCCAGGTCGAGCAGTTCTCCTGGAAGGGCATCCTCGACTTCTCCACCTGCACCGAGTGCGGCCGCTGCCAGTCGCAGTGCCCCGCGTGGAACACGGGCAAGCCGCTCTCCCCGAAGCTCCTGATCATGTCGCTGCGCGACCACGCGCACGCCAAGGCGCCGTACCTGCTCGCGGGCGGCGGCAAGGACATGGAGGGCAACGAGAAGGCGACCGCCGAGCAGTTGAAGGACGTTCCCGCCTCCGCCCTGGCCGAGGCGGAGCGTCCGCTGATCGGCACGGTCGAGGAGAACGGCGTCATCGACCCCGACGTGCTGTGGTCCTGCACCACGTGCGGCGCGTGCGTCGAGCAGTGCCCCGTCGACATCGAGCACATCGACCACATCGTCGACATGCGGCGCTACCAGGTGATGATCGAGAGCGCGTTCCCGTCCGAGGCGGGCACGATGCTCAAGAACCTGGAGAAGAAGGGCAACCCCTGGGGCCTCGCCAAGAAGCAGCGGGTGGAGTGGACCAAGGAGGTCGACTTCGAGGTCCCGATCGTCGGCAAGGACGCCGAGGACCTCTCCGAGTTCGACTACCTCTACTGGGTCGGCTGCGCCGGCGCGCTGGAGGACCGGGCGAAGAAGACCACGAAGGCCTTCGCGGAGCTGCTGAACATCGCGGGCGTCAAGTTCGCGATCATGGGCGGCGACGAGAAGTGCACCGGTGACTCGCCGCGCCGCCTGGGCAACGAGCCGCTGTTCCAGCAGCTGGCGCAGGAGAACGTGGCCATGCTGAACATGGCCTTCGGCGAGGACGACGAGGACCCGGAGACGCGCAAGCCGAAGTCGGCGAAGCGGATCGTCTCGACCTGCCCGCACTGCTTCAACACCATCGCGAACGAGTACCCGCAGCTGGGCGGCGAGTACGAGGTCATCCACCACACGCAGCTGCTCCAGCACCTGATCGACGAGGGCCGGCTGACGCCGGTCACGCCGGTCGACGGGCTGATCACCTACCACGACCCCTGCTACCTGGGCCGACACAACAAGGTCTACACGCCGCCGCGCGAGATCATGTCGGCCGTGCCGGGCCTGCGGCAGCAGGAGATGCACCGCCACAAGGAGCGGGGCTTCTGCTGTGGCGCGGGTGGCGCGCGGATGTGGATGGAGGAGCGGATCGGCAAGCGCATCAACAACGAGCGCGTCGACGAGGCCCTGTCCCTGAACCCGGACATCGTGTCGACCGCGTGCCCGTTCTGCCTGGTGATGCTCACCGACTCGGTGAACGGCAAGAAGAACGAGGGCCAGGCCAAGGAGTCCGTCCAGGTGGTGGACGTGGCGCAGCTGCTGCTGGAGTCGGTGAAGACCCCGGGCCCGGACGCGGAGGCGCTGGCACTGGCCGAGGCGGAGGAGGCGGCCGCGGCCGCCGCCGCCGAGGCGGAGGCCGCTGCTGCGGCCGAGGCCGCGAAGGCTGAGGCTGCCGCGAAGGCCGCTGCTGCGGCCGAGGCCAAGGCCAAGGCAGAGGCCGAAACCAAGGCGAAGGCTGAGGCGCAAGCCAAGGCGGAGGCGGAAGCTGCCGCGAAGGCCGCGGAGCCGAAGGCGGACGCGGAAGCCGAGCCGAAGCCCGAGGCCGAGGCAGAGCCGGAGGCCGAGGTTTCCGAGCCGGAGGCCGAGGTTTCCGAGCCGGAGGCCGAGGCCGAGGTGCCCGCGCCCAAGGCGGAACCGAAGCCCGAGGCCAAGACCGAGCCCAAGGCCGAGGCCGAGCCTGAAGCTGAGGTTTCCGAGCCGAAGCCCGAGGCCGAGGTGCCCGCGCCCAAGGCGGAACCGAAGCCCGAGGCCAAGACCGAGCCCACGGTCAAGACCGAGCCGGAGGCCGAGGACAAGGCCGACGCGCCCGAGGGCGCCAAGTAGGCCTGGGTACCCACACGTGCGCCACGCGGGTCCGAGCGGACCCGCAACGGCATCGGAACGGCCGGTCCCCCCACCAGGGGGCCGGCCGTTCCGGCTTTCCCGCACGCACGCGCCGTGACACCCCCGGGAGTTCCCCTAGGGGATGTCACAGCTCAGCCGCAAAGGACGCCGGTTCCGGCCGCCCGCACACCCCCGCCCGCCGGACCAGGTACTTTCGATCACGTGGCTGGATTCAGGATCGGACGCGGCCGGGACAACAACCGCACCCCGCAACAACCCCCGCGGCAGCAGCCGTACGGTCGGCAGCAGGCGCCAGGCGCGCCGCAGGCACCGTACGGCCGTCAGCCCTACCCACCCGCCGGTCCCGCCGGTCCCCCTCCGCAGCAACAGTGGCCCCAGCAGGCCACCGGCGGCGCCCGGGACCACGGCGAGCCCGAGTACTTCGACCCGTACGGTCAACCACACCCCCAGGCGTACCAGCAGCCGCCGGCGCACGAGGCCTCGTACGCCGACAACCCCGGCTACACCCAGGCCTTCTCGATCGGCGAGGACCCGTACGGCCAGGCCGCGCCCTACCAGGGCGCGACGTACCAGGCCGGCTCGACCGCCGCCCCGGCTGGGCCGAGGCTGCCCTGGAAGGAACTCCTGCGCGACATCGTGATGCGGCCGGGCCCGACCTTCTTCCGGATGCGCGACTACCCCGTCTGGGGTCCGGCGCTGATCGTGACGTTCCTCTACGGCATGCTCGCGGTCTTCGGCTTCGACAAGGCCCGCGAGGACGTCATCAAGGCCACGCTCGGCCAGGCCGTCCCGATCGTCCTCAGCACCGGCGTCGCCTTCGTCCTCTGCGGCCTGATCCTGGGCGGCGTGACCCACACCCTGGCGCGTCAGCTGGGCGGCGACGGGGCGTGGCAGCCGACGGTGGGCCTCTCGATGCTGGTCATGTCCATCACGGACGCGCCCCGGCTGCTGTTCGCGATGTTCCTCGGCGGCGACAACATGCTCGTCCAGATCCTCGGCTGGGCCACCTGGCTCGCGGCGGGCGCGCTCTTCACCTCGCTGATCAGCAAGTCGCACGACCTGCCCTGGCCGAAGGCCCTGGGCGCGTCCGCGATCCAGCTGATCGCCCTGCTGTCACTCATCAAGCTCGGCACGATCTGAGCCATGCGGGAACGGCGAAGGGGACCGGCACGCCGGTCCCCTTCGCCGTTCCCCTCGTACGTCCCACGCCGTCAGGCGTCGAGGACCTGGCCCTCGCGCTTGACGACGGGCGGCTCGACCGACCAGGGGAAGTTGATCCACTCGTCGGTCTTCTTCCACACGTACTCGCACTTCACGAGCGACTGCGACTTCTCGTAGATGACGGCCGACCGGACCTCCGCCACCGTGCCCAGGCAGAAGTCGTGCACCAGCTTGAGCGTCTTGCCGGTGTCGGCGACGTCGTCGGCGATCAGCACCTTCTTGTCGGTGAAGTCGATCGCCTCCGGCACCGGGGCCAGCATGACCGGCATCTCCAGCGTCGTGCCGACGCCCGTGTAGAACTCCACGTTGACCAGGTGGATGTTCTTGCAGTCCAGCGCGTAAGCCAGGCCGCCCGCGACGAAGACGCCGCCGCGGGCGATGCTCAGGATGATGTCGGGCTCGTAGCCGTCGTCGGCGATGGTCTGTGCCAGCTCGCGTACGGCGCGCCCGAACCCGTCGTAGGTCAGGTTCTCGCGTACTTCGCTCATGCCTCGTGCCTCACCTGGGTGCGGTGGAAGTTCTGGAAGGAGCGCGACGCCGTCGGGCCGCGCTGGCCCTGGTAGCGCGATCCGTAGCGCTCGCTGCCGTACGGGAACTCGGCGGGGGAGCTGAGCCGGAACAGGCACAGCTGGCCGATCTTCATCCCCGGCCACAGCTTGATCGGGAGCGTGGCGAGGTTCGACAGTTCCAAGGTCACGTGGCCCGAGAAGCCCGGGTCGATGAAGCCGGCGGTCGAATGCGTGACCAGACCCAGGCGGCCGAGGCTCGACTTCCCCTCCAGCCGGGAGGCGATGTCCTCGGGCAGCGAGATGACCTCGTAGGTCGACGCGAGGACGAACTCGCCCGGGTGGAGGATGAACGCCTCGTCCCCCTCCGGCTCGACCATCCGGGTCAGGTCCGGCTGCTCGGTGGCGGGGTCGATGTGGGCGTAACGGTGGTTCTCGAAGACCCGGAAGAACCGGTCGAGACGCACATCGATGCTGGAGGGCTGCACCATCGACTCGTCGAACGGGTCGATGCGAACCCGTCCGCTGTCGATCTCGGCCCGGATGTCTTTGTCAGAGAGAAGCACGTCCCGAGGATACGCAGAGCGCGCGGGCCACCCCCAATCGAGAGCCGCGCCCGCGCGCCCCGTCACTCCACCCCGACGGCTACCGCTTCGCGCCACCCACGGGCACGGCGTGCCTCAGCCGCGCGCACCGCGGACACCGCAGCAACCGCCCCGGCCCGATCCGGGCGGCACCGAGCTGCCGCAACGGGAACGAAGCGGTGCTGAAAACGTGCCCCTCGGCACAACGGACGACGGTGTGCTCCATCGAGTCCCTTTCCCCAAGCCGTACTGCGACGAATCGCCACATTAGGGGATGACCCAGACTCACTCCAGCCGCCGCTCCGAACCTTAAGCCACACCCCAACTCCCGTCCGCACGCCCCCTCCTGTACCCCTGGAACGACGACGACCCCGCGGCGGATTCACCGGGGGTCGATCATGAGGTAGAGTGGGCAACGATGAGGTTCCAGACAACTGGATACCTATGCGGATGTAGTTTAATGGTAGAACATGAGCTTCCCAAGCTTATAGCGCGGGTTCGATTCCCGTCATCCGCTCCACGACAAAGCCCCAGGTCAGCGACCTGGGGCTTGTTTGTTGTCTGGACCTATCGGGGCCCGCGCGCCATTCGCGCGCCATAACTCCCCTAACGAGGCGTCAGGTTGTTGCCGTGCCTCTTGTGCGGATCACCTCGCCCGAGCGGCCCGACCGGATGCCGACGGGAGGGCACGAACATACGCCCGATCCCAGCCGGGCCGGGCCGCCCGCTGTCACCGGGCACCCGCTGGAACCGGACGGTGGCGTCGATGTCGTCGGCGAGCCTGCGCTGGTGCTCCTTCGTGGAGTGCTGGTAGATCAGCTGGGCCCGCTCCGAGGACTGGCCCGCGCGGACCATGAGGTCCTTCAGCTTGGCACCGGCGTCGGCGGCGAGCGTGTTCCCGGTGTGGCGCAGGTCGTAGAAGCGGAACTCCTTCGGCATGCCGACCGCATCGCGGGCCTTACGCCACTTGCGGCCGAAGGACGTACCGCGCAGAGGTGCGCCGCCTCGCTGCTGCCTGGGCCCGTCGACACAGTCAATGTCCTCCAGCGCTGGCGGTTCCCTTCCGAGGGCACCGAGGTGGCCCGCCTCCTCATCTCGGAGCTCGACGCCATCCAGCACGCACGTCCGCTGGGGCCACCAGACGCCGCACGGCCCGCTCCGAACACGATCCTTCTGCGCCTCTGGCCAACCCCGACGGGCGTCGTCCTACTGGTCGGCGACAACGACCCCCGACCGCCGACACCCCAGTCCCCCAGCGACAGCGCCCTGGGCGGCCGCGGCCTCCTGCTCACCGCCACCATGGCCACCCGCTGGGGCTACCACCCGCCGTCCACACCCTGGCAAGTACGTCTGGGCCGAGGGCCCGCCCCTCGGCCGCCATCAGCGAAGCTCCCGATGGTCGCAGCCAGACCAGCCCACTCCTTCTGGGGCAGGTCCTCACCTCACTACGGGAGCTCTAGCAATCGAGCCTGCTCTCGGCCTCTCGTGGCGGACCCAGCATGCTCGGCTCAGGGGGGCCTCACGCCGGCCCGCTGGGCCTGCCTGGAGCAGTCCACCGCCGGGACGCTGCTGCCGGACGCCGCCGGACGCCGGGCCGAATGGCGCCACGGCATCGCAGCCGATCCGGTCCGACTACACGCCTGGATAGAGGATGCTGCGGGGGGGGACCGGTGGAGGAGCCGGCCGAAACCGCCATGTACGTCGTGACCCACGCCCAGGACGGACTGGGCCCCAAGCGCAAGGGTCCGGAGACGAGTTCCCCGCGAGCGACCCGCAGATCCTGCTGCGCGGTGACCGGCTCGGCCTCGGCCAACCCCGCCGCGAGATGCTCCCCGACTACCACCGCTGGGAGAAAGATCCGGGGACGCTCCTCGGGTACGGCAACCAGTTCCCCCAGGCATGGGAGGTGCGCGAAGGCGGATGGTCCGGCCAGCGCGGCAACCACAATTACCCGCAGTTCGAGGTGATCCGCCTCGATGACATGACTCCCGTGACATGACTCCCGTCGGCATCACCACGCTCACCGTGAACACATTCGTGCGCACCGCCGAGTACGTGATCCTGGTGGCACCGGGAGAACACGGCAAGGGCTACGCGGAGGAGGCGACCCGGTTAACGCTCGACTGGGCCTTCCACCTCGGCGCACTACGCGCAGTGTGGCTGGAGGTCTTGGAACCGAACACGGCCAGGATCTCCACCTATGAGAAGTTCGGCTTCAAACAGTCCGTATGCGGCAATCGGGGTTCTGGCTGGGGCAGCCGGTCGATGAACTACTGATGGACGCACTTCCCGAAGACTTCCCCGGTCCGTCCGCCCTGAAGTAGTGACTCTCCGGTCAAGCCGGGACCTGAGGACAGGCTGTGCACCCCAGTTCCGGCTACCTTGCGTCGGGCACCGGCCGGCCCCGTGTGGGCCTTGGCCGGTCCCCGTCCGGGTGGGCGCACTCAGTGCCCCCGCAGCTCCTTGAGGCGGGCCGCGTAGAGCAGAGCAGCCCGCATGGCCTCGTCAGGCTCGGCAACTTCGAGGCGGTCAGGGTGGCCGTCTACGAAGAAGCATGCGCTTGGCCATGAACGGGGCACCCACTGTCCACGTCTGAGGCGCGTCTACTGGCTGCCGTCATATGGGAAGCCCGCAACGTAGGGGTGCTCAGCCGCAGCTGGAGCGGTAGTACGACTCGTTGCCCCACATCGCCTCGTCCGCGGACGCGTAGGACGTATCGCCCGCCTTGACGTCGCCGCTCTGCGCGAAGTACTTGCCCTTCACCGAGGAGCCGTGGCAGTTCTTGGCGTGGTAGAAGTTCGAGTACACCTGGTCGTTGCTGTTGGTGCCGTAGAACCACTTGCCACCGCTGACATCGACCGACTGCGCCAGTGCCGGCGTGGCAAGACCCACAACGATGAAACCGGCCGCGACGGCGGCCTTGATACGGGTGCTGACCTGCATGTTTAGCTCCACTCCATCTTCCGATCACAGTCATGATCGGGAACGAGCCCTCATAGTGCAGACCCGTAAACCCAAGATCAACTAAAAAAATCGGTATGGCTGAAACCACACCGCTACTCCCGGTGGCGCCTAAGACTGCTGGCCCCAGGGCCCCACGGGACCAGAGCTCATCAGAGGCGCCCCAAGGCCCTCACGGGCCGCTGGCTCAAAGACGTCGGAGCCGTCAGGTGCTCAACACTGGCCGCCGCTCCGAGAGCACGCTCGGTTCAACTCGGGGGACGCCGCGCCCTCCAGCGCCCGCGGGCCAGAGAGTCCGACGCGAGAGGTTCAGCAGCCAACCCTGTTGGTGGCCGGAACTCTGGTCTTTGAGGTGAAGGCCAGCCGAGAGGGGAAGCGGGGGAGGGTGGGCTTGTCCAGCGAGCCGCTGGCACCGAGCACACGTCGATGCATCTCAGCCAGCACCCTAGCCAGGGCGCTGGCCCTGCAAAGACTCTCGAACCCTTGTGGGCCCAGGCTGCATGGACGTCGGCACAACTGTTACGCCAGGCACGGTTTCAGCCATACCCATTTTTTTAGTTGATCTTGGGTTTACGGGTCTGCACTATGAGGGCTCGTTCCCGATCATGACTGTGATCGGAAGATGGAGTGGAGCTAAACATGCAGGTCAGCACCCGTATCAAGGCCGCCGTCGCGGCCGGTTTCATCGTTGTGGGTCTTGCCACGCCGGCACTGGCGCAGACGGTCGATGCCAGCGGTGGCAAGTGGAGCTACGGCACCAACAGCAACGACCAGGTGTACTCGAACTTCTACCACGAGTCGAAGTGCCACGGCTCCTCGGTGAAGGGCAAGTACTTCGCGCAGAGCGGCGACGTCAAGGCGGGCAACACGTCCTACGCGTCCGCGGACGAGGCGATGTGGGGCAACGAGTCGTACTACCGCTCCAGCTGCGGCTGAGCACCCCCACGCTGCGGGCCACCCGTAGCCATGCCTGACGTGCGGGGGGTTCGGGGGACCGGCCCCCCGCAGTCTGGCTCGTCGATCGTCAGTTGACGCTTCCCATAGCAGCGCCACGAAATTCCCCCAAATGCTCAAATCTAGGTAGTCGATGCTGCACCGAGGTATCAAATTCATCTACGCTGCTGTCTTCGCGTTCTCCGCGGTGGTGGCGTTCCTGTTCGTGCGGGGGCTGGACGAGGACTGGGTGCTTGGCCACTCGGCTGTGGTCTGGGTGCTCGACTCTGACGATTCGACCAGCGGGTCACAAGTCGCCCGCGATCTAGCCTCGTTCGTCGCCGACCACAGGATCTCTGTGGCCCGCGAAGTGCCCGATCTGAAGAACCCCGACGGTCTTCGGCACCTGTATCTCGCTTCGGGTGACCCGCGCTCCGACGCGGCGTCATGGCTGAACGAGGGCTATCCGTCCTTCGGCCGGGACTATCGAACTGAGGTGCATCCGCTCGCCGATATCGGGCAGCGGGACCCGCGAGGCTTCTACTACGTGTTCGGACCGGCAGGGTCCGAGGACGCACTGGTGGCTCAGTTCAAGAGTCTCGGCCTACGTGCCAGTGCGCACCACCCGCTCTCTGTCGGGGAACTGACGCCCTTCTATTCCGACGGGGTACTCGTCTGGTCTTTCCTGGTGGTTGCTCTCGCCGCCGTGACGATGACCGGAGCGAGTGTCCTGCTCAATGCGAAGGCGTACGGAGTGCTACGCCTGCAAGGGAGGTCCTTCACCGACATCCTTCTCCGTGATCTGCGGCAGCTCGCGACGTTCGCAGCGATCGCGGCCGGTGCGGTGGCCGGTGCGGTCCTGGTGCTCCTCGGCCTCTACAACGGATGCGCGTGGCTGGGCCTATTCGCTTCGGTAACTCTGGGCATCGCGGGCCTCCTCATCCTCTTGATCCTGGCGACCCATGCGGCCGTGCTCGCCCTCACCTTCAGGACCGATGTCCTTCGCGCCCTCAAGGGCGAGCTCCCCGCCCGGGCAGCGTCCATTTCGGCCTACCTCGTGCGCGTACCTGCCCTGATGCTCGCCCTAAGCATCGCCACCTCCGCTGTCCTGGCGGGCCAGGACATCCTGGCCCGCCAGGACAGCCGAGAAATCTACGCGAAGGTGGGCGACACCGCTGCCATCCGTCTCAATGGCAGCCTGGGCGGCGACGATGAGATAAAGCAGATGCAAAAACGCGTGGGCGGATGGCTTCGTCAAGCCGACGCCGCAGGCAAACTCATCGTCGCCGGGCGGCGGGAACTCCAAGACATCGCCCCCGGTTCTGGCCTGCCCCAGGGCGAGATGCTCATCGTCAACGAAACCTTCCTCACCGAGCAGACCCTCCTTGATCCCACCGGATACCGGTACGCTCCCGCACCACGGGACGGCAATAGCCCCGACGATCACGCAGTGCGGCTCATCGTGCCCGAGTCCCTGAACCAGCACACCTCGACCATCGCCGCGCAGATCCCAGGCATCTTGAGCCCGGCCCATCCGGAGCGCATCCGGCAGAGCCAGGTACAGACACTCCCGGCGAAGAGTGGCCAACGCGTCTTCGGCTACAACCCCGGCGACCAAGCCCACACCGCCGCCCGCAACACCAAGGAAGACCGCTCACTCGTAGACGATCCGATCCTCGTCGTGGTCCCCAACGGGTCGGCCTATCTCACTGACAACGCGTACACCTCGTTCGCCACCCAAGGCGGAGTGGTCTTCCCCGACCCCGCCGACATCCAGGCCGGCATCGAGACGAACAAGCTGCAGAACGATGTGATAGCCATCAGGCCAATCGGGCAGAACGCGGCCCTGCAAATGCGGGACGCGGTCAACGACTTCCGGCTGTACCTGTTCAACCTCGCGGTGGCAGTGGTCGTGCTTGTCATCACCGGCGTCGGCGTCTGCATTGTCTACTCGCGAAAGAACGCCCAGGCCATCTTCGTCAAACACATCAGCGGCTGGAGATTCGCTGCAAGTCACCGCTCAGTGCTGGCCGTCGAGGGCATCCTCGCCCTTCTCCTGGCCGGCTGGGTGCCCTTCCACATCTGGCAGCAGAACCAGGATCTGGAGGAGTTCAAGGCCATGGGGATGCCCGCACCCAGCGCGGCGGTGCAGATCAGCGCTTTGGATCTGGCCCTTACCAGTGGGCTGGTCACAATCGAGGTCGGGGCTGTGCTCCTCGCACTGGCAGCCTTCCATCGCCGCATCGTCAAGGAAGGGGCGACCGAAGGATGAGTCCCGTTCGCACCCTTTCACACAGCAGGAGCACCACCGTGATCGATATCGAGAACCTGTCAAAGTCCTTCGGCCGGCGGACCCTGTGGTCGGATGTCACGCTGACCGTGAAGGGCGGCGAAATCCTCGCCCTGGTCGGCCCCAGCGGATCAGGAAAGTCCACTCTCCTCAACTGCCTGGGACTGCTTGAGGCGCCGAGCGAGGGCGCGATCCTGCACGAAGGCAAGGACATCACCCGCTTCAACCCGCGTCAGACCCGACGCTTCCGCCGAGAGGTACTCGGCTACCTCTTCCAAAACTATGCCCTGATCGAAAACGCCACCGTCGCCGCCAATCTAGAGGCCGCCGTCAAGCCCCGGCGCTCGCTGAGGAACACCACCCGCGTCACCATCACCGAGGCCCTCGACCGCGTCGGTCTCGCCGGGCGTGAGAAGGAAAAGATCCACTACCTCAGCGGCGGCGAACAACAGCGTGTCGCCCTTGCCCGGCTCATGGTCAAGCAGCCGGCACTCGTACTTGCCGACGAACCGACCGGCGCGCTAGACCACACCAACACCGTCATGGTCGTCGACATCCTGCGCGAGATGAGCGACGCCGGGTGTGCCGTCGTCATCGCCACCCACAACGATTATGTCCGCGACCGTTGTGACACCGTCTTCGCGGTAGATGCGCCTTCTGCCAGTCAAGGACAGAGTTCTGCCTTTCACCGCGCGCAGTCGGTACCGAACTCGGCGAGCGCGCGGAGCGGCGCGGCGTCGAGCCCGTCACGGCGGTCTTTCTGATTGCCGATCCAGACGCTGGCGGTGTTCGGTGTCGTCGGGGAGGCCGAATGCCCAGAGCCACACGATCAGGCGACCACGGACCTGACATAAGCTCAGATGTCGCCCTCCAAGGCCCTGTGTGGCAGTCGTGGGCTCGTGGGGATGACCTTGCGCCCGAGCACCGTGATCCTTCCCGTCCACCGTTGGCACGAGGGCGGCCGCGACCGTTCGTTCATCATTCGAACGGAAGCAGTCCCACCCCGCCCCGACGGGGCAGTACCAGCCGGAGAAGCCACCGCACATGTCGTACTCACCCGACGGGCAGCAGTACCAGCGGCTGTGGGGGCTGCGGTTGCTGTCCTTCCGGCCGGTACGGCGGCGGCGTGCTCACGGGCCTGGTGGCCGTGGCCGGCACTGCGGCAGCCGCAGGCGGCCTGATCGGCGTGGAGTGGGCCCTGATCACTCCGTTCGCATTCGCCTCGCTCGGGATGTTCGCCTTCGCCTCGGTGCAAGCACGCGTCACGGAGGCCGGGCTGGAGGTTTCCTTCGGTCCCCTGGGCTGGCCGGCGCGCCGTTGGACGGCAGGCAACATCGTCTCGGCGCGCGTGGAAAACCGCAGGCCGGCGCAGGTAGGCGGCTGGGGCTACCGGCTCAGCGGGCTGGGAATCACCGTCATGCTCCGGTCCGGCGAATGCCCGGTCATCCACCTCCGCAAGGGCCCCGAGTTCGCCGTGAGCATTGACGATGCCGAACGCGGCGCCGCGCTCCTCAACGCTCTCGCCGCGAAGCAGCAAGCGGGCGCATGAGCCAGACTTTCGCGGCCCTCGGCCTCTCCGTTCCAACATAACCCGGGGCCTTCTCGAACCTTACCGTTCGAGCAATCTGCGCCCCGGATGGCCGAAAATGCGCGAAGGGCTACCGGAAGATTTCTATCGGCCACCTGGCTCACGGCAGCGGCTGGCCGGTCCCCCGCGGCGGGAGCGCCCGGATCGCCGATGCCCTGGCTGCCGAGATCACCGCGCACGGTGGCACGTTCCACACCGGTCGGCGGATCTCGGACCTGGCCGAACTGCCCCGGTCCAAGGCCGTCCTCCTGGACCTCAGCCCCAAGACATTGGTCCGCATCACCGCTGGACGTCTCCCCACCCGGTACCGGCGAGCCCTGGCGCGCTACACCTACGGTCCCGGGGCGGCCAAGGCCGACTTCCTCGTCACCGAGCGCGTTCCCTGGGCCAACAGAGCCGTCGGCCAGGCCACCACCGTCCATCTGGGCGGCACCCGGGCCGACGTCTTCCGCAGCCAGACCACGACGGCGGCCGGCGTTCTCGCCGACGAACCATTCGTCCTCGTCGTGGACCCGGTCGCCGCAGATCCGGAACGAGCGCGCCCCGGCAAGAACCCGCTATGGGCCTACGCCCACGTACCCAAGGGCGTCACCAGCGACCCGGTCGAGCTGATCACAGCCTGCATCGAGCGGTACGCGCCCGGCTTCCGCGACACCGTCATCGCGCAGCGAGGCATCTCCACCGCCCAGTACGAGGAGTACAACCCCAACTACGTCGGAGGTGACATCGGCACCGGCGCCATGACCATCAGTCAATCGCTTCTGCGGCCTGCCCCCCGCACGAACCCCTACCGCCTTCCCATCCCCGGCGTATACCTGTGCTCAGCCGCAACACCACCAGCCCGGGAGTGCACGGCATGTCCGGCTATCACGCCGCCCTCGCAGCGCTCCAGCACGAGTTCGGCATCCGCAAAAGCCCGGCACTCGGTCCCGCACGAGATTTCGGCAGCGCCAAAACCCGTCTCGAAGCGGGCTGACCGATCGACACCGCTCCGCACAGCGCGCAGCGGCGCGCGGAACCGGCATGGAGAGGGCTGTTGCCTTCGACACCCGCGACCACATGACGACGTAGGTCGTCCACCGCTTGCGGGCGTGAAGCGGACCACGCCCAAGCGGGCCCTCGCCCAGAAGCTCCGCCCGACAGGCCCCAACAGCCCCTCACCTTCGCCCGGCGGGGCGCGTGCCCCATCCGTGCCCTTCAGAGCGGTGAACCGCGGTCATCAGAGGCGAAAACAGAGCCTCTCGGCAGGCTCGATGAAGAGGCGTATCCGCTGGTCAGGAGACATATAGTCAGTTCGAGCTGCACTGATTCCCAAGCTTATAGCGCGGGTTCGATCATCCGCTCCACGACAAAGCCCCAGGTCAACGACCTGGGGCTTGTTTGTTGTGCGTAGCCCGCCGGGCTCGCGTGCCCTCGTGTGTCACAAGAGCCTTCGGTGTGCTGCGGTTTGGTTCCCTGGCGCTACTCGAAAATCCAGGCGGCTGCCTTCGGTCATCGCCTGGTGCGAGGGCGACCCGCGGGGCGTCATGCGTGCGCCTCGCTTGGCAGTCGCCGTCATGCGGGCCTTCGCTGTGCGTGGCAGCGTGATCGGAGAGCAATCCTTACACCCACGCTTCACGAGGAGCGCCGTCATGAACGGTCCACAGGACAAGCATCAGGAACCGGGCAAGGGCAGCGAGGCGCGGGAACACCATCGCCCCGGAGACCCCGCGCAGCCCCGACCGGGAAGGCAGTCGCGTGAACAGGGGCGCAAGCCCGGAGGGAAGAAGGCCGCGAGCCGTGGCGAGGACGGCCTCCTGCGCGAAGAGGACCTGCACGACGAGGGGCTTTGACCAGGGCACGGAGCGCCCGGAGCCCGGCCGGTACGCGGCACTTCCGGCCGGGCTCCGTCGCGTCCCGCCCGGCGTCGGACGAGAAGGGGCGGCCCGCCACGGCGGCGCCGCGCTCTCGGATCGACCGGCGTGGACTCGGCGTCGGGTCGTAAAATGCCAGGTCAGAACGGCCAAACCCAGCCGAACAGGCGTACAGTGAAACTACCGGGAGTACTTCGCACACCGGCCTTCACGCGGGTGTCGTTTCCGGCGATCGCCTAGATGCCGGGCTGCCGACGGGCAGCCCGGGGGCAGGTCCACTCCATGACCACCACCTTCGACCGGCCCGCGCCCCGCGACCTCGCCGCAGCCGTCCCCGCCCGCTTGTCCCTCACCCCGAAGAGCGCGCTCGCCGGCCAGTTGGACGGGGCTTGGTGGCCCCGCTCCCGCGACCTCGCGGCCGAGCTCCCACCGCTCGTCGCCGCCCTGGAGGAACCCTGCGGGCACATCACCCGCGTCACGGTGAACCCCACCCGCTGGCCCGTCGTACCGCACAAGGTTGCCGTGGACGGGCGCACGCTGCACGTGGGCTGGTTCACCGAACAGGACCCCGACAAGCTGATCCTGCTCTCCTACACCGTCGGCCGCTGGGACCTCCTCGTCATCCCGCCCGAGACCGCACCCGCGGCCGCGGCCCGCCTGATGGCGGCCGCGGCGATCCCGGGCAGCGTCCTCACCGCCGAAGTCCTGATGGCCAACGAGACCGTCATCGGGCGCGGCATCCGCGACACCCAGCGCGGGGAAGCCGGCTGGGAGAGCGAAGGCGGAGCCTGCATGTCCCCCTTCGGGGAGCCGTTCGGACGCAGCGCCCTCCCGCGGTCCGCGAACGGCTGGAGGTGAGCTCCGTGGAGACCCTCGTCCTCATTGCCGTGATCGTCCTCGCGATCGGCGTAGGCATGTACTGGATCCATCTGCTGAACGCGCAGCACGACGCGCGGATCACCGCCCACCACTTCAGCGAGCCCCTGCCGAGGCCCCCCGGCCTGCCGGACGACACCGGTCGTCGAGCCCACCACACGGATGCCGACCGGTGAGGAACGGACCTTCCTCCGACCGGGGGCAGCGGTCGGGGCGCCACGGCGCCCCGACCTGCCGGCCTCGCGCGCGTCCTGGAGGGAACCACGCCCACGGTAAGTACACCGAGACCGGCGCCGGCGCGCACTCCTACGAGATCTGAAGAGCCCTGACGGGACGGCCCCGGACCCCACTCCCGCACACGAAAGGACGCGGTCATGGCCACACTGCGCGAACGCAAGACCTACCGCGGACAGGTGCTCCGGGTCCTTTACGAAGCCGTCGAAGGCAATCGGCTCCTCGGCATCACCGGAGCGCGACTGCGGTGCGACCTCCACATACCGGAACAGGACCTGGCCGCCGCCTGCACCTACCTGGCGGGCGAAGGCCTGATCACCGTCGACTGGGAACCCGGCAACACTCCCGCGATGGTCACTCTCACCCACGAGGGCATCCGGCTCATGGAGGCCGAGGAGGAGGAGACGGCCGCGGGCCCCGCCTGGTCCCCAGGACACTCCTAGAAGCGGGCGAACTTCTCGGTCTGACGGGCGAACTGCAGGGCCATGGCCGCGCTGACCGTGGGCCTGGTCTCGCTGATGGTGCCCAGGTAGTCCTCGGTGGTGGGGCGGGACCGGGTTCCGGTGTCGAAGGTGCGCTCGAACTGGGCCTGGGAGACGGTACGCGCCACATGGGCGATGTCGGCGGGGGTGAACCCCTCGCTGGCGGACGCCAGCACCTCGCTGTCGGCTTCCGCGCCCGCTCGTGCCAGGTAGCTCTCCCACAGCGCCGTCCTCGCCCGGCCGTCGGGCGGGCCGATCGGCAGCACGTAGTCGAAACGGCCGTGCCGCAGGAACGCGGAGTCGAGGGTGGTGACGTCGTTCGTGGCGCAGACGAGCAGCCGCCCGTCCTGGCCCCGGAACCGGACGATCGCCTTGAGTAGTTCGTTGACGACAGCGACCGCGGTCGCGTCCGCACCGCTGCGGGTCCCCGCGATCTCCTCGACCTCGTCGATGAGGACCAATACGTGGTCGAGCCGGGCGATCTCGTCGAAGCGCCGGTTCAGCCCGCTCGCCAGCCCGTACTCGGCAGCCAGCCGGGCGGGGAACAGTTCGAGGAACGGCCATCCCAGACGGCTGGCGATCGCGTGCGCGAACGTGCTCTTCCCCGTGCCGGGCGGACCGAACAGCATCACTGCCCGCGGCAGCTCCACCCCGTGCCGGGCGGCCATTTCCGGATGGGCCAGCGGCAGGACCAGGCGCCGCTCGATGAGCTCCTTCTCCCGCTGCATGCCCGCGACCCTCTGCCACAGTCCGCCGGGGGGCAGCTCCGCTCCCAGCGAGGCCAGCATGCTGACCGCCTGCGGGGTCACTCGTCCGCGCTTCTCGAAGAAGACCAGGCCCGGACGTGCGCCGAAGCCACAGTTGTGCAGGGCGGTGGCACCGGTCTCGCCCTCGGGCAAGGCCGCGTGCACCGTTCGGACGCCACAGGCGAACAGCCGGTGCTCCAGGGCAGTGATCAGGTCGCTGCCCAGCCCTTGGTGCCGCCAGGCGGGCGCCATGCAGATGCGCAGGATCCACGCCCGCTCTCCCTCCACCCTGCTCACCGCGGCGCCGACCACCACGTCGTCCGCGGTGGCCACCACCGCCGGGTGGAGGGCCTGGAGGGACGCCACGGCGTCCGACAGCGGGAAGAGGGACGGCTCTTCGGCCGTACCGCTCTCGGCGTCGACTCGGATCACTGCTTCGAGATCCTCCGAGACGTAGTCCCTCACATGCCAACCCGTCATGGTCAGCTCCGCGTGTTCGGCCGTACTGCCATCATCGGCCGATGTGCGCGGGGCTCGCATGCCGGGCGGACGGTGTGGTCCGCGAAAGCTCCGGGGCGCAGGCGCCGACCCACCGGGGAATCCGGGTGGGGGAGCCGCCGGGCACCGGGATCCGCGTGGCGTGCCCGGTCGCCGGGGAGCATCCTGGAGGCGACGCCGCCCGTGCAGCCGGACGCCGGCCTGCCGCCCGGTTGGAGGCAACAGGATGACCGTTCGTGACCGCCCAGATGATGCGCTTGGACACCGACACGGGGCGCCTCCAGTTCCTCCGAAGCCGACGGGGAGGGTCGTGGGGCTGTCCAGACGGCGTACGCACGGCCCAGCCGCAGGTCAGCACGGTGGCGCTGGAGCCGGGCGACCGCGTCCTCTGCTTCACCGATGGTCTGATCGAAGAACACGAAAGCGGACAGGACCAATTCCGCGAAGAGCAGCTGATCGGCTGGGTGAATCCAGCTGGAGCAGGCTGACCACGGAATCCGCGCGGTGGCCCGGGAACCGTCCCGCACGCTCATGCGGGCACGTCGCGAAGCCACCTCGGACGACGCGACGCTCGTTCTGATCGAATGGCGCGGATGACGAAAGGCCGTGCCACAACGCGCCGGTAGGGGCGGCACAGCAGTCGATCGAACCAGTGGGCGCCCGGGTTGCCCGACGCACGCGAAGGCCCGTTCTCCCAGCCGCCCTTATGCGTCCGGTCGGAGTGAGGAGCCGGCGTTCGGGACGAATTCCGTGTCGGCGTATGCCTTGAGGGTTTCGGTGATGAACTGCACGGTGCGCTGGGGGCTCAGCGCCCGGGCCTGCACATGCGCGTAAAGGTCGCTGTAGAGTCGCACGTCGGATCGTTTCTCCAGATAAAGGTCGCTGGTGAACCTTTCCAGATACACCACACTCGCATCGGTGGCGTCGGCGAATTCGAGCAGCGAGAACTGTCCCGAGACGCCCGGGTGCGCCCCCACCCCGTGAGGAAGGACCTGCACGGTGATGTGCGGCCGGGCACCGAGGTGGGTCAAATGCTCCAGTTGCTCCCGCATGATCTCGCGGCTGCCCACGACGCGCCGCAGCGCCGATTCGTCCAGCACGGCCCACAAGCGAAGCGGGTCGCCGCCGACACCCAGCCGGCCCTGACGCCGCAGCCGCACCCGGAGGCGGGTGGCGGCCTGCTCGACGGTGGCTTGAGGGATCGTTCCTGCGATGACCTCCCGGGCGTAGGCGGGGGTTTGCAGCAGGCCCGGGATCACCAGGGGCTCGTAGGTCCGGATCGCGGTCGCCTCGGCCTCCAGGCCGATGTAGGCGCCGTACGGGATGTCGCCGTAGGTGTTCCACCAGCCCTGTCGGCCCGATTCCCCGGCCAGGCGCATCAGGTCGTCGACGAGCCGCTGGTCGTGGACTCCGTACAGCCGGCAGAGATCGCGCACGTCGCGCGGCTTGATGAGGCGGCGGCCGTTCTCCAAGAGGCTGATCTTGGGTTGGGAGATCAACAATCGCTCCGCCACTTGCTGCGTCGTCATACCGCCGGCCTGCCGGAGCCGGCGTAGCTCCGATCCCAACCGGCGCCTGATCACGGTGGGATTGATGTCGACGCCCACGGGGTGTGTTCCTCTGCTCCGAGACCTTGTTCCGGTCGCCAGATTGCCATGCCCCAGGCGGAGTTGGATCCGTCCTGGGGTCGTGTCGCGCAGGGGCTCCGATCAATTCGGTCCCGCCGTCGCCTTGTGGATTGCGGAGAGCCGGGTCCTGGGGCCGCGGTATATGAATTTCCCCCACAAGGCCCATTGAGCCGATGCGATTATTTGCATTACCGGCCCTTCGGCGGCGAATGGCGGATGTCACGGGAATCGCCGAGCACATCCCGGCCCTTCGCACTTTTCTCCGTAATATGCCAGCGACAGCGAGACGGTCCTGTGCGGTCGAGACCGTCAATTACGCCACCACCCACTCACAGGAGTTGGCCCCTCGATGACGCTGAAAATCTCTGGCGCGGCGCTACGGCGCACGACGCCGGTCTGGATCGCGACGGTACTCGCCACGGTGCTCGCCTCTGCCGTGGTCGCGGTGACGCCGACCCGGGCGCAAGCGATCGCGACACCCGTACCCCTGGGCACGGTCGCCGGCTTTGCCGTGCTGGCCGGCTCGGAAATCACCAACACCGGCCCCACGGTCATCACCGGTGACCTCGGAGTGAGTCCGGGAACAGCCATCAGCGGATTCCCGCCCGGGACCGTGAACGGCACCGTGCACTCCGGCCCGGTCGACCCCGTGGGCCTCCAGGCCAAGAGCGACCTGGTCGTGGCGTACGACAACGCCGCCGGACAGGCGGCGGACGCAGTGCTTCCCCCGGACGCCGGGGGCCTGACGCTCGTTCCGGGTGTGTACACCGCCCCCTCCACCCTCGGACTCACCGGCACCCTGACATTGGACGCCCAGGGCAACCCCAACGCCGTGTGGGTGTTCCAGATCGGTTCTGGTCTGACCACGGCGAGCTCCAGCAACGTGTCCCTCATCAACGGGGCCTCCCCCTGCAACGTGTACTGGCAGGTGGGAAGTTCGGCCACCCTCGGCACCGAGACCAACTTCGTCGGCACCATCATCGCCCTGACCTCCATCTCCTTGACCACGGGCGCGGACATCGACGGACGGGCGCTGGCTCGTAACGGCGCGGTGACGATGGACACCAACACGATCAACCGCGGGACGTGCGCCGCCGGCACCACCGGCGGAACCACGGGCGGTCTGGTCACGGGCGGCGTCATCGCCGGCACCACGACCGGTGGCCCGACCACCGGTGGCACCACGACCGGTGGCCCGACCACCGGTGGCACCACGACCGGTGGTCCCACGACGGGTGGCACCGCCACCGGCGGCCTGCTCGGCGGCGTACTGGGCGGTGCGACCACGGGCGGCACCAATGGTGGCCTGCTCGGCGGCGTGCTCGGCGGGGTGACGACGGGCGGTGGCCTCGTCGCCGGTACCACCACGGGTGGCGTCACGGGCGCGACGACGGCAGGAACCAACGGTGGCACAACCGGCGGTGTTCCCAAGCCGCCCGGCAAGCCCGGCAAGCCCGGTTGGCCTGGCCATGACGTCCCCGGGTGGCCTGGGCACGGCAAGCACGACAAGCCGGGCCGACCCGACCACGGGGAACACGGCGGACCGGAGGACGGGCACCACGAGGGGCCCGACTACGGGAACCACGAAGGCCCCGACCACGATCAGCCCAAGGAGCCCGACAACGGGTACGGCGGTCAGGGCGACGAGCACGACGGCTGGGGCCACGACGAGTGAGCACTCCGCACGCGGTGCGGATCGTACGCGGTGAGTCGCGCGTACCTCCGACGGCGGCCTGAAGGCCCAGGCAGTCACGTGCGACGCCCGGTAGGGCGGGTGGCGCGCGGCGGATCGTTCTCGGTTCCGTCGCGCGCCGCTCGCGCAAGCCGGAAGGAGCGGATGGATGAGCAGTCGGGATGGGAAGGTCGGGTGGGATCGTGTCGGGTGGCGTCACGTCGGCGGACGTGGAGGAATCGGAGCACTCGGGACCCGGGCCTGCGGTGGGGGGCCTCGACGGCGGTCCGGAGTCGTGCTCGGGCGCCTCCGGACCGCGCCGACCGCTGGGGGTGGGCACAGGCGCCTTCGTCGTCCTGTGCCTGGCAACGGCGCTGATCCATGTGCTCGTCGTCTTTCTGCACGTGGCGCCGGCGAACGCCGTCTCCCAGCTTTACAGCGGGCCGATCAACGCCTGGGTCTATCCGCTCTTCGAGCAGAACTGGCGCCTCTTCGCCCCGGACCCGGAGTCGGTCAACCGACGGATTTCGGCGAGGACCAGGTATGCCGCCCCGGACGGCAGCGTGCGGGTGAGCGGCTGGTTCGACCTCAGCGCCACGGACGATTCCGCCGTCGAGCACGACCCCTTCCCCAGCCACACGGCGCAGAACATGCTGCGCCGAGCCTGGAGCTCCTACCTCGAAGCGTTCGGCGGTGACGACGAGCCGCGTTCGGAGCGGGCGGTGATGATGCGGACGTACCTGCGCAACATCGCGGCGGACCGCGTGGCCGCGCAGGGGCGCCGTTCCTTCGACTCGATCCAGCTTCGGGTGATCACATTCCCCGTCACCGCCCCGGGCGCCTCAAGTGCCACCCGCCCTCCCGCACCCCTCGACACCCGTTACCTGCCCTGGTGGAAGGTGGCCCCCCGTGGAACAGACTGAGCCGACACCGACACCGACACCGACACCGACACCGACACCGACAGTCGCACCTGCCCGACCGGCCGGGCAGCGCGTGCTCGATCGCATGGGCGTACTCGTCGCCCTGCTGACCGAGCGGCCGGTCTCCTTGTACGCCGCGGCGGTCCTGCGCATCGGGTACGGACTGCTCTACTTCCTCTTCCTGCTCCGTGAGTTCCCGCACCGTGACGCGATCTGGGGTCCGGGGTCACCCTGGACGCCGGAGCTGGCGCGGCAGTTGTTCGACCAGACCGGGTGGTTCAGCATCCTCACCCTTTCCGACAGCCGTGCGTACTTCGAGTGCTGCTACGCGGCGGCGGTCGTGGCGTCCGTACTGTTCATGCTCGGTTGGCGCACCAGAGCGGTGTCCTTGCTGTTCGCGGTAATGGTGACGTCGTTCCACGCCCGGGCGGTCTTCATGACGGACGGAGGCGACAACCTCTTCCTCCTCATGGCCGTGTACCTCGGCTTCACGGCGTGCGGCCGCCGCTGGTCCCTGGACGCACGCAGGAGGGCGAGCGGGGCAGCGGACGGCGGGCGGCACCTGCGCCGATTCCGCGAGTTCGGTCGCACCGCGAGCACCGTGTTGCACAACTGCGGCATGTTCGTCATCGCCGCCCAGGTCTGCTTTCTCTACGGTTCCGCGGGCCTGTACAAGGTGCAGGGCAGCTCCTGGGGCAACGGGACCGCCCTCCACTACGTGCTGAACCTCGACCTCTTCCGGCCTTGGCCCGCGCTGTCCCTCCTGTTGGACGCACACCCGGTCGCGATCGCCATCGCCGGCTACCTGACGGTGCTGCTGCAGGTCGCGTTCCCCTTCGTCCTGTTCGGCAGGCTCAAATACCCCGTCCTGGTCATGCTGGTGAGCCTGCACCTGGGGATCGCGGTCCTCCTGGGGCTTCCGATCTTCTCCGGTGTGATGATCGTCGCGGATGCCGTTTTCCTTCCGGATCGCTTCTACCGGTCCTTGGCCTGCCTGTGGCCGCGCACCTTCCGGCCGTCGGGCTTCCGGAAGGGGCGGGCTCCGGCCCGGGGAGAGTCCGCACTCGTGCCCGCACAGCCCGGCCCGGTCGGCTCGGTCAGGTCGGCTGCCGAGGCCGTGGGCCGGCCGCCGGCGCGATGACCGGCCCCGCCTGCGGGATGTCCGTCCGTCAGGTCGCGTCGGGCGAGAAGATGCGGTCCAGGTGGTGGGTCAGGACCGAGATGGCCGACTCCGGGGTGCGCTGGCCCACGAGGATGCTGGTGCCCATGGTCGCCGTCATCGCGAGCAGGCTGATCGCCTCCGTGCGGGCGGCGATGCCGGGAGCGATCAGGCCTGACGCCTGGGCCTGTTCGAGCAGGCCGGTCACGGCGTTCTCCGCGGCGTCGGGGTTGTCGATGAAGGGCTGGGCGGCCAGGGCCTCGTCGGTCACCGACATGATCGAGTAGGAGCTGTAGAGCAGGTGGAAGGTGCGACTCTCCTCGTCGACCGGGAGGGAGGCCAGGAGCAGCGCCTCGACGGTCGCGCGGGGGCCCGGGTCGGTGCCGGCGGCGCGCAGACGGGCACCGACCCGTGCGGTGAAGCGGTCGGTCAGGTGCTGGAGCCCGTAGAAGAGCAGCTTCTCCTTCGTCTCGAAGTAGTACTGCACCAGCCGTAGCGACACACCTGCCTCCGCGGCCACGTCGCGCATGCCGACCGCGTGCAGCCCCTGCCGCCCCGCGACCCGGATGAGCGCCTCGGCGATCTGCGCACGCCGTTCCTCGTGATCCACGCGCTTCGGCATGTGGTGGTGGCTCCGCCCGTCGGTCGCTTCATGGCCCGGCCCGGTCCGACCGGGACGCTTTTATGGTACCGCCGTACCAAGTTCGTGGTACGTTCGTATCACGAAGACGGATCTTCCCGGAGGTGCCCCGTGCCCGAGACCACGACCCGTGTGCGCCGCGATGTCGGCCGCTACGTCAACGACACCCTGCGAGACCGCTACTTCGCCGCCGCGGACGTGCTCTACGCGATGGGGGCACCCGTCCGCTCCGAGACGGATGTGGAGACCAGCTTCGGCACCACCCACGTCTACCGGTACGGCCCTGCGGACCCCGCCGCCGAGTCCCGGACCCCGATCGTCCTCATCCATGGCGCGGGTTACAGCTCGGCCATGTGGTACCCCAACACCCCCGGTCTCAGCCTCGACCGACCCGTCTACGCGCTGGACACCCCGGGCGACGCGAACCGCAGCGTCCACCGCGAGCCCATGTGGCAGCCCGAGCGCGCCGCCCGGTGGATGGACGAGGCCCTCAACGCCCTCGGCCTCGACCGGGTCCACCTGGTCGGCTCCTCCTACGGCGGCTGGCTGGTGCTCAACCAGGCCCACCGCCGGCCCGGACGGCTCGCCTCCGTCACCGCCCTCGACCCCGGCGGGCTGGAGAAGGTCGGCCTGCGCTTCTTCGCCTGGGTCTTCGTGAGCCTGTTCGCCACCTTCGCCCCCAAGGCGCTGCGCCCCCGGCTCGCCAAGTGGCTGGACCAGCCGGTCATAGCCAGCCCGGAGATGCGCAAGTGGATTCATCTCGGAGCCCGCGCATACCGGATCCGCCGCCCCGCGCCCCTGCCGCTGGCCGAGGACGAGCTGCGGTCCGTCCGGACCCCGCTCTACGTGATCATGGGCAAGCACAGCCTGCTCGTACACCCCAAGCGGCAGCTGGAGCGCGTACCGCGCCTCGTCCCCGGAGCCCGCGCCGAGATCATCACCGCGACCGGACACGGCCCGCAGATCGACCACCCCGACATCGTCAACGCCCGGATGCTGAGCTTCATGGAGGACGTCGACTCCCTCGACCCGGCCGCGGTCGACGCGTAGGAGAGCCGAGAAGGACACCCCGAGGGCCCGACACACGGACGTGTGCCGGGCCCCTCCGCGTGGAGGTCAGTCCAAGTGGTGGGTGTCGTTGAGGGCGTGCACCGTGGCGGTGCCGTGCTCGTCGTACGTCACCGTCGACAGGGAGGCCGCCGCTACCTCCATGCGGAACAGGGTGTGCGGCGGGGCCTGGAGGGCGAGGCGGATCAGGGTCCTGAGCGGTCCGACATGGGAGACGACCAGCACCGTGGCGCCGGCGTACCGGGCCAGGAGGCCGTCCCGTACGGCGTTGACCCGCCGGGTGACCTCCCGCATCGTCTCGCCCGCGCCCGAGGGCGGGACCTCGGGCGAGGCGAGCCATGCGCTCAGGTCGTCCGGGTAGCGTGCGCGGACTTCCCCGAAGGTCAGCCCCTCCCAGGCGCCGAAGTCCGCTTCCCGCAGCTCCCGGTCGACCTGGAGGCTCAGGCCGAGGCGCGCCGCCACGGACTGCGCGGTCTCCCGGCAGCGCCGCATCGGTGAGGTGACGACCGCCTCGATGCCGCCGCGGTGGGCGAGGGCGTCTGCCGCGGCCTGGGCCTGGTGGCGTCCGACCGGTGAGAGTCCCGGGTTGGACCCTCCGCTGCCGGAGAGCCGCCGTTGCGGGGTGAGCAGGGTTTCGCCGTGCCGCAGCAGTACGAGCGTCGTCACCTCGCTCACTGCGCGGTCTGCGCGGTCTGCGCGGTCTGCGCGGTCTGGGCGAAGTGGTCCCGTACGGCGTCGGTCTGCTTCTCCATCACGTCGATGATGGCCTCGACCACCTTCAGGTCGGCGTCCTCGGCGATCTCCAGGACCCGTGACCAGTCGAAGAAGCTGCGGTTGGGGTCGTTGGTGATGGCGAACACGCGGATGGTGGCCTCGTAGCGGGCGACGCCGCTGGTGGGGGCGACGGCCCGGTAGGACTGGGTCCGGTTGATCTCGTCGCGGGCGGCGATCTCCTGCTGGACGAGACGGCCGTTGAGCGTGAGCTTGAAGTCGTAACGGGCCGGGACCGTGTCGACCGAGCCGCCCTCGGTCCAGGTGACGTCCCGGTGGATGTCGAGGTCGCCGGGGGAGACGATGTCCAGGATCTGCATGGCGTCACGGACGGTCGCCCACACGGTGTCCGGGTCGGCGTCGAGGACGGTCGAGTGGTACATGGTGTGCTTGCGCTGGATCGGCATGGAGTACTCCTTCTTCTAGGCGTTGACGCGGTCGGTCTTGGCAACGAGGTGGTTGCCGAGGACCAGGTAGTCGATCTCGGTGCCCAGGAAGCAGTTCAGGGCGTCCGTGGGCGTGCAGACGATGGGTTCGCCGGCGACGTTGAACGAGGTGTTGATCAGGCACGGGGTGTCGGTGAGTTCGATGAACTTCCGCAGCAGCGCCGTCAGCCGGGGGGTCCCCTCGTCAGTGAGGGTCTGGATACGGGAGGTGCCGTCCACGTGTACGGCGCCGGGGATGCGGTCCTTGTACTCGTCGCGGACGGGGAAGACGAACGTCATGTACGGGGAGCTGGTCTTGCGCCCCATGTCGAAGATCTCCGGCGCCTGCTCCTCCAGGACGAGGGGAGCGAAGGGGCGGAAGGGCTCACGATGCTTGACCCGGGTGTTGATGATGTCCTTGATGTCGCCGAACCCGGGGTTGGCGAGGATGCTGCGATGCCCCAGCGCGCGGGGCCCGTGCTCGACGCGGCCCTCGAACCAGCCGATGACGACCTTCTCCGTCAGGAGCTTCGCCACGTGCTCGACGACCTCGTCGTCGTCCAGGCGCGAGACGCGGACGCGACCGGTGAAACCCTCCAGCGCCTCCTCGATCGCGGCGTCGTCGTAGGCCGGGCCCAGGTACGGGCCGACGGGCTCCGCGGCGGCGGCGAGAACGTCCGCGGGGGCGGTGTCGGCGTGGTTGAGCCAGGCGTGGGCCGCGGCCCCGATGGTGATCCCGGTGTCGGAGGCACCGAAGCTGACCTGCATGTCCTCGAAGCGGGAGCCCTCGAACATCGGGGTGTTGTTCAGGCAGTTCAGGGCGACGCCGCCTTCGAACAACAGCCGGTCGAGATCCGTCCTCTTCTCCAGGTGGCTCACCTGGTGGGCGGTGGCGACGTTCAGCATCTGCTGCGCGGCGGCGGCGACGCGGGCCTTGTATTCGAGGGTGTCTTCGAAGGGGCCGAAGTACTCCTCGAACAGGGCGTCGTGACTGTGCAGGTTGTCCGTCTGGAGGGGCTTGGCGAAGGTGTAGCGGCCGTCGTCGTGCAGCGTCAGAAGGCGCTCGACGAACGGGTTGGGGCTCGGCGGCGTGGTGTATCCGGCCAGGCCCATCACCTTGTACTCGTCGTTGTTCGGGACGAAGCCGAGGAAGCGGGTGATGGCGGAGAACAGGGTGCCGATCGAGTACTCGGCACCGGTGACCGTGTCCTCGAAGACGGTGATGCGGCCGTCGCGGATCTCACCCGTCAAGGTCGAGAAGCGTTCGGCGCGGCCGTCGCTGACGAGGAACGCGGAGTCCTTCATGCCGGCGAGGTAGTAGCCGGTCGTGGCGTGGGCCAGGTGGTGAGGGACGAAGCGCACCTTGGCCGGGTCCGGGCGGTGTCCGGTGCGGGTTTCGAAGTCCGCGAGGATCGCCTCGGGGCTGACGATCTGGTCGAACAAGTCGGCGATGTTGCCGCTCAGGGCGGCCTTCGCCTCCTCCGTCAACGGCGAGGTGCCGATGCCGTCCAGGATCTCGTCCCGGACTCGGGTGGACCAGTTCCAGGGGAAGGCGAACAGGTCGACGTCATCGAACGTGATCCCGGCCTCCTTCAGGCACCAGTCGATCGCGTGCGTGGGGAAGTCGGTGGTCTTCTTCTCCCGGTTGAGGCGCTCTTCCTCTACGGCGGCGACCAGGCGGCCGTCCACGAGGAGCGCGGCGGCGGCGTCGTGGCCCAAGAGGTAATGCTTGTTGATGCCGGTCGCACCGAGGCGTTCGGAGAAGAACTCCGACACCCGGCTGAAACCATTACATCCAAGAACAATCACGGCATTCTTTCCTGTTATGGGGCTACTTGACGATCAACAGGTGGCTACTGGGCGATCAGCAGGTCGCGGAGCTTCTCGCCGGCCGCGGGCGCCTGGCACAGGCCCGCGCCGGTGAACCCGGCCGCGTACAGGAAGCGGCGGGTGGGGTGTTCCCCGATCAAGGCGCGGTTGTCGGGGGCGGCGTCGAAGTCACCGGACCACGCGCGGTGCAGGCCGATGCCGTCCAAGGCGGGGAACAGGGTCCCCAGGTGCTCCGCGATGCGGCCGAGCCAGTCCTCGCGTGCCTCGCCGGCCTTGGGCGCGCCCATGGCGAGCAGGACGCGGTCCTTCCACGACCGGATGCGCAGGCCGGACGCGGCGTGCATCGTCATGGGCATCTCGCGGTGCGGGGACGGCGGGACGTCGGTGAACAGCATCTCCATCGTGCGGGGTGCCAGCGGCAGGTCGACCGACGCCATGGATGCCACCTCGCCGGACCACGGGCCGGCCGTGCACACGATGGTGTCCGCCTTGATACGCCCCTGCGGGGTGTGGACGGTGTTGTCGTCGTCGATGTGTGTGACGGGCGTGTGGGTGAACAGCCGGGCGCCGTGATTACGGGCGGCGGCGGCGTAGCCCCGGACGATGTCGAGGCCGTCCACGTGGTACGCCTCGGGAGACCAGGCGGCGGCCAGGACCGCGCGTTCGTCGACCAGCGGGTTGAGCCCGGACGCCTCGCGGGGGCCGATCAGGCCGACTTCGACGCCGACGGCCCGCTGGGCCCGCTGTTCGGCCTCGAACCCGGCGATCTGCTGCTCGTCGGTGAACAGCACCATGAACCCGAGGCGCTTCAGGGCGAGGGGCACCGCGGTGTGGCGGGCGAAATCGTGGTAGGCGTTCAGGCTGCGCACGGCCCTTTGCCCCGTGGAGGGGGCGCCGGGGAAGTAGGTGCGGACCATGCCCGCCGTGTGCGCGGATGCCCCACCGCCGAGGCCTGCGCGTTCCAGCAGTACGGTGTCGACGCCGGCTTCGGCGAGGTGGTAGGCGGCAGAGGTTCCGATGACTCCCCCGCCGATGACGACGGCGTCGGCGCGGGCGGGCAGGGCGCTCAAGATCTTCTCCTGTGGTGTGGGGTTCCGGTCGCGGGGCGGGGGTGCCGGTGTCGTCGTCCTCTCTTCGGCGGACTCCGCTCCGGGCATGGCCGCGCGCCTCCTAGACGACCTGTTGGCGCAGGTGGTCTCCGGTCTCCCACGGGTACAACTGGAGGTTCCAGCCGCCGAGGCAGTTGATGTAGAGGGCCATCTGGCTGGTGACGGCGTAGAAGTCGTCCCGGTCGAGGTCGTCGATGACATCGAAGAAGCGCTGGGTGAAGGCCCACAGCTTCTCCAGACCGCAGTAGCCCAGGAACTCGGCGGGGACGCCGACCAGCAGGCGGGCCATGTGGGCCAGGGAAGCCATGGGCATGCCCTGGACGTTGGCTCGGACGAGTCCGCCGTAGGCCGCGTAACCGAGCGGCCTGGTCTCGCCGTTGACGAACAGCAGGGTGGGCAGGACGGTGCCGAAGTTGCCCGCCCGGGAGGGGATGATGCCCCGGTGCAGGTCGTCCAGCTCGGCCGGCGGCGCGAGCCAGATCTTCTCCGTCTCGGCGACGATGTCGGCGATCAGGCGGGCGGCGTCCGTGTGGGTGGCGTGCAGCGTGGGGATGTGGTGGCCGCCCGGCCCGCCCGCGCGGCGGACCTCGACGAGGATCTGCTTCTTCGTGGAGTAGACGGCGTCCCAGATCGCGGCCCCGGCTTCCAGCAGGGCGGGCATGTCCGCCTCACGGATGCGGCCGACGGGGGTCGCGGGCATCGGCTCGGTCAGCGTGCCGTACTTGATGCCCAGGTGCTGCAAACCGGAGCAGAACACGGTGCCGTCGGGGGCCTCGCGGCGGTCGGGGATGCGGGTGGCGTGCGGGGTGTGCAGCAGGGTGGGGATCGGCGCCACGTGGTAGAGGTGCTCTCCCGCGATGAGCGCGTGCCCCTGGAGGCTCTGGTACGGCAGCGACTCCCACAGGGCGTCGGCGAGTGCCGGGTTGCGGTCGTCAAGGTCGGCGGTGACCGTGATGCCCAGGTCGGGCCAGGAGATTTCGATCTGTCGGCCAGGCAACTTCTCGGACAAGGCTTTCCCCGTTCGTTGGTTCGGCTTGTTCGAGGAGTACATCGCCAACAGGCTTTTTCCAGACAGGTGTTGATGACATAAAAGCTTGATCATCCTGCGATCCGTAGTTCGTGCGTTTCTACGGAACCCCAGCTCAGGCGAGTCGATGCACTGGTGTATGAACCAGGCGGTCCGCTTGTACAGGTTCGGGGAGAGTGGGAAAAACCTGGCCTTTTCGATCAGGTACCGAACCGTGCGGGGGCCGAACAACCCCGGACGGACGCCTACGCGTTGTCCCGAGCGCGTCAGCCTGAAGAACTTCTGAGGGCACGCCTCGTGGGGACGGACCGGAGGTCACCCCGCTGACGGATACACACGCCGGATCGACATTAAAATGTCCCTCAAACCGCTCATGGGGGGATTTATGGACGTAGACATCAAGACGCACTATGTGCGACAAAGCGCAGGGGGAGCCCGCACGATCGCCGAAGGGGCACTGGAGAACCTGCGACGGTCACTCGATTCGAGCGACACGGCAGCCGACGGCCACCACGGCTGGTCCTCGGCCTCGGCGTTGAAGGGGTGCGCGACCGCCTGGGAGGACCACATGGTCGACTTGGGCAAGCAGATGAACACCATGGCCGACAATCTCCACACCACGGCCAACGCCTACGACACCACGGACGCGCAGGCGAAGGACGCCTTCAGCAGGCTCCGGAGCGGCCTCGCCGAGTTCGGGGGAAACTGATTCGTGGTCGCCTATCACGACCTGTACGACTGCCGTGTGGACCAGTGGCAGAAGGCGGCGGACGACTGGGTCGACCTGGCCCGGCGCTCCTCTTCCGCCGCCGAGGACATCCGCGCGCAGGGCAAGAAGCCGCTCGACGACCACTGGGCGGACGCCACCGGCAAGACGGCCGGCAAGCGCCTGGAGGACCTCGCCGACCGCCTGGAGTCCGGCGGGGACATCATGAAGGGTGTGGCCATGGTGCTCGACGCGCTGGCCCACTCCATGGGCTACGCCCGACGCACCCTGTTGCACGCGGTCGAACTGGCCGGCGAGCACGGGCTGAGCATCCAGGACGGCCGCGCCGAGGGCGCGTACACGGGCGCCGCCCCAGTCGGCCCGAACGTCCCGCAGAACGTGCGCGACGCCTACACCAAGGAACTGGGACACATATCCGAGGTCAACGGGCTGATAGAGGAAGCCCTGCGCGAGGCGTCCCAGGCGGACGCGAAGGCCTCCACCGAACTGGACAGACTGGCAAAGACCATCGGCGTCGCCGACACCTCGCAGGCGCACAACGAAATCCTGGTCGAGGCGTCCCATGTCGAATTCGACTTGCTCAGGGCGGACATCCCGGTCGGGAAGGACCCGCACCTCGTCCGCGCCTGGTGGGACGGCCTGACGCCGCAGCAGCAGAAGGACCTCATGCGGGCCGATCCCGTGACCATCGCCGACCTCAAGGGCCTGCCGCCCGAGGTCGGGCACGAGCTCCGCGGACCCGACGGCAAGATCGACCGGGTCGAGATGGTGCGGTACGCGCTCGACCACTGGGACAAGCCGGACGATCTCGAGTTCAAGAACAACTGCGCCAATTTCACCTCGTCGGCTCTTGAGGCCGGAGGGATGCACAACAAGTTCGACTTCTGGATGGGGCCACGCGGGGACAACACCTGGGGACGTGAGAGCGGCCTGGGGGTGGACTGGATCGACCAGCGGGCATACCACTCCCGATCGTGGTCGCAGGCCAAAGGCCTGCATGGCTTCCTCCTGCGCAACGGCGGTGAGGAAGTCGCGAGATCGGAAGCACGCCCTGGCGACGTGATCTTCTACGAGCAGGTCGCTCCCGACCCGGACGAGCCGCAGGGCGAGATCTACCACGCTGCCGTGGTGACCTCGGTGACCCCTGATGGCGACGTCAAGTTGACTCAGCACACCAGCTCGTTCCAGAACGTGAGTCTGGACAGCCGCGAGCATGTTGCCACCAGGAACCACGGCGAGCAGCGCATCCACATCGTCCGACCGCACCCGAATTGGTACTGATGGAAACCTCCTCCTCAGCCGCATTGTCCGGCGCCGCGCAGGACCGCACGGTCACGCCAGGCATGGTGATCACGGCACTGCTCGTTCCGGTCGTGGCCGTTCTCGGTGTGGTCACCTCCTTGCGCGTCCAGGACATCGACAGCGACTGGGTACACCGGCAGCAGGCGGCCTGTCGGCACATGCCTTTCCCGAAGATGGAATACGTCGTCGCGTGGTCGGGACCGATCCTCGGCGTGGCGGCGATGGCCGTCTGCGCACTGCTCGCCCGGTGGATCCGCCGCCGCTGCGGCATGCGGCTCTGGGACACGTGGCCGGGGCTCTTGGCCTTCGTCTGCGCCATGCTCAACCTACTGGCGATTCTGCTGGAGCTGTTCATGCTGTGGGCCACGTACACCCCCGACGGGTCGGGGCCGATCCTGGGTGACTGCGGATAAGCGGGCAGCACGGCTCACGGCGGAGCTCCGTGAGGACGGGGGCCCCGGCCTTCGCCGTGAGCCTGACGGGGCAGATCCGCAGCGCCGAACCGGGCTTGCCCGGACGGTAGATGGGCCAGGACCACCGCGCCACGGGGCGATAGGCAGGCGCCGGCTGCGAGAGGATGTGGGACCCACACGCAACAGGAGGCAACACCCGTGGAAAAGACCGCCACCCGTCCCGTCTTCCGGACCAGACGGGACCAACTCCGTAACGGTGGCCGGGGAGCGCTGATCGGGACCGCCTTCGGCGTGATGTGGTTCGCCCTCGGACAGTCCGCCGTCCACGGGACCGCCCGCCCGGCCGTACTCGTGGGCGGTCTCCTCATGTTCGCCGCGAGCGCCGGCGCCGTGGTCCGCCTCTTCCTCATGGCCCGCCGTACCCCCGCCACCGTGCAGGGCGCGCCGGCGGCCGCGGGCGGCGGCGGCCCGAAGTTCCTCACCGTCGTACTGATCGAGGCGGCCGTCCTCGGGGTGGGCAACAACTACATACGCACCGGCCTGCACCGCCCGGAGCTGATGCTGACCTGGTCGGCGCTGGTCGTCGGCGCGCACTTCTTCCCGATGGCCCGGAGCCTGCGCGCCCCGATGTTGCGCTGGGTGGGCGCCGCGATGCTCGCCACCGTCGGCCTGGCGGCACTGGCCACGCTGCTGCCGGGTGCGACCGAGGACGTCTGGCAGTCCGTACCGGGCATCGGCTGCGCCGCCGTGCTGTGGGCGGGGGCGGCGTACACCGGCCTGCGGGCGGGCCGGAAGGCGTAAGCCCGTCCCTGCACGGCCCTTCACGTCCCTTCGCGTCCCTTCACCTGCCCGGCGCCGCACGCCCCCTGCCGGGGCGCGGCCGTTCGGCCGGGGGGTGGAGGTACGGTTTCCGGCGTTCGGGTGGTGGTTACGTGTTGAGAAGGGGCCGTTCATGTGGCGCTCATAGCTTCGAGAGGACCACGTCGTCCTTCCCGAGGGGATCTCCCAGCACATGCGCCGCAGACCAGTGAAGACGTTGACCGTTCTCGCCCTCGCGGGGGCCATGGCCGCGGGGTCGGCGGCCACCGCCAACTCCGCGCCGCAGAACGACGAGCGTGGCAAGGACATCCGGAACGTCATCTACCTGCTCGGTGACGGCATGGGCCGCACGCACGTCACGGCCGCCCGCGACCGGTACTACGGCCCCGGCGGCAAGCTCACCATGGAGACCCTGCCCTACACCGGCGCGGTCGCCACGTACGCCGTCGAGAAGGGCACCGCCAAGCCGTCCCTGGTCACCGACTCGGCCAGCTCCGCCACCGCGTGGTCGACCGGCGTCAAGACGTACAACGCCGCGATCGGCGTGGACTCGTACGAGAAGAAGGTCGCCACGCTGATGGAGCAGGCCAAGGCGGCCGGCTTCGCCACGGGCAACGTCTCCACAGCCGAGATCACCGACGCCACCCCGGCGGCCCAGTTCAGCCACGCGCTGCTGCGCGGCTGCCAGGGCCCGGTCTACTCCGACGCCGCCTGCCTCCCCAAGAAGGAGGACGGTACGTACGAGGCCGCGCCCGCCGACAAGACGCTGATCACGCCGATCGCCGAGCAGATCGCCCGCAACGGCACCGCCGACGTCGTCTTCGGCGGCGGTCTCGCCCGCTTCGAGCCGGACGACCAGAAGGCCCTCCAGGCCCAGGGCTACCAGGTGCTCGGCAACTTCGGCGACGCCGCGCTGCCCGCCCAGACCGCCGCCAGCCAGAAGGTCGCCACCAAGGCGGACCTCGACAAGGCCAACGGCAAGAAGGTCATCGGCCTCTTCAACCGGGGCAACCTGACGGTCGAGCAGGCCAAGGCCGGCCTGCCCGCCGACGCCCCGCAGAAGCAGGAGCCGACGCTGGCCGACATGGCCCGCAAGTCGATCGCGCTGCTCTCCGACCGCAAGCAGCAGGAGCGCGGCAAGGGCAAGGGCTTCTTCCTCCAGATCGAGGGCGCCCAGATCGACAAGCGCTCGCACGCCAACGACGCCGCGCAGACGCTCGGCGAGGTCAAGGCCTTCGACGACGCGGTCAAGGCCGCCTACGACTTCGCGAAGAAGGACGGCCACACGCTGGTGATCGTCACGGCCGACCACGAGTGCGCCGGCTTCAACATCATCGAGCACGGCACCTACACCAACTCCGAGGCCGTCGCGCCCCCGGCCAACACCGACGCGGGCAACCCGGCGAACAACAGCACGCCGTCGCGCGCGACCTCGGGCGCGAAGGACACCACCCGTTCGACCGGCATCGTCAACGGGGCGGGCTCGGGTGACGCGAAGAACTTCGCGCCGGCCACCTTCCGCACGCCGGACGACGCGCCGGACGTGAAGGACGGCAGCCCCGAGGCGAGCCTGTGGCTGACCTACCTGTCCGGCAACCACACCGGCGCGGACGTGCCGATCTTCGCCTACGGCCCGAACGGCAGCGCGTTCGCCGCGAGCCAGAACAACACCGAGCTCTACACGAAGATGTACCGCTCGCTGTTCGGCCGTTCGCCGCAGCACCACTGATCCCTCGCGCACCCGGGGCCGGGGGGACTCCTCCCCCCGGCCCCGCCCCCTTTCAGGAGCGTTCGATGAGAAACCCCCTGCGCCGCGCCGCTCTCGCGCTGGTCCCGGCCGTGGCCGTACTCGCCCTCGCCGGCGGTTGCTCCGGCGGCGCGCCCCGCACCGCCCCCGCCGGGGAGCCGGTCGCCGCCGCGTCGCCCGTGGTGTTGCCCGCGCCGCGCAGCGCGCCCGCGCCGGCGGCCGTGCTCGCGCAGCCCGTCCGTCCGGGCGAAGTACACGTCGGGGAGGGGCCGTTCACCGACCGGGTACGGCTGGACGGCCTGAGGCTCACCGACCGGCAGACCGTCACCGGGCACGTGGCCATCACGGCGGACGTCAGCGACACCCTGGCCCTCGAACTGGCGGTGGCCTACTACGACGCCTCCGGGCACCTGGTGGGCACCGGGGCGTTCCAGTACCAGGAGGAGGGCGAGGACGCGCACGGCGCCGAGCACCACGACGGTCCGCGCGCGGCGGGTGACGGCATCGACTTCACCGTGTCTCCGGGCAAACTCACCGGCACCCCGGCCAGTGCCGTACTGACCATCCCGGTGCTGGTGAGCGAGTAGCCCCGACGGCGGCTCGGCCCCGGGCGCGCCGGCGACGGCGCGGCTCGGCCACGAGGGCCGACCGGCGGCTCAGCCCCGGGCGCGCGGGGACAGCCGGTTCACCAGCTCGGCCAGGTCCTCGCAGGCCTGCTGGATCTTGAGACGGACATTGTTCTGCTCGGTGACCAGCGCCGACAGCAGGAGCGCGGTCAGGGCCACGCAACCGTTGAGCGCCATCAGATTGGCCATGATCTCCAGAGTGCTGTGATGCGCGAACGGCCCCGCCCGGTCGGTGGCCGCCGACACCGCCGCCGCCGAGATCAGCAGCGCGCACGGCGCCGCCCCCGCCAGCTGGAACCGGACCGCGGCCCAGATCAGCAGCGGGAAGACCAGGAAGAGCAGCGAGAGCGAACTGCGCGTCACCACCAGGGTGACCAGCACGGCCGCGGCCGAAAGGGCCACCGCCTCGGCCGTGCGGTACACGTCCCGCGGCAGCCCCGTCATCGGCAGGGCCAGCAGCACCGGCGTCCCCACGAGCACCCCCATCGCGTCCCCGGCCCACCAGGCCGCCCAAACGGGCCAGAAGTCGCTCCACGGCAGGCTCCCGGCGAGCGCCAGCACCCCGGTGCCCACGGTCGCGCTGAGCAGCATCGGCAGCAGGCCGCCCAGGAACACCAGGGCCAGTCCGTCGCGCAGCCGGTCCAGCTCGGGGCGGAACCGGGCCCGGCGGAGCAGCGCGTAGGCACAGAGCGGGGCCAGGGTGTTGCCGGCGATGATGGCCACCCCGCTGGGGGCGACGGGGCCGAGGGTCCGTATCACCAGGTAGGTGCCCAGGGCGATGCCGGGCCAGATCCGCGGCCCCCGCCACAGCAGTGCGGCGACGGCGATCCCCGTCGGCAGCCACAACGGCGTGACCTGCGCGCCGGCGACGACCAGGCGCTGGAGCAGGCCCAGCCGGCCGGTCACGTAGTAGGCGGCGGCGACCGCGAGGATCCACAGCACCTGCCGCGGTGGGAAGAGACGCTGTGGGGACAGGGCGATGGGAAGACCCCGCCACCACTGCCCTCGCTCGGTGCTCACCCCACGTATGAGACAACGGCGCCGGCCCCGCGCGGGTGCCTGACACGCCCTAACGGGCCGGTGGCGCGTCGTGCCGCAGGACCAGGACGGCCGCGTCGTCCGCGTGACCGGTGGAATCGGCCACCCGCAACACCTCGGCGGCCAACTCCTCCGGATCGGCCGCCGCGCCGTCCCTGACCACCCGGGCCACCTGCCCCAACCCGGTCTCGATCGGGAACGACGGCCCCTCGACCACCCCGTCGGTGAGCAGGACGTACGCGCCGGCCCGCGCGAGGGGCCGGGTCGTCACCGGGTAGTCGCCGCCGGACAGCACGCCCAGCGGCAGGCCCCCCTCGTCCTCCGCGATGCCGTACGCGCCGTCCACGGTGGCCCACACCGCCGGGATGTGCCCGGCACGGGCGCCTTCGAGCCGCCAGGTGTGGGGGTCGAAACGGAGGAAGGTACAGGTCGCGAAGAGGTCTCGGCCGACCGACAGCAGCAGGTCGTTGGCGCGCCCCAGCACGTCTCCGGGGTCGGTCGCGGCGGCCGCGACCGCGCGCAGCGCCATCCGGATCTGCCCCATGAAGGCCGCCGCTTCCACGTCGTGGCCTTGGACGTCGCCGATGGAGAAGGCGAGCGATCCGTCCGTGAGCCCGAAGCCGTCGTACCAGTCACCGCCGATTTCCAGGCCGTGCCGGGCGGGCGCGTAGCGGGCGGCCGTCCGAAGCCCCGGCACTTCGGGCAGCGACGCCGGCAGCATCTCGCGCTGCAGGGCCTCGGCCAGCTCCACACGGGCCTGCTGGAACTCGGCCCCCAGCCGTGCCTGCTCGGTGAGCCTCCCGAGCGTGGTCAGGAGGTCGTCGGCGCTCGCCGGCCGTGGGGAACGACGCGGGGCCATGGACCGCTCCCTCTGGACGACGGGTTGTCCCTGTCCGCACCAAGGTTAGGTGCGGAGCTCAGCTCCCGCAGTACGTGTCCCCCCGCGGGCGCTGCCCGGTGGTGAGGAACCGGGTCACCGCCCGGTCTCCGCAGGCGTTGCCGGTGCCCAGGTAGGAGCCGTGGCCGCCTTGGTCGACGGTGACCAGCCGGGCCCGCGCGCCGAGCGCCTCGCGCATCTTGAGGGCGCCGGCGTAAGGGGTGGAGGGGTCCCGCAGGTTCTGGATCATCAGGATGTTGGACGGCCCGTTCGCGGTGATCCGCGTGGGCTGCTCCGTCGGGCGGTCCTTCCAAAAGGCGCAGGGGGTGATGTTCACCGGCATCCCGGCCGTGAGGGGGTGCGCGGTCCGGTCCGCGGCCACGGCGCGCTCGTACGCGGCGACGTCCCCCGGCCAGCTCACGTCGTTGCAGATGACCCCCACCGTCACCGACGCGTCCGTGTCCGGCATGGGGCCCGAGACGTCGGGCGTCAGCACCGGTGCGGCGGCCGGGTCCTGGGCGGCCAGCAGGAGCCTGGCGAGGGGGGCGAAGGAGTTGCCGTAGAGGGTGGTCTGGAGCGCCTGGCGCAGCCGGGTCCCGGTCAGCGGCACACCCGGCACGTTCGACTGCCGGGGCGCGCGGTCCAGCTCCGCCGCGACCTTCAGGAACAGGGGCCGTACGTCCTCGGGGCGGGCGGCCAGCCGCAGTCCCTCGGCGTCCCGCGCCGGGTCGGCGGCCCAGGCCGCGAAGTCGGGGAAGCGGTCGTCGGCGCCGACCGACATGTTCGCGAGCCAGCCGCGGGCCACGCGGGACGGGTCGGGGTCGCCGCTGCTGTCCAGCACCCAGCGGTCGGTGTGCTGGGGGAACCGCTGGGCGTACTGCGCGCCCACGTAGGTCCCGTACGAGGTGCCCCAGGCGGAGAGTTTCCGCTCGCCCAGGGCCTGGCGCAGGAGGTCGATGTCGCGCACCTCGTTGGCGGTGGTGAAGCTGCGCAGCTCGGGCCCGCCGTGCTCGGCGCAGGCCTCGGCGACCCTGCGCGAGCGGGCCGCGTTCTCGGCGACGGAGCCGTCGGGGCCGGGCCAGGAGCGGAGGGTGACCAGGTGGCGGTCCTCCTCGGCCAGCCCACAGGACGCGGTGGTGCTGCCGCCGACCCCGCGCGGATCGAGGGATACGAGGTCGTACGCGCCGGCCATCTCCCGGGCCAGGGCCTCGCCCTTCGAGGTCAGCCGCTGGACGCCGGAGCTGCCCGGCCCGCCGGGGATCACCAGCAGCGTCCCGCGCCTCGCCTGCGGGCGGTCGCCGCGCAGCCGGGTCACGGCGAGGCCGAGCCGCCGGCCGCCGGGGTCGTGGTAGTCGAGGGGGACGGGGAGCGTCGCGCACTGCTGGCCGGGCAGGGCGCCCCGGTGCGTGCAGTCGTGCCAGTCGAGGACGGGCACGGCGGCGGCCCGGGGGGCGGTGGCACCGGCCAGGGCGGTGGCCTGCGGGGCGGTGGCACCGGCCAGGGCGGCGACGGCCACGGTGGACAGGGCGACGGCGGCGGCCTTGCGGCGGCGGTTGGTGGGCATGGCCCCATGCTTGTGGACCACGCCGCGCGGCCCCATCCGGCTGCCGGGACGTTCCCAGGGGGGCAGACCCCCCGCGGGGCCTTCCGGAAAGCCCGCGCCGGGCCCCCGGAGCACAACCCGGCGCGTGGGCCGGATGGCCGGAGCAAAAGTTCGGGTATGGAATGGTTGGGAAGGGTATATCCCCCTGGACAGCGCAACGACGGCCCCGGACTCGGGACCTCCCCGTCGCTTGGAGCGCAGACTGATGGAACGTACAGAGCTCACAGACGTCGCCACCGACGAGGCCAGGGCCCTCTCGGTGGCCCTGTTCCGCAGGCTGGCCCGGCTGCAGGAAGGCACGGCGGAGTACTCGTACGTACGCAACACCCTCGTCGAGCTGAACATCAGCCTGGTGCGGTACGCCGCCCGCCGGTTCCGCGGGCGCAGCGAGCCGATGGAGGACATCGTCCAGGTCGGCACAATCGGCCTGATCAAGGCCATCAACCGGTTCGACCCGGACCGCGGTGTCGAGTTCACCTCGTTCGCCATGCCCACCATCACCGGCGAGATCAAGCGGTTCTTCCGCGACACCAGCTGGGCCGTCAAGGTCCCGCGCCGGCTCCAGGAGCTGCGCATCGACACGGCGAAGGCGCACGACGCGCTGGAACAGGACCTCGGCCGCGAGCCCACCGACGTCGAACTCGCCGAACAGCTGAACGTCACGCCGGAGGAGCTGTCCGAGGGCCGCAAGGCGGCGCGGGCCTACTCCGCGCGCTCCCTGGACGCCCCGGCGCAGGAGGAGAGCGACCGCGACCCCTACGCCGCTCCGACGGCGCTGGGCGAGGAGGAGCCCGCCTACGACCTCATCGAGTGCCTGGAGTCGCTCAAGCCGATGCTGGCCGGGCTCTCCCCGCGCGAGCGGAAGCTGCTGGAGCTGCGATTCGGGCAGGAGCTGACGCAGTCGGAGATCGGCGGGCAGCTGGGGCTCTCGCAGATGCATGTCTCGCGCCTGCTGAACCGCACCCTGACCCGGCTGCGCGCGGAGTTCCTCACCGACGGGGAGGACGAGGAGACCGGTCCCGAGAGCCCGGCTGCCGCGGCTCCCGGTTCCCCCGAGGCCCTTACCTCCCGTCGGGCTCGGGAAGCGGCGGACCGGAATCCGGCGGACCCGGCGGGGCAGGAGGCGGTACCTCCAGCCAGACCGTCTTCCCGGGGAACGCGCCGCCCGAAGGTTCGGCGCCCCAGCTCCTCGCGAGCCGTTCCAACACGATGAGGCCGTGACCTCCCGGTCGGGTCCGGTCGCCCGGCGGTCGACGGCGCGGGGGCTCGGGGCTGTCGTCGCTGACCTCCACCCGTAGCCCCAGCGCGCTGTGGCGCAAGACCAGCTCCCGGGGGCCACCGCCGTGCAGGCAGGCGTTGGTGACGACCTCCGAGACCAGCAGGAGCACGTCTTCCATCGCCTCGGGGTCACGGGGCCACAGCCAGTCCGTGAGCGCCTGCCGGGTGAAGTCCCGGCACCGGGTGACGACACCGGTCGTCGCGCCGCCCAGGACCAGCCTCCGAGTCTGCTCGGCCACAGGGCCTCCCGTCTCCGCGCGCACGTGTCCGCGCGCCCGTCTCCGCGCGCACTCCTGCGCGCCGCACCTACCCCCGCCCGGGGCGACCAATCCCGATATTCCTTTATGCACCCCTTCTCAACCACCCCGTTAACGTCACAGAATCCCGCCAGTTTCTTCCGGCCAATGGAAAGTAGATTCCGCCATGCGATAAACGATGCCCGGCGCGCTCAACGTGCGGGGGCCACGTCGGGGGCCGAGTCTTCGACGTCACGTGGTCGGGGCCTGGCTGACGACCACCGCCACCGCCTCCCACCTGCGGGAGTCCGACGCGGCCTCGCGCGACCGGATCACCGGGAACATGCCGTGTGCGCCGGGTGGGCGCGCCCGAGGGCGTGGCCGAGGACGCGCCCTACCTCGGGAACGCCGCCTGCACGACCGAGGACGTCCTCGCCGTCGACGGCGGTCGCCACGTCGTGTGATCCGGGCGCGCGGGCCGGCCGGGCGGGCTCCGCCGGGCGAGGGCACCGGGCCGGCGCGTCGACCGGAACGTTTCCCACCCCCGTGCGGAAACCTCCCGGATCGCCTCGCCCGGCCGCCCCGGCGGGCCCGCCCCGGCGACCGGCGGCCGACGCTAGCCCGCCCCCGGGGCCCCGTCGAAAGCGCGCCCGGCGATCCGTCAGGTCGCCGGAGCACTTGTCCACATTCTGGACAACTACCCTCGGATTATGAACGCAGCCGCCGACGGCCCAGCCGCCGTGAAAGACGCCGTGAAAGACGCCGACCGGAAGCACGTCTTCCATTCCTGGTCGGCGCAGGAACTCATCGATCCGCTCGCCGTCGCGGGAGCCGAGGGTTCGTACTTCTGGGACTACGAGGGCAACCGTTTCCTCGACTTCTCCAGCGCGCTCGTCTACACGAACATCGGCTACCAGCACCCCAAGGTCGCCGCCGCCATCGCGGAACAGGCCGGGAAGCTCTGTACCGTCGCCCCCGGTTTCGCCGTGGACTCCCGCTCCGAGGCCGCGCGCCTCATCGCGGAGCGCACCCCCGGCGACCTCGACAAGATCTTCTTCACCAATGCCGGCGCCGAGGCCGTCGAGAACGCCGTCCGGATGGCACGCGTACACACCGGACGCCCGAAGGTGCTGGCCGCCTATCGCTCGTACCACGGCGCCACGTCAGCCGCGATCAACCTCACCGGTGACGCCCGCCGCTTCGGCAACGACTCGGCCACCGCCGGTGTCGTGCACTTCTGGGGCCCGTTCCGCTACCGCTCGCCCTTCCACGCGACCACCGACGCCGAGGAGAGCGCCCGCGCGCTGCGCCACCTGGAGGACACCATCGTCTTCGAGGGCCCGCGGTCGATCGCCGCGGTCATCCTGGAGACGGTCGGCGGCGCCCCCGGCGTGCTCGTGCCGCCGCCCGGCTACCTGGCCGGGGTGCGCGAACTGTGCGACCGGCACGGCATCGTCTTCATCCTGGACGAGGTCATGGTCGGCTTCGGCCGCACCGGGAAGTGGTTCGCCTGCGAGCACTGGGACGTCACCCCCGACCTGCTGTGCTTCGCCAAGGGCGTCACCAGCGGGTACGTCCCGCTCGGCGGCGTCGCCATCTCCGCCGCCATCGCCGAGACCTTCGCCCGCCGGCCCTACCCGGGCGGGCTGACGTACTCCGGTCACGTCCTGGCGTGCGCCGCGGCGGTCGCCACCATCAACACGATGGAGGAGGAGGGCATCGTCGAGCAGTCCGCCCGTACCGGCGCCGAGCTGCTCGGTCCGGGCCTGCGCGCGCTCGCCGAGCGGCACCCCTCGGTCGGCGAGGTCCGGGGCCTGGGCACCTTCTGGGCGTTGGAACTCGTACGGGACGCGGAGACGGGCGAGCCGCTCGTGCCGTACAACGCCTCGGGCGCGGACAACGCGCCGATGACCGCGTTCGGGGCGGCCTGCAAGAAGGGCGGTTTGTGGCCGCTGATCGCCGGCAACCGCATCCACGTCGCGCCGCCGTGCAACATCTCCGGGCAGGACGTGGCGAAGGGCTTGGCGATCCTCGACGAGGCGTTGTCGGTCGCGGACGCGCACATGGTCTGACCTGCGCGGACAACCCCGCTGCTGTGGGGTCGCCCAAGGCGTGGGTGCGGGTATTCGGATGATCCGTGCGGGGGATATCGCACCGTACGCGTGTTGCAATCCGTGGAGCGGTACGAAGCGCCGGCGAGCACCGCGGCAGCACCACCACCAGCACCTACGGACCGGGATGCACGTCAGTCCCGGGGCGGCCCCACGCGGCCGAACGGCGGGGAGCGGCACGCCTTCTCTCGGGCGGACGCTGGACGCCGGGCGTACGGGATCCAGACCACCGGACTCCGTGTTCCCGAGACCCGAAGGAAGACAGCATGAGCAAGCACGTCCTGGCCCAGAACCAGTACGGCAAGGCCGAGAACCGCATCGTCAAGGTCACCCGCAAGGGCAATGGGGGTACCTCCCGGACGGAGTCCGGGGGAGGTTCCTGGCACGAGATCCGTGACCTCAACGTCTCGGTCGCGCTCCGCGGCGAGTTCCGCGATGTCCACCTGACCGGCGACAACGCCAACTGCCTGCCGACGGACACCACCAAGAACACGGTGTACGCCTTCGGCAAGGAACACGGCATCGACTCCCCCGAGGCCTTCGGCATCCTCCTCGCCAAGCACTTCGTCTCCTCCCAGCAGCCGATCCACGAGGCGCAGATCCGCATCGAGGAGTACGCCTGGGACCGCATCCCGGTGCCGACGCGCAAGGAGCAGCACTCCTTCGTCCGCAAGGGCCAGGAGGTGCGCACCGCGCAGATCACCTACAGCGAGACGACGGGGCTCCAGGTCATCTCGGGCCTCAAGGACCTGACGGTGATGAACTCGACGAACTCCGAGTTCCACGGCTACATCAAGGACAAGTACACGACCCTCCAAGAGGCGTATGACCGCATCCTGGCGACCAAGGTCACCGCGCGTTGGGCGCATTCGGCGCTCGCCGCCGACGACCCGGAGCACGACTGGGACCGGTCGTACAAGAAGGTCCGCAAGCACATGCTGGAGGCCTTCGCGGAGACGTACTCGTACTCGCTCCAGCAGACCCTGAACCAGATGGCCGAGCGGGTCCTGGACAACTGCCCGCGGGTCAACGAGGTCCGGCTGAACCTGCCCAACAAGCACCACTTCCTCGTCGACTTGGAGCCCTTCGGCCTCAAGAACGACAACGAGGTCTACTTCGCGGCGGACCGGATGTACGGCCTGATCGAGGGCACCATCCACCGTGACGGGGTGCAGCCGGTCATCGCGACCAGCGACTGGATCGTCGCGTAACACCCACGCCCTCCGCGTGTTCGGCCCGGACCGCGCCGCGGGGTCCGGGCCCTCCGGCTACCGCGCCGCGGGACGCGGGTCCGTGCCGGCGTCCGTGGAGGGGTTCGTCTGCGAGTCCGGGCGCGAAGCCGGGTCGGGCTGTCCCACGAGCAGATTCCAACGGCCGGAGCGTCCCGTGAGGGTGGTGACGGTGTCCGGCCGCACGTCCAGCCGCCAGAACGCCGCCCCGGGCAGGTCCAGGGCGTAGACCACGGCCGCCCGTACGACGGCCTGTTCCACCACCGCGCGGTGCGTGCCCGGTCCGAGACCGGTGAGATGAGCGCCCGTGCGCGCGATCAGGGCCGCCACCGATTCCCCGCCGCCGGGGGGCGCGTACGACGGGTCGGTGAGCCACTGCCCGACCGCCTGGGGATTCCCGGCGGCGACCTCGTCCAGGGTCCGGCCCGCCCACTCGCCCATCTCCTGGCCGCGCAGCCCCTCGTGCCCCGGGCAGGGTGCCCCGACCCCGAACCGCCCCTGGCGGGCGGCCGGACCGAGCGGTGGCGTCACGAGGCGCAGGCGTACGACAGACATGCCAAGAGGGTAGGGCCGAAGGGACCGGCGCGCGCCCGGGGCGTGAGACGGCGCCCACACGCCGTGGTGTTCGGGCCACGCGCGCGGTACGGTCACGGACGACATGACGACGGTATGACGGAAGTACCGGTGAGAATCCGGCACGGTCGCGCCACTGTGAAACCTCCCGCACGGGTACGGGGAGGGAAGTCAGACCCGCCACCGTCGTCAAAGAGCACCACTGACCGGGACGCGTGTTCCCTCTGGAGGTTCTGCCATGGCTCACTCTGCCGCGCCCACGACGGCTCCCGCCGCCGTTGCCCCGATTTCCCTTTCCGCGCTCGCCCCTTGGGCGGTCTTCGCGGGGATCGTCACGCTCTTCCTGCTCTACCTCGTCGGCGCCGAGCAGGGTGCGACCGCGCTCTTCGAGGGCAACACCGTCCACGAGTGGATGCACGACGGCCGTCACCTCCTCGGCTTCCCCTGCCACTGATCCGGAGTCCCGATCCAGATGAACTCCGTATCCCCTCGCGTGCTCCTCGTGCGGGGCATGCTGGCCGGCCTGCTGGCCGGTCTGGCCGCCTTCCTCGTCGCCTACGTCCTGGGCGAGTCGAAGGTGGACGCCGCGATCGCCATCGAGGAGGCGGCCTCCGCCGGTCACCACCATGGTGACGAGGCCGCCGCCCCGGTCAGCCGGGCCCTCCAGGCCACGGCCGGCCTGGGCACCGGCACCCTGCTCTACGGGGTCGCGCTCGGCGGCATCGCCGCGCTCGTCTTCTGCTACGCCCTGGGCCGCATCGGCCGCTTCGGCCCGCGGGCCACGGCGGCTCTGGTCGCCGGGGGCCTGTTCGTCACCGTCAACCTGGTGCCGTTCTTCAAGTACCCCTCGAACCCGCCGGCGGTCGGCGACCCCGATACGGTCGTCCGCCGTACGACGCTCTTCGTGTTGATGATCGCCTTGAGCGTGCTCCTCGCCTCGGGTGCGCTCATTCTGGGGCGGCGGCTCGCCCCCCGCATGGGCAATTGGAACGCCTCGATCGTCGCCGGGTTCGCGTTCGTCGTGGCGATCGCCCTCGCGTACGCCTTCCTGCCCGGCATCAACGAGGTACCGGCGGACTTCCCCGCCGTCTTGATCTGGCAGTTCCGGATCGCGACCCTCACCATCCAAGCGGCACTGTGGGCGACTTTCGGCCTGTCCTTCGGATATCTAGCCGAACGCGCACTTGTGCCCGCCATCGCGCCCAAGGAGGCTGTGCAGCCGACAAGTTGACGGGAAAGGGGCCGGTGGCACATGCAGACGGCGATCTGGGAATGGCGCGGCTGGACGGGCGCCGCCCCGTTCTGGCTGAGTTCGGTCCTGCTGCTCCTGGCCCCCTTCACCGCCATCACCTTGCTGGCCCAGATCGGCGTCATCGTGGCCCTCGCCGGCCTCGGCGGTCTGGCCCGGCAACTCTGGTTCGGTGACTACGGGCATCCGGCCATCCATGTCGCCGCCGCGCTGATGGGCGTCACGGCGGCGGCACTGGTGGTGGTCTGACCCGGGGGCTGCTCCCGCCCCGAGACGACCACTCCCGCCCGGCGGTGGCCACGGCCGTCTCCCTCCTCACCCGTACGGGCGTACCGGTCGCGCCGGCCGAAAAATGGCGCGCTCACCCTCGTCGAGCTGCGAAGACGCGCCCGAGCTGTTACGACACTCCGGTGACATGTCGGCGGTGTCCGGCGCCTCCCGATGTGTACCGGGGCCGCGGGCGTTCCACTGCTGACAGGATTCGGCCGCCCGAGCCGGACCAGGAGGGAATGCCATGGCCCGCGCCCAGTGGGTCGTCGGTGCGCTGACGGTCACTCTGCTCGGCACCGGCGTAGCGATGTTGCACAGCACCCAGGGCGCCGAGCCCGAGGCCGTCACCGTGAGCGACGCGCTGCCGTCGCGGGCGTTGGGGCTGACCGGTCACCGTCGCCTGGTGCGGGAGTTGGAGCACGGCGGTGAGTATCCCGGCCAGGCCGGTCCGGACGCATCCGGCGCCGGTTCCCGGCCCGCCCGGGGCTCCTCCACCACCCAGGTCCTGCCGATGCGGGCGGCGCGACCGGTGCGCCTGCGGGTTCCGAGCCTGGAGGTGGACGTCCACGTCTCCGCACGGAACCCGGAGGGCAGGGTCCGGTGGGACCCCGAAAGCCCGGCCCCGGGGTCGGCCGGTATCGCCGTCGTCAGCGGGAAGGAGCTGCGGCTCGCCGGTCTGCGCCGCGGGCGCCTCATCGAAGTGGCCCGCGCGGACCACCGTACGGCCGTGTTCACCGTGGTCCGGGTCGTGCCGGTGGAGGCGGGCGGGATGCCGGAGCCTCGCAAACGCGCCGAGCGGACCGAGCGGCCGGAACGCGCGGGGCTGAGGCTCGTCGGCGGTGACGCCGTCGTCCTGGCCCGGTTGACGGGGCGCCACCACACGCGTTGAACCGCGCGGCCGGGCGCCGGTCGGCGGGCAGGGTTCTTCGTCCCCCGACAGGGGTGTCTTCCTCCCCCCAACGGGCGTTTCTCGCCCCACGGCGGCGGGGGCTTCCGCGCGTCGGGGCACACAGCAGGGCATGAACGATGCGCGGTACGCGCGGGTGGTGACGGCGAAGGCCCTGACGGTGGTCTGCGTCGTGCTGCTCTGCGTGTTCGGCGCCGGTCCCTCGGCGGCAGCGGCCGTCGAGTCCCGTCCTGCCACCACCGCACCGGCGGAGCCCTCCGACGGGTCGTCCGATCCGGCCTCGGACATCGAGGCACGGCCGGCTCCGCGGGTCTTCGCGCGCGAGACGGCGGGCGTACGGCGGCCGCCGGCGGTGTTTCACGTGAAACGCGCCGCTCACCCCCCGAGCGCCACCCCGGTCGGGGCGGCCGTGGCGGGGTCGTCGCGGCCGACGGTTCGGAGTGTGGTCCTCCGCTGCTGAGCGGGCCCGGGCGTGCCCACCGCGCGGGTGCCTCGCGCGGGTGCCTCGCGCGGTTCGGTGCCGCCCCCAGCAGCGCTCCTGCCCACACTCCTGCGACACCGTGAGGTTCCGTCATGCCCATCGACCCGTACGCTGCCCTGAACGCCATGCTCCGCGCCGAAGCCGCCCGCTCCACCCCGCCGTCGACCCGCCGCCCCGAGTCCGAGCACGCCGGCCGGGACACCGTCCGAGACACCGGCCTCGCGGGGAACGCGCCCCGGCGCCCGGCCGAGGCGGCGCCGGCGGAGTGAGTCGTGGGGTGGCGCCGGTCCCGCGGACCGGCGCCGCCCGGCGGTACGTACGGGATCAGTCCTCGTGCGTGTAGTACCGGTAGAAGGCGGTGAGCCCGGTGGCCACGGCCACGGCCAAGCCGATTGCCGTGGAGCGGAGCACCGATTCGTTGGTGAGACTGAACAGGTAGCCGATGGCAATGCCCGCGAAGGCGCCCCAGGCGGCCGCGTGCGGTTCTCGTGCGAGCCGCGGCCCGAACCGGGCGAGGGCGAACACGCAGCCGGCGAAGACGACGCCGCACAGGATTCCGTAGAAGACGTTTCCGGCGTCGACCGGTCCCATCTGACGCTGGATGAAGGCCGCCCAGACCCCGTACACAAGACCGAGAAGCAGGGGGAGAACCAGTGCGCTCCTACTGACGTGCCGGGTGTCAGCCCCTGTCGTCAGCTGGGGCCGCCGGGGAGCGGTGGGTGCCGCGTGTGCCATGGCCGGCTCCTTTCTGTCCACCCTCCAGGGCACACCCCCCGCTCCGGGCCGGCAAGTGGATCAAGGCGGCCACCCGGGCGACGCGCCGCGTCCGGGGTCACCCGATCGCAGCAACAGGGCTGGCCCGACGGGGTCGCGAGAGCGTTCCCTGGTGACGTGCGCACCTCGCTGTCGGCGGTACTGATCGTGCTCGTGGCCCTCCTGGTGCCCGCGAGCGCCATCGCCTACTGGGCCGACCGTGAGCTGGGGAACGCCGACCGCTACACCGCCGCGATGTCCCCGTTGGCCCGGGACCCCGCCGTACAGAACGTGGTCGTCACCCAGGGCACCCGCGCCCTGGCCGGTCAGATCGACGCCGGGCCCTTCCAGGGCGGGGTCGACACCCTGCTGGGCGAGGCCCTGCGGTCCTTCGTGGGGACACCGGCCTACCGGACGGCGTGGGACGCCGCGAACCGCGCCGCGCACGCCGCGTTCTTCCGGGCGCTCACCACCGGTCACGGCAACGCCCTGACCATCGATCTGGCGCCCGTGCTCGCCGAGGTCAAGGGGGAACTCGTCGGGGACGGAGTCCCGTTCGCGGACCGCATCCCCGTCACGCACCTGTCCGTCAAGGTCATGGAGTACGACGATCTCGGCGCGCTCCGGAGAGGATTTCGCATGCTCCAGGTCGCCGGCGTATGGCTCCCGCTGCTGACCCTCGTCCTCGCCCTGACGGCGGTCGCCGTCGCCGTGCGGCGCCGACGCGCCGTTCTCGCCACCGGCATCGGGCTCGCCGTGGGGGCGGTACTGCTCTGGATCACCGTGGAAGTCTGCCGCCGCCTGACCCTGGACGACCTGCCGCCCGACGTCGACCGCCCGGCCGCGGGTGCGGTATACGACGCGCTCACCTCGTTCCTGCGCACCACCGCGTGGGTGGTGCTGGCCATCGGTCTCGCCGCCGCGCTGGCCGCCTGGCTGACCGGACGACTGCGCCGCACCCCATAAGCTCGGAACGTGCCCAAAGGCCCAGACCTCCCAGACCTCCACAGACCCCCGTAGAACCTCCCCGCAGACCCTCCCCACCCAGACCCAGCAGAACCGATTCGCGAGCGGCGCCACGGAAGCGGGAATGAGCAGCGAACGACGCACGGAGCAGATACCGCCCGGGCAGCCGGGGGGCCGGTCCGGTACCCGGCAGATCCCGCTGACGCCGCCCGCCTGGCTGCTCCGGGGGCTGCGGCCGAGCCGGACACCGGTGCCCTGGGCCGCCGTCGTGCGCGCCGGGATCGCGCTCGCGGCCCCCCTCGCCGTGGGTTTCGCCCTCGACGAGCCGGAATACGGCGCGCTCGTCTCGATGGGGGCCCTGTCCGGGGTGATCGGCGACACCGCCGACGCCTACCGGATGCGCATCCTGAACATCGCCGTCCCCCAGTTGTTCGGCGCCGTCGGCGTCGCCTTGGGGACGCTCGTCTTCGGGCGCGGCTGGCTGGCCGTGGGCGTCCTCACCCTGATCGCCCTCGTTTCCGGGATGATCTCCTCGATCGGCACCGTCGCGTCCGTGTCCGGGCTGCTGCTCCTGCTCAACGCCGTCGTGGGCGCCGGGCTGCCGCTTCCCGAGCCCTGGTGGACGGCGCCCCTGCTGCTGGCCACCGGCGGACTGTTCGTGCTGGCGCTGAGCCTGCTGGGCTGGCCGCTGCGCGGACGCCAACCCGAACGGGCCGCCGTCGCGGCCTGTTACCGGGCCCTCGCCGACGCCTTGGAAGCGGCCGGCCGGCCCGCGTACGAGGAGCGTCGCCTGGAGGTCACCCAGGCGCTGAACCATGCCTACGACCTCGTCCTGGGCCGTCGGGCCCGGGACCACGGGCGCAACCCCTCCCTCGTGCGGATCGTGGCCCAGCTGAACGTGCTGGTCCCGCTCGTGGACGCCGCGCCCGCCGCGCACCTGAGCGGTCGTCCCCTACCGCCCGAGGTCCCGGCGGCGGTGCGGGAGCTGGCCCGCGCCGTGGAGGAGGAGCACACCGGGGAACCCGCCCTGGAGCTTCCCGCGCCACACGGACCGTCCCAGCGGGCCGTCGACAAGGCCCTTCGGTACGCGGCGACCATCGTGTACCAGGACGAACCGGACTCGTACAACATCGACGACCGGCTCGGCAGGCCCGCCGCCCTGCGCGTCCGGGCCCAGCGCGCGGTGCGCGACATGGCGTTGTCGGGGGCCTCCTGGCGCTACGGGCTGCGGCTCGCCCTCTGCATCGGGCTGGCGCAGTCGCTGGTCTCCCTCGTGCCGGTCGAGCGCTCGTACTGGGTCGCCCTGACGGTCACCTTCGTCCTCAAGCCGGACTTCGGGTCGGTGTTCTCGCGGGCTGTGCTGCGGGCGCTCGGCACGGCGGTCGGGCTGGTCCTGGCAGCCGCCGTCCTCTCCGAGGTGCCCCGCGGCTGGTGGGACGTGCCGGTCATGGTGGTGCTGGCCGCGCTGATCCCGGCGTTCTCCGTCAAGGGGTACGCCTTCCAGACCGCGGCGATCACCCCCGTGATCCTGCTGCTGTCCGACCAGCTCAACCACCAGGGCTTCGACCTGATCCGCCCCCGGCTGCTGGACAGCCTGATCGGCTGCGCCATCACCCTGGTCGCGGGATACCTGCTGTGGCCGGAGAGCTGGCACACCCGGATCGGCGACCGGCTGGCCGACGCCGTCGAGGACTCGGCACGGTACGTGGAGCGCGCCTTCAGCGTCCCCGACACCACCGATGTCGATCAGGCAGCCGCGCGGACCGCGAGGCTCCACGCCCGCCGGCGGATCTACCGGGAGCTGTCAGGCGTACGGAGCGAGTTCCAGAGGGCGTTGACGGAGCCTCCGCCCACCGGGGCGCGCGCCGCCGCGTGGTGGCCCCTGGTCGTGGCCGTCGAGCGGATCGTGGATGCCACGACCGCCGCCAGGGTGCGCGTCAACCACGGAGTCGCACCGCCCGCTCCCGAGGACGTGGCGGTCGTCACCGCCGAGCTGCGCGGACTGGCCGAGGGGGTACGGACCAACAGGAACCCGGGAGGGGTCCGAGCCGCCCCCCTGCCGGCGGGTGCGGAGGACTCCGTGCTCGCCCCGTTGCATCAGGAGGTCGCCGCCGCCCGGGCCATCGCCACCGAACACTGACGGCAGTTGACCGTCTCAACAGCCGATGTTTCACGTGAAACCACCCCCAAAGGGCCCGTACGCCACGGCGCGGAGATGAACGCCGCGTGAAGGGAAGGGGGTGGATGAGGAGTTCCCGCAGGCCCCGGGGGCGCGTAGGTGACAGGAACGCCACGATTGGCGCCCCTGCCGACGTTCCAGCCAAGGGGCCGATAACCTTACGTGTCCACTCTGGGTAGGGATCTACCGCGCAGCACGGACAAATGACGCACGCACACATGCGAAAGGCCTGGCCCATGGGTATTCGGAGCTTGTTGCGCAAGGTGTTCGGACGGTCTCCCGAACCGGTTCCGGATTCGACGGACGCCCCGTCGGCGGCCGTCCCGAACCAGGCCGAGCGCGCGCCGCTGGACGTGGCGGCCGAGCTGGTGGCGGCGTCCTTCGACAACCCGACGGTCCCGCCGCAGTCCGCGCCGCGCGACCGTGAGCCGGGCACGGTTTTGACGGCGCCGCCCCAGACGACGGACCCGACCGTCCCGGAGGCCCGCCGCCCGTCGCCTGCGGCGACGTCGGAGGCGGCAACCGGTGGCTCCGCCACCCCGGTTGCGCAGCCGGCCCAGCCGAAGCCGGAGCCCGTCGCCGAAGCGGAACCCGCGCCGGAGCCTGCCGCCGAGCCGGAACCGGAAGCAGCGCCCGCCGCCGAAGCGGAACCCGCGCTGGAGGTCGCCGCCGAGCCGGAGCAGGAGCCGGCGGCTGTAGCCGAGGCCGACGTCGCAACCGAGCCCGAGCCGGCCGCCGCAGCCGTCGAGCCGGAAGCCCAGCCCGAGCCCGTCGCCACCGCAGCCGAGGTCGCCGCGACCGAGCCCGAGCCGGCCGCTGTGGCCGAGCCCGCGGCCGATCCGGAGCCCGAGGTAACGCCCGAGCCGGCCGCCGCAGCCGTCGAGCCGGAAGCCCAGCCCGAGCCCGTCGCCACCGCAGCCGAGGTCGCCGCGACCGAGCCCGAGCCGGCCGTTGCGGCCGAGCCCGAGGCCGAGCCGGAGCCGGAGCAGGAGCCGGCGGCCGACGTCGCGACCGAGCCCGAGGTCACGCCCGAGCCCGAGCCGGCCGCCGCAGCCGTCGAGCCGGAAGCCCAGCCCGAGGTCGAGGCCGAGGTCACGCCGGAGCCCGAGCCCGTCGCCGCCGCAGCGGAGGCCGAGCCCGTGGCGCAGGCGGCGCAGGCGCAGGAGGAGACCGCCGCCCCCGAGCCGGAGGCAGAGGCGGAGGCGGTCACCGCCGGGCCGGCCGTCGCGCTCGCCGCCGTCAAGCGGCAGGCGCCCGAGGTGGCCGCGGCCTACAAGGCCGCCGGTCAGGTGCTGCGGGGCAAGGGCAAGACCGGTTCCCGCGCCAAGGTGTACCTCGTCCTCGACCGCTCCGGCTCGATGCGCGGCTTCTACAAGGACGGCAGCGCCCAGTACCTCGCCGACCACGCCCTCGCCCTCGCCGCGCACCTCGACGAGGACGCGACCGTGCACACCGTCTTCTTCTCCACGGAGGTGGACGGCACCGCCGACCTCACCCTGGACGCCCACGACGACGCCTGGGTCGAGTCCCGCCACGCCGAACTCGGCCGCATGGGCCGGACCAGCTACCACGTGGCGGTCGAGGCGGTCGTCGAGCGCTACCAGAAGGACGGCGGCGACCACCGCGCGCTCGTGGTGTTCCAGACCGACGGCGCCCCCGACAACCGCCAGCCCGCCAAGCAGGCCCTCGCCGACGCGGCGGCCCACGACATCCACTGGCAGTTCGTCGCCTTCGGCGACCACGACTCCAAGGCCTTCGACTTCCTGCGCAAGCTGGACGCCGAGAACGCCGGCTTCTTCCACGCCGGCCCGGCCCCGCGCGAGCTGACCTCGGCGGCCCTGCTCAAGGGCGTCCTCGACCGCTTCTGATCGACGCGAGACGACGCGAAGGGCCCGGGATCACCGATCCCGGGCCCTTCGCGTCGTCCACGGCGGCTCCGCGGGGGAGCCGCGGCCGCGGCCTACTGGTGCGGCTTGACCGACTTCTCGACCGGCTCGGAGGACTTGGTCTCCACCGGCTTGCGCAGCGCGATGTTGAGCTCGCGCAGACGGGACTCCTCCAGCACCGTCGGCGCGCCCATCATCAGGTCCTGCGCGTTGCCGTTCAGCGGGAAGGCGATCGTCTCGCGGATGTTCGGCTCGTCGGCCAGGAGCATCACGATGCGGTCGACGCCGGGGGCGATGCCACCGTGCGGCGGGGCGCCGAGACGGAACGCGCGCAGCATGCCGGCGAACTCCCGCTCGACGGTCTCCGCGTCGTAACCGGCGATCTCGAAGGCCTTGAGCATGACCTCGGGCTCGTGGTTGCGGATGGCGCCGGAGGACAGCTCGATGCCGTTGCAGACGATGTCGTACTGCCAGGCCAGGATGTCGAGCGGGTCCTTCTCCTCCAGGTCCTTCATGCCGCCCTGCGGCATCGAGAAGGGGTTGTGCGAGAAGTCAATCTTGCCGGTCTCCTCGTCCTTCTCGTACATCGGGAAGTCGACGATCCAGCAGAAGCGGAAGACGTTCTCCTCGAACTGGCCGGCGCGCTTGGCGGCCTCGACCCGGACCGGGCCCATGATCTTGGAGACCTCGTCGAACTCGCCCGCGCCGAAGAAGACGGCGTGGCCGGCGGCCAGGCCGAGACGCTCGGTGAGGACCTTGATGTTCTCCTCGGTGAGGAACTTGGCGATGGGGCCCGTCAGGCCGCCGTCCTCGCCCACGCGCACCCAGGCCAGGCCCTTGGCGCCCAGCGAGATCGCGTACTCGCCCAGACCGTCGAAGAACTTGCGCGGCTGCCCGGCGGTGTCCGGGACGGCCAGCGCACGCACGTGCTTGCCGGCGAACGCCTTGAACTCCGAGCCCTCGAAGACGTCGGAGATGTCGACGAGCTCCAGCTTCGCGCGCAGGTCGGGCTTGTCGTTGCCGTACTTGAGCATCGACTCGCGGAACGGGATGCGCGGGAACGGCGAGGTGACCGCGCGGCCGCCGCCGAACTCGGTGAAGAGCTCGGTCATCAGCTTCTCGATGGGCTGGAAGACGTCTTCCTGCTCGACGAAGGACATCTCGACGTCGAGCTGGTAGAACTCGCCCGGCGAGCGGTCGGCGCGGGCGTCCTCGTCGCGGAAGCAGGGCGCGATCTGGAAGTACCGGTCGAAGCCGGAGATCATCAGCAGCTGCTTGAACTGCTGCGGCGCCTGCGGGAGGGCGTAGAACTTGCCCGGGTTCAGGCGGGAGGGGACGACGAAGTCACGGGCGCCCTCGGGGGAGGTCGCGGTGAGGATCGGGGTCGCCATCTCGTTGAAGCCGAGGGCCACCATCTTGGAGCGGATGGAGGCGATGACGGCCGAGCGCAGCATGATGTTGCGGTGCATGCGCTCGCGGCGCAGGTCGAGGAAGCGGTACTCCAGGCGCCGCTCCTCGTTCACCCCGTCGTCGGTGTTGATCGTGAAGGGCAGCGGGCCGGCCGCGCCGAGCACCTCGACCTCGGAGACCTCGATCTCGATCTCGCCGGTGGGCAGCTCGGGGTTGACGTTGTCCGCGCCGCGGGAGACGACCTTGCCGTCGATCCGGACGACGGTCTCCTTGCTGACGCTGCTCAGCGCCTCGTTCGCGGCGGTGCCGGGGCGGGCGACGAGCTGCGTGATGCCGTAGTGGTCGCGCAGATCGATGAAGAGGATGCCGCCCAGGTCTCGACGGTTGTGCACCCAGCCGCTCAGCCGGACGTCAGCGTTGACGTCGGAGGCACGAAGCTCGCCGCACGTGTGGGACCTGTACCGATGCATCAGTCATCCAGTTCTTCGCGATACCAGGGTGGATTCAACCGTCACAAGGTTACCGTCCGGGACGGGTACCGCGCTGGCGCGGCCGTGGCGGGCCCCGTACGGGAAGCCGGGGCGCCCCGTACACGCGGCCCGGCCCGCCCCGGGCGGGTGGCCGGTCCGCCCGGAACAGGGGGCCGCTCCCCCTGAACAGGCAGCGTCGGCTGATCACCTGTAAAGATGGCCGGGTGCGCACCGAGGACGTCCTGGCAGCCATCGCGACCGGTCTGTGGCGATGGGACAACGCCTCCGGGATGGTCACTCTCGACAGCGAGGCCGCCCGGCTGCTCGGGCTGCCCGCCGGGCCCGCCGTCCTGCCCGAGGTGGCCGTGCGGTCGCGGTTCCACCCCGTGGACTGGAACGAGATCAACGCCATCGTGGACCTCGCCGTCGCCGAGGGCACCCTCGCCGAGGCCCGGCTGCGGATCGTGGACGCGGAGGGGCGGGTGCTGCGCACCGTACGCAGCCGTTCCAAGCCGGTGCAGGCGCGCACCACGCGCGGCCGGGTCGACTACGAGCTGATCGGCACGGTCCAGGAGATCGCCGAGCCGCAGCCGGGGACGACCGCCGCGCACACCCCGATCACCGGGGACTGGCGGCGCTCCCGGGAGGCGTTCCTGCTGGACGCGGGCCGGGCGCTGGCCGAGGCCCGCTCGACGGCCGAGGTGCTGCGGGTCGCCGCCTCCCTCTCGATGCCGGGGTTCAGCCCGGACGGACTGGCGGTGTTCGGCGTGGACGGCGAGCGGCTGTCGGTCATCGGCCACCACGGGCACGGACCGGGGGACGAGAGCCCCTTCACGGAGATGCGGCTGGACACGGCCTACCCGGCGGCGGAGGTGGTGCGGACCGGACGGGCGGTCTACCTGCCGACGCCCGAGGAGTACAAGCGGCGCTTCGCGGCCACGTGGCCGCTGGCGGAGCCCTTCGGCCGGTCCTCCTGGGCCTTCGTCCCGCTGATCGTGGCCGGGCGGACCATAGGGGCGTGGATGGCGGCCTTCAAGCACCCGGTGTCCTTCTCGCCGGACGAGCGGTCGGTGCTGACCACGGTGGCGCGGATGCTGGCCCAGGCCCTCCAGCGGGCCGGGGTGACGGAGTCCGAGCGGGAACTCACCACCGGGCTGCAACGGTCGATGATGCCCCAGCTCGGCCCCGAGATCCCGGGCATGCGGATCGCCGCACGGTACGTCCCGACCGGCGGCGGGCTCCAGGTCGGCGGCGACTGGTACGACATGATCCCGCTCCCCTCGGGTCGGTTCGCGCTGGTCATCGGCGACGTCCAGGGTCACGACGTAAGGGCGGCGGGCCTGATGGGTCAGCTCAGGATCGCGGTCCGCGCCTACGCCTCCGAGGGGCACCGGCCGGACGCGGTGCTCTCCCGGGCTTCCCGCTTCCTCGCCGGGCTGTGCTCCTCGCAGGAGAAGGACGGGCCCGACGGGTACCCCGACGGCTACTCCGAGGGGTACGCCACCGCCCACACCGCCGGAGGCTCCGACCCGGACTTCACCAGCCCGCGCTTCGCCACCTGCCTCTACATGGAGTGCGACCCCCGCACCGGCCTCCTGGAGGTGGCCCGTGCGGGCCACCCCGACCCGGTGGTCCGGATGACGGACGGCACGGTCCTGATGCGGCCCACGGCGGGCGGCCTCCCGCTGGGCATCGTCCCGGACACCGACTACCCCACCACCCGCTTCACCCTGGAGCCGGGCGAGACGCTGATGCTGTGCACCGACGGCCTCATCGAGACCGGCGGACACGACCTGGACACGGGCTGGGCGCGGCTGCGGGCCGTCCTGGAGGCCGCGGGCCCGGACGCCGGCGGCTCGGACGGCGACGGGCCGGACGGGGAGCACCTGGAGAAGCTCGCGGACCTGCTGGTGCAGACCGTCCACGGCCCGTCCTCGCACCACACCACCGGCCCGCTGGCCGACCGGCGCGAGGACGACATAGCCGTGGTCCTGCTGTGCCGGGAAGGGGCGGGCTGTGGCTGCGGCACGACCGCCCCGCATTACACGCGCCCGGGCCGGCGCACCATGCTGACGGTGGCCCAGGCGGAGCCGGAACGGATCTCGGGCGCCCGGCGGCAGATCCGGGAGCTGCTGCACGACTGGGCGGACCCGGACCAGGTGGACTCGGCGGAACTGATGGTCTCGGAGATGGTGACCAACGTACTGACGCACACCGACGGCGACGCGCTGCTGGTCGCGGAGGCGGTGGGCGAGCTGGGGACCCGGCGGCTGCGGGTGGAGGTCGCGGACTCCAGCGACGAGCTACCGCACAAGCGGCATCCGGGCGAGATGGCGTCCAGCGGACGCGGGGTGCTGCTGATGGAGATGCTGGCCGACACGTGGGGGGTCGATCCCCGCGGCGAGGGCAAGTCGATCTGGTTCGAGCTGTACGAGCAGGCGAAGGCGGACGACTCCGAGGGCTGACACCCGCCTCCCACCGGCTCCCGTCAACCCCGCGGCACCGGCCCGGTCCCCGCTCATACGGGCCGTACGGGTCAGACTGGCGGGAGCAACGGCATAGGTGCCCGATCCCGGCACCGGTGCGCGCGAGGGGGGTCGGGCACCGGTGCCGGGAGGGGAGTGGCGCGCGGGGGCGCGCCACTCGCCGTCAGAGGGTGCGGGGGGTGGTGGGGACGGTGCCCAGGCGACCGGCCTGGAAGTCGTCGAACGCCTGCTGGAGTTCGTGCTTGCTGTTCATCACGAACGGTCCGTAGTGCGCCATCGGCTCCCGGATGGGACGGCCACCGAGCAGGACGATCTCCAGCGCCGGGGCGTTGGAGTCCTGCGAGGCGTCCGCACGCACCGTGAGCGAGCCGCCCTCGCCGAACACGGCCGTCTGCCCGGTCTGGACTGGTCGCCGGTCCTCGCCGACCGAGCCGCGCCCGGCCATGACGTAGGCGAGGGCGTTGAAGTCCTCGCGCCACGGGAGGGTGATCTGCGCGCCCGGGGCGACGGTCGCGTGGATCATCGTGATCGGGGTGTGGGTGATGCCCGGGCCCTGGTGCCCGTCGAGCTCACCGGCGATCACACGGAGCAGCGAGCCGCCGTCCGGGGTGGTCAGCAGCTGCACCTGACCGCCGCCGATGTCCTGGTAGCGCGGGGGCATCATCTTGTCGGAGGCGGGGAGGTTCACCCACAGCTGGAGGCCGTGGAAGAGCCCGCCGCTGACGACGAGCGACTCCGGCGGGGCCTCGATGTGCAGGAGGCCGGAACCGGCGGTCATCCACTGCGTGTCGCCGCCGTTGATGACTCCGCCGCCGCCGTTGCTGTCCTGGTGGACGAAGGTTCCGTCGATCAGGTAGGTCACGGTCTCGAAGCCGCGGTGCGGGTGCCAGGGGGTGCCCTTGGGCTCGCCCGGCGCGTACTCCACCTCGCCCATCTGGTCCATCATGATGAACGGGTCGAGGTACTGGTAGTTGATCCCGGCGAACGCGCGGCGCACCGGGAATCCCTCGCCCTCGAAACCACCGGGGGCGGTCGTGACGGCCAGCACCTTTCGGGCGGCGGTCTCCGGGGCCGGTTCCGCGACGCGGGGGAGCGTCAACGGGTTCTCCACAGTCACTGCAGGCATGTCGGAACCTCCTTCTGCTTCGACTTTAGTTGAAAGTCGAACTTTCTGCCACACCCGACTGAACAGCGCCCCCCTCGTCCGCATTCCCGCCCGGTCCCGGACACGACGAAGCCCGCCCCCGCCGGGGATTCGGCGGGGGCGGGCTGGGGGTGCGTTCGCGCGGGGCGGCCGGCCGGCTGCGCGGCAATGGCGACTAGCCGCCTGCGCGGCAATGGCGTCTAGCCATACATGCGGCGCATCGCGTAGTCGACCATCTGCTCGACCGCCTTCGCGTCGAACACCATCCGGTGGTCGCCCTCCATGTCGAGGACGAAGCCGTACCCGGTCGGGAGCAGGTCGATGACCTCGGCTCCGGTGATCACGAAGTACTTGGACTCCTTGCCCGCGTACCGGCGGAGCTCCTTGAGCGTGGTGAACATCGGGATGACCGGCTGCTGCGTGTTGTGCAGCGCCAGGAAGCCGGGGGTCTCACCGCGCGGGCAGTAGACCTTCGAGGTGGCGAAGATCTGCTGGAAGTCCTCGGCGGCGAGCTGCCCCGTGGTGAAGGCCCGCACGGCGTCCGCGAGCGAGGGCGGGGACGGCTCGGGGTACAGCGGCGGCGCCTGTTGCGCGTACCCCTGAGAGGGCTGCTGCGCGTAGCCCTGCTGGGCACCCGGGTTCTGGTCGTAGCCGTACATGGGCCGAAGCCTATCGAGGCGGTGGGCCGCCTGGCGGCCAAGTTCCGGTCAGACCGCCTTGAGGGTGGCGATGAAGGGCGCCCACGCCGCCGCCGTGACGACGATCGCGGGGCCGCCCGGCCGCTTCGAGTCCCGGACGGGCACGACCCCGTCCAGCCCGTCCGCCACCTCGACGCAGTCCCCGTTGTCGCCGTTGGTGTAGCTGCTCGTCCGCCAGACGGCCTTGGGGAAATCAGCTGCGCTGCTTGCCATTTCGTAGGTCCTCGGCTGTCGATTCGATCATGGCGAGGGACGCCTCAGACGACAGTGCGGCGGCCCTGAGCCGATCGTATGCCTTCAGGTACCGCTTCACCTGTGCCGGATCGTCAATGAGTTGGCCGTCATACGGGCCCTCGGTGTACATGACCGGCGGCTCCTCGTCGAACTCCATGAGCTTCATCGACTGCCCCATGAACGGGCTGAGGGGTGCATTCCACAGAAGGATCTGTGGAACGATCCGGCGGCGGCGCGCCAGTGCGGCCACGTGTTCCAGCTGATCCGCCATCTCCTCGGGCGGCAAAAGTGGGCTCCGCAGCAGCGACTCGTGCAGGATCACCCAGTATTCCGGCCGCTGCGGTTCATCAAGGAGCCGTCCTCGCTGAAGTCGGTTCCGCACCTTCACGTCCACCTCTTCCGGCAGGTCGAGAGGGTGCGTGACATGCGTGATCGCCCGGGTGTACGGCGCCGTGTGCAGCAGCCCGGGAATGAGCGCAGGGGCCCACTCCTCGATGGACCGGGCCCGCTTCTCCATCTCGGCAACCGGGGCGAAGTACGGCGCGAGGGTGCCGTTGCGAGCCTTACGGACGTCCTCGCAGCACCGCTCGAAGAAGCCGTCCGTCCTCAGGACGGCATCCACATGACGCGCCAAATCCAACGGCATCCGCCGCTGGGCCCGTTCGATCTCGCTCAGGTAGCTGACCCCGTAGAAGCTGCCCTCGACCGTCTGCTCCAGCGTCAGGCCCGCCGCCTCGCGTTTCCAGCGCAACTCCTTGCCGTAGAAGGCCGGCACGCTCGCCGAGCCGTCAATGTCCTTCCGTGCGGCCATCGTCGGGCCCGCCTTTCCACACCTCGCACAGTGGAGCCGAAAACCCTTCCCACGGTACGCACCCCGGCCGCACGCTGTGAGCGGTTCGTCACAGTCAGTCCGCACCCGGAACGGAAACCCCCCATGAGCACACACCCCGCCGACCGCGAGGCCATCGAGGCCTTGGCGCAGCTCCGCGCCGCGCTCGCCGCCCACGGGATCACGTTGCCCTCCCTCGACCTCCACCTCGCCTCCTACGCCAGCGGCTACGGCAACCCGCCCCTGATCACCCTCGGCAACTGCAACACCGCCACCGCGCAGCGCCTGGCCGCCGTACTGGCCGACCGGTGAACGGGCTCAGCATGCGGCTGCTCGCCACGCCCGAGGCGGTGGCCGGCATCAGGCGGGCCGTACGGGAACACCTCGGGGAGCCGTGCGACGACGTACAGCTCTGCGTCAGCGAGCTGCTGGCCAACGTGATCACCCACGTCGGCGCGGGCACCCCCGTCACCCTGCGCGTCACCACCCCGCGGATCACCGGAAGGGCAGCCCGTACGCGGGTCGAGCTCACCGACCCCGATCCGCGCGCGTGGCCCGTACTGCGCCGGGCAACCGGAACCGACGAGTCCGGGCGCGGGCTGGCCCTGCTCGACGCGGTGGCCCTGCGCTGGGGGGTGACACAGGGCGCGGGATGCAAGACGGTGTGGTGCGAGCTTGAGCCTGGTCACAGTCCGGACCGAAGGGTTGCTCTTATTACCGGCGGGTAGCATCATGTTGTTACCGATTGGTATGTACGAGGAACCTGTCTCCCCGAGCCTTAACGGAGCCGTCGCCATGGGGCACTACAAGTCGAATCTCCGCGACATCGAGTTCAACCTCTTCGAGGTGCTCGGACGCGACAAGCTGTACGGCACCGGCCCGTTCGGCGAGATGGACACCGAGACCGCCAAGAGCATCCTGGCCGAGCTGACCAAGCTCGCCGAGAACGACCTGGCCGCCTCCTTCGAGGACGCCGACCGCAACCCGCCGGTCTTCGACCCGGCCACCAACACCGCGCCCGTCCCGGCCTCCTTCAAGAAGAGCTACCAGGCCTTCATGGACTCCGAGTACTGGCGTCTGGGCCTGCCCGAGGAGATCGGCGGCACCACCTCGCCCCGCTCCCTCATCTGGGCCTACGCGGAGCTGCTGCTCGGCGCGAACCCGGCCGTGTGGATGTACTCCTCCGGCCCGGCCTTCGCCGGCGTGCTCTTCGAGGAGGGCAACGAGGCGCAGAAGAAGATCGCCCAGATCGCCGTCGAGAAGCAGTGGGGCTCGACCATGGTCCTCACCGAGCCGGACGCCGGCTCGGACGTCGGCGCCGGCCGCACCAAGGCGGTCCTGCAGGACGACGGCTCCTGGCACATCGAGGGCGTGAAGCGCTTCATCACCTCCGGTGAGCACGACATGTCGGAGAACATCCTCCACTACGTCCTCGCCCGCCCCGAGGGCCACGGCCCGGGCACCAAGGGCCTGTCCCTCTTCCTCGTCCCGAAGTTCCACTTCGACTGGGAGACCGGCGAGCTGGGCGAGCGCAACGGCGTCTACGCCACGAACGTCGAGCACAAGATGGGCCTCAAGGCCTCCAACACCTGCGAGATGACCTTCGGCGACCAGCACCCCGCCAAGGGCTGGCTGATCGGCGACAAGCACGACGGCATCCGCCAGATGTTCATGATCATCGAGTTCGCCCGGATGATGGTCGGCACGAAGGCCATCGCCACCCTCTCCACCGGTTACCTGAACGCGCTGGAGTACGCCAAGGAGCGCGTGCAGGGCCCGGACCTGGCCAACTTCATGGACAAGACGGCGCCCAAGGTCACCATCACCCACCACCCCGACGTGCGCCGCTCGCTCATGACGCAGAAGGCGTACGCGGAGGGCATGCGCGCCCTGGTGCTCTACACCGCGTCCGTCCAGGACGAGATCCAGGTCAAGCAGGCCGCGGGCGAGGACGCCTCCGCGCTGGTCGGTCTGAACGACCTGCTGCTGCCGATCGTGAAGGGCTACGGCTCCGAGAAGTCGTACGAGCAGCTCGCGCAGTCGCTGCAGACCTTCGGCGGTTCCGGTTACCTCCAGGAATACCCGATCGAGCAGTACATCCGGGACGCCAAGATCGACACCCTCTACGAGGGCACCACCGCGATCCAGGGCCAGGACTTCTTCTTCCGGAAGATCGTCCGCGACCAGGGCGCCTCCCTGAACGTCCTCTCCGAGACGATCAAGAAGTTCCTCGCCGAGGCCGTCGGCGGCGACGACCTCGCCCCGGCCCGCGACGCGCTCGCCAAGGCCGCCGTGGACCTGGAGGCCATCGTCGGCCGGATGATCGTCGACCTCACCGCCACCGGCGAGGACGTAAAGAACATCTACAAGGTCGGCCAGAACACCACCCGCCTGCTGATGGCCTCCGGTGACGTCGTCGTCGGCTACCTGCTGCTCAAGGGCGCCGCCGTGGCCGCCGAGAAGCTGGCCGGCGCCGCCGCGAAGGACGTCCCCTTCTACACCGGCAAGATCGCCGCCGCGAAGTTCTTCGCCGCGGAGGTCCTCCCGGGCGTCTCGGTCCAGCGCGCGCTGGCCGAGAGCGTCGACAACAGCCTCATGGAGCTCGACGAGGCCGCCTTCTAGGCTGCGCCGCTTCGACGGTCACACGGCCGGACCCCCTCTGGGGGGCCCGGCCGCTGTCGTGACGGGCCCCGCCCGGGCCGGGGTGCCGCCCCGCGGCACCCCGGGCCGCCGGGCTCGGCGCAGGGGCCCGCCACCTGCGCATTCCCCCCTTGTCAGTCGACCGTGGGACGCTCTAGGCATGACTCCACAGGATCAGCACGGCAACGGCAGGGGGTACTCCGTCCCCACCGGGCGGCCGTACGCCCTCAAGGAGCTGCAGGCGACCCTGGGCAGCCTCGGCGACCACGCCCGGGAGCTGTACGACGGCTCCCACCCCGCCGAGTACGAGGGCCTCGCCGACGCGCTCTACACCGCGTTCCAGACCGCCGCGGGACTGGCCCCCGCCAAGAGCTACACCGGCTGCCCCGAGCACCCCAACGGCGCCCTCGACCCCGAGGCGCCCGAAGGCTGGGGCCGCTGCCTGATCTGCAACGACCGGCGCAGGCTCGGCCTGCGTCGGCACGGCGGGCGCCCCGGCCCCGCCGCCCCCGTCCCGGGGGAGCAGCGCCGGCTGGGGTACCCGGTGCCCGAGCCCCCGTACACCCCCGAGCTGCTGCGCGGATTCCTCCGCACGATCGAGGACCAGCGCTTCCACCTCGGGATCTCCTCCCCCGCCGGCGACTTCGTACGGATAGCGGACGACCTGCACCGCGCCTTCATCGTCGCCCGGGAACTGTCCCGCCCCCGCAACGCCTCCGGGTGCTCCGAACACCCCGGGGCACCCATCGACCCAGATGCGCCGCCGGGCGAGGCCTGTATCTTCTGCGCCGGACGCAAAAGACGCGCGCAGCGACCACCGCAGACCCCCGAGATGCTCCCGCGCATCCGGCGGGGCGAGCGGCGCCAACTGCAGCGCAGATTCGAGCGTCCGCCGGGCTGAAAACGACGGGATCGCGGGCCACACAACCCGCGGCACCCTGACCTTTCCGCTATCCGCCGCAGTCCGGCCATGGCGAACACGACCGTCGTTAAGGTGAACCACATGACCTCTCCCGCCCACTTCGACCGCGGCCACACCGACGACCTGATGGCCTTCCTGACGGCCAGTCCGTCGCCGTACCATGCCGTCGCCAACGCGGCCGAGCGGCTGGAAAAGGCAGGCTTCAGGCAGTTGTCGGAAACGGACGCCTGGGACTCGGGCACCGGGGGCAGGTTCGTGCTCCGCGGCGGTGCGATCATCGCCTGGTACGTGCCGGAAGGCGCCGCCGCCCACACCCCGTTCCGCATCATCGGCGCGCACACCGACTCCCCCAACCTGCGCGTCAAGCCCGCCCCCGACACCGGGTCACAGGGCTGGCGCCAGATCGCGGTCGAGATCTACGGCGGGACGCTGCTCAACACCTGGCTGGACCGCGACCTCGGCCTGGCCGGCCGGCTGACGCTGCGGGACGGCACCGAGCGCCTGGTGAACGTGGACCGGGCCCTACTGCGCGTTCCTCAACTCGCGGTGCACCTGGACCGGTCGGTGAACTCCGACGGGCTCAAGCTCGACAAGCAGCGTCACATGCAGCCGATCTGGGGTCTGGGCGAGGTCCAGGAAGGCGACCTGATCGCGTTCCTGGAGGAGGAAGAGGGCCTGCCCCAGGGCGCGGTGGCCGGCTGGGACCTGATGGTCCACTCGATCGAGCCGCCCGCCTACCTGGGCCGCGACCGCGAGCTGCTCGCCGGACCGCGCATGGACAACCTGCTGTCGGTGCACGCGGGTGTCGCGGCGCTGGCGGCCGTCTCCGGGGCCGGGAAGCTCGACCACATCCCCGTGCTGGCCGCCTTCGACCACGAGGAGAACGGCTCGCAGTCCGACACCGGCGCCGACGGCCCGCTGCTGGGCAACGTGCTGGAACGTTCTGTCTTCGCGCGCGGCGGCTCCTACGAGGACCGGGCGCGCGCCTTCGCGGGCACCGTCTGCCTGTCCTCGGACACGGGCCACGCCGTGCACCCCAACTACGGTGAGCGGCACGACCCGACGCACCACCCGCGCGCCAACGGCGGCCCGATCCTCAAGGTCAACGTCAACCAGCGGTACGCCACCGACGGCAGCGGGCGCGCGGTGTTCGCGGCGGCCTGCGAGCGGGCGGGGGTGCCGTGGCAGACCTTCGTCTCCAACAACTCCATGCCCTGCGGCACGACGATCGGCCCCATCACGGCCGCCCGGCACGGCATCCAGACAGTGGACATCGGCGTGGCGATCCTGTCGATGCACAGCGCCCGCGAACTGTGCGGGGCGGACGACCCGTTCCTGCTCGCCAACGCCTTGGTCGCCTTCCTGGAGGGCTGACCGCCGAACCCCTGAGCCGGGCGGCTCCCGTCCCGCGGTGTCCGCGGGACGGGAGTGCGCCCGGCCCTGTGCGTCCGTTCCGGCCGGCGCGTTCCGGCTGGGCGTCCATTCCCGCTAGGCGTCCATTCCGGCGAGGACGAGGGGGAGGCGGGTGGTCCCGTCGGCGGTGACGGTCACCGGGACGCCCCAGTCCTGCTGGTGGACGTGGCAGGCCGGGTACTCGTTGGCCGGGTCGTCGTCGCAGGACGCGGCCATCGCGGAGACGTGCAGGACGCCCTCGGTGACGGCCGGGTTCAGCGCCAGCTCCCGGAAGAGGTCCGTGCCTGCGCCTTCGCCCGCCGCCAGCAGCTCGGGCGGGGTCGAGGAGACCAGCAGGCGGGTGGAGGGCCCGTAGCGGGTGTCGAGCTTCTGCCCGCTCGGCGCCTGGAAGACCACGTCGAGCCGGAGCGTGCCGGGCGCGACCTCGGTCGCGGCGCGCCGCGTACGGTGGGCGACCGCGTCGACCCGTACCGCCTCCTCGGGCAGCCGCAGCCGCGTCAGGCGGTGCCGGGCCGACTCCACCACCACGATGTCCCCGTCGACCAGGACGGCGTCGCTCGGCTCGCGCAGGTCGGTGGCGAGGGTGGAGACCTCGCCCGTCGCCGGGTCGAAGCGGCGCAGCGCGTGGTTGTAGGTGTCGCAGACCGCGACCGAGCCGTCGGGCAGCGCGGTCACCCCGAGGGGGTGCTGGAGCAGGGCCTCGGCCGCGTCTCCGTCGCGGTGGCCGAAGTCGAAGAGTCCGGTGCCCACGGCGGTCCGTACGACGTACCCCTCGCCCTCCGCCTCCAGGTAGCGCAGGGCGCTGGTCTCGGAGTCGGCGACCCACAGCCGGTCCTCGGTCGCGGCCAGCCCGGACGGCTGCGCGAACCACGCCTCGGCGGCGGGCCCGTCCACGAGCCCCTCGTTGGTCGTGCCGGCGGCGACGGCGACGGTCTCCGCGGCGGGGTCCCAGGTCCACAGCTGGTGCACGCCCGCCATGGCGATCCACACCCTGCCCTGCCACCACGCCACGTCCCACGGCGAGGACAGGTCGACGTCGAGGGCGGGCCCGGACGTGGCCGAACCCTGCCACCACTGGCGGCCCGTCCCGGCGACGGTCTCGACGGCCCCGGTGGCGGGGTCGTAGGTGCGCAGCGCGTGGTTGACGGTGTCGGCGACGACGACCCGGCCGTCGGGCAGCAGTGCCAGCCCCTGCGGCTCGCTGAAGGCGTCGGCGGTGAAACCGCGCTCACCGCTGCCGACGCGCCGGACGACGCTCTCCCCGTCCGCCCCGATCTCCACCAGCTGGTGCCGGGTGGAGTCCGACACCAGGAAGTTCCCCGAGGGCAGCAGCAGCGCCTTCCCGGGGAACCGCAGGTCGCTCGCCACGGGCTCGGGGGCGACGTACGGCCCGTCGCCGCGCCGCAGCGTCCCCTTGGCCGCGTGCTCGGCCTCCAGCTCCTCCACCAGCCGCTCGATGGCGTGCGCGTGGCCCTCGCCGGCGTGCTGGGCCACGACGTAACCCTCGGGGTCGATCACCACGAGCGTCGGCCAGGCGCGTACGGCGTACTGCTTCCAGGTGGCCAGCTCGGGGTCGTCCAGGACGGGGTGGTGCACCTCGTACCGCTCGACGGCGTCCACGACGGCCGCGTGCTCGGCCTCGTGCGCGAACTTCGGCGAGTGCACGCCGACGATCACCACGGTGTCGCGGTGCTTCTCCTCCAACTCGCGCAGCTCGTCCAGGACGTGGAGGCAGTTGATGCAGCAGAAGGTCCAAAAGTCCAAGATCAGTACGCGACCTCGGAAGTCGGCGAGCGTCAGGTCCTTCCCACCGGTGTTCAGCCAGCCGCCCTTGCCGATCAGCTCGGGGGCGCGGACACGGGCACGGCGGGGCGCGGGCGCGGGGGTGGGCGCCGGGGCAGCATCGTTCATCCTTCAAGCTTGCCATCCCCGTCCAGCTGTACCCCCAGGGGTGACGCCGCTCGGCGGGCCGCCGTGACAGGCTGGCCGCAGGCATCGAAGGAGGCGTCCGGCATGACCACCGCGCACGACTACGGCGAAGGCATCGACCCCGAGCGTGCCCTGAAGTACGCCATCCAGCACCACAGCGGCGACCGCACCGAGATCATTGAAGGGGTCATCAGCAACGTGACGCCCAGCTGGGACCACGAACGGACCGCGAAGATCGTCCGCCGCCAGATCGAACGACGGGTGGATGAGCTCGGCTGTGTCGAAGGCTCGGGCAATCTCGACCTGCCGAGATCGCCCAATTGGTACGTCCCTGACGTGGCGGTCGTACCCGATCACCTCGCGCGCGGCGGTTCGTCCCTCCTCCCCGACCAGACCCTGCTGATCGTCGAAGTGACCTCGGAGTCCAACGCCGAGACCGACCGCGTCGTCAAGCGCAAGCGGTACGCCGAGTACGGCGCGCCGCTCTACCTGCTGGTCGACCGGTTGGACAAGACCGTCACCCTGTTCTCCGAGCCCGGGCGGCTCGGTTACGCGAAGGTCGACGGGCCGCATCCGTTCGGGACGGCCGTGCGGCTGCCGGAGCCGTTCGACTTGGACCTCGACACCGGCGAGCTCTAGGACAGGAAGGAGTCCAGGGAGCGGGCGAGGGCGGTGACGAAGGCGTCCTGGACCTCGGTCGGGACGAGGTGGAGGGAGAGGTAGGGGTTGAGGTCCTCCAGCTCGACCAGGAGGAGGTCGCCGGAGGGGGCGCGGCAGGCGTCCACGCGCTGGATGCCGTGCGCGAGGGTGTTCCACTCGACGAAGGTGCGGGCGAAGGCCAGGTCGGCCGGGGTCGGGGCGTAGGGCTCCAGCTCCCAGCGGCGCTCCGGGTCCGGGGCGTAGAGGGCGTACTGGAAGGCGTCGTCCACGAAGTAGAACGACACCTCGTACGCGAAGTCGATCCGCGGTTGGATCAGGGAGCGCCCCGGCTCGGCGGTGGAGGGGTCGGCGGTGAAGGTGAGGCCGATGGAGTCCGCGCCCTGTTTGGGCTTGACCGCGTACTGCGGAACCTCGGGCAGCAGGTGCAGCCGCGCCGGGTCGTCGACGGTCGGGATGACGGGATAGCCGGCCGCCGTCAGGTCCGTCAGGTACTGCTTGCCCGCCATGTCACCGCGGCCGGTCAGCGGGTTGTAGACGCGGGCGCCCGTGGCGCGGGCGGCGGCGCGGAAGGCGTCGTAGGCCTCCTGGTAGTGCAGGACCGGGCCGCTGTTGCGCACGACCACCGCGTCGAAGCCGCCCATCAGGGCCACGGCGTCGCGCGGGTGGCACAGAGCCAGCGGGAAGTGTCCGCGCAGGCGCCCGGTGAGGAATATGTCCTCGTCGCAATAGCGGCGACCGCGCGCCGGGTACGTCAGGTCGGTGACATAGAGCAGAGGCATGGCGGCAACCTATCGCGGGCACGGATCACGCCATGAAATACCTCGTACGGGACAAAGTACTGGCCATCGGGGACGACTACTGGATCGAGGACGAGGACGGCCGGCAGGCCTACCTCGTCGACGGCAAGGCCCTGCGCCTGCGCGACACGCTGGAGCTCAAGGACCGCGACGGCCGCGTCCTGATCACCCTGCGGGAGAAGTGGCTCTCCTTCCGGGACGCGATGACCCTGGAGCGGGACGACCGCCGGCTCGCGGTGATCCGCAAGAAGCGGCTCTCCCTGCTGCGCAACCACTACCTCGTCACCTTGGCCGAGGGCACCGGGCTTGACGTCAGCGGGCGCCTCCTCGACCGCGAGTTCAAGATCGAGTACGACGGCGAGCTGCTCGCGCTGGTCTCCCGCCAGTGGTACCGGGTACGCGACACCTACGCGGTGGACGTGGTACGGGAGGAGGCGGACGCGGCGCTGCTGATCGCGGTCGCGGTGTGCGTGATCCGGATGGCCGAGAAGGAGCGGGAGGAGCGGTAGTCCGGTGGGAGCGATTGTGGGCGCGGTGACCGCGTCAACGGTGGCGCGCGCTCAACTGGCCCTGCGCGTAGGGATCGGCCTCGGGGGTGTACGGGCCGCCGTGGTCGACGAGGAGGTCGGTGATCCGCTGCCATTCGGCGAGAGCGGCGCGGGTGGGGGCGTCGGCGCCGGCCGCGTCGCCGACGGCGTGCAGGGCCCGGTCCAGGGCGGCGGCGGCCTGGTGGTGGGTCATGCCGGTGGCCTCGGCGCGCACCCGGTCGCGGGCCGCGACCTCGCCCGGGGTCGGTTCGTGCGGCTCCAGCGCGGCCTCGACCATGGCGTCGGTCTCCTCGGACATGAGGCCCTCCCCCTTGTGCCGGTCCTTGTGCCGGTCCTTGCGTCGTCGCCGCACGTGTACCCGCCGCCCGGGCGGCCAACCGTCGTCTCAGCGTCCGAGCCGGCGGTCCTTCAGCGCCGGGAACTGCTCCCGCGTCTGCGCGACCTTCGCCGGGTCGAGTTCCACCGTGAGGACGTCCTCGCCCGGCCCGGCTTCCGCGAGCACCTCGCCCCACGGGTCCACCACGAGGCTGTGTCCGGCCTGCTCGACGCCCGCGTGGGTGCCGGCGAGGCCGCAGGCCAGAACGTACACCTGGTCCTCCACGGCCCGCGCCCTGTTGAGCAGCGTCCAGTGGGCCCTGCGCCGGGCCGGCCAGCCCGCGGCCACGACCATCGTCGTCGCCCCCGCGTCGACCAGGCCGCGGAACATCTCGGGGAACCGCAGGTCGTAGCAGGTGGCGATGCCGAGCGTCTGCTCCGGCAGGTTCACCGTGGTCAGGGTGTCCCCGGCGGCCATCAGCACGGCCTCGCCCTGGTCGAAGCCGAAGCGGTGGATCTTGCGGTAGCTGGCCGCGAGCTCGCCGGCCGGGGAGACGACCAGCGCCGTGTTGTAGAGGGAGCCGTCACCGGCGCGCTCCACGACCGAGCCCGCGTGGAGCCAGACCCCGGCGTCGCTCGCGGCCTTGGACATCGCCTCGTACGTCGGGCCGTCCAGCGGCTCCGCCTCGGTCTCGAACTGCTCGTAGGCGAAGGCCCCGACCGTCCACAGTTCCGGCAGCACGACGAGGTCGGCGGCGGACTGCTCCCGTACGAGATCGGCCACCCGGGCCCGTCGGGAGGCGACCGACTCGCCGTCGCTCACGGCGACTTGGATCAGAGAGGCGCGCACACTACCACCGTCCTTGCATTGTGTCCGTCAGCTCGGGCCTACGATCGTCACACGAAAGCACTGCCGGGGCGCTCACCGGCAGCGTAGTTTTGGGCACAGTCCACAACGCGCCACTGAACAGCACGCGAGGGGTCCCGTTGACCGTCCATCCCAGCCTTCAGCCCTACGCCGACGCGTGGACCCATTCCATCGAGGCGATATCCGAGCTGGTCCTCCCCCTGACCGAGGGCGAGTGGAACCGGGCGACCCCCTGCCCCGGCTGGTCCGTACGTGACGTGGTGTCACACATCATCGGCATCGAGTGCGAGCAGCTCGGCGATCCGCGGCCGATCCACACGCTGCCGCGCGACCTGCGCCACGTGGTGGACGAGTTCACCCGGTACATGGAGGTGCAGGTTGACGTGCGGCGTCACCACACCGCCCCGGAGATGACCTCCGAGCTGGAGTACACCGTCATTCGGCGACAGCGGCAGTTGCGCAACGAGAAGCGGGAGCCGGACGCGCTGGTGCGGGGGCCGCTGGGCGACCAGGTGACGCTGGAGTTCGCGCTGCGGCTGCGGGCGTTCGACGTGTGGATCCACGAGCAGGACCTGCGGACGGCGCTGGGCGTGCCGGGGAACCTGGACTCGCCGGGCGCCCACGTGGCGCGGGACATCCTGCTGGCCGGGCTGCCGAAGGTGGTGGCGAAGGAGGCGGGCGCGCCCCCGAACTCGGCCGTGGTGCTCGACGTGCACGGGGAGCTGGAGTTCATGCGGACCGTGCGGGTGGACGCGCAGGGCCGGGGAACCCTGGACAAGGCACCCTCGCTGGGTCCGGCGGTGACCCTGGCCATGGACTGGGAGACGTACGTGCGGCTCGCGGCGGGGCGGGTTCGGCCGCGCACCGTCGCGGACCGGGTGAAGGTCGAGGGCGACCACGCCTTGGCGGACGCGATCCTGGCGCACTTCGCCGTGACCCCGTAGGCACCCGGAACCGGACCCGCCCGCCCCGCGCCGCATACGGCCCCGGATACGGCGCGGCGCACCCCGTACCCGGGGTCGCCCGGGTCGCCCGTCAGGTGCGGGCGCGGGCCGGGGTGACCTGGTCGGGGTCGGGCACGGTCGCGAGCGGGAGCCGTTCGCGGGCGAGGGCGGCGGGGCGCAGCCGCAGTATCCGGGTGACGCCGAGCACCTCCAGGAAGAAGACCGACGAGAAGGCGATCCGGTAGTCGTCCCCGGTGGCGTCGAGCAGGACGCCCACCGCCAGCAGCGTCGTCATGGACGCGAGGAAACCACCCATGTTGGTGATACCCGAGGCGGTCCCCTGGCGCTCCGCCGGGTTGGCCGGGCGGGCGAAGTCGAAGCCGATCATCGAGGCCGGTCCGCAGGTCCCCAGCACCACGCACAGCGCGGTCAGCAGCCACATCGGCGCCCGCTCGCCGGGGTAGGCGAGCACCGCGCCCCACAGCGCGGCGGTGACCGCGACCGTGCCGAGCGCCAGTGGTATCCGCGCGGCCTGACGGCGGCCGACGAGCTGGCCGTACAGCAGCCCGAACCCCATGTTCGCGACGACGATCAGCGTCATCAGCCCGCCCGCGGTGGTCCGCGTCAGCCCCTGCGCCTCGACCAGGAACGGCATCCCCCACAGCAGCAGGAACACCATCGCCGGGAACTGCGTCGTGAAGTGCACCCACAGCCCGAGCCTGGTACCGGGCTGCCGCCAGGAATCGGCGATCTGACGGCGTACGAACCCGCCTCCGGCGGCGCGCGCGACGGGCGGCGGCGCGTGCCCCTCCGGGTGGTCCCGCAGGAACAGCACCAGCGGCACCATGACGACGAGGCCCGCCACCGAACTCCCCGCGAAGGCCGGCACCCAGCCGACCCCGTGCAGCACCGGCGCCAGCACCAGCGTGGAGACGAGGTTGCCCGCCATGCCCACCAGCCCGGCCAACTGCGCCATCAGCGGTCCCCGGCGCGCCGGGAACCAGCGGGTGCCGAGCCGCAGCACGGAGATGAAGGTCATCGCGTCACCGCAGCCCAGCAGGGCGCGCGCGGCCAGCGCCGTGCCGTAGGAGGGCGCCAGCGCGAACCCCAGCTGTCCGACGGTGAACAGCGTCGCCCCGAGCGTCAGCACCCGCTTGGTGCCGAGCCGGTCCACCATCAGCCCCACGGGTATCTGCATGCCCGCGTAGACCAGCAGTTGGAGGAGGGAGAAGGTGGCGAGCGCCGACGCACCGACCCGGAAGCGGTCGGCGGCGTCCAACCCGGCCACGCCCAGGCTGGTCCGGAAGATCACCGCGACGAAGTACACGGCGACGCCGATCGCCCAGACGGCGAGGGCCCGGCGACCGCCGGGGGGATCGAGGGGCGGCCGCGAGGGCTGCGCGGGCAGGCTCATCGGCCGGCCCCCCGCACCAGCGCCTCGACCCGGCCCACGTGCGCCCGTACGGCGGCGGCGGCCGTCTCGGGCTCCCCGGCGCGCAGGGCGTCCAGGATCTCGGCGTGCTCGGCCAGCGTCCGCTCCACCCGCTCGGGGTGGGCGTGCAGCAGGGCCACGCCCATCCGCAGCTGCCGGTCACGGAGCTGGTCGTAGAGCCGGTCCAGGATGGCGTTACCGGCGCTGCGCACGATCTCCGCGTGGAAGGCCCGGTCGGCGGCCATCAGCGCGACCAGGTCCCCCTCCTCGGCGTGCCGGCGCTGCTCCTCGATGAGCGCGGCGAGCCGCTCCGGCAGGCCGGGCGGGGCGGGTACGGCCTTGCGGACGGTGAACTCCTCGACCAGCAGACGGGTTTCGATGACGTCGGCGATCTCCTGCGCGGAGACGGGCAGGACCAGCGCGCCCTTCTTCGGGTACAGCTTCAGCAGCCCCTCGGTCTCCAGGCGCAGCAGTGCCTCGCGCACCGGCGTGCGGGACACCCCGACGGCTTCGGCCACCTCGCCCTCCGTGAGCAGGACGCCGCCCTCGTAGCGGCGGCCGAGCACCCCCTGTTTGACGTGGTGGTAGACGCGGTCGGCGGCGGTCACGGCAGGGGGCGCGGAGGTCATGCGCACAGGATAGATACATGAGTAATACAAGGGACTCGTCCGTCCAGGATGCGGACCACCGGACCACCGGGCCGCGTCGACCGTCCGCCCGGCCTCGTCGGGGCGTCTCGCGCGTCTCGGGGCGTTTCGGGGAGCCCGCGTCAGGCCGGGCCGATCACCGGTCCGGTGTGCCACCCCGAACCGTCGCGCCGGTAGTGCTGGAGCAGGCCGTCGGTGCGCAGGACGATCACCTCCAGGTCGAACCCGAAGCTGCCCTGGAGCATCCCCGTGACGGCGAGGGCGTCCCGCCCGAAGACCGCGCCGCGCACCCATGCCCCGCCGCCCGCGTTCGCGCGCCACCAGTGCTCGACCCGGCCTCCCGCCCCCGCCACGCACAGCTCGTAGTTCCCGACGGTCTCCTCGTCGCGGGCCCCGTACTGGCCCTCGATCAGACACGGCGCGGAGGTGATCGCACTGCCGAAGACCTCGCCCGAATGCCAGGCGAAGTGGTCGCGGTCGTCGCGCCACCACAGCTGCATCCGGCCGTCGGTGCGCGTCGCGACGAGTTCGAGCCGGCGGGAGCGGGTCTGGACGAGGGCGGGCCCGTAATGGGCGATCCCGGAGGCGAACCGGCCGCCGTCGTTCCAGGTCCACGGCGCGCCGTTGATACGCCACCAGTGGTTCAGGCGTCCGTCGGCGGTGCGCACCACCACCTCGAAGTTGCCGGGCTTTCCGTAGTCGCTCTGGATGAGGGCCGGGGTCGAGCCGATCGCCGCGTCGCCCGGGCCGAAGGCGCCGCCGTCGCGCCAGGCCCCGCCGGACTGCTCGTAGTACCAATGGCGCAGCCGGCCGCCGGTGGTGACGTGCAGGGACTCCATGTTCCGGTTGTAGGTGGAGCCGGTGAAGGCGGGCCGGCCCGAGGCGTCGTGCGCGAAGGTCTTGCCCGGGCTCCACGCGAAGGGGGGCTCGCCCTCGCGCCACCAGTGCCGAAGCCCGCCGTCGCCCGTCGGCGCCGCCAGCTCGAAGTTGCGGTGGGCGCGACCGTTGCCGCTCTCGTAGACGTTGCCCGCGTGCAGCCGGCGTTTGCTCCACGGGTCGATGTTGGTGTCGCTCAGTCCGCACTTGGCCCAGTGGTCGACGCGCGCCTCGCCGTACGCGATCCGCCCGTAGCCGTCGGCGTGGTGGCGGGTGCCCCAGGAGTTCTTGAAGAGCCAGCAGCCCGCCGCGTCGTCGTAGCCGACGATCAACACGCAGTGCCCGCCCACCAGTCGGCCGTCGACGCGGTGGTACACGCCGGACCCGAGCCCGAAGAAGTCCTCGTACACGTCGAGGCAGGCGGTGAGCGGGCCGACCGTGTCGAGCCAGACCTTCTGCTGGCGGACGTCACCGAGCCGCACGTAGTCGCCGATCCGTACGGTCCGGCCCGACCGGTCCCAGCTCGGCGTGTACTCGGAACCCCAGGCGTCGCGCCGCTCGGGGGGCAGGCCGGGGGGCGGAGTGGTGTACGGACGGCAGTCGGGGTCGGCGAGGCCGCCGTTGTCGCGGATCCAGTCGAGCGCGGTCTCCGGGTCCGAGGCCTGCCCACACGTCAGCCGCAGCCCGTCGCGCAGGTCACCCTCGGAGCGCACGGCCCACACGTGGTGCTCGATCCGGGCCATGGACTCCACCAGGCCGGCCGCCGCGAAGGCCCAGCCGGACGCGCACGGGTTCTGGTCCTTGACCCGGGTGATCCAGCGCCACCCCCATCGCTCCCGCCAGTCCACGGCGGTCGCAAGCGTCGCGGCCGACTCCCGGCTCCCGGGCAGCAGGCCGTGCGCCGCCCTGCGCCGGGTGAGGTGGGGATTGCCGCTCGCGCGGCCGATCAGTGCGCGCAGATCGACGGTCCCCGCCGCGGCGGCGGTCGTCGGGCGCGAGGCCGGGTCCAGGCCGAGGGAGGGGCGCGGGACCGGCTCCTCGTCGGCGAGGTGCTCGCTGACGGACCAGCGTGCCGCCCGCTCCGCGAGCCGCGTGCGCAGCTCCCCCGCCGTCCGCACGGACTCCTGCGGCATGCCCGCCCCCCAGTGTGCGACCGCCCGTTCGGATACGGGCGAGATCCGGGAGCGTCTCCCCGGCGCGAGGGGGCGTCAAGAGGGGTCGGCCGGTCGCGCGGTGGCACGGGGGTCGTACGGTTCCGCGGGCCCCGGCGGGGGAGGGGACCGCGATCCGCCGCGTCCCCGACGCGAGAAGGTCGCCGGGGACGCGGGGTTCGTGGGTACCGCCGTACCGGGGTACCGGGGTACCGCTTAGGCGGTGGGCGCCTTGTGCTGACCGGAACCGTTGATCAGGGCGAGCAGGACGGCGCCGAGGTCGGTGACGACCATGTCCGCCTTGGCCTTGGCGTCGGCCGAGCCGCTACCGGTCGCCGCGACCTTCATGAGGCCGTCGACCGATGCCTTGAGCTTGTCGACGGCCGCGCCGGCCTTGTCGACGGGAGCGGCCTTGGGCGCGACGGCGGGCGCGACGGCCGGAGCAGCCGGCTTGGCCGGCTGGGCGACCGGAGGCTGGGCCACCGGAGGCTTCGCCGGCTCGGCGACCGGAGGCTTCGCCGGCTCGGCGACCGGAGGCTTCACCGGCTCGGCGACCGGAGGCTTCACCGGCTCGGCGACCGGAGGCTTCACCGGCTCGGCGACCGGAGGCTTCACCGGCTGGGCCACCGGAGGCTTCGCCGGCTCGGCGACCGGAGGCTTCGCCGGCTGGGCGACCGGGTCGGCGGGCTTGGCCGGCTGGGCGACCGGAGGCTGGGCCACCGGAGGCTGGGCCACCGGAGGCTTCGCCGGCTCGGCGACCGGAGGCTTCGCCGGCTGGGCGACCGGAGGCTTCGCGGCCGGGTCGGCCGGCGGGTCCAGCGGCGCGGCAGCGGGCTTCGCGAGCACCGGGTCCGCCGGTACGGGCGCCGGCAGCGGCGCCGCCGAAGCGGGCAGGCTCTGCCGCAGCTCCGCGAACGCGGGCTCCAGCTTCGTCTTGACGGCGGCCAGGTCGGCCTCCGAGACCTTCCCGTTCGGCGACTTCAACACCGCCGAGACCAGGTCGGTGACGGGTTCGAGCACTCCGGCGGCGGCGCCGAGCGACTGGACCTGCGCGAGCAGCGCCTCACTGCCGGGAACGGCCTGCTCCGAGGCGGCGAAGGTCGAGCGCTCCGGCGTGGACACGGCCGCCGCGATGCCGGGGGAGGCGGTCAGCAGGGTCACGCAGAGGGCGGCGGGGACGGAGTAGCGGGTGATGCGGTGCAACGGCTCGCTCCTGTTCAGAGATGTCAGTGAACGTCTGTTCCGATGACGCGGGGCCTTGGAGGTGCCCCATACCACTGACCGACAGCCGGTCACCTACCGCAACCGGAGCCACTCCTCCGCAGCCCCCGACACGCCGCGCAACAGCGCGAAACCCCTGCCTGACCAGGCCAAACCCCTTCACCCCCGACCGCGACCCATACGGACGCGCCTCCTCACCCAGCGTGACGCGTCCCCCCGGACATCCCGGTCGCCTCGCCCGCCGACTGCCGTCCGACACGCCCGGATAGGGTCTCCCCATGGGGACGTGGACCGCGCCGAGCACCGTAGAACACGAGCTGGAAGAGGCCAAGGCCGCCGGGAACTGGCCGGCGTTCTTCGACGCCCTCGCACTCGCCGACCTCTTCGTACCGCAGGAACGGTCCTTCCAGGACGCCCATCCCACCCGAATACGGCGCCGCCGGGTCCACCTGCCCCGGGCGCGCGCCGACGCGTACGTGGTGTTCACCAAGGGGATGCTGCCCGCCCCCTCCCCCGACCTGGTCTTCGAGAGCGTCGACCTCGGTTGGTTCTGCGAGAGTTACCCGCCCGACGGGCCCGCCTACCTGGCGCTGAACCCGGGAACACCCTTCGAGACCCTGCTGCCCGCCACGCCCGCGCACCGCGCCGGCTGGGCTCACCACGACGGCCGCCGGCCGCGATACGTGGGCCTGGAGCGGGGCAAGGTCCACGCCCTCCGCGTCGGCGGACCCCTGCACGGCCCCGTCGCCTTCGGGCTGGCCTGCGGCGCGCATCTGGCCGTGCGCGCGGGCGAGTTCTGGAACGCCCTGGCCCACCACGGGCACGGCTATACGAAGGAGCGCGACAAGCTCCGCGACAGTTGGGGCGTCACCACCCGGGAGGAATGGCTCGTCACCGTCGAGCGGCTGCTGCGGGCCGACATGGTCAGCCCCGTATGGGAGTTCGCGCTCCGCGTGCGCCAGGCGCTCGCCCAGGAGTTCGCCGGGCCCGTGGACGTCGAGCACTGGCGGCACGCCACGGAGGCGACCTTGCGCGCCAACGCCGAGCGGGCCGCCGAGCCCCGGCTGACCCCCGAAGGGGTCACGGTCGCACAGCCGCGCCCGACCGCCGAGGTGGAGGGCGAGATCGCGGGCGTCCAGCGGGTCATCGGCCGCATCACCCGTTACGAACAGCGGTTCCGGGCCGACGGGGTGCTCGGCGAGGGCAAGCACGTGCGGTCCGTGGAAGCGTGGGACTACGGCCGGGCCTCCCAGATGGCCCGCTGGGGCGTCGGCGCCCGCTTCGGGACGCTCGCCGAGGCCGAGGACGCCGTGGTGCGGGCGGGGAAGGCCTGCCGGATCGCCTACCGTTCCTGGGAGGAGCTCTCGGCGGGGTTCGTCCTCGGGCGCTGCATGCAGTTCGACGAGGAGGAATTCGGGCCGTGGTACCAGGAGATGGCGACCGCGCACCGTGAGCTGACCGGCGACCCGGGGAGCCCCTGGCGCAACCTCGCCTGGGGCTGAGGGGGCGGACCTCGGTTAATCGCACCGGCGGCGCGGAAACCCGGCGTGCCGTCGCACGCCCCCGACTAGCCTGCGCCGTATGACTGTTGAGTTGAACGACGCCGTACGCAAGCTCTTGGACGCGCCGCACCCGGCCGTGCTGACGACGCTCAACCCCGATGGCGGACCGCAGAGTTCGGTGGTCTGGGTGACTCGCGACGGGAACGAACTGCTGGTCTCCACCGAGCAGGGGCGCCGCAAGGAACGGAACATCGTCCGTGACGCGCGGGTCGGCCTGACCGTCTTCGACCTGACCAATCCGTTCCTCTACGCGGAGATCCGCGGCACCGCCTCGGTCACCGAGGACACGGGACGGGCGGTCGCCGTGCGGATCGCGGAGGAGTACCTGGGACCGGGCGGCGGCAAGGAGTACGCGCAGGCGCCCGCCGAGAACCTCCGGGTGGTCCTGCGCATCACCCCGACGAACGTGCTGGGCAACGCCGCCAAGGCCGGCTAGCCGACACGGGGCGCCGACGCGCCGGACCGCGGCTGGGGAGAGCCCGGGCTCACCCGAGCGCCGGACCGCGGCTCAGGGGAGCCGCGGCGCGAGGGCCGTCCAGGCGTCGACGGCCGCCCTGAGGGGGTCGTCGGCCGCCAGGTGGGCCCGGACCAGGGTCATCCAGGGCAGCAGGTTCTTGATCCGGCGCAGGCGCAGGATGCGCTCCCGTGGGAGGTCCCGCCAGACCCGGGCCTCGGCCGCCGCCCGCGCCGGGGTCAGGTCGATCAGTGCCAGCACCTCGCGGCACAGCTCGGCGGGGTCGCCTCCCGGGCCGGGCCCGAACCGCTCGATGAGGTAGCCCCGTACCGCCGCCCGCTCGACCCCGCGTTCCACGGCGTCCCGGTGCTCCACCCGGGCGACCGCGGCCAGGGCCACCCGGCCCCAGCGCAGCCGCACCGCGTCGGGCAGCGACTCGTCGTGCATCCGGGCCACGGCGAGGGCGCGCAGGGGGCCCGGGTGCGGTTCCTCGCGCAGCGGCGGATCGGTGGCCAGCCAGGTCTCCAGGTCGTCCAAGGCGTGCCCGGCGGGCGGTACGCAGGTCAGCACCTGCCCCCGGGAAAGGAGCGCGACCATCGGCCCGGTGAGGTGGACCCGCGCCGCGTGCGGGGGATCCACGAAGTCCCGGGGCGCTCCCCACGCCTCGATGCGGGCCAGACCGAGCCGCAGGCCCCCGGCGGTGTACACCTGGCCGGCCCGCGCGGTCCCGCCGACGACGCGGACGACGCACACCCCGCCCGAGACGTCGGCCTCCTCGACGGAGTACACCTGCAACTCGGCGATCGGCATCCGTCCCCCCTTCCACCGGCCCCGGCCGACTCCGGCCCGCCCCGGTCTGCCTCCGGCCCGGAGGCTACCGCCCCGCGCTCACGCCCGCGACGGCCCTTCCAGGACCAGGCGGATCTCCGTGACCTCGTAACCGGCGCGGTCGAACGCGGCGGCCATCGGGATGTTCACGGTGTCGGTCGTCGCGGTGACGCGCCGGGCGCCCTGGGCCGCGTGGAAGCGGGTGATCTCCGCGAGGATCTCGTCGATCAGGCCCTTGCCGCGTTGTTCCGGCACGACCCCGAGGTAGCCCACGTTGCGGTGGTAGGGGGTCGCGGAGGGAACCGCCACGCCGGCCAGGGTGCCGTCCGGCAGCTCCGCCAGCCGCCACCAGGAGCGTTCGCCGGGACAGTCGCGGTAGAACTCGACGTCCTCCCGGGCCAGTCGGCCGGCGTCCATGGAGCGCAGCTCCGTGCGGGTGTGCACGTCCAGGCTGCCCACCGAGACGCGGGCGAACGCCTCCACGAACTCCGCGTCCGTGCCCTCGCGGAACACCAGCCGTCCGCCGGCTCCCGGGGCTCCCGCGGCCGGGGACGCCCCCGGCGCCGGCTCGGGGCGGGTCCACTCGTAGGCAGGCGCTCGATCACGCTGGTCAGCCCCGCCCTGTACGCCGCCTCCCGGCGCCAGGCGACGGCCTCGGCGAGGTCGGGGCCGGCACGCCGGTCGCGGGGCAACGAGATGTTGTAGACGGGGAGGCTCCCGAACGCCGCGTGTCCGGCGGCGAGCAGGCCGGCGGCGACGGTCGCCGGATCGGCGACCGTGGCCCGGACCTGGAGGCAGTCGAGCGCGACGGGCCGCTCACTGTCCTCACGGCCCCACCACAGGGCCCGGGCGAGGACTTCGCCTCCCTCGTCCTCGGCGAACCAGATCCACTCGGGCCGCAGTCGCCCCGCGGCCATTTCCTCCCGGACGCGGTCGGCGGCGAGGGCTTCGAGGGGCCCGTCGGCGGGATACGTGAGGGCGCGGTCGATGTCCGTGGGGTCTGCGGTCGCAGCGCGGAATGGCATCCGCCGATGATCACCCGACGGAACGTCCCCCACCAGGGATTTCCCGGATCGACGGGGGTCCGGGAAGGGGTACGCCGGGCAGGAGGACTCCGGCATGCGGTCTCCCGGTCCGGAACGGCCGGTGGCCGGTCTCCCCGCGGGGAGACCGGCCACCGGCGCCGCGTACGTCCTGTTACGACCAGGTGACGAGGCGGCGGGGGTGTTCCAGGACCGCCGCGATGTCGGCCAGGAAGCGGGAGCCGAGCTCGCCGTCGATCAGACGGTGGTCGAACGACAGCGCCAGCGTGGTGACCTGCCGCGGCTTGACCTTGCCCTTGTGGACCCACGGCTGGAGCTTGATCGCGCCGACCGCGAGGATCGCGGACTCGCCGGGGTTCAGGATGGGCGTACCGGTGTCGACGCCGAAGACGCCGACGTTGGTGATGGTGATCGTGCCGTTCTGCATGTCGGCCGGGGAGGTCTTGCCGTCGCGGGCCGTGGCGACCAGCGAGGACAGGGCCTCGGAGAGCTCGGGCAGCGTCTTGGCGTGGGCGTCCTTGATGTTCGGGACGATCAGGCCGCGCGGGGTCGCCGCCGCGATACCGAGGTTGACGTAGTGCTTGAGCACGATCTCCTGGGCCGCTTCGTCCCAGGACGCGTTGACGTCCGGGTTGCGGCGGATGGCCACCAGGACGGCCTTGGCGATCAGGAGCAGCGGGTTGACCCGCAGACCCGCGAGGTCCGGGTCCTCCTTGAGCTGCTGTACCAGCTTCATCGTGCGCGTCACGTCGAGGGTGATGAACTCGGTGACGTGCGGGGCGGTGAAGGCGGAGCCGACCATCGCCTGGGCGGTGACCTTGCGGACGCCCTTGACCGGGATACGGGTCTCGCGCGCCATCGCGTCGGCCGGGACCGGGGCGGGTGCCTGGGCGGCGGCCGGAGCCTGGGCGGCGGCCGGGGCGGCCGGGGCCTGGACCGGCGCGGCGGCCTGCGGGGCGACGGCGGCGGACGCGGCGGCGTGCACGTCCTCGCGGGTCACGACGCCCCCCTCGCCGGTGGGGACCACCGTGGCGAGGTCGACGCCGAGGTCCTTGGCGAGCTTGCGGACCGGCGGCTTGGCGAGCGGGCGCTCGGTGACCCCGAGGGCGGTGCCGTTGCCGTTGCCGTTCCCATTGCCGTTGCCGTTCAGCGCCGCCGTCCCGCTCTGAGCGGGGACGGCGGGGACGGCCGGGGCCGCCGGCGAGCCCGCTGCCGCGGCCTTGCGCGGTCGGCGCTTCGTGGAGGCGGTGGACACGCCGTAGCCGACCAGGACGGGTTGGCGCGCCTCGGCGGCCGGCTCCTGACCGGCGGCCGGGGAAGCGGCCGGGGCGGCGGCTGGGGCGGCCACCTCCTGGGCCGGGGCCTCGGCGGCCCCGCCCTCGGTCCGCACCGAGATGATCACCTGGCCGACGTCGACCGTGGTGCCCTCCTCGAAGAGGAGCGCGTGCACGGTCCCGTCGAAGGGGATCGGCAGCTCCACGGCCGCCTTCGCCGTCTCCACCTCGCAGACGACCTGCCCGTCGGTGACCGTGTCACCCGGCTGGACGTACCACTTGAGGATCTCGGCCTCGGTGAGGCCCTCGCCCACATCGGGCATCTTGAATTCGCGGATCGTCACAGGGCTCTCCTCAGTACGCCAGCGAGCGGTCGACGGCGTCGAGCACCCTGTCCAGGCCCGGCAGATACTCGTCCTCCAGGCGGGCCGGCGGGTACGGCGCGTGGAAACCGCCCACGCGCAGCACCGGGGCCTCCAGGTGGTAGAAGCACCGCTCCGTGATGCGAGCGGCGATCTCCGAACCCACGCCCAGGAACACCGGGGCCTCGTGGACGATCACCAACCGGCGGGTGCGCTCGACCGAGGCCTGCAACCCGTCGAAGTCGATCGGGGACATCGACCGCAGGTCGACGACCTCCACCGACTTGCCCTCCTCGGCGGCCGCGGCCGCCGCCTCCAGGCAGACCTTCACCATCGGGCCGTAGGCGGCCAGCGTGAGGTCCGTGCCGGACCGCGCCACCCGGGCGGCGTGCAGGGCGTCCGGGATCGCCTCGACGTCGACCTCGCCCTTGTCCCAGTAGCGCCGCTTCGGCTCGAAGAAGATCACCGGGTCGTCGCTGAGGATCGCCTGCTGGAGCATCCAGTACGCGTCGCTCGCGTTCGACGGCGAGACCACCTTCAGGCCCGGGACGTGCGCGAACAGCGTCTCCGGGGACTCGCTGTGGTGCTCGACCGCGCCGATGCCGCCCGCGTAGGGGATGCGGATGACGACCGGCATCTTGATCTTGCCGAGCGAGCGCGCGTGCATCTTCGCGAGCTGCGTGACGATCTGGTCGTAGGCGGGGAAGACGAACCCGTCGAACTGGATCTCCACGACCGGGCGGTAGCCGCGCAGGGCCAGGCCGATGGCGGTACCGACGATGCCGGATTCGGCGAGCGGGGTGTCGATGACCCGCTCCTCGCCGAAGTCCTTCTGCAGACCGTCGGTGATACGGAAGACCCCGCCGAGCTTGCCGACGTCCTCGCCCATGATCAGGACCTTGGGGTCCGTCTCCAGGGCCTTGCGCAGCGAGTCGTTGAGCGCCTTCGCGATGGTCAGCTTCTGTACGGCCATGGTGGTCACTCCCCGCCTTCGAAGGACGCGAGGTAGGCGGCGAACTGGGCGCGCTCCTCGTCGACGAGCGCGTGCCCGTCCGCGTAGACGTTCTCGAAGATCGCCATGGTGTCCGGGTCGGGCATGGCGCGCACGACCTCGCGCACCCGCTTGCCCAGCGTCTCGCTCTCCTCCTCCAGCCGCGCGAAGAACGCCTCGTCGGCGCCGCCCGTCGCGAGGAGGTGGGCCTTCAGGCGCAGGATCGGGTCCTTGGCCTCCCAGGCCGCCGTCTCCTCGTCGCGCCGGTACTTCGTCGGGTCGTCGGAGGTGGTGTGCGCGCCCATGCGGTAGGTGAACGCCTCGACCAGGGTCGGGCCCTCGCCGTTGCGCGCCCGCTCCAGCGCCCAGCGGGTGACCGCCAGGCAGGCCAGGACGTCGTTGCCGTCGACGCGGACGCCCGGGAAACCGAAGCCCTGGGCCCGCTGGTAGAGCGGCACGCGCATCTGGCGCTCGGTGGGCTCGGAGATCGCCCACTGGTTGTTCTGGCAGAAGAACACGACCGGGGAGTTGTACACCGCCGAGAAGGTGAACGCCTCGGCCACGTCACCCTGACTGGACGCACCATCACCGAAATAGGCGATGACCGCGGAGTCCGCACCGTCCTTGGCCACGCCCATCGCGTACCCGGTCGCGTGCAGCGTCTGGGAGCCGATGACGATCGTGTACAGGTGGAAGTTGTTGGTGTTCGGGTCCCAGCCACCGTGGTTCACGCCGCGGAACATGCCGAGCAGATTGGTCGGGTCGACCCCGCGGCACCACGCGACACCGTGCTCGCGGTAGGTGGGGAAGACGTAGTCGTCGTCGCGCAGCGCCCGGCCGGAGCCGATCTGCGCGGCTTCCTGACCGAGGAGCGAGGCCCACAGGCCCAGCTCGCCCTGACGCTGCAGGGCGGTCGCCTCGCCGTCGAAACGGCGGGTCAGGACCATGTCGCGGTAGAGCCCGCGCAGGTCCTCGGTGGTGATGTCGGCGACGTAAGGGGCGAACCGCGCGCTGTCGGCGCTCTCGACCCGTTCTCCCTCGGGCGTCAGCAGCTGTACGAGCTGAGGCTCGGCGTCGTGCGGCTGTGCGGTGGCAGCGGCGGTCTTGCGGGCGCTCTCGGCGCCGGCCGCCCGCTTGGTGCCGCTGCTGCGTCGCGGCTTGCGCGCGGCAGTGCTCTCCACGGTCACGTGTGCTCCTCCGTCGGTCCGGCACCCGGGTTCTCCGGGGTCCAGTGCGGCTCACCTGTATGCGTACCCGCGCACGGGGTGGGTGCGAGGAAGGTACGGGATTCAGGCGTGACAGGTGCCCCGGCGAGTGCCCTGCGCAATGCACGTTACCCAGTGCCTCGCATAACTGCGAAACCCCGTTTGACCTGCGATTTTGCTTGGATATCCAAGTAAATCGGCGGTTGCGGGAACAACCACTGGTCACAGCCTTGCAGGGGGCCGGAACAACGGCACGTTATCCCGGGTAACAGCGCCTGGGAAGGGGTGAGTGTGTGAAACTGACTCCGTGCCCGAAAACGGTAAAATCAAGGTATTCCTCCTGGACGACCACGAAGTGGTGCGCCGGGGTGTACACGAGTTGCTGTCCGTCGAGGACGACATCGAGATCGTCGGTGAGGCGGGTACGGCCGCGGACGCGCTGGTGCGGATTCCGGCGACGCGCCCCGATGTCGCGGTCCTGGACGTGCGGCTCCCGGACGGCAGCGGGGTGGAGGTCTGCCGGGAGGTGCGCTCGCAGGACGAGGGCATCAAGTGCCTGATGCTGACCTCGTTCGCGGACGACGAGGCCTTGTTCGACGCGATCATGGCCGGCGCCTCGGGGTACGTACTGAAGGCGATCCGCGGGAACGAGCTGCTCAGCGCGGTGCGGGACGTGGCGGCGGGCAAGTCGCTGCTCGACCCGGTGGCCACCGCCCGGGTGCTGGAGCGGCTTCGCGACGGCAACAAGGGCAAGGGCGACGACCGGTTGGCGCACCTGACCGAACAGGAGCGCAAGATCCTCGACCTGATCGGCGAGGGACTCACGAACCGGGTCATCGGCGAGCGGCTGCACCTGGCCGAGAAGACCATCAAGAACTACGTCTCCAGCCTGCTGTCGAAGCTGGGCATGGAGCGCCGCTCACAGGCGGCGGCCTACGTGGCCCGGCTCCAGGCGGAGCGGCGCGTCTAGGCTCGCGGGCCCGACGCCTGCCGACCGCGGTTCCCGTTCCACCGGCGTGCGAGCCGCGCGCGAGCAGCGTGCGGGGGCACCCGAGCAGCGTGCGGGCGGGTCCGAGCGCCGTGCGAGCCGCGTGCGGGCCCGGCGCGAGCCGCGTACGAGGGCGGAAACGGGCGGGCCCGGCGGGAGGAATTCCCGCCGGGCCCGTTCGCCTGGGCGTTCCTACTCGGCGCCGGTGTTGTCCGGCGCCCCGGTGCCGCCGCCCCCGGGCGACTTCGTCGGCTTCTCCGGGGCCGTCGGCTTTTCCGAGACCGTCGGCTTTTCCGAGACCGTCGGCTTCTCCGAGACCGTGGTCTCCGTCGACGGCGTCGGGCTGGGGCTCTGCGTGTACTTGGTGCGGCCCGAAGTCGGCTTGACGGTCTCCTCGTCCGTCGACTCCGAGGAGTCCGAGGGCGGCGCGGAGGGCGTGGTGTCCGAGGAGGCCGAGGAACTCTGCGAGGCCTTCGGCGAACTGGTGTTGGTGGTCGCCGGCGCGTGTCCCCCGCCGCTGCCGCCGCCCATCGTCTTGACCGCGTAGGCGACGCCGCCGGCGATCGCGAGGACCGCGAGCACCGCGAACACCCACATCTTCCAACGGCTGCCGCGGCGGTCGTCGTATCCGCCGTTGCCGTAGCCGCCGTTCCCGTTCCCGTTGCCGTAGCCGCCATTGCCGTTGGCGTAGCCGCCGTTGCCGTAGCCGCCGTTGCCGCCGCCCGGGAAGGCCGAGCCGTCGTCCGGGTTGAGCGGGGGCACCATCGGCCGCTGGAACTGAGAGGTCGTGGCGTTCTGACCGTACGGCGGACGCTGTCCACCGGGCCCGTGCATCTGCGTCGTCGGGGTACCGGCGCCCGGCTGACCGTGCGGCAGCGCCATGGTGACGGGACCGGTGTTCCACGTACCGGAGTTGGGCCCCTGCTCATGGAGCATCTGGAGCGCGTACTGGACCAGCCCGCGCATCTCCTCGGCGCTCTGGAACCGGTCGTCCGGGTCCTTCGCCAGGGAGCGCATGACCAGGCCGTCGAGCTCCTGCGGGATGTGGTGCCCGTCGGGCAGCTGCGAGGGCGGCACCGGCGCGTCCTGGACGTGCTGGTAGACCACCGACAGCGGCGTCTCACCGGTGAAGGGGGGTCGCAGCGCGAGGAGTTCGTACAGCAGACAACCGGTGGCGTAGAGGTCCGAGCGGTGGTCCACGGCCTTGCCGAGGGCCTGTTCGGGCGACAGGTACTGGGGAGTGCCCATGACCATGCCGGTCTGGGTCATCGTCGACTGCGCACCGTGCAGGGCGCGGGCGATGCCGAAGTCCATCACCTTCACCGCGCCGGTGTTGGTGATGATGACGTTCGCGGGCTTGATGTCGCGGTGGACGATGCCGTGCTGGTGCGAGTACGCCAGCGCTTCCAGCACACCGGAGACGATGATCAGGGCCTGCTCGGGCCCTGGGGCCTCGGCACTGATCAGGAGCTCGCGGATGGTGCGGCCCTCGACCAGTTCCATGACGATGTACGGGACGACGTTCGGGCCGACCCGGTCCTCGCCCGAGTCGTAGACCGCGACGACGGCATGGTGGTTGAGCCCGGCGACCGACTGTGCCTCGCGGGTGAAGCGGGCCTTGGAGACCGGGTCCTCGGCGAGGTCGGCGCGCAACAGCTTCACGGCGACCGTACGTCCCAGTCGGACGTCCTCGGCGGCGAACACCTCCGCCATACCGCCTCGGCCCAGGCGGTGGGTGAGGCGGTAGCGGCCGTCGCCCACCAAGCCGCCTGCGCCCCAATGCTCAGGATCCTCGGCCATCCCGGCGCCGGTTCCGTCGGGTTCGGGTGCCATCAGTCCTCGCCGTCGTCTCTCTCGTCCGTAACTTCTGCGGGTCCTCTTCGCATGCTCCGACGAACGCTACAGCCTCGGAACAGGTCGCCGTTCGGGCAATGGCGCCCCGTGGCCCCCCGGTCACGGAAAGGCCACCTGGCTTGACTGGTGCTTACCCTCCGGCAGACTGGGCGCGACATGCGCTCTGCCAGACGCGTTCGGACACAGCCCGAGGGGAAGCAACAGTCATGAGCCAGGACGGCACACGGGGCCGGTACGCAGGCGGTTCCCTGGCCGGTGGCCGTTACCAGCTAAGGGACTTGCTGGGCGAGGGCGGCATGGCGTCCGTCTATCTCGCCTACGACTCGGCGCTCGATCGACAGGTGGCCATCAAAACCCTGCACAGCGAATTGGGCCGGGAAGCGTCTTTCCGCGAGCGGTTCCGTCGCGAGGCGCAGGCTGTAGCGAAACTGTCGCACACCAACATCGTCTCGGTATTCGACACGGGCGAGGGCACGGTGAGGTTCGGCGGGGCCGCCGCGGACGACGGCGCCCCGATGCCGTACATCGTGATGGAGTACGTGGAGGGGCAGCCCCTGGGCTCCGTGCTCCAGGCCGACGTCGCGCAGTACGGCGCGATGCCGGCCGACCGGGCGCTGAAGGTGACGGCCGACGTGCTGGCCGCGCTGGAGACCAGCCACGAGATGGGCCTGGTGCACCGCGACATCAAGCCCGGCAACGTGATGATGACCAAGCGCGGCGTGGTCAAGGTCATGGACTTCGGCATCGCGCGGGCCATGCAGTCGGGGGTCACCTCGATGACGCAGACCGGCATGGTCGTGGGCACCCCGCAGTACCTGTCGCCCGAGCAGGCGCTGGGGCGGGCCGTGGACGCCCGCTCCGACCTGTACTCGGTCGGCATCATGCTGTTCCAGCTGCTGACCGGTCGACTGCCCTTCGACGCGGACTCGCCGCTGGCCATCGCGTACGCGCACGTCCAGGAGGAGCCGGTCGCCCCGTCCTCGGTGAACCGTGCCGTGACCCCGGCGATGGACGCGCTGGTGGCCCGGGCCCTGAAGAAGAACCCGAACGAGCGTTTCCCGACGGCCGCGGCCATGGGCGACGAGATCGCGCGGGTCCTGGCGGCGGGTCAGACGGGTGCGCCGGTCATCGTCCCGGGCGCGGCGACGGGCGGCAGCGGCGCCGGGGTGGGTTCGGCCGTGTTCCCGCCGGTGGACTCCGCCTTCCAGACGCCGCCGCAGTCCGTGCAGCAGCCGTACCAGACGCCGTCCCCGTACGCGCCGCACACCCCCGCGCAGGGCGGTTACGCGTACCCGCCCCAGCAGCACACTCCGGCCCCGCAGCACGCGCAGCACGCGCAGCAGCAGTACGCCCCGCAGACGCCGCCGCCGTTCACCATCTCGCCGAACCCGGGCGGCGGGGCGGGCGCCGCGGCCACGAAGTCGAACACGCCGGTGATCATCGGTGCGATCGTGGTGGCGCTGCTGGCCGTCGGCGGGCTGATCGCGGCGCTCAACGGGGGCAACGGCGACAAGGACGAAGCGAAGGGCGGGGACGCATCGGCGTCGGCATCGGCGTCGGCATCGGGCCCCGCGAAGGCGGGACACAAGGGCCCTGACACCTCGCGCACGATGGACGCGGAGAAGTGCAAGAACCCGTCCAAGGACTGGAAGGACGCCTCGAAGGTGTCGGCGCCCGACTTCACCTACAAGAACCTGGGTTCGGTGAAGCTCTGCATCCAGGCCGCGGGCGGCAAGTACAAGATCGAGAACAAGGACGAGGCGGTCTTCGGGCAGGACACCGTGCTGGCGCAATTCCCGACCGCCGGAACCGCGGTGACGAAGGACCAGGAGTACACGCTGACCGTGTCCACCGGCGACCCGCAGTAGGCGGGTGCGACGGCCGCGCCGACGCGGGCCGCCGCCGCAGTGCTCCGGTATCCCGGGCCACCCTGATGGGCGGTCCGGGATGCCGCTTTTGTCCCCCCGTGCGAATGTGAGCCCTGTACAGGCCCGAGCGACTGCCGTCCCGCGCGCTCGCGCCGCGGCGCCGCTCGGACGGGAGGGGCTTCCCCGTGACCCAACGTCTCCGCGCGCCGGTGTGGGCGGCCTGGGCCGCGCTGGCCGCCGTAGCGGTTCTGGGCGTCGCGCCCGGGCAGGGCCGGGGTCCCGCCCCCGCACGGGTCCCGATCGCCTCCGCGAGCGCCGACGCGGAGGCCGACGTACCCCAAGAGGCCTACGAGGAACTGGCCGGCAGCGCGGCGGGCGTCGGGCGGGAGCGGCCCGGTCGGCCCGTCGGCGAGCCGGCCGACCCCGAGGCGATGGTGGCCTCCGGGCCCCGGCAACCCGTGCGTCCGCGGCGACCGCCCGTCGCTCCTCCCGGTGCGGTGCCGACGGGCCCTGTGACGGGCCCTGTGACGGGCCCTTCGACCGAGCAGCCCAACGGTCGGCCGAACGGTCAGCGGCCCGCGGCGCCGTCGGACGTCCCGACCGGGGCGGCTTCCGGCGCCGCGAGCCCCGCCCCCAGCGGCACACCGAGTACGGGCTCCGCGGTCAACGCGCTCGGCAACGGGTCGAACGACCGGGCCGCGGATCTCGCCGCCCACATGCTGCCGCTCGGGGCCGGGCTCGCCCTGATGGGGTTGGGCCTGGGGTTCATCGGCGTGCGGCTGCGGCGGGGCCCCTGACCCGCCGGGGCCGGCAGGGCCCCGGGGGCCGCCCCGGGCCCCGCGTCCCCCTCGCGACGTACGACCCAGGATGGTTGCGGTCCTGGACATACTCGGTATACATACTGAGTATGTCGATCCGCCACGGTCTCCTGGCCCTGCTCGAAAGGGGTCCTCGGTACGGCTCTCAGCTGCGTACCGAGTTCGAATCCCGCACCGGCTCCACCTGGCCGCTCAACGTCGGGCAGGTCTACACGACCCTCGCCCGCCTGGAGCGCGACGGCCTCGTCGCCCCCGGCGGTGAGGACCCGGCCGGCCACACGCTCTACGCCATCACCGACACCGGACGCGCCGAACTGCGCGCCTGGTACGAGCGCCCCGTCGACCGCACCAACCCGCCGCGCGACGAGCTTTCGATCAAGCTCGCCATGGCCGTCGGCGCTCCGGGCGTCGACATCCGCTCGGTCATCCAGTCGCAGCGGCACGCCACCATCCAGGCGATGCAGGACTACACGCGGCTCAAGGCCCAGGCCCTCGCCGCGATCGAGAGCGGCAAGACGCGGGAACGCGACGACTTGGCCTGGCTGCTCGTCCTCGAACAGCTGATCTTCCAGACCGAGGCCGAGGCGCGCTGGCTCGACCACTGCGAGACACGGCTCGTCCGGCTCTCCCACACGGCCGCCCGGTCGACCGAAGAGCCCGACCCAACGCCCGCGAGCCGCACCCCGGCCACCACCTCGCCGGCCACTGCCTCGCCGGTCACCACCGCGCCGGTCACCACTCCCGTGAGCGTCCCGGGCGCCGCAACGACCGCAGCGACCACCGACCCGTCCCGCACCGCACGCATCCGGCGGCGCTGAACCACCGTTTCCAGGGGGGACCCACATGCCCGACCAGCACACGCAGCGGCCCGTACTCCGGTTGGAGAAACTCGTCCGTACGCACGGCAGCGGCGCCACCGAGGTACACGCCCTGCGCGGCATCGACCTCGCCGTCCATCCCGGCGAACTCGTGGCCGTCATGGGGCCCTCCGGCTCCGGCAAGTCCACGCTGCTCACCCTCGCCGGGGGACTCGACACCCCCAGCTCCGGACGCGTCGTCGTCGAAGGCACCGACCTCACCACCGCGAGCCGCAGGCAACTGGCCGCGCTGCGCCGCCGAAGCATCGGCTACGTCTTCCAGGACTACAACCTGATCCCCGCCCTCACCGCCGCCGAGAACGTGGCGCTCCCCCGCGAACTGGACGGGGTCTCGGCGCGCAAGGCGCGGGCCTCCGCCCTGGCGGCGCTGGAGGAGATGAACCTCGGGCAGCTCGCCGACCGGTTCCCCGACGAGATGTCCGGCGGTCAGCAGCAGCGCGTCGCCATCGCCCGCGCCCTGGTCGGCGACCGCCGCCTGGTCCTCGCGGACGAACCCACCGGCGCCCTCGACTCCGAGACCGGGGAGTCCGTCCTCGCGCTGCTGCGTTCGCGCTGCGACGCCGGGGCGGCCGGAATCCTGGTCACGCACGAGCCGCGGTTCGCCGCCTGGGCCGACCGGGTCGTGTTCCTGCGCGACGGCAGCGTCGTCGACGAGACACTGCGCAGCGGGGCCGACTCGCTGCTCTCGGGGCGGGCGGCCGGTCTGTGAGCCCCTCGTTCCTCTCGTCCTGGTACCACGGGTGGGTCGCGGCGGTGCGCATAGCGCGCCGTGACGCCTGGCGCGCCAAGGGACGCAGCGCCCTCGTACTCGCGATGATCGCCCTGCCCATCGTCGGTGTGAGCGCCGTCGACCTGACGTGGCGCAGTTCCGCGCTCTCCGCCGAACAGTCCCTGTCCCGCCGGATCGGCGCCGCCGACGCGCGGCTGGAGGCCACCTCCCTCGGCACGGCCATCTACCAGAACCCGGCGGCCGACCGGTACGAGCCCGTCGGCGGATATCGCGACTACGACCCGTCGAAGACGAAGCAGGAGGACGTGCGGGTCCCGTCCGTCCTCCCGCAGGGTGCCCAGGTGGTGCAGGACAGTCACGTCAGCGCCAGGGTCCGCACCACCCACGGGCTGCTCGACACCGAGCTGCGCGAGGTGGACACGGCCAGCCCGCTGGTGGAGGGGCTGTTCACCCTCAAGCGGGGTCGGCTGCCCGCGACGGCGGGCGAGGTCATCGCCACCGACTCCTTCCTCAAGGAGTCCGGCTTCTTCGTCGGCTCCGAGCTGACCCCGCGTGGCGCCCCCCGGTCCTACCGGATCGTGGGCGCGTACGAGCTTCCGTCCGCCCTCAAGAGCACTCAGATCATCGCGCCGCCGCGGACCCTTCTCGCCCCGCTCGACCAGGCGTTGACGCGGGCCGGGGGCCAGGGGTTGAGCGTCAACGACAGTTTCCTCGTCGCGGTCGGCGGCGATGGTTTCACGTGGAACATGGTGCGGGCCGCCAACGCCAAGGGAATCCTCGCCGTCTCGCGCGACGCCGAACTGCACCCGCCGGCCGACTCGGACGTCCCGCTGTACGCGCAGCAGCGCGAGAAGGGCACGGCCGACGACTACGACGGCTCGTCGACCCGAGCCGTCGAACTGACCGTGCTCGCCACCGTGGTGGGTCTGGCCGTGCTGGAGATCTGCCTGCTGGCCGGTCCCGCCTTCGCGGTCGGTGCCCGCCGTTCCGCCCGCCAGCTCGGCCTGGTCGGCGCCAACGGCGGTGATCGGCGGCACATCCGGGCCATCGTCCTGTCCGGCGGCCTCGTCATCGGCGCGACCTCCGCAGTCGTCGGCACCGCCCTCGGCACGGCGCTCACCCTGGGCCTCCGGCCGGTGCTGGAGGAGTATCTGGGGCTCCGCTGGGGCGGGTTCGAAGTCCGCCCCCTGGAACTGCTCGCCGTCGCCCTGGTCGCCGTACTGACAGGACTGCTCGCCGCGATCGTCCCGGCCGTCACCGCCTCCCGGCAGACCGTCCTGGCCTCGCTGACGGGCCGCCGGGGGGTCCGGCGCGCCAACCGCGTCCTCCCCGTCATCGGGATGGTCGCCATCGCGTCGGGCGCCGCCCTCGCCCTGTACGGGGCCCTCTCCGGACGGGGCACCCTGGTGGTCGCCGGTGGCAGCGCCCTGGCCGAGCTGGGCGTCGTCGCCCTGACACCGACACTGGTCGGCCTCTTCGGACGGGCCGGGCGGTGGCTGCCGCTGTCGCCGCGGCTCGCGCTGCGCGACGCCGTGCGCAACCGCGGGCGTACGGCCCCGGCGGTGGCCGCCGTGCTCGCAGCGGTGGCCGGAACCGTGGCCGTGGCCACCTACCAGCACAGCACCGAACTCCAGGCGCGTCACGAGTACGTGGCCTCACTGCCCGCCGGCGCCGGAATGCTGACGAACCAGGAGGACGACCGCTACAAGGACCTGCCGGCCGCCCGCGAGGCCCTGGCGAAGTCCTTCTCGCTGGCCGTACGCGCCGACGTCGACCGGGTGGTGACCGGCAAGCCGTCCTGCGATTCGTACTCGACGGAACCGGGCTGTGGGCGACTGGAGATCATCACCCCGCCGGAGAACCGCTGCCCGCTCTGGTCGTCGAAGAACGGGATGTCGGACTTCAGCCTGGAACAGACGCGCGCCCTGCGCAAGGACTGGCGCTGCCAGGAGCAGCAGAGCAGGCAGCCGCGCGGCACGGTCGTGGCCGACGAGAAGCTGATGACGGTGCTGGGCGTCGACGACCCGGGCGCGGCTGCCGCGCTGAGGTCCGGGCAGGCCGTCTCCTTCGACCGGCGCAACGTGAAGGCGGACAAGATCACCCTGCGGGTCGTCACCGAGGACGCCCAGGGCCAGGGCACGCCGGGAGCCGCGGACGAGCCGAAGGGCGTCGACAAGGTCCTCTCGGTCCACCAAGTGCCCGACGGAGTCACCGGATACGGGATCGAGGTGGTCCTGCCTCCCTCGGCGGTCAAGGCGGCGGGCCTGGGCACGGCCCCCTTCGGCACCTACTTCACCCTCGCCGAGAAGCCCACGAGCGCACAACGTCAGGCGCTGGCGGGCCGGATAGACCGGATCGGCATCGACGCCCCCGTCAAGATCGAGGAGGGCTTCCAGGGCAGGGACAGCGTGGAGATCCTCGCTCTGACGATCTTCGCGGGCCTGGTCACCATCGGAGCGGCGGGCATCGCCACCGGCCTGGCCCAGGCCGATGCCGAAGCCGACCTCAAGACGCTGGCCGCGGTAGGGGCGCCGCCGCGGGTGCGGCGGACGCTGAGCGGGTTCCAGTGCGGGGTGGTGGCCCTCATGGGCGTCGCCCTCGGCGCCGCCGCCGGACTGCTGCCGGCCGCGGGCCTGCGACTGACCGAGCGGCACGCGCTGGAGGGACTGATCGCCCACTCCGGCTCGAACGAGATCGCCTACGTGCCGTTCGCCGTGCCGTGGGAGACGCTGGGCGGTCTGCTGGTCCTGGTCCCGCTGGGCGCGGCGGTACTGGCGGCCCTGGTGACGAAGTCGGGCGGCGCGCTGGCGCGGCGCGCGACGGGCTGAGCGCCCACCGGCCTCACTGTTTGATTACGGGCCCTCGCACAGGGTGGATCACGCCTGTGCGGGGGCACACCGTGTGAGTACGAAGGTGTGCGAGAGAATGACGGCATGGAGATGCCGAGGAGTGAACGGTCGCAGGACAGCCCCCCGCACGTCCTGATCTTGGGACAGGACGGGTCGGCGGTCGGCGACGCCGATGACGAGTCGCGCGAGGTCCCGGTGACGGAGATGGTCGAACAGCCCGCCAAGGTCATGCGGATCGGCAGCATGATCAAGCAACTCCTTGAAGAGGTACGCGCCGCACCTCTCGACGAGGCGAGCCGGGTCCGGCTCAAGGACATCCACGCCGCGTCGGTGAAGGAACTGGAAGACGGCCTCGCCCCGGAGTTGGTCGAGGAACTGGAGCGCCTTTCCCTGCCGTTCACGGAGGAGGCGATCCCTTCGGAGGCGGAACTGCGGATCGCGCAGGCGCAGTTGGTGGGCTGGCTGGAAGGCCTCTTCCACGGCATCCAGACGGCCCTGTTCGCACAGCAGATGGCGGCGCGGGCCCAGCTGGAACAGATGCGCCGCGCCCTCCCTCCGGGCGCGTCCCACGAGGACGACGAGGAAGGCCCCCACGGCGCCATCCGCTCGGGCCCCTACCTCTGAGCCACCCCAGCCCCGGTCCGGCACCCGAAGCCCGGCCCCGGACCAGACCGGTACCCGAGGCCCAGGCCCCCGGCCCGCCCGGACCCGGGCTGCCCCCGAAGTTCGGCTCCGGACCGGACCGGTACCCGAGGCCCAGGCCCCCGGCCCGCCCGGACCGAACCGAACCCGGTACCGAACCCGGTACCGAGGTCGGGCCCCCGGCCCGCCCGGACCCGGGCTGCCCCCGAAGTTCGGCTCCGGACCGGACCGGTACCCGAGGCCCAGGCCCGAGCGCCGGGCCGCCCGGACCGGTACCCGAGGTACGCCCCCTCCCCGGAGCACCGGCCCGGCCGGTGCTCCGGGGGCGGCCGAAAGCCCGCCCGCCCCACCACCCCCTCCGCCCTTCGCGGCGGCGCCCGGGGGGGGGCGAAGCCCACACCGGCCCCACCAAACCCAGCCCGCTGCCGCGTGAAGCCCCGGCCCCGGTACGGAGCATCCCCACCGCCCCGCCCAACCCAGCCCCGCCGGCGCCTGAGGCGCAGGCCGCACGAGCCCCGCGGCCCACGACCCACGACCCACGGCCCACGGCCCACGGCCCACGGCACAGTCCCGCCCACCGGCCCGATGCCGCGTGAGACCCCGAGCCCGGGGCGAACCCCACCCCCCGGCCCGCAAAACCCGGCCACGCCAGCGCTTGAGGCCCGGCGCAGGGGACGGAGCCCACACCCCCCGGCCCGCCAAACGCAGCCCCGCCGGCGCTTGAGGCGCGGGGCAGGGGGCGGAGCCCCGATCGGGAAGCCGCACCCGCACGGCACCGGCACAGCCACACAAGGCCCCCGGCCCACGCCACAGTCCCGCCCGCCCCAACCCAGCCGCGTGAAGCCCCCGACCCCAGGGCGCCCCCCCCCCGGCCCGCCAAACCCAGCCCCGCCGGCGCTTGAGGCGCGGCGCAGGGGGCGCAGCCCGCACCCCCACCCGCCCAACGCAGCCCCGCCGGCGCTTGAGGCGCGGGGTACGGGGCGGAGCCCCGGGCCGGAAGCCGCCACCCGCGAGGGCAACGGCGCCGGCTCACGGCCCACAGCCCGGCCCCCGGCGCAGGCCGGAACCCGCCCGCAACACACCCCCCGCATACTCATCGGCATGAGTTACGACGCGATCGTCCTCGCCGGCGGCGCCGCGCAGCGACTCGGCGGGGCGGACAAGCCCGGCCTGCACGTCGGCGGCCGCACCCTCCTCGACCGCGTCCTCGACGCCTGCGCCGACGCCGACACCACCGTCGTCGTCGGCAGCCGCCGCCCCACCACCCGGCCCGTCCGGTGGACCCGAGAGGACCCGCCCGGTGGTGGCCCGGTGGCCGCGCTCGACGCCGGGCTCCGTCGGACCTCGGCCGGGCGGGTCCTCGTACTCTCCGCCGACCTGCCCTTCCTGGACCGGGACACCGTCCGCGCCCTCCTCGACGCGCCCGGCCCCGACGGCGTCATGCTCCGAGACCCCGACGGCAGGGACCAACCCCTCGTCGCCGCCTACCGCACCGAGCCCCTGCGCCGCGAAATCGCCCTGCTGGCCACCGAACACGGCACCCTCGCCGGCCTACCGCTCCGCGCCCTCACCAGCGAATTGCGCCTCACCGCCGTCACCGGCGCTGCGCCACTCGCCTCCTTCGACTGCGACACCTGGGACGATCTCGCGACGGCCCGCGCCCGGATCAGAGAGCATGGGACCGTGCTGGAGCAATGGATCACCGCCGTCAAAAGCGAGCTGGGCATCGACGTCGCCGTCGACACGAAGGCCCTCCTCGACCTCGCCCGTGACGCCGCCCACGGCGTCGACCGGCCAGCGGCCCCGCTGACCACCTTCCTCGTGGGATACGCCGCGGCCCGCGCCGAGGCGACCGGGGCGGACCCCGCCCAGGCCGTCGCCGAAGCCTCCCGCAAGGCCGCCGCCTTGGCCCTGCGCTGGGCCGAGGAGGCCCCCGCGGCCGGCACGGAAGACGGCACGGGATGACCCGCACCGATGCCGACCGTGCCTTGGACGAAGCCCTCGCTCTGGTGAGTCGCGACCCGTCACCCCACGCGTCGGGCCCCGCGGGCGACTCCGGTCCCCTCGACGCGCCGGACGCGGTCCGCTCCACCGGCGCCCACCGCGCCGCGTCCTGGCCCCGGGCCAGGGAAGCCGCCATCCGGGCCGGTTCCGGTGTCCTCGCCCGCAGCCACCGGGTGCCGCTGGCCGACGCCCTCGGCGAGGTGCTGACCACGCCGCTCGACGCGCTCACGGACCTGCCCTCCTTCGACACCTCCGCCATGGACGGTTGGGCCGTCGCCGGTCCCGGCCCCTGGACCCTCCGGTCCGGCGCCGGGATACTGGCCGGATCCGACCGACCCGAGCCGCTCGGGGACGGCGAGGCCGTACCGATCGCCACCGGCGCCCGTATCCCCGCGGACACCACCGCCGTGATCCGCAGCGAGCACGCCCGCGAGGACGGCTCCCAGCTGTACGCGCAGCGGCCCGTCGTCACCGGTCAGGACATCCGGCCCCGCGGTCAGGAGTGCCGCTCCGGCGAGTTGCTGCTGCCGGCCGGCTCCCTGGTCACCCCGGCCCTGCTCGGGCTGGCCGCCGCCGCCGGGTACGACGAGCTGGAGACCCGGCCCCGTCCCACGGTGGAGATCCTGGTGCTCGGGGACGAGCTGCTGACCGAGGGCCGCCCCCATGACGGCCTCATCCGCGACGCCCTCAGCCCCATGCTCGGCCCCTGGCTCAGCCGGCTCGGCGCCGAAGTCACCGGGACACGGCGGCTCGGTGACGACCCGGCCGGGGCCGAGGCCCTGTTCGAGGCCGTGACCACGTCCGGCGCCGATCTGATCGTCACCACCGGCGGCACCGCCTCGGGCCCCGTCGACCATGTACACCCGGTCCTGGAGCGGGCCGGTGCCGAACTGCTCATCGACGGGGTCGCCGTGCGCCCCGGACACCCCATGCTGTTGGCCCGGATCGGCGACCGCGTCGACGGCCGACACCTGGTGGGACTGCCCGGCAATCCACTGGCGGCGGTGTCCGGCCTGCTGACCTTGGCCGAACCGCTGCTACGCGCCCTGGCCGGGCGACGCCGCCGCCCGAGGTACGCGGTCGCCGTCCAGGGCGACGTACCCGGCCACCCGTACGACACCCGGTTGGTGCCGGTGCTCCTGACCGAGGAGCACGCCGTACCGCTGCGTTACCACGGTCCCGCGATGCTGCGCGGCGTGGCGGCGGCGGACGCGCTGGCCGTCGTACCGCCGCACGGCGCGCGGTCGGGGCAAGAGCTGGAAATGCTCGACCTGCCCTGGGCGTCCGGGGGATGTTTCACGTGAAACAGCCCGGCCAGGACGCGATGGCCCGGCGCGCCGAAGAGGCCCTCGTGGCGCGGCAGGTCACCCTGCCCAAGCGTGTGGTCCACAAGCCGTTGCGGCAGGTGGCGCGAAGGCTCCTGGTCGCTTTCCTGGTGATGTGTCTGACGGTGCTGATCGTGTGGCTCGACCGCGACGGGTACCACGACAACGCCAACGACACCGTCGACTTTCTCGACTGCGTCTACTACGCCACCGTGACCCTGTCGACGACCGGCTACGGCGACATCGTCCCGTACAGCGCCAGTGCGCGGCTGACCAACGTCCTGCTGATCACGCCCCTGCGCATCGTGTTCCTGATCATCCTGGTCGGGACCACGCTGGAGGTGCTGACTGAACGGACCCGGGAAGAGTGGCGGCTGAACCGCTGGAGGAAGAACGTGCGTGACCACACGGTCGTCGTCGGCTTCGGCACCAAGGGCCGCTCGGCCCTCCAGACGCTGTTGGCCACCGGCCTGCGCAAGGAGCAGGTCGTCATCGTCGACCCCAGCGCCAAGGTGATCGACGTGGCGGCGGCCGAGGGGTTCACCGGAGTCGTCGGCGACGCCACGCGCTCCGATGTGCTGCTGCGTGCCGAACTGCCCAAGGCCCGGCAGATCGTCGTCGCCACGCAGCGCGACGATACGGCGGTCCTGGTGACTCTGACGGCGCGCCAGCTCAACCTCGGTGCGAAGATCGTCGCGGCGGTCCGGGAAGAGGAGAACGCCCCGCTGCTGCGCCAGTCGGGCGCGGACGCGGTCATCACGAGCGCCAGCGCGGCCGGGCGGCTGCTGGGCCTGTCGGTACTCAGCCCCAACGCGGGCACCGTGATGGAGGATCTGATCCAGCAGGGAAGCGGCCTGGACCTGATCGAACGGCCCGTCACCAGGCCCGAGGTGGGCAGAGGTGTGCGGGAGACGGACGACCTGGTGGTGAGCGTGGTGCGGGGGCACCGGCTGCTGGCCTACGACGATCCCCGGGCAAGCCCGCTCCAGTCGACGGACCGTCTGATCACCATCGTCCGGGCCGGACCGGCGGCCTCGCCCGGCTTCGCCGGGTAGGTGCCAGGCGGGCGGCGCGGGCCGCCGCCCGGCGGATCGCGGGACAGTCCGCCGCGCGGCGGGGGAGAGGGCCGTCACCGATGCGGCCGGGACGCGGTTCGCGTAGCCTCCGGGCCATGCATGCGATCACCATCGAGCAGCCCGGCGGACCCGAGGCCCTGGTGTGGGCCGAAGCACCCGATCCGGTGGCAGGCCAAGGCGAGGTAGTCGTCGAGGTCGCGGCGAGCGCCGTGAACCGCGCCGACGTCCTCCAGCGACAGGGCTTCTACGATCCGCCACCCGGTGCCTCCCGCCACCCCGGCCTGGAGTGTTCGGGGCGGATCGTCGCGGTCGGGGAGGGCGTCTCCGGCTGGTCGGTGGGAGACGAGGTGTGTGCGCTGCTGGCTGGCGGCGGCTACGCGGAGCGGGTCGCGATCCCGGCGGGGCAGTTGCTACCGGTACCGGCCGGGGTGGACCTGGTGACGGCGGCAGCGCTGCCCGAGGTGGTGACGACGGTCTGGTCGAACGTGTTCATGGTGGCCGGCTTGCGTCCCGGCGAGACCCTGCTGGTGCACGGCGGGTCCAGCGGCATCGGCACGATGGCGATCCAGTTGGGCAAGGCGGTCGGCGCCCGGGTGGCGGTGACCGCGGGCGGCAAGGAGAAGCTGGAGCGCTGTGCGGAACTGGGCGCCGACATCCTGATCGACTACCGCGAGCAGGACTTCGTGGAGGAGTTGCGGGCCGCGACGGACGGAGCCGGGGCGGACGTGATCCTGGACATCGTCGGGGCGAAGTACCTGGCGCGGAACCTGGACGCGCTGGCGGTGAACGGCCGGCTCGCGGTGATCGGGCTCCAGGGCGGGGTGAAGGCGGAGCTGAACCTGGGCGCGCTGATGGCCAAGCGGGCGGCGGTCACGGCGACGTCGCTGCGGTCCCGGCCGCTGGAGGAGAAGGCGGCGATCGTGGCGGCGGTGCGGGAACACGTCTGGCCGCTCGTGGCGACGGGTCGGGTACGCCCGGTGGTGCACGCGGTGTATCCGATGGCGGACGCGGCCGAGGCGCACCGGGTGATGGAGTCCAGCGCGCATGTCGGCAAGCTGCTGCTGACCGTGTGACGCCGGTCGTCCGACGACAGGCGTGACGAGCCCCTCCCGGGCCTCACGCGCACCGGACCGCCGCTCGGGCAACCGCTCGGGGATGAGGCCGGAGGGGCCGGGGCCGGCCGGGTTTCCGGGCGGACCGCCAGGGACGTCGGGAGGGACCGTGCAGCCTTCCCGCCCGGCGTTCTCACGAGGCAGCAGGATCTCCGCCCGGCCCGGCCCGGGGACAGCGGAAGGGCGCGCCCCTTTGTGCGGCGCGCCCTTCGGGCTCCCACTCGGCGGGCTACAGCGAGCGGAGCAGCACCGCCGGGGATTCCACGCAGTCGGCCACGTACCGCAGGAAGCCCCCGGCCGTGCCCCCGTCGCAGACCCGGTGGTCGAAGGTCAGCGACAGCTGCACCACCTGCCGTACCGCCAACTCGCCGCGGTGGACCCACGGCTTGGGGATGATCCGGCCGACACCCAGCATGGCCGCCTCCGGGTGGTTGATGATCGGCGTGGAGCCGTCGACGCCGAACACCCCGTAATTGTTCAGGGTGAACGTGCCGCCCGTGAGGTCCGCCGGCGTCAGCTTCCCGGCCCGCGCCAGCTCCGTGAGCCGGGCGAACTCGGCCGACAGGGACTCGGGGCTGCGCGTCTGCGCGTCCCGGACCACCGGGACCATCAGACCCCGCTCGGTCTGCGCGGCAAAGCCCAGGTGCACGGCCGGGAGCCGGACGATCTCCTTCGCCGCCAGGTCCACGGTGGAGTTGAGCTCCGGATACTTGGCGAGCGCGGCCGTGCAGATCCGGGCCAGCAGCGCCAGCACCGAGATCTTGGGGCCGCCCACCGCGTTCATCGCGGCCCGGGCCGCCATCAGCTCGGTGGCGTCCGCGTCCACCCAGCAGGTGGCCTCCGGGATTTCCCGGCGGCTCCGCGACAGCTTCTCCGCGACCGCCCCGCGCAGCCCCTTGAGCGGAATCCGCTCACCGGCGAGGGGGGCGGCGACGACGGGAGCGGTGGCCACCGGCGCCGGTGCGACCTCCGCCCGGAGGGCCGCCTCCACGTCCGCCCGCAGGATCAGCCCCTCGGGCCCCGACCCCCGCAGCGCCCGCAGATCGACCCCGTTGTCGCGGGCCAGCTTGCGTACGAGCGGCGAGATCACCGGGACCGGCCCGACCGAAAGCGGAGCGGCAGCGGCACCGGACGCATCGGGAGCAGCGACCACGGGCGCCGGGGCGACGGGCCCTTGGGCGACGGGAGTCGCCACGGCCGTGGCCGCGCCGGCCGGGGCACCCGGCCGAATCCGGCGCCTGCGCGCCGGCCGCGAGTGGTCCGTGCCGTATCCGACCAGTACGTTCCCCGAACCGGACGACTCCGACGAGCCTGCGGACTCCGACGACGGCTCGGGCTCCCCGGGGCCGACCGCGACCGTGATCAGCGGTGCGCCGACCGGCAGTTCGGTCCCCTCCTCCCCGTACCGGGCGGTGACCACACCGCCGTAGGGGCAGGGCACCTCCACCATCGCCTTGGCCGTCTCGACCTCGACCACCGGCTGGTCGATCTCGACGACGTCGCCGACCGCCACCAGCCAGCGGACGATCTCCGCCTCGGTCAGCCCCTCACCGAGGTCGGGCAGCTTGAACTCCAGTACCTGCGGCATCAGTTCTCCCACTGCAGGCGTCCTACGGTGTCCAGGATCCGGTCCACGCCGGGCAGGTGGTGCTTCTCCAACATCGGCGGCGGGTACGGGATGTCGAATCCCGTCACCCGCAGCACCGGCGCCTCCAGGTGGTGGAAGCACCGCTCCGTCACCCGGGCGGCGATCTCCGCACCCGGTCCGCCGAAGCCTCCGGCCTCGTGGACCACCACCGCGCGCCCGGTCCGACGTACCGAGGCGACGACCGTCTCCTCGTCGAACGGGACGAGCGAGCGCAGGTCCACGACCTCCAGGTCCCAGCCCTCCTCCCGCGCCGCCTCCGCGGCCTCCAGGCACACCGGCAGCGACGGCCCGTACGTGATCAGCGTGGCGCTCGTACCCGCCCGCCGCACCATCGCCTTGCCGATCCCCGGAACCTCCGCCGGGGCATCGGGCGACCACGGCGCCTTCGACCAGTACAGCCGCTTCGGCTCCAGGAACACCACCGGGTCGTCGCTGGCGATCGACGCGCGCAGCAGTCCGTACGCGTCCTCGACGGTCGCCGGGGTGACCACGGTCAGCCCGGGCGTCGCCACGTAGTAGGCCTCGGAGGAGTCGCTGTGGTGCTCCACCCCGCCGATCCCGCCGCCGTACGGCACTCGGATGGTGATCGGCAGCGGCATCGCGCCCCGGGTGCGGTTGCGCATCTTCGCCACGTGCGAGATGAGCTGCTCGAAGGCCGGGTAGGCGAACGCGTCGAACTGCATCTCCACGACCGGCCGCAGCCCGTACATGGCCATGCCGACCGCGGCGCCCAGGATTCCGGCCTCCGCGAGCGGGGTGTCCGTACAGCGGTCCTCGCCGAACTCCTTCGCGAGGCCGTCCGTGATCCGGAAGACCCCGCCGAGCGTCCCGACGTCCTCGCCCATCACGTGGACCGTCGGGTCCTCCGCCATCGCGTCGCGCATCGCCCTGCCGAGGGCCTGCGCCATGGTCGCCGGCTTCGTCTCCGGCTTCACCGCCACCGTCACCATCACTCGTTCTCCGCTTCCAGTTCGGCACGCAGCAGTTCCGCCTGCTCGCGCAACCTCCCGGTCTGCTCCGCGTAGACGTGCGCGAAGAGGTCCATCGGGTCGAGCACCGGCTCGGCGTTCATCGCGTCGCGCAGGGCCGCCGCCATCGTCTCGGCCGCGTCCTTGGCCACCTGTATGCCCTCCGCGTCCAGCAGCCCGCGCGAGGTCAGCTCGCGCTCCAGCAGCTCCACCGGGTCGTGCGCCTTCCAGGCCTCCACCTCGGAGTCCGTGCGGTAGCGCGTCGCGTCGTCGGCGTTGGTGTGCGCCTCGATCCGGTACGTGACCGCCTCGATCAGCGTCGGACCTCCGCCCGCGCGCGCCCGCTGGACGGCCTCGGTCAGCACCTCGTGCATCGCGGCGATGTCGTTGCCGTCGACCAGCCGGCCCGGCATCCCGTACCCGACGGCCTTGTGGGCCAGCGTCGGGGCGGCGGTCTGCTTGGCGAGCGGGACGGATATCGCGAAGCCGTTGTTCTGGACGAGGAAGACCACCGGGGCCTTCCACACGGCGGCGAAGTTCAACGCCTCGTGGAAGTCGCCCTCGCTGGTGCCGCCGTCGCCGACCATGGCCAGCGCCACCACGTCGTCCCCGCGCAGCCGGGCGGCGTGGGCGAGGCCCACGGCGTGGGGCAGTTGCGTGGCGAGCGGGGTGCTCAGCGGGGCGATGCGGTGCTCGCGCGGGTCGTAGCCGGTGTGCCAGTCGCCGCGCAGCAAGGTCAGGGCCTGGACGGGGTCCAGGCCGCGCGCCACGGCCGCCAGGGTGTCCCGGTAGCTGGGGAAGAGCCAGTCCTGGTCCTCCAGGACCATCGCGGCGGCGATCTCGCAGGCCTCCTGGCCGACGGTCGAGGGGTAGACGGCGAGCCGCCCCTGCCGGGTGAGCGCGGTGGCCTGGGCGTTGTAGCGGCGCCCGCGCACCAGCTCGGCGTAGTACCGGCGCATCAGCTCGGCGTCGAGCCCGTCCGCCGCCGGCGTGCCCAGCACCCGGTAGGGCTCGGGGTCCGGGAGCAGCGCGGCGGCGTCCGTACGCGGCGTCCAGGCGGGCGGCGGGGTCAAACGGTGGGACGCCCCGGCACCGGGCAGCTCTTGGACCGTCATGGCGGCGTACACCTCCTCGTAGGAAGCGGGCATGAGTGCCCCGGGTGTGAGGCCCCTCACCTACCGATTGTTCGGTTGCCTGCGCAATTTGGCTACAGGCACCTTCAGGCTGTGGACAAAGTGGCGCCGGGGCCCTGGGATGGATGCAGGACGTCCAGCAGAGGGAGGCAGTGGGCAATGCCGGATGAACAAATGGCCGCGGCGGGCTCCGAGGCAGGCGCCGGTCCGGTACCGCCCGGAGGCGCGAAAGTGGCCCCGACCGCACCGCCCGCCCCCTCCGGGCCGCCGGCCGCGCCCGCCGGCCCGCCGGCCTCCGCCGCCGCGGCGCCCGCCCCGCCACGCCCCCTGGACCCGATCGACCGGTCGATCCTGCGGCTGCTCCAAGCGGACGGTCGGGCCTCCATACGGTCGGTCGCGGAACAGGTCCACGTGTCCCGGGCCAACGCCTACGCGCGCATCAACCGGCTCATCGACGACGGCGTGATCCAGGGCTTCACCGCCCGGGTGAACCACGAACGCGCGGGTCAAGGCGCGTCCGCGTACATCACGTTGAAGATCGTCCAGAACTCGTGGCGCACGGTCCGCGAGAAGCTGCGCGAGCTTCCGGGCGCGGCGCACATCGCCCTGGTCAGCGGCGACTTCGACGTGCTCCTGCTGGTGCACACCCCGGACAACCGCACCCTGCGCGAACTGGTGCTCACCCGCCTCCAATCGATCCCGGAAGTGCTGTCCACGCGCACCCTGCTGGTGTTCGAGGAAACGGACCTCCTGGAGTCCGGCCCGATCGGCGGCCCCGCGCTCGCCTCGCTCAACCCGCTCGCCCCCCTCACCGAGGAGCAGCCGTAGGTCCGGCGGCGCCGGCCGTGGGGCGTACGAGGGCGCGCAGCTCGCCGAGGAGTTCCGCGACGGCGGCGTCCGCGGCGGGCGCGAGGGCGTCGTAGGCCAGGAAGCCGTGGACCAGGCCGGGGTAGAGGTGCGCGCGTACGGGGACCCCGGCGTCCTCCAGGGTCCGGGCGTAGGCCATGGCCTGGTCCCGCAGGGGGTCGAACTCCCCGACGCCGATCACCGCGGGGGCCGACCCGCGGTGGTATTCGGCGAGCAGCGGCGAGGCGCGGCCGTCGGCGGCGGTTCCGGGGTCGTTGCCGACGTAGAGCAGGATCTGCTCCTCGATCTCGGCCGTGGTCAGTACGTAGCCGGTGGCGTACTCCTCCATCGACGGGTAGCCGCCCCGGCCCGTCAGGTCGGTCACCGGGTAGGCCAGCAGTTGCGCGGCGACCGGGGTGCCCGCGTCGCGCAGGGCCAGGGCCACGGCGGCGGCGAGGTCGGCGCCCGCGCTGTCCCCGGCGAGGGCGAACACGCCGCTGCCGCCGCCGAAGCGCTCGGGGTGGCCGGCGACGTCCCGGGCGACGGCCAGGCAGTCCTCGTAGGCGGCCGGGAAGGGGTGCTCGGGCGCGAGGCGGTAGCCCACGGCGACGACCACGGCCTCCACGTCCCGACACAGGCGGCGGCAGATCGCGTCGTGGGTGTCCAGGTCGCCGACGATGAATCCGCCACCGTGGCAGTAGACGACGGCCGGCGCGGGGCCCGGGGGTCGCGGGCGGTAGATCCGCACGGGGACCCCGGCGAGGGTGTCGTCCGCGACGGAGCCCACGGCGAGCGGCGGGTCGGGGGCGAGCGCGAGCGAGAGCCGTCGGTTGCCGGCCCGTCGTTCCGCCGTGTCCGGGGGCGGGACGGGGGGCGCCCCGCCGACGCCGAAGCGGTCCATGAGCGCGGCGATGTCCGGGTCCAGGGGCATGCGGCCATCGTCACGGCGGCGGGCGGGGGGCGCCGCACGGACGGAGCCGTTCAGGTGGCGTCCGCCGCGCGGCGGCCGATCGGGATGCCGTTACGGGCGGCCGCCGCTCAGGTCGTGCTCGTACGCAGACCGTCGAAGGCCATGTGCACGACAGCGTCCGCCAGCTGGGAGTGGTCCGCGCCCGGGTAGGGGCGGTACCACTCGACGAGGGAGTTCACCATGCCGAACAGCAGACGGGTGGCGAGCCGGCTGTCGACATCGGCGCGCAGGTCGCCCTCGGCCGCGGCGGCCTTCAGGAGGTCGGCCACCGCGTGGTCGAACTCCCGGCGGCGCTCCAGCGCCCAGCGCTCGGTGCGCGTGTTGCCCCGTACGCGCAACAGCAGCGTCACGTACGGCAGCTCGGCCAGCAGCACCTCCACCGTGCGCCGCGTGACGTACTCGACCCGCTCCACCGCGCGGCCCCGGAGCGCGCCCGGCTCCTCCAGGACGGCGAACAGGCCGTCGAGGGCACGGCTGACCGCCCTTCGGAGCAGTTCCTCCTTGCCCGCGACATGGTGGTAGATCGAGGACTTGGAGATCCCCGCGGCCTTGGAGAGGTGCTCCATCGAGGTGCCGTCGTAGCCGCGCTCGTTGAAGACCTGGACCGCGACCGAGAGCAGTGTCTCGGGGGTGTACGTGTCCCGCCTGGCGGTGGTCACCGGGCATCCCCCCGCGCGTCCCGGCCGTCGTCTCCGTACGCGGCTTCGGGCTCGACCGCGAACTCGCCGTCGCCCCCGTCCTCGCCCTCGCCTTGGTCCTCGTCCTCCGCGTAGCCGAGCTTGAACAGCGCCAGGGAGGGCGCGTACCGGCCGCCCGGGCAACGCTCGTCGAGGTGGTGGAGCAGGTCGTAGGCCCAGTCACGGCCGAGGCGCTCGTGCCACGCGGACGGCCCCAGCGGGTAGTTGACGCCGAGCCGCATCGCGGTGTCGATGTCCTCGGCGGTGGCCACGCCGCGCGCGACGGCGTCGGCGGTCAGGTCGATCAGCATCGCGACCGTCCGGGCGACGATCATGCCGGGGACGTCGCCGATGACGGAGACCTCCTTGCCGAGCTTCTGGAACAGGCCGACCGCCTCGGCGAGGGTGCGCTCGCTCGTGTCCTCGCCGGCGGAGAGCGCGACGCGGGTGGCGGCGCGGTAGTCGAGCGCGAGGTCGAAGTAGACGACGTCCGCGAACTCCACCGCGGTCTTGCCGTCCGCGAGCACCAGCTGTCCCTCGCCGGGCAGCTGGATGTACGGGCCCCCGTGACCGGTGGCGGTGACGGCGACCCCCGCCTCCTCCAGGAGGTCCACGAGACCGGCAGCGGGACCGAGGTCGCCGACGACGGTGACCTTGGCCGGGGCCTCCTCGGGACCGGCGGTGTGCGGCTGCGGGAGCCGGGCGTCCGGGCCGTAGGGGTACCAGCCGTGACCCGACTTGCGGCCGAGACGGCCCGACTGGACGAGCCGGCGCTGCGCGAGCGAGGGGGTGAACTTGGGGCTGCGGAAGAAGGAGTCCCAGACGGAACGGGTGACGGCCTCGTTGACGTCCTGGCCGATCAGGTCGGTCAGCTCGAACGGGCCCATCTTGAAGCCGCCGCTCTCGCGAAGCACGGCGTCGATGGTCGCCGGGTCCGCGCCCTGCTCCTCGTACACCGCGAAGGCTTCGGCGTAAAAGGGGCGGGCGATCCGGTTGACGATGAAGCCGGGCGTGTCGGCGCAGCGGACCGGCGTCTTGCCCCAGCCCAGGACGGTCTCGTACGCGCGCTCGGCGGCGGCCGGGTCGGTCGTGAAGCCGCTCACCACCTCGACGAGCGGGAGCAGCGGGGCCGGATTGAAGAAGTGCAGACCGAGGAAGCGGCCGGGGTGGGCGAGGCCGGCGGCGAGCTCGGTGACGGAGAGGGACGAGGTGTTGGTCGCCAGCAGGGCGTCCGGCGAGACCACTGCTTCGAGTGCGGCGAAGAGAGCGCGTTTGACGGTGACGTCCTCGACGACCGCCTCGATCACGAGAGCGGCGTCCGCCAGTTCGGTGACGGCCTGGGCGGCGGTGATCCGGCCGTTCGCCTCGTCCGCGTCGGCCCGTTCCAGTCGGCCCTTGGCGGCCAGCCGATCGACGCGGTCGCGGACCTGGCCGACGCCGGCGACGGCCGCGTCGGGGTCGATGTCGTGGATCAGCACGCGGTGACCTGCGAGAAGGGCGACCTGGGCGATGCCCTGCCCCATCGTGCCGGCGCCGATGACCGCCACTGTGCGGGACCGCTCGATTGCTGTCATGACCCGATCCTCCCGCACCGACTTATCCACAGGCTTGCCGGGCCCTCTTGTCCCGACCGATCGTTCGGTTACTCTAACTCCAGTCTGCTCTTCTTCACCCGCCCTTGCCCGATCCGGTTCCCCCGATCCGCACCCCGGTGATCGCGTGAACCAGTCTGATCCCGCCCGGCTCAACGAGGAGTTGGTCCCTGATGGCCGCCGAGCTCACCCTCCCCCAGCTGTCCGAGAAGCACCGGTCCACCCTGGACCAGGCGCTCGCGGCCATCCGCAGCCGCGCGTACTGGTCCCCGCATCCCGAGCACCCCAAGGCCTACGGGGAGACCGCCCCGGCCGACGGCCTCGCGGCGTTCGAAGCCGTCCGCGGCACCCGGTTCGACCTCGGGCAGCCCGGTACCGACGGCTGGACGGGCGGGGAGGTGTCCCCGTACGGCCTCGACCTCGGTGTCGAGTACCCGCACGCCGACCCGGACGTGCTGCTGCCCGCCATGCGGGCCGGCATGGGCGCCTGGCGCGACGCGGGCCCCGAGACGCGCGCGCTCGTGTGCGTCGAGATCCTGTCCCGGATCTCCGCGCGGACGCACGAGTTCGCGCACGCGGTCATGCACACCAGCGGGCAAGCCTTCATGATGGCCTTCCAGGCCGGCGGCCCCCACGCCCAGGACCGCGGCCTGGAGGCGATCGCGTACGCCTACGAGGAGCAGACCCGCGTCCCCGGGCAGGCCGACTGGTCGAAGCCGCAGGGCAAGAAGGACCCGCTGGAGCTCGGCAAGACCTTCACCGCCGTGCCGCGCGGCATCTCCCTGATGATCGGCTGCAACACCTTCCCGACCTGGAACGGCTACCCGGGCCTCTTCGCCTCCCTGGCCACGGGCAACCCGGTCCTGGTCAAGCCGCACCCGCGCGCCGTCCTCCCGCTGGCGCTGACGGTGCGGGTGGCGCGCGAGGTCCTCGCCGAGGCCGGTTTCGACCCGAACCTGGTCGCGCTGGCGGTCGAGCGGCCGGGCGAGGGCATCGCCAAGACGCTCGCGCTGCGCCCCGAGATCAGGCTGATCGACTACACCGGTTCGACGTCCTTCGGCGAGTGGCTGGAGACCAACGCCCGCCAGGCGCAGGTCTACACGGAGAAGGCGGGCGTCAACACCGTCGTCCTGGACTCCACCGACAACTACAAGGGCATGCTGTCGAACCTCGCGTTCTCGCTGTCCCTGTACAGCGGTCAGATGTGCACCACCCCGCAGAACCTGCTGATCCCGCGGGACGGCATCGAGACGGACGCCGGCCACAAGACGTACGACGAGGTCGTCTCCGACCTCGCGGCCTCCGTCGGCGGCCTGCTGGGCGACGACGCCCGGGCCAACGCCCTGCTGGGCGCGCTGGTCAACCCGGACGTGAAGGCCCGCCTGGAGGCGGCGGCCGGCCTCGGCGAGGTCGCGCTGGCCTCGCGTGAGGTCGCGAACCCGGAGTTCCCGGGCGCGGTGGTCCGCACCCCGGTGATGGTGAAGCTGGACGGCTCCAAGCCGGACGACTCCGCGCCGTACCTGTCGGAGTGCTTCGGCCCCGTGTCGTTCGCGGTGGCGGTCGACTCGACGGCCGACGCGCTGGAGCTGCTGCGGCGCACGATCCGGGAGAAGGGCGCGATGACGGTCGGGGCGTACACCACGTCCGCCGACACCGAGCGGGCCATCGAGGAGGTCTGCCTGGAAGAGTCGGCGCAGCTGTCGCTCAACCTGACCGGCGGCGTCTATGTGAACCAGACCGCGGCGTTCTCCGACTTCCACGGCTCGGGCGGCAACCCGGCGGCCAACGCGGCGCTGTGCGACGGCGCGTTCGTCGCGAACCGCTTCCGCGTGGTGGAGGTCCGCCGCCAGGGCTAGGTCGACAGGGGCCAGAGCCGCAACGGTCGACTAGACCGTGGCGGCCGGGTCCGGGTGCGGCCCTCCCCAGTGGAAGAGGGTCATGGCCACGCTGGTGGCCAGGTTGTAGCTGGAAACCTGCGGCCGCATCGGCAGGGACACCAGGTGGTCGGCGCGGGCGCGCAGCTCGGGCGAGATGCCGTGGCGTTCGGAGCCGAAGGCGAGCAGGGCGTCGTCCGGGAGGGTGAGGGCACGGATGTCCTCGCCCTCCGGGTCGAGCGCGTACACCGGCCCGGGCGGCAGGGTGTCGATGTCCACCCCGGCGACGGTCGTGGCGTAGTGCAGTCCGGCTCCGGCGCGGACCACGTTGGGGTGCCAGGGGTCGAGGTCGCCGCGGGTGACGACGCCCGTGGCGCCGAAGCCGGCGGCGAGGCGGACGACGGCTCCGACGTTGCCCAGGTTGCGGGGGTTGTCCAGGACGACGACGGGCGCGGTGCGGGGCATCCGCTCCAGACGGGCCCGCCCTTCGGCGGCGTCGGGCCTGACCGCCAGGGCCGCGACCCCGGTGGGGTGCACGCGGGGCAGCAGCGAACGCACCACCGCCCTGCCGACCAGCCGGGCCACCTCCGCCTCCACGTCGGGGGCGAGCTCGGCGGCGAGCGCCCGTACGGCGTCGGGGTCGTCGGCGACGACGGCCCGCACGTCGGCGCCGAAGCGCAGGGCGTGCTTCAGCGCGTGGAACCCGTCGAGGAGTACGACGTCCTTCCGCCCGGCGGCCTCCCGCCACATCCGCCGTACCTCGTCGCCACCACCGCGCTGCTCACTCATACCGCCGACCCTACGGCCCTGCCCGACCCGGCCCGCCCCCCGCGACCCCCTCCGGCACCATCACGGCCGCGCCCGGCACTCCCGGGCCGGGTTCGCCGACGCCCGGCCGAGCCGGCGTCCAAGCCGACGCCCGGGCATCGGGAGCGGACAGCGCCCGCCGGCCGCCCGCAGGGGGCGCGGCGTCACCGCCCCACCGCACCAGCCCCGGCCGCACCCGCCCCGGCGACCGCCTCGCCCACCACCACCGCCCCGGTCTCACGCCGCCGTGCCCGCGCGAGCACCCGGGCCCCCAGCCACACGAGGAACCCGGTCGGCAAGAACACCGCGTCCGCCGCGATCATCGCCAACGAGAAGAACGGCAGCCCCAGCACCACCGCGATCCCGAGGTGCTCCAGCATCATCAGCCCCAGCAGCACGTTCTTGATCCGCCGGTTGAACAGCGTGAACGGGAACGCGACCTGCACCACCACCGTCCCGTAGGTCAGCAGCATCACCACCGTCCCGCTCCCCGCCAGCACCGCCGAGAGCCCCGGCCACGGGGTGAAGTAGTCCAGCCCCAGCGGGTAGTACAGCGCCGTCCCGTCCTGCCACCTGGACCCCTGGATCTTGTACCAGCCCGCCGTCGCGTAGATCAGGCACACCTCCGCCATGATCACCAGCATCCCCGCGTTGTGGAGCAGGTTCGCCAAGACGTCGAGGACCGCCCGTCCCTCGCCCTCGGGGGCGTACCGCCCGGTCAGCCACCACACCCCGGCCGTCACCCACAGGGCCCCGAACACCGCCGCCCACAGCCCGCCGAACCGCCCGGCCAGGGTCCCGTAGACGAACACCGCCCCCAGCACACCCCACAACACCGGTCCCCCCGCCCCGCCACCGCCCCGGGCCTCGCGCCGCGCGTCCAGCGACCACACCCGCGCGCACCGCGTCAGCACCAGGTAGATCGCCATGAGGTGGATGACGTTGTCCCCGCCGTCCCCCATGAACACGCTGCGGTTCTGCAGCGAAAGCACTCCGACCATGAACAGCACCGACATCGCCCGGGTGCGCCAGCCCAACATCAGCAGCGCGCTCGCCAGCACGGAGACGACGTAGACGGTCTCGAACCACCACGTGGCGTGCGACCACATCAGCACCGTGAACGCGTGGTTCGAGGCGATCAGCCGCCTCGCCAGCGCCCAGCTCCACGGCCCGTCCGGCCCGTACAGCTCGTGCCGGTCGGGAAACTCGCGCAGCAGGAAGAAGAGCCAGGTCCCGGCGAAGCCGATGCGTACGACCGCGCTCTGGTACGGGCCCAGTGCCTCCCCGGTGACCCTGGCCAGGCCACGCGCGGCCGTGGCCCGCGCCCGGATCAGACCGTCCACCACGGCAGCTCCCGGTAGTACGTGCGCGTGTCGGTGCGCTCCTCGCTCCATTTCGGCGCCGCGACCGCCGTCGTCGCCGAGCGCAGCTGGACGCGTACGACGCGGTCACCGCCGCGCTGCCACCCCGCGAGCCGTTCCAGGGCGATCCGCCGCAGGTAGGCCTCCGACAGCTCGCCGCGTTCGCCGTTCGGCCTGTTGTCGTCGTCGTGGGAGCCGGTGAAGAAGTCCCAGGCCCGCCGCAGCTCGTTCTGTCGTGTGTGGCTCGGCAGCGGGTCGTGGCGGATGGCCGCGCCGTCCTCGGCGGACAGGTCTCGCCAGGCGCTGGTGGTCAGCTCGCCGCCGGCCGTCCGCACCTGGGCCCGCACCTGAACCGCGATGTTCTGCTGGAGCGGGTTGGGCGCGAAGAGCTTCCAGTTCTGTTCGAACTCGGGGTAGATCCAACCGTCGATGGTCGCCGCGTGACGTTTGCCGACCGTGTTGGACGGCGCGACGTGGAGGAAGACGAACGCCAGGTGCGCGCAGGCGGCCACGGCGACGGCACCGAGGGCCAAGGCGGCGATCACCCGGTACGGCGTGGACAGACCGGCGATTCCGGGGGCGCGCGGCGCCGTGCCGGCGGGCGGCGGGACGGGCGGCGCGGCTGCCTGTTCCACGGGCTCTCGCTCGTTCGAATCCATCGCGTCCCGATCGTCCGGCGTCCACAGGTTGCCCACAGAGGTTGACACCCTACGGGCCGTCGTCTCACCATTGAAGGGAATGAACCGAACGATCGGTCGGTCGGGCGGAAAGCAGACTCTGACAGGGGGCCGGGATGGTCACAGTGACCCCGGAATCTGGGCAGGAAGCAGGCCTGGGCACGGGCCCCTCGCAGCAGGGGCACTCCGCCCCGGCCGGTGAGGGCGACCTCGGCGCACAGCTCGCCGCGGCGTTCGATGCCGCCGTGGCGGCGGACGAGCGCGTCGAGCCGCGCGACTGGATGCCCGACGAGTACCGAGCCTCCTTGGTCCGCCAGATGGCCCAGCACGCCCACTCCGAGATCATCGGCATGCAGCCCGAGGCCAACTGGATCACCCGTGCGCCCTCGCTGCGCCGCAAGGCCATCCTGATGGCCAAGGTGCAGGACGAGGCCGGCCACGGCCTGTACCTGTACAGCGCCGCGGAGACCCTCGGCACCAGCCGTGACGAGCTGCTCGACAAACTCCACGCGGGGAAGCAGAAGTACTCCTCGATCTTCAACTACCCCACCTTGACCTGGGCCGATGTGGGTGCGATCGGCTGGCTCGTGGACGGGGCGGCCATCACCAACCAGGTGCCGATCTGCCGCTGTTCGTACGGTCCGTACGCCCGCGCCATGGTCCGCATCTGCAAGGAGGAGTCGTTCCACCAGCGCCAGGGGTACGAGTTGCTCCTGGCCCTGTCGAAGGGCACCGAGGCCCAGCACGCCATGGCCCAGGACGCCGTCGACCGCTGGTGGTGGCCGTCGCTGATGATGTTCGGCCCGCCGGACGGGGAATCGGCGCACTCCGCACAGTCGATGGCCTGGCGGATCAAGCGCCACTCGAACGACGAGCTGCGCCAGCGCTTCGTGGACATCGCCGTCCCGCAGGCCGAGTCGCTGGGGCTGACCCTGCCCGACCCGGACCTCAAGTGGAACGAGGAGCGCGGCCACTACGACTTCGGCGCGATCGACTGGGCCGAGTTCTGGAACGTGCTCAAGGGCAACGGTCCGTGCAACGAGCAGCGCCTCGACCAGCGGCGCACCGCCCACGAGGAAGGCGCGTGGGTGCGGGACGCGGCCGCGGCGTACGCGGCGAAGCAGGCGGGGCGCCAGGCCGGCCGCTCGGCGGACGGAACCAGCGCAGAGCACGCCGGACAGTCGGCGACGAACGACGAGGAGACACAGGCATGACGCAGAACTGGCCGCTGTGGGAGGTGTTCGTCCGCTCGCGGCGAGGCCTCTCGCACACGCACGCGGGAAGCCTGCACGCACCGGACGCGGAGATGGCGCTGCGCAACGCCCGTGACCTCTACACGCGGCGGAGCGAAGGCGTCTCGATCTGGGTGGTGCCCTCCACCGAGATCACCGCCTCCTCCCCGGACGAGCGGGACCCGTTCTTCGCCCCGGCCGCCGACAAGCCCTACCGGCACCCCACCTTCTACGAGATCCCCGAGGGGGTGCGCCACCTGTGAACAGCCACGCGAACACCCCGCCCGTGCCCACCCGCGCGACCGGCGGGGCGACCGGCGGCGAGGTCGTCCGATCGGCCGCCCTGGCCCTCGGGGACGACGCCCTGATCCTCTCCCACCGCCTCGGCGAATGGGCGGGCCACGCACCCGTCCTGGAGGAGGAGGTGGCCCTCGCCAACATCGCCCTCGACCTGCTGGGCCAGGCCCGTCTCCTGCTGTCCATGGCCGGCGACGAGGACGAACTGGCGTACCTCCGCGAGGAACGCTCCTTCCGCAACCTCCAACTGGTCGAGCAGCCCAACGGCGACTTCGCCCACACCATCGCCCGACAGCTCTACTTCTCGCTCTACCAACACGAGCTGTACACGGAACTGGCCGCCGGCGACGGGCCGTTCGCACCCCTGGCGGCCAAGGCCGTCAAGGAGACCGCCTACCACCACGACCACGCCGAACAATGGACGCTCCGGCTCGGCGACGGCACCCGGGAGAGCCACGCCCGGATGCGAGCCGCGCTGGACGCGCTGTGGAAGTACACCGGCGAGATGTTCCAGCCGGTGGACGGACTCGAAGGCGTCGAGTGGGCCGCCCTGGAAGAGCGCTGGCTGACCGCCCTCGGAGCGGTCCTGGCACGCGCCGGCCTCGACCTGCCCGAAGGGCCGCGTACGGGCGCCTGGGCCGCCGGAGCCGGTCGGCAGGGGCTGCACACCGAGCCGTTCGGCCGGATGCTGGCGGAGATGCAGCATCTGCACCGCAGCCATCCGGGGGCGTCATGGTGACCGAGACGGCGCCCGGCTCGGGAAAGGGACCGGCTGCGGGCGACGGGACGACCCGCCTGGAGGCGGAGCTCGCCGAGCTGGCCGGCTCCGTCCCCGACCCCGAGCTGCCCGTCCTCACCCTCACCGAGCTCGGCGTCATGCGCGGGGTGCGCATGCATGAGGACGGCCACGTCGAGGTCCTCCTCACGCCCACGTACACCGGCTGCCCGGCCATCGAGGCCATGTCCGCCGACATCGAGCGGGTCCTTACCGGGCACGGCATCCCCGAGGTGCGGGTGACCACCGTGCTGGCCCCGGCCTGGTCGACCGACGACATCAGCGCCGAGGGCCGGCGCAAGCTCGCCGAATTCGGGATCGCCCCGCCCCGCCCGCACGCCGCGGGCGGCCCCGTCCCGCTCACGCTGTCGGTCCGCTGCCCGCACTGCGGATCGACCGACACGGAACTGCTCAGCCGGTTCTCCTCCACCGCGTGCAAGGCACTGCGCCGCTGCGTCGCCTGCCGTGAACCGTTCGACCACTTCAAGGAGCTGTAAATGGCCGTGCCGCCGCCGTCGCCCACGTCCGGGTCGCCGCGTCCCGCGCGCCACGGCGCTTTCCACGCCCTCACGGTGGCGGCGGTCGACCGGCTCACCGACGACTCGGTGGCCCTGACCCTGCGGGTCCCGCAGGAACTGCGGGCCGAGTACCGGCACGCGCCGGGGCAGCACCTGACGCTGCGCCGCGCCGCTCCCGAGGGTGCCGAGGTCCGCCGTACCTACTCGATCTGCTCCCCGGCCCCGGGTGAGGCCGGTCCGTCCGTGCTGCGGGTCGGCGTGCGGCTGGTGGAGGGCGGCGAGTTCTCCACCTTCGCGCACAAGGAGATCGCCGCCGGGGACGTCCTGGACGTGATGGTCCCGGCCGGACGGTTCGTGCTGGACCCGGCCGCGGCGCCCGCCGCCGCGCACTACGCGGCCGTCGTCGGCGGCAGCGGGATCACCCCGGTGCTGTCGATCGCCGCCTCCCTGCTGGCGGCCCGCCCGGACGCCCGTTTCTGCCTGGTGCGCAGCGACCGTACGGCTGCCTCGACGATGTTCCTGGAGGAGGTGGCCGACCTCAAGGACCGATACCCCGACCGGTTCCAGCTCGTCACCGTTCTCTCCCGGGAGGAGCAGGAGGCCGGACTGCCCTCCGGACGGCTGGACGAGCAACGGCTGACCGCCCTGCTCCCGGCGCTGCTGCCCGTCGCGGAGGTGACGGGGTGGTTCCTCTGCGGTCCCTACGGGCTGGTGCAGGGCGCGGAGCGGGCGCTGCACGCCCTGGGCGTCGTCCGGACCCGGGTGCACGAGGAGATCTTCCACGTCGAGGACACCGCACCGCAGGACACCGCACCGCAGACCGGAGGCCGGGCTCCCTCGGCCGCCGCCTCGCGGGGCCGGGTCACCGCCCGTCTCGACGGCCGTTCGGGCACGTGGCCGGTCCAGGAGGGGGAGTCCCTGCTGGATGCCGTGCTGCGCAACCGCGCGGACGCCCCCTACGCCTGCAAGGGCGGGGTCTGCGGGACCTGCCGGGCGTTCCTGGTGTCCGGCGAGGTGCGGATGGACCGCAACTTCGCGCTGGAGGCGGAGGAGACGGAGGCCGGCTTCGTGCTGGCCTGTCAGTCCCACGCGGTGACGGAGGAAGTCGAGATCGACTTCGACCGCTGACCGGCCGGTCCTCCCGGTCCTCCCGGTCCACGGGTCGCGCTCTTCGGAGGCTGTGCTTTTCTCACACGGTGCTCTATCTTGACGCTCCGTCAGATTCCAGCGCGGCTCTGACCCGACACGGTCCGGTGGACACCCGGGAGGACTGGCAGTGGACTTCACCTTCACCGAGGAGCAACAGGCCGCCGTCGAAGCGGCCAGGGCCGTGTTCGCGGGTGTCTCGCCCGACGGCGTTCCGAGCCCGGCGCTCACCCCGGGAGCTGTGGCCGACGACTTCGACCGGCCGCTGTGGGCCCGGCTCGCCGCGTCCGACCTGCTGAGCCTGGTCCTCGCGGAGGAGCACGGTGGGGCCGGGCTCGACGCGATCGCACTCTGCCTCGTCCTGCGCGAGGCGGCGAAGGTGCTGGCCCGGGTACCGCTGCTGGAGCACTGTGCCACCGCCATGGCGGTCCAGGCCCACGGCGGTCGGGAACTGGCCGCCGACCTGCTTCCCGGAGCCGGCAGCGGGACCCTCGTGTTGACGGCCGCCGCGCACGGCCGCACCGGCCACGATCCGGCCGAGCTCGCCGTCACCGCCCGCCGGGACGGCTCGCATTGGATCCTGACCGGGGTGCAGACCGCGGTCCCCTGGGCGCAGAGCGCCGACTGGATCGCCGTACCCGCCCACACCGGGGAGGGAGCGGCGGTCCTCGCGCTGGTTCCCCGGGTCACAGAGGGCCTGACCCTCGCGGACCAGTATTCGACCAGTGGGGAGCGGCTCGCCCACCTCACCCTGGACGGGGTGGGGGTGCCCGGCACGCACGTCATCGAGGACCCCGAGGCATGGGACCGGCTCCACCGGTTGCTGGCGACGGGCACGTGCGCCCTCGCGCTCGGTCTCGGCGAGGCCGTGCTGGGCATGACCAGCCAGTACACCGGGAAACGCGAGCAGTTCGGCTTCCCCATCGCCACGTTCCAGGCCGTCGCCGTACAGGCCGCGGACCGATACATCGACCTGCGGGCCATGGAGGTCACCCTCTGGCAGGCGGCCTGGAGGTTGGAGAGCGCGGCGGCGGGCGCGGGGGGCCCGCTGCCGCCGGCCGGCGATGTCGCCGTGGCCAAGATCTGGGCGGCCGAGGGCGTACGCCGCGTCGTTCAGACCGCCCAGCACCTGCACGGCGGCTTCGGCGCCGACACCGACTACCCCCTGCACCGCTATCACGCCTGGGCCAAGCAACTGGAACTCCAGTTGGGACCGGCCGCCGCGCACGAGGAGGCACTCGGCGACCTGCTGGCCGCCCACTCCCTCGGCTGACCCGTGGGTCGGACGGGTACCGGTACCGGTCCGACCCACGGCACCGAGGCCTAGAGGACGAAGGGCGGGTTGCCGCTCTCGCTGACCATCGGGCGCCGGGCGCCGTCCCAGGCCTGCATGCCGCCGTCGATGTTCACGGCGTCGATGCCCTGACGGACGAGGTACTGGGTGACCTGCGCGGAACGCCCGCCCACCCGGCACATCACATGGACCCGGCCGCCGTCCTCGATGGCTTCGGTGAGCTCGCCGAAGCGGGCCACGAAGTCACTCATCGGGATGTGCAGCGCGCCCTCGACATGCCCGGCCGCCCATTCGTCGTCCTCGCGGACGTCCAGGACAAAGCCTTCGGAGGGCACCTCGGCGGCACCCACCGAGGGAAGCGGTCCGAAGTTCATACGTCGCCTTCTCTCGTCACAGATCTCTGGTCACAGACCTGAAAGCCAACCTATACCGGCCCGGGTCCCGGGAAATCCGAGGCACCCACCGGCCCTCATCCGCGCCCGCCCCGTCCACGCCGGGCGCCCCGAGCCGGGCGATCGACGCCGGACGCCCACGCCGGACGTCCAGCGCCGGACGTCCAGCGCCGGACGCCCCGGGCCTCAGGCCCCGCGCCTCACTGCTCGGCGGTCAGACCCGCCAGCTCCGCCTCACGCTGGGAGACGTCGGCCAGCAGCTGCTCGGCGATCTCGTCCAGCAGCCGGTCCGGGTCCTCCGGGGCCATCCGCAGCATCGACCCGATCGCCCCCTCCTCCAGCTCGCGCGCCAATGCCGCCAGGAGCTCCTTGCGCCGCGCGAGCCACTCCAGCCGCGCGTACAGCTCCTCGCTCTCGCTCGGCCGCGCCGCCTCCGGCGCGGGACCCGCCGCCCATTCCTCGGCCAGCTCACGGAGCACGGCTTCCTCGCCCCGTCCATACGCGGCGTTCACCCGCGCGATGAACGCGTCCCGCCGTACCCGCTCGGCCTCGTCCTGGGCGAGATCCGGATGCGCCTTGCGGACCAGCTCGCGGTAGAGCCGACGCACCTCTTCCGTCGGACGCACCCGCTCCGGCGGGCGCACCGTGCGGTCGGTGAGCATCGCGGAGGCGTCGTCGGAGATCCCGTCCGAGCCCATCCAGTCGTGGAACAGCTCGTCGACCCCGGGCATCGGCATCACCAGGGACCGCGCGTCGCGGGCCCGCCGCAGGTCCTCGGGATCACCACTACGCGCGGCCTTCGCCTCCGCGATCAGCGCGTCCAGCTCGTCGAGCCGCGAATACATCGGGCCCAGCTTCTGGTGGTGCAGTCGGGAGAAGTTCTCCACCTCCACCCGGAAGGTCTCCACCGCGATCTCGAACTCGATCAGCGCCTGCTCGGCGGCCCGCACCGCCCGGTCGAGCCGGGCCTCGGGCCGCTCGTCGCCGGAGTCGGCGGGCTCTGGGGGGACTGTCTGCTCCGTGTGCTCGCTCACCCGGCCAGCCTACGGCCCGTCCGCCCCGGTGGGAGTTTCGTGTTTCACGTGAAACATCCACCGGGGGTTTCACGTGAAACATCCAGCGGGGCCCGGCCCGTCCCCCCGCCCGGAGGGGCCGGCCGCTCAGACGCCGAACTCGGCCGCGACCCGGCCCGACCGGACCGCCGCCACCAAATAGGCATGGTCGGCCTCGCTCCGGTCCGCGTAGGCCACCGCGAAGGTCGCCATCGCCTCGTCCAACTCCTCGTTCTTGCCGCAGTACCCCGCGAGCACCCGCGGATCGGCACTGTGCGCGTGTGCCCGGGCCAGCAGGGCGCCCGTCATCCGTCCGTAGTCGTCGATCTGCTCGGGCGCGAGCGCCGCCGGGTCCACGCTTCCCTTGCGGTTGCGGAACTGGCGGACCTGGTACGGCCGCCCCTCCACGGTGGTCCAACCCAGCAGGATGTCCGAGACCACCTGCATCCGCTGCTGCCCGGCAACCACCCGGCGCCCCTCGTGCTCCTCCTCCGGCGCGTGGAAGCCCAACGCGGGCAGGTGCGGCAGCAGCACGGAGGGCCGCGCCTCCTTCACCTGGAGCACCAGCGGCTCCCCGCGGTGGTCCAGCAGCAGCACGACGTACGAGCGGGTGCCCACGCTGCCGGTGCCGACCACGCGGAACGCCACGTCGTGGATGGCATAACGAGCCAGCAGCGGCAGCCGGTCGCCCTGCAAGGTGTTCAGGTACGGGCCGAGCGAGGCCGCCACGGCGGTCGCTTCGTCGTCGCCGACCCGACGCAGGACCGGGAGCGCGTCCACGAAGCGCCGGAACCCGTCGGGACCGGCCTCCGTCGACTTGGCCGCGAACCGGGCCGAGGTGTTGTTGCGGGCCTTCTCCGAGACCCGTTCCAGCGTGCCCAGCAGGTCCCGGGCATCGGTGTGCGAGACCAGTTCCTCGTCCGCGATGGCGTTCCACGCGTCGAGCGCCGGCAGCTTCGCCAACAGCCGCATGGTCCGCCGGTAGGCACCCACCGCGTCCAAGGCGGCCGCCCGGCAGGTGTCCTCGTCGGCCCCGGCCACACGGCCGGCCAAGACCAGCGAGGTCGCCAGCCGCTTCACGTCCCACTCCCACGGACCGAACACCGTCTCGTCGAAGTCGTTCAGGTCGATGACGAGCCGGCCGCGCGCGTCCCCGTAGAGGCCGAAGTTGGCCGCGTGGGCGTCACCGCAGATCTGTGCGCCGACGCCGGTCACCGGACCGCCGGACAGGTCGTGGGCCATCAGGCCGGCCGCGCCCCGCAGGAACGCGAAGGGGTTCGCGGCCATCCGACCCACGCGGATCGGGGTGAGTTCCGCGACCCGCCCCACATTGGACTCCTCGACCGCGCGTACGGCGTCCGGCCGTCCGGCGGGGGCCTCGAACCGCGCGTGGGCCGAGCGCGGCACGCGTGCCCGCAGCGCCTTGCCCGTCTCCTTGGCCGAGCCCGCCACCACCCGCGGCGCGAACCCGGCGACGCGCGGTATCCGCCCGGCTCCCGTCGCCGGTTCCGCTTCCACTGCCCGCTCCGCCGGTACCGCCACCATGCGTGCCGCCCCCCACCCGTAACCGCCGTACTTACCGGCCAACATCAATGATTCGGGCTGACCGTATCTACAGCCCGGCGTCCCTGGCCAGCAGGGCGGCCTGGACCCGGTTCTCGCAGTCCAGCTTGGCCAGGATGCGGCTCACGTAGGTCTTCACCGTCGCCTCGCTCATGTGCAGCCGTCGGCCGGCGTCCGCGTTGGACAGTCCCTCGCCCAACAGGGCCAACACCCCGCGTTCGCGTTCACCCAGCTCCGCGATCCGGCGCCGGGCCTCCTCGGCCCGTCCGGCCGCCCGCCCCGAGACCAACTGGTCGACCACGTGCCGGGCCGCTCCGGGCGAGAGGTACGCGTCCCCGGCCGCGGCCGCCCGTACGGCGCCGATCAGCTCACCCGGTGCCGAGTCCTTGAGCAGGAACCCCGCACCGCCCCGGCTCAGGGCCCGCAGGACGTTCTCCTTCTCACCGAAGGTGGTGAGGATCAGCGCCCGCACGTCGGGAGCCGCGCGGCCCAGCTCGCCGAGGGCCGTCAGCCCGTCCGTCACGGGCATCTGGATGTCCAACAGCAGCACGTCCGGGACGTGCGCGCGGGCCAGCTCCACGGCCTCCCGGCCGTTCGCCGCCTCCGCGACGACCTCGATGTCCGGCGCCGAGGTGAGGATCATCCTGATCCCGGCCCGGATCAACGGCTCATCGTCGGCGATCACCACTCTGATCACTCTTGGCGGCACCCGCGCTCCTACTGTTCGACCTCGTACGCCTGCTTGTCGACGAGCTTGCCGTCCTTGAAGCAGAACCGGAAAGCGGTATCGGTGGTCAACTGCGAATCCTCCTCGGACAGCAGCACCAGGCAGTGGCTGCCCTCCGGACGCGCCGGTCCCTTCCCCTCCATGCCCGAGGTCATGAAGTTCTCCCCGTCCGGCAACCGGTCCCGGACCGCCCGCTCCGGCTCGCCCACCCGGACCGCGTCGAAGTCGGCACGGCTGATCATCGCGTCCATCGCCGAACTCACCACCAGCGCCACCCCGGCCCCGACGGCGATCACCAGCAAGACCACCGCCGCGAAGGCGATGCCACACCCGAGGGCGACACCCCCGGTACGACTGCGGCCGCGCACTTCCAGCTCGCGGTCCACCGCCGCCCAGTCCATCGGCGGCGCGTCCTTCGACGCGGCCGGCCGCGCCCGCTGGCCGAAGTCGTCGGCCGGCTCCTCGGCCCCCGCCGGCTCCGCCCCGTACGGCAGCACCCCGGCCACCCGGAAGCCCCCGCCGTCGGCCGCGCCCGCGTAGACCATCCCGCCGACCAGCCGGGCCCGCTCCCGCAGCCCCGTCAGCCCCTGTCCGCCCGACACCACCTCGGCGTCGCCCGGTGCGGCCGCCGGGCCGTTGGCGATCTCCACCACCAGCGAGTCGTCCTCGTACCGCAGCTCCACCGTGATCCGCGCGCCCGGCGCGTGCTTGTAGGCGTTCGTCAGCGCCTCCTGCACGATCCGGTAGGCCGCGTGGTCGCAGGCCGCCGCCAACGGCCGCGGCTGCCCCGAGGTGGTCAGCCGTACGTCGGTACCGGCGCCCCGGGCCGCCTCCACGATCCCGGCGATGCCCGCCACCCCGCGCGCCGCGGGCTGCGCCGCCTCCTCGACCGGGGCGGGCGCCTCGACCCCGTCCCGGAGGATGCCGACGACCTCGCGCAGCTCGTGCATCGCCGCGACCGACGCCTGTCGCAGCACCCCCACCGCCTCGCGCTGGTGGTCGGTGAGTTTCGGATCCACTTCGAGCGCGCCCGTGTGCACCGAGATCAAAGCCAGTTGGTGACCCAGGCTGTCGTGCATGTCCTGGGCGATGCGCTGGCGTTCCCGCAGCCGCGCCTGCCCGGCGACCATCGCCCTTTCCCGCAGGAGTTGGCCGTTGCGTTCCTGGAGGGCGCGCAGCAGGGTGCGGCGCTGGGACCAGTAGCGGCTGGCCAGGCCGGGCATCACCGTGGTCGCCAGGAACATCAGCGCCGAGAAGACGATCACCAGCAACGGCCGCATGTAGCTCTGTTGCACCACGCTGAGGCCGACCTCGGCGACGAAGGCAACCGCGAAGGCGCCCAGCGCCCGACCCACCCCGACGATCCGCCGCCCCGCCGACCAGCCCAGCAGGCTCGTCACCAACAGAGTCCCCGGCAGGAACGGGGACACGGCCGCCGCCACGACCAGGGTGGCCACCGGCAGGCGTCGTCGCAGCAGCACCAGCAGCGCCACGGCGGCCGCGCTGGTCAGCATCCGCCGCAGGGAGCCGTGGTCGAGTTCCTCGACCCCGAGGCCGAGCACGACGAGCACCCCCACGAGTGCCAGGTCCACCGCCAGGGCGCGCCGGGTCCACCGCTCGGGTCCCCTCAACCAGTCCCAGCCCGCCCGCGTTCTCGCCGTCACATCCACGCGCCCGACCCTAGACACCCGTGCCCTCCGGTGACTGTCCTCTTTCGTCGCGCACCGCACGACGAAAGTCGGGGGTGCCCGGACCGGCCCGCCGCCCGCCGCCTCCCGGATCAGACGCGCGGCCTCCGCCGGCCGGTCGGCGCTGAACCGGACCCGCCGGGCCAAGACGGGCGCACCCCGCCGCACGCGCACCTCCACCGGCGCCGCCAGGACGAGGAGGACGGTGGTGGCGCTGCCGACGGAGCACGCCACGGCCTCGGCGTCGTCGGGCGACCGCCGCAGTCCGTGTCCGACCGTGAGCCCGTGTTCCGCCCGCACGCTCATCACGTGCGACATCGGGAGGGTCAGCTCCCGAAAGGGCCCGGTCCGCAGCCGCAACACCCGCCCGTCCAGAAGGTGTGGAGTACGGGCCGTCATCGCGCACACGCCGGCGCAGAGCACGAGCGCGCACCCGACCCACAGCAGGTGGAACACCCGCAGGGTCGCCGGTACCACCGCGTCGACGACGGCTTCGACGACGAGGTCCGCCGCGGTGACCGCCCAGATCGCCAGGCGGGCGTCCGCGGAATGGGAGATCGCCCGACCCCCCTCGGGCACCGACACCGGCTCGCGCCGCAGCCAACCCGCCAGATCCCTCAGCAGGCTCGCCGCCCACTTCACGGCCGATCTTCCCGCTGTCCCCCCGCAGTCCGCGCTCATGCGTCCAGCCTGCCCGGGGCGCCGCCGGGGCCGGGGGTACGGATGTCACCGACTCACGTGGAAAACCCACGGCCCCTCCATGACGTACGTCACCGGCGCCCCGCGCCTGACGCGTCCTCAACGAAACGTCGCGCGCACACCCCCGCGGCCACAACACACGCGGGGACAAGCGAAACGGCCGCCATCGCTTTCGCGATGACGACCGTTTCGTCGTTCCCAAGAACACCGTTTCATCGGCGTCCTCAGTGGGCGAGGGGGGATTTGAACCCCCACGTCCCGAAGGACACTGGCACCTGAAGCCAGCGCGTCTGCCGTTCCGCCACTCGCCCGAGCAGCTCCCCAGTGGCTCTTCCCTTTCGGGCCGTTCCCCTGGCGACGTCGAAACATTAGCACGTCGGACGGGGTGGAATCACATCGCTTTCCCACCGCCCGCCACGACCGCCACGACGGTCCCCTCCCGCACTCCGCTCCCGGTGCGGGACACTGTCCATGAAGCGCCCCTACGATCCTTGTGAGGACCAACACTCCTGGGCAAGGGAGTGGAGGGGAACCACCCGAATCCGCCACGCGTGGATACGATCAGTAAGCAGTACAGGGCGACAACGACGGAGGAGGTGCCCCATGGGAGTTCTGAAGCGGTTCGAGCAGCGACTCGAAGGTCTGGTGAACGGCACCTTCGCCAAGGTCTTCAAGTCGGAAGTACAGCCGGTGGAAATCGCCGGTGCCCTCCAGCGCGAGTGCGACAACAACGCCACCATCTGGAACCGCGAGCGGACCGTCGTTCCCAACGACTTCATCGTGGAACTCAGCACGGGCGACTACGACCGTCTGAGCCCCTACTCCGGCCAACTCGGCGACGAGCTCGCGGGCCTCGTCCGCGACTACGCCAAGCAACAGCGCTACAGCTTCATGGGCCCCATCAAGGTGCACCTGGAGAAGGCCGACGACCTGGACACCGGTCTCTACCGCGTCCGCAGTCGGACCCTCGCCTCCAGCACCTCCCAGCCGGGTGCCGCCCAGGGACAGGGACCGGGACAGGCTCCCCAGAGCCCGCAGCAGGGCGGATACGGGTACCCCCCGGTCGCCGCCCCGCCCATGCCCAGCGCCCCGCCGCCCGGCGGCCCCGCCGCCCGCAGGGGCGGCCCCGGCGCCGGCCCGGGAGCGGGCGCGCCGGGCACCACGCGCCGCTGGATCGAGATCAACGGCACCCGCCACCAGATCTCGCGCCCCACGCTCGTACTCGGCCGAAGCACCGAGGCCGATGTGCGGATCGACGACCCCGGCGTATCGCGCCGGCACTGTGAGATCCGGACCGGAACGCCCCCGACGATCCAGGATCTCGGGTCCACCAACGGCATCGTGGTGGACGGGCAGCACACCACCCGCGCTACGCTCCGCGACGGCTCGCGGATCGTCGTGGGCAGTACCACCATCATTTACCGGCAAGCCGAAGGGTGAAGCGGGGGCAATGTCAGAGCTGACCCTGACGGTCATGCGGTTGGGTTTCCTGGCCGTTCTGTGGCTGTTCGTCATCGTGGCCGTTCAGGTCATCCGCAGCGACCTCTTCGGAACGAGAGTCACGCAACGCGGCTCCCGCCGCGGCGGCGGCGCAGGCGGTGCGCCGCAGCAGACGGGGCGCCCGACCGCGCCCCCGCAGCAGCGGCAGCGCCGAGGGGCGCCCACCAAACTCGTCGTGTCCGAGGGCACCCTCACGGGAACCACGGTCGCCCTCTCGGGGCAGACGATCACCCTGGGCCGCGCCCACGACTCCACGATCGTGCTGGACGACGACTACGCGTCCAGCCGTCATGCCAGGATCTACCCCGACACCGACGGCCAGTGGATCGTCGAGGATCTCGGGTCCACCAACGGCACCTATCTCGACCGGACCCGGCTGACCACCCCGACGCCCATCCCGCCGGGCGCCCCGATCCGCATCGGCAAGACCGTCATCGAGCTGCGGAAGTAGTACGAGAATGAGCGAGCGGAGCGAGCGAGCCGCGGCGGTCCGTCCCATCGGGGACACGGACCCGAGCGCGCTCCCGACCGGAGGGTGGGCAGTGTGGCTCGAGACCGGTTGTACCCGGAGGCAGCGTCGACAGGGCAGGTGCGCATGAGTCTGTCCCTGCGGTTCGCCGCCGGATCGCACAAGGGCATGATCCGCGAGGGCAACGAGGACTCCGGTTACGCCGGCCCCCGCCTGCTCGCGATCGCCGACGGCATGGGCGGTCAGGCCGCCGGCGAAGTCGCCAGCTCCGAGGTGATCTCCACCCTCGTGCAGCTCGACGACGACGTCCCGGGCTCCGACATCCTCACCGCCCTCAGCGTCGCCGTGCAGCGCGCCAACGACCAGCTGCGCGTCATGGTCGAGGAGGACCCCCAACTGGAGGGCATGGGCACCACCCTGACCGCCCTCCTGTGGACCGGCCAGCGCCTCGGCCTCGTCCACGTCGGCGACTCCCGCGCCTACCTGCTGCGCGACGGCGTCCTCACCCAGATCACCCAGGACCACACCTGGGTGCAGCGCCTCGTCGACGAGGGCCGCATCACGGAAGAGGAAGCCACCACCCACCCGCAGCGCTCGCTGCTCATGCGGGCACTCGGCAGCGGCGACATCGTCGAACCGGACCTCTCCATCCGCGAGGTCCGCCCTGGTGACCGCTACCTCATCTGTTCCGACGGGCTCTCCGGCGTCGTCTCCCACCAGACCCTGGAGGAGACCCTCGCCGACTACCACGGTCCGCACGAGACCGTGCAGTCGCTGATCCAACTCGCCCTGCGCGGCGGCGGTCCCGACAACATCACCTGCATCGTGGCCGATGTCCTCGACACCGACAGCGGCGACACCCTCGCCGCCCAGCTGAACGACACCCCGGTCGTCGTCGGCGCGGTCGCCGAGAACCAGCACCAGCTCTTCGACGGCAACGCCATGCAGACCCCGGCCGGCCGCGCCTCCGGGCTCGGCCGCCCCCCCGCCCCGCCCGCGGGGGCCTTCGGCCCTCCCGGCAGCGGTGACCACCCCGGTTACGGATACCCCGACCAGGGCCACGGCGGCGGGTACGGCGGCTTCGGCGACGCCGACAGCAGCGCGTACGACACCGAGTCCGGCTACGACGACGCGTACGACAAGCCCCGCAGGCGCCGCGGCAAAGGGCGCAAGTGGACCACCCGGACCCTGATCCTGCTCCTCGTCGCGGGCGTGATCGGCGGAGGCGTGTACGCCGGGCACCGCTGGACCCAGACCCAGTTCTACGTCGGGGTCAAGGACGAGCACGTCGCCCTGTACCGCGGCATCAGCCAGAACCTCGCCTGGATCCACCTCTCGCAGGTGGAGACGGACCACCCCGACATCGAACTGAAGTACCTGCCGTCCTTCAAGCGCAAGCAGGTCGAGGCCACGATCGGCGAAGGCAGCCTCGACGGTGCCCGCAAGAAGATCGACGAGCTCGGCGCCCAGGTGTCCGCCTGCAAGAAGGACGAAGCCCGCCGCGCCGCCGAGGCGCAGAACAGCCCGACACCCGGCCCCAGCCTGACTCCCGCGGAGCAGCAGCTGGCCGCCCAGTGCGAAAAGCCGTAGCCACACGCGGGCACAGGGGGCCTGCCACACCATGAGCGTTGTCACCAACACGACCACCATCGGCGCGATCGAGCTGCCGAGCCGGCGGAACACCGAGCTCCTGCTGCTCGGCTTCGCCGTGGTCATCCCGATCTTCGCCTACGCCAACGTGGGCCTGTCGATACACGGCAAGCTGCCCCCGGGCATGCTCACCTACGGGCTCGGTCTCGGCGTGCTCGCCGGTCTCGCGCACCTCGTCGTACGCCGCTACGCCAAGTACGCCGACCCGTTGCTCCTGCCGATCGCCACGCTGCTCAACGGGCTCGGGCTCGTGATCATCTACCGCCTCGACCAATCCGAGCGGCTGCAGAACCTCGCCAAGCGCCAGTTCGGCACCTTCACCGAGTCCGCCCCGCGGCAGATGATGTACACGGCGCTCGCCCTGGCCCTCTTCGCGGCCGTGCTGCTGGTCCTGAAGGACCACCGCGTGCTCCAGCGGTTCACCTACATCTCGATGGCCGCCTCGCTGATCCTGTTGATCCTGCCCGTCATCCCGGGCCTGGGCGCCGACGTCTTCGGCGCCAAGATCTGGATCAGCGTCGGCGGCTTCTCCATCCAGCCCGGCGAGTTCGCCAAGATCGTGATCGCGATCTTCTTCGCCGGCTACCTGATGGTTAAGCGCGACGCCCTGGCCCTGGCCAGCCGCCGCTTCATGGGCCTCTACCTGCCGCGCGGCCGTGACCTCGGCCCGATCCTGATGATCTGGGCGATGAGCCTGCTCGTCCTCGTCTTCGAGAACGACCTGGGCACCTCGCTGCTCTTCTTCGGCATGTTCGTGATCATGCTGTACGTGGCCACCGAGCGCACCAGCTGGATCGTGATCGGCCTGCTCATGTCGGTAGGCGGCGCCGTCGTCGTGGGCACCACGGCCAGCCACGTCAAGGTCCGCGTCACCGCGTGGCTCGACCCGTTCGCCTGCTACAGCAAGTCCGGTGCCTGCGAGCAGGTCGGCCAGTCGATCATGAGCTTCGGTTCCGGCGGCGTGCTCGGCACCGGCTGGGGACAGGGCAACTCGGACCTGATCGGCTTCGCCGCCAACTCCGACTTCATCTTCTCCACCGTCGGCGAGGAGCTCGGCCTCTCCGGCGTCATGGCCTTCCTCCTGCTCTACGGTCTGATCATCGAGCGCGGTGTCCGTACCGCCCTCGCCGCCCGCGACCCGTTCGGCAAGCTCTTCGCCATCGGCCTGTCCGGCGCGTTCTCCCTGCAGATCTTCGTCGTCGCCGGCGGAGTCATGGGCCTCATCCCGCTCACCGGCATGACCATGCCCTTCCTCGCGTCCGGCGGTTCCTCCGTCCTCGCGAACTGGGTGCTCATCGCCATCCTGATCCGGATCAGCGACACCGCACGCCGGCCGGCCCCGGCTCCCGCCCCGTCCCCCGACTCCGAGATGACCCAGGTGGTCCGCCCGTCATGAACAAGCCCCTGCGCCGCATCTCGCTGTTCTGCGGGCTGCTCGTCCTCGCGCTGCTGATCCGTACGAACTGGCTGCAGTACGTGCAGGCCGAGGAACTCAGCACCCGCAAGGAAAACCGCCGGGTCCAGATCGCCCAGTACGCCACCGAGCGCGGCAACATCATCGTCGAGGGCCAGCCCATCACCGGCTCCAAGATCACCGACGGCAGCGACTTCAAGTTCAAGCGGACCTACCTCGACGGCCCCCTGTGGGCGCCCGTGACCGGCTACGCCTCGCAGGCCTTCGGCTCGACGCAGTTGGAGAACATCGACGACGGCATCCTCACCGGCAACGACGACCGGCTCTTCTTCGACCGCACCATCGGCATGTTCACCGGCGAGAAGAAGCAGGGCGGCAACGTCGTCACCACCCTGAACGCCGCCGCCCAGAAGGCCGCCTACCAGCAGCTCGGCACCAAGAAGGGCGCCGTGGCGGCGATCGACCCGAGCACCGGCGCCATCCTCGCCCTGGTCAGCACGCCGTCCTACGACCCGTCCAGCTTCGCCGGCTTCTCCAAGGACGACGGCAAGGCCTGGCGCGACCTCAACAACAGCGAGGACAAGAACCTCGTCAACCGCGCCCTGCGCGAGACCTACCCGCCGGGCTCCACCTTCAAGGTCGTCACGGCCTCCGCCGCGCTGGAGAACGGCGTCGTCACGGACATCGACGCCCCCACGGACACCCCCGAGCCGTACATCCTGCCGGGCACGAAGACCCCGATGGTCAACCACGCCAGCGGCTGCGAGAAGTCGAGCCTGAACAACGCGCTGCGGGTCTCCTGCAACTCGGTCTTCGCGAACATGGGCGACAAGGTCGGCCGCGACAAGATGGTCGACATGGCCCAGAAGTTCGGGTTCAACAACACCATCGACACCCCGGTCCGCGCCTTCGCCAGCGTCTACGACAAGACCATGGGCCGGGACGGCAACGCGCAGAGCTCCATCGGCCAGTTCAACACGGCGGCGACCCCGCTGCAGATGGCCATGGTCACCGCGGCCATCGCCAACGACGGCAAGCTGATGAAGCCCTACATGGTCGACCAGCTGACCGCGCCCAACCTGGACGTGATCGAGAAGCACGAGCCGCAGGAGATGAGCCGGCCCGTCTCCGCCGCGACCGCGCAGAAGGTCCAGCAGATGATGGTCAACGTCGTCGAGAACGGCACCGGCACCCCGGCCAAGATCAAGGGCGTGACCGTCGGCGGCAAGACGGGTACCGCCCAGCACGGCGAGAAGAACGCCAAGCGCCCCTACGCCTGGTTCATCTCCTACGCCAAGCTTCCCAACGGTTCCTCCCCCGTCGCGGTCGCCGTCGTCGTCGAAGACAGCGACGCCAGCCGCGAGGACATCACCGGTGGCGGTCTGGCCGCGCCCGTGGCCAAGGCGGTCATGGAAGCCGTGCTGAAGACCAAGGGATGAAAAACGAGGACAGTTTCCGAGCGCTCGGTACCGGTCTCGTATCAGCCTGTGGTCACGAGACGATCACCTCCGATCGGCCGGTAGCCTTTGCGCGAACAGCACACCGCCGGACCACACACAGGTGCGGTCGGGACTGACGGAGAGGGCTGCAAGTTATGGAAGAGCCGCGTCGCCTCGGCGGCCGGTACGAGCTGAGCCACGTGCTCGGCCGTGGTGGCATGGCCGAGGTCTACCTCGGCCACGACACCCGGCTCGGCCGTACCGTCGCCGTCAAGACCCTGCGCGCCGACCTCGCCCGCGACCCGTCCTTCCAGGCCCGGTTCCGCCGCGAGGCCCAGTCGGCCGCGTCGCTCAACCACCCGGCGATCGTCGCCGTCTACGACACCGGCGAGGACTACGTAGACAACATCTCCATCCCGTACATCGTGATGGAGTACGTCGACGGGTCCACCCTGCGCGAGCTGCTGCACTCCGGCCGGAAGCTGCTGCCCGAGCGCACCCTGGAAATGACCATCGGCATCCTCCAGGCCCTGGAGTACTCGCACCGCGCCGGCATCGTGCACCGCGACATCAAGCCCGCCAACGTGATGCTCACCCGCACCGGCCAGGTCAAGGTCATGGACTTCGGCATCGCCCGCGCCATGGGCGACTCCGGCATGACCATGACGCAGACCGCCGCGGTCATCGGCACCGCCCAGTACCTCTCGCCCGAGCAGGCCAAGGGCGAACAGGTCGACGCGCGCTCCGACCTCTACTCCGCCGGCTGCCTGCTCTACGAGCTCCTCTGCGTCCGGCCGCCGTTCGTCGGCGACTCCCCGGTGGCCGTCGCCTACCAGCACGTGCGCGAGGAACCGCAGCCCCCGTCGAACTTCGACCCCGAGATCACGCCGGTGATGGACGCCATCGTCCTCAAGGCACTGGTCAAGGACCCCGACTACCGCTACCAGTCCGCCGACGAGATGCGCGCCGACATCGAGGCCTGCCTCGACGGCCAGCCCGTCGCCGCGACCGCCGCCATGGGAGCCGCCGGATACGGCTACGGCGACCAGGGCAACGGGTACGGTCACCAGGGCTACGACCAGCCCACCACCGCCCTGCGCAGCGCCGAGCCCGGCCAGACCTCGATGATGCCCCCCACCCCCGGTGACGGCTACGGGTACGGCGACCAGGGCCACGGCGGTTACGACCAGGGCGGCCACGGCCGCCGGCCGCAGAAGAAGAGCCGCGCCTCGACGGTCCTGCTGGCCGTCGCCGCCGTCCTCGTCCTGGTCGGTGCCATCCTCATCGGCCGCACCGTCTTCACCGGCGGCGCCGACAACCGTCCCACCGTCCCGAAGCTGATCGGCGAGACCCTGGCATCGGCCCAGGAACGCGCCAAGAACGTCAGCCTCACGGTGGTGCAGGACGGCACGATGGAATGTGACGACCAGCCCAAGGACCGGGTCTGCCAACAGAGCCCGGCGCCCGACAGCAAGGTCGACAAGAACTCCACCATCAAGGTCAAGATCTCCTCGGGTGCGCCCAAGGTGGCGGTCCCCGACGTGCTGCGGATGAAGTCGGACCAGGCCGAGTCCACTGTGCAGGGCAAGGGCTTCCAAGTGGAGAAGAAGCTGGTCGAGTCCGACCAGTCGCCCGGCATCGTCCTGGACCAGGACCCCAAGTCCGACGTCAAGGCGGAGAAGGGTTCGGTCGTCACCCTGACCGTCTCGAAGGAGATCGCGAAGGGCACCGTCCCGGACCTCACCGGCAAGACGCAGGACGCGGCGGCCAAGCTGCTCTCCGACGCCAAGCTCAAGCTCGGCAGCGTCACCGAGGTCGACCCGCCGGCGGGAACCACTCCGGCGCCCAAGACGATCGTGCAGCAGCAGTACGCGCCCGGCCAGGAGCTGGCCAAGGGCACGACGGTCAACGTCAGCATCGCCAAGGCCGCGCCGGCGCAGCCGGTCGTCGTACCGCCGCTGACCGGTCAGACGGTGGCTCAGGCCAAGCTGACCCTCCAGGCGAGCGGCCTGGCCTTCGGCTCGGTCCTCGCCGGTCCGACGGACGACAACGCGGTGGTCCTGGACTCGAACCCGGCGGCAGGCACGCCCCTGCCCGCCGGAACGGTGATCAACGTCCGTACGGCCAAGGGTCAGGACGGCGGGTTCTTCGGCGGCCTCACCGGAGGCAACCGCCGCTGACCGGGGCCCGAACGAGAACGGCCCGGCCCTCCCCGCCCAAGGGGAGGGCCGGGCCGTTCCCGTCAGCGCAGTTCCGCGGGCGGGGTGCGCCGGGCGTCCACCTTCTCCGTCCGCACCAGTTCGCCCCACACCACATAGCGGTACTTCGAGGTGTACACGGGGGTGCAGGTCGTCAGCGTGATGTAGCGCCCCGGGGCCGTCCTGCCGGACTCCTTCGGGACCGGGTTGATCACGTCCACGTCGTACTTGGACGTCTGGCGCAGCTCGGCGAAGACCTTGTACACGTACCAGGTGTCGCGCGTCTCGAAGACGACCGCGTCGCCGTTCTTCACCTTGTCGATGTCGTGGAACTTCGCGCCGTGTCCGTCGCGGTGCGCCGCCAGCGTGAAGTTGCCCTTCTCCTCCCACGGCAGCGCCGCCTTCACCGGCTCCGTGTAGTACCCGGCGACGCCGTCGTTGAGGACCTCCGGCGACGTGCCCGGCTTGACCAGCACCTCGCCGTTGTCCATCGCCGGCACGTGCAGGAACCCGATGCCGTCCTGGGTGTCCAGGGCTCCGGGCTCGGCCTGCCGCGGCGCCCCGCCGGGCGGCTGCTGCCGCTGCCACTGGCGCCGGACCTCGTCGGCGCGCGCCGACGCCTGCCGGTCGGCCAGGACGTTCGTCCACCACAGCGAGTAGGCCACGAACAGGCCCAGCACCAGGCCCAGGGTGATGAGGAGCTCGCCGAGCAGGCTCAGGACTCCCGCGAGGACACTGCGGCCGCCGGGCGGCGGCGTCGAACGGCGGCGGCGGGCACGAGACACTGCGGATTCGTCCTCTGTGGCGTACGTACGGTCGGCTTACGGGCTGTTCAGCGCGGGCGGGGGACCCTGACCGCGGGGGCGTTCCCCGGTCATCCTGCCCCATACGATCATCCGGTAGGTGCTGGTGAACTCCGGCGTGCAGGTCGTCAGCGTGATGTACCGGCCGGGTCCGGTGAACCCCGAGCCCTCGGGAACCGGCTTGATCACCGACACGTTGGCCGGTGAGGTCTGCGGCAGCGCCGAGGTCATCTCATAGGTGTAGTAGGCGTCCCGGGTCTCCACCACGATCGGGTCACCCGATACCAGGCGGTTGATGAAGCGGAACGGTTCGCCGTGGGTGTTGCGGTGACCGGCCAGGGCGAAGTTGCCCTGCGCGTCGGCCGGCATGGCCGTCTTCAGCGGTCCCTCGCCGTAGTGCCCGACCATCCCCTTGTCGAGCACCTGCGTCTTGCTGACGCCCTCCGCCACCGGCACCTTCACGTCCAGTTTCGGAATGTGCAGGATCGCGAAGCCCTGGCCGGGCTCGAAGGCCACCGCCGGCGGCGCGGCCGACCCGCCGGGGGCGTGTTCCCAGTTCTGCCGGAGCGAGCCCGCGGCCCCGTGCGCCGTCCGCTCGGCCAGCACGTTGGTGTACCAGAGCTGATAGGTGACGAACAGCAGCATCACCACCCCGACGGTGATGAACAGTTCCCCCAAGGCCCTGCTCAGCACCACCAGCGGGCCGCCCGAGCGCGGGCGCCTGCGGCGGCGTCCACCGCCCCGCTTGCGCGCCCGCGCGTGCGTGCGCTTCGAGGCCTCCTGTGCCGCCTTGCGCCGCGCGGCCCGGCCCCCCGTGGGGGCGGACGGCGCGACGGTCGTCACGCGACGGCCTTGCCCACCACCGGGGCCAGCCCCACCGACCGCCCCACGGCCCCGGCGTCACCGCAGCGCACGAGCCAGTTCGCGAGCATCCGGTGGCCCCACTCCGTCAGCACGGACTCGGGGTGGAACTGCACTCCCTCGACGTCGTGCTGGCGGTGCCGCAGGCCCATGATGATCCCGTCCTCGGTGCGCGCGGTGACCTCCAGCGCGTCGGGGAGGGACTGCGGCTCGGCCGCGAGCGAGTGGTAGCGCGTCGCGGTGAACGGCGACGGCAGCCCCGCGAACACGCCGAGCCCCTCGTGCACCACCGGCGAGGTCTTGCCGTGCAGCAGCTCCGGCGCCCGGCCGACGACCCCTCCGTAGGCGACGGCCATCGACTGCATCCCGAGGCAGACACCGAAGACCGGAACGCCCGTGTCGGCGCAGTGCCGCACCATGTCGACGCAGACGCCCGCCTCCTCCGGGGTTCCCGGGCCGGGCGACAGCAGCACGCCGTCGAAGCCGTCCTGGGCGTGCGCGAGCTCCACCTCGTCGTTGCGCAGCACCTCGCACTCGGCGCCGAGCTGGTAGAGGTACTGGACCAGATTGAAGACAAAGCTGTCGTAGTTGTCGACAACCAGAATGCGCGCGCTCACGGAGCAGCTCCCGATCCCTCGTCCACCGTCACGTCGTTGAACGGAAGGAGCGGCTCGGCCCACGGGAAGACGTACTGGAACAGCACGAACACCACCGCGAGGACCAGTGCGAGCGAGATCAGCGCGCGTACCCATGCGTTGCCGGGCAGGTGCCGCCAGATCCAGCCGTACATCGTGCCCGCTTCCCTCTCGTTCCACGTTCCTCCCACGCACCGCGGGAGCGGTACCGCAACAGACTAAAGCCAGCGGCCCCGCCGAGGGCGTCACCTCGTCAATCCCTCCGGCGGACCCTGTGCGGACGAGCGGGTTCCGGTGAGTTCCGCCCACACCACCAGTCGGTGGCTGTGACCCCATTCCGGTTCGCAGGTGGTCAGCGTCAGGTACCGGCCGGGGGCGCCGAAGGGGGAACCGCGCGGCACCGGGTCGAGCACCCCCGTCTCGGTGGGCAGGATGCGCGACGGCGCCGCCCGGACGGTGTACGTGTACCAGGTCTCGGCGTCCTTGACGATCACGGCGTCCCCGGGGCGCAGCTCCGGCACGTCCTTGAAGGGGTCCCCGTAGGTCCGCCGGTGCCCGGCCACCGAGAAGTTCCCGCTCTCCCCGGGTCGGGCCGTACCCCGGTAGTGACCGAGGCCCTTCTTCAGGGTGTCCGGGCCGGTGCCCTCCAGTACGGGCTTGTTCCAGTCCGCGCCGAAGCGGGGCACGTACATCTCGGCGAAGGCGCGCCCCTCGGCGGGCGGCGGGGCCGGGGAGGCGGGGGATGCCTGGGGTGGGGCGGTGCGGGCGGTGGGGGCCGCGTGCCCGGCGGGCCGCTCGGGGGCCGACCAGCTCCGGCGCAGCCGGGCCACCTGGTCGTCCATGTCGCGATCGGCCCGGACCCCCGTCCACAGCAGCAGGTACACCACGAACAGCAGGATCAGCGTGCCGACCGTCAGGCACACCTCGCTGAACGTCCGTACCAGCAGGCGCGGTACGACGTCAGGGCGTCGGCGTGGACGTGGCGGGTTCCACCGGCTTCGCATAGTGGAGGTCCACTGTGCCGGAGTAGCCGGGCAGTGTCAGCGCCTTGTGGTCGTCCACTTTCCAGCCGAGGCCGTAGGCGGTGACGTACAGCTGGTAGTTCTGCAGGGCGGGCGAGGCCGCCAGGGCCTTGTGCAACGCGCCCGGGTCGCCGACCGCGGAGACCTTGTACGGGGGCGAGTAGACCCGGCCCTGGAGGATCAGCGTGTTGCCGACGCAGCGCACGGCGCTGGTGGAGATCAGGCGCTGGTCCATGATCTGGATGCCGGTGGCGCCGCCCTGCCACAGCGCGTTCACCACGGCCTGGAGGTCCTGCTGGTGGATGACCAGGTCGTTGGGCTGGGGGTCGGGCACGTTGGGGATGCGGGGGGTGGCGTTGGGGGGAGCGTCGTTGAGGGTGACGGTCAGCCCCTTGCCGGAGATCTCCTCGGTGCCCGAGGCGGTGCGCAGGGCGGCCAGCTTGGCGTCCTCCGCCTTGGTGCTGCCGTCGTCACGCTCGGCGAGGGCGTCCACCTGGGCGCGTACGGCCGCGGTGGTCCGCTCCAGGTCGCCGTTCTTCTGGCTGCGTTCCTGGATCAGGTCGGAGAGCTTGAGGAGCGACGCGTCCGTGCGGATGTTCGTACCCTTGGACGTGTTGAAGCTGGTGACGAAAATGAGGCCGGCGAGGGCGAAAACGGCGGCCGTCAGCAGCCGGACCGGTCGCAGCCGGCGGCGGGGACCCGCGGAGGAGTCGTCGGAATCGCTCAACGTACCCTTCTCCTTCAACGCCACAGGTCCACTACGCTAACGGACGCCCGGGGCAGGCAAGGTCCCCAGCGCATCGACAGGAGAGCCCCTCGTGCCGAAGTCACGTATCCGCAAGAAGGACGACTACACGCCGCCGCCGACGCGGCAGCCGCAGGCGATCAGGTTGACGAACCGCAGCTGGGTCGCCCCGGTCATGCTGGCGTTCTTCCTCATCGGCCTCGCCTGGATCGTCGTCTTCTATGTGACCGATACCCAGCTGCCCGTCGAATCACTGGGCAACTGGAACATCGTGGTCGGTTTCGGTTTCATCGCGGCGGGCTTCGGCGTCTCGACGCAGTGGAAGTAGCCGGGCGGGCATAGCGCACTTCCCCCGCCGAAGGAAGCTCTCCCCATGAGTTATCCACAGCGTCATCCACACCTGAGGAAAAGGCAGAAGATCTGTGGATAACTCTGTGGAGAGTTGACGCCGGTGTGATCAGGTGAGTGCCGTCGGGGGCGGGGCGGCACTCAGCCGAGCGCCGCCAGATCGGCCGTTCTGACGGCGATCAGCAGCACTGCCAGCAGGAATACCGCCACGCAGCTCCCCCACTGGACGAGCACCCGCTTCCTGCCCGAGCCCCGGGCGAGCAGTCCCAGGGTGACCAGGGCGCCGGTGACCAGGCCGCCCACATGCGCCTGCCAGGACACGCTCATGCCACCGATCCGCACGAAGGTCAGCGCCAGCATCAGGGCGACCATGATGATCACCGGGCGCATCTCGTACCGCATCCGGCGCGCGAGGACGGCCGTGGCGCCGAGCAGGCCGAAGATGGCGCCCGACGCGCCGAGGGTCGCGGTGTTCGGCGCGGTCAGCAGATAGACGAGGGCGCTCCCGCCCAGGCCTGACAGCAGGTATACGGCCAGGTAGCGGCCCCGGCCCAGCGCCGCCTCCAGCGGTCCGCCGAGCACCCACAGGCCGATCATGTTGCCGATCAGGTGCCACCACTCGGTGTGCAGGAAGACCGAGGTCAGCAGCCGGTGGTACTCACCGGTGGACACACCCTCCAAGGGTGCTCCGTAGTACTCCACGTAGCGGCCGAGCAGCTCCAGCCGCACGGGCAGGCCGGGCACCGCCTGTGCGACGAGGAACAGCGCGACGTTGATGCCGATCAGGATCTTGGTGACCAGGCGCGGATCGGCGGCGACCGCGCCGCCCGCCAGGGTCCGCGGCGCATGGGGGGCGGGGCGCCGGCCCGTGCCGGAACCCTCGCGGACGCACTCGGGGCACTGGAAGCCGACCGAGGCGCTGATCATGCACTCCGGGCAGATCGGCCGGTCGCAGCGGACGCAGCGAATCCCCGTGTCGCGCTCCGGATGGCGGTAGCACCCCGGCAGACGGTCGGTGTCCATCGTTCCCCTCGATCCACGGCGGGACGGGCGCGCGGCGCCGTCCCACCGGTCCGGTCACGGTACGTATCGAGGACGGACGGGCGGGGCGGAAAGGTTCCCGGCGCGGCGCCGCGCGGGGTCAGCGCTTCTCGACGACCACCGTCCGGATGATCACGTCGTCCTGCGGCCGCTCCGTGCGCGGGTTGGTCGGCAGGGCGGCGATCTCGTCCACGATCTTCTGGCTGGCCTTGTCGGTGACCTCGCCGAAAATGGTGTGCTTGCGGGTCAGCCAGGCGGTGGGCGCGACGGTGATGAAGAACTGCGAGCCGTTGGTGCCCGGGCCGGCGTTGGCCATGGCGACCAGGTACGGCTTGGTGAAGGCCAGGTCCGGGTGGAACTCGTCGGCGAACTGGTAGCCGGGGCCGCCGGTGCCGTTGCCGAGCGGGTCGCCGCCCTGGATCATGAAACCGCTGATGATGCGGTGGAACACCGTGCCGTCGTACAGCGGGTCCGTGGTCTTCTGACCGTCCGTCGGCCTGGTCCACTCGCGTTCGCCGGTGGCGAGCTCCACGAAGTTCCGTACGGTCTTCGGAGCGAAGTTCGCCAACAGCTCGATCTCGATGTCGCCGTGATTCGTCTTCAAGGTGGCGTAGAGCTTCTCGGCCAACGGGATCTGCCTTCCCTAGTGCTCGCTGTCGGTGCCCGATCCTCCCACGATGGGGGCCGCCACACGGAAAACCCTCCACCCGTATGCCCTGTCACACATGCCCGTTGGCGTCGGTACAGGCATGATCCGACAAAGGGTGGAAAGGTGAACTGTGTCCGCCACCGAGGAGGAGGATCCCGTGACCCGCAAGGACAGCGTGCGCCTGGCAGCCGAGAACGCCAGGGAGAGCATGCGGCACGCAGCGGAAGTGGTGGCGCCGTACGCAGAAACCGCCAAGGACGCGGCTGTGCACTACGCGCAAGAGGCGAACGAGCGGCTGGCGCCGAAGGTTTCGTACGCGGCCGGAGAGGCCGCCCGACAAGCCCGCACGACCTACGACAGCCACCTGCAGCCGCGCCTCAAGGCCGCGCGGGCGCATGTGCCTCCGCCGGTCGACCGGGCCGCCACCACCGCCGTGCACCAGACGCGCCGGGTGGCGCGCCAGGCCGCCGACTACACGCAGCCGCGACTCGAGAGCGCGCTTGCGGCCGCCCAACCCATGGCGGAGGAAGCCGCGTCGCGTTCCGCGGCGGCACTCGCGGCGCTGCGCGGCCAGGTGACGGCCAAGGAGGTGCAGCGGCTGGTACGCAAGCACGAACGGCGGGCGCGCGCGGGCCGGCTGCTCAAGGGCATCGCGGTGGCCGGCCTGGTCGCGGGCGCCGCCTACGCCGCGTGGAAGTGGTGGGACCAGCAGTCCAACCCGGACTGGCTCGTCGAGCCGCCGGCGGCCACGGAGCCGGGGCGGGACGCCGAATCGGCGAGCTTCGACGACGAACTGGCGGCCAAGGAGAACGAGGCCGGCTCGAACGGCGAGCCACAGGTCTGACGGACATCGCCCGAGGCACGGCACCGCCCAAGGGCACGGCATCGCCCAAGGCACGGTGGAGGGGCCCGGATCGATTCGATCCGGGCCCCTCCACCGTGTCCGGGGTCAGTTCGGGAGCATGAGCACCATGCCCGGCCGGATCAGGTCCGGGTTCGGGCCGACGACGGACTTGTTCATGGCGTAGAGCTCGCGCCAGCGCCCCTCGTTGCCCAGCTCGCGGCGGGCGATGGCGGAAAGCGAGTCACCCGCCTTGACGATGTAGGTGCGCTGCGCCTCGGACGGCGGCTTGGGCGCCGCCGGGACCGCCTTGTGGGCAGCGGAGCCCGGCGTGGGCGTCTTGTGCTGCACGTGCCCGGGTGCGGGCTTGGGAGGCGCCGCGGCGGCCATCCGTTCGGCCGCCCTGGGGCCGGAGGCGGCGTCGGTGTACTTCCCGCCCATGTCGTTGGGCCCGGTGGGCCTGACGGGGGCCTGCTGCTCGACCTGCTCCTTCGCCTTCTCGGCGGCCTCTTCCCGCCTCTTCTTGTCGGACTTCAGAAAGTCGAAGATTCCCATGGTGTGTGCGCCTCCGGCGTGGTTTCGCCCCCCTGCTCACAGTGCCTCACCCCACTCTCGACCACCATCCACGCCCCGGCCCCGTGACTGGCCCGTCCGGGCGACGGGGCGTCCTCGCCGATCCGGCCCGGACCGGAGTCCGCACTCGGCGTGGCCGATGTTTCACGTGAAACATCGGTTCGCTTGGGCGGCGCGCTCGCTCCGGCTTGCGTGCGCCACATGCGAAAAAGACCCCCTCGACCAGTGTTTCCGCTGGTCAAGGGGGTCTTTCAGGAGTGGAGCCTAGGAGATTCGAACTCCTGACATCTGCCTTGCAAAGGCAGCGCTCTACCAACTGAGCTAAGGCCCCGAAAACGGATACGCCCGTCCCTTGGTGAAGGAGTGGTCGTTCCGCAGAACAGAGTACCGGGTGTACCCCCTCATCCCGCAAAATGATAGGGACTCCCGCCCCGCGACCACTCTCCGTAAGATGCTCGCGAGGTTCGCACCAGCGAAGGGGAGTTGTCAGCGTGGACGCAGTACAGCAAGAGGCCACCGCCAGAGCCAGGGAGCTCCAGCGCAGTTGGTACGGCGAGCCGCTGGGAGCGCTCTTTCGCCGGCTCATAGACGACCTCGGGCTGAACCAGGCCCGCCTCGCTGCCGTCCTCGGACTGTCGGCCCCGATGCTGTCCCAGCTGATGAGCGGCCAGCGGGCCAAGATCGGGAACCCTGCCGTGGTCCAGCGGGTCCAGGCGCTCCAAGACCTCGCCGGTCAGGTCGCCGACGGCAGCGTCAGCGCGGCCGAGGCCACCGACCGCATGGACGAGATCAAGCGGACGCAGGGCGGCTCCGTCCTCAGCAACAGCGGTCAGACGAGCACCGGTTCGGGCGCACCCACGGTGAAGCGGGTCGTGCGCGAGATCCAGTCCCTGCTGCGTTCGGTCTCCGCCGCGGGCGACATCATCGACGCCGCGGACACGCTCGCCGCCAGCCATCCGGAACTCGCCGAGTTCCTGCGGGTCTACGGCGCCGGCCGCACCTCCGACGCGGTCGCCCACTACGAGGCGCACCAGAACTGACCGCACGAGCGACGACGGGGGGACGGGCAGAGCGATGGGTGAGGTCTTCGCCGGCCGGTACGAGCTGATCGACCCGATCGGACGGGGCGGCGCCGGCGCCGTCTGGCGGGCCTGGGACCAACGCCGTCGCCGGTACGTCGCCGCGAAGGTCCTCCTCCAGGGCGACGCCCACACCCTGCTGCGTTTCGTGCGCGAGCAGGCCCTGCGGATCGACCACCCGCACGTCCTCGCCCCGGCCAGCTGGGCGGCGGACGACGACAAGGTGCTGTTCACCATGGACCTCGTCGGCGGCGGTTCCCTCGCCCATGTGATCGCGGACTACGGACCGCTGCCGCCGCGCTTCGTGTGCACCCTGCTCGACCAGCTCCTCGCGGGGCTGGCGGCGGTGCACGCGGAGGGCGTCGTCCACCGCGACATCAAACCGGCCAACATCCTGCTGGAGGCGACCGGGACGGGGCGACCCCACCTGCGGCTGTCCGACTTCGGGATCTCGATGCGCAAGGGCGAGCCACGGCTCACCGACACCCATGTCGTCGTCGGCACGCCGGGATACTTCGCCCCCGAGCAAATGCTGGGCGCCGAACCCGACTTCCCCGCCGACCTCTTCGCCGTGGGCCTCGTGGCGCTGTACTTGCTCCAAGGGAGCAAGCCCGACGCCCAAAAGCTGGTGGAGCACTACCTGACGCGGGGAACACCCGACGCACCCGAGGGCGTTCCCACGCCTCTGTGGGACGTCATCGCGAGCCTGCTGCACCCGAACCCGGAGAACCGGTTCCGGACCGCCACAGGGGCCCGCAAGGCCCTTGCCGAGGCCGTCGAGCTGCTGCCGCCACCTCCGCCGGACGAAGAACCCGTCGAAGTGTTCGACCAACTCGGTCCGCTCCCCGCCGGTTTCGGCCCCCACGGCCCCGAGGCCACCCACCGACCCGAGGCCGCCCACGGGCCCGAAGTCCACCAGGTCCCGGTGGCACCCGAGGATCCCGCGGTTCCCCAGGACCCGGCAGTTCCCCAAGCCCCGCCACTCGCGGTCGCCGTCGTCCCCGAAGCCGCTCGGCCCACGCCCCCGCCGCACTCCCCGTTCGGGCCGCCGGTGGGCTACGGCCCTTCGGCGACCGGCAGCTTCCACCTCGCCCCGCCGACCGCGCCCCCGCCGATCGCGCCGCCCCCGCGGCCGTCCGCGACCCGCCGGGCGATCGCCCCGCCCTCGCGCCGGGTCACGGCCGTCGTCCTCTCCGCCGCCCTGCTCTGCTTCGCCGTGGGCACTTGGGCGCTGACCCGCATCCAGGGCGTGCTCTAAGGGGTGTTCCGAAGATCCCTCCCGGCCCGCGCCAGCAGGAACCAGCCGCCGAGCCCGAGCAGCAGCACCAGCCCGGCGCCGAACCCCGCGCCGGCCACCACCCGCATCACCGACCGGTCGTCCTCAGCCGCGGCGGCCTCCGGACCGGTGAGCCCCTCCTTCGCCGCCGTCCGGTCGGCGGAGCCCACGCCGAACCCGGCCGCGCCCAGGCTCTCCCGGTACGCGGGCGCCTTGCCGGGGGCGCCGACGACGTCCATCCGCAGGGTCAACGGCACCGGCGTCACGTCCCGTGTGAAGTCCGCGACCTTCCCGCCCAGCGTGACGGCGAGGTAATACCAGCCGGCCACCCCCGTCCCCCGTACCGCGGCGTCGTTCGAGAAGCGGTTCTCGTACGCCACCGGGGCGGTCTTCGGCAGGGTGACGGCCGCCTGCTTGCCGTCGTAGGAGGTGTCCTCGGAGTCCACCAGGCCCCGGTACGGGCTGTAGAGCGAGACGGTGAGCCCGCCGGGGGCCGATCCGTACGGCTTGGTCATCTCGGCGGCCGCGATCTCCGCGCCGATCCCCAACTGCTGTCCCCAGTCCAGCGGGACGCGGTAGTACCGGGTCTGTCCGGGCCGCAGGTCGTCGCGCCACACCCCGCCGCCCAGGGCGCGCGCGTCGTTGAAGCCGGTTCCGCCGGTACGGGCCACGGGTTCCGCGCCCGGAAGCGTCGGCGAGGCCGAGGGCCACACGCTGGGCGCGACCGTGGGCACGGCGCCACCCAGGCCCGGCTCGCGCCGGACCAGGAGTTCCACCGGCCACGGCCCCCGGGCGGAGTCCTTGGCCGCGGTTCGCGTCACCTTGGCGTAGTAGATGCCGCCCGCCCGGCAGTCGGCGTCCTCCCGTACCCGCCGGACGGCCGCCGCGCCGATCGGGACGGGGTCGTAAGCGAAGCCGGCCCGGCCGGGGTTGGGGCAGCGCCGTCCCTCCTTCGTCATGATCTCGACCTCGACGCCGTCGCTGTAGCCCACCTCGGAGCCCTTGGTGGGCCGGACCACGGCGGAGACGTACACGTCGGACGTGTCGTCGAGGCCGAGCCGGTAGAACCGCTCACCGGGGGAGACGGTGTCCTCGTAGACCGTCCCGGGCTCCAGCAGCGGGGCGTCCGCGCTGGAGGGCTTGCCCTGGACCGGGCGGGCTCCCTCGGGCACGCGGTACTCCGGCAGCGGCCCCGGCGCGGGTCCGGCCCCGAAAGCGGCTCCCGGCGCCCCGAGCGCGAGTCCCGCGGCCACCGCCCCGACCAGCACCGTCGTCCTTACCCGGTCCCTCACACGCACCCACACCCCGGATTCACTCCCGCAAGCCCGAACTTTGCGTACCGCAACTTTTCGTGCCGGAACAGCACAAAGCCCCGGCAGCAGCGGCAGCCGGGGCCTTATGGGAAACGGTGGGTCTCACACGCCGGAACCAGAAGGCACGGAGTCGGTTGCCTCCGTCCACAGGTCCTGCTCGGCGCGGTCCGCCTGGATCTGGCGGTACACGAGGAGCCCGCCGATGGCGGCCAGTGCGACCAGGAGCAGCTTCTTCACCGCGCGACCTCGTCTTTCGTTGACGTTGGGGACTTCTGACGGCCCACAATACACACCGACCGATACCGATCGGTTATCTGAGGGGCCCCTCCGGCGCCACTCGACCGGCCCAAGGAAACCGGCCCGACGAAGGAGGCACCCGGCCTTCAGGGAGCGTCCGCCGCCAAGCGGAAACGGACGACGGTGACCTCGTCGGCGGGAGCGAGGTCGGGATAGTGGTACCGCAGCCTGGCGTGCAGCTCCGCGAGGTCGCGGAACCCGTCGGCGACGGCGTCCGCCCCGGTCAGCTCGTCGACCCTTTTCGAAGTGAGCCGCGTGACGACGCCCGGGAGCACCAGTTCCTCGTCCAGCTCGAAGACCAGGGCGACCGGTCCTTCGGCGACCGGGTCCCGGTAGCGCACGGTCGTCGTCTTCCGTCCCGTGCGGACGGCGTCGAGATAGTCCCTGTGGAAGTGCAAGGACCGCGGCTGCGGGTCGTTGTTCATGCCCAACACCCTAAGACGGGCGCGCCGGGGGCCTGCGGGCCGCACAACGCGAAGACCCCCAACCGGAATCGGTTGGGGGTCTTCGACACTGTGGGGCTAACAGGATTTGAACCTGTGGCCTCATCCTTATCAGGGATGCGCTCTAACCAACTGAGCTATAGCCCCATCCGCGCTGCGCGCTGACTCCTGAAGGTTAGCGCACAGACCCGGCAGGTCCCAAATCCGTTCCGCGAGGCCGTCCCCGCAGGTCAGTCAGGCTCACTCGTCCTCGGCGAGCGTGAGCTCGACACCGCCCACGAACCCGGCCGAGACGTTGTAGATGAACGCGCCGAGCGTGGCGAGGGCCGTCGCCAGCACCACGTCGATCACGGCGATCACCGACGTGAAGATCAGCACGCGGGGCAGCGACAGGAACGACTGGAGGTCGAAGCCGTTGCTCTCGTTGGAACCGGTCGCCTCGCTGATCGTGCCGCCGACCGTCGAGAACACGCCCATCGCGTCCATGACCATCCACAGCACCACGGCCGCCACGACCGTGCAGATGCCGAGCGCGATCGACAGCAGGAAGCTGACCTTCATCACGGACCACGGGTCGGCCTTGGCCACCCGAAGCCGCGCCTTGCGGGTGCGGGGAGCCGTACGGACCCCCGTGCGCGCCTGACGCTGCGCGCCCGGGCCCGCGGGTGCCGCATAGGCCTGCGGCGGCTTGTACGGCTGCGCGCCCGCGTCCTGGCCCGCGCCGGCCTTCGCCTTCGACTTAGGCCCTCGGGTGTCCGTCACCGTGCTCCCCCTGCCCTTCGCGGCGGCGCCCCCGCCATCAGAATCCGCGGCGGGGCCACGGGCACCGTTCGCTCCAGTCTTGGCCGGTCCGGCGCCCGTGGCTCCACTCACGACTTACTCCTCGTGCTCCCCAGCCGAAGGCTGCGTGCCCTCGGCGGCCTCAACGGCCTGTCCTTCGGCTTCCTCGGTCTGCGACGGGTTCTCGTCGTCGACCTCGTCGGCATCCTGACCGGCCTCGGCGTTTCGCGCGATACCCACCACGGCGTCCCGCTTGCCCAGGTTGATCAGCTGGACGCCCATGGTGTCACGGCCGGTCTCCCGGACTTCATTGACGCGCGTACGAATCACACCACCGCTGAGGGTGATTGCGAGAATCTCGTCCGTTTCGTCGACCACCAGCGCGCCGACGAGCGAACCGCGGTCCTCCACGATCTTCGCCGCCTTGATGCCCAGCCCACCGCGGCCCTGGACGCGGTACTCGTCCACCGGCGTCCGCTTGGCGTAGCCGCCGTCGGTCGCGGTGAAGACGAAGGTACCGGGCCGGACCACGCTCATGGAGAGCAGTTCGTCCCCTCCGCGGAAGCTCATGCCCTTCACACCGGAGGTGGCACGGCCCATCGGACGCAGCGCCTCGTCGGTCGCGGTGAAGCGGATCGACTGCGCCTTCTTGCTGATGAGCAGCAGGTCGTCCTCGGCGGACACCAGCTCGGCACCGATCAGCTCGTCGGCACCGCCGTCGGAGCCGTCGGCGCCCGTCTCGCGGAGGTTGATGGCGATGACACCACCCGCACGGGGGGAGTCGTAGTCCTTCAGCGCCGTCTTCTTCACCAGGCCGCCCTTGGTGGCCAGGATCAGGTAGGGAGCGGCCTCGTAGTCGCGGATCGCCAGGATCTGGGCGATCTTCTCGTCCGGCTGGAAGGCCAGCAGGTTCGCGACGTGCTGACCGCGCGCGTCACGTCCGGCGTCCGGGAGCTCGTACGCCTTGGACCGGTAGACCCGGCCCTTGTTGGTGAAGAACAGCAGCCAGTGATGCGTGGTGGACACGAAGAAGTGGTCGACCAGGTCGTCCTGCTTCAGCTTCGTGCCGCGCACGCCCTTGCCGCCGCGCTTCTGCGAGCGGTAGTCCTCGGTCTTGGTGCGCTTGACGTAACCACCGTGCGTGATGGTGACGACGATGTCCTCTTCGGCGATCAGGTCCTCGATGGACATGTCACCGTCGAAGGGCACCAGCTTGGAGCGCCGGTCGTCGCCGAACTTCTCGACGATGGCCGCCAGCTCCTCACTGACGATGGAGCGCTGACGCTCCTCGGAGGCGAGGATCGCGTTGTACTCGTTGATCTTGGCCTGGAGCTCGTCGTGCTCGGCGACGATCTTCTGCCGCTCCAGCGCGGCGAGGCGGCGCAGCTGCATCTCCAGGATCGCGTTCGCCTGGATCTCGTCGATCTCCAGCAGGCCCATCAGGCCCTCGCGCGCGATCTCGACCGTGTTGCTGCGCCGGATCAGCGCGATGACCTCGTCGATCGCGTCCAGCGCCTTGAGCAGACCGCGCAGGATGTGGGCGCGCTCCTCCGCCTTGCGCAGGCGGAAGCGGGTGCGCCGGACGATGACCTCGATCTGGTGCTGCACCCAGTGGCGGATGAACGCGTCGATCGACAGGGTGCGCGGCACCCCGTCCACCAGCGCCAGCATGTTCGCGCCGAAGTTCGTCTGCAGGTCGGTGTGCTTGTACAGGTTGTTCAGCACGACCTTGGCGACCGCGTCCCGCTTGAGGACGATGACCAGACGCTGACCGGTCCGCGAGGAGGTCTCGTCGCGGACGTCGGCGATGCCGCCGATCTTGCCGTCCTTGACCAGGTCCGCGATCTTCTGCGCGAGGTTGTCGGGGTTGGTCTGGTACGGGAGTTCGGTGACCACCAGGCACTGGCGGTTCTGGATCTCCTCGACCTCGACCACCGCGCGCATGGTGATGGAGCCGCGACCGGTCCGGTACGCCTCCTCGATGCCCTTGCGGCCGACGACGAGGGCGCCGGACGGGAAGTCGGGGCCCTTGATGCGCTCGATGAGCGCGTCCTGGAGCTCCTCGTGCGAGGCCTCCGGGTGCTCCAGCGCCCACTGGGCGCCGGCCGCGACCTCGCGCAGGTTGTGCGGCGGGATGTTGGTGGCCATGCCGACCGCGATACCGGCACTGCCGTTGACCAGCAGGTTCGGGAAGCGCGCCGGCAGGACCGTCGGCTCCTGGTTGCGGCCGTCGTAGTTGTCCGTGAAGTCGACGGTCTCCTCGTCGATGTCCCGGAGCATCTCCATGGCCTGCGGCATCAGCTTGCACTCGGTGTAGCGCATGGCTGCCGCCGGGTCGTTGCCCGGCGAGCCGAAGTTGCCGTTGGAGTCCACCAGCGGCATCCGCATCGACCACGGCTGGGCCAGGCGGACCAGGGCGTCGTAGATCGAGGAGTCGCCGTGGGGGTGGTAGGTGCCCATGACGTCACCGACGACGCGGGCGCACTTGTAGAAGCCCTTCTCGGGCCGGTAGCCACCGTCGTACATCGCGTACAGCACGCGACGGTGGACGGGCTTGAGACCGTCCCGTACGTCGGGCAGGGCGCGGGAGACGATGACGGACATCGCGTAGTCGAGGTAGGAGCGCTGCATCTCCGTCTCGAGCCCGACGGGCTCGATGCGCAGCTGCTGGCCTTCCTCTTCGGTGTTCTCGGCGGTCGGGGTGGTTTCGTCGGCCATTGCTGGTCAGAAGTCCTTTCAGGCAGTCAGCTGAGCCGACTCAGATGTCGAGGAAGCGGACGTCCTTGGCGTTGCGCTGGATGAAGGAGCGCCGGGCTTCGACGTCCTCACCCATCAGCACCGAGAACAGGTCGTCGGCCTGCGCGGCGTCGTCCAGGGTGACCTGGCCGAGCACGCGGTGGTCCACGTCCATGGTCGTGACGCGCAGTTCCTCGGCGTTCATCTCGCCCAGACCCTTGAAGCGCTGGATGGAGTCTTCCCTGATCCGCTTGCCCTGTGCCTTGCCGTGCTCGACCAGGGCGTCGCGCTCGCGGTCCGAGTACGCGTACTCGAAGTCGTCCCGACCCCACTTGATCTTGTACAGCGGGGGACGCGACAGATAGACGTGCCCGGCCTCGACCAGCGGCCGCATGAAGCGGAACAGGAAGGTCAGCAGCAGGGTGTTGATGTGCTGGCCGTCGACGTCGGCGTCCGCCATCAGGATGATCTTGTGATAGCGGAGCTTCTCGATGTCGAAGTCCTCGTGCACACCGGTTCCGAAGGCACTGATCAGCGCCTGGACCTCGGTGTTCTGGAGGATCTTGTCGATACGGGCCTTCTCGACGTTCAGGATCTTGCCGCGGATCGGCAGGATGGCCTGGTACATCGGGTTGCGGCCGGACTTCGCGGAGCCACCGGCCGAGTCGCCCTCGACGATGAAGATCTCGCACTTCTTCGGGTCGTTCGACTGGCAGTCGGACAGCTTGCCCGGCAGCGAGGCGCTCTCCAGCAGGCCCTTGCGACGCGTCAGGTCACGGGCCTTGCGGGCCGCGACGCGCGCCGTGGCGGCCTGGATCGACTTGCGGATGATGTCCGCGGCCTCGACGGGGTTGCGGTCGAACCAGTCGTTGAGGTGCTCGTGCACGACCTTCTGCACGAAGGTCTTCGCCTCGGTGTTGCCCAGCTTGGTCTTCGTCTGGCCCTCGAACTGGGGCTCGCCCAGCTTGACCGAGATGATCGCCGTCAGACCCTCGCGGATGTCCTCGCCGGCGAGGTTGTCGTCCTTCTCGCGCAGCAGCTTCTTCTCGCGGGCGTAACGGTTGACCAGACCCGTCAGCGCGGCGCGGAAGCCCTCTTCGTGGGTACCGCCCTCGTGCGTGTGGATGGTGTTCGCGAAGGAGTAGACACCCTCGGTGTACTGCGAGTTCCACTGCATCGCGATCTCGACCGAGAGCATGCGCTCCTTGTCCTCGGCCTCGACGTCGATGACGGTCGGGTGGATCAGCTCGCCCTTGCGCGAGTTGAGGTACTTCACGAAGTCGACGATGCCGCCCTCGTAGTAGTACTTCACCGTGCGCGCGGTCGGCTCGGCCGCGTCCGCGTCGGGGTCGTCCGCGCCGACGGTGGCCTTGGCCGACTCGCGCTCGTCGGTCAGCGTCAGGGTCAGGCCCTTGTTGAGGAAGGCCATCTCCTGGAAGCGCCGCGACAGCGTCTCGAAGGAGTACTCGGTCGTCTCGAAGATGTCCGGGTCGGCCCAGAAGGTGACCGACGTGCCGTGCTCGTCGGTCTCCTCGTTCTTGGCGAGGGGGGCCGTCGGGGCGCCGAGCTTGTAGTCCTGGGTCCAGCGGTAGCCGTCCGTCTTGACCTCGACCGCGACCTTGGTCGACAGGGCGTTCACGACGGACACGCCGACGCCGTGCAGACCGCCGGAGACGGCGTAGCCGCCGCCGCCGAACTTGCCGCCCGCGTGCAGGACCGTGAGGACGACCTCGACGGCCGGCTTCCCCTCGGACGGCACGATGCCGACCGGGATGCCTCGGCCGTTGTCGATCACGCGTACGCCGCCGTCGGCGAGGATCGTCACGTCGATGGTGTCCGCGTGCCCGGCCAGGGCCTCGTCGACCGAGTTGTCGACGACCTCGTAGACGAGGTGGTGCAGACCACGCTCACCCGTGGAGCCGATGTACATGCCCGGCCGCTTGCGAACGGCGTCCAGGCCCTCGAGGACCTGGATCGCACTGGCGTCGTAATTCTTCTCGTTGGAGTCGCCGGAATCGGCCACGAAGCGCCCTTTCTGGCACAGCGCAGCCCGTACTCCGGTCCAGCATGTGCGCCGGCGGGAGCGGCCGCGTCGATCTGCGTTGTCTGCGTTGTCGGGTGTCCACCCGCTAATCGGGCGGGATTGTCTCCAGTCTACCGGTACCACTGACATGAATGGGGGTTTGCCGGTACCTGAGTCCGCATGTGCCGCCCTGAACCTCCTCTCTCCGACTCCCCATATCCGGGGAGGGGCCCAAAGAGGCTCACGCGGGCGTCCAGCGCTTCGGGTTGTCAACCCGCGACTACCGTGAGGGACGCCACCCGCGCGCATGCGACGGAGCCCGGCCGCGACCCGGCCGAAACCACACCGTCGCCGGCCCGTGATCAACATGGCGCGGGGCGGTCACGGCGCACCGCTCAGCGGGCGCGCGGCCACGTCCGAGGGGGGTCTGGGGGGGGAGCAGGGGTCCCGGAGGGGTCAGCCGTACGTATCGCCCGGGCCGGTGCCGCCCGGCACCCGCCACGGCCCGTACTGCTTCGGCCGGCCGCCGGGGCCGTGCACCTTGATCATCCGTACGGTGCCCTGTCCCAGCTCCGCGTTCAGCCGCGCGACCAGCTGCGGCGCCAGCAGCTTCAGCTGCGCCGCCCACGCCGAGGAATCGCACCGGACCACGAGCTCGCGGTCCTCGTACCGCTCGGGTACGCAGTGCGCGGCGATCTCCGGACCGACGATCTCCGGCCAGCGCTCCATCACGCCGGCCACCGCCATCGGCATCTCCCAGCCGTGTTCCGTCCGCAACCGGGCCAGCGCCGCCATCAACGGCATCGGGTCGCGGCCGTCGGCGCGCGCGCCCGACCGCAGCCCGGGCTGCTGCCGCTTCTTCCCGGGCGCAGCGTTGCCCCGCGCCCGTGCCTGCTCGCGCGCCGCCGCCAAGGCCTGGCGCGCCAGGTCCACCCCGGACAGCTGCGGCGTCTTGCGCTCCGGGTGCTCGGGGGGCTCCGGACGCTGCTCGCGCCGCGGGGGCTCGTACTCGCTCACAGCAGGGTCACCTCACCGCCGGACACCCCGAACCGCGCCCCCGCCAACACGTCCGGAACGTCGTCGTCCACAGCCGCCGTCACCAGCACCTGCTCACCCGGGGCCACCAGCTCCGCCAGCCGCTCCCGGCGCCGCGCGTCCAGCTCCGCGAACACGTCGTCCAGGATCAGCACCGGCTCGTCGCCCTCCGCCCGCAGCAGCTCGTACGAGGCCAGCCGCAGGGCCAGGGCGTACGACCAGGACTCGCCGTGGCTCGCGTACCCCTTCGCCGGCAGGTCCCCGAGCCGCAGCAGCACGTCGTCGCGGTGCGGACCCACCAGCGTCACGCCCCGCTCGATCTCCTGCTTGCGCACCTCGGCCAGAGCCGCGATCAGCACCTCGTACAGCGCCTCCCGGGTCCGCGCCGCGCCGCTGTCCACGGCGTCTGCGGCCGAGGCCTTGTAGGCGAGCCCCAGCGGGCCGCCGCCCGGCGCGAGCTGCTCGTACGCCTTGTCCGCCAGCGGCAACAAGGTCGCGATCAGGTCCAGCCGCTGCGCCAGCAGCTCCGCGCCCGCCCGGGCGAGGTGCTGGTCCCACACGTCGAGGGTCGAGAGGTCCATGGAACGCCCGCCGTGCCGACGGGCCATCGCCGCCGACTTCAGCAGGGTGTTGCGCTGCTTCAGCACCCGCTCGTAGTCCGAGCGGACGGCGGCCATCCGCGGTGAGCGGGCGGTGACGAGCTCGTCCAGGAAGCGGCGGCGCTCTCCCGGGTCGCCCTTCACCAGCGCCAGGTCCTCCGGCGCGAACAGCACCGTACGCACGATACCCAGCACGTCCCGCGGCCTGACCTGCGAGGACCGATTGACACGGGCCCGGTTCGCCCGCCCCGGATTGAGCTCCAGCTCGACCAGTTGGCGGCGTTCGCCCTGCGCCACAGCCGCGCGGATGATCGCCCGGTCCGCGCCCATCCGGACCAGCGGGGCGTCCGAGGAGACCCGGTGGCTGCCGAGGGTCGCGAGGTATCCGATCGCCTCGACGAGGTTGGTCTTGCCCTGGCCGTTGGGGCCCACGAACGCGGTGACGCCCGGACCGAGGGGGACCTCGGCCCGGGCGTAGGAGCGGAAGTCGGCCAGTGAGAGATGCGAGACGTACATGGTGCGCCGACCTCCCCCGGCTTCCCGCTGCTTGCTGTGGTGCTGCTGTGGTGCCTTCTCGCGTGGCGTGCCGGCGGTGCCGGTGGTGCCGTGCGCGGGCTACTTCTTCTCGACCGCGTGCCCGCCGAACTGGTTGCGCAGCGCGGCGATCATCTTCATCTGCGGGGAGTCGTCCTGGCGGGACGCGAACCGGGCGAAGAGCGAGGCGGTGATGGCCGGCAGCGGAACGGCGTTGTCGATCGCCGCCTCGACCGTCCAGCGGCCCTCGCCCGAGTCCTGCGCGAAGCCGCGCAGCTTCTCCAGGTGCTCGTCCTCGTCCAGCGCGTTCACGGCCAGGTCCAGCAGCCAGGAACGGATGACCGTGCCCTCCTGCCAGGACCGGAACACCTCGCGGACGTCGGTGACCGAGTCCACCTTCTCCAGCAGCTCCCAGCCCTCGGCGTAGGCCTGCATCATGGCGTACTCGATGCCGTTGTGGACCATCTTCGCGAAGTGGCCGGCGCCGACCTTGCCGGCGTGCACCGCGCCGAACTCGCCCTCCGGCTTGAGGGCGTCGAAGATCGGCTGTACGGCCGCGACGTGCTCCTTCTCGCCGCCGTACATCAGCGCGTAGCCGTTCTCCAGGCCCCACACGCCGCCGGAGACACCGCAGTCGACGAAGCCGATGCCCTTGGCGGCCAGTTCCTCGGCGTGCTTCTCGTCATCGGTCCAGCGCGAGTTGCCGCCGTCGACGACGATGTCGCCGGGCGAGAGCAGCTCGCCCAGTTCGTCGACGGTGGACTGCGTCGCCGCACCCGCCGGGACCATGACCCACACCACGCGGGGGGCCTGGAGGCCGTCCACAAGTTCCCGCAGGCTGTGGACATCCGCGAGGTCGGGGTTGCGGTCGTATCCGATGACGGTGTGGCCTGCGCGGCGGATGCGCTCGCGCATGTTGCCGCCCATCTTGCCGAGACCGATGAGACCAAGCTCCATCAGGTGCTTCCTTAAGCGTTGTGGCCGTCTGTGCCGGGCTCCCCGGGATCCGGGGCCGTCCCCGGATCCGAGCCTACGCCGGGCTGTCGGGCGGGACCCCACCCAACGTGCCGGGTACGCCGTCGGGCCCGGCCCGCGCAGTCGCGAGACCGGGCCCGACGGGACGGACTCAGCCGGACAGCCGCACCGGCATGATCAGGTACTTGTACGCCTCGTCCGCCTCGGCGTCCACCGCGGGTCGGCCGCTGAGCAGCGCCGGCTTGGTGGAGGTGGTGAAGCTCAGCTGGGCGGCGGGCGAGTCGATCGCGCTCAGGCCGTCCAGCAGGAAGGTCGGGTTGAAGGCGATCGAGATGTCGTCGCCCTCCAGCTTCGCGTCGACGCGTTCCACAGCCTGTGCATCGTCGCTGGAGCCGGCTTCCAGGATCAGCACGCCCTGCTCGAAGCTCAGGCGGACCGGGGTGTTGCGCTCGGCGACGAGGGCGACTCGCTTGACGGCCTCGACGAACGGGGCGGTCTCGATCACCGCGATGGAGTTGAACTCCGTCGGGAAGAGCGTGCGGTACTTCGGCAGGTCGCCTTCGAGAAGACGGGTCGTGGTGCGGCGGCCCGCGCCCTCGAAGCCGATGAGCCCTTCGCCCGCACCCGAGCCCGAGAGGGCGAGGGTCACGGTGTCACCGCTGGTCAGCGACTTGGCGGTGTCCAGGAGCGTCTTGGCGGGCACCAGGGCCACGGCGGAGGCGTCGGGGTTCTCCGGCTTCCACAGGAACTCGCGGACCGCGAAGCGGTAGCGGTCGGTGGAGGCGAGGGTGACCCGGTCGCCCTCGATCTCGATGCGGACACCGGTCAGCACGGGCAACGTGTCGTCGCGGCCCGCGGCGATGGCGACCTGGGCGGCGGCGGAGGCGAAGACCTCGCCGGGAACGGTGCCGGTCGCGGTCGGCATCTGCGGCAGCGCCGGGTACTCCTCCACAGGCAGGGTGTGGAGGGTGAACCGGGAGGAGCCGCAGACCACGGTCGCCCGTACACCGTCTGTGGAAATCTCCACCGGGCGGTTGGGGAGGGCGCGGCAGATGTCGGCGAGGAGCCGGCCGGAGACGAGGACCGTGCCGTCCTCCTCGACGTCGGCCTCGACGGAGACGCGGGCCGAGACCTCGTAGTCGAAGCCGGAAAGCGACAGCGTGCCGTCCTCGGCCTTGAGCAGCAGGCCCGCGAGAACGGGCACCGGCGGCCGGGCCGGGAGGCTGCGGGCAGCCCAGGCCACCGCCTCCGCGAGTACGTCGCGCTCCACCCGGATCTTCACCGGAACCGCCTCCTGCTGTTGCTCGCTCGTCTGCCGGCCTTCGTCGTCGGCTCCTGGCCCAGGGTCTCGACGGACCGAGGCCTCGGTGCCGGGGACCAGTCTGACGTACGGCGCCGACAGTCGGTGCTGTCGCCGGTCAAGTCGGGAGCACGGCGTCGCGGCGGCCGCACGACGAGTTGTGCACAGGACCTGCTTGAAAACCGAATCCGGCCTAAATCTCTATGGGGGTAGTAGTAGGGCCTGTGGAAACGGTGGATAAGCCCGTCCTCGCAGGTCAGCCCCGGTTTTTTATCCCCACACCCTGTGGGTGGCACCGGTGGACAACACGGTGTCTCTGTGGAGAACGAAAACTTCTGCACAGGCCGTCCCCAGACGACCCCCACTACTCCACAGGTGTGTCCCCAGCTTTTCCCCAGTACTCCACAGACCAAACATCGACCTCCGTGTGACCGCTTTCACTCGGGGCGGTGACGCGGGGGTCCGGGTTGCCGAACAGTGGACAACGGTGTGGAGAAGTCGTCCCATCCTGTGCACAGGATGCGGGAACCTGTGAGTGGGCGGTGGACAGAGAGGTGGACGAGCCTGTGGACGATTTTTCTGTCCACAGCCTGTGGACAGAAGTTGTGCACAATTCCACAGGGGTCTGAACTGCCCTGATGGCCTCTCACCCGGCATCCCTGTGGACAGATTGTGGGTGACGGCGGCCCTCCCCAGGGTGTGGACGGAAGAAAGTCGCCACATCTGTGGATGAGTTGGCTCCCAGGGGGCGTATTCGAACAGAGCAACAGCGCGCGCACGAAGAAGGGCGCCCCCGGTTCGATCCGGAAGCGCCCCTGTAGACGAGCGTGGACGGGCGTGGTCGGGCTGTAGGGGCGTGGGGTGTACGGGCGTGGACGGACGGGTCCGGACGGGTCCGGGCGGGTCCGGGCGGGCCGAAGGGGCCTTCCGCCCGTTCCGCACACGGGGGTTGGGGCAGGTCGGCTCAGCCGTTCTTGATGCGGTTGGTGAGTTCCGTGACCTGGTTGTAGATCGAGCGTCGTTCCGCCATCAGGGCGCGGATCTTGCGGTCCGCGTGCATGACGGTGGTGTGGTCGCGTCCGCCGAACTGGGCCCCGATCTTGGGCAGCGAGAGGTCCGTGAGCTCCCGGCACAGGTACATGGCGATCTGCCGGGCGGTGACCAGGACCCGGCTGCGCGAGGAGCCGCACAGGTCGTCCACGGTGAGCCCGAAGTAGTCGGCGGTGGCGGCCATGATGTCCGAAGCGGTGATCTCGGGCGCGCTGTCCTCGCCGCCGGGGATCAGGTTCTTCAGCACGTCCTCCGTCAGACCGAGGTCCACCGGCTGCCGGTTGAGGCTCGCGAAGGCCGTGACGCGGATCAGCGCCCCCTCCAGCTCGCGGATGTTGCGCGAGATGCGGGAAGCGATGAACTCCAGTACCTCCGGCGGGGCGTTGAGCTGCTCCTGGACCGCCTTCTTGCGCAGGATCGCGATCCGGGTCTCCAGCTCGGGCGGCTGGACGTCGGTGATCAGACCCCACTCGAAGCGGTTGCGGAGCCGGTCCTCCAGGGTGACGAGCTGCTTGGGCGGCCGGTCGGAGGACAGCACGATCTGCTTGTTGGCGTTGTGGAGGGTGTTGAAGGTGTGGAAGAACTCCTCCTGCGTCGACTCCTTGCTCGCGAGGAACTGGATGTCGTCGACGAGCAGGATGTCCATCTCGCGGTAGCGCTTGCGGAACGCGTCGCCCTTGCCGTCGCGGATCGAGTTGATGAACTCGTTGGTGAACTCCTCGGAGCTCACGTACCGCACCCGGGTGCCCGGATAGAGGCTGCGCGCGTAGTGCCCGATGGCGTGCAGCAGGTGCGTCTTGCCGAGGCCCGACTCCCCGTAGATGAAGAGGGGGTTGTACGCCTTGGCGGGCGCCTCGGCGACGGCCACCGCGGCGGCGTGCGCGAAGCGGTTCGACGCTCCGATGACGAAGGTGTCGAAGAGGTACTTGGGGTTCAGCCTGGCGGTCGGCTCCAGCGGGCCCGAGGTGGAACCGCCGGACGGGGCCGGGGGCGCGGGGCGGTGCGGGGCCGGTCGCGGGGAGGGCTGTTCGTACTGCTGCTGCTCGTACTGGTGCTTCTGGTGCTGCTGCTTCTCGTACGGGGACTGCTCGTACTGCTGCTGGTCGTACTGCTGCTGGTCGAAGGAACCCTGCTCGTAGCCGCCCTGCTCGTAGCCGCCCTGTTCGGGCTGCTGGAGGTAGCCGGGCTGGGGTGAGGCGTAAGGGTCGCGCTCCGGGAAGCCGCCGAGGCGGGGCTGCTGCCAGCCGTAGTCGTCGTGCTGGCCGCCGCGGGGCCACGAGCCGGGCTCGGGTCGCTGCTGCTGGTAGTCCGGGTATGCGGGGCGCGCGGTGGGCAGCCGTTCGTCGTCGGACCCGCCGGGGCCGGTGTGGCCGGGGCCGGTGTGCCCGCCGGTCCGCTGGCCGCCATAGGACTCGCGCTGCTGGCCTGAGGGCGCGGGCGGGGTCGGCTCGCCCGCGGAGTCGTCCACGGTGATCGCGATCCGGATGGGCCGACCGCACTCGCGGCTGAGGGCGTCACTGATCAGCGGGGCGAGCCGGCCCTCCAGGACGCGCTTGCCCCATTCATTGGGGACGGCGAGCAGAGCGGTGTCGGCGACGAGGGCCAGGGGCTGACAGCGTTCGACCCACTGTTTGTCCTTGGGCTCGATGCCCGGCTGCCCCTCCCCCAGGAGTACGTCGAGCACGCGTGGCCACACTGCGGCAAGATCGGCAGGTACGTCAGCCACAGAGCACGCTCTCTCACAGGTCCCGGTTCCACGAATGTGTGGTTCTTTGGGACGGTCGGGACAAAAATCCGGGATCAGACAACGGTAGTCAGGCCGGTGGGTGCGGTTCAAGTCGTTGTCCACAGCCTGTGCACAGTGTGCGGCAGTCAGGGCTCGGTTTGACCGGATGGCGTAGCCGCGCGTACCGTAACGAGGTCGAGTTGTCGATGGCTGCTGCCGCCTGCCTACCGATGGGCGAAGATCACCGGTTGTGATCATGTAGCGGTGCCACTCGGGCGAACACGCGAGAATTCCTTCGTGGGCGCACGGTGACAGCCAGGCGATGTCCCGCCACAACGATTCATTCTCTGGAGCCCCCGAGTGAGCAAGCGCACCTTCCAGCCGAACAACCGCCGTCGTGCCAAGACCCACGGCTTCCGCCTGCGGATGCGTACCCGCGCCGGTCGCGCCATCCTGGCGAACCGCCGCAGCAAGGGCCGCGCCGCCCTCTCCGCGTAACACGCGCGGGTCGTGACGTCGTGCTGTCTCCCGAAAATCGGCTGAGGCGGCGCGAGGACTTCGCGAGCGCGGTACGACGAGGGCGCCGGGCCGGCCGCCCGCTCCTCGTCGTCCACCTACGTACAAGCGGTGCAACGGACCCGCACGAGCCGGGGGAGATCGATCCCTCGACGCGTGCGGGTTTCGTCGTCAGCAAGGCTGTCGGCAACGCCGTCGTACGGAACCGGGTCAAGCGCCGTTTGCGCCATCTCGTCCGGGAGCGGCTGTCCCAGCTGCCCGCCGGTAGCCTGGTGGTGGTACGGGCCTTGCCCGGTGCGGGTGACGCCGGCCTCGACGAGCTGGCCCGTGACCTGGATGCCGCTCTACAGCGGCTCCTGGGAGGCGTGGCTCGATGAAGTACCCGCTGCTCGCTTTGATCAAGCTGTACCAGTGGACGATCAGTCCGCTGCTCGGACCGGTGTGCCGTTACTACCCCTCGTGCTCGCACTACGGGTACACGGCCATCGACCGGCATGGTGCGGTGAAGGGGACGGTTCTTACCGCCTGGCGGATCCTGCGGTGCAATCCGTGGTCCCCGGGTGGTGTGGATCATGTCCCACCCCGGAAACGCCCGCGTTGGCACGAGCAGCTGCGCAGTGCGTTGCGTAGATCTCGCAATGCTCAAGGAGCCTGATTAGTGGACACGATTGCCAGTCTGTTCAGTTTCATCACCACACCCGTGTCGTGGGTCATCGTCCAGTTCCACTCGCTGTACGGCGCGATCTTCGGCCCCGACAGCGGATGGGCCTGGGGCCTGTCCATCGTGTCCCTGGTGGTCTTGATCCGTATCTGCCTGATCCCGCTCTTCGTGAAGCAGATCAAGGCGACGCGTGGCATGCAGGCGCTCCAGCCGAAGATGAAGGCGATCCAGGAGCGCTACAAGAACGACAAGCAGCGCCAGTCCGAAGAGATGATGAAGCTGTACAAGGAGACGGGTACCAACCCGTTGTCCTCGTGCCTTCCCATCCTGGCGCAGTCCCCGTTCTTCTTCGCGCTCTACCACGTGCTCTCGGCCATCGCCAACGGCAAGACCATCGGCGTCATCAACCAGTCGCTGCTGGAGAGCGCGCGTCAGGCGCACATCTTCGGTGCCCCGCTGGCGGCGAAGTTCACCGACAGCGAGGAGAAGGTCGCCGCGCTCGGCGCCTCGCTGACCGACGTCCGGATCGTGACCGCGGTCATGATCATCATGATGTCGCTGTCGCAGTTCTACACCCAGCGTCAGCTGATGCAGAAGAACGTCGACCTCTCGGTCAAGACGCCGTTCATGCAGCAGCAGAAGATGCTGATGTACGTCTTCCCGCTGATCTTCGCCTTCATGGGCATCAACTTCCCCGTCGGTGTCCTCGTCTACTGGCTGACCACGAACGTGTGGACCATGGGTCAGCAGATGTACGTGATCAACCAGAACCCGACGCCGGGCAGCAAGGCCCAGGACCAGTACCTGACCCGCCTGCTCAAGCACGTCAGCACGCACGGTGAGCTCAAGGGCCGGGGCAAGAAGAAGATCGTCGCGGCGATCGTGGCCAAGGGTCCGGACCGCAACGACAACGAGCGCAAGTTCATCACGGCGCTGACGAAGCAGGGCATGGCCGCGCAGCCGGACGGCTCCGTGATCAGCAGCGTCGAGGCGACGGCCGACGCGGATGCGGCGAGCGGCGGTGTCGCCACCAAGCGGCAGCAGCCGAAGCGGCAGACGAAGGCGAAGCGTCAGACGCCTCCCAGCAAGCCCACCAAGAAGTAGCCCTCCAAGAAGCAAGAAGGAGCCCCTCCCGTGACGGAAGGCACCACCACCGCCGCCGCTGAGGGCGGCGACACCTTGACCCGCCTCGAGCAGGAGGGCGAGATCGCGGCCGACTACCTTGAGGGCCTGCTGGACATCGCCGATCTGGACGGCGACATCGACATGGACGTCGAGGCCGACCGGGCCGCGGTGTCGATCGTCAGTGACTCCGCCGGTCGCGACCTGCAGAAGCTCGTGGGTCGCGACGGTGAGGTCCTGGAGGCCCTCCAGGAGCTGACCCGCCTCGCCGTGCACCGGGAGACCGGGGACCGCAGCCGGCTGATGCTGGACATCGCCGGGTTCCGTGCCAAGAAGCGCGAGGAACTGGCGGCGCTGGGCGCCCAGGCGGCGGCCGACGTGAAGGCCTCCGGCGAGCCGCTCAAGCTGGCGCCCATGACGCCGTTCGAGAGGAAGGTCGTCCACGATGCCGTGGCGGCGGCCGGTCTCAAGAGCGAGTCCGAGGGCGAGGAGCCGCAGCGCTTCGTCGTTGTGCTCCCGGCCTGACCGGAAAAGCGTGTGGTCGGCCCCGTCTGTCTCGCAGGCGGGGCCGATGTTTGTAAGCCTGGCAGTGCCCGTTGTGTGAAGAGTGAGTTCTGTACGGAAGGACGGTCCCCGTGACGGAGGCAGCTGAGCTTCCCCCGGCGCCTGAAGAGGCGCGTGCGGTTTTCGGCGAATTTTTCCCGGAGGCTGTGCGGTACGCGGAGCTGCTGGCGGACGCGGGGGTCAAGCGCGGTCTGATCGGCCCGCGTGAGGTGCCCCGGCTCTGGGAGAGGCACCTGCTGAACTGCGCGGTGCTGTCCGAGGCGGTGCCCGAAGGCGTCTCGGTGTGCGATGTGGGCTCGGGCGCCGGCTTGCCGGGCATCCCGCTGGCCCTGGTGCGGAGGGACCTCAAGATCACCTTGCTGGAGCCTCTGCTGCGGCGGACCAACTTCCTCCAGGAGGCTGTGGAACTGCTGGGCCTGGACCACGTGACGGTGGTGCGCGGTCGGGCGGAAGAGGTGCTCGGCAAGCTCCAGCCCGTCCATGTGGTGACGGCGCGCGCGGTGGCTCCGCTTGACCGGCTGGCCGGCTGGGGCGTGCCGCTGCTGCGTCCTTACGGTGAGATGCTGGCGCTCAAGGGCGACACGGCCGACGAGGAGCTGGTGGCGGCCAAGGCCGCGCTGACGAAGCTCGGTGTGGTGAAGACCTCGGTGCTCCACGTCGGGGAGGGCGTCGTGGACCCCCTGACCACGGTGGTACGCGTCGAGGTGGGTGAGAGCCCCGGCGGCGTGAGGTTCGCGGCCAAGCGCGCGAAGGCCGCCCGGGTGGGGCGGACCCGGCGCCGACGCTGACGATCGTCCCTTTGGGTCCGGACCCGGCCGTTTCAGGCGTGTTGGGCCCTATAGGTATGGATTTCGGAGTGTCGTAGCGGGCGGAAGACCGTGTCCGGGCATCGTGTTTCACGTGAAACGTCGCTCCCTGCTGCACGGAATCATCAGCCGCGGTCGTGCGGCCGCGTCCCCCCGCCCGCGTGACGGCAGGGGGGTGACGGAGTTGTCCACATCGGTGGATTCATCCACAGGAGTTCGGGCCCCGCTGGTTCGTGACCCCGGTGACATGGCAGGCTCTGTTCATCGCGAGCCTGATGTCGAGGAGAGTGACACCGTGCGGTCCGACGCCAACCTCGCGGGGCCGATGGCCGACCCGGTCCCCGGTCCCCGCTCTGAATCGCCGGGCGAGGATGTCTCTTCCCCAGCCACCGCTGGGGTAGAAGCAGCACCTCCGCCCCTGGTGGACAACGATGACCTCCCCATCGGCCGAGCCGCCCAGCCGGCCGCCGACGCCCTGGGACGCTCCGCCGAGCCGCTGCCGCGGCCGGCGCAGACCCGGGTCATGGTGGTGGCCAACCAGAAGGGCGGCGTCGGGAAGACCACGACGACCGTGAACCTGGCGGCTTCGCTGGCCCTGCACGGGGCGAAGGTCCTGGTGATCGACCTCGATCCGCAGGGCAACGCCTCCACGGCACTCGGCATCGACCACCACGCGGACGTGCCCTCCATCTACGACGTCTTGGTCGACAGCCGACCGCTGCTGGAGGTCGTCCAGCCCGTGGTGGATGTGGAGGGGCTGTTCTGCGCCCCGGCCACGATCGATCTCGCGGGCGCCGAGATCGAGCTGGTCTCGCTGGTGGCTCGGGAGAGCCGGCTCCAGCGGGCGATCCAGGCGTACGAGCAGCCGCTCGACTACATCCTGATCGACTGCCCGCCCTCGTTGGGCCTGCTCACGGTGAACGCACTGGTGGCCGGCGCGGAGGTGCTGATCCCGATCCAGTGCGAGTACTACGCGCTGGAGGGGCTGGGCCAGTTGCTGCGAAACGTCGACCTGGTGCGGGCCCACCTGAATCAGTCGCTGCACGTGTCGACGATCCTGCTGACGATGTACGACGGCAGGACGCGACTCGCCTCGCAGGTGGCGGAGGAGGTCCGCACGCACTTCGGCAAGGAGGTGCTGCGGACGAGCATTCCGCGTTCGGTGCGCATCTCGGAGGCGCCGAGCTACGGACAGACGGTGCTCACCTATGACCCGGGTTCCAGCGGCTCCCTCTCCTACCTGGAAGCGGCGCGGGAGATCGCGCTGCGGGGAGCCGGAATCCATTACGACGCCCGGCACGCCCATCTGGGCGCCGGCATGAACAGCACGCAGAGTATGGCGGAGGGGATCCAGTGAGTGAGCGACGTAGGGGTCTGGGGCGGGGGCTCGGCGCACTGATTCCCGCCGCTCCCCAGGAGAAGACGCCCGTGGTGGGTGCCGGGTCGACGTCACCGTCGGCGGTGCCGGTGCTGACGTCGGAGCGGGGCATCGCCGCCGCGAAGTTGGCGGCGCTGGCGCAGGCCGATGCCTCTTTCGAGGCTTCTCCGGCTGTGGCCGGGGACAGGACGGCGCCGGCGCTCGCCTCGGTGGGGGTGCCGGAACCGGCCGCGCCGGCGGCCGTGGAGGTGGCGGGAGCGACATTCGCGGAGCTTCCGATGGACGCGATCACGCCGAACCCGCGGCAGCCCCGTGAGGTGTTCGACGAGGACGCGCTGGCGGAGCTGGTGACTTCCATCAAGGAGGTCGGTCTCCTCCAGCCGGTCGTGGTGCGGCAGTCCGGGCCGGGCCGCTATGAGCTGATCATGGGTGAGCGTCGCTGGCGCGCGTGCCGGGAGGCCGGGCTGGACCGGATCCCGGCGATCATCCGGGCGACGGACGACGAGAAGCTGCTGCTGGACGCCCTCTTGGAGAACCTCCACCGGGCGCAGCTCAACCCGCTGGAGGAGGCGGCCGCCTACGACCAGCTGTTGCAGGACTTCCACTGCACTCATGACCAGCTGGCCGACCGGATCGGGCGCTCGCGTCCGCAGGTGTCGAACACCTTGCGGCTGCTGAGGCTGTCAGCCCCGGTGCAGCGTCGGGTGGCCGCGGGCGTCCTCTCTGCGGGTCACGCCCGGGCGCTGCTGTCGGTCGAGGACTCCGAGACGCAGGATCGGCTGGCGCACCGGATCGTGGCCGAGGGGTTGTCGGTGCGCGCGGTCGAGGAGATCGTGTCGCTGATGGGTTCGGAGCCGGAGAGCCCGGTGAAGCCGAAGGGTCCGCGGGCGGGCGCCCGGGTGGCCCCGGCGCTCAGTGAGCTGGCGACGCGGCTCTCGGACCGCTTCGAGACGCGGGTGAAGGTGGATCTCGGCCAGAAGAAGGGCAAGATCACCGTTGAGTTCGCCTCGATGGAGGACTTGGAGCGCATCCTGGGGACGCTGGCCCCGGGCGAGGGCCGGGTGCTGGAACAGGGCCTGTCCGGCGAGTAGCTCCGGAGCCGGCCCGGAATGCGGGAGGCGAGTCGTACGGCGCGAGCCGGTACGGCTCGCCTCTTTGTCGTAGCGGATACGATGCGTGTATGGGTCGTCGGTTGGTACCGCTCACGCTGGACAACCTCCAGGACCTTCCCCGGCGTTGCCGGACCTGTGTGTTCTGGGAGCTGGATCCGGTCAGTGGTGAGGCCGCCGTGAAGGCGGGCACCGCGGAACTGGAGAAGGAGGCGTGGATCTCCGCCGTCCTGCTGGAGTGGGGATCGTGTGGCCGCGTCGTCTATGTGGACGATGTCCCCGTGGGCTTCGTGCTCTATGCGCCGCCCGCCTACGTGCCGCGTGCGACGGCGTTCCCGACGAGCCCGGTCTCTCCCGACGCGGTGCAGCTCATCACTGCGTGGATCATGCCGGGGTATCAGGGGCAGGGCCTGGGACGGGTGATGGTCCAGACAGTGGCGAAGGATCTGCTGCGGCGTGGGTTCCGGGCGATCGAGGCGTTCGGAGACGCGCGATGGGAGCGACCGGCCTGTCTGCTTCCGGCGGACCACCTTCTGTCCGTGGGGTTCAAGACGGTCCGGCCGCATCCGGTGCATCCCCGGCTTCGCCTGGAACTGCGCTCGACGTTGTCCTGGAAGGAAGACGTGGAACTCGCCTTGGACCGCTTGCTCGGCGGGGCGCGGGCCCGTACGGAGCCGGCGCTGCGTCCGCTGTGAGATGTGGCCGCAGGACATGCGAACGGGGCCGCTCCCGGTAGGAGCGGCCCCGTTTCACGTGGAACGTCAGGCGGTCTTGACCTCGACGAAGGGGTTGAGGTCGCGCAGGATGGCGGCCTTCGGCTTGGCACCGACGATGGTCTTGACGACCTCGCCGCCCTGGTAGACGTTCAGCGTCGGGATGGACATGACGCCGTACTTGGCGGCCGTGGCCGGGTTCTCGTCGATGTTGAGCTTGACGATCTCGATCTGGTCGCCGTACTCGGCCGCGATGGCCTCCAGCGACGGGGCGATCTGGCGGCACGGGCCGCACCACGCGGCCCAGAAGTCAACCAGGACGGGCTTCTCGGCGGCGAGGACGTCGGCGTCGAAGCTGGCGTCGGTAACGTTCTTGAGGGTGCCGGCCACAGCGGCCTCCTTTTTCCTGCGGGGTGTGGGTGAGGGGGGTGGTGCGGGGGTCAGACGGTCGCGTGCGCCTGCTCGGCGTCCGCGAGGGCGGCGAGGTAACGCTCCGCGTCGAGGGCCGCGGAGCAGCCCGTGCCGGCGGCGGTGATCGCCTGACGGTAGGTGTGGTCCACGACATCGCCCGCGCCGAAGACGCCGGTGAGGTTGGTGCGCGTGGACGGGGCGTCGACCTTGAGGTAACCCTCGTCGTCCAGATCCAGCTGACCGGTGAACAGTTCTGTGCGCGGGTCGTGTCCCACGGCGATGAAGAGCCCGGTCACGGGCAGCTCGGAGGTCTCGCCGGTCTTGGTGTTGCGCAGCGTGAGACCCGAGAGCTTCTGCTCGCCGTGGATCTCGGCGACCTCGCTGTCCCACGCGAAGGTGATCTTCGGGTCGGCGAACGCGCGGTCCTGCATGGCCTTGGAGGCACGCAGGCTGTCGCGGCGGTGGACGATGGTGACCGACTTGGCGAACCGGGAGAGGAAGGTCGCTTCCTCCATCGCGGTGTCGCCGCCGCCGACGACGGCGATGTCCTGGTCCTTGAAGAAGAACCCGTCGCAGGTGGCGCACCAGGAGACGCCGCGTCCGGAGAGCGCGTCCTCGTTGGGCAGGCCGAGCTTGCGGTGCTGGGAACCGGTGGTCACGATCACGGCCTTGGCGCGGTGCACCGTACCGGCCGTGTCGGTGACGGTCTTGATCTCGCCGGTGAGGTCCACGGCCACGACGTCGTCGGGGACGAGTTCGGCACCGAAGCGCTCGGCCTGACCGCGCATGTTGTCCATGAGGTCAGGGCCCATGATGCCGTCCTGGAAGCCGGGGAAGTTCTCGACCTCGGTGGTGTTCATCAGCGCACCGCCGGCGGTGACGGCACCCTCGAAGACGAGGGGGTTGAGCGAAGCGCGTGCGGTGTACAGGGCGGCCGTGTAACCGGCCGGCCCGGAGCCGATGATGATCACGTTTCGGACGTCGCTCACGGGTTCGTTCCTCGTCTCTGCGGACTGCGTGCTGCCTACCGGGGGCCGGTGCGGACTCTCACCCCACCCAACGGATCCTACGGCGCGCGCATTCCCGGCTGGGCCCGGCTCGGACCTGAACGGGTCAGGGTCGGGCGTACGTGCCGGTCAGCATCGGCTTGCCCGGGGCCGCCGAAGGGACGTCGGCGCAGCCGCTCGGGACGACGAAGGCGTCCACCCGGGCCGGGTCGTCGGGGTGTGGAAGGACGACGAGGTAGACGTCCGTGCCCTGATAGGTGCCGTGTTCGGCGGCGAGCGGCGTGTCTGTACGGCCGGTCGCCTCCCGAACGCACGGCGGAACGGTGGAGGACTGCCGTTCGTCGGGGGCGATCTGGGGAGAGGCGTTCTCCATGCCGTAGGTGTTGTTCCTCTCCTCCGGCTTGGTCTGCGGCTTCGCGCCCGAAGCGAGGAGGCGATCGACGCTGCCTTGGAGCCCTTGGGAGGACAGGCTGTCGGAGGTGTGCGGACCGGTGGTGGCCGAGGTGCCGGTGCGGGCGACGGTGTGCTGGGGTGAGCCGCCCAGCCCACCGGAGAGGAAGAGGCCCAGGACGCAGGCCGCGGCCCCCGCGAGACCGGTGAGGACGGCGATCCGCCGACGGGCCCGGCGCCGGCCCGGGCCGGTGGGGCCGGCCGGGTGACCCGCCGGTCGAGCGGGGGAGGACGGCGATGTTTCACGTGAAACATCGCGGCCCGGGAATGCGGGAGCCGGCTCGGCGTGCCGGGATGTGGAGTCCAGGAGCGCCTCGGCGGCGAGAGCGGCGTCGATTCGGCCCGCGATGTCGGCGGGCATCCGGCTCGGGCCGGGAAGGGTGCCGAGCAGGGCCCGGATCTCCTGGAGCGAGGCGAGGACGTCGGCGCACAGGGCACAGTCGTCGAGGTGGCCGCGTACGGCGGCGGTGCGGGCCGGTGAGAGCAATCCTTCGGTCAGGTCGGAGATCTCCGCGACGTCCGGGTGCCGGATTGTGCCGGTCGTGCCGGTTGTGGGGCTCACGGTCGTCCACCTCCGCCCTTCAATGCGTCTGGGTCTGGCTGCCTGGGTTCTGGCGCTGATGGGACGGATGGCCCCGGCGTCCGGTTCCTTCCCCGCTCGACGGCGGTGTTATCCCCTGCATTCGAGCGCAGATGAGTGAGCAGCGGGAGCAGCTTCGCCCGGCCCCGCGCGCAGCGGCTCTTGACCGTCCCCACGGCGACGTCGAGGACCCTCGCGGCTTCGGCGACGGGGTATCCCTGCATGTCGACCAGGACGAGCGCGGCCCGCTGCTCGGCCGGGAGGGTACCCAGGGCGGCCAGTAGCTGCCGGTGGAGGTCCTGGCGCTCCGCGGGGGCCTCGGCCGACTCGTGGGGCTCCAGGAGCCGCTCCAGCCGGTCCGTGTCGTCGAGGGGCGCCGTCCTGCGGGAAGCCGCCTTGCGGGCCCGGTCGAGGCAGGCGTTGACGGTGATCCGGTGCAGCCAGGTGGTGACGGCGGAGTCGCCTCGGAAGGTGTGGGCGGCCCGGTAGGCGGAGACGAGCGCGTCCTGCACGGCGTCGGCGGCCTCCTCCCGGTCGCCGAGGGTGCGCAGTGCCACGGCCCACAACCGGTCGCGGTGTCGCCGCACCAGTTCCCCGAACGCATCGGGGTCCCCCGCGACGTGCCGCGCGAGCAGCTCTTGGTCCCCGGCCCGCTCGGGGTCGTCAGCCGCAGGCTTCATGTTCCCCTCCTGGTGGGAGCCGTGCAGTTGGTGAGGCGGCCGGAGCAGGCGTTGCGGCACGACGTGGTACCGAACGGGACCGTGAGGGGGCTGCCCTCACGGTCCCGTTCGCTCGTCCTCTCCGGCCTCAGGAACTGCCGGGACCTGAAAGGGCGACGTCGGTGACGGCCTGCTTGTAGCCGGCGCCACTGTATTCGTACGGTCCCGACTTCGGCATGGCAGTGATCCACAACAGCACGTAGCGGGTTTTGACGGGGGTCTCCGCCGTGAGGGCGAGTTGACTGGCGGAAGTCGTACCCGCTGCGATCTTGTGCATGGATTTCAGCGGGGTCTTCGAGGACATGTTCGGTGCCGCGTAGATCGCGGCGGTGGTGTGGTCGCCATCGAACTTGAACGCTATCGAGGCCTTGCTGACCTCCTGCTCGGAGCCCAGGTCGAACACGAGGCCGACGCCCGCCTTGTAAGCGCCCAAGTCCGGGCCGTCGGTGAACGACTTGGTCCGCCAGTACGAGGAACGGTCGCTGTCGTAGCTCTGCGCGACCCCATCCGTGTTCTGGGGAATCCCGTCCGGGTAGTACTCCTCGGCGCCCTTGATCTGCAGCGGGACGAGGTCGGGGTTCTTCTTGGTGTCGTCCGTCCCGGACGACTGCGACGTGCCGTTGCCGCCGCCGTTGCCGCTCTGTTTGACGCGGTCCAGGAGGGTGTCGGCGAGCTGCCAGCTGCCGAGACCGAGGGCGGCGATGAGCAGCGCCGCGACACCCCACTTGAGGGCCCGGCCCGTTCGGCTCTGCAGCGGCGAAGGGGGCGGGACGGCGAGGCTCTGCACGGTGGGCAGGCCGGTTGCCGGGTGCCGGACGTAGCTGCCCTGCTGGTAGGTGGTGTGCTGGTACTCGGGCGGGGCGGTGAAGGCGGGCTCCGGCGGCCGGATGCGCGGCATCGCGGTGACGGCCTTGGCCAACTCCTCCGGAGTGGTGCAGGCGGGCTCCTGGCGGGAGGCGGTGGCCCCGTCGTTGGCCAGCGCGCGCATGGCCAGTTCTCCCAGACCCCGGTGTACCCCGGCGCGTACCTGGTCGGGGGCGATCAGCCCGACGCCCTTGGGCAGGCCGGTGAGCCCGTAGGCGTCCGTCTCGTACGGCCAGCGCTGGGTCAGGGCCGCGTACAGCAGCGCGCCGATCGCCTCGGTGTCGGCCTGCTGCGGGGTGTCGCTGGTGATCCCGCGCAGGGCGGCGTTCACGGCGAGGCCGCGGATGCGGTACTGGCCGGTGGAGGTGCGCAGTATCGCGCTGGGAGTCAGCCGCAGGTGCGCCAGGCCTTCGCGGTGGGCCGCGGCCATGGCCTGCGACACCTGGCTGACGAGTTGGTACGCCTCGTGGGCCTCCAGGGGCCCGGCGGCGAGGATGGCGGTGAATTCGGTAGCGTCCGGCAGCCACTCGTGTACGACGTAGACGAGGTCGTTCTCCTCCACGGCGTCGAGGACCTGGACGAACCGGGGATCGCCGAGCAGCGCGGAGGAGCGGGCCGCGGCCAGGACGGCCCTGGCCCGGGGGTGGTCCGCGGGCAGCAGATGGACCCCGACGGCGCGACGCAGCTTCTCGTCCATCGCACGCCAGCTGCTGAATCCGTCCAGACGGGTGACGCACTCCTCGAGGCGGTAGCGCCTGGCGAGCTTGTGGCCGCTGTGCAGTTCGGGCGCCGCCACGGGCGCGGCTGCTCTGCGTTCGCCGTCCGTTTCGCGCATGGATCCGTCCGCGGCTCGGTCGTTCTGGGTGTCCACCCCGTCGGCCGTGGCCTTGACCGCTTCCGCGGTCAGCGGCTCATCGCCGCTGTTGTCGGCCACGTCGACGGCAGCCGTGCTACGTTCCGCCACCGTCGTCCCTGCCTCCCCATCCGTTGCACGCTGTCGGCCAGTCTGCGAAGCCATGCCAATTGTGCCCACAGTCCGGCGCTCCGCACGACACGCGAAGGAGGGTCGAACCGTCGGCGGGTCCGCCCATCAGCGCCCCAGACGTCCCCGGACCATACCGACCATCGCGTTGAGTTCCTCCACCCGCATGCGCTTGGCGGCGGCGAGGAAGACGGCGGCCAAGGCGATGAAGCCGGCCACGAGGGCGGCGAGCGACCCGAGGGCTCCGCTGCCCAACCACTGGGTGACCCCGTACGCGGCCGCGCCCGCCACGACCGCGGCCGGGACACAAGCACCGATGAGGCGGGTGTACGTACGCATCACGTGCGCTCCGTCGAGGTCACCGCCGAGGCGGGCCCGCAGGCGACGCCAGGCGACGCCCACGCCGACGGTGTAGCCGAGGCCGTAGGCGGCGCCCATGCCGACGACGGCCCAGCGCTCGGGCAGGGCGAAGAAGGCAAGGGCCGAGACGCCCGCGTTGACGGCGGCGACGATGACGGTGTTGTAGAAGGGCGTGCGGGTGTCCTCGTAGGCGTAGAAGCCGCGCAGGACGACGTACTGGACGGAGTACGGGATGAGCCCGAGGCCGAAGGCCATCAGGATGTAGCCGATGTTCTGGGCGGTCGCCGCGCCGGAGCCGGCGTAGAGCAGGGTGGACATCGGGACGCCGAGCGCGAGGAACGCGAAGGCGCAGGGCACGATGGCGACGGCCGAGGTGCGCAGACCGTAGGAGATGTCGTCGCGGACGGCGGCTACGTCACCGTCGTGTGCCGAGCGGGAAATGCGGGGCAGGACCGCGGTCATGACCGAGACGGTGATGATGGCCTGGGGCATCTGCCACAGCAGCAGCGCGTAGTTGTAGGCGGCGATGCCGGTGCCGTCGTGGCCCTGGGAGTGCGCGACGTCCCCCGCCCAGGTCGCGAGCTGGGTCACCACGATGAGGCCGAGCTGGTTGGCCAGGACGAAGAAGAAGGTCCACTTGGCGAGGCCGGCGGCCTTGCCGAGTCCGTGACCCTTCCAGTCGAAGCGCAGGCGCGGCTTGAAACCGGCGTCACGCAGGTAGGGGATCATCGCCAGGGACTGGACGGCGAGACCGAGCAGGGTGCCCAGGCCGAGCAGCCGGACGCCCTCGGGGGTGATGCTCGCCTCGTCGATGCCGGTGCTGGTGAAGCCGCCGAAGGCCCAGATGAACGCTCCGAACGTGGCGATGACGACGATGTTGTTGAGGACGGGGGTCCACATCATCGCGCCGAAACGGCCGCGGGCGTTCAGGATCTGTCCGAGCACCACGTGCACGCCCATGAAGAACATGGTGGGCAGGCAGTAGTGGGCGAAGGCGACAGCGACCTCCATCCGGTGCGGGTCGTCGGCGATCTTCTGAGACATCATGCCGATGAACAGCGGGGCGGCGAGGACGCAGACGGTGGTGACGGCGCCGAGCAACACCACGACGAGCGTCAGGAGGCGGTTGGCGTACGCCTCGCCGCCGTCGTCGTCGTTCTTCATCGCGCGGACCAGCTGGGGGATGAACACGGCGTTCAGGGCGCCGCCGCCGACCAGCACGTAGATCATCGTCGGCAGGGTGTTGGCGACCTGGTAGCTGTCGTTGAGGGTGGTGACACCGATCGCGGTGCCGATCACGAGCGTCCGCAGGAAGCCGGTGATGCGGGACACGATCGTGCCGGCCGCCATCAGGGCGCTGGACTTCAGGAGTCCGGAGGCCTTCCCGGTGGGCTTGGTCGGCGCCGGGACGGCGACCGGGGGCTCTTCGGCGAGAACCTGCGGGGCCGCCTCCTGGTCCCGGTACAGGTGCGCGAAGGCATCCGGTTCGGGCTGCTCGTCCGCGGCCTTGGTCACCAAGGAGTCCACGCCGACGAACTCCGTCGTCGTGGGGCGGTCACCGTAGGGCAGGTGGCGGGAAGGGCCGTCCGGCTCGGGCGGTGGGGTCTGGGCCCAGACGCGCGCGTCGGGACCGCCGTACGCGGGCGGCTGCGGAGCCGCGTAGAGGGGGCCCGGTTCGAGGTAGGTGCCCGGAGGCGGCGGGGGGTGGGAGGCCCGGTCGTACAGGACCTCCGCCACCGGGTCCTGGGCCGACAGGTCCTGGGACCGGTACGGGTCGTAGTCGTAGGCGTCCTGGACATACGGGTCGTGATCCGGTGCGGGTGCGGGCGCGGAGGCCTGCCCGGGCACGGGGGCACCCGGCGCGGTGCCCTGGGAGGGCGCCGGCCCACCAGTGCCCTGCGCGCGGTCACCGTCGTACGGCGCGTTCATCGAAACCCCACCTCATCGTCCCCAGGCCGACCGGCCACGGCATCGCTTCAACGGTCCACTGTCTCACCCGCGCCGGACCCGCTTGTGCTTTGCGGTCCGGTGTCCGGGGACTCGTCACTCGGCTGCGTGCTCTCCTGGGCGGCCGCGCGGGCCGCCACGCGCTTGCGGCTCGCGTACATCTTGATGCCTGCGAGCACGAGGAGGAGAACGCCGCCCGCGATGACGAGCATGACGGTGGGAGTGACCTCGGTGGCCTCCACGGTGAACTTCTGTTCCTTGCCGTAGGGGACGCCGTCCTTCGTGAACAACTGCGCGCTGACCTCGACGGGACCGCTCGCGGTGGCGTTCGCGGTGAATTTCAGGGTCTGACTGTGATCGGCCTGGACGTTGACGTCCTGCTCGGCCGTTCCGCTGTCGCCGAACATCAGACGCGTGGGGTTGGCCGACTTCACGCGCAGGACCAGGTTGTGGACGTCCTGCACGAGGCTGTTCTGGACGCTGACCGGGATGATCGCGCTGTGTCCCGACAAGGTGGCGTCGGACTTGGGCACGACCTTGACCTTCTCGGTGAGCCCGATCAGGTAGTTCTGCACCTGGTCCCGGTAGAGGGCGGCCTCCTCGGGCCGACCTCGCCACGAGGTGGACATCTCCCGGTTCGTGGTGTTGCCGAAGGGGATCTCGACCCGCTCGGGGGCGGCGAGGATCACCTTGAAGCGGTCGAGGGTGTCCTGAGTGGTCCGGATCTTCTCGAACGCCGACACCGGGAGTTCCTGACGGCTGAGTGCCTCCGGGTACTGGCCGGCGCCCGGGACCTGGGTGGCGGCGCCGGGGTCGGGCTTGGCGGAAGCCGCCGCGTCGAGGTCGGCGGGCTGGGTCCAGCGGCCGCCCTGCAGGCCCCGCAACGCGGCCGCCATGGATTCGGCCTGACTGGCGGACGGCATCCGCTGCGGGGTGACGACGAAGCTGCGCTGCTCGTCGCCGCCCTGCAGATTGAGCGCGAGACTGTGGGCCAGGAACCTCTGCACGGCGAGCGTGGAATCCCTGGCATTGAGCATGTCGCCTTCGAACGCCGTCGACAGTTCGGCGTCGGCGACGATCGCGGTCGCGCCCGCGCCAATGGGACGGGCGGCCGTCGGCGTGTAGCCGAGGGCGCCGGTTTCCTGGAGGCTGTCGCTGCGGGTGAGGACGTTGTGGGCTCCTGCCGAGGTGGCGACGTTGACGATCGACGGGTCGATCGCGCCGTTCACGGGCCAGGAGAAGTCGGTGGACGGGGTGACGTGCAGGACCGTCTCGACGGCCTGCTTCGCCTTGTCGGTGGCCGGCCGCAGCTGGCCGAGCGTGCCCGAGACGTCCTTGCCGTGGTGGGCGAGGGACGCGAGGTCGGGGTCGGCGTAGGGCAGCGCGACGACCTTCTTGCCCTGGACCGCGCTCTCCAGGGCGCTCAGCCACTGCTCGGCCACGGCCCTGCTTCTGCCCGGCAGTGGCTTGCCGTCGGGATCGGGGTTGCGAATCCGATAGCCCTTGGCCATGGCGTCGACCGTGTAGAGCAGGTCGGGATCGATGACCCAGGTGATCGGCAGGTCCTTGCCGAGGGAAACCATCCGCTCCAGGCGGCCGCCCGAGGCCAGCTCCTTGGCCAGGGAGTCGTCGAGGAAGACGGGCGTCTGGGACTCGTCCGAGCCGGTCTCCGCCGTGACCCTGGTGGCGGCGATCAGCGGCCAGGCGTACGTGAGGGAGGAGCGCTTGGCGGCGGCCTCGGGTTGCCACGGCAGAAACGTCCGCCGGATGCCGAGTACCTGCTCGTACGGTCGGCTGTCGGTCTCTCCCGACAGCGAGACACCCAGCTGGTACACGCCGTCCTTGCCCAGGTCCAGCTTGCCGACCGGGACGTTGATGGTGAACTGCCGGCTGGCCTTCGAGGGCAACGAGTCGATCTTCACCGCGTACGCCGAGTCGATCTCCCCCGGGTCCACGCCGGCCCGGAAGCCGGTGCGGTCCGCCACCTCGTCGATGGACGCCCGATCACCCAGGACGGGCCCCACACGCAGCCCGACATGCGCGCCCTTGATCACCTCGCGGCTGTTGTTGACCACGCTGCCGGAGATGGTGAGGGTGTCGCTCTTCACAGGAGCGCTGGGCGACACCTCGAGCAAATGGACGTCGACGGATGAGTCGGCGGCCTGCGCCGATGGGGCCGGGGCGTAGATCAGGGCGGCGAGGACCGGCGTGCCGGCGAGCAGGACGACTGCCCGCCGCAGCCAGCGGCGCCGGGCAGGGGCGGCTGCCCCCAGGATGTCTGCCGCCTCGGCCACGCGCTCGCCCGTCCCTCGAAGTGTCAGTGGTCGTCGGTTGTGCGTCCACGAATGGTAACGAGGCGCGCTGTGCGCGAGTGCCGCGCCTTGCTCCACATGATCGGTAGCGGCCCGCGGGCGTGGTGGGGCGGGGTGGCCGCAAAACGCGGCGGCCCCGGCCGGGCGGGCCACGTACCCTTTTCTGTTGTGCCGAACGCCAATGAAGACACCCCCAGTGCCCTGAGTCAGGTGCAGCACCGAGCGGTCAGTGAACTGCTGCGCGTCGCCCCTGTCGCCGACGAGCTCGGCCGCCGTTTCCAGGAGGCGGGCTTCCGTCTCGCCCTGGTCGGGGGCTCCGTACGCGATGCGCTGCTCGGGCGTCTCGGCAATGACCTCGACTTCACCACCGACGCCCGTCCCCAGGACGTGCTGAGGATCATGCGGCCCTGGGCCGACTCGGTGTGGGACGTCGGTATCGCCTTCGGCACCGTCGGGGCGCACAAGCGGGCCCGCGTCGAGGGCACCGACCGGAACTTCCAGATCGAGGTGACCACGTACCGCTCCGAGTCGTACGACCGAACCTCGCGCAAGCCGGAGGTGTCCTACGGCGACTCCATCGAGGAGGATCTCGTCCGCCGTGACTTCACGGTGAACGCGATGGCCGTCGCGCTGCCCGAGAAGGAGTTCGTGGACCCGCACGGGGGTCTGGAGGACCTTCGGGAAGGCGTCCTGCGCACGCCCGGGACCCCCGAGGACTCCTTCTCGGACGACCCGCTGCGGATGTTGCGTGCGGCCCGCTTCGCCGCACAGCTGGACTTCGAGGTCGCGCCCGAGGTCGTGGCGGCCATGAAGGCCATGTCGGAGCGGATCGAGATCGTCTCGGCGGAGCGGGTACAGGGTGAGCTGAACAAGCTCCTGCTGTCGGCCCACCCCCGCAAGGGCCTCGGGTTGCTCGTGGACACCGGTCTGGCGGACCGGGTACTGCCCGAGCTGCCCGCCCTCCGCTTGGAGAGTGACGAGCACCACCGGCACAAGGACGTCTACGAGCACTCCCTGACGGTGCTGGAGCAGGCGATCGACCTGGAGGAGGACAGCCCGGACCTCGTGCTGCGCCTCGCCGCCCTGTTCCACGACATCGGCAAGCCCCGCACCCGCAGGTTCGAGAGCGACGGCCGCGTCTCCTTCCACCACCACGAGGTGGTGGGCGCGAAGATGACCAAGAAGCGCATGACCGCCTTGAAGTACTCCAACGACATGGTCAAGGACGTGTCCCGACTGGTGGAGCTGCACCTGCGCTTCCACGGGTACGGCGACGGCGAGTGGACCGACTCGGCGGTGCGCCGCTACGTCCGTGACGCGGGTCCGCTGTTGGAGCGCCTGCACAAACTGACGCGGTCCGACTGCACCACCCGCAACAAGCGCAAGGCGAGTGCGCTCTCCCGGACCTACGACGGCCTTGAGGAGCGGATCGCGCAGCTTCAGGAGCAGGAGGAGCTGGACGCGATCCGGCCCGACCTGAACGGCAACGAGATCCAGCAGGTTCTGGGCGTGGGCCCTGGTCCGGTGATCGGCAAGGCGTACGCGTTCCTGCTGGAGCAGCGGCTGGAGAACGGGCCGATGGGGCACGACGCGGCGGTGGCGGCCTTGAAGGACTGGTGGGCCTCCCAGGCCTGAGGCGGCTTGAGCCTGGCGGCTCAATGTGATGTTTCACGTGAAACAGCCGTGATGTTCCATGTGGAACCTCCGATGTTTCACGTGAAACATCGCCCCGGCCCGCGTCGTGACTACGGCCCGGTGGTGCTCTCGGCGGGGCGTCGGCCCTGCCGCAGGAGGAGCGCCGCCGTAACGGCGTAGAGGACGGCCACGCTCACCACCAGGGGAACGGATCGGCCGTCGGCGGGGAGCATCAGTGAGGCGACCGCGGCCGCTGCCACGAAAGCGGCGTTGAAGAGCACGTCATAGACGGAGAAGACCCGGCCGCGGAACTCGTCTTCGACCTGGAACTGCACGACGGTGTCGGTGGAGATCTTGGCCCCCTGTGTGGCGATGCCGAGGGCGAAGGCGGCGACGAGCATCGGTCCGGGGGCGAAGAACAGGCCGAGCGTCGGTACCAGGAACGCCGCGCCACCGGCACAGAGGATCATCCACCCGCGGGTGCCCAGCCGATCCACCAACCACGGTGTGATGACGGCGGCCACGAAGAACCCCGCGCCAGAGGCGCCGATCGCGACGCCCAGCAGCGCGAGCCCGGCGGACTCGTCGTCCGACCAGGAGTAGCGGCAGAGCATGAGCAGGGTGACGAGCAGCGCCCCGTAGCAGAACCGCATCAAGGTCATCGCGGTGAGCGCCTGCGCGGCTTCCCGGCGGCCGGCCAGGTGCCTGAGGCCTTCGACCATGCCCCGCACGGTAAGGACCACTGCCTGGGCCAGCGAGGGGTGTGTCCGGCCCGGGGGGTGGTCGGGCCCGAGGAGGCCGACGGCCAGGCGCAGCGAGACGAGCGCGGCGCACAGATAGAGGCAGGCTCCGAAAAGTACGACCAAGGCGTCGGAGTTCGCGGCGAGGAGCCTGAGCAGGAAGGCCAGCCCACCGCCCGCGGTCGCCGCCAGTGTTCCGGCGGTCGGCGACAGCGCGTTCGCGGTCACCAGCTGGCCGGGTCCGACGACACGGGGCAACGACGCGGCCAGTCCGGCGAGGACGAAGCGGTTGACGGCGGTCACGGACAGGGCCGAGGCGTAGAACAGCCAGTCGGGGACGTGGGAGACGATCAGGACGCCGGTGACACAGGCGAGAAAGGCCCGCAGGAGGTTGCCGTAGAGGAAGACCTGTCTGCGGCGCCAGCGGTCCAGCAGCACACCGGCGAACGGGCCGATCACTGAGTAGGGCAGGAGCAACACCGCCATCGCCGAGGCGATGGCGGCGGGTGACGTCTGCTTCTCCGGCGAGAACACCACGTAGGTGGCGAGCGCGACCTGGTAGACGCCGTCGGCGGCCTGCGAGAGCAGCCGTACGGTCAGCAGGTTGCGGAAGTTCCTCAGGCGCAGGAGTACGCGCAGATCACGTACGACAGGCATGAGGGCAAGGGTCACACACGCCGAGGGTCCCCGGGCACAGTTGCCCGGGGACCCTCGGCGGAAGAACAGTCGACGTCCGGATGTCCGGAGAATCGGACCTCGCGTGCTCCTTGTGGAACGCGTGGAGCCGGACCTGCTTAGCGCTCGACCTCGCCCTTGATGAACTTCTCGACGTTCGCGTAAGCCTCGTCGTCGAAGTACTGCACCGGCGGGGACTTCATGAAGTAGCTCGACGCCGACAGGATCGGGCCGCCGATGCCGCGGTCCTTGGCGATCTTCGCGGCGCGCAGCGCGTCGATGATGACACCGGCCGAGTTCGGGGAGTCCCAAACTTCGAGCTTGTACTCGAGGTTCAGCGGGACGTCGCCGAAGGCGCGACCCTCCAGGCGGACGTAGGCCCACTTGCGGTCGTCGAGCCACGCCACGTAGTCGGAGGGACCGATGTGGACGTTCTTCTCGCCGAGCTCACGGTCGGGGATCTGCGAGGTGACGGCCTGCGTCTTGGAGATCTTCTTCGACTCGAGGCGGTCGCGCTCGAGCATGTTCTTGAAGTCCATGTTGCCGCCGACGTTGAGCTGCATGGTGCGCTCAAGACGGACGCCGCGGTCCTCGAACAGCTTCGCCATCACGCGGTGCGTGATGGTGGCGCCGACCTGGGACTTGATGTCGTCGCCGACGATCGGGACACCGGCCTCGGTGAACTTGTCCGCCCACTCCTTGGTGCCGGCGATGAAGACCGGGAGGGCGTTGACGAAGGCGACCTTGGCGTCGATGGCGCACTGGGCGTAGAACTTCGCCGCTTCCTCGGAACCGACGGGGAGGTAGCAGATCAGGACGTCGACCTGACGGTCCTTGAGGATCTGGACCACGTCGACCGGAGCCTCGGCGGACTCCTCGATGGTCATGCGGTAGTACTTGCCCAGGCCGTCCAGGGTGTGGCCGCGCTGCACGGTGACGCCCGTGTTCGGGACGTCACAGATCTTGATGGTGTTGTTCTCGCTGGCGCCGATGGCGTCCGAAAGGTCGAGGCCGACCTTCTTCGCGTCGACGTCGAACGCGGCGACGAACTCGACGTCACCCACGTGGTAGTCGCCGAACTGGACGTGCATCAGACCGGGGACCTTGGCCGCCGGGTCGGCGTCCTTGTAGTACTCGACGCCCTGCACCAGCGAGGCGGCGCAGTTGCCCACGCCGACGATGGCTACGCGAACCGAACCCATTCCGGTTGCTCCCTGTTTGTTCTCGGACGAGGCCTGCGAGATGCAGGTCTCACTTTGCAGTTTCGTCGGACGGACCGGGTCGTCTCTGATCCCGTCCCGCCCGCTCGCTCTCGATGAGCTCGTTCAGCCAGCGCACTTCGCGCTCCACGGATTCCATTCCGTGCCGCTGCAGCTCAAGCGTGTAGTCGTCGAGCCGCTCCCGCGTGCGTGCGAGCGAGGCGCGCATCTTCTCCAGACGCTCTTCCAGCCGGCTGCGGCGGCCCTCCAGCACACGCATCCGCACTTCTCGCTCGGTTTGCCCGAAGAAGGCGAACCGGGCGGCGAAGGACTCGTCTTCCCAGGTGTCCGGGCCGGTGTGGGAGAGGAGCTCTTCGAAGTGCTCCTTGCCCGCCGCCGTCAACCGGTAGACGATCTTGGCGCGGCGCCCCGCGAGTGACGCGGCGAGAGCGTCTTCCGGGGCGTTGCCCGGTTCTTCGATCAACCAGCCGTTGGCGACCAGCGTCTTGAGGCAGGGGTAGAGCGTCCCGTAGCTGAACGCCCTGAAGACTCCCAGTGAGGTGTTGAGCCGTTTACGCAGCTCATAACCGTGCATGGGGGACTCGCGGAGCAGACCGAGGACGGCGAACTCGAGGATGCCTGAGCGCCTGCTCATCCGCCTGCCCTCCTCCGGCTCCGAGTTTATGTCGAGCTGATGTATCGACTCGATACATCCAGACGATAGAGCGGGCGGCTCGCGGCGACAAGTGGTGGGGTGGTGACCGGCGTCACATCACCAATTCGTACGATGCAAGTTGCCTGATTTGGGGTGAACTTCGGCACTGATTGGGTTTTGACCCTGCGTACTCTTTGCCGCATGACACCGGGGGAACCGGAATGCAACCGCCGCTTCCAGGCCACTCGCCTGCCCGAGGAGTAGTCGTTCGATGAGCGAGCACCGCCGCAAACCGCCGCAGCAGCCCCAAGGCGGCGGGCGTGCAGCGTCCCGCCGGGCCGCGCAGCAGCGCCCGGGCCGTGACCCCGCGGCCGGACGTGACGTCCCCATGGCCTCACGCAGCGGCCCACACGGAGGAGCCCAGCCCCCCCATGGCAGCCGGGCCGACGCGCGCAGATCCACCCAGAGAGGGCCCGCGGGCCGTGGGCGTGCGGGAGCCAAGGGTCGTCCGGACAAGCGGCTCGTCAATTACCCGCGCTCCGACAAGGACGGCTGGCTGCGCTTCATGCCGTCCTGGAAGCTGGTGAGCGGCACGATCCTCGGCTTCTTCGCGGTGATCATCGCCGGCGCCGGCATCGGTATCGCCATGGTCAACACCCCTGACGCGAACAAGGCGGCGAAGGCGCAGAACAACGTCTTCTTCTGGGCGGACAACTCCCAGATGGTCGCCACCGGCGGTTCGATGAACCGGCAGATCGTGACCATCGACAAGATCCCCCTCTCGATGCGCAACGCCGTGATCGCGGCGGAGAACGAGAGCTTCGAGACGGACAAGGGCGTCGACCCGATGGGCATCGCCCGCGCCGTGGTGAACATGGCCAAGGGCGGCTCGACCCAGGGTGGGTCGACCATCACCCAGCAGTACGTCAAGAACACGTTCCTGAGCTCCGACCAGACGCTGAAGCGGAAGGTGACCGAGCTCTTCATCGCGATAAAGCTCGGTGTGACGGTGGACAAGAACACGGTCCTCGCGGGCTACCTCAACACCGCCTACTACGGCCGGGACGCCTACGGCATCCAGGCCGCCGCCCGCGCGTACTTCGGCAAGGACAGCGAGAAGCTGGACCCCTCGGAGAGCGCCTTCCTGGCCTCGATGCTCAAGGGGCCCAATCTCTACAACCCGGACGGCGGCCTCGGCTCGGCGGCGACTCCGAAGCTGAACGAGGAGCGGGCCCGGCAGCGCTGGGCGTGGGTGCTGGACCGTGAGGTCGCGGTGGGCCGGATGGACCCGACCGAGCGGGCGAAGTACACGAAGTTCCCCGACCGGATCGAAGCCGAGCAGGTCCGCAGCCTGTCCGGACAGACCGGCTACCTGGTCGACACGGCCAAGCAGTACGTCATGAAGACCTTGCACATCGGCGCCGACGATCTGGCCCGCGGTGGCTACCAGATCCACACCACCTTCCAGAAGCCGAAGGTGGACGCGCTGTCCAAGGCCGTCGAGGACACCCGCAACGGTTTCATCGACGAGAAGGCACGGCCCGCGACCGACACCTTCGTCCAGTTCGGCGCCGCTTCCGTCGATGTGAACACCGGCGCGATCGTGGCCCTGTACGGCGGCCCCGGCATGGACAAGAAGTACTTCAACAACAACGCCAACACCAGCGGCGTCCCGGTCGGCTCGACCTGGAAGCCGTACGTGCTGGCGGCGGCGATGGAGTACGGCACGAAGAAGTCCAAGGGCGAGGGCATCTCGGCCGACAGCAAGTACAACGCCAATGACATGACGGTGATCAACGACCGGGACGGCAAGCCGCTGCTGGGCAAGGACGGCACGCCGTTCAGGCAGAAGAACGAGAGCGAACGGGCCTACGGCTACGTGACGCTGAACGAGGCGATGGAGAAGTCCATCAACGTCCCGTTCGCCCAGCTCGTCTTCGACGTCGGTCACAGCAAGGTCCGGGACGTGGCCGCGTCCACCGGCATCCTCAAGGATTCCATGGACCCGAACGACAACGCCTCCTTCGCCCTGGGTACCTCGACGCCCAGCGCCATCCGGATGGCCGACTCCTACGCCACCTTCGCCGCCTCGGGCACCCACCACGAGCCCTACTCGGTCACCAAGGTCGAGAAGAACGGCACGGAGCTGCCCGGGTTCGAGGCGCCCAAGCCGCAGCGCGCCATGGACAACTCGGTCGCGGACAACATCACCAAGGTGCTCAAGAACGTCGTCGAGAGCCCCGAGGGAACCGGCAACAAGGCCAAGAAGCTGGGACGGCCCGTGGCCGGCAAGACCGGTACGACGGACAAGAACAAGTCGGCCTGGTTCGTCGGCTACACCCCGCAGCTCTCCACCGCGGTGACCCTGTTCCGCAGCGACCCGAGCAAGCCGGACCAGGGACTGCAGTCCATGAACGGCGTCGGCAACATCGACTCGATCCACGGTGGTGACATCCCCGCCACCATCTGGACCGAGTACATGAAGGAAGCGCTCAAGGGGGCTCCGGTCAAGGACTTCCCCGAAGCCGAGGACGTCGGTGTGGTCGCGGACGCCGCAGGAGCCCCCACCCCGACTCCGGCGGCGCCCTCCCCCTCCGCCTCCGCGTCCCAGTCCACCCCTCCGGCGAGCCCCTCGGCGTCGGTCTCCCCGTCCCCCTCGAAGGGCGGCAAGCCGACCTGCCAGCCGTGGAAGCTGTGCCCCCCGGACCCCAGCGGGGGCACGGACACGGGCACCAGCAGCGGCGTCGACGGCGGACCGAACGGCGGCACCTCCGGATCGCCGTCACCGCCCCCCACCGGCAAACCGGGTCGCCCGGGCGGCACCAGCTGGGGCACCAGCCTCGGCACCGGGGGCTGACCCCCTCCGCGCTCGAATCCACGAGGGCCGTCGCACACCGTGCGGCGGCCCTCGTGCGTGCCGGGCGCGGTACGGCAGGATGAGCCCATGACCAAGGTGCACGAGGACCGGCCCGTTCTGCCGACCCAGCAGGACGAGGTCGCCGCCGCCGGCAGCGAGCTCATCGGCGGCCCGTTCGGCCGCCACGCCCGGCTGGGCGCCCACTGGCTGACCCCTGTACGCGTCGTGGTCCTCGTCGCGCTGGGCATGTTCGCGCTCGGCATGGTCCAGAAGGTGCCGTGCTACGACTGGGCCTGGTTCCGCGGAGCCGGCTCCCAGTACACCCACGCCTGCTACTCCGACATCCCGCACCTGTACGTGGTTCGGGGCTTCGCGGACGGCCTCACCCCCTACTGGGACCGGCTCCCGGGCGACATGGAGTACCTGGAGTACCCGGTCCTCACCGGGCTCTTCATGCAGATCGCCTCATGGCTGACCCCAGGCAGCGGCTCGATGCAGCACCGCGAGCAGATGTACTGGATGGTCAACGCGGGGATGCTGATGATCTGCGCGGCAGTCATCGCCGTGTGCGTCGCCCGTACTCACCGTCGTCGGCCGTGGGACGCCCTGCTGCTCGCCCTGGCACCCGCCTTCGCGCTCACCGCGACGATCAACTGGGACCTGTTGGCCCTCGCCCTGACCGCCGTCGCGATGCTGATGTGGTCCCGCGGCCGCACCGTGCTCTTCGGGGTGTTCGTCGGGCTGGCCACCGCGGCCAAGCTCTACCCGGTACTGCTGCTCGGCGCGCTGTTCGTCCTCTGCCTGAGGGCCGGTAAGTGGCGGGCCTTCGGCGCCGCCGCGGCCGGGACGGTCGGCGCGTGGCTCGTGGTGAACCTTCCGGTCATGTACTTCGCCTGGGACGGCTGGAAGAAGTTCTACACCTTCAGCCAGGAGCGACCGATCGACTTCGGTTCGGTGTGGCTGCTGATCTCCCAGCGGTCCGGAAACCCCCTGACCGACGCGAACACCTACGCCACCTGTCTCACGCTGCTGCTGTGCGCCGGCATCGGGCTGCTCACCCTCAAGGCACCCCGCAGGCCGCGCTTCGCGCAACTCGCCTTCCTGGTCGTCGCGGCTTTCATCCTGGCCAACAAGGTGTACTCGCCGCAGTACGTACTGTGGCTGATCCCCCTCGCGGCGCTCGCCCGTCCGCGCTGGCGGGACTTCCTGATCTGGCAGGCGGGCGAAGTCCTGTACTTCCTCGGGATCTGGTTCTACCTGGCCTACACGACGAGCGGCGAGAAGCACCAGGGCCTGCCGGTCGAGGGGTACCAGCTGGCGATCGTCCTCCACCTGCTGGCGACCCTCTACCTCTGCGCGGTGGTCGTACGGGACATCCTGCTGCCCGAGCGGGACGTCGTACGGCGCGACGGCTCGGACGACCCCTCCGGCGGGGTCCTGGACGGGGCGCGCGACGTCTTCACGCTGTCCGACGCCGCGAGGGCGCCGCATGACGCGACGCCCTCGGAGGCACAACGGGTGGAGTGGGGCGTCAGCCCCCGGCGCTGAGCAGGGCTCAGGCGTCGACCACCCGGTCGAACTGCGTGGTGGTGTGGCGCAGGTGCGCCACCAGCTCGTCACCCACCTTGGGCTCCGTGGCGTCGGAGGGCACGAACAGGATCGACACCTGCATGTGCGGGGGCTCCGCGAACCATCGCTGCTTGCCCGCCCAGACGAACGGCGACAGGTTGCGGTTGACGGTCGCGAGGCCGGCCCGTGCGACGCCCTTGGCGCGCGGCATCACCCCGTGCAGGGCCTTGGGGGCCTCCAGGCCCACCCCGTGCGAGGTACCGCCGGCGACCACGACGAGCCAACCGTCCGAGGCGGCCTTCTGCTGGCGGTAGCCGAACCGGTCCCCCTTCGCCACGCGCGTGACGTCCAGGACGGCGCCGCGGTACTGGGTCGCCTCGTGGTCACCCAGCCACAGCCGGGTGCCGATGCGGGCCCTGAAACGGGTCTGCGGGAACTGCTGCCGGAGCCGGGCCAGCTCTTCGGCCCGCAGGTGGCTCACGAACATCGTGTGCAGCGGAAGTCGCGCCGCGCGCAGCCGGTCCATCCAGCCGATGACCTCCTCGACGGCATCCGAGCCGTCCGGTCGGTCGAGCGGAAGGTGCAGGGCGAAGCCCTCCAGACGCACGTCCTCGATCGCCGACTGGAGCAGACCCAGGTCCTGCTCGGAGACACCGTGGCGGCGCATGGAACTCATGCACTCGATGACGACGCGGGCGCCGACCAAGCCGCGCACCCCGTCCACCGAGGACACCGACCTGATCACGCGGTCCGGCAGCGGCACCGGCTCCTCGCCCCGCCGGAACGGCGTGAGGACGAGCAGGTCGCCGCCGAACCAGTCCTTGATACTCGCGGCCTCGTACGTCGTGCCGACGGCCAGGACGTCGGCGCCCATCCGGGTCGCCTCCTCGCACAGCCGCTCGTGGCCGAAGCCGTAGCCGTTGCCCTTGCAGACCGGGATCACGTCGGGGAACTGGTCCGCGATCTGCTTCTGGTGCGCACGCCAGCGCGCGGTGTCGACGTAGAGCGTGAGCGCCATGCCCGTCCGGAACCTCTCCGATAAGCCGCTGGGTGCGGCGGTGCTGTGTATGTGGATGGGGCGGGTGCCGTCAGCGGCGCGACATGTAGATGTCGAGCGCCTTGTGCAGCACCTTGTTCAGCGGGAAGTCCCACTCGCCCACGTACTCGACCGCCTCGCCGCCGGTGCCGACCTTGAACTGGATCAGACCGAACAGGTGATCGTTCTCGTCCAGGGTGTCACTGATTCCGCGCAGGTCGTAGACGCTCGCACCGAGCGCGTACGAGTCGCGCAGCATGCGCCACTGCATCGCGTTCGAGGGGCGGACCTCGCGCTTGTGGTTGGCGGAGGCGCCGTAGGAGTACCAGACGTGCTGGCCGACCGTGAGCATCGTGGCGGCGGCCAGCGGCTCCCCCTCGTGCGTCGCGATGTACAGGCGCATGCGGTTGGGGTCCTCGGAGTTGAGGGCCGTCCACTGGCGCTGGAAGTAGCTGAGCGGGCGCGGGCGGAACTTGTCGCGCTCGGCCGTGATCTCGTACAGGTGCTGCCAGGTCGGGAGGTCGTCGTAACCACCCTGGACGACCTCGACACCGGCCTTCTCGGCCTTCTTGATGTTGCGGCGCCACAGCTGGTTGAAGCCCTTGAGGACATCGTCCAGCGAGCGGTTGGCCAGGGGAACCTGGAAGACGTAGCGGGGCTGGACGTCCCCGAAGCCGGCGCCCCCGTCCTCTGCCTGCTGCCAGCCCATCCGGCGCAGCTTGTCGGACACCTCGAAGGCGCGGGGCTCGATGACCGAAGCCTCCACGTCGCGCAGGCGCTTGACGTCCGGGTCCTGGATGCCGGCCTTGATGGCGGCGGCGTTCCAACGACGGATGACGACGGGCGGACCCATCTTCACCGTGAAGGCACCCTGCTGCTTGAGGTGGGCCAGCATCGGCTGGAGCCATTCCTCCAGATTCGGGGCGTACCAGTTGATGACGGGGCCCTCGGGCAGGTACGCCAGGTACCGCTTCACCTTGGGCAGCTGGCGGTACAACACGAGTGCGGCACCGACGAGTTCGCCGGATGCGTCGAACCAACCGAGGTTCTCCGAACGCCACTCGTTCTTGACGTCGGCCCACGCCGGGACCTGGCAGTGGCTAGCCGAGGGCAGGCTCTGGAGGTAACCCAGATGCTGCTCTCGGCTGATGGTCCTCAGGGACAGGCTCATGCGGGGTGCTCCTCCGGCGGCTTCGCTGGCTATGGCGCGAAGCCTACTGCGACGGGGGCGCCACCCTTGTGGGGGACGGGCCGGGCCCGGGCCTTCGGTGGCCGGCGCCCCCCTCGCGGAGGTATCCCGGGCAATGGGCCTAGCCGCCGAAGAGGCCGCCGTGTGCCATGCCGAGGTAGAAGCCCACGGCCGAGGCGCCGAGCCCGATGATCAGCGCGAAGCGCTCACGCGTCGTCTCCGAGATGAATTGGCCGTACGCGCCGGTCAGGATCCCGATCAGCCCCGTCCACGAGGCGAGGAGGTGCAGATTGTCGAAGAACCCCGTGATGAACGCCACCATGCCGAGGATCACGGTGGCCGCCATCAGGGTGTCCTGGAGCGGATGGGGCTTGCCGTCGGTCGCGAAGAGCGAGATGGAGGACTGGGGTCGCATTGCCTGTGCCATCGGAAGGCACCTCCTGGCTGCCGCAGAGCGGTGCGACGGGCCCGCCTCCGGAGAGCCGGGGGCATAGCACCGTGCACACCCTATGGATACAGAGTGTGGCCTCCTCCTGCCGGATTTCAACCGGAAGGAGTCGAGCAGGTAGTCTGTACGGTCTGCGCGGTGTCTGCTCTGCGGACGCCGTGCGCACGCATCACGACCCTCCTGCCACGGAACGACCGTGGCCGCTGAGTCCAAAGGAGGTGGGTTCCACATGCGTCACTACGAAGTGATGGTCATCCTCGACCCCGATCTCGAGGAGCGCGCTGTCTCCCCGCTGATCGAGAACTTCCTCTCCGTCGTCCGTGAGGGCAACGGAAAGGTCGAGAAGGTCGACACCTGGGGCCGTCGTCGTCTCGCTTACGAGATCAAGAAGAAGCCCGAGGGCATCTACTCGGTCATCGACCTCCAGGCCGAGCCTGCGGTCGTCAAGGAGCTTGACCGACAGATGAACCTGAACGAGTCGGTTCTCCGGACCAAGGTCCTTCGCCCCGAGACCCACTGAACTTCGGTTCAGCGGTAATCGGGACCGAGTAGCACAGCAGCCCAGCAGCAATCCCCGCCGAGAGGTTCATCCATGGCAGGCGAGACCGTCATCACGGTCGTCGGCAATCTCGTCGACGACCCCGAGCTGCGCTTCACCCCCTCGGGTGCGGCGGTCGCGAAGTTCCGTGTCGCGTCCACTCCCCGCATCTTCGACAAGCAGACCAATGAGTGGAAGGACGGCGAAGGCCTGTTCCTGACCTGCTCGGTCTGGCGTCAGGCGGCGGAGAACGTCGCCGAGTCCCTTCAGCGGGGCATGCGCGTCATCGTGCAGGGCCGGCTGAAGCAGCGGTCGTACGAGGACCGTGAGGGTGTCAAGCGCACGGTCTACGAGCTGGACGTCGAGGAAGTCGGCCCCAGCCTCAAGAGCGCCACGGCCAAGGTCGCCAAGACCACGGGCCGCGGTGGCCAGGGTGGATACGGCGGCGGTCAGCCTCAGGGCGGCGGCGGCAACTGGGGCGGAGCCCCCAGCGGCGGCGCACCTCAGGGCGGCGGAGCTCCCTCCGACGACCCGTGGGCGTCCAGCGCGCCGGCCGGTGGCCAGCAGCAGGGCGGCGGGGGCGGCTGGGGCGGAAGCTCCGGCGGTTCCGGCGGTGGCTACTCGGACGAGCCTCCCTTCTAGGGCAGCTCGAACCCCCACTTCTTGATTTCACAGGAGAGACACAATGGCGAAGCCGCCTGTGCGCAAGCCTAAGAAGAAGGTCTGCGCGTTCTGCAAGGACAAGACCGCTTACGTGGACTACAAGGACACGAACATGCTGCGGAAGTTCATTTCCGACCGCGGCAAGATCCGTGCCCGCCGCGTTACCGGCAACTGCACGCAGCACCAGCGTGACGTCGCCACGGCCGTGAAGAACAGCCGTGAGATGGCGCTGCTGCCCTACACGTCCACCGCGCGATAAGGAAAGGGTGACCGACTAATGAAGATCATCCTGACCCACGAGGTCAATGGCCTCGGTGCCGCCGGTGACGTCGTCGACGTCAAGGACGGGTACGCCCGCAACTACCTGATCCCGCGTCGCTTCGCGATCCGCTGGACCAAGGGTGGCGAGCAGGACGTGGCGCAGATCCGCCGCGCCCGCAAGATCCACGAGATCGCGACCATCGAGCAGGCCAACGAGATCAAGGCCAAGCTCGAGGGCGTCAAGGTGCGTCTGGCCACCCGCTCGGGTGACGCCGGCCGTCTCTTCGGTTCCGTCACGCAGTCCGACATCGCTTCGGCGATCGAGGCTTCCGGTGGCCCGAAGGTCGACAAGCGCCGCGTCGAGCTCGGCTCGCCGATCAAGACCCTCGGTTCCTACCAGGTCTCCGTGCGTCTGCACGCCGAGGTCCTGGCGAACGTGGGCGTCGAGGTCGTCGCCGCCTAAGTGCTGCGCATGAAGGGTCGCACCCCAAGGGGTGCGGCCCTTCTTCGTTGCTCGCGCTTCCTTCGACTTGTTTCACGTGAAACACGGTGTTTGACGTGAAACCGAGCGATGTTTCACGTGAAACACGGTGGCCGGGTCACCGGGTCGCTCCGGCCACCAGCCACCGACCTGAGCGGGCGCGCAGCTGGAGCGTCGCCATACGGACCACCATCATGAGGGTCATGGCCCACCAGAGGGCGGTCAGGCCGCCTCCCAGGGCCGGCAGGAGCAATGCTGCCGGGGTGAAGACGGCCAGTGTCAGCAGCATCGCCCAGGCGAGGTATCGGCCGTCGCCGGCCCCCATCAGGACTCCGTCCAGCACGAAAACGATGCCGCAGAGCGGCTGGGAGACGGCGAGGACCAGCAGGGCGGGCAACAGGGTGTCCTTCACCACGGGATCGTTGGTGAAGAGCGGTACGAAGACGGGCCGGGCCAGGACGACGAGCAGACCCAGTACGAGACCTGCGATGATCCCCCACCGCACCATCCGGCGACACAGGGCTTTGGCTCCGTACGTGTCCCCGGCGCCCAGGTAGCGGCCGATGATGGCTTGTCCGGCGATGGCGATCGCGTCCAGTGCGAACGCCAGCAGTGTCCACAGGGAGAGCAGGATCTGGTGGGCGGCGATGTCTGCGTCGCCCAAGCGGGCGGCTACGGCGGTCGCGATCATCAAAATCGCGCGCAGGGAGAGTGTGCGGACCAGCAGTGGCGCACCGGCCTGTGCGCAGGCGCGGATGCCTGCTGCGTCGGGCCGCAGCGTGGCGCCGTGTCGACGGGCACCACGGGTGACCACGGCCAGGTAGACGGCCGCCATGGCGCACTGTGCGGTGACGGTGCCCCACGCCGAGCCGGCGATGCCGAGGCCGGCGCCGTAGACGAGCGCGAGGTTGAGCACTCCGTTGAGAGTGAAACCGCCGATGGCGACGTAAAGAGGGGTGCGGGTGTCCTGGAGGCCGCGGATCACACCGGTGGCGGCCAGCACGATGAGCATGGCGGGGATGCCCAGAGCCGAGATCCGCAGGTAGGTGACCGCGTACGGGGCGACGGTGTCGGAGGCCCCGAAGAGGGAGATCAGCCAGGGCGCGGCGGGGAGCACGACGGCTATGACGGCGGCGCCGAGCAGCAGCGCCAGCCAGATCCCGTCCATGCCCTGGCGGATGGCGGCTTGGAGATCACCCGCGCCGACCCGTCGGGAGACGGCCGCCGTGGTGGCGTAGGCGAGGAAGACGAAGACGCTGACCGCGGTGGTGAGCAAGGCGGCCGCGACCCCCAGACCGGCCAGCTGGGGGGTGCCCAGGTGCCCGACGATGGCGCTGTCGGCCATCACGAAGAGAGGTTCGGCCACCAGCGCGCCGAAGGCCGGGAGGGCGAGCGCGAGGATCTCGCGGTCATGTCGTCGCGGGCCCGCCTCGGGCGCTGTGGAGGCCACGTTCACAAGCCCCGTCCAATCTTCCACAGGTAATAGATACAGGCTATCAGTGATCCTTACCTGACCGCTGACTTGGGACTTCTCCGCACCCCTTTGGAGGCGATCTTGAGACAGTGGCCAAGATTTTTCTCCCCGCGCGTCGCCGGGAGGTAAAAGTGCAGGTCAGTTGGGTAGCCGGGGCGCCCAGGTGATTTTGTCCACAGCGTCGTCCCCCGGTCCGTGCACAGCTTCGGGGGACTTACCCACAGCATTGGCGCCGTCATCCACATCTCATCCACACAGCCTGTGGATAACAAGATTGGCTGACGTCGTCCGCGGCCCTACCGTTGTGCGTTGCCCCGGTGCGCCGACAGCCGATTCGGGGTCCCCGAATGTCAGAGCCGTGCCCTAGAAAGAGTGGCACGGCGAGGTCCGCGTTGCGGACGGGAGGAGGCGGCCCGGTGAGTATGCCCGAGCCCATGGACGACCCCTGGGCCGACAGCGGTCCTGGTGACCGTCTGCCCGCCCGTTCGCGTCGGGGCGGTGACGCCCGCGGTCGCGGTGAGGACCAGCAGGACCGGGGACGTGACGGCGGCTCCTGGGACGGCGGGGGCGGTGGGTTCGAGCGGGTGCCGCCCCAGGACCTCGACGCCGAGCAGTCCGTCCTCGGCGGCATGCTGCTGTCCAAGGACGCCATCGCCGACGTGGTCGAGGTGCTCAAGGGGCACGACTTCTACCGACCCTCCCACGAGACGATCTACCAGGCCATCCTCGACCTGTACGCCAAGGGCGAGCCTGCGGACCCGATCACCGTCGGAGCCGAACTGACCCGGCGCGGTGAGATCAGCAAGGTGGGTGGCGCCGCCTACCTGCACACCCTGGTCCAGTCCGTGCCGACCGCGGCCAACGCCGAGTACTACGCGGAGATCGTCCACGAGAGGGCGGTCCTGCGCCGCCTCGTCGCCGCCGGTACGAAGATCACGCAAATGGGATACGCGGCCGACGGCGACGTCGACGAGATCGTCAACAGTGCCCAGGCGGAGATCTACGCGGTCACCGAGCAGCGGACGTCGGAGGACTACCTGCCGCTGGGCGACATCATGGAAGGCGCCCTCGACGAGATCGAGGCGATCGGCTCGCGCAGCGGCCAGATGTCCGGCGTGCCCACGGGCTTCACCGACCTCGACTCCCTGACCAACGGCCTGCACCCGGGACAGATGATCGTCATCGCGGCCCGACCCGCCATGGGCAAGTCGACGCTCGCCTTGGACTTCGCCCGTGCCTGCTCCATCAAGAGCAATCTGCCCAGCGTCATCTTCTCCCTCGAAATGGGGCGCAACGAGATCGCGATGCGCCTGCTCTCGGCGGAAGCCAGGGTCGCGCTGCACCACATGCGTTCCGGCACCATGACGGACGACGACTGGACCAGGCTGGCCCGCCGCATGCCCGACGTCTCCGCCGCCCCCTTGTACATCGACGACTCGCCCAACCTGTCGATGATGGAGATCCGCGCCAAGTGCCGCCGGCTCAAGCAGCGCAACGACCTCTCCCTGGTCGTCATCGACTACCTCCAGCTGATGCAGTCGGGTGGGTCGCGCCGGCCCGAAAGCCGCCAGCAGGAGGTCTCGGACATGTCCCGAAACCTCAAACTGTTGGCGAAGGAGCTGGAGGTCCCGGTGATCGCGCTGTCCCAGCTGAACCGTGGACCCGAGCAGCGTACGGACAAGAAGCCGATGGTCTCCGACCTGCGTGAGTCGGGCTCGATCGAGCAGGACGCGGACATGGTGATCCTGCTGCACCGCGAGGACGCGTACGAGAAGGAGTCGCCCCGCGCGGGCGAGGCCGACCTCATCGTGGCCAAGCACCGTAACGGCCCGACGGCGACGATCACCGTGGCCTTCCAGGGCCATTATTCGCGGTTCGTGGACATGGCCAACACGTAGCATCCGATCATGGCTGACGTATCCGAGGACCACCACCTGCTCCCCTCCACCCGCCGCGCGCTTCGGCACCGGATCGCCGTGGCGCAGAGCGAGGGACGTGCGCCGTCCGTCGTCGCCGCCGTCGTCCGCGCGGGAGAGGTGGTCTGGGAAGGATCCCGGACCTCGGTCGAAGGGCACGGCCCGGACGGGAACGTCCAGTACCGCATCGGGTCGATCACCAAGACCTTCACCGCCGTACTCGTGATGCGGCTGCGGGACGAGGGGCTGCTGGACCTCGGCGACCGGCTGGACAAGCACCTGTCGGGCACGGCAGCCGGTGCGGTGACCGTCCGCCAGCTCCTGGCCCATACCGGCGGGCTGGCGGCCGAGACGCCGGGCGAGTGGTGGGAGCGAAGCCCGGCCGGGCTGCGGCCGGCGCTCGCCGACGTGCTGGGAGACGAGCCGTTCCGCTTCGAGCCCGGCCTTCGACACCACTACTCCAACCCCGGCTACAGCTTGCTCGGTTCGCTGGTGGAGGCGCTTCGCGGCAAGCCGTGGGAAGAGGTGCTCCGGGCCGAGATTCTGGAGCCCCTCGGGCTGGAACGCACCACGGTGGCTCCCCGGGCCCCGCACGCCGGTGGCTGGGCGGTGCATCCCTGGGCGGACGTGATGATGCCGGAGCCGGCCGAGGACCTGGGCATCATGGCCGCGGCCGGGCAACTGTGGTCGACGGCCGAGGATTTGGGGCGATTCGCGACATTCCTCGTACGAGGTGACTCCCGCGTGCTGAGTGCGGACTCCCTCCGGGAGATGCGGACACCGGCCGTGGCTCCCGAACCCGGGGCCACCGCGAACGGCTACGGACTCGGGCTGCAAGTCCTGGATCAGGGTGGGCGCGCGCTCGCCGGGCACGGCGGGTCACTGCCCGGGTTCGTCGCGGGACTGTGGCTGAGCGAGGCGGACGACGTGGCCGCCGTGGTGCTGGCGAACTGCACCTCGGGACTGCCCGCCACCGCGGTCGCCCTGGACCTGCTCGGGATCGTGGCGGAAGCCGAGCCGCGCATCCCCGAGCCGTGGCGGCCCTTCCTCGACTCGGACCCGGTGGCACTCGAACTGTGTGGCCCTTGGTACTGGGGCACGGCTGCCCAGGTGGTGCGGCTGACATCGGACGGACTGCTGGAACTGGGACCGATGGGTCCCACGGGTCGCACGGCCAGGTTCCGTGCCAACCGGGACGGCACGTGGACCGGCCTGAACGGCTACTACGCCGGCGAGACGCTGCGTGCGGTCCGACGGGCGGACGGCTCCGTGAGCCACCTCGACCTCGGTTCGTTCGTCTTCACACGGGAGCCGTACGACGCCGGGGCACCGGTTCCCGGTGGGGTGGATCCCGCGGGCTGGCGCGGCATCGGCTAGCGCGGTGATCGGGCGCCGGGGCACGGTCGCGGGCCGGCTCGCGCGCCGGCCTCACGACCGCTTCTCAGGAGACCAGCTCGCGCTCCAGCGGGGTGCGGAAGCGGGGTGTGATCCGCGCGTCCCCGATCCACTCGGCGAGGCGGGTTGCTTCGGCGGTCACGGCCCGCTCGGCCGCGCGGTCCGCGCCGCCCAGTAGCCGCCAGACGATCCGTCCGTCGGCGCGCTGCGCCCAGCCGCCGATGATCTCGCCGTTCCACCACACGGTGGGGCCGATGTTGCCGGCGTAGTCGAAGAGAGCGACCCGGTACGCCGGGTCCAGGTGGAAGCTGCGGTCGGCCCAGCCCATCCCGCTGGGGTCCAGCGCCGGAAGCAGCGCGGCCCATGGCTCGGGGGCCGGCTCGGGACGGGTGTCGCCCGGGCTGACAAGGGCGGTGGTGCCGTCTTCGAGGCGCACCTGCTCCGCGCCGGTGGCTGCCAACGCCTTGCGCGCTTCGGTCAAGGTCCAGCCGGTCCACCATTTGAAGTCGACCTCCGTGGCCGGACCGTACGCGCGCAGCCACCGGCGGGCGATCTCGGAACGCGCCTCGGCGAGCGCCACGGCCGGCCAGGGCTCGGTGTGGACCCAGCGGTACTGACTGGACGTCCACGCCCCGCGCGGGCGGTCACGACGAATCCGCCCGTCGGCTGCCAGGAGGCGGATGACACGGGTCGCGACACCGGTCTGCGCCTCGTACTTCTTGCCCCGACCCACGGTGATCTTCCGACGCAGGGCGGGCACCGCGGCGGACAACTCCCCTCCGGTGGCGGGGCCCAGGGTGTCGAGCGCGTCGAGTGCGGCCTGCTCCGCCTCGGCCAGCCAGGCGGCGTCGAGGCCCTGGCCGTCCTCTTCGAGGTGCTTGAGGAGGCTTCGACGTTCCTTGATCGCGATGGCTCGGGCCGTGGAGGAGGCCACGTAGGGCGCGAGTTCGGTGGAGACGGCGAACAAGGTGTTGCGCATGCTCAACAACCGGACCAGGCTCACGTCCTCGTAAAGGGCCTGCTCGATCGTGGTCGGGTCGCTTGCGGCCAGCCGCGCGCGAGCGGACAGGAACACGGTCGCCGCGTCCGTGGCGTGCAGCGCGACGACGGCATCCGCCGCCTGGGGGACGTCGGCCGCGCGAGCCGAAGGAGCCAAGCCGTGGCGATGGCCGAGCCGGTGGCGGCGCTCGGCTCGCGTGATGAGAGGAAGGGTGAGACTCACCCTCCCGATCGTAGGCCGGGCCACGGACAGCGGCCCGGCCCTCGTTGGGCTTGGTCAGAGCGCCCGTTTGAAGCCGACGTGGGAGGCGGTGAAGCCGAGCCGTTCGTAGAAACGGTGCGCGTCGGTTCGTGTGACGTCCGAGGTGAGCTGGACCAGCACGCAGTTCTCCCGGCGGGAGTGTTCGACCGCCCATTCGATGAACCGGGTGCCCAGGCCGCTGCCGCGTTCCTCCGCGTGGACCCGCACTCCTTCGATGACGGAGCGGGTGGCGCCCCTGCGGGAGAGGCCGGCGATGATGGTGAGCTGGAGGGTCCCCACGACCCGCTCGCCCCGGACGGCCACCATCACGTGCTGATGGGGGTCGGTCGCCAGGCGTCTGAAAGCCTCGGCGTAGGGGGTGAGGTCGTCGGGGGACTCCCGGGTCGCCCCGAGCGGATCGTCGGCGAGCATGGCGACGATCTCGGGCAGATCGGCCTCGGTCGCGGGGCGGATGGTCGGTTCACGGTCGTCGGTCACGGCGGTTTCCCTTCTCAGCCCGCGGCGACGGTGACCGGAGCCCAGCGGCGTGTCCAGTCGCCCGGGAGGCAGGAGAGGTTCCTGGTCATGACGGCGTTGAAGGCCAGGGAGCTGAGACCGCGGTCCTTGAGCCATGCGCGGAGTTCTTCGTGGCGTACGTCGACATCGGTGCGCAGCGGGCGTTCGGTGGTGGCGGCGAGGGCCGTGACGAGCGCTTGGGCAGTGACGGTGTCCCGGGCGACCAGTGGGCCGATGACATGCGTTTCCATGTTGGGCCAGATGGCGGCGTAGCCGACAAGCTCGCCGGAGCTGTCCTCGGCGACGAACAACCTGTCCGCGAAGGCGGGCAGTCGCGTGATCACATGGGTGCGATCGCTTCCGAACACCTCCGTGTCCAAGTGGACGATCCGGACGAGATCACCGGCGGTGGCACGCCTGACGGGCGAGGTTCCCGGGGGAGGCGGCGTGGAATCCGGTCGGAAGCTTCCGCACAGCATCTCCGCGCTGCCGGCGGTGTCGAAGCCGAGCTCCTCGTAGAGCGGGCGTCCGTAGGGCGTGGCGTGCAGCGTCAGCGGGGTGCCTTTGAGGACGTCGTCGCAGATGTAGGTCATGAGGCGACGCCCCAGGCCCTGCCGCGCGTACCGGTCGGCGACGAGGACCATACCGATCGCGGCGAGCTCCGGATCGGCATGCGCCGGGCCGTAGCGGGTGACGACACAGACCGCGGCGAGTCCACCGCCGTCGGGAGCGTCAATGCCGTAACCGTCGCCGGCGGCCAGGAGGAGTCCCCACTTGTGGTCCTCGCGGGGCCAGCCGCGATCCTCGGACAGGTCGGCGCACTGGCGGAGATCTTTCAGGGCCAGCGAGCGGATCGGTAGGTCGGTGAGATCTGGTGCGGTCACCGGTTCAGCCTGGATCATGACAGAGGGGCCGTCCAGGGGATTTGACAGACCCGCCGCCGGAGCCGTCATGTTTCACGTGAAACACGCTGTTTCACGTGAAACATGACCGCTAGCCTCGACGACTATGACGCGTCTGCACCTCTTCGATCTCGACGGCACCCTGATGTACGGATCGGCGGCACCTGTCGAGATCTCCCGTCAGCTCGGTGTCGGTCACGAGATCGCCGAGCTGGAACGGGCCTTCGCGGCCAGGGAGATCGGCCCGCACGAGTTCTCCCTGGCGGCACACGCGTTGTGGTCGGACCTGACCGCTGACCATGTCAGGGCGGCGTTCGACGGTGCCCCGTGGCTGGAGGGCATCCGGGAGGTGTGGCGAGAGATCAAGGAACGCGGTGATCTCTGCGCCGTGATCTCGCTGTCCCCCTCGTTCTTCGTCGAGCTGCTCCTGGAGTGGGGAGCGGACGCGGCGCATGGCTCGGTCTACCCTGCGGTGCCGTTCACCGGGCCCTTGGACGTGACGGGCATTCTCACCCCCGAGGGGAAGGTCGAGGTCGCGGACCGTCTGTGCACGCGGTTCGGACTGAGCCGGAACGACTGCGTCGCGTACGGGGACTCGCTGACCGATTCGGTGCTCTTCGAGGCGGTGCCGACATCGGTGGCGGTCAACGCCCGGCCGTACCTCGCGGAGCGGGCCACCTACGTCTACGAGGGCAGGGACCTCCGTGAGGCGTATCAGCTCGTCGGGACGGCACGCCCGGAACTCGCCGCATCTTAAGGGGAAGGGGGGATACGAGCGCCAAGTTTCCGTATTCCCCCGCGGGGCACACGGTCCGCTGGCACGCTGTAAAGCCCGGAACCACGGATTCGACCGTGGTGTGTGCAGACCGACCCAGATGCTCTAAGCGAGGCACCGCATGGACGCTCCGCCCACCAGAACGGCGAGACGGGGGACGGACCGGATACCCCCCGGCGCCGGGGCGACCGAGCCTTCCCCCGATGCCGTACTCATCCGCAAGACGCTCGCGGAGATCGAGCCCATCTCCGACAAGGTCACTTCGTACTTCTACGCCTTGATATTCACGCGGTATCCCGAGATGCGGGACATGTTCCCCGTGGCCATGGACGTCCAGCGCGACCGACTGCTGAAGGCGCTCCTCACGGCCGCCGAACACATCGACGATCCCGCGGTGCTCACCCCGTATCTACGCCGGCTCGGCACCGGGCACCGCAAGTACGGGACCATGGCCGGCCACTACCCGGTGGTGGGCGAGGCTCTGATGGGGGCGCTGGCCCGGTACGCGGAACGGACATGGGGACCGGAGGCCGAGGCCGCGTGGGTGCGGGCGTATACCGCGATCTCCCAGATCATGATCGACGCGGCGGCCGAGGATGAGGCCAAGGCGCCGGCCTGGTGGCACGCGGAGGTGGTCGCCCACGATCTGCGGACACCCGACATCGCGGTGCTGACGGTGCGCCCGGACCGGCCCTACGCCTTCCTGGCGGGTCAGTACACCAGCTTGGAAACGCCATGGTGGCCACGGGTCTGGCGGCACTACTCCTTCGCCTCCGCCCCGCGCGCCGACGGACTGCTGTCCTTCCACGTGAAGGCCGTTCCGGCCGGTTGGGTCTCCAACGCCCTGGTCCGGCACGCCCGGCCGGGCGACGTCCTACGCCTGGGCCCACCGGCCGGCTCGATGGTGGTGGACCACAGCACGGACAACGGGATGCTCTGTCTCGGCGGCGGGACGGGCATCGCGCCGATCAAAGCGTTGATCGAAGACGTGGCCGAACACGGTGAACGGCGCCGGATGGAAGTCTTCTTCGGAGCGCGCAGCGACGACGACCTGTACGACAAGGACACGCTGCTCGGGCTTCAGCGCTCGCACCCTTGGTTGTCGGTGCGTCCGGTCGTGGGGGAAGGACTCGCGGGGCAGCTGCCCCAGGCAGTCGGTGTGAACGGGCCGTGGAGCACCTACGACGCGTTCATCTCGGGTCCGCCCGCGATGATCCGCAACGGTGTGGACGCGCTCAAGCGGATCGGGATTCCCGGGGAGCGCATCCGCTACGACTCGGTCGAGGAGCTGGTGGGGGTCGCCGGCTGACACCGGCGACCGCCCGACGGCTCCTCGGAGGGATCAGCCCAGGTCCGGGGCGTGCATCGCCCGCACGCCTTCGATGTTTCCGTCGAGGTAGTGGCGCAGGGACAGCGGCACGAGGTGGACGGCCGCGATACCCACCCGGCTGAACGGTACGCGGACGATCTCGTACTCGCCCTCGGGCTCGTCGATCTCGGGGCCGTGTCGTTGGTCGGTATCCATCGATTCGAGGCGGCAGACGAAGAAGTGCTGCACCTTGACGCCGGTCACCCCGCCATCGGCGATGTGCTCGACGGTGTCCACGAAGCAGGGCACCACATCGATGATCTTGGCGCCGAGTTCCTCGTGTACCTCCCGGTGCAGGGCGTCGACCACGGTCGCGTCCGTGGGCTCCACTCCCCCGCCGGGAGTGAGCCAGTACGGATCGACGCCGGGCTTGGTGCGCTTGATGAGGATCAGGTCGTCACCGTCGAGCAGGATCGCGCGGGCGGTGCGTTTGACCACGGGACGTTCGGTCATGGGTGAAGAGTGGCCCACTCTTCCGCTTCTGAAACGCGTGCCCGCGAAACACGCGGTCCCGGGCCGCGAACCGCATGGTGGGCGGGACTCCGGGATACGGCGGGTCACCAGTCCGCGGCGGCGCGCAGCAGCCGGTCGTGGGCCCGGGCGAGGTGGGCGAGCGCAAGGCTGCCTGTCCGTACGACGACGAACCAGGTGCGCAGGGGTGGCACCGCGGGCTCCAGCAGGGAGACGATCTGGCCGCGGTCCAAGGCCTCCTGGCAGAGGTAGCGAGGCAGGACGGCGAGACCCGCTCCCGCCCGGACGCACTCGCGTACGGCCCTGAGGTCGGGCACGACGACGGTGGCGGCGGCTTCCGGCGGCGCGTCGAAGACGGCGGCCCAGTAGCGCGTGACGAGCGGGAGGCTCTCGTGCACCTCCACGACCGGGATCCCGTCGAGAGCCGCCGGGCTGTCGGGGCCCTTCTCGCGCAGCAGGTCCGGATCGACGAGGGCGGCCCAGTAGGGAGCGGCGACGAGGACCTGTTCCTCGTCGCACAGGGGAGTCGCGGTGACCGGCCCGCCGCGCGGCCGGCCGGTGGTGACCACGAGGTCGTGCTGCCCGGCGGACAGTCCGTCGAGGACTTCCTCGGCGTCGGTCTTCAACGCGGTGCGCAAGGTCTGGCCTTGGCCGACCAGCGGGGCCAGGGCGGGCAGCACGCGCTGGCACACGAACTCGGGTGGCCCGGCGATGTGCAGCGTGCGTAACGCGCCGGCGGCCTCCCGCTCGGTCTCGGTGATGCGCAACAGCGCGTCGAGGTGGGGGGCGGCCTTGTGGGCGAGTTCGTCGCCGATGGCGGTGGGTGTCACCCCCCGGGCCCGGCGGTGGAAGAGCGGCCGACCCAGTTGCCGTTCGAGGGTGCGGATCTGTGAGGTGACGGCGGGCTGGGACAGCCCGAGGAGTGCGGCGGCCCGGGTGAACGAGCCGGCCCGGTGCACGGCGACGAAGGTACGCAGCAGGGCCAGGTCCATGGCGGCCCCTCTCGTTGGGGTCCTTCAACTATAAATATGCCGATAGGCCCCTGTCGCTACCGTGATTGGACTCTGACGCAGAGTCAACTAGCCTTGTCAACGTGGTTCTTCGCCGAAGGAACCCGAGGGCGGTCCGAGCCACGAGGGGGGAGGCTCGGACCGCCCTGCTTGGGCGGGTCAGCCGTTCTTGCCCGCGGAATCAAGCGCCCGCAGGACGTCGGCGACCAGGTCCTCTGTGTCCTCGGCGCCCGCCGAGAAGCGGATGAAGCCGTCCGGCACGGCGTCCCCGCCCCACCGTCCGCGCCGCTCGGCGGTGGACCGCACCCCACCGAAACTCGTGGCGTCCTCCACCAGGCGCAGGGCGCCCATGAAGCGTTCCGCGTGCGGCCGGTCCGCCAGGGTGAAGGAGACCACCGACCCGAAGCCGCTCATCTGCAGGGCGGCCGTCTTGTGCGACGGGTCCGAGGGGAGCCCCGGGTAACGCAGCCCGGTGATGTCGGCGCGTTCGCGCAGGGCCTCGGCGACGGCCAGTGCGTTGATCCACTGGCGCTGTGTCCGCAGCTGGATCGTGGCGAGCGAGCGGTGGGCCAGCCAGGCTTCCATCGGACCCGGGATGGCGCCGACGATCTTGCGCCAGCGGCGGACGCCGGCGGCCAGCTCGGGGTCGCGGCAGGCGACGTAGCCGATCAGGAGGTCACCGTGGCCGGTGAGTCCCTTGGTGCCGCTGGCGACGGAGAAGTCCGCGCCGAGTTCCAGCGGGCGCTGCCCGAGGGGTGTGGCGAGCGTGTTGTCGACGGCGACCAGGGTGGAGCCGGCGTGCGCGGCCGAGACGAGGCGCCGTACGTCGCAGACGTCGAGGCCGGGGTTCGAAGGCGTCTCGATCCACAGCAGTCGGGCCGCGTCCAGCTCCGCGAGTTGGGCGTCATCGCGGGTCGGGGCGATGCGTACGTGGATCCCGTACGCCTCCAACTGCTCCCTGAGCAGCGGCAGCGCCTGGTATCCGTCGGAGGGGAGCGTGACGGTGTCGCCCGCCCGGGTCTGCGACAGGAGGACCGCGGAGACGGCGGCCATCCCGGAAGCGAAGACGACGGTCTCCACACCGGCCTGTCCGGGTGCCTCCAGCTCGCTGATGGCCCGTTCGAGCAGGGTCCACGTCGGGTTGCTGTCGCGGGCGTATGCGTACGGGCCCTCGACCTCGCCGGGGAGGTGGAAGTGGGCGGCGAATACGGGCCCCGGCAGCGGGGGCTCGTTCTTCACGGGATCGGGCAGCCCGGCACGGACGGCCCGGGTCCCGTCACCGTATCGGTCCACCGATGAGGTGGGGTGATCGTTCACGGGGTGGGCTCCTTCAACACACTCGGTACGGGTCGCCGCTCAGCTCTTGTCGGGCAGGGCGAGGTTCACGGCCCACGAGACGACGGAAATGATCAGCCCGCCGATGAGTGCGGCCCAGAACCCGTCGACGTGGAAGCTGAGATCGAACTGCTTGGCCAACCAAGAGGTCAGCATCAGCATCAGGGCGTTCACCACGAGGGTGAACAGACCCAGGGTGAGGATGAAGAGCGGGAGGGAGAGCAGCTTCACCACGGGCTTGACGATCAGGTTGACCAGGCCGAAGACCAGGGCGACCAGGATCAGGGTGAGGACCCGCTTGCCGGTGCTGTTCCCGTCCTCGTCGAGCGTGATGCCCGCGACCAGCCAGATGGCCACGGCCAGGGCGGCCGCATTGGCGAGCGTCTTGACTACGAAATTCGTCATGGGTCCGATCGTTGCAGACAAGATGTTGGTGGGACATCGTCAGATCAGCGGATTCGACGACGCGGCGGAGTAAGGGGTAGTACGAGGATGAAAGCCTTCCGGCTGGACGAGCTCGAAGCGGAACGGGCTGCCAATGACGGTGCGTATCTGCAGTTCCTGAAAGAGCGGAACATGTCGGTCGGGCTCTACGCGCTCGACGCCGGGCAGACCGACCCCCAGCAACCGCATGGCCAGGACGAGGTGTACTTCGTCGTGAGCGGCCGGGCGTCGGTCACGGTCGGGGAGGAGACGACGACGGTGGCCAACGGGAGCGTGGTCTATGTCCCGGCCGGTGTGCCGCACAAGTTCCACCACATCACCGAGCCGTTGAAAGTGATGGTGGTGTTCTCCCCGCCCGAGGGCTGAGGCCGAGGGCTGAGGGTCGGGCCCCTGATCCCCCTAAGGGTCGGATCAGGGGGTTCCGAGGGCTCGCGGGCCCCCGGACGAGAACGTGGCCTCCTAGCATCGAAGCAGGAAGTCACGGACGAGGAAGAGGTTGTGGACATGGACGGGATCCGAGCGATGTTCGAGGGCATGCCCTGGTGGGTCAAGTGGGTCGCCGTTCCGCTGCTCGCACTGTTCGTCTTCGGGGGTGTCATCACCAGCATCCTCGGGACGCTGATCGCCTTCGTCTTCAAACTGCTGCTCTTCGTGGCGCTGGTGGGCGGATTGATCTTCGTGGTGAAGAAGTTCACCCGAGGCGGATCGAAGTCCTCCGCCGGTGAGTGGTAGGACACGCCGACGCGGCGATACCCGCGTTAACCCAGGCGAGGGAACGTGAGGTACGAAACCTCTCACGCCGCCAGAACCGGCCGATAGAGTGCGAATCTGGGCCGTCCCTGGGTACCCATAGCGGTATCACCGTTCTGACCTGCGGTTATCTTCATCAGCTTGTCGAGCGCGCCCCCAGGCACGGCATACGCGGGGGCGGCCCCCGCAGGGCGGGCCGCCCCTGAGCTCGCCGTCACGCCTGGGGGTGAGTTTTGTCCGCGGTCCACAACGCCGGTGTGCCGACGCTGATCGCTTCCGTACAGCGGGCGCTGAGACTGCTTGAAGCGGTCGGTGCCCACAGCGGGGGCGCCCCGGCGAAGCAACTGGCGCGGGAAGCCGGGCTCCCGCTTCCCACCGCCTACCACTTGCTGCGCACCCTGACCCATGAGGGCTACCTGCGCCGCCAGGGCGGTGTCTTCGTCCTCGGCGACGCCGCCTGGCGTCTGGCCCGCAGTGGGCTCCAGCAGAAACGTCGCAGCATGATCGTCGACTCCCTCGCGCACTTTCGCGACGTGGTCGGTGCCCCCGTCTACTTCGCCGTCTACCGCGAGGGTGAAATCGAGGTGGTGGGCGTATCGGACACTCCGGCCGCTCCGGCATGCGAGGAGTGGGCCGATTTCCGCGAGACCGGCCACGCGCACGCCATCGGACAGTGCCTGCTCGGGCAGCTCGACGAGAAGACGCGGAAGGACCACTACGACCGGCATCCGGTTGGCGCGGTAACCCCTTACACCGTGCGGAGCGAGCGTGCTTTGGAGCGACGCCTCGCTTCCTTGCAGCGCATGGAGGTGGTTACAGAGCGTCAGGAGTATGCAAGGGGCACGGTGTGCGCCGCCATCCCGATTACGGCAGGAGACACCGCCGCAACCATGGCGATTTCACTCCCTTTGCACCAAGAAGACCGGTTGCGCTATGCAGTTGATCGACTACGGAGTGAAGTAGGCGCGCTGTTGAGCACCCTCTCGTTCTCTATCAGTATCTGAAATCTCACTCCTTGTGATCTGCTAGCGCTTCCACCACTCTTGTCAAGAGGGCCCATGGGGGGACCATTCCTGGCCACTTCCACAACATCGGGGTAGTCAATGCGCGAGTCGGTACAGGCAGAGGTCATGATGAGCTTTCTCGTCTCCGAGGAGCTCTCCTTCCGGATCCCGGTGGAGCTCCGGTACGACGCTCACGACCCCTACGCAGTGCGACTGACCTTCCACCTTCCGGGAGACGCGCCCGTGACCTGGGCGTTCGGCCGCGAACTGCTCCTCGACGGGATCAACAAGCCCTGTGGTGACGGCGATGTGCACATCGCCCCGTCCCACCCCGACGAGCTGTCGGACGTCCACATCCGTCTGCAGGTCGGCGGCGAGCGGGCGCTGTTCCGCGCGGGAGCCGCGCCGCTGGTCGCTTTTCTCGACCGCACCGACCGAATCGTTCCGCTCGGGCAGGAACGCAACCTCGGGGACTTCGAGGGGACGCTGGACGAGGCGCTCGACAGAATCCTCGCCGAAGCCCGGCAGAACGAGCAGAACGCCGGCTGACGTCAGGCGCGCTTCGCCACCCGGCCCCCCTGCGAACTGGGTGGTCCGGGCGGATCAGCGCTTGCGCCGACGCCCTCGGCCACCGCGCGCCGGTCCTGTGGCCGGGGTGGTGCGGGCGCCCCCGGGACGGTCGGCCGACACCACCAGCGCGGCCAGGGCGGTGGTCACCGGCACGGAGGCCACGAGCCCGATGGAACCCACCAGCGTTCTGATGATCTCCTCGGCCACCAATTCGCTGTTGGCGACCGAACCCATGCTGCTGTTCGCGATGGAGAAGAGCAGCAACAGGGGAAGCGCCGCGCCCGCGTAGGCGAGCACCAGGGTATTGACCACGGACGCGATGTGGTCGCGTCCGATCCTGATGGCGGCCCGGTACAAGGCCCGTGACCCCATCGTGGGATCGGCCTGGTGGAGTTCCCAGACGGCGGACGTCTGGGTGACCGTCACGTCGTCGAGCACACCGAGCGATCCGATGATCACGCCTGCCAGCAGCAAACCGCTCAGGTCGATGTCCGGGTAGAGGCCGTGGATGAGCCCCGTGTTGTCGTCGGTGTTTCCGCTGAGGAAGGCCCATCCGATGAAGAGCGATCCCAGCAACCCGATCAGCAGCAGTGACACCAGCGTGCCGAGCACGGCGACCGAGGTACGCGCGGTCAGGCCGTGACACATGTACAGCGCGATCAACATGATGGCGCTGGCCCCGACCACCGCAACGACCAGCGGGTTGGAGCCTTGGAGGATCGCCGGGAGGATGAACAGGGTCAGGACGCCGAAGCTGACGACCAGTGCCACCAGGGCGAACAGGCCGCGCATCCGACCGACCACGACGACCGCGAGGGCGAAGATGCCCGCCAGCAAGGCCAACGGGAACTTCCGGTTCAGGTCGATGACCGAGTACTGCAGGTCGCGGGGAGCGTCCGGTGCGTACGCCACCACCACCTCCTGGCCGTTCGTCAACTGTCGGGGAGCCCCGGGCTGGACGATCTCCACGAAGGTGCGCCCCTTGTCCGGGCCGGTACCGACCTCGACGGTCGCCTTCTTGCACGCACCGGTCTGTTCCGCCGTGGCCTCGCGCCCCGACGGGGTCGAGGTGTCACCGGTCGGTGGGACCTGGGAGGCGTTCACGGACTTGCAGTCCACACGCGCCAACGCGACGACCTTGCCCTGTTGCGTCTGCCGGTCGAAGCCGACGCCGGTCCGCTCGTGTGCCGGAGCTCCGCCCGGCCAGAGCACCACCATCCCGACGAAGACGGCGGCCGCGAAGGGGATCAGCACGGCGGCGATAACCTTGCGCAGGTGCAGGGAGACCGGCGCCGCCGGACCGTGCCCATGGCTGTGGGAATGCCCGTGCGCGGACCCGTGGGCGTGGCCGTTGGCGGACCCGTGGTGATCTCCGTGGGACGCGTGCGCGTGGTCACTGTGGCCGGGGGGCTCGGAGGGCTGGGTGGGAAGCTGCGGCGAGGACGTCACCGACCGATCATCGCAAGAGATGAGGGGGCCCACTGTTCAGCACGCCACAGATGACGCTAGCGTGGGGGCTACTTTGCACAACGCGGGAGCTCGGAGCACCGGGCTGAGAGGGCGCTGATCACCGTACGCACGCCGAAAGGGCGGGTACGGGAGGAGGCTGCGTCGACCGCCGAACCTGTTACCGGGTAATGCCGGCGTAGGGAGATAGGTCTCATGACCATTCAGGATGCACGCACGCCTGCCGTCGACGAGGACGCCGACGGCCAGACCGGGCGCCAGCCCGGATGGCACAAGGGATACGTGGCGGGGTCCCGCCCCGACATCCGGGTGCCGGTCCGCCAGGTCCACCTCACCAACGGCAAGGACGTGACGCTCTACGACACCTCCGGTCCGTACACCGACCCGCAGATCGAGACCGACGTCCGCCGGGGCCTTCCTCCGCTCCGGGAGAACTGGATCATCGGGCGGGGAGACACCGAGGAGTACTCGGGCCGGCCCGTGCGCCCCGAGGACGACGGAATCAAGCACACCTCGCCGCGCGGTGGCCTCAAGAACCTCGACGCGGTCTTCCCGGGCCGCCCGCGCCAGCCCCGTCGCGGCCGTGGCGGGGCGGCGGTCACCCAGCTCGCGTACGCCCGCCGGGGCGAGATCACCCCGGAGATGGAGTACGTGGCGATCCGCGAGAACGTCTCTCCCGAGGTCGTCCGCGAGGAGATCGCCGCAGGTCGCGCCGTACTCCCGGCCAACGTCAACCACCCCGAGATCGAGCCGATGATCATCGGCAAGCGGTTCCTGGTGAAGGTCAACGCCAACATCGGCAACTCCGCGGTCACTTCCTCGATCGAGGAAGAGGTCGACAAGATGACCTGGGCGACCAAGTGGGGCGCCGACACGGTCATGGACCTCTCCACCGGCCGCAACATCCACACGACGCGCGAGTGGGTGCTGCGCAACTCCCCGGTACCGATCGGCACCGTGCCGCTCTACCAGGCGCTCGAAAAGGTCGACGGCCGCGCCGAAGAGCTGACGTGGGAGATCTACAAGGACACGGTCATCGAGCAGGCCGAACAGGGCGTCGACTACATGACGGTGCACGCCGGCGTACTGCTGCCGTACGTGCCGTTGACCGCCCGGCGCAAGACCGGCATCGTCTCGCGCGGTGGTTCGATCATGGCCGCGTGGTGCCTCGCGCACCACAAGGAGAACTTCCTCTACACGAACTTCGAGGAGCTCTGCGAGATCCTCGCGACGTACGACGTCACCTACTCGCTGGGCGACGGCCTGCGTCCCGGTTCCATCGCGGACGCCAACGACGCCGCGCAGTTCGCGGAGTTGAAGACGCTGGGCGAGCTGAACACGATCGCCAAGCGGTACAACGTCCAGACGATGATCGAGGGCCCGGGCCACGTCCCGATGCACAAGATCAAGGAGAACATCGACCTCCAGCAGGAGATCTGCGAGGAGGCGCCGTTCTACACCCTCGGCCCGCTGACCACCGACGTCGCGCCCGCGTACGACCACATCACCTCGGGCATCGGCGCAGCGATGATCGCCTGGTGGGGCACCGCGATGCTCTGCTACGTCACGCCCAAGGAGCACCTGGGGCTGCCCAACCGGGACGACGTGAAGACCGGTGTCATCACCTACAAGATCGCAGCCCACGCCGCGGACCTGGCGAAGGGCCACCCCGGAGCCCAGGAGTGGGACGACGCCCTGTCGGACGCCCGGTTCGAGTTCCGGTGGGAGGACCAGTTCAATCTGGCCCTCGACCCGGACACCGCCCGTGAGTTCCACGACGAGACCCTGCCGGCCGAGCCTGCCAAGACCGCGCACTTCTGCTCCATGTGCGGTCCGAAGTTCTGCTCGATGAAGATCTCCCAGGACATCCGTCGTGAACATGGTGGAGACCTCAAGGCCGAGGAGATCGAGGCCGGCATGGCGGAGAAGTCGGCGGAGTTCGCCGCCTCGGGCAATCGGGTCTACCTCCCGCTCGCCGACTGAGGCCAGTACCCGCACGGAACGGACCCGCGACCCATTGGGGGGAGTCGCGGGCCCGTTCCAGGCGTGTGTTTCACGTGAAACATCACTCCCGGTCGGCCTCTGAGCCACCGAAGTCGGGGCTGGTGAAGTCGGGCGGGGTGTAATCGGGGAGTGGGCTTTGGGAGGTGGCGCCGGGGCTGGTGAAGTCCGGCCTCGTGTATCCCAGGCTGGGGATGCGTCCGGCGTGCGGTGTTCGAGGGGTGGGATACCCGGGGCCGGCGCTCGGATCGGCCAGTGCGTCCCGGAGGAACGGCCTGATGCCGCGTTCGAGCAGGGCATTCCGCCACGCTTCTCGGGCACGTGAGAGCTCGTCGGGTACGGTCACCGCCTCCTCGGCCGCGACCTCGGTGGAGCTGTTGCGGACGGCGGTCACGAGCAGCCCGATCACCGCGAAGAGCAGTGCGGCCACGGTGAGCCCGCCGAAGAGCCAGCCCGCCGTCAGCATCGTCCGGGCGAAGGCGGGCTCGGGGTCGAGCATCTTGAGGCTGTAGCCGACCAACAGGAAGATCAGCATGGCGGTGCCGGCCAGGACGGGGGCCAAGACCGCGACCACGGCGCTCACGCCCACGCCGCCGCTCTGTTCGTCCCCTTCCCCTTCGCCCGCCGTGCCAGGGGCCGACAGCTGTTCGACGCGCAGTTCCGCGCGGACTTTGACGTAGTGGTCGTACTCGGCCGCGGCCGCGGCCGTCAGCAAGGCGATGGCGCTCATGGCCATGGTGCGCAATTGTTCGGCGTTCAGTCGTTCGCCTATGGAGGCGAGTTCCGGCCGTTCGTTCGCCGTGCGCAGCGCCTCGTCGAGGAGCCGATCGAACTCCGGTCGGTCTTCGGTGAGCAGGTGCGGAGCGCTGGTCATGTGCATCCCCCGATGCTCCGTACAAGCCGGTATGCCCGCGTAGATTCGGGCGCCGGCACAAACGGAGGAGAGCCTGCTACGGATAGAGCGATGGTAGAGCGCCCATGCCACGAGGTGACAGGGGCTTTCCGGAAATACCCCGCTCGGGGAAAGCTCAGTCGTTCAAAGGGAGTTGGACGACCAGCAGCTTGCCGGCCATGGTGACGCCGCCGTCCATCGCGATGGCCAGACCGTCCGCGTACACGTGCGGGCCGTCCACCCTCTCCGGTCCGTGGGAGTCGTCACCGTCCTCGGTTCCCACCTCGCCGAGCAGGTAGGGGATGGGGCTGTGGCCGTGCACGACGCGGCCGCCGCCGTACGTCCCGAGGAGTTCTCGTACCGCCTGCGGGCCCGTTTCCTCGTCCCGGAAGGCGAACCGCTTGGTGAACTTGCGGAACAGGTCCCAGGTGATGTCGGCGTCGTTGCGGGTGAGCAGCTCGTGGATGGTGTCGTTGACGTCCTCGATGGAGTCGCCGTAGTCGAGGTACGCGGTGGTGTCCGAGTGCAGCAGCAGGTGTCCGTCCTCCAGCGCGGCGGCGTCGAGCCGCGACATCCACTGGAGGTGCACGTCCTGAAGGCGGTCCATGTCGGTGCGCTGACCACCGTTGAGCAGCCAGGCGGCCTGGAAGGTCGCGGTTCCGGCTCCGGACACCACCGGGGTGTCGCCGAACCGCTTGGCGCCGATGAGCAAGAGCTCGTGGTTGCCCATCAGGGCCTTGCAATAGCCGCCCGCGGCGGCGGCCTCGGCGGAGAGTCGCATGACCAGGTCGATGACGCCGATGCCGTCGGGGCCCCGGTCGGTGAAGTCGCCGAGGAACCAGAGCCGGGCGTTGCCGGCGGACCAGCGGCAGTCGGCGTCGATCAGGCCCTGCGCCCGGAGTTCCGTGACGAGCTCGTCGAGGTATCCGTGTACGTCTCCCACGACGTACAGGGGGCCGGGACCGGTGGGTGCCGAGTCCTGGGGCACGTAGTGGACCTGGACGGTGTCACCCGGACCCTCGGACGCTCCGCGGCCGATGACGGGCAGGTCGCGCTGGGTGGGCGTGTAACCGTCGTCGGGTTCCTCGTCCTGCGGGGGCGCGGTCGCGGGCGTCGCCTCGGGTCCGGTCGCGGAAGGCGGTGCCGCCTCGGGTGCGTAGGCGGGCCGCGGGGGCACGGGAGTGCCTTCCTCGTAGTACGCCGGGTACGCGCCGTAGACGGGCGCCTCGCCGGGCACGCCGACGGATTCGGTGTACGGGGCGGGTTCGGTGACGGGAACCCGGAAGTCCCGCAGCGTGTCCGTCCGCATCGCGGGTCCCTGACCGGCCCCCTGAGTCATCGACCCCTCCACCACCGTCGCACTGCCGTACACCTGCGGACCCTCCTGACCTCCGTGGCGGAGGGTCCGTGATGTCGTGCGCCCATCATAGGAATGCAGCTCGCGCTCTGTGACGCACCAGGGGTGGTGAATCCTGGCCGGAGCCGTTCCTTCCTGCCCCTTTATCCCGATTTCGGTGATTGTTGACATCTCCGGCAGGGCCGAGGGCCCCGCCGGAGTGGCATCAAGTCCCCATCGTGCGCGGGTGATCAGTCCTGTGCGGGTGAGCGCGGGGGGCTGACGGTCGTACGGGGCTGCCTCCGCTGAGAGGAGGTACGGATGATGAGTTCGGTCGGGACCACCTGCTCGACGGGTCGGTCGGTGTCGACCCCCTCGATGGCGTCGATCAGGAGCTGGACCACGGCCGTGCCGATGCGGCGCGGCTTGAGGGAGAGCGTGGTGATGGGCGGCTCGGTGTTGGCGTAGACGGTCGATTCGCTGCAGCAGACGAGCAGCAGGTCCTCGGGGACGCGCAGGCCGTAGCGCCGGGCGGCGGCGAGCAGGTCGGTGCCGTTCGGGTCGAAGAGCCCGTAGACGGCGTCGGGTCGGTCGGGGCGCGCGAGCAGCCGATCCGCGGCTACGGCGCCCGCACACGGGTCGTGGGCGGGGTAGGACTCGTAGACGGGGTCCTGCCCGACGCGCTCGCACCAGCTGAGGTAGGCGGTGGTCGAGAGGCGGGTGTACGTGTCGGTCGTGGTGCCGGTGAGAAGCCCGATCCTGCGGGCTCCCGCGGCTGCGAGGTGGTCGAGGAGATTGAGGACGGCGGCCTCGTGGTCGTTGTCGACCCAGGCGGTCACGGGGAGGGATCCGGCCGGACGGCCGTCGGAAACCACCGGAAGGCCCTGGCGGACGAGCTCGCTGACGACGGGGTCGTGGTCGGACGGGTCGATGACGACGGTGCCGTCGAGGGCGACGTTGGACCACACGTCGTGGCGGGAGGTGGCGGGGAGGATGACCAAGGCGTAGCCGCGGGCGAGCGCGGCGGACGTGGCGGCCCGCGCCATCTCCGCGAAGTACGCGAATTCGGTGAAGGTGAAAGGTTCATCCCCGTACGTCGTCACGGTCAGGCCGATGAGGCCGGACTTGCCGGTACGGAGGGTGCGTGCGGCGGCGGACGGTCGGTAGCCCAGCCGGTCGGCGACTTCGCGAACGTGGCGGCGGGTGGCGTCGGGCAGCCGTCCCTTGCCATTGAGCGCGTCGGAGACTGTCGTGATGGAGACGCCCGCCGCGGCGGCCACGTCCCTGATGCCGGCCCGGCCCTGTCGGCCGCCGACCCGCCGGGTGGTCTCGGTCCGGCTCACCTGATGCTTCCCTGCTGCTGTCATGGCGAGCCGATAGTAGGGCTCGATGGGTTGGTTGGCCCGGCTGCATATGCACTCGTTGACAGGCACGATTCTGCATGGTTCGCCACCCCCAATGACCTTGGAAAAGAAGGCGATTGCTGGCCGAATGGCAGTGTGACGCCAGTCGGCGGCGACAGGCCCGCCAAAACGGTGCCGTCCGGAACAGTTCTCAACTCACCTGCACGAGGGACGCGCGCCACGGCGCGGGCCACCAGCGCGCGCATATATGCGCGCGCTCCCCCTGTGATCCTGGCGCCCGCCATTCTCTGATCGGCGGAATCCTCATAAGGTGAGCAGTATTGAGTCGACGGCGACGTCGATGGGACGGTCGAGGAGGACCTGCGGTGAGCGAGAAGAGCCCGAAGCTGCGCCCCGAGCTGGACGGCATCCCCACGTACAAGCCGGGCAAGCCCGCGGCGGCGGACGGGCGCGTGGCGTTCAAGCTGTCCTCCAACGAGAACCCGTACCCGCCGCTGGCGGGGGTCCTGGAGACCGCGGTCGCGGCGGCCGGCCATTTCAACCGCTACCCGGACATGGCCTGCACGGGCCTGGTGAACGAGCTCGCGGAGCGCTTCGGGGTCCCGGTCGAGCACATCGCCACGGGTACCGGCTCGGTGGGCGTGGCCCAGTCGCTGATCCAGTCGACGGCGGGCCCGGGCGACGAGGTCATCTACGCCTGGCGCTCCTTCGAGGCGTACCCGATCATCACGCAGATCTCCGGCGCGACGTCGGTACAGGTCCCGCTCACCGAAGGCGACGTGCACGACCTGGACGCGATGGCGGAGGCGATCACCGAGCGGACCCGGCTGATTTTCGTCTGCAACCCCAACAACCCGACCGGTACCGCGGTGCGCCGTGCCGAGCTGGAGCGGTTCCTGGACCGGGTGCCGTCGGACGTGCTGGTGGTCCTGGACGAGGCGTACCGGGAGTTCGTGCGCGACACGGACGTCCCGGACGGCATCGAGCTCTACCGGAGCCGCCCGAACGTATGCGTCCTGCGGACGTTCTCCAAGGCGTACGGTCTGGCCGGCCTGCGGGTCGGCTTCGCGGTGGCGCACGAGCCGGTGGCCGCCGCGCTGCGCAAGACGGCGGTGCCCTTCGGCGTCAGCCAGCTCGCCCAGGACGCGGCTGTCGCCTCGCTGCGGGCCGAGGACGAGCTGCTCGGGCGGGTGGGCTCGCTGGTCTGTGAGCGCAAGCGGGTTTACGACGGGCTTCTCGCGCAGGGCTGGACCGTGGTCCCCGACACTCAGGCGAACTTCGTCTGGATGCGGCTGGGGGAGCGGACCGCCGAGTTCGCGGCGGCGTGCGAGAAGGCCGGTGTGGTGGTCCGGCCGTTCCCGGGCGAGGGCCTGCGGGTCACGATCGGTGAGTCCGAGGCGAATGACATCTTCCTGCAGACGGCTGAGGCGTTCTTCAAGGAGCTGTAGCCGCACCGCGGAAGGCGGTACGGGCTGCGCGAGCCGGCCGCGGGCCGGTCACGCGAGCTGTGGGCGGACCGGTTACGCGAGCTCGACGCGGACCGGGTCGCCGTCGCGGACGGTGGCGAGCAGGCGGGGGTCGCCGTCGAACGAGCCGAGCACATTGCACGGGCTCGCGAGGCGGCTCTCGCCGGCGCGCGAGATGGGCGTCGGGCCGTAGGGAAGCGCGAGCGCGTCGCCCTCGGTCCAGAACGCGACCGTTCCCGGCTCGACGACCTGCCGCGCGTCGTGTTCCAGCGCGACGGAGACGCCCGTGTCGAAGTAGACCTCCTCGCCCCAGGTGTTCGCGGAGGCGGAGATCGGGAGGGCGGCGGCCAGGGCCTTGCCGGTCGGGGTGTCTTCCAGGGTTGCCGTGAGCTGGCCGGCGGGCCAGGAGATTCGTATCTTCATGAGCCGCATTCAACAATCTGTTGAATCTCTTGGCCAGGGGTACCCCCCGCTCGAAAGATCGAAAAGGTGTGCGCCATAATGCTTGTGAATGTGAACGCGTTCACAAGCTCGCCTGCTTTGTCCCACATCACGGGGGATCTGGCAGGCGGAGCGAGGCTTTGACGACCCACGGCGACCCGAAGGAGATGACCGTGGACCTGGCTCTGGCGCCGGAAACCCTGGCGCGATGGCAGTTCGGTATCACCACCGTCTACCACTTCCTCTTCGTCCCCCTGACGATCTCGCTCGCCGCGCTCGTCGCGATCTTGCAGACCGCCTGGGTGCGCACCGAGAAGGAGAAGTACCTCAAGGCCACCAAGTTCTGGGGCAAGCTGTTCCTGATCAACATCGCGATGGGTGTCGTCACCGGCATCGTCCAGGAATTCCAGTTCGGCATGAACTGGTCCGACTACTCGCGATTCGTCGGTGACATCTTCGGGGCTCCGCTGGCCTTCGAGGCGTTGATCGCCTTCTTCTTCGAGTCCACCTTCATCGGGCTGTGGATCTTCGGTTGGGACAAGCTCCCCAAGAAGATCCACCTCGCCTGCATCTGGATGGTCTCGATCGGCACCATCCTCTCCGCGTACTTCATCCTCGCCGCGAATTCCTGGATGCAGCACCCGGTCGGATACCGGATGAACAAGGAGACCGGGCGCGCCGAGCTGACCGACTTCCTCCAGGTCCTCACCCAGAACACGGCCGTCGCCCAGGTCTTCCACACCCTCACCGCGGCCGCGCTGACCGGTGGCGCCTTCATGGTCGGCATCGCCTCCTACCACCTGCTGCGCAAGCAGCACATCCCCGTGATGCGGACCTCGCTGCGACTCGGCCTGATCGCGGTGGTCATAGGCGGCCTGCTGACGGCGATCAGCGGGGACACGCTCGCCAAGGTCATGTTCAAGCAGCAGCCGATGAAGATGGCCGCGGCCGAGGCGCTCTGGGACGGCGAGAAGAGCGCGCCCTTCTCGGTCTTCGCCGTCGGTGACGTCGACAAGGGCCACAACAAGGTCGCCGTGGAGTTGCCCGGTCTGCTGTCCTTCCTCGCCGACAGCGACTTCGGCTCCTTCGTGCCCGGCATCAACGACGTCAACAAGTCCGAGCAGGAGAAGTTCGGCCCCGGTGACTACAGGCCTGCGATTCCCGTCGCCTACTGGGGCTTTCGATGGATGATCGGCTTCGGCATGGCGTCCTTCGGCATCGGCGCCCTGGGCTTGTGGCTGACCCGGCGCAAGTTCATGCTGCCGGCGGCCCTGCGCACCGGCGACGAAGAGCGGCCGCACCTGGTCCTGTTCCGGACGGCCCTGAACCCGCGCCTCACCCGTCTGTACTGGCTGACCGCCATCGGGACGCTCGGCTTCCCGCTGATCGCCAACTCCTGGGGCTGGATCTTCACCGAGATGGGCCGCCAGCCGTGGGTCGTCTACGGCGTCCTGCGCACTCGTGACGCCGTTTCGCCCAGTGTCACGCAGGGCGAGGTGATCACGTCGATGCTCGTATTCACCGCTCTGTACGCCGTGCTCGCGGTGATCGAGGTGCGGCTGCTCGTGAAGTACGTGAAGGCCGGGCCTCCCGAGCTCACCGAGGACGACCTCAACCCGCCCACCAGGATCGGTGGGGACGACAAGAATTCCGACCGGCCGATGGCCTTCTCGTACTGAGGCTGAGGAGACCACACCATGCAACTCCACGACGTCTGGTTCGTACTCATCGCCGTTCTGTGGATCGGCTACTTCTTCCTGGAGGGATTCGACTTCGGGATCGGCGTGCTGACCAAGCTGCTCGCCCGTGACCGACAGGAAAAGCGGGTCCTGATCAATACGATCGGGCCCGTCTGGGACGGCAACGAGGTGTGGCTGCTCACCGCGGGCGGCGCGACCTTCGCGGCCTTCCCGGACTGGTACGCCACCCTCTTCTCCGGCTTCTACCTGCCGTTGCTGATCATCCTGGTCTGCCTCATCGTCCGCGGTGTCGCCTTCGAATACCGGCACAAGCGCCCCGAGGACAAGTGGCAGACCAACTGGGAGCACGCGATCTTCTGGACCTCGTTGATCCCGGCGTTCCTGTGGGGTGTGGCGTTCGCCAACATCGTCCGGGGCGTCAAGATCGACCAGCACAAGGAGTACGTCGGTACCCTCCTCGACCTGCTCAACGTGTACTCGCTCCTCGGCGGGCTCGTCACGCTCACCCTGTTCACCTTCCACGGCGCGGTGTTCGCCTCGCTCAAGACGGTCGGTGACATCCGGGACCGGGCACGCCGGCTCGCGACCCGGTTGGGTGTCGTCACCGCCGTCCTGGCACTGGCCTTCCTGCTCTGGACCCAGTCCTCGCGGGGTGACGGCACGAGCCTGATCGCCATGGCCATCGCGGTCGCGGCTCTTGTCGCGGCCCTGGGCTTCAACCTGGCGGGCCGCGAGGGCTGGTCGTTCGCGCTCTCCGGGGTCACCATCGCGGCAGCCGTCGCGATGCTCTTCCTGACGCTCTTCCCGAACGTCATGCCCTCCTCGCTGAACGACGGCTGGAACCTGACGGTCACCAACGCGTCGTCCAGCCCGTACACGCTCAAGATCATGACCTGGTGCGCCGCCGTGGCGACCCCGGTGGTCGTGCTCTACCAGGGCTGGACGTACTGGGTGTTCCGCAAGCGGATCGGCACCCAGCACATCGTCGACGCACACTGACCCGGCCCGCGCCTTCCGAACCTCCCGCATGACCCTCCCGAGGGGATGTTTCACGTGAAACCGATCGACCCACGCCTCCTGCGCTACGCCCGTTCCACCCGCCTCTTCCTGGCCGCGGTGGTCACCCTCGGGCTGGCCGGGGCGGGGTTGGTCGTCGGCCAGGCGATGCTCATCGCCGAGATCGTCGTCGGTGCCTTCGAGAAGGGACTGGACGCGGGGGCGCTCCGGACGCCACTGCTGCTGCTCGCCGCGGTGGCGCTGGGGCGCGCACTGATCGCCTGGCTCACGGAACGCGCCGCGCACCGGGCGGGCGCGGCGGTCAAGTCGGAGCTACGGGGCCGGCTGCTGGACCGTGCCGCGGACCTTGGGCCGGGGTGGCTGAGCGGACAGCGGACCGGCTCGCTGGTGGCCCTGGCCACTCGCGGTGTGGACGCGCTCGACGACTACTTCTCCCGCTACCTGCCCCAGTTGGGGCTCGCGGTGGTCGTGCCCGTCGCGGTGCTCGCCCGGATCGTCACCGAGGACTGGGTCTCGGCGGCCATCATCGTGGTCACTTTGCCGCTGATCCCGCTGTTCATGGTGCTGATCGGCATGGCGACGCAGTCCAGGATGGACCGCCAGTGGCGGCTGCTGTCCCGGCTCTCCGGACATTTCCTCGACGTGGTGGTGGGGCTCCCCACGCTCAAGGTCTTCGGCCGGGCCAAGGCCCAGGCCGAATCGATCCGCAAGATCACCGACGACTACCGACAGGCCACGATGCGGACCCTGCGCATCGCGTTCCTGTCCTCGTTCGCCCTGGAGTTGCTCGCCACGCTGTCGGTGGCCCTGGTGGCGGTGACCATCGGCATGCGACTCGTCCACGGAGACCTGGACCTGTACACCGGGCTGCTCATCCTGATCCTGGCACCGGAGGCCTACCTGCCGCTGCGCCAAGTGGGAGCGCAGTACCACGCGGCGGCGGAGGGACTGTCGGCCGCGGAAGAGATTTTCGAGGTCCTGGAGACGCCGGTGCCCGCTTCGGACGGCACCGCCGAGGTTCCCGCGCGGGGGCTGCGGATCGAGCTCGACGCGGTGGCGGTCCGGTACCCCGGAAGGACGACGGACTCGCCGGGTCCCGTTTCGCTGACCGTCGAACCGGGAGAGTGCGTCGCCCTCACCGGGCCGAGCGGTGTGGGGAAATCCACCCTGCTCCAGGTCCTGCTGGGCTTCGTGACACCCACCTCCGGGCGGGTACGGGTGCAGGGCACGGACCTGGCCGAACTCGCGCTGGAGCAGTGGCGGGAGCGGATCGCCTGGGTGCCGCAGCGACCGCACCTGTTCGCCGGGACCATCGCCGAGAACGTACGGCTGGCCCGGCCCACCGCCTCCGACGACGAGGTGACCCAGGCGCTGAGGGATGCCGGGGCGTGGGAATTCGTGGCCGGGCTCCCCCGAGGCCTGGACACGCCGCTGGGCGAGGGCGGGGCCGGGCTGTCCGCCGGGCAGCGCCAGCGACTGGCCCTGGCCCGGGCGTTCCTCGCGGACAGGCCGGTACTGCTGCTGGACGAGCCGACCGCGGCGCTGGACGGTGAGACGGAAGCGGGTGTCGTGGACGCGGTGCGGCGCCTCGCGGTGGGTCGGACCGTGCTGCTGGTGGTGCACCGGCCGGCACTGCTCGCGGTTGCGGATCGGGTGGTGGGGCTTCCCTCCGTCGATCCGCAGGTGGGGACCGGGGAGAGCCCGCACCAAGGACCGGCCGAGGCCACCGGGCGGGAGACCGTGCGGCCCGGGGCCGCGCCGTCCGGTCCCGGCGAATGGATTCTCGGCACCACCCCCGAACGGACCGACAAGGGCCAAGGAAGGAGCACGGGTGCCGCGCATCCGCTGACCCGTGTACGGGAGATCGCCGCCGCGTGGCGAGGACGGTTCCGTCTCGGCCTGCTGCTCGGGGCGTTGGCAGTGGGGTGCAGCGTCGGGCTGATGGCCGTGTCCGGTTGGCTGATCTCACGAGCCTCCGAACAGCCGCCGGTGCTGTACCTGATGGTGGCCGTCACGGCCACCCGCACTTTCGGCATCGGCCGGGCCGTCTTCCGCTACGCGGAGCGGCTCGTGTCGCACGACGCGGTGTTGCGGATGCTGGCCGACCTGCGGGTCTCCGTGTACCGCCGACTGGAACGGATCGCCCCGGCCGGACTGCGCGAGCAGCGCCGAGGGGATCTGCTGTCCCGGTTGGTGGCGGACGCCGACGCCCTCCAGGACTACTGGCTGCGCTGGCTCTTGCCGGTCGGCACCGCGATCCTGGTCGCATCCGGTTCGGTCGCCTTCACCGCGTGGCTCCTGCCCGAGGCCGGGGTCGCGCTCGCCGTCGGACTGCTCGCGGCCGGTGTGGGTGTGCCGTTGGTGAGCGGCGCCGTGGCCCGCCGCGCGGAGCGGCGGCTCGCAGCCGCCCGGGGCGAGCTGGCCACCCGGGTGGCCGATCTGCTGACCGGCACCGCGGAGCTGACCGTGGCCGGCGCGCTGGAGGGGCGCAAGGAAGCCGCGAAGCTGAGCGACCGGACCCTGACCGGGATCGCCTCGCGGGGCGCGGCCGCGACCGGGCTGGGCGGCGGCCTGTCCACCCTCGTGAGTGTGCTGACCGTGGTGTGCGCCGCCGTTCTGGGGGCGAACGCGGTGGCCGGCGGCCGACTGGCGGGAGTGGCGATGGCCGTGGTCGTGCTGACCCCGCTCGCCGCCTTCGAGGCCGTCACCGGACTCCCGCAGGCAGTCCAGTACCGGCAGCGGGTACGCCGTAGCGCCGAGCGGATCTACGAGGTCATCGACGCGCCCATGCCGGTCCGTGAACCGGAGCAGGCGGCCGAATGCCCCGTCTCGCCGTTCCCCCTGAGGCTCACGGGCATCGTGGCCCGCCATCCCGGGCAGAAAGCGGATGCGCTGCACGGGCTGGACCTGACCCTCGAAGCCGGTCGCAGGATCGCCGTGGTGGGCCCGTCCGGTTCGGGCAAGACGACCTTGGCGCAGGTCCTGCTGCGGTTCCTGGACCCGTGCGAAGGCTCCTACACCCTGGGCGCCGCCGAGGCCCGCACGCTCGACAGCGACGCCGTCCGCCGCCTCGTCGGGCTGTGTGCCCAGGACGCGCACCTCTTCGACAGCTCGGTGCGGGAGAACCTGCGACTGGCCCGAACCGATGCGAGCGATACCCGGCTGCGGGACGCGCTCGCGGCGGCGAGGCTGCTGGAGTGGGTGGACAGTCTCCCCGACGGACTGGAGACCCTGGTCGGAGAGCACGGGGAGCGGATGTCCGGAGGGCAGCGCCAACGGCTGGCATTGGCCCGGGCGCTGCTGGCGGACTTCCCGGTACTCGTGCTGGACGAGCCGGCCGAGCACTTGGACCTGCCGACCGCGGACGCGCTGACAGCCGATCTGCTGGCCGCCACCGAGGGCCGCACCACGGTCCTGATCACGCACAGGCTGGCGGCCTTGGCCGCGGTGGACGAGGTGCTCGTGCTGGACGGCGGGCGGGTCGTGCAGCGTGGTGCGTACGAGGAGCTGGCCACGGTCGAGGGGCCGCTGCGACGGCTCCTGGAGCGCGAACGGGAGACGGATGGGACGCCGGCCGACTTTCCCAGCTAATGGGTACTAACTAGGCTCAAGGGCATGTCAGCGGAGCAGTCTCAGGAATCGCCGGAGCCGTCACGGGCATCACCGGACCCGCTGGAGGCCGCCGCTCACGCGACCCGCAGTCTCCAGGGGTTGTCCACCGAACTCACCGCCCGGGTGCCGCAACTGCTGGAGGCGATGCGGTCGGTGGGCACCGGCCTGGAACTCCACTCCACGCTCGACCGCATCTGCGAGACGGCCGCTGAGCTCGCCAACGCCCGCTACGCGGCGATCGGTGTCGTCGACACCGACCGTCGGGGCCTGTCCGACTTCGTCACCTTCGGCCTGAGCGAGGCGCTGGCCCGCAAGATCGGACACCGCCCCGATGGGAAGCGCGGACTCCTCGGGGCGCTGATCTCGCACGCCGACACGGTGCGACTGCCGGACCTGACGAAGGATCCGCGTTCCGCGGGGTTCCCGGCTCACCACCCCCCCATGAAGTCGTTCCTCGGCGTCCCCATCCGTGTGCAGGGGGAGATCTTCGGCAACCTGTACCTGGCCGAAAAGAACGGTGGCGGCGAGTTCAACGACTACGACGTCCACATGGTCCGCGTCCTGGCCACGGAAGCGGGGATCGCCATCGGCAACGCCCGTCTCTACGAGGCCGCCACCCAGCGCGAGCGGTGGATCGACGGTTCGGTGGCCGTCACCACGGCCCTGCTGTCCGGAGGGGACGCCGACGACGCACTCGCCGTGGTGGCCGAGCAGGCTCGTCGACTGGCCGACTCCGCCGCCGGGATCGTGCTGCTGCCGGCGAAGGAGGGTGGGATGGAGATCGTCGCGGTCTCCTCCGACAATCCGGCCACCTCGCTCGGCGTGGTGATCCCACCCGAGAGCCCCGTCGTACACGAGCTGCTGCGGGGCGAACCGGTTTTCGTCGAGGACGCCGCCGCGGATTTCCGCACGATCAGCCGGCTCACCAGCCCGTACGGGCCCTGCATGATGCTTCCCCTGCAAAGCGGCGGCCGGGTGCTGGGTGCCTTGGTGACTCCGAGGACGCGGGGCGGCCGGCCGTTCAGTGAGGCCGAACGCACGCTGGCCACGCAGTTCGCCTCGCAGGCCGCGCTCGCACTGATGATGGCCGAGACCCAGCGGGACAGGGAACGGCTCGCGGTCTTCGAGGACCGTGATCGGATTGCCCGTGACCTGCACGATCTCGTGATCCAGAGGTTGTTCGCGACGGGGATGATGCTGGAGGGCGCCCAGCGCCGGTCCATCGTCCCCGAGGTCCGCGACGGCGTCGGCAAGGCGGTGGACGAGCTGGACGTGACGATCCAGGAAATCCGCACGGCGATCTTCGCGCTGCAGCAGGGGCCGGCGGAGGCGCCCTCGGGACTGCGTACCCGGGTGCTGCGTGAGATCAACATGGCCGCGGTACCGCTGGGCTTCAGGCCCGCGCACCGGTTTGTCGGCCCGATCGACGCGGCTGTCGGCGAACTGGTCGGCAAGAACCTGATCGCTGCCCTGCGTGAGGCCCTGTCCAATGCCTTCCGTCACGCGGAGGCGTCCCGGATCGAGGTCCTGGTGGACTCCACCATTCAGCTGGCCGACGGACGACCGGGTCTGCGGCTGGAGGTCGCCGACGACGGGGTGGGCATCGCGGAGGGTGGTCGGCGCAGCGGTCTGCGGAACCTGCGTCGACGGGCCGAGTCGCTGGGCGGTGCGAGCTGGTACGGCCCGGGCATCGCTGAGGACGGCGGCGGAACCACCGTCGTCTGGGAGGCCCCGCTCTGACCCGCGGGAGCCGTGTCGCACTCGTGACCGCCGGTCGCGTCGGTCAGACAGTGGTCGCCGGTCAGACCCCAGAGTGCCGGGCGGCGCCAGTGCTCAGGATGCGTTCGATGACGACGGCCACACCGTCCTCGTTGTTGGCGGCCGTATGGTCGGTGGCGCCCGCGAGCACATCCGGGTGGGCATTGCCCATCGCGTACGAGGTTCCTGCCCAGCTGAGCATCTCCAGGTCATTCGGCATGTCGCCGAAGGCGACCACCTCCGCGGGCGAAATTCCGCGCTCGGCGCAGCACAGTGCCAGCGTGCTCGCCTTGGACACCCCGGGTCCGCTGATTTCCAGCAGGGACGTGGGGCTGGAACGGGTGATGGAGGCGTAGGCGCCGGCGGCGGAGCGGGCCAGGGCGAGGAAATCGTCCGGTGCCAGTTCGGTGTGATGGGCGAGCAGCTTCAGCACCGGAGCCGCGCCGTCGTCGAGGTCCTCGCTCAGCAACTTCTCCGCGATGGCGATCGTGGCGCCGGGGTCTTGGAAGAACGGCGGGTACATCGGCTCGTAATTGATTCCGGTGGTCAGTTCGACGGCGAACGACGTGCCGGGTGCGGCGGCGCGGAGTGTGTCCACGACCGTCTGTGCGGTGGCCCGGGGCAGGGGCCGGACCTGGACGAACTCTCCACCGGCGTGGAGGTCGACCACAGCGGCGCCGTTGGCGCAGATCGCCAGACCATGACCGTGGACGTGATCGCTCACGACACCCATCCAGCGGGCCGGACGCCCGGTGACGAAGAAGACCTCGATCCCGGCCTGCTCGGCGGCGGCGAGCGCGGCGACCGTGCGGGGGGAGACGGTCTTGTCGTCGCGCAGCAGGGTGCCGTCGAGGTCGGTGGCGATGAGCCGGGGAGCAGAGGTTGGCCCGTCCGGGCGCTGGGGAGCCGATGTCACCGCTCCATCTTCACCCATGGGGTCAGCTGCCTGGACCAAGATCGGTCACCACGGGCCGACGGCGTTGTTTCACGTGAAACAACGCCGCGGCTGATGTTTCACGTGAAACATCAGCAGGTGGCCGGGCTCCGAGGTGCGTGGTTGGCGCGTGGGGCACCGTACGCTCGAACGTATGAGTCTGCGTTTGAGCACTGTGATCCTCCCGGTACGGCCTTGGCACGAAGGAGGACGTGACCAGTGGGTTCGGGCCGAGCGGCTCGGTTTCCACACCGCCTACACCTACGACCACCTGTCCTGGCGGACCTTCCGGGACGGCCCGTGGTTCGGGGCGGTCCCCACTCTGACCGCGGCGGCTGCCGTCACCGACCGGCTGCGCCTGGGCACACTCGTCACCTCACCGAATTTCCGGCACCCCGTGACCCTCGCCAAGGACCTCATGTCGCTGGATGACATCTCCGGTGGCCGTATCACCCTGGGTATCGGCGCCGGCGGGAACGGCTTCGACGCGACGGCGCTGGGCCAAGAGCCGTGGACGCCGCGAGAGCGGGCCGACCGCCTGGCCGAGTTCGTGCCGCTCTTGGACCGGCTGCTCACCGAAGGGGCCGTCACCCATCACGGCGACTTCTATTCCGCCGAGGAGGCCCGCAACATCCCGGGCTGCGTACAGAGGCCGCGCCTGCCCTTCGCGGTCGCGGCGACCGGCCCGCGGGGTATGAAGCTCGCCGCCCGGCACGGTCAGGCCTGGGTGACGACCGGCGACCCGAAGCTGGAGAAGGACGGTACGGCCGAACAGTCGCGAGAGGCCCTGCGGGGGCAGCTGGAGAAGCTGGACAAGGCCTTCGCCGACACGGGGCGTGATCCTGCCTCGATGGAGAGGATCCTGCTCACCGGCTTCACACCGGAGGGCAGCGCGGTCCTGGACTCCGTCGACGCGTTCGTGGACTTCGCGGGCCGCCACCAGGAACTGGGTTTCACCGAGCTGGTCATCCACGCGCCCATTCCGGACTCCGACTTCGCGGCCGACGAGGCCGTCTTCGAGCGGATCGCCACCGAGGCACTCGCCCAGCTGAACGCCTGAGCCGGGAGGGCCCCGTCCTCCCCGCGCTCCGTCTGCCCCGCGCCAATGGGCGGCGGGGCAGACGGAGGCGGAACGCGCGTCAGGACAGCAGGCCTGCCACGATCCGTTCGGCCTGCGGCACCACCCACTCCGGGACGTCGCCTTCCGGCAGGGCCCGGATCTCATCGATCAGGGCCGAGATCCGGGCGGCGCCCGCCTGGGGGCGGCCCAGCTCGTGCTCGGTCCACGCGGCGTTGTTCAGGCACTGGAGCCGGTCCTGGATGTGGTCGGCGCCCAGCTCGGCGTAGAGACCGGCCGCCCGCTCCCACAAGAGGATCTCTTCCAGCCGTAGGGCCTCGGCCTCGGGGGCGTCCAGTGATCCGGGAGCCGGAGCGGCGACGGCGTCGCCGGATAGGCCCGCTTCACCGGGTTCGTCACCGGCTTCGTCGGCGGCTTCCTCCCGCGAAGTGACCCAGCGGTCCAACACCTGCGCCAGCTGATGCCAGGTCTGGGCGAGCTCGGCCCGCAGCTCCCGGGCCTGAGGATCGACGGCGAGGGCGCAGGCCAGTACGTTCGCCGCCTCCTCCATCCCGGTGCGGGCCGCTGTCACGGCCGCCTCGGTCACGGCCGAACGCAACCCCAGCCAGGCCAGCGAGCGCAGGATGCGTACCTCGGCGACCGGCGCGCCGCCTGCCTGCCGGTGTAGCTGGAGGGCCCGCTCGTAGGCGGCGACCGCCTCGGGCACCAGGTCGGCTGCGGATAGCTGATCGGCGGCCGACTGGGCGAAGCCCGCTTGGGGACGAAGGTCCTCCCAGCCCTTGGCGATCTCCGCCGCCCGCAGGTACTGCTCCGCCGAGGGCCGCCATTCCCGCAGCTCGCGTAGGAGATCACCCAGGAACTCGTGAGCGGCGACGGCCTGTCCCTCGCCGTGCTCCAGCAGATCCGGCAGGGCCGACTGCAGCACTTCCGCGGCATCTGCGGTTCGGCCGGTACGGGCGTACGAGCGGGCCAGCAGCAGCCGGGCCTGGGCGCCACCGTCGGAGCTCAGTCCGGCCTGGTCGAACCAATGGGCCGCCGTGAGCGCGTGTTCCGCGGCCTCCTCCACCCCGCTCTCTCCCGCACCTTCCGGCGTGTTCGCGCGGCGCAAGAGGATGTCGACGAGCGTGAGCCGTACGACGCCCTGGGTCTCGGCGTCGGTCACTTCCGCGGCGTGCTCCCAGGCGGAACGCGCCGCTTCCTCGGCCTCTTCCAGGCGGTCGAGTGACGACAGCACACCGGCCCGCAGGACCAGCGGATCCACCGCGATCCAGGGACGGCCCGCGTCGATCCCCCGCCTCGCGGCGGAGACCAGCAGGGGCAGGGCGCGCTCCGGTTCCCCCTGGGCCAGAGCCACCCGGCCCAGCAGTTCCTCCGCCTCGGCCACCAGATCGGGAAGCGTCTGCGCGTATGCGGCGACGAAGGAGGTGAGTTCGGCCGACAGCTCGCCGTGCCCGTGCTCCGCACCGGGCGCGTGGTCGTGTCCGGCGGTCCGAGCCGGCTCTTGGACCGAGCGCAGGTACGAGTCCACACGGATCGAAGCCAGTTCCACGAGGGCGATCCGGCGGGTGCGCAGGGGGTCCGTCGGATCGAGTGCCTCGGCGGCCCGCATGGCCAGTCCCAGCGACTCCTTGATCTCGGCCGGATCGGCCCCCGACTGCGCTGCGACGGTCGCCAGCCGCAACTGGGCGAGCGCGGCCCGCTCAGCCTCCCCGAGCGCCCGGTACCGGTCGCGAACGGCGGTCAGGAGTTCCGCTGCGTCGTCGGCGCCGCAGCGCGCGGCCGCCAGTGCCCGGTGATCCGCCACATCGGCCGAGATCAGCGGGTCCACCGCGTCCGCCGGGTGGGCGTCCACCAGGGCCGCCACCCGCGTCCAGAGCGCGTCGGCAGCCGGGTGCCCCTGATCGCGCGCCGCCCGGGCGCGGTCGACGAGTCGGGTGAGGTCGCCCGAGCCGGTCTCCACCGGGGCCGCCGCGGGGGCGGGTGCGGAGCCGGTCGATGTCGTGGAAGGCAGGGCAGGGCTGCGCACACCGAGCGGAAGCAGACCGACCAGCGGCTCCCGCCCGATCCGGGTGAGGAACCGGTCGGAGATCCGGGTCGTGCCATTGCGTGCGTCGAAGCGCCGGGCGCTGTCGAGCGAGCCGGCGAGGAGGCTGTCGTACAGCTCCGAGACGGTGTGCGGTACGCCGTCGTAAGGGACGGCCGGGCTCTGACCGTGGCCCAGTTCCCTCAGTCGACGCAGCAGTACGAGCACACCGCCGTGGAACACCAGTTGGTCGCGGTCGTTCGCCGGCGGCCCCATGTGGGTGGCGTGTTCGGCGAGGATCTCCAGCCCGCGCGACTCGTTGCCCGTCAACGCGCAGAACTCGATGTGCCTGCCCACCGAGGGCAGCAGGCTCTCGTTGCCCCGGACCAGACGGTAACCGCGCAGGTGGTGGGAGCGAGCCTCATCGAACCGCCCGAGGCGCAGCAGCGGAAGCAGCGAAACGGCGAGGACCCGGTGGGGTTCCTCGGCGCAGACGCGCTCCCCTGCCAGCACGTACTTCCAGACGTCCAGGGCCTGGGCGTCATCACCGCGCAGAGCGGCGTACTGGCCTTGGCTGTTGTCCTCGCAGGCCTGGCAGTCGCTCATCCGGTCGCGTTCGGCGCCGCGCCAGGCACGGAAGGCGCGTTCGGCCCGCTCGTCGTCACCGGTCACGTCGGCGAGCCACATCTGCGCCTCGCGTACGGGACGCTCGCTGTAGCCCGCGATCCGGTAGCGGCGCTCCATGTCGTCCAGCCAACCGGCCGCGGACTCCAAAGGGATGTCGGGCGAGTTGCCGATGGCGGTGGCCACCCACTTGAACTGCCAGAACAGCGAATGAGTGGCGCTCTCGGAGAAGGATCCGGGGTCCTTGTCGTACTCCTGGAGCAACCGGGCGAAGGGCACCAGCAGCTTCGGGGACTCGGCGCTGTAGAGGTAGGCGTTGATGAGGTTGTCCAACGCCGCTCGGAACAGGGCCGTGTCCCCGCTCGCCTCGGCGGCGCCCGCCAGTGCCTCGGCGTGCGCGTTGCGGCCGGCACCCCCGGGTGCGCGACGGTTCTCCGCCAGGCCCCGCTCGATCTCCTCGCGTGTCGGCGTCGTCACTTCTGGCCCTCCTGGGCGTCGTGGGAGTGGGTCGCCCATTCCAGGAGCCCGAGGAACGCCCGGTTGAGCAGCGCCGAGTCGGCGGGGCGCAGCGGCCGCTGGGACATCAGGAGTGCCTGCCCGTACAGCGACTCGACGGCGGTGCCGGTGAGCGTCTCGTCGGGGAGACCGGCGATCCGGCGGATCAGCGGGTTGTTGTGGTTCAGGACGAGGCGGGCGCGTGGTGCGGAACCGCGCAGGGCGCCGAGGATGCCGGTCCAGAGGGAATCGGCGCTGTCCAGGGCCGCGGTCCGGTCGCGCTCCTGACGTGCCTGCCGGTCGTCCAGGTAGAGCGCGGGGACGGCGACGGGCTGGAAGGCGCGCAGTACCACGTCGCAGCCCTGTGGTTCGAGTCGGGTGCGCGCGATGGAGAGGAAGGAGGCGAGGGAGAGTTCGACGGCGGTCGGGACGGGATCGAGCCGCTCGGTGACGGCTCCGGCGTCCAGCTCCGTGACCTTCAGTTCGGGTCGTACGGCGGGCAGGAGGGCCAAGAGGTCCGCGTCGTAGGTGTAGCCGGCGTTGATGACGCCGAGTCCGTGGGCCGCCGCGATGGGGGCGATCTGGCGGAACTCCTCGACGGTGCGGGTGAAGTGGATCTCGCTGTGCGCGGCCGCGAACTCCTCCAGGCTCATCGAGCCGTCGCTGGTCTCGAACGGCAGCCAGGGGAGCATCAGGCCGAGCAATTCGGCGTCGTGCCGGGCCAGTGATTTCACGCCGAGGTGGTGGACGCCCAGGAACGCGGCCAGCCTCTCGGGTTCGCCGGCCGCCAGCTCGGCGAGCCAGGCCCGGACGCGGGAGCCCAGCGCTTCCCGCACGGCGGCCAGGGTCTCGTCGTCGTACAGGTTCTCGCGGGAGGCGGTGGGGCGCAGCGTGTCGGTGTCCAGGACGACCCGGACGAAGAACGCCCAGTCTGGCAGCAGGTTGCTCGCCTGGTCGGTGAGCAGCATGCCCTTGAGGTGGACGCGGTGGCCGGACCTGTGCGCGGGACTGGTCGGCTCGGGAAGGACGTACGCGACGCCGCGCACGCCGGCGACCGGCAGGTCGAGGTCGATGCTGTCCAGCGGGGTGAACCCGAAGAGCCGGGCGCAGTGGCCCGCCAGCGCGACCCGGCGTGCCGCCGGGGTCGCGTAGGGGCGGTCCCACACGGCGGGCCGGTCGGTGACGGAGCGCGGCTCGTCGTCGCGTCCGGCCCGGAAGGTGATGTCGTAGGGCAGCAGCGAGCCGTAGTCGCGTGCGAGCTGTTCGACCTTGGCCGGCGTCATCCATTCCTCGGCTCCGTGGCGGGCGCGGAGCACGACGGTGGTGCCGGGTTCGTGCATGGCGTCATGGTCCAGCTCGCGGACGGTGTAGGAACCGTCGTCCGTGGCCAGCCATTCGACGGGTCGCGCGGTCAGGTCGCGTGCGGAGCGGGTGACGACACGGATCTCGGTGGCCACGACGAAGCAGGCGAGCAGACCGATCCCGAACTGTCCGAGGAAGTCCTTGCGCGCCGTTTCCAGGCCGTGTTCGCCACCGCGCTTGGAGCTCCTGCCGATGGTGGCGAGCAGGGAGTGCGCCTCGGCCGCGGTCAATCCGATGCCGCTGTCCGAGATGCCCACCGTCCCGTCCGCGGCCCACAACCCGATGCGGACGTCCGCGTCCGGTTCGATGGCCTGCCGCGCGGTGACGGCGTCCACGGCGTTCTGCATGAGCTCGCGCACGTAGACGCGCGGGCTGGAGTAGAGGTGGTGGGAGAGGAGATCCACCAGCCCGCGGAGGTCGACCTGGAAGCTGTTGGCGGCCGGCTCCGGCGGGACCGTCGACGGTGGCGGGGTCGTGGACGTCATGCAGCGTCACCTCGTGTGCTCGCGTGAGTGGTTCGGCGATCGCGAGGTGCCCCCCTCACCGATCCCGGAAGTGAGGAACAGGGTAGGGGGATGATCTGACAATCTCCGCGTGAATTCCGCGGCTACCTGAAGCGCAGGAACCGCGGTGGCACCGCGTCGACCAGCCAGACACCGTTGGCGCTGAGCCGGAAGACGTGCCCGGCCGCGCGCATCGCGGCAGCGTCCACGGAGAGCACGACCGGCCGTCCGCGCCGGGCGCCCACCCGGGTCGCCGTCTCCCGGTCGGCCGAGAGGTGGACGTGGTGGCGGGCCATCGGCCGCAGGCCTTCGGAGCGGATGGCGTCCACGGCGTGTGCCACGGTGCCGTGGTAGAGGTAGGCGGGCGGCTCGGCCTCCGGCAGGTCGAGGTCCACCGTGACGGTGTGGCCCTGGTTGGCCCTGATCCTGGTTCCCTCGACGGCGAAGCGCTGTTTGTCGTTCGTGGCGACGACGTGGTCGAGCTCTGCCCGGCTGACGGGGAATCCATGGGCCGCGGCGGCTTCGAGCAGTTCGTCGATCTCCACCCAACCCTGCGGGTCGAGCACCAGTCCGATCCGTTCCGGCTGGTGCCGCAGATGTTTCGAGACGTATTTGGACACCTTCACGGTGCGTCTGTCGTCCATCGTCCCAGGGTGCCGCCTGGAGGGCGGTGCGAGCAGCGATTTTCCGCCGGTCCGTTGAACTCCGACGCCCCCTATCGCGTTTCCAAGATACGGAATAGATTTTCCGATTAACCGCTTCCCAGGGGGAGAATCCATGACGATCGATGCTTCACTGCCGCGCCGCGCCGCAGCCGAACTCATCGGCACGGCCGCACTGCTCGTGGTGGTGATCGGCTCCGGGATACAGGCCACGGCCCTCAGCCGCGACACCGGTGTCGCTCTCATCGCCAACTCGATCACCACCGCCATCGGCCTCGGGCTGATCATCACCCTCTTCGGTCCGCTGTCCGGTGCCCACCTCAACCCGGTGGTCACCCTCACCTCGTGGTGGGCGCGGCGGTCCGGTGGTGACGGGGTGGGTGGCCGGGACGTCCTCGTCTACGCCGTGGCGCAGACGTCCGGAGCCATCGGCGGAGCCGTCCTCGCCGAAGCCATGTTCGGCAGGGTCCCGGGGACCTTCGCCACCCAGGTCCGTGGGGGTGGTCACCTGCTGATCGGCGAGATCGTCGCCACCGCGGGGCTGGTCCTGGTCATCCAGGGGCTCGGGCGAGTCGGTCGCCCGCGGCTGATCCCGGCCGCCGTGGCCGTCTACATCGCCGCGGCGATCTGGTTCACGTCCTCGGGCTCCTTCGCCAACCCGGCGGGCACCGTCGGACGGGCCTTCAGCGACTCGTTCACCGGGATAGCGCCGCAGTCACTGCCCGGGTTCGTCGCAGCCCAACTGCTCGGCGGGGCCCTCGGTCTCGGGCTCGCCGGACTGCTCTACGGAGCCGGGCGCGAAAGCCGGCGCGGAGACGGCGAAGCGGCGCGTCAGGCCGCCCCCTCGAACCTCCCGGACCCCGCCCACGGCCTGGCGGCAGCCGCCCCCGGCCCTTCGCGGAACCCTGAACCGGCCATGCCCGTGGCTGATATCCCCCGCCCGAACGCAGCTGATTCGGTCTCCATATGAGCCCTCGTCCCCGTTGCCCACAGGTAGGGCCCCGTTGTCCACAGCCGGTTCGGCGGGTTTTGGCGGCAAGAGTGTGATTCGCCCTGTGGACTACTGATCGAGTACTACCGGCCGTCCACCCCGACCGGCCAGCTCGTTCATCGTCCGGGCCTGGAGTTCCCGCTCCGTGGCGGCCCGGATGAACTCCGCCACGTGTGCGGGACCCACCAAGTCCCGCACCGCCCGCACCGTCTCGGAGGGCAGCGGCACCGGGGACGGCTCCGATGACGGTGCCGTCCCGGTGGCGCCCAGGTGCTGCTGAAGGTGCCGGGTCGCGAAGAGCCGCATCGCCCGCGCGAGCTCGGCGTCCACCGTCTGCTGGGCCAGCGGACGCAGTCTCCGTACCATCGTCGCCGCCGCGGCGGCGTCCGCGTCCGTGGGCGGGACGTGCCCGAGGTAGCGGCCGAAGACGTGCTCCGTGGTGAACTCCAGGAACCGCGAGGCGATGTGTTCCACCTGACCGCGCAGCTCCCGCAGGTGTCCGGTGATCGCCGCCAGCGGCACCCCCGCCGCGTACAGCTCGGCGGCGACCGCCAATTCCTGCGGGGAGGGCACGAGGAACTCGTCGGGCCGCCCCGGGATGCGCTCCAGCACCCCCAGCTCGCACGCCTCCCCCACGGCGTCGTCGTCCGGCCGGCCCCCGAACCGTTCGTTGAGTTCGGCCCGACTGATGCGCGCGGCCTCCTCGTCGGTCCACGGCCCGTGCACCTCCGCGACCAGACCCAGCACACCGCCCAGCCCGCGCCCCGCGTCCCAGGCCTCCAGTAGCTCCTTGATAGAGGCCAGGGTGTAGCCACGATCCAGCAGGTCCGCGATCTGACGCAGCCGCGCCAGATGGGTGTCGCGGTAGACGTTGGACCGGCCGCGCCGCTCCGGCTTGGGCAACAGCCCGCGGTCCTGGTAGGCGCGGATAGTGCGGACCGTTGCCCCGCTGTGGTGTGCCAGATCCTCGATCCGGTACTCGGCTGGCGCCTGATCGGACAATCCCGGCTCCCTACGACATGGCGGCTCGGCCGGCCGCGCCCGCCGCGGCCCGGGCGGCAGGTGATGCCACCAGGCGCTCGACCGCCGTACGCGGCGAGCCCTCCTGCGAGGGATGGTACGACCGGCGCAGGTCGCCGGGTATGGCCGTGCGGGGCTCTTCCCGGCGCCACGGCCCGGCCCGGCTCACAGCCTCGGCTCCAGCTTGGCGATCCGCCGCAGGGTCCGAGGCGCGAAGCGGGACATCCACAGCGCGCCCTTGGACTCGGGGGTCACCGGCACCACGGCCTGGTTCCTCACCACGGCGAGCAGGATCGCGTCGGCGACCTTCTCGGGCGGGAAGTTGCGCAGTCCGTACAGTCGCGAGGATCGCTCCTGTCGCCGCTTCTCCTCGGCCGCGTCCACTCCCGCGAACCGAGAGGTGGTGGTGATGTTGGTGTTCACGATGCCCGGGCAGATCGCCGAGACGCCGATCGACTTCGACGCCAGCTCGGCGCGCAGGCACTCGCTCAGCATCAGGACAGCCGCCTTCGAAGTGCTGTAGGCGGGCAGCGTCTTGGAAGGCAGGTAGGCGGCGGCGGAGGCGGTGTTGACGATGTGACCGCCCTGGCCGCGATCGGCCATCTGCTTCCCGAAGATCCGGCAGCCGTGGATGACGCCCCACAGGTTCACGTCGAGGACCTTCTTCCAGTCCTCGGCGGTCGTTTCGAGGAAGGGGCCGGACAGCCCGATTCCGGCGTTGTTGACCAGGACGTCCACGATCCCGTATTCGGCGGCGCTCCTCGCGGCCAACTTCTCCATCGCCTGCTCGTCGCTGACGTCGACGCACTCGCCCCAGGCTTGGGGAGCGCCCACCAGGCGGGCCATCTCTGCGGTACGCGCCGCTCCCTCCCCGTCCCGGTCCACGCACACCACCCGGGCCCCGGCTTCCGCGAACGCGAAGGCGGTGGCCCGCCCGATGCCGCTGGCGGCGCCGGTGACCAGCACCAACTGCCCCCCGAACCGGTCCGCGTACTTGCCCGGCGCCTTCAGCTCCGGCGCCCGCGTCGCGGGCTCCTCCGTGGCGGTGACGAATTCGCCGATCCAGGCTGAGATTTGGTCCGGACGGGTGCGGGGTACCCAGTGCTGCGCGGGCAGTGTCCGCCGCACGAGGTCCGGCGCCCACAGTTCGAGGTCGTCGTAGAGCCGCTCCGAGAGGAACACGTCCCCGGTCGGGATGATCAGCTGGACCGGTACGTGGGCGTACGCGTCGGCGCGCGGACGGCGAAGACGCGCCCGTACGTTGTCGCGGTAGAGCCAGGCCCCGTGCGCCGCGTCCGAGGTCAGCGACGCGGTCGGGTAGTCGCCGGCCGGGACCTTCTCCACGCGCCGGAGGATGTCCGGCCACCGCTTGCCGAGCGGTCCGCGCCAGGCCAGTTCCGGCAGTACGGGGGTGTGCAGCATGTACACGTACCAGGACTTCCGACCCTGGTTCAGCAGTTGGGCCACCCGCCTCGGGGTGGGACGCGCCGTCCGCTTCTTGACCCAGTGCCCGAAGTGGTCGAGGGAGGGTCCCGACATGGAGGTGAAGGAGGCGATCCGACCCTCGGTACGGGCGACCGTCGCGAACTCCCAACCCTGGACCGAGCCCCAGTCGTGCCCCACCAGGTGCACCGGTCGCTCCGGACTCACCGCGTCCGCCACGGCCAGGAAGTCGTCCGTCAGCTTCTCCAGGGTGAAACCGCCCCGCAGTGGCACGGGGGCCGTGGAGTGACCGTGACCTCGTACGTCGTACAGCACCACGTGGAAGCGCGTGGCCAGCCGCTCGGCGACCTCCGACCAGACCTCCTTGCTGTCCGGGTACCCGTGCACGAGGATCACGGTCGGCCGGTCCGCCTCGCCGAGCTCGACGACGCAGAGGTCGATGCCGCCGGTGCGTACCCGCCGCTCGCGCGCGCCCGCGAGGCCCGCTCCGTTCATGCTGCTCATGCCGCCTTCTCCTCAGCCCAGCGCCGCACGTGCGGCAGATCGTCGTCCAGCCAGAAGGCGCTCTCCTCGGGGTCCCGGGAGTCTGTGACGACCAGGATCTCCTCGAATTTCGCGCCGGTGCCCCGGAAGCCCACATGCGGCTCCACCGCCCATAGTCCGGGCTGCGGTGGGTGGTCGGAGAAGTGGTACGGGCTCCACAGCGGCGACCAGCCCTCGCGATGGCCGTGCAGGGCGTCGCTCGCCAGGCCCTTGAGGGACTGGGTGCCGAATCCGAAGGCGGTGGGCGACCAATGCCGCTCCTTGACCCGGTCCACCTTGTGCGCGATCACGCCGAAGGGGTAGGCACGGTGCCGGTTGGCGTAGCCCTGGCGGGTCATGAGCCGCTCGACGTTCTCGTAGATCTCGCGCAGCGGGCGCCGCTCGCGCACCTGCTCCAAGATCAGCTCGCGATGGGGTCGCAGATCGGACATCAGCCGGTCCTGGACGGGGTTGAGTCCGAGGCTGCCCGAGTAGCCGATGTCGGCCGCGTACCCCCGGTAGACCGGGGCCATGTCGAGGATGAACGGCATCCCCGGCTCAAGCCTGCGGTTCGTCGGGAAGAACTGTAGGGGGATCTTGAAGTTCGCGAAGGCGGTGCGGTCCCCGAACCAGGCGAACGGCATGTGGAACCAGTCCCGCACCCCGCGCTCACGCAGCCACTCACGCTGCATCCGTGCCGCCTCGCGCTCGGTGACCCCGGCGCGCAGTTGCGCCGCCACCGTCTCCGCGCATTCGTAGGCGAGGCGTTGGACCTCCCGGAACCCGCGCAGTTCGGTGGCGGCCCCGAGCGGCGGGCGCGCGGTGAACGCGGCGCCCTGCGTCGTGCGTTGCGTGGAATCCCCAGCCATGCCAGCCGTCCGTCCATAGAGCCGTACGCGCCCGTAACTTGACACTGATGAATGTGACAATGACCGGAGGTCACGTCAAGGGGCCGTGCACAAGCCTGTGGATAAAGTTCGCCGGCCGCGCGTGGGGCCCGCACGGGGCTTCGGCCCGTAAGCCTTGGGTCAGGGTCCGTAGTCCTCAAGGCGGAGACGCGATCCCGCTCCAGGTCTGACGATCGGGGTGCGCCGCCCCACTAACGTCGAAGCCGTGACTGTCATCGCGACCGAAAGCCTGAGCAAGCGGTACCCCCGAGTGACCGCTCTGGACCGGCTCTCCTTGGACATCGGGCCCGGCGTTACCGGCCTCGTGGGCGCCAACGGAGCCGGCAAGTCCACGCTGATCAAAATTCTGCTGGGACTGTCCCCCGCCACCGAGGGCCGCGCCGCCGTACTCGGACTGGACGTCGCCACGCACGGCAGCGCCATCCGCGAACGCGTCGGCTACATGCCCGAACACGACTGCCTTCCGCCCGACGTCTCGGCCACCGAGTTCGTGGTGCACATGGCGCGCATGTCGGGGTTGCCGCCGACCGCGGCCCGCGAGCGGACCGCCGATACCCTGCGCCACGTAGGTCTCTACGAGGAGCGCTACCGCCCCATCGGCGGCTACTCCACGGGCATGAAGCAACGGGTCAAGCTCGCCCAAGCCCTCGTCCACGACCCACAGCTGGTCCTCTTGGACGAGCCCACCAACGGGCTCGACCCCGTCGGCCGCGACGAGATGCTCAACCTGATCCGCCGTGTCCACACGGACTTCGGCATCTCGGTCCTCGTCACCTCCCACCTCCTCGGGGAACTGGAGCGGACCTGCGACCACGTCGTCGTGGTCGACGGCGGCAAGCTGCTGCGCTCCAGCTCCACCAGCGACTTCACGCAGAACACCGCCACGCTGGCCGTGGAGGTCACCGACTCCGATGCCCACCCCGACGGCAGCGCCGCCCTGCGCAAGGCGCTCGCCGAGGCCGGCCTGACCCTGCACGCGGCCGACGAGCAGGGCCTGCCGGGAGCGGGCCACATCCTCCTCGTCGAGGCGACGGGCGAGGAGACGTACGACCAGGTCCGCGACACCGTCGCCGACCTCGGTATCGGCCTGGTCCGCATGGAGCAGCGCCGCCACCACATCGCGGAGGTCTTCCGCGACAACGGCCAGAGTGACACCCCCCAGCGGAAGGGAGCCGGTTCCGATGGCGCCTGACACCTCGACCCGGATCCACAACATCGGCTACCGGTCCTACGACGGCCCCCGGCTCGGCCGCGCCTACGCCCGCAAGTCGCTGTTCTCGCAGTCCTTGCGCGGCGCCTACGGGCTCGGCCGTTCGGCCAAGTCCAAGGTGCTGCCGATGATCCTCTTCGCGGTGATGTGCGTTCCCGCGCTGATCATCGTGGCGGTCGCCATCGCGGTCCCCGGCTCCACCGATCTTCCGGTCAAGTACACGACCTATGCCCTGACCACGCAGGTGGTGATCGGTCTCTACCTCGCCTCCCAGGCGCCGCAGTCGGTCAGCCGCGACCTGCGCTTCAAGACGGTGCCGCTCTACTTCTCGCGGCCCATCGAGCGCGTCGACTACGTGGTGGCCAAGTACGCCGCCATGGCCTCCGCGCTGTTCATCCTCACCGCAACCCCACTGTTGATCATGTACATCGGCTCGCTGCTGGCGAAGTTCGACTTCGGGGACCAGACCAAGGGATTCGGGCAGGGACTGGTGTCCGTACTTCTGCTGTCGTTGCTGTTCGCCGGGATCGGCCTGGTCATGGCCGCCCTGACCCCGCGTCGCGGGTTCGGTGTCGCCGCGATCATCGCCGTGCTGCTCATCCCCTACGGCGCGGTGACCGCTGTTCAGGGCATCGCCTGGAACACCGGCTCCGCCGGCGCCATCGAGTGGATGGGCCTGTTCTCCCCGATCACCCTGATCGACGGCTTCCAGACCGCCTTCCTCGGCGCCACCTCGGCCTTCCCGGGTGGCGAGGGCCCCACCGCCGGCGCCGGAGCCGTCTACCTGCTCGTCATCCTCGCCCTCATCGCCGGCTCCTACGCCGCCCTGATGGCCCGCTACCGGAAGGCCGGGCTGTGACCATCATCGACATCGACCACACCTCCCGCTGGTTCGGGAACGTCGTCGCCGTCAACGACGTGACCATGCGCATCGGGCCGGGGGTCACCGGACTGCTCGGCCCCAACGGCGCCGGCAAGTCCACGCTGATCAACATGATGGGCGGCTTCCTCGCGCCCTCCACGGGCACCGTCACCCTCGACGGCGCGCCGATCTGGCGCAACGAGCAGGTCTACAAGCAGGTCGGCGTCGTGCCCGAGCGCGAGGCCATGTACGACTTCCTCACCGGACGCGAGTTCGTCGTCGCCAACGCCGAACTCCACGGGCTCGACGACGCGGCCGCCCGGCGCGCGCTCGCCACCGTCGAGATGGAGTACGCCCAGGACCGCAAGATCTCCACCTACTCCAAGGGCATGCGCCAACGCGTGAAGATGGCCTCCGCCCTCGTCCACGAGCCTTCCGTGCTGCTCCTCGACGAGCCGTTCAACGGGATGGACCCGCGTCAGCGCATGCAGTTGATGGAACTCCTGCGGCGCATGGGAGACGAAGGCCGCACGGTGCTGTTCTCCTCCCACATCCTGGAGGAGGTCGAGCAGCTCGCCTCGCACATCGAGGTGGTGGTCGCGGGTCGGCACGCCGCCTCAGGCGACTTCCGCAAGATCCGTCGCCTGATGACGGACCGCCCGCACCGCTACCTCATCCGTTCCTCCGACGACCGGGCGCTCGCCGCGGCCCTCATCGCCGATCCGTCCACCGCCGGCATCGAGGTCGACCTCAAGGAAGGCGCCCTGCGCATCCAGGCCGTCGACTTCGGCCGTTTCACCGAACTGCTGCCGCGGGTCGCCCGCGCGCACGGTATCCGGCTGCTCACGGTCTCCCCTTCCGACGAGTCCCTCGAGTCGGTCTTCTCCTACCTCGTCACGGCCTGAGGAGCTGGCTTCCATGTACAACCCCACTGTTGCCCGGCTCACCTATCGGGCGCTGCTCGGCAGGCGGCGCGCGCTGATCCTCTTCGCGCTGCCCGCGTTGCTGATCCTCATCTCCGTCGCCGTCCGCGCCCTCACCGGCGTGGACGACAAGGTCGCGGCCGACCTGCTCGGCGGCTTCGCCCTCGCGACGATGGTGCCGCTGATCGGCGTCATCGCCGGAACCGGGGCCATCGGTCCCGAGATCGACGACGGCTCGATCGTCTACCTGCTCTCCAAGCCGGTGAAGCGACCGACGATCATCATGACCAAGCTGATCGTCGCGATCGCCGTCACCATGGCGTTCTCGGCGATCCCCACACTGATCGCCGGCTTCATCCTCAACGGCAACGGTCAGCAGATCGCCGTCGCATACACCGTCGCCGCCCTGGTCGCCTCGATCGCCTACAGCGCGCTGTTCCTGCTCCTGGGCACGGTCAGCCGCCACGCGGTCGTCTTCGGCCTGGTCTACGCGCTGATCTGGGAGTCGCTCTTCGGCAGCCTCGTTTCGGGCGCGAAGACGCTGAGCGTGCAGCAGTGGTCCCTGGCCCTTGCGGAGAAGATCGCGGGGGCAGGGTACGTCGACGCCACCGTGGCCCTGCCGACCGCCGCCGTCCTGCTCGTCGTGGTCACCGTGGGAGCCACCGTCTACGCGGGCCAGAAGCTGCGCAGGCTGACCTTGGCCGGTGAGGAGTAGCCCTCGCCCCGCACCAGCCACCTGTGCCCCGCCCGGCCCACCGGCCAGGCGGGGCACGAACATGCCGGGCATCATCGGGGCATGACGCCCCACCCCGAGGCCGAACCGTCCAGGCCCGTATGGTCCTGGATACGTTCCGCGCCCGGTACGCACATCTGGCTGTTGATCATCGCCATCACCAGCGTCATCGTCGTGATCGCGCCCGACCGCCTGGACCACGTCCTGCTCCACCGCAACAGCAGCAATATCCACGAACTCACACGGCACCCCGTGCGCGCCCTGATCTCCAGTGCCTTCTGGATTGAGAACCCCGCCTCGCTCGCCCAGTACGCCGTGCTCTTCGAGATCTTCCACGCTTCCGTCGAGCGGTGGCTGGGCACGTTGCGCTGGCTGGTGATCGTGGCGACCGCCCACATCACCGCCACCCTGATCAGCCAGAACGTGGTGCTCATGGCCATCCAGGCCCACCGGGCGCCCCGCAGCATGGTCCATGTCGTCGACATCGGCGTGAGTTACGGACTCGCGGCGGCCGCCGGGGTTCTCACCTACCGGCTCCCCGGTCCGTGGAGATGGTTCTACCTCGCCGGGACCGTCGCCTTCTTCGGCATCCCGCTGGTCACGGGCGGAACCTTCACCGATCTCGGGCACGCCATCTCACTCGCCGTCGGCCTTCTCGCCTGGCCCTTGACACGCCATCCGCAAGGGGTCGCGCAACGGCCCGTCATGCATGTTTCACGTGAAACATGACCCTGGCCCCTGGGGAAAAATCACTGGTAAGCGGCATGAGGGCGGGGCAGAGTGAGGCATGCGGGGAGTAACAAAAGGTCCGGAACAGCCACTTCGAGCGCGTCTTCGGACGCGGGCCGTTCCGGACCTTCCCGGTTCACGAGGGGCCGAGGGAGCGCCGTCAGGCAGCGCCCAGCAGACGTTCCAGGACCACGGCGATCCCGTCCTCCTGGTGGGACGTCGTCACCTCATCGGCAACGGCCTTCAGCTCCGGATGGGCGTTGGCCATCGCGACCCCGTGGGCCGCCCAAGCGAACATCGGGATGTCGTTGGGCATGTCCCCGAAGGCGATGGTCTCCGCTGCCTTCACGCCCAGCCGACGCGCGGCGAGCGAGAGGCCGGTGGCCTTGGTCAGCCCGAGGGGCAGGATCTCCACTATCCCGGGACCGGCCATCACGACATCCACCAGGCTGCCCACGACTTCCCTGGCGACCCTCACCAAAGTGTCGTCGTCCTTCGCGGGGTGCTGGATGTACAGCTTGTTCAGCGGAGCGCTCCACACCGCGGAGGTGTCCTCCAGATAGAGGGCCGGCAGGCCCTCCTGCACCCGGTAGCCGGGGCCGAACAGCACGTCGCCGTCCACTCCGTCCCGGCTGGCCGCGAGGGCCAAGGGGCCTACCTCGGCTTCGAGCTTGGAGAGGGCCAGCCCTGCCAGCTGACGGTCCAGCGTCACCGACGTGAGCAGGCGGTGCGCGCCGGCGTCGTACACCTGAGCGCCCTGCCCGCAGACGGCGATCCCCGTGTAGCCGAGATCGTCCAATACGTTCCGCGTCCAGGGCACGGCCCGGCCGGTGACGATGATGTGCGCCGCGCCCGCCGCGGTGACCGCGGCGAGCGCTTCACGGGTGCGTTCCGAGACGGTGTCGTCGCCGCGGAGCAGAGTGCCGTCGAGGTCCGTCGCGACGAGCTTGTACGGGAACGGGACCGGGCTCACTTGGAGATCGGCTCCAAGACCTCACGACCGCCCAGGTACGGACGGAGCACCGGAGGCACCCGCACGGAGCCGTCGGCCTGCTGGTGGTTCTCCAGGATGGCCACGATCGTGCGCGGGACGGCGCACAGGGTGCCGTTGAGCGTGGAGAGGGGCTGGGTCTTCTTGCCGTCGCGGTAGCGGATCGACAGCCGGCGGGCCTGGAAACCGTCACAGTTCGAGGCGGAGGTCAGCTCGCGGTACTTGCCCTGGGTCGGGATCCAGGCCTCGCAGTCGAACTTGCGGGACGCCGACGCGCCCAGGTCACCGGTGGCGACGTCGATCACCTGGAAGGGGAGTTCCAGGCCGGTCAGCCACTGCTTCTCCCATTCCAGGAGCCGCTTGTGCTCGGCCTCGGCCTCCTCCGGCGCGACGTAGGAGAACATCTCGACCTTGTCGAACTGGTGGACGCGGAAGATGCCGCGGGTGTCCTTGCCGTACGTTCCGGCCTCGCGGCGGAAGCACGGCGAGAAGCCGGCATAGCGCAGCGGCAACTTGTCCGCGTCGATGATCTCGTCCATGTGGTACGCGGCGAGCGGTACCTCGGAGGTGCCGACAAGGTAGTAGTCGTCCTTCTCCAAGTGGTAGACGTTCTCAGCGGCCTGACCGAGGAAGCCCGTGCCTTCCATGGCGCGCGGGCGGACCAGCGCGGGGGTCAGCATCGGGACGAAACCGGCTTCGCCGGCCTGCGCGATCGCCGCGTTGACCAGGGCCAGCTCCAGCAGGGCGCCGACGCCGGTGAGGTAGTAGAAGCGGGAGCCCGAAACCTTCGCGCCACGCTCGACGTCGATGGCGCCGAGCGACTCGCCGAGTTCGAGGTGGTCCTTGGGCTCGAAGCCCTCGGCTGCGAAGTCGCGGATCGTGCCGTGCGTTTCCAGAACGGTGAAGTCCTCTTCGCCGCCGACCGGCACATCGCTGTGGACGATGTTGCCGAGCTGGAGGAGGAGCTGCTTGGCCGCCTCGTCCGCCTCGTTCTGCTCGGCCTCGGCCGACTTGACGTCCGCCTTGAGCTGTTCGGCCTTCTTCAGCAGCTCGGCCCGTTCCTCCGGGGAGGCCTTGGGGATCAGCTTGCCGAGCGACTTCTGCTCATTGCGCAGTTCGTCGAAGCGCATGCCGGAGGACCTGCGGCGCTCATCGGCGGAGAGCAGCGCGTCGACGAGGCCGACGTCCTCTCCACGGGCGCGCTGCGAGGCGCGGACACGGTCGGGGTCTTCACGGAGCAGCCGGAGGTCAATCACCCCTCCAGGCTACCGGGCCGGGGTTCCGAGGATCACATCGATATCACGTTGCGTGTCACTATGCCCCAATTGAGGGGAATGTAAAATGGTCGTTCCTCTGCCCGGCGTACGTCTCCCGGACCGCTTCCGAGGCGCTCGCAAAAGCGGCCCCATTCCTCGAACCGCTGTCGCCGACTCGGGCGAGAGTCGAGCCTGAACAGGGTGGAGGGCGTTCCTTGTCCACAGGAATTCCGTGCGGGGCGGTCTTATCCACAGGCTGTGTGCCCGATCTGTGGACACGGAAATAGATCATTCCCGACCGGTTGGCTCTCCCCGGGAATCAGGGTTCAAACCGCCCTCACACACTCATTCGGGTGGGAATGCCTCGCCCCAAAGAGTTGATCGGTGATACGGAGGTGACGCCGTTCACCTGACGCTCCCTTGCGTGAAACCCGAGAGCCCCGGCCGATATGTCGACCTTGTCGCGCTGCTCTGTCGACTTGTCCCCAGGCCCGCCTCTCGACCTGTGGATAACTCTGTGGACAGTGGGGGACCGCTACGGACGGCCGTCGAGACAGCGGGCCAACCAGTCGGAGGCATCCGTGAAGTCGCCGTCAGAGGTGCCCGGCCGCGCCGCGCGTACGTCACTCACCGCAACACCGGCACGCGGGTAGGAACCCAGGAAGCGGACCTGGGGACAAGTGCGCTTGAGCCCCATCAGCGCCTCGCTGACCCGACGGTCCGAGATGTGCCCCTCGGCGTCCACCGCGAAGCAGTAGTTGCCGATGCCCGCACCCGTCGGCCGGGACTGGATGAGCATCAGGTTGACCCCCCGTACGGCGAACTCCTGGAGGAGTTCCAACAGCGCACCCGGGTGATCGTCCCCCAACCACAGCACGACCGAGGTCTTGTCCGCACCGGTCGGAGCGGCCGGCCGGGCAGGGCGGCCGACGAGCACGAAGCGGGTCTCGGCGTTCTCCGCGTCGTGGATCTCGGTGACCAGCGGCTTGAGCCCGTACGTGGCGGCGGCGAACTCACCGGCGAAAGCAGCGTCGAAACGGCCTTCCTGGACCAGCCGGGCGCCGTCGGCGTTGGAGGCGGCCGACTCCCACACCGCGTCGGGCAGGTGCGCGCGCAACCAGTTGCGGACCTGTGGCTGCGCCACCGGGTGCCCGGTCACGGTCTTGACGTCCGAAAGCTTGGTCCCGGGCCGGGCGAGCAGCGCGAACGCGATGGGCAGCAGCACCTCGCGGTAGATCATCAGCGGTTCGCCGGACGCCAATTCGTCCAGAGTGGCGGTCACCCCGCCCTCCACCGAATTCTCGATCGGAACCAGCGCGGCGGCGGCTTCGCCGTTGCGCACCGCGTCCAGGGCGGCCGGAACCGACACCATCGGGACGAGCTCCCTGGTGGCGGCTTCCGGCAGCGTGCGCAGGGCGGCTTCGGTGAAGGTGCCCTCGGGACCGAGATAGGTGAAGCGGGTGGCCGACATGCGATCAGCCTAATGCCGGGGCGGTCGCGCCCGACGGGATGTTCACCCTTCGAGCAGCCGCTGTCCGACGTACTCCCCGGGCCGCGGGCCGGGCGGGACGGCGTACAGCCCGCTCGATTCGTGCCGGATGAACTCGGACAACGCGTCACCCCGGTCGAGTTTGCGCTGGACGGGCACGAAGCCGCGTAGCGGATCGGCCTGCCAGCAGATGAACAGCAGCCCGGCGTCGGGGGAGCCGTCCGGGGCGATGCCGTCGTGGAAGGAGAAGGGCCGTCGGAGCATGGCGGCTCCGCCGTTCTGCTCCGGGGCCGAGATCCGTGCGTGCGCGTTCGACGGGATCACCGGCTTGCCGTCGGCGCCGAGTTTCGCGAGATCCATCTTGGTGGTCTCGCTTCCGCCGGTCAGTGGGGCACCCGTGGCCTTCGTACGGCCGATGACCTGCTCCTGCTGGGCGAGGGACTGCTTGTCCCAGTCGTCGAGCAGCATCCGGATGCGGCGTACGACGGCATATGAGCCTCCGGCCATCCACGCGTGTTCGGCCGGGCCGGGGCCGGCCGCCGGTACGAAGATCCGCTTGTCGAAGTCGGGGTCCGCCTGCTTCGGGTTTCCGGTGCCGTCCACCTGGCCCATCAGATTCCGGGCGGTCATGGGGGCGCCGGTGGCCCCGGGAGACCTGTTGAAACCGTTCATCTGCCAGCGGACCCGAGCGGCTTCCCCGGCGTCCCTCTGGAGGGCGCGCAGTGCGTGGAAGGCGACGAGGCCGTCGTTCGCGCCGATCTGGACCCAGAGGTCACCATTGCTGCGCTGCGGGTCGAGTCGGTCCGAGGAGAAATCGGGAAGTGGGTCGAGGGCTGAGGGGCGGCGCGAGGCGAGCCCGGTGCGCTCGAAGAACGAGTGGCCGAACCCGAACGTGACGGTGAGGGACGAAGGACCGGCGTCCAGGGCGATCCCGGTATCCGCGGTCGGGGCGGTATCGCCCGACATCACCCGCCGCGCGGTTTCGGACCAGCGGCGCAGGAGGGCCGCGGCTTCCGTACGCCCGGCCCCGGGCGCCAGGTCGAAGGCCACGACGTGCCCCTTGGCCTGGAGAGGGGTGGTGATACCGGCCTGGTGGTCTCCGTGGAAGGCGACCTCGGTGGCGCCGAGCGAGGCGAGCGTACCGACGCCGCCCTTCGCCGTGACCTGCGGGGATTCGGTGAACGCCGAGTGCGCCAGGGCACCGCCGGTGGCGCCGAGTGCCAGACCGGCGGCACCCGCGGCGCCCACTGTGCCCAGCAGACGACGTCGCGAGATTTCGATGTCGGGGTTGCTCTCGGTGCTGTCGCTCACGCTGGTCAGCCGATCTTCACGTTCTTCTGGACGGTCGTCTGGTCGATGTCGGACGTCCGTACGGTGATGTCGATGCGCCACTCGCCCGCGAGCGGCAGTTGCACGCCGTCCGCGCTCCAGTGTCCCGAAGCCGCGTGCTCCGGGAGGACCGGAAGCGGACCGATCTCCTTGGCCGGGAGGGTGAAGGAGATCTTCACCTCGGGGAGGTCGAGGGGTTGTCCGTCGGTGTTCTGCGCCCACAGGTGCAAGCCGTTGGCGCCGACCCGCCCCGGGGCGAGTTCCAGGCGGACGGTGCCCTTGCCCTGCGGGCCGCCGGTGTCGAAGGGCAAGGTGATCTTGACGGGGCGATTGGGTACGGCGGTGGCCGCGGACGGGCCGCGACCGGTCTCAAGTTCCGCGGTGCGCCCCGGCTCGGTGCTGGTCAGAACCGTGGTGACGGCCAGCAACGCCACCGCGACCGCCGCCTCTGCCAGGACGGTGCGGCGGAGGCCGGCGCGCCCGGGGTCCGCGTCACGCACCTGCTTGGCGCGGGCGTTGTCCTTGACCGCGCGCTGGCGGGCCAACTGCGCGGCACGTTCGGGGCTGGCGGGCGCCGTCAGCAAAGCCGCAGCCTCAGGCGCTGTCTCACCCTCCGACGCCTCGGTCCGAGGCGTTTCACGCTGCGATGTTTCACGTGAAACATCCGCCGTTTCACGACCGTCTGTTGTGCGACCCTCGCTCTCACGACCCTCTGTTTCACGTGAAACATTCGCCTGTACCGGCACCGCCGCACGGTCGGCGAGCCGGGCGGTCCAGGATCGGGAGAGATAGGCGATGCCGACGAGGACGCAGACGAGGGCGACCTTGATCAGTAGGAGCTGTCCGTAACTGGTGCCCGTCAGGGCGGACCAGCTGCCCAGCTGGCGCCAGGACTGGTAGACGCCGGTGAGGACCAGCACCAGAACGCTGATGAACGCGACCTTCGAGAAGCGCCGGACGGCCTCACGCTCCATGCCGGGGACCTTGTACAGGGCGACCAGCAGCGCGGCCAAGCCGCCGAGCCAGGTGGCTACCGCGAGCAGGTGCAAGATGTCGACCGGCATCGCGATCCCGGGCTGGACCCCTGTGGAGGCATGCTCGGACAGGGCCCAGGTGGCGGCGATACCGCCTGCCACGACGGCCCCTCCGACACCCAGCCCGAAGGCGAGGTCGCTCGTGTCCTTCCGCTCGTTCACCGCGTCGTCGCTACCGGTTGTCCCGTCGACGTCAAGCGGTTCGGTGCCCGACCCAGCCGGTTCGGCGCCCTGTTGCCGGCGCGCGTAAGCGCCGAAGAGCACCGCCACGAAGAGCGTCGCCGCCCCGAGGAGGAGCAGCCTCGACACGAGGGACGCACCGGCCTTGGTGTCGAGGGTGCCCTTGAGCGCGTCGAGATCGAAGACGTCCGCGAACTTGCCGGAGCCCGTGTACGGGCCGCGGAGCACAAGCATCACCAGGGTGGAGGCGGTCAGCAGTACCCAACCGCGCAGCACCAGCTTCTGCAGCGGTCGCTCGGCCGAGCCGCGACGCCAGCACAGCAGGATGAAGGCGGCGCCGCCGACGAGGATGGTGAAGCCGAGGTAGGCGGCGTACCGGGCGATGCCGTACGCGATACCTACGGGCCCGCCCCCCGCCTTCTGGGTGGGGAGGACGACCTGGGTGGCCGACGGCGCGCCGATGGAGAAGGTGAACGCACCCGAGACCGGGTGGCTGTCCGCGGAGACGGCCTGCCAGGCCACCGTGTAGGTGCCGTTGGGCAGGCCGGAGTGCAGCGCGGTGCCGTAACGGATGGTGGATCCGCTACACATGTTGCGCAACTCGCCGGTGTCGACCCGCTTGCCCCGGGGGTCCACCACCCGGATCGAGTCGTCGCCCATGGCGACCTCCTCCGAGAAGGAGAGGGTCACCTGGGCGGGCGCCGTGGCGACCACCGCCCCGTCCTTCGGGTCGCTCGCGGTGAGTGCGGCGTGCGCCGTGGCCGGTCCGGCCGCGGTGAACAGCGTTGCCAGCAGGGCTGCGAGGACCAGCGCGAGCCGCGGCAGGAATGCCGTGGCCCGGGCGCGGGCCGGGATGGGGGCGGTGGCCGTCATGGCGTGTCAGTTCCTCGGTCCGTCAGTGGGCGTTGGAGCTCTGCCCGGTGTACGTGCGGTCCTTCACGTCCAGCTCGATCGTGATGGGATCGGCCTTTTCGAACTTGAGCTCGACCTTGACCTTGTCGCCGACCTTCGGCTTGCTCTTGAGGCCCATGAGCATGACGTGGCTGCCGCCGCGCTCCAGGCTGAGCCGGCCGTTCGCGGGCACGTCCAGCGAGGGGACCTGCCGCATCTTCTGGTCCTTGGTCTCATGGATCTGGAGATCGTCCGACAGCGGGCTGGTCAGGCCGGTGAGCTTGTCGGGCGTCTTCGAGTCATTGTTGATGACCATGAAGGCGCCGGCCATCTTGTCGTCGACGGGCTCGGGCATGAAGGCGCCGCTGACCGTGAGCTTCGGCGTGGCGTCCGCGGTCGTGCCCTCGGACTCGGAAGAGCAGCCGGATATCGCGAGCGCCGCCGTCAGGGAGAGTGCGGCGGCCAGGGTACGGGTGGTGCGGGCGTTCACGGGTTCTCTCCCTTGACGATCTTCGGCAGGTCCTTGGTGTAGTCATCGACGGTGGTGCTCTCGCCGTAGAGGAGGTAGCCCTCGTCGGTCTTGGGCGAGAACGCGATGACCTGGGCGCCGTGCATGGAGACGACGCTGCCGTCCGCCTCCGTCTTGGCGGCCTCGATACCGATGCCGAGTGACCGGGCGGCGGTCTGGATGGTGGCGAAGTCCCCGGTCAGCCCGATGAAGGACGGGTCCTGGGCCTTGAGCCACTTGCCGAGGGATTCGGGAGTGTCCCGCTGGGGGTCGGTGGTGACGAAGACGACCTGGAGCTTGTCCTGGTCCGCCTTGGGCAGTGCCTTCCTGGCGACCGCGATGTTGCTCATGGTCAGGGGGCACACGTCGGGGCAGTTGGTGTAGCCGAAGTAGATGAGCGTGGGCCGGCCCTTGGTCTGCTCGCGCAGGTTCCACGGGTTGCCGGTCGTGTCCGTGAGGACGAGATCCGGCTTCTCGAAGGGGCGGTCGAGGACGGTCGCCGAGCCGGCCTTGGTCGTGCCGGTGATCTGGTTGACCGAACCGCCGGACTTGCTCGGCTCACCGCCACAGGCGGTGAGGGCGAGTGCGGCCGCCGCGACGAAGGCGGCGACCGTCACACGTGTGGTGCGCATGGGGTGAATCCCTGGGATCGGGGTTTCGAATGGTCTACATGACAGGGCCCGTGGGGGCCCGTGGGTCAGGAGGCTCGACGGCGGGAGGCGAAGCCGAACGCGACGCCACCGAGCCCCAGCACGATGCCGGCGATGCCGAGGGCGCGCGCGGTCGTGTCGGAGCCGGTCGCGGCCGCCTTGTCGTGACCGCCCTGCCCGCCCTTGGCGTCATCGGTCTTCGTGGCGTCGTCGTCGTGGTGGTCGTCGGCGCCCGCGGCGGCGGTCAGCTTGAGGACGGGCGCCGGGTTCTGCGGCTCCGGAGCGCCTGCCTTGGTCTCTTCGATCCAGCGCACGACCTCGTTGTTGTCGTAGGTCTGGATCGCCTTGAAGACCATCTGGTCCGCGTTGTCGGGCAGCTTGCCGATGGAGACCGGGAACTGCTGGAACTTGCCGGGCTCGATCTTGCCGCCGCTCCAGGTCACCTTGGTGACGGCTTCGTTGACCTGCTTGCCGTGCACGTTGAGCGGCTTGTCGAGCTTGCTCTTCTCGACGTTCACGGTCCAGCCGGGAATGTCCTGCGGCATGACGGAGGTGAGCGGCTGGTCGATCGGGAAGTTGACCTCGACCTGCGTGGTCGACGCGTTGTCGCGCTCGTTCGGGACCTTGAAGTTGATCACCGCGTAACCGCCCTTGGCGGCCTCTCCCGGCTGGACGCCGACGTGGGCGAAGGCCGGACCGGAGAGGACGAGGACGGCGCCGGCGGCGAGGGCGGCGGCGAAGGAGACGCGAGAGGTCTTCATGGCGGAAACACTCCAGGGAACAGTGGTGGCATGGCCCCGCACGCGGGCGCGCGCGAGGTTCACGGCACCGGTGCTCCCGTGAAGTCCCGGGGAGTGGGGGTGCCGCGTCAGGCTGCGAGGGTGAGGGGCGACGTCGGCGGGCCGCGCCTGATCACGGTGTGCTGGAGCGTTCCACGACCGGTGGGGAGTTCCGGGGATGCCGCGCCCCGGGGGGCCCGCCCGAGAGGTCCGGACGCGACCGGCAGCCCGCGGACGAGGGCTCGTACGAGGGCCAGGGCGGTACGCAGTGGACGTACCGGGTCGGCCTCGGTCGACAGCCGGGACAGCTCGACGAGCCGGAACAGTGCGGCGTCGCCGCGCCCGAGCAGCCAGCCGCCGGCGAGCGCGGCCAACAGGTGGCCGATCAGCATGGCAGGGCTGAACAGCGAGGTCTGCGGGGCGTGGACCATGTGGGCGTGCGCCATGTGCCCGTGCGCGGCCATGGCGGCCGGGTCCAACCCGGCGGCCTCCAGGATCAGCCGCGCGTCCTGCGGGCTCGGCGGTACGGAGTTGCCCCCGCAGATGAGCTGTGCGGCGAGCGCGGCGAGGGAGGAGTCCGAGGGGACGGAGTCGACCGGCGTCGCCGCGCCGTGCTGGCCGAGGCCGAACACCGCGTGCAGCGTCACCTGGCCGGCGGCGAGACCGGCGGCGATGCCGGGCAGTGAACGCCGGCGCCCCGCCAGCGGCGCGACGATCGTGAAGAGGGCGAGGAAGCCCAGTCCCAGGGCCCACCACGGCACGGTGGCGCAGGACGCCATCGCGTGCCCGACCGCGGACAACACGACGCAGACCGCGGTGAACACCGCGGCCCGTATGACCCGGAGACCCGCTCCGGCCCGCGTCGCGTGGAGGGCAGTCATGGCCGGGCCATCATCGCACTGCCTTGCGGACCGCCATACGGCAGGTCCGGAACATCCCATCCGTCCCGACGGGGACCCGAGCGGTGTTCGAGCGGTCGACTCGCGAAGGCGCCGGGCTCGACGGTGATCCCGTCGACGCGAACCTCGCTCGCGACCTCATACACCGTCGGTCGGGAGAGTCGCATCGGCCGAACGGGGATTCCGGCGGCCGAATGAGGGCTCCGGCGGCCGCCGGGGGCTTACGGGTGACCGAGGGCGGCAATAGGTAACGGTATGAGCATCTGGTGGTCTCTCCACTTGAGGCGCGAAGCCGCGAGCGTGCCGCTCGCCAGGCGACTGCTGCTCGGGACGATGGAGACCGCGGGGGTGGACCCGGACATCTGTTTCGATCTGTCGGTGGCGCTGAGCGAGGCGTGTGCGAACGCCGTCGAGCACGGCGGCCCGGTCGCCGACACCTCCCGTGTCGGAAAGCCGGACACCGCCGTCTGCGCCGAGTACCGCGTGACGGCCTATCTGGACGGCGACCACTGCCGTATCGAGGTGACCGACTCGGGTCCGGGTTTCCCGCCGTCGACGGTCTCCGGGCGCAGACCCCCGCCGGCCGGACCGTCGGAGAAGGAACACGGGCGGGGGTTGGGACTCATCGCGGAACTCTCCGACCACGTCCGCTTCCGCAACCGCCCGGGCCGGGGCGCGGTGGTCAGCTTCGACAAGGTCCTCAAATGGCGCGAGGGCGCGCTGCTCAGAGTGTCGTAGACACCGGTGGGCGGGTCCCCGAAGGGAACCCGCCCACTTACGCGCGCGCCGGCCGATCGGCCCTCGGGCCGGGCCGTCCGCTCAGCCCTTCAGTCGGGCCATCCAGGCCTCGACCTCGTCCGAGGCGCGGGGCAGCCCAGCCGACAGGTTCCGGTTGCCGTCCTCGGTGACGAGGATGTCGTCCTCGATCCGCACGCCGATGCCGCGGTACTCCTCCGGCACCGTCAGGTCGTCGGCCTGGAAGTACAGGCCGGGCTCCACGGTCAGGCACATGCCCGGTTCGAGCGTGCCGTCGACGTAAGCCTCGGTACGCGCGGCGGCGCAGTCGTGAACGTCCATGCCGAGCATGTGGCCGGTGCCGTGCAGGGTCCAGCGACGCTGGAGGCCCAGTTCCAGCACCCGCTCGACCGGGCCTTCCAGCAGGCCCCATTCGACGAGCTTCTCCGCCAGCACGCGCTGGGAGGCGTCGTGGAAGTCGCGGAACTTGGCGCCCGGCTTCACGGCGGCGATGCCGGCTTCCTGGGACTCGTAGACCGCGTCGTAGATCTTGCGCTGGATGGCGGTGTAGGTGCCGTTGATCGGCAGGGTGCGGGTGACGTCGGCGGTGTAGAGGGAGTGGGTCTCCACACCGGCGTCGAGCAGCAGCAGGTCGCCGGAGCGGACGTCGCCGTCGTTGCGGACCCAGTGCAGGGTGCAGGCGTGCGGGCCGGCGGCGCAGATGGAGCCGTAGCCGACGTCGTTGCCCTCGACCCGGGCACGCAGGAAGAAGGTGCCCTCGATGTAGCGCTCGGAAGTCGCCTCGGCCTTGTCGAGGACCTTTACGACGTCCTCGAAGCCGCGGACGGTGGAGTCGACGGCCTTCTGCAGCTCGCCGATCTCGAAGTCGTCCTTCACGGCACGGGCCTCGGAGAGGTAGACGCGCAGCTCTTCGTCGCGCTCGGCGGTGACCTTGTCGGTCAGCGCCTTCTCGATGACGGCGTCGTGGCCGCGCAGGAAGCGGACCGGGCCGGTGGCCTCGGCGAGGGCCTCGGGCAGCTCGCGGACGTCCTTCGCGGGGAGGCCCAGAAGCTGCTCGGCCTCGGCGAGGGAGTGGCGACGGCCGACCCACAGCTCGCCCTGACCGGACAGCCAGAACTCGCCGTTCTCGCGGTCGGAGCGGGGCAGCAGGTAGATGGTGGCGGTGTGGCCGTTCTCGCCCGTGGGTTCCAGCACCAGGACGCCGTTCTCGGCCTGGTCACCGGTGAGGTACGCGTACTCCGTCGACGCCCGGAAGGGGTACTCGGTGTCGTTCGAGCGGGTCTTCAGCCGGCCCGCGGGCACGACCAGACGGTCGCCGGGGAAGCGCGCGGACAGGGCGGCGCGGCGCTCGGCGGTGTGGGCTGCCTGGGCGATCGGCTCCAGTCCGCGCAGCTCGGTGTCGGCCCAACCGGTGCGCATGTTCTCCGCGAGTTCCTCGCTGACGCCCGGGTACAGCCCGTTCTTGCGCTGCTTGTGCTTCTTTTGGGGCTGCTCTTCTTCCGGGGTCTCCGGGGTGAGCTCGTCAGCCACGTCTTCTCCTCAGCTACGACAGAACGGACCGGGTGTGGACCTCATCCATCGTATGGGTGAGCGGAAGACCCGTGTCAGGTCATGTGACAAATCAGTCAAACCGGGCCGCGAGCAGCACGATGTCCTCGGCCGGGTCCCCGTCGCCCCACGCGCCCGCACCTCTCGTGCCGACGCCGCTCACGCCCGACCCCGTCACGTCGACGCCGTTCCCATCGACGCCGGGCACCTCTGCGCCGTGCGCCGCGGCACCGTCCGCCTGTGGGAAGAGGGTGCGCAGGATGTGGTCGCAGATGGCCGCCGGGTCGTCCCGGGCGCCGCGGGGAACCCCCGCGGCCGCCGCGTGCAGCCGTGCGTAGGCCCGGTCCATGGGGTCGCCGGTACGCCGCAGCAACCCGTCGGTGTACAGCAGCACCGTTTCTCCGGGAGCGGGTTCGATCTCGACGCTGGGCGCCTCCCAGCAGGCCAGCATCCCCAGGGGCGCCGACAGTGAGGTCTCCACGTACTCGGTGCGCCGCTCGCCGACGAGCAGCGGCGGGGCGTGACCCGCACCGGCCAGGACCATCTTTCGGGAGCCCGGCTCGCAGTAGGCGAACAGGGCGGTCGCCGAGCGCGCCGGCTCGGTCAGCCGCAGCAGCAGTTCGAGGTCGGACAGGACGGCCACGGGGTCCTCGCCCTCCATGACCGCGTACGCGCGCAGCGAGGCCCGCATGCGGCCCATCGCCGCGACCGCGCTCGGCCCCGAGCCGCTGACCGAGCCGACGGCCAGCCCCATGGCGCCCTCGGGCAGCGGCAACGCGTCGTACCAGTCGCCTCCGCCGCGCGGTCCGGTGTGGTGCCTGGCCGCGAGCTGCACCCCGGCGATCCTGGGCAGCCGGCTGGGCAGCAGTTCCTCGGCGACGGTGGCCAGCCGGGAGCGGGAGCGCTCGACCTCCATCATCCGCGCCAGGTGTTCGGCGGCGTGCCGGACATAGAGCCCGGCCAGGTCGCGTTGGCGTTCGCTCGGTTCGGCCTGCTCGTCGTAGAGCCAGACGGCCGCGCCCAGCCTGCCGGTGGCCTCGGCGGCCAGTGGGAGCGCGTAGCTGGCGGCGTACCCGAGCCGGGCGGCGACCTCGCGGTGCCGGGCGTCGACGGGTGCGGCGAAAGCGCTCGTCCCTGTCCCGGTGCCGGGTTCCGGGAGCACGTCGGAGCCGCCCCGCGCGTCCGGGAGTCCGTCGAGGATGCGGCCGTACGAGGTGGCGCTGCGGGGCACGGTCTCGATGTGGCCGAGGTCCGCGCGACCGAGCCCGAGGCCGATGGTGGTGCTGGGGCCGAGTCCGTCGGAGGGTTCCAGGACCACGAGGCCGCGGCGGGCTCCGACCAGCGCCGCTCCGGCGCGCACGAATTCGCGTAGGGAGGCGTCGAGATCGGCGGCCCGCGCGAGGCGTTCGGTCAGCTCGTGGAGGGTGGTCAGGTCGGAGACCATCCCCGCCAACCGGTCCTGGATGACGGTGCTCGCGGCGGGCGGCACGGTCGGGGCCGGGGCGGTCGTGCGGGTGGGAGCGGCCGCGGTGGGCGCCGCAGTGTGCGGTGACGCGGTAACTGCTGAATCGATTCCGGCCACTTTCGGCAGATGCGACGCGCTCATGGCGTCCGCCTTTCCACCTGGTGCGATTCGCCATATAGCATCGCAAACCCCCAGATCGTGCTGCGCGCCATCAATGGCTCCACATCTACACGCACACGAGGATCGATGTCCAGCATTGCCCAGGTGAGAATCCTGGTGTCCGCAGGACCACAACTCGCTGTCCGGTCAAGGGCAAAACTTGGCCGGAAAAAGCCGGAAGCAGACGGTTTTTGCGATCGACTGAGCGGGCGTCCCAGCGGGTCCGGGTACGTAAACGGTGGTGCCCGGGGTCAGTTGACACCTCCCGGCATCCGCCGGGAACCACCCGGCTCGTGCCGTCGTCCTTAGCGGCGGCAGCCGGTCTCGCAACCGGTGACAGCCGGTCTCGATACCGGTGGGGGTCGCGCTCGGCCCCGCCGTACGTTGGATGGACCCGTAAGAAAACTGCACGAACCGTGTGAACCTGCTTCCGGCGGACAGTGACGCGAAACGTGTACGTGTGGTGAAGCGCCGCTTACGTGGTGTGATGTGGCCCTCGGCGTTCAACGGAAAGGAACGAGCGCTCATGCGCGAGATCCTCGGAAGGCGTCTCCAGCGGCTCCGCGATCGCTTGAAATCCCGGTTCCCGATCCCTCCCGCCGCCACCGACCCGGACGGCGGCGCCGCTTCCCTGCTCGACGCGGCCCTGACGTGCGCGACCGTATGGCGGTGGCCCGTGCTGCCCGGCGTGGGCCGGGCCGGCGCCGACAGCGCCCGGTGCGCCTGCCCGGACCCCGACTGCGTGGTGCCCGGCGCGCACCCCTTCGATCCCGGGCTGCTCGCGGCGACCACGGACTCCCGGATGGTGGCCTGGTGGTGGTCCCGCAGACCGCTCGCCCCGGTCCTGATGGCCACCGGTGGCGAGGCGCCGTGCGCGGTCAGTCTTCCCGCGGGCGCGGCCGCGCGTGCCGTCGTACGACTGGACGCGCAGGGCATGCGACTGGGCCCGATCGTCGCGACGCCCACCCGCTGGTCGCTCCTGGTGGCGCCGTATTCGCTGGAGCGGCTCGGCGAACTCCTCTACGCCAAGGACCACGTGCCCTCCTCGCTGCGCTTCCACGGTGAGGGCGGTTACCTGCTCCTGCCGCCCTCCCCCGCCTCCGGCGACGGTCAGGCCCGCTGGGAGCGCGAGCCGTCCACCGGATCGCGGGGCATGTGGCTGCCCGAGGTCGAGGAACTCGTGCACGCGTTGGTGGAGGCGAGCAGCGGAGCGCCGGGCGGCGGGAGCCGGCTCGCGTACTGACGCGCGGCACGCCGCGGAGTCGGGCCGCCGGTACGAGCTGCCGTCCGGACCCGCCACAGCGCCCGCCACTCGTAGGGACGCTTGGGCGCGTGGGGTCGGAACGGGTGCCGCGCGCCCGCCGGATCACTCTTAAGGGTGTCGGCAGGACCGGTTTGCAGGGGAATTGGGCGCGGGGATCTCCGTGCCCCATTCCGGGATCGCTATCTTCGGCGAATGAATCTCCGCCTGATCGGTATCGGTGCCGGTGTGCTGATCATCTTGTCGCTTCCACTTGCAGGTGCGATCGCCGGGCCGGATTTCGCCGGTCAAGATGACGGAAAAGCGGGCGGGTTGCTCTCCTCGCTCGGCCTTTCCGGCTCGTCCGCGTCGGGAAAGGCCCGGGCCGCCGGCCGCCCCGCCCAGCCGGGCCCACCGGAGCAGCCGCGCACGGACTCGCGGTGCGGTCCCGAACTCACCTCGCCGCACGGCTTGGAGGCCCAGACCTGCGTCATGGTGAGCGAGGGCGACACCTGGGGCCGCAGCTACTACCGCAACACCAGCGGCCGTCCCCTGGAAGCCGTGCTGACCGTGATGGGGCCGGCGGGGCGCACGACGCAGATCCGCTGCCCCGTGGGCGCGGGGGACGAGCCGGGATTGTGCGAGACGCCGAAGGAGGCATCGGTGGGTACCGCGAACGGCTACTCGGCCGTAGCGGAGTTTGCAGTTCCGGATGATGAAGGTGCACTGCTCCTGCGGTCCGGGAGCAACGCACCGGCACCGAACGGTGGTTGATCACCACCGGAAATGGAAGGGCCCGGTCGCTGGCGACGGGGGATGCACCAGCGACCGGGCTACAAGAACCGTAACAAGAGATCGCCTGTTCGCAAATTCGATCTCTGATATTCAGACAGCGATTTGCAGGCGGGGAGCGGGAGTTGTGACCCCAGTCACCGGTCCCCTCGGGGGCGCGGTGGGGTCAGCTGAGCGTCACCTGACGGTTGGTGAGCCCGCCGCGTGCCCGGCGCTCCTCGGAGGTCAGCGGGGCATCCGTCGCCAAGGCCGCGGCCAGGCGCTCCGCGAACTCCGCGGCGGGCTTCTCCACGTCGTCGGCCGAGACCCCGGTGGGCAGGTCCCACACGGGGACCATCAGGCCGTGGGCGCGGAACGACCCGACGAGCTTGGTGCCTTCGCCGAGCGAGGAGGTACCGGCCGCGTGCAGCCGCGCCAGCGCGTCCAGCAGCTTTTCCTCGGGGTGCGGCATGACCCACCGCAGGTGGTTCTTCTCGGGGGTCTCGCACCAGTAGGCGGCGTCCACGCCGGTCAGCTTGACCGTCGGGATGGCCGCGGCGTTGGCGCGTTCCAGCGAGGCGGCGACCTCGGGGGAGGCGTTCTGAGCGCTCTCCGCATCCGGAATCCAGAATTCGAAGCCACTGTGCACAACCGGCTCGAAAACGCCGTCGGAGTCCAGGAGATCCTGAAGTCGCGGGCCCTCGGCCGGAACCCGACGCGCCGGAACCGGAGATCCCGGCTCCGCCGTCAGCGCGCGCGCCAACGTGTCCGCCATGTCCCGGGCGAGGTCGCCGGTGGTCGAGTCGTTCTGGAGGCCGAGCAGGACCGAACCGTCCTCGCGGCGCAGGGCCGGCCATGCCATCGGCAGTACGGTGACCAGCGTGACGGAGGGGACGCCCTCGGGCAGGCCGCCCTTGAGGGTCAGCGGCACGGTCGCCGCGGGAACGAGCTCGCGCAGCGCCACCCAGTCGCACTCGCCCGGCAGGCCCTCGAAGGGACGCCGCACGTGCTCGGTGACCGCGTGCGCGGCCGCGGCGCCGTGGCAGGCCTTGTAGCGGCGTCCGGAACCGCAGGGACAGGGCTCACGCGCGCCCACCACCGGGATTTCCCCGTTGTCGAGCTGCGGCTTCGCGGTCTTCGCGGCGGGGCGCTTCTTTGCCATCGTGGGTGTCTCCCGGTTGCGGCGGTACGGCGGGTTCTGGGCGCGAGCCTAGCCGTTGGTACCGCCGGAACCGGTGGATGCGGCCGGGAGCACGGTCGGCGTGCGCTCCCGGACGGCCGCCTTCCGCTTCCCCCGCGGCCCGGGCGTTTGTCCTCGGCCCGCGGACGGGGCCGTCCAACCCCCTGCCGGGGGCCGGGCTCCGCTCTCAGGTGTCGAGATCGTCGAAGGCCGTACCGAAGTCGATCGCCGGGGACGCGACGCGCGTAGCGAAGTCCTCGTGCCGGGTCCCACAGGCGACGATCACCCAGACGGTGACCTCACCCGCCGCTCCGTCCCGGACGCCCCAGTCCTGGGCCAGGGCGCTGATGATGTTCAGCCCCCGACCGCCCCGCGCGGTGACCGAAGGCGTGGCGGGAACCGGGCGGGTGGGCCCGCCGCCGTCCGTGACCTCGACCGTCAGTCGTCCCGCCTTGTCGACGCCCCATGCGGCGCGGATCTCCCCGTCCCCGACTTCCCGCTCGCCCAGTGGCCGGCCGTGTCGGCAAGCGTTGCTGAGCAGTTCGGAAAGGATCAGAACGGCGTCGTCCACGACCGTTTCGGACACCCCGCTGATACGCAGTTCCTTGCGCATCCGGCGCCTCGCCTCGCCCACGCCCGCAGGACCATGGCGCACGCCCATGCACGACGACGTGGGCACTTCCTGTGCCATCACCAACGCCACCCCCGGAACCTCCTTAGCCCCACGCCATGGTCTGGATGCCCCAATGGCCTGGACCGGAAACCGCCACGGACGGGACCGCTGACGCATTCACGACTGTCGAATGCGGTCCGGATGCGCCGGTGCACACCCTGTTACCAGGGAGGCGAGTGTGGCGGGTGTGCAAATAGGGACGTCAGCGCCCTAGCTGGGACAGAACCTGACGCGGTCTGTTCGTGATGATCGCTTCTACGCCCAAATCAGCGCAGAGCTGAACGTCCTCTGGTTCGTTTACGGTCCATACGTGAACGGGGTGGCCCGCTGCCTGAAGCCTGCGGATGTAACCGGGGTGGTTGCGCACGATCCGCAGGCCGGGGCCGGCGATGCTCACCCCGGCCGGAAGGCGCCCGTCCCGCAGTCGCGGGGAGATGAACTGCATCAAGTAGACGGTGGGGATCGTCGGAGCCGCCGCCCGTACCCGGTGGAGGGAGCGGGGGGAGAAGCTCATGACCCGGACGGGATGCGGGCCCTCGGCGGTCGGGGCGTCCAGTCCGAAGCGCTTGAGGAGGAAGAGGAGCCGTTCTTCCACCTGTCCGGCCCAGCGGGTGGGGTGTTTCGTCTCGATCGCCAACTGCACCGGCCGGCCGGCGTCGGAGACCAGCTCCAGCAGCCGCTCCAAGGTGAGGACCGAGGTGCGTTCGGGGTCGGCGTCCCAGTCGGGCGATTCCTCGCGGTCCTTCCACGACCCGAAGTCGAGGGCGGCGAGGTCGGCCAGTTCCAGGGCCGAGACGGCGCCGCGGCCGTTGGAGGTGCGGTTGACCCGGCGGTCGTGGACCAGCACCAGGTGGCCGTCGGCGGTGAGCCGGACATCACATTCGAGGCCGTCGGCGCCGTCTTCGATGGCTTTCCGATAGGCGGCCAGGGTGTGCTCGGGGGCATCCTCCGAGGCGCCCCGGTGGGCGACGACCTGAATGGGGTGCGGCGTTGCATGGGTCACCGGGTCATGGTGCCACCGAGGGGGCCACACGCGTCGGGGTGCGTCCTGCTGATGCGTGTGAAATGTCGGATATAAAGAATGGGGGGAGATGCACAGGTCCGGCTTACAGTGCTCTGACGGGTCATGGGAAAGGCTCTGTATCGGAACTTGTGCGGCACGTCGAACGTTCAGTCGGACCGGTAGACCAGATACCCAGCACCAGTAGCCGTGTGTGTGAACGAGGAGAGAGCGCTGTGAGCACCGAGAACGAGGGCACCGCGGCCCCGACGCCCCCCGCGGCCCCGTCCGCACCCCCTGTGCCCGTGGCCGCTTCCACCACCCCCGAGCCCTCGTCCGCCGGCCGGCCGGGTGCCGCACCGGTCGACGCGAGCGCGCACGAGGCACACCCTCCGGCGCCTGGGGCCGGTACCGAGCCGACCCGACAGATCCCGGCAGCAGCTCCGCCCGCCCCTCCCGCGTACGGGCAGACGTCCCCCGGGGCGCAGGACCCGTACGGGCAGACTCCTCAGGGGCAGGCCCCGTACGGCCAGGCCCCGGCGGCGCACGGCGCGGAAGGTTGGCCCCCGCCGCCGCCCACCGTCCCGGCGTACGGCGGTGACGGCGGACACGGCGGTGACACCTGGGGAGCCCCGCTGACCGCGCACGGCGCTCCCGCCCCGAAGCCCAAGGGCCGGGGCGGCCTGATCGCGGCCGTACTCGTCGCGGCCCTCCTCGCCGGCGGCGTCGGAGGTGGGGTCGGCTACTGGGCGGCGGAACGCGGCAACGACGGCGCCGGATCGACCACGATCACCGCCACCACCCCCAAGGACCTCAAGCGCGAGCCGGGCTCGGTCGCGGGCCTGGCGGCGGGTTCGCTGCCGAGCGTGGTCACCATCGAGGCCTCGGCCGGGGACGGAGAAGGCGGCACGGGTACCGGATTCGTCTATGACGAAGAGGGCCACATCCTCACCAACAACCACGTCGTCGCCTCCGCCGCCAACGGCGGCAAGCTGACCGCGACCTTCTCCAACGGCAAGAAGTACGACGCCGAGGTGGTCGGCCGGGCGCAGGGCTACGACGTGGCCGTGATCAAGCTCAAGAACGCGCCGACCGGATTGAAGCCGCTTCCGCTCGGTGACTCCGACAAGGTCGCCGTCGGCGATTCGACGATCGCCATCGGCGCGCCCTTCGGTCTGTCCAACACGGTCACCACCGGCATCATCAGCGCCAAGAACCGCCCGGTCGCCTCCGGGGACGCCTCCGGGGGCAAGAACTCGTACATGAGCGCGCTGCAGACCGACGCCTCGATCAACCCGGGCAACTCCGGCGGCCCGCTCCTCGACGGGCGCGGTGCGGTCATCGGCATCAACTCGGCGATCCAGTCCGCCGGGAACGGTGGTTTCGGTGGCGGCCAGGCGGGCTCGATCGGCCTCGGTTTCGCCATCCCGATCAACCAGGCCAAGAACGTCGCCCAGTCGCTGATCAAGACTGGCAAGCCGGTCTACCCGATCATCTCGGTGTCGGTGGACCTCCAGGCCAAGGTCGAAGGGGCCAAGATCTCCGAGCAGGGCGCCTCCGCCAACGAGCTGGTCGACCCCAACGGTCCGGCCGGCAAGGCGGGCCTCAAGCCCGGCGACATCATCACCCAGTTCGGCGGCAAGCCGATCGACAGCGGCCCGACGCTGATCAGTGAGATCTGGACGTACAAGCCGGGCGACACGGTGAAGCTCACGTACCTGCGCGACGGCAAGCCGAACACGGTGGACATCACGCTCGGCTCTCGGGTGGGCGACAAGCCCTGACCCTGACGTGGCAGGGGCGTTCGCTCAACGCGCGCCGGCCAATGGCTTGATGGAGAGGGGCCGTGGGCGGGATTCCGCCTACGGCCCCTCCCAACGTCCGCTTATGCTTCCTTCGTGTTCGATTCTCGGCACATACGGACATTCCACGAAGTGGTCGCCTCCGGGTCATACTCGGCGGCCGCGCGCGTCCTGGGGTACACCCAGCCCGCGATCACCCAGCAGATGAAGGCGTTGGAGCGCGCCGTCGGCACCCCGCTCTTCACCAGGGTCGGCCGGAGGATGCAGCTCACCGAGGCCGGCGAGTCCATGGCCCGGCACGCCGAATCCATCCTCGGCAGCCTCTCCGCGGCCGAGGCCCAGCTGAAGGCGTACGCGCGGCTGCGCACCGGGCGGGTGCGACTCTGCGGATTCCCCAGCGCCAATGTCACCCTCGTGCCCGAGGCGCTCAGCGGGCTGGGGAAGGAGCACCCGGGTATCCAGGTCGAGTTGCTGGAGGGGGAACCCCCGGAGTCCTTGCGGCGGCTTCAGCGCGGGGAATGCGATATCACGCTCGCCTTCACCTACCCCGGGCTGCACGAGGAGGTTCCGGAGGAGGTCGCCGAGGTCAAGCTGCTGGAGGACCAGCTGACGGTGCTGCTGCCGACCGGGCACCCCTTGGCCCGACGCCGGGCCGTCCACCTCGCCGATCTGGCCGGGGAACGCTGGATCGCCGGCTGCCCGCGATGCCGGGCCAACCTGCTCCACGAGTGCGCGGAGCTCGGCTTCGTCCCCGACATCCGGTTCGCGACCGACGACAATCTCGTGGTGCAGAGCCTCGTCGCCCAGGGCTTGGGCGTGGCCATGATGCCCGCCCTCGTGCTCCCCTCACTCTCCCTGAACAAGGTCTGCGGTCGCCCGCTCCAGCCGGCCGCCCGCCGCCACATCGCCGCGTACGTGTATCGCGATCACCTGAGGATTCCCGCGACGGCGGTGGTCCTGGAGCAACTGAAACGGGTCGCGGAGAACCGCGTCGGCTGCTGACGCCGGGTCCTGCGTCCACGCCGATTCATAAACGCGGCTTGGGATTTCGGGTCGGAACTGTCGTTGGACGTGATGGGTGGGCTGCCCGGACGCTCCCTGTATGACCACCACCACACCGGCCCGCACGACCACGAGCATGGCCACCCTCGTCAGTGAGATCCGCGCCGTCGTGGAGCGTGGGTTCGTACCCGACCTGACCGCCCACCTCGTCGGTGAACGGCTCGCCCCGTACCTGCGCCGCGATGATCTCCTCACGCCCGAACAGCGGGAGGGGCACGCGGACCGCTACCGGCAGCACGTATTGCACGCCGAGCCGGACGGCAGCTTCTCGGTGGTCGCGCTGGTGTGGTTACCGGGGCAGGAGACCGCGATCCACGATCACGTCGCCTGGTGCGTGGCCGGCGTCTACGAAGGGGCCGAGAGCGAACTTCGCTACCGGCTGGCGCCGGCCACGGCGACGTCGGGCGCCCGTCTGGTGCCGACGGAGGAGGTCGTGAACGGGCCGGGTGACGTCTGCGGGTTCGCCCCGCCCGGCGATATCCACAAGGTCCGCAACTCCTGTCGCACGACCGCCATCTCCATCCACGTCTACGGCGCCGACGTCGCACGCCTGGGCAGTAGCGTGCGCCGTGTCTACACGATCCCGGCCGGCTGATGGCCCTGCTGAACCGGCCCACCCACCGTCCCCTGTGGGACCGGCTGCGTCATGTTTCACGTGAAACAGGTCCGGCCGCCCGTGTTTCACGTGAAACCTCCCCCTCTTCTTGGCCCGGGCTGGCGTTCGCGGCCCTCGGCGCCTTCCTGGCGTGGTGTGTGCATCTGGTGGTGCCGGCGGTGCCGATGCTCACCGCGTCGGTGGTGCTGGGCATCTTCGTCGCACACCTACCGGCCACTCGGAGCGTCGTACGAGGACCCGCGCGCCCGGGGCTCTCACTGGCGGGGCGGAGGCTGATGCGCATCGGCATCGTCCTGCTCGGCCTGGGTTTGGGCCTCGACCAGGTGCTCCGGTTGGGCTGGTCGACGGTGGTGATGGTGAGCGGGGTCGTCGCGGCCACCTTCTTCGGCACCCTGTGGCTGGGCCGGCGCCTGGGGCTGCCGGGAGACCAGCCGTTGTTGATCGCCACCGGGTATTCGATCTGCGGGGCCTCGGCCATCGGCGCGGTGAGCGAGGTGTCCGGCAGCGACGAGGAGGACATGGCCTCTTCGGTAGCCCTGGTCACTCTGTGTGGAACGTTGGCCATTGCCGTGCTCCCGCTCCTCCAGGGTCCCTTGGGCCTGTCCGACCTGGAATTCGGCCGGTGGGTGGGCGCGAGCGTCCATGACGTCGGGCAGGTGGTGGCGACCGCGCAGACCGCGGGTCCCGGCGCCCTGGGTGAGGCGGTCCTGGTCAAGCTCATGCGGGTGGCGCTGCTGGCCCCGCTCGTGGCGGCGGTGGCGTTCTCGCTACGGGCCCGGCGGCGCGGGGTGCGTACGGCCTCGGGGCGACGCCCCGCCCCGGTGCCCCTCTTCGTGGCCGGCTTCCTGCTGTCGGCCGCGCTGCGCGCCACCGGCGTACTGCCCGAGGTGGCGCTGGACTGGGCGCATACCGCCCAGGAGGCCCTGCTGGCCGCGGCCCTGTTCGGGCTGGGCACCGCGGTCCACCTGCCCACCCTGGCCCGGACCGGAGGTCGGGCGGCGGTACTGGGTCTCGGCGCCTGGGTGGTGGTCGCCGGAGTGTCCTACGGGGGCGTCCTGCTCACCAGTTGAGCCCGGAGCAGCAGGAGTCGCCCGTTTCGCGGCCGGAACGACCGAAGGTTGTGACCGTGCCCCGACATCTCATCACCGCCATGGCACCCGGCGCCCGATCCACACCGGCACGACGACCTTGGGCCCGTACTTCGGCGACGAGACCGAGGCGGCCCACGACCAGCCCCAACCGCCTGACCCAGCGCCCACACACCCCCTTCGCCCGGTACTCTGTACCGGCCAGGTGGGTTGCCCGAGCGGCCTAAGGGAACGGTCTTGAAAACCGTCGTGGCAGCGATGTCACCGTGGGTTCAAATCCCACACCCACCGCCGGTGAACGGACGGCCCCCGACCAGGAACACGGTCGGGGGCCGTTCTGTCGTTGCGGCGCCGGAAGCCGCGGTCCGCACCTCTGCCCGGTGTCGACGGCTCCGGGCCGCCTGGGAAGTCACCGAGGGGCATTGGCCCCTTTGGGTGGTGTTTGTCGGAAGATCGGCGTGCGCGGTGGGGTTCGTGCGGTTGCGGAACCATGATGGCGAATGTATTCAGATCCGCCCGTCGGAACATCGCGAAATGAGGGACCCGTCATGGCTCTCCGCAGCACCGTCTCGTCGTTCTGGACCACTCTCCTCGCCGCGGTCGTGGCCCTCCTCGCCGCGCTCGGTTTCGGCGTGAAGGCCACTGAGGCCCCCCGTACGGGCGAGACCGCCCCGGCGGTTCCCGCCGGTCGGCGCCGGCCGGCGGTGGTGGCGCGGCGGACGTGGCGGGCGATGATGCGGGGAGGATCGCTCCCGCCCACGATCAAGCAGCGGATCCGGGCCGAGGCGCACGGCAAGAGCCCCTCTGTCCGTCGTTCGACCACCGCCCTTGCCGCGGGTGGGCTCGCGGGAGCCGCCGCGCAACCGACCGCCTCTCCCGAGACCGGTGGCCCCGGCCGGCAGGCCACGGCCCTCGCCGCCGCCGGCCGAGCCCGGGACGTGGCGCGGCAGTGGGGGCTCGCCGCGTAGGGGCACGTCAGGCGTGGCGGAGCGAAGCGGAACAGCGGGCGCCGGATCCCGGCCGGGTACGGCCGTGGAGCGCGCCCAAGGCGCCCCGTCGACAGGGCGCGTTGGAGAGAGCCCCGGCGGCGCCGGGGGCGCACGGGGGGCGCAAAGCAAGGCATCGCAGGGTCGCAGGCCCGGGAGACAGTGGGATTCCCCGGACGGCGCGGCCCTTTTTGGCATGTCCGGAGTAGTGGTATTGGCGAAACGACCTCTCCCACCCTGTGGCGAGAGTGTCAGTGGATTCAGGGGTGCTGTTGTTCTGGGGCTGAGGGGGTGTGGATCAATCGCCCTCGTCGGCGACGTGGCCTCGGCGGACAACGGCGCCTTCGTGAACGCCGCGTCGAGTGCGAGCGTCGCCGGCATCGTCGGCAGCGCCGTGGCCGGCAACAACCCGTGCCGGTGACGCCGTCTGAAGGGGGCTGGCTGATCGGGGCGCCCGTGTGATGCCCCTCCACTCGATGCCCTTTCCCGCCGCCCGCCGCCCGCCGCCCCCGCGCGCCTCCCGGCCCGCTCTTCGTGCTCTCGGCACCTTGACATCGACCGCGAATCTGACGGACAGTCAGTTCACTCGTCGATGTGAAGCCGGGAGGCCCGCGCGTGCACCTCGCCCCGACCGGAGACCAGTTGCGGCTCCGCTCCGAACTGCGGGAGTACTTCCGCGAACTCCTCCCCGACGGGCCGCCCCAGGACCCGGCCGCCCAACGCGCAGTACTGCGCCGCATCGGCGGCGACGGACTGCTCGGACTGGGCTGGCCCGTCGAGTACGGCGGCCAAGGGCGCGGCGCCGAGGAGCAGTTCGTGTTCTTCGACGAGGCGTACCGGGCCGGGGCCCCCGTCTCCATGGTCACTCTCAACACGGTCGGGCCGACCCTGATGAAGTACGGGACCCGGGCGCAGAAGGACCACTTCCTCCCGCGCATCCTCAAGGGCGAGCTCGTCTTCGCCATCGGCTACTCGGAGCCCGAGGCCGGGACCGACCTCGCCTCGCTGCGCACCCGCGCCGTGCGCGAGGGTGGCCCAGAGGGACACTGGCTGATCGACGGGCAGAAGATCTTCACCTCCAACGCCCAGAACGCCGACTGGATCTGGCTCGCCTGCCGAACCGATCCCCGCGCCCCCAAACACAAGGGCATCTCGATCATCCTGGTGCCCACCGACGCCCCCGGCTTCGGCTGGACCCCGATCGAAACGGTCGGCGGACTCACCACCACGGCCACGTACTACGACTCCGTCCGCGTGCCCGCCGGTCACCTCGTCGGCCCCGAACACGGCGGCTGGGGGCTGATCACCAACCAGCTCAACCACGAACGCGTGGCCCTGGCCGCCATAGGCATGCAGGCCGAGGATTTCTACGAACGCGCGCTCGGCCATGCCCGTACCCCCGACCCGGTCACCGGCGAGCGCCCGGCGGACCGGCCCTGGGTACGTTCCCGCCTCGCCGAGGCCCACGCACGACTGGCCGCCGTACGCCTCCTGAACTGGCGCCTCGTCCAGGATGTCGGCGACGGCACCCTCGGCCCGGGCGACGCCGGCGGCGTCAAGTTCCTGGGTACCGAGTCCACCGTCGAGGTGTACCGGATGTGCCAGGAAGCGGTGGGCGAGGAGGCTCTCTTACGCGGGCCCGCGGGCTTCGCGGGAGGCGAGCTGGAGCGCATGAACCGCGCCGCCCAGATCAACACCTTCGGCGGCGGGGTCAGCGAGGTCCAGCGGGAGATCGTCGCCATGATGCGGCTCGGCATGAAGGGGCGGAAGCGATGACCGCCGAGCCGGCCGGGGACCTGGACGAGGCGGCCCCCTTCCACGCCCTGCTGAAGGACTTCGAAGGGCGCCCCGCCGCCACCGCGGGGCGCGGCAAGGACGTGGTGAACGCACCGATGATCCGCCACTGGTGCGAGGCGATGGGCGACACCAACCCCGCCTACACCGGCCCGGCCGCCATCGCCCCGCCCACCATGCTCCAAGCCTGGACGATGGGCGGGCTCTCCGGACACAGCGACCGCTCCTCCGCCTACGACGAGCTCTTCGCGCTCCTGGACGGCGCCGGGTACACCTCGGTGGTCGCCACCGACTGCGAACAGGAGTACCTCCGCCCGCTGCGCCCGGGAGACGCCGTCACCTTCGACGCCGTGATCGAGTCGGTCTCGCCGCGCAAGACGACCAAGCTCGGCACCGGCCACTTCGTGACGACCCGGATGGACGTACGCGCGAACGGGGAACTCGCCGGCACCCACCGCTTCCGCATCCTCAAGTTCGCGCCGGCCCGGCGGCCCGCGCAGCGCGGACAGCCCGGTGCGCGCCGCCCGCGGCCGGTGATCAACCGCGACAACCAGGGCTTCTGGGACGGGGTGCGCGCGCACAAGCTGCTGATCCAGCGCTGTACGGCCTGCGGCACCCTCCGATTCCCCTGGCTCCCCGGCTGCCACGCCTGCGCGAGCCCCGACTGGGACACCGTCGAGGCAAGCGGGGCCGGCACCGTCTTCAGCTATGTCGTCATGCACCATCCGCCCTTCCCGGCGTTCGACCCTCCCTACGCGGTCGCGCTCGTGGAACTCGCCGAGGGGGTGCGGATCATCGGCAACATCACCGGTGTGCCGTACGACAAGGTTCGTGTAGGCCTGCCCGTCCGACTGGAGTTCCTGCGCGTGGACGAGGATCTGGAACTGCCCGTCTTCCGAGGGGGCGAGGGCTGATGGACTTCCGGCCGACCGAGGAACAGACCGCCGCGACCGGCCTCGCCGCCCGCGTCTTCCGCGACCTCTCCACTCACGAGCGCCTGACTGCCGCCGGAACCGGAAGCGACGCCGAACTGTGGAAGGCCCTGACGAGTGCCGGGCTGGCGGCCGCCGTCGAGGACATCGGCCTGCTGGGGCTGGTGCTCCTGTTGGAGGAGCAGGGCCGCACGACGGCCCAGGTTCCGTACGCCGCCACCTGTGCCTACGGAATCCTCCCCCTGATCCGGCACGGCGGCCCCGACCAGCGCGCCCGGCTGCTGCCCGCCCTCGGGACGGGTGAGGCGGTGGCCACGGGCGCCTTCCCCGGGCGCGGCAGGATCAGCGCCACACCGGACGGCCGGCTCACCGGCACCGCCCCGGTCGTCCCGTGGCTGCGCGACGCCACCCATGTCCTGGTGCCCGACGCGGGGCGGTCCGTGTGGCTCGTACGGACCGACCTGCCCGGCGTGGAAACCTCCGCGGTGGAGACCACCGCGCCGTGGGGCGCGGGCCGGCTGACCCTGACCGGCGCACAGGCCGAACGGCTCGGGCAGGGGCCGGGGGTCTACGAGGACGTCCTCGCCGTCGCCCGTACCGCCTTCGCCGGGCTTCAGGCGGGCGTCTGCGCGGGCTCGCTGGCCCGGGCCGTGGAGTACACCTCCACTCGCGAGCAGTTCGGCCGGCCCCTCTCCACCAACCAGGGGGTCATGCTGCGGGCCGCCGACGCCCACATGGACACGGAGGCGATCCGGGTCACCACCTACGAGGCGGCCTGGCGCCTCGACGAGGGCCTGTCCGCACACGAACACGCGCTGACGGCGGCCTGGTGGGCCTCGGAAGCCGGCAAGCGGGTCGTCCACACCGGTCAACACCTGCACGGCGGCACGGGCGCCGACCTGGACCACCCCGTCCACCGCCACTTCCTGTGGGGGCGCCAGTTGGACGCCTACCTGGGCTGTGGCAGCGAGCTGCTGGCCGAGCTGGGCACGCTCCTGGCCGACGGGCCGCCGCAGGCCTCCACAGAGGGGACGACAGATGAGGGTCGGTGACGCACTGCCGGCGCTGGAGATCCCGGTCACCCGCACGCTCATCGTCGCCGGCGCCATCGCCTCCCGGGACTACCAGGACGTGCACCATGACGCCGAACTCGCGCGCGAAAAGGGCTCCCCGGACATCTTCATGAACATCCTGACCACCAACGGCCTGGTCGGTCGGTACATCACCGATCATTTCGGGCCGGCCGCCATCCTCCGCAAGGTGGCCATCCGCCTCGGCGCCCCCAACTACCCGGGAGACACCATGACCCTGACCGGTACTGTCACCGCCTTGGACGGGGACACCGCCGAGATCCGGGTGGTCGGGGCCAACGGCATCGGGAACCACGTCACCGGCACCGTCACGGTGTCCCTGGGAGCTGTGTCCCTGCGAGCTCGTCCTGCCCAGGGCGCCCCGGAGCGCCGGGGGGCCGGAGAGTGAGCGTCCGCACCCGGGACGAATTGGGCGGCCGGGCCGCCATCGTGGGCATCGGCGCGACCGAGTTCTCCAAGGACTCCGGCCGCAGCGAGCTCAAACTCGCGGTCGAAGCCGTGCAGGCCGCCCTTGACGACGCCGGACTGGTCCCCGCCGATGTCGACGGCATGGTCACCTTCACGATGGACACCAACCCCGAGATCACCGTCGCGCAGGCGGCCGGAATCGGGGAGCTGTCCTTCTTCTCCCGGGTCCATTACGGCGGTGGCGCGGCCTGCGCCACGATCCAACAGGCCGCGCTCGCCGTCGCCACCGGGGTCGCCGAGGTCGTGGTCTGCTACCGCGCGTTCAACGAGCGCTCCGGGCGCCGCTTCGGGTCGGGGGTCCAGCAGCGCGAACCCTCGGCGGAAGGCGCGGCCCTCGGCTGGTCGCTGCCCTGGGGACTGCTCACCCCGGCGTCATGGGTGGCCATGGCTGCCCAGCGCTACCTGCACGCGTACCACCTGACGCCCGAGGCCTTCGGCCACGTCGCGGTCACCGGCCGCCGGCACGCCGCGAACAACCCGGCCGCCTACTTCCACGGCAAGCCCATTACCCTCGCCGACCACACCGCGTCGCGCTGGATCGTCGAGCCCTTGCGGCTCCTGGACTGCTGCCAGGAGACGGACGGCGGCCAGGCCCTGATCGTGACCAGTGCCGACCGGGCCCGCTCCCTGCGGCAGACGCCCGCCGTGATCACGGCGGCGGCGCAGGGCGCAGGGAGCCGCCAGGAGGCCATGACCTCCTTCTACCGGGACGACCTGACCGGGCTGCCGGAAATGGACGTCGTCGCGCGCCAACTGTGGCGGACCAGCGGACTGCGGCCCTCGGACATCGACGTCGGCATCCTCTACGACCACTTCACCCCCTTCGTTCTCATGCAGCTGGAAGAGTTCGGGTTCTGCGGACCCGGGGAGGCCGCCGACTTCGTCGCCGCCGACGCGCTCCCCCTCAATACCCACGGTGGCCAGCTCGGAGAGGCGTACCTGCATGGCATGAACGGCATCGCCGAGGCCGTCCGACAGCTGCGCGGCACCTCCGTCAACCAGATCTCCGGCGCTGCTCACAGCCTGGTGACGGCCGGTACGGGGGTGCCGACCTCCGGCCTGATCCTCAGTGTCGACGGGTGAGCCGGAAGCCGGCCCGGCCTATCGCCTCCTCCACCTTCAGGAGGTGCGCCCGAGGCCGGCTCTACAACCTGAGACGGACCCCGCTTCGGCACCTGCGACCGATCCCAGGGCGGCCTCGCGCTTCTAGCGTTGGGGCATGACCACGCCTGTCTGCACGCTCGCCTCGAACCCGACGCCGTACCCGTCGTTCTCGGCGTACGTCAGGACCCGCGGCACGTCCCTGATGCGCACCGCGCGCTCCCTCACCGCCAATACCTGCGACGCTGAGGACCTGCTGCAGACGGCCCTCGCCAAGACCTACACCGCGTGGGACCGCATCGAGGACCACCGGGCCCTGGACGGCTACGTCCGGCGCGCCCTGGTCAACACCCGCACCTCCCAGTGGCGCAAGCGCAAGGTCGACGAATTCTGTTGCGAGGAGCTCCCGGAGGCCGAGCCGGAGCCGTCGACGGATGCCGCGGAGGCACAGGCGCTGCGGGACGCGATGTGGCGCGCGGTGACCAGGTTGCCCGACCGTCAGCGCGCGATGGTGGTCCTGCGCTACTACGAGGACCTCAGCGAGGCACAGACCGCCGAGCTGCTCGGAGTCTCCGTCGGAACGGTCAAGAGCGCCGTATCCCGGGCGCTGGGAAAGCTCCGCGAGGACCCGGAGCTCGCCCCGGTCCGCTGACGCGACGCCTCGAACCGGCCAGATGTTTCACGTGAAACCGCGTGGCGCCCCGGCGCTGCGGCCCGTGCGGCCGGACATGGGGCCGGATGTTTCACGTGAAACGGCCAGGGCGTCCGACGCGGTTTCTACCCCCGGGTAGTGACATACCGCGTGGTACGTGCGCAGAATCGGCAGCATCCGTAGCCGCCGTAGCGCCGCAGCGCCCACCGGGAGGACGCTTTGCTGAGCACCATGCAGGACGTACCGCTTCTCGTCAGCCGCATCCTGCGACACGGGATGACGATCCACGGGAAGTCCCAGGTCACGACCTGGACCGGGGAAGCCGAGCCGCACCGCCGCAGCTTCGCCGACATCGGTGCCCGCGCCACCCGCCTCGCGAACGCCCTGCGCGACGAGCTGGGCGTCCGGCAGGACGACCGGGTCGCCACCCTCATGTGGAACAACGCCGAGCACGTGGAGGCGTACTTCGCGATCCCCTCCATGGGCGCCGTCCTGCACACGCTCAACCTGCGGCTCCCTCCCGAGCAGCTGGTCTTCATCGTCAACCACGCCGCGGACCGCGTGGTGCTGGTGAACGGCACGCTGCTGCCGCTTCTCGCACCACTGCTCCCGCACCTGCCCACCATCGACCACGTGGTCGTTTCCGGTATCGGCGACCGTTCCGTGCTCGACGGCCTCGACGTACGCGTGCACGAGTACGAGGAACTCCTGGCGGGACGCTCCGACCACTACGACTGGCCCGAGCTGGACGAGCGTCAGGCCGCGGCCATGTGTTACACCTCGGGCACCACCGGGGAGCCCAAGGGCGTCATCTACTCCCACCGCTCCATCTACCTGCACTCCATGCAGGTCAACATGACCGAGTCGATGGGACTGACCGACCGGGACACGTCCCTGGTCGTGGTCCCCCAGTTCCACGTGAACGCCTGGGGCCTGCCCCACGCCACCTTCATGACCGGCATCAACCTGCTGATGCCCGACCGCTTCCTCCAGGCCGCCCCGCTCGCCGAGATGATCGAGCAGGAGAAGCCGACACACGCCGCGGCCGTCCCCACCATCTGGCAGGGTCTGCTCGCCGAGGTCACCGCCAACCCCCGCGACCTCACCTCGATGAAGCAGGTCACCATCGGCGGCGCGGCCTGTCCGCCGTCCCTCATGGAGGCGTACGAGAAGCTCGGCGTCCGGCTGTGCCACGCGTGGGGCATGACCGAGACCTCCCCGCTCGGCACGATGGCGCACCCACCGGCCGGCCTGAGCGCCGAGGAAGAGTGGCCGTACCGGATCACCCAGGGTCGCTTCCCCGCGGGCGTCGAGGGCCGCCTGATCGGCCCGGGTGGTGACCGCCTGCCGTGGGACGGCGAGTCGGCGGGCGAGCTGGAGGTGCGCGGCGCGTGGATCGCGGGTGCCTACTACGGCGGCGCGTCCGGCGAACCGCTCCGCCCCACCGACAAGTTCAGCGCGGACGGCTGGCTCAAGACCGGCGACGTCGGCGTCATCAGCGCCGACGGATTCCTGACCTTGACCGACCGGGCCAAGGACGTCATCAAGTCGGGCGGCGAGTGGATCTCCAGCGTCGAGCTGGAGAACGCGCTGATGGCGCACCCGGAGGTGGCCGAGGCGGCGGTGGTCGCCGTGCCCGACGACAAGTGGGGCGAGCGCCCGCTGGCGACCGTCGTCCTCAAGGACGGCGCGACCGTGGACTACCCGGGACTGCGCGCCTTCCTGGGACAGTCGATCGCGAAGTGGCAACTGCCCGAGCGTTGGACCTTCATCGAGGCCGTGCCGAAGACGAGCGTCGGCAAGTTCGACAAGAAGGTGATCCGCAGGCAGTACGCGGACGGCGAGCTGGACGTGACGAAGCTCGACTGACCCGAGCCGACGCGAGGAGGTCCGCCTCACCCGAGCCGGACACCACGAGGCCCGACCGGCTCGATCGTCCCGGAGACCTCAGCCGCGCGTGAGCCATGGCCGCAGCAGCTTGCTGACGGCGGGCATGGCCACGTAGGTCATCAGGGTGCTGAAGACCACCGTGAAGGCGGCCGTCCGCAGCACGAAGGGCAGATCCACCAGGAACGGCCCGAGCACCGCGTTGCCGAGCAGCGAGATCGGGAAGATGGCCAGCCCCGAGCTGATCGCCATCTTCCAGCGCGGGGGCGCGGGCCGGGTCGTACCCGGCTTCGCGAACCACGTCTCCATGCCGTGCAGTTCCCGCCGCGCTATCTCGTGGTGGTGATGGCCCTGGCAGTTGGCGAAGAACGCGGCGCGCTCGGCGGACCTCTGCCACGCCTCGAAGGCGGCCTGGTGCCGGAAGCGGTGCACCAGGAACCAGGGGGCGCCCTCAGCCGCCGGCCGGAACAGCCCGTACCCGAGGTGGTCCGGGAAGCCCGCGGCGGCCTCCAGGATTCCTCGGGCCCAGGCCTCGAAGTCCTCCTCGTGGCCCGGCTCGACCTGCCGGGCGATGAGGAGGCTCACCTCACCGTTGTCGGCGGGAACGGTGTGCTCGGTCGTGTCGATGATGGCCATCGGCCCAGGATGACTAGTTGGTGCCGATCTTGGCGAGCAGGTCCACGATGCGGCCCTGGACATCGGCGGTCGTGGCCCGTTCGGCCAGGAACAGCACGCTCTCGCCCGAGGCCAGGCGCGGCAGATCACCCGGCTCGATCCCGGTGGCCGTGTAGACCACGAGGGGGGTCCGGTTCAGCTGCCCGTTGGCGCGCAACCAGTCCACGATCCCGGCCCGCCGGCGGCGCACCTGCATCAAGTCCATCACGACGAGATTGGGCCGCATCCGGGTGGCGAGCTCCACGGCGTCCGTGTCGGCGCCCGCCCGCGCGACCTGCATGCCGCGCCGTTCCAGGGCGGCCGTGAGCGCGGTGGCGATCTCGTCGTGCTCCTCGATCAGCAGCACCCGCGAGGGATGCTGCTCGCTGTCGCGCGGCGCGAGCGCCTTGAGCAGTACGGCGGGATCGGCCCCGTAGGCCGCTTCGCGCGTGGCGTGCCCGAGTCCGGCCGTGACCAGGACGGGAACCTCCGCCGCCACCGCTGCCTGGCGCAGCGACTGAAGGGCGGTGCGCGTGATGGGACCGGTCAGCGGGTCCACGAACAAGGCGGCGGGGAACGCGGCGATCTGCGCGTCCACCTCCTCGCGGGAGTGCACGATCACCGGGCGGTAGCCCCGGTCGCTGAGCGCCTGCTGGGTCTGGGCGTCGGGCGCGGGCCACACCAGCAGCCGGCGCGGGTTGTCCAGCGGCTCCGGCGGAAGCTCGTCGTCCACGGGCAGCGGTACGGGGCGGTTGACCACCTCGACCGCGCCGCCGGGGCCGTCGAGCGGCTCCGGGCCCTCGTCGGCCCCCGCCTCGGGCGCTCCTATGGCGAAGGCACGGCCCTGGGGCGTGGGCTCGGACAGTCGGCGGCGACGGCCGGAACCGCCCGCGTCGACCGAGATGCCCTGGCCGAGGGTGCCGAGGGCGCGCACGCTGATCGGCTGCGAGGCCTCGGGCGGACCGTCGTGCGGCTGCCGGGCACCGGGTACGGATACGGGGCCCGCCGCGGACTCGCCGTCCTCGGAGGCGGCACGTGCCGCGGGCACCGGCCAGGCGGGAGCGTCGGGCAGGGCGCGACGCCGCCCCGTGGGCGGTACCGGCCCGGGGGCCTCCGGCCCGGCAGCGGGGGCGGCTTCGGGAGCCTCGGCCGCGGGCGCGCCGAGCACCCGGCGCCCCCGGCGGCCGACCGGGGCCTCCGCGTCGGCCCCGGCCGGAGCGGGTCCCGCCCCGGCACCCGGGGCGGGGGTCGGACCGGCGGGCAGGGCGAAGCCGCCCTCCGGGGCGATGGGTCGCTGGGGGACGGGAGCCGTGAGCCCGGTCGCCGGAACCGGACCGGCCGGCTGCGGGAACGGACCCGCCGGACCCGCCGGACCCGACGGACCCGCCGGACCCGCCGGACCCGACGCCGAGCCGGCCGGTACGGCCGGGCCCAACGCGCGGCGGCGACCGGCCGGATGCTCGGTCACCGGAACGGTCGGCACCGGGGGCACGGGCGGCAGCGCCGGCATCCCGGTCCCGCGCGGGGGCACGGGCTGCCGCGCCGCGGACTGGGCCGACACGGGCTGCCCGGGCTGGGGCTGGGGCTGTGCGGGCTGAGGTCCGCCGGGACGCGGGGAAGCGTCGGGACCGCCGACGCCGCCGACGCCGCCGGGTCCGCCCGAACTGCCGTCACCGTCCCGGCCGCGCCGACGCCCGGTACCCAGACCCGCCGGGTTCACCGGAGACTGCGCCAGCTCGGGCCCGTTGGTGCCAGGGCCGTCGGTACCGGGCCCGTTCGTACCGGGGCCGTCGAGCGTGCCGTCCACACGACGCCGCCCCGACGACAGCGCGAGCGCGCCGCCGGCCTCCCGCGACCCCTTCGCCTCGTCGGCGGCGTCGTCCAGGAAGGCGTCCACGCCGCGCCGGGCCCGCCGGCCCCCGGCCTCGCCCCCGACTCCGGCGCCGTCCTTGGCCTTCGGCTCGGCTTCCGCCGCCGCGGCCTTCTCCGGTTCCGGCTCCGGCTCCGGCAGCGTCACCGTCCCGGCCCCCGCACCCAGCGGCAGCTCCAGCACGTAGGTACCGCCCGGCGCGCCCGGGACGTCGACCGTCTGCAGGACCCCGCCGTGCGCGGCCACGATGCCCCGCACGATCGGCTCGTGCACCGGGTTGCCGCCCTCGTACGGCCCGCGTACCTCGATCCGTACGACGTCACCGCGCTGCGCGGCGGCCACCACGATCGTCGAGTCGCTGTATCCGCTGCCCTGTCGGGTCTTGCCCGTGGCGTCCACCCCGGCGACGTCGGCGACCAGGTGCGCGAGCGCGGTCGCGATCCGCTCCCCGTCCACCTCGGCCTCGATCGTCGGCGCGTGCACGGCGAACTGCGCCCGGCCCGGCCCGATCAGCTCCACCGCGCCGTCGACACCCGCCGCGACGACTTTGTTGATCAGCGTCTTTTCCTTGGCGAGCTTGTCGCTGCCCGCGTCCAACCGCTGGTAGCCCAGCACGTTGTCCACGAGCGTGGTCATCCGGGAGTAGCCGGCCGCCAGGTGGTGCAGCAGCTGGTTCGCCTCGGGCCACAGCTGGCCCGCGTCGTCGGCGGCCAGCGTCGCCAGCTCCCCGCGCAGTTCCTCCAACGGCCCGCGCAGCGACTCGCCGAGCACCGCCAGCAACTGGGCGTGCCGGGCCGCCAGGGCGTCGTAGGGCCGCCGGTCGGTGAAGGTCATGACGGCGCCGACGAGCAGATCGCCGTCCCGTACGGGCGAGGTGGTCAGGTCGACGGAGACCGGTTGCCCGGCCTTGTTCCACAGCACCTGGCTGCGGACCCGGTGCTTGCGACCGCTGCGCAGGGTGTCGGCGAGCGGGGACTCCTCGAAGGGGAACGGCGAACCGTCCGCGCGTGAGTGCTGGATCAGCCCGTGCAGTTCGCGGTTGCCGAGATCGGTGGCACGGTAGCCGAGGATCTGCGCGGCGGCCGGGTTGACGAGGACGACCCTGCCGTCGGTGTCCGTGCCGACCACGCCCTCGGCGGCGGCGCGCAGGATCATCTCGGTCTGTCGCTGGGAACGGGCGAGCTCGGCCTCGGTGTCGACGGTCTGGGACAGGTCCCGTACGACGAGCATCAGCAGCTCGTCACCGGTGTAGGCGGGCTGCGGCTCGCGGTAGGCGTCCCGGCCGTCGAGGTGCGCGGCGGTGACCTCGACGGGAAACTCGCTGCCGTCGGTGCGTCGGGCCGTCATCCTCTTGGGCTTCGCCCGTCCCTCTTCGTCGTCACCGGGACGGCGCATCGAGCCGGGGATGAGCTTCGAGTCGAACTCGGGCAGGAGGTCCAACACCCCGCGGCCGACGAGACCGGTGCCGGGGCTCTCCATGATCTCCAGGGCGATCGAATTCGCGTTGACCACAGTGCCGTTGGCGTTGACGAGCAACAGCGCGTCAGGAAGTGCGTCGAGTATTGCTGCGAGGCGAGCAGCGCCTCGGGATGGCCTGCTGCTCACGACGAGCTTCCTCCCTGACCACGACTACCGGCATGTCACGGGAGGAGTCTAAGGGCACCGTCCCGCGGCGGGAGGGTCGATGAGGGGTTGATACCGCACATCCTTCGCATCCTCCCAGGTCAGGAGCGCCCACTCGGAAGCACAGGTTCCAGTGTCTTCCACCGGGCGATGTCACATCCGTTCCTCCGCCGGAAGGTGGCGTCCACCTTCTTGCCGTGCCACGTTCCGGTGATCCGGGCGGTGGCCGGGCCGCCGTCGACCATCGTGCACATCTGGCGCTTGGACACGGGGGCGAAGGGGTCTTTGCCCTCCCGCGCGAGTGCGTCAAGGCGGGCGCAGGCCTCCTCCGCCTTCGGGTGGTTCCCGCCGACCGGGTCGCACTCCAACCGGTACTCGCCGTCCGTGCGCGGGTTGCCGGTGTCGGACACGGCGATGCCGAGCCGGTCGGGCGTCGACAGCAGCCGCTCCAATGGCAGGGGTGGCAGCGGCCCGGCGGCCGCGGCGGCCAGGGCGGAGGTGACGGCGAAGGCGGCGAGACGCAGCATGGGGCACTCCAGGTCGTCCGTACGTCGTACGCCTCACCAACGACCCGCGCGGCCCGACGTTGCGTCCGGGCCGACGCGTGCGCGTGTACGTGTCCGTACGGCACGCGGCGGGACGCGACCGTTCGAGGCGGCCGGGCAGCCCGCGCGGGCTGCCCGCGCGGCCGCCCGCGCGCATCGGTGCTTCGGCTGGTGGATGCCTTTAAGGCTTTGCCCCGGGCCCGTCGTTCCTTGTACCGTGGGAGCGGATTGGTGACCGGCCCCGCGCCTGTGTCATCATCTGCACGCACCCTCGTACGCGAGGGTGTGCTGGAGGCGTCGCCTAGTCCGGTCTATGGCGCCGCACTGCTAATGCGGTTTGGGGCTTACCCCCCATCGAGGGTTCAAATCCCTCCGCCTCCGCACCTCGAAGAAGCCCCGGTCCATGAGGACCGGGGCTTCTTCGTGTTTCGAACGCCCCGGGAGGGGTACCGCGCCGATCCCCGAGCGCCGCCCGGAGCCTTCCGGATGATCTCCATCCGCGCTGTTTCCGCAGGTCAGCGGCGGTGGGGCTAATGGATTTCGCGTCCCGCCGTGGTCCATGTATTGTTGTTCTCGCAAGGCCAACGGGGCGCAAAACCCCGAACAGCCCAAGCACTCGTAGCTTAACGGATAGAGCATCTGACTACGGATCAGAAGGTTGCAGGTTCGAATCCTGCCGAGTGCACAGCCGAAGAGGCCCCCCGGTTCGCCGGGGGGCCTTTTGCGTTGTGTCCGCAGGTGTCAGGGGCGGTGGACGCGGGGCAGGCCGGTGACCGAGAGGACCAGGGAGTAGAGCGAGGTGGTGGCGGTGATGAAGAGGCGGTTGTTCTTCGGTCCGCCGAAGGCGATGTTCGAGACCGGCTCGGGGACGCGCAGTCGGCCGATGAGGTCGCCGTCCGGCGCGTAGCAGCGGACGCCGTCCCGCATCGCGGCCGCCCACAGTCGGCCGGCGTCGTCGAAGCGGATGTTGTCGACCGAGGGGCAGGCGGCGAAGACGCGGTCGGCGGTGAGGGTCCCCGCGTCGGTGACCTTGAAGGCGCGGATTTGGCCCGCTCGGGTGTCCGCCGCGTAGAGCTCGCTCTCGTCGGGGGAGAAGACGAGCCCGTTCGGGCCGAGGAAGCCGTCCGCGACCAGGCGGACCTCGCCCGTCGCCGGGTCGGCGCGGTAGAGGTTGCAGGCGCCGATCTCGCTCGGCGCGCGCCGGCCCTCGTAGTCGCTGTTGATGCCGAAGTCCGGGTCCGAGAACCAGATCGAGCCGTCGGAGCGCACCACCGCGTCGTTCGGGCTGTTGAGGCGCTTGCCGTCCCACCGTTCGGCGATGACCGTGAGGGTTCCGTCGGGTTCGGTGCGGGTGACGCGTCGGTTGCCCTGCTCGCAGGTGATCAGGCGGCCCTCGCGGTCGAGGGTGTTGCCGTTGGGGTTCCCGGCGCCGGTGCGAAACACCGAGACGGCGCCGGTGGCCTCGTCCCAGCGCAACATCCGGTCGTTGGGGATGTCGCTCCACACCACCTGCCGCCATGCCGGCAGGTAGAGCGGGCCCTCCGCCCAGCGGCAGTCGTCGTGGAGCCGCTCCAGCCGGGCGTCACCGTTGGCGCAGCGGCCCGTGCGGAAGCGATCGTCCAGGATCTCGTACAGAGTGGCGTCCGCTATGGATGACATCTTTCCCCCAATGGTCGAGCGCTCCGAATAGTGTTCGGCGTGAGGCTGAGATTGCAGTATCAGGTACTGTCTTCGCAAGTGTTGACGGGTGGATGAGGGGAAGATCGCGTGGACGACATCGACCGGGCGCTGCTCCAGCGGCTCCAGCAGGACGCGGGCCAGTCGTACGCCGCCCTCGGCGCGGCGGTCGGGCTCTCGGCGGGGGCCACGCACGAACGCGTACGGAAAATGCGGGAGCGCGGAGTCATCCGGCGGACCACGGTCGACGTGGAGCCGGCGGCCGTCGGGAGCGGGGTCCTGGCCTATGTGATGGTGGATTCGAATGCCTGGATGGGGGACTCCAGGGCCGCGTTCGAGGACATCGCGGAGATCCAGGAGGCGCACATCATCGCGGGCAGCGCCTCTGTTCTCGTCAAGGTGCGGACGGGCTCGACCGAACAGCTGCAGGACGTACTGCGCCGCCTGTACGCCATCGAGGGCGTCAGCGGAACGCACGCCACCGTCGTCCTGGAGACCTTCTTCGAGCGGCCGCTCCCGCTGTGACCTGGTGGTGCACCGGCATCCGGTGGCAGGACGGGCGGCCCCGCATCGGCTGGTACGGAGGCGAACGCGCGGAGCGCGACAGCCTGCTCGGCTACGGACGGCGGCTGGCCTTCGCCGCCCGGGGCGAGCGGCACTGCCTCGGAGTACGGCGGGCGGGAAAGCGGACGCCGTGTCCCGCGCGCCGGACGGTGGCGGGGCGGACGGGGAGCGCCCAGTGCCCCGAGTGCGCGCGGCTGGACCGGTCCTTCTCCGTGGCCGCCGACACCAACGCCGCCGATCCGCGGCCCTACCGGGTGTACCTCGCCTGGTTCGGGACCGGCCTGATCAAGGTCGGCATCACCGCCGAGGAGCGCGGCCCGGCCCGGTTGTTGGAACAGGGAGCGGTGACCTGGGCCTGGTTGGGGCGTGGCCCGCTGATGGCCGCGCGGCGCACCGAGGAACTCCTGCGGGCGGCTCTCGGAGTCCCGGACCGGATCGCCTACGCCCGCAAGCGGGCGGTACGGGCCGACCTGCCGCCGCCGGCCGGACGGGCCCGGGAGGTCGCGGAGCTGCACGCCCGTGCGGTGGCGCTGCCCGGGTGGCCGGAGTCCCTGGAGCCGGTGGGCTGCGAAGTCGTCGATCACGCGTCCGCCTTCGGGCTGGACGCGCTCCCGAAGCCGACGGGGGTGGTCGCCGAGCTGGTGCCCGGCGGGACGGTGGCCGGCCTGTTGGTCGGCGCGGCCGGGCCGGACCTGCACTTCGCGGACGGGCTGGTGGTGGACACCCGCCTCTTGGCCGGCTGGGAACTGGTGGCCGCGGCGGGTGACGCCGGCACGGACGTGCCGGTGGTGGCGATCGCATCGACTGCCGACGCCGAGCAGGACGGGTTGTTCTGACCGACCGACGCCCCGCCCGGACGACGGACCGGCCTCCCGCCGGGCACCCGGACCCTGGGACCCGGACCGGACGCCCGGAGGGAGCCGCGACCGGGAGGTACCAAGGTCAAAACTTGGATCCCTTTGGCCCTACGGCCCCCTTTCGGGTGGACAGGCGAAGGGACCGCCACGGAGGGTGGTCGCCATGAGCGCCCAACCCCTACCGCCTTTCGAACCGCCGTACGTGATGGCCGTCTTCACGAGCCTGCGCACCTCCGACGACGGCGGTTACCCGCAGACCAGTGACCGGATGGCAGAGATCGTCCGGACCAACCCCGGCTACCTCGGACACGAGTCCGCGCGCACCCCCGACGGCCTCGGCATCACCGTCGCCTACTTCCGCGACCACGATTCCCTCTCCGCGTGGCGGGAGGACCTGGAACACCGGGCAGCGATAGAGCACGGCCGCGCCCACTGGTACCAGAGCTACACGCTGCACGTCGCCACGGTCGAACGGAGCCACGGTTTTGTCCGCGACGACGGTTGAGGCGGTTCGCGCCTTCCGCGACCGGCTGGGACTGCCCGGGCTGGTCGACGTGCACACGCACTTCATGCCCGAGCGGGTTCTGGGCAAGGTGTGGGACTACTTCGACGCCGTCGGCCCGCTGACCGGAGTCGAGTGGCCGATCACCTACCGGCACGAGGAGGATCAGCGGGTCGCGCTGCTGCGCGCGTTCGGGGTCCGGGCCTTCACCGCCATGCTTTACCCGCACAAGCCGGCGATGGCCGCCTGGCTCAACGCGTGGGCCGCGGACTTCGCCGCGCGGACGCCCGACTGCCTGCGCACCGCGACCTTCTTCCCGGAGGCGGGCGTGGCGGAGTACGTCGGCCAGGCCGTCGAGGGGGGAGCGCGGATCTTCAAGGCGCACCTTCAGGTCGGCGCCTACGACCCGAACGACGAACGGCTCCAACCGGTCTGGGGACTGTTGGCCGAGGCCGCCGTCCCGATCGTGATCCACTGTGGCTCGGGGCCGGTACCGGGGAAGCACACCGGTCCGGAACCGATCGCGCGCCTGCTGGCCCGGCACCCGCGGCTGCCCCTGATCATCGCCCACATGGGCATGCCGGAATACGTCGACTTCCTCGACCTGGCCGACCGGTATCCCGAGGTCCGCCTCGACACCACCATGGCCTTCACCGACTTCTCCGAACAGTTCAGCGGCTTCCCCGCAGGTGACCTCGGGCGGCTCGCGGACCTCGGCGACCGGATTCTGCTCGGCACCGACTTCCCGAACATCCCCTACCCCTACGAGCACCAGCTGGCCGCCCTCGAACGGCTCGGCCTCGGGGACGACTGGCTGCGGGCGGTCTGCCACGACAACGGCGCGCGACTCTTCCACCTGGCCTGAACCGGAACGGCGGGGCCGCGCCGGCCCGCTTCTCAGGAAATTCACAGGCAGGCGCAAGAACGCTCTCAGAGGTTCCGTCCAGCGTGTACGCATGACTGCGACGACCACCTCCCAAGCGTCCACGTCCACCGGCAAGCACACGGCCCTCGTCCGGCCCGACGGCGGCCCGTGCCGGGTGCTCGTCGTCGACGACGAGGCCGCGCTCTCCGAACTCCTGTCCATGGCCCTGCGCTACGAGGGGTGCGAGGTCCGCAGCGCCGGTGACGGGGCGGCCGCTGTGCGGACCGCCCGGGAATTCCGCCCGGACGTGGTGCTCCTCGACATCATGCTCCCGGACATGGACGGCCTCGCCGTGCTCGGCCGGCTGCGCCGGGAGCTCCCGCACGTGCCGGTGCTGTTCCTGACCGCCAAGGACTCCGTGGAGGACCGCATCGCGGGGCTGACGGCGGGCGGCGACGACTACGTCACCAAGCCGTTCAGCCTGGAGGAGGTCGTGGCCAGGCTGCGCGGCCTGGTCCGCCGCTCGGGCGCGGCGCAGGCGGCCCGAGGCGGCTCGGTCCTGGCCGTCGGTGACCTCCGGCTGGACGAGGACAGCCACGAGGTGACCCGCGGCGGCCAAGAGGTCCACCTGACCGCCACGGAGTTCGAGCTGCTGCGCTACCTGATGCGCAACCCGCGCCGGGTCCTGAGCAAGGCGCAGATCCTGGACCGTGTGTGGTCCTACGACTTCGGCGGCCAGGCCAATGTGGTCGAGCTGTACATCTCCTACCTGAGGCGGAAGCTGGAGAGCGGTCCGGGATGGCCGCCGATGATCCACACCCGACGGGGCGCCGGCTACCTGATCAAGCCGGCCGAGTAGTGGCCGTACGTCTTCCCGGGCGCGGGAGCGGGGGTCGCGCCGGGTGGCGCCGGCTCGCCTCCGGGGCCGGCCGTCCCCCCGCGAACGCCGACGATGTCGCCCCGGCCCGCCCCACCACGGACGACCGGTCCATCGAGGCCCCCTCCGCCCGGGTCCGACGGCGAAGGACGCGGCGGCCTTGGTCGCTGCGGTCCAGGCTCGTCCTGGCGGCGGTGGTGCTGATCGCTGTCGTCGGCGCGGCCATCGGCACGGTCACCACCTTCGCGCTGCGCCAGTACCTGGTCCAGCAACTGGACGATCAGTTGCGGACCTCCATCACGATGGCCACCCGGGGACCCGGCGCCGGCAAGGCGGCCCGAGAGGGCAACCTCGGCTTCGTGCTCGCCGGAACCCCGCCGGACGCGGCCGGCATCAGGCTCGACGAGAACGGCAAGGTCATCGGCAGCGCCCGCAACGCCGCGGTCGGCGGCCCGGAGTTCGATCACCGCCAGCCCCTCACCGAAGCCCAGACCGCGGCGTTGAAAAAGGTCGCCCGCAAGGCGGCTCAAGGCCGGCTCGGGCCGCATGACGTGGATCTGCCCGAGCTCGGCGGCTATCGGGTGCTCACCGCTCCCGACGGAAGCCTCGTCCTCGGCTTTCGGCTCGGCGAAGTCGACTCCACCGTCCGGACGCTGGTCGCGGTGGAGGTCTTCGCGACCCTGGCCGGCCTGATCGCCGCCTCGCTCGCCGGGCAGGCGCTGGTCGGCGTGGCGCTGCGACCGCTACGGCGCGTGGCCGCCACCGCCACCCGCGTCTCCGAACTCCCCCTGCACAGCGGTGAGCCGGCCCTGCACGAGCGGGTGCCGGACGCCGAAGCCGACCCCCGTACCGAGATCGGCCAGGTCGGAGCGGCGCTGAACCGGATGCTGGGCCATGTCTCCTCCGCGCTCACCGCCCGGCAGCAGAGCGAAACCCGGGTACGTCAGTTCGTGGCCGACGCCAGCCACGAGTTGCGTACCCCTTTGGCCTCGATCCGGGGTTACGCCGAACTGACCCGCCGGGGCCACGAAGAGCCCGGACCCGACACCCGCCACGCCCTGGGCCGCATCGAGTCCGAAGCCACCCGGATGACCGGCCTGGTCGAAGACCTCCTGCTGCTGGCCCGGCTGGACGCGGGGCGACCCCTCGTCACCGACGACACCGCCACCGACCTCGCCCCCCTCGTCGTCGACGCCGTCAGCGACGCCCGGGCCGCCGGGCCCGAACACCACTGGCGGCTGGAGCTCCCGGACGATCCCGCGACCATCCGGGCCGACCCGGCCCGTATCCAACAGGTCCTGGTGAACCTTCTCGCCAACGCACGCACCCACACCCCACCGGGCACCACCGTCACCGCCCATGTTTCACGTGAAACAAGCCCCGAGGCGTTCGGTGTTTCACGTCAAACACCGCTCGTCCGCCTCCGGGTCGAGGACAACGGGCCGGGTATTCCGGCGGAGTTGCTCCCGCACGTCTTCGAGCGGTTCGCCCGCGGCGACGCGTCCCGGTCCAGGGTGGCGGGATCCACCGGCCTCGGGCTCGCCATCGTCCAGGCAGTCGTCACCGCCCACGGCGGGCGGGTCGAGGTCCACAGCCGACCCGGCCGGACCTGCTTCGAGGTCCTCCTGCCTCTCGCACACGCCACGGCCGGCCCCGGCTCACCGACGGTGCGCACCGACTCACAGACGGAGCACAGGCTCACCACACAGCGGTGACAGTTCGCCCGACGAGGGTCGGAACATGTCAACCGACACCTCTTACGGCCCCGGAGCCCTCCCTGCCCGCGGGCACCTGGCACCCGCGCCCGGTGAGCCCGTACTCGACGTGGTGATCCCGGTGTTCAACGAGGAGAAAGACCTCGGCCCGTGCGTGCGCCGGCTCCACGATCACCTCACCAGGACGTTCCCCTACGCCTTCCGGATCACCATCGCCGACAACGCCAGCACGGACCGGACCCCCGACGTCGCGACCGCCCTCGCCGCCACGGTGGACGGGGTCCGCAGTACCCGACTGGAAGAGAAGGGGCGCGGGCGCGCCCTGCGCACCGTCTGGTCGCGGTCGGATGCTCCCGTCCTCGCCTATATGGACGTGGACCTCTCCACCGACCTCAACGCGCTGCTGCCCCTGGTCGCCCCACTGATCTCCGGTCACTCGGACCTCGCCATCGGCACCCGGCTCGCCCGCTCCTCACGCGTGGTACGCGGAGCGAAGCGCGAGTTCGTCTCCCGGGCCTACAACCTCTTGCTGCGCTCCTCCCTCGCCGCCCGCTTCAGTGACGCCCAATGCGGGTTCAAGGCCATCCGGCGCGAAGTCGCCGAACGGCTGCTGCCACTGGTGGAGGACTCCGGCTGGTTCTTCGACACCGAGCTGCTGGTGCTGGCCGAGCGGGCCGGGCTGCGCATCCACGAGATCCCGGTGGACTGGGTGGACGACCCCGACTCCACGGTCCACATCGTCCGCACCGCCGCCGAGGACCTCAAGGGCGTCTGGCGGGTGGGCCGGGCGCTCGCGGTGGGCGCCCTGCCGCTCGACCGGTTGGCCCGCCCCTTCGGTGACGACCCACGGGACCGGACGGCACTGCCCGGGGTACCACGCGGGTTGGCCCGCCAGCTCCTCGGCTTCTGCGCGGTAGGCCTGCTCAGCACGCTGCTCTACCTGGCGCTGTACTCGGTCTTCCGGATCTCGGCCGGCCCCCAGGTCGCCAACGCGGCGGCCCTGCTGCTCTCGGCCGTCGCCAACACCTCCGCAAACCGCCGACTCACCTTCGGGGTACGGGGACGCGCCCGCGCCCTACACCACCAGGCACAGGGGCTGTTGGTCTTCGCCATCGGGCTCGCCCTGACCAGTGGTTCGCTCGCAGCACTCGACGCGGCTGCCACCAACGCCGCCCACAGCACCGAACTCGCCGTACTGATCACCGCCAACCTCGCCGCCACCGTGCTGCGCTTCCTGCTCTTTCGCGCCTGGGTCTTCCCCGAGCGGCGCGGCAACCCCACGAAGGACGACATCCGATGACGACGGCAGCAGTGCCCCTGTTCCCGCCCGCCCCACCGGTCGCCACCAGCACCGCCGCGCCGACCGGTCGGCCCCGTTGGGAACGCCCCGCCTATGCCCTGCTCCTATTCCTCACCGCGGTCCTGTTGCTGTGGGACCTGGGTGCCTCGGGGTACGCGAACTCCTTCTACTCGGCCGCCGTCCAGGCGGGAGCCGAGAGCTGGAAGGCCTTCTTCTTCGGCTCCTCCGACGCGGGCAACTCCATCACCGTCGACAAGCCCCCGGCCGCCCTGTGGCCGATGGCCCTGTCGGTGCGGCTCTTCGGACTGGGCGGATGGCAGATCCTCGTCCCCCAGGCCTTGATGGGCGTCGGTACCACCGCGGTGCTCTACGCCGCCGTACGACGTCAGTTCGGCCCCGTGGCGGCCCTGCTGAGCGGCACGGTCTTCGCACTGACGCCCGTGGCGGCCTTGATGTTCCGCTTCAACAACCCCGACGCGCTGCTCGCCCTGCTGATGACCGTCACCGTGTACTGCGTCCTGCGGGCGCTCGACGGCGCGCGCACCGGCTGGATCGTCGCGGCCGGCGCCGCGGTCGGGCTCGCCTTCCTGACGAAGACGCTCCAGGCCCTTGTGATCCTGCCGCCACTGGCCGTCCTGTACGCGGTGTGCGCTCCGACGCGGGTGCGCGCGCGGTTGGGTCAGCTGCTGCTCGCCGGAATCACGATGGCGGTCGCGGGCGGCTGGTGGGTGGCCGTGGTGGAGCTGTGGCCCGCCGCGTCCCGCCCCTACATCGGAGGTTCGCAGAACAACTCCTTCCTGGAATTGACCTTCGGTTACAACGGGCTGGGCCGGATCAACGGCAACGAGACCGGCAGCGTCGGCGGCGGGCGCCCCGGCGGGGGCGCCGGCGGAGGCTGGGGCGAGACCGGAATCGACCGGCTCTTCTCGACCGGAATCGGCGGCCAGATCTCCTGGCTGCTCCCGGCGGCCCTGCTCATGCTCGTGGCCGGGCTGGTGATCACCTGGCGGGCCCGTCGAGCCACGGACTCGCTGGAGAGCATGGCCCGCGCGGCCTTCCTCGCCTGGGGCGGCTCACTCCTGATCACCGGCCTGGTCTTCAGCTACATGCAGGGGATCTTCCACGAGTACTACACCGTGGCCCTCGCCCCGTTCGTGGCCGCGCTCGTCGGCATGGGCGTCGCCGTCTTGTGGGAGGAGCGGGGCAGCAGGGCCGCCTCGCTGACCCTCGCCGGAACCCTCGCGCTCACCGTGTACTGGGCCTTCGTACTGCTCGGCCGCGCAGGCGGATATCTGCCGTGGCTGCGCTGGACGGTGCTCGTCGCGGGGCTCGGCGCGGCCGTCGCGCTGATCTTCGCCGCCCGACTGGGCCGCAGGGCGCTCTTGGCGGCGGCGGGCGTCGGGCTCGGCGCGGCGCTGGCAGGGCCCTTCGCCTACTGCCTGACCACGGTGAACACCCCGCACACGGGGTCCATCGTGACGGCGGGCCCGGCGGTGGCGGGCGGCGGAGGGCCGGGTGGCCGCGGCATGCGCGCGTTCTACTTCCCCGGCGGTGCCGTGCCCCCGGGCGCCCGGGCCGGCGGGCCACAGGTGCCCCCCGGGGCACGACCCCCCGGTGCTCCGGGCGGCAAGGCCCCCGTGGGAACCCGCCCGGCCGGTGCGACCGGTCCGCGGGGTACCGCCGGCGGCGGCCCCGGCGGTCTGCTCAACGGCACCAAGGCGAGCGCCGAGGCCACTGCCGTGCTGCGGGCCGATGCCACGCGCTACACGTGGGCGGCGGCGGCCATCGGCTCGCAGAACGCCGCGAGCTACCAACTCGCCTCCGGCGCTCCCGTGATGGCGATCGGCGGCTTCAACGGCAGCGATCCCTCGCCGACCCTGGAGCGGTTCAAGGCCTACGTGAAGGCCGGCCGCATCCACTGGTTCATCGGCCAGAGCGAGAACCAGGCCCAGGGCGGCCCGCAGCGACGAAGCCAAGGCGGAACCGGCGGGGAGACCACCGGCTCCCGGCGTGCCGCCTTCGGTCCGGGCGGTGGCACGAGCAGCGCCATCGAAAGTTGGGTGAAGGCCACCTTCAAGGCCACCACGGTCGGCGGAGCCACCTTCTACGACCTGTCCGCGTCCCCGACCGGCGGGGCCTGATCCCCCGAACCCACTCCCGCCGATTCCCCGTCGAGGACAGGATCGCCACGAACATGCCGAGCTCGACCGGCCACCCCCACCCCGGACATCGCGGGGTGGGGCGGTAAGGGCAGGGACAAACCCGCTAGGGTGCGGAGCCATGGCTGCGAACCACAACTCATCAGGTCCTCACTCGGCAGGTCCCGAGGGCAACTACGACCCCGCGGGCAGCACCCAGATGTTCCGGGCGTTCGTCGAGGAGGCCGAGCCGGTGCGAGCCACCGTGCCGGGAGCCCGTCGGCGCCGGCCCGCGAAGGCGGCCCCCAAGACCGGCATGTGGATCGGCCTGGGCCTCGTCGGACTCCTCGTGATCGCGGCGGTCGCCTGGCTGGCGCTGGGTTAGTCCCGTCATTTCGTCGCGGAGCGGAGTCAGCCCCAGATGGCGGTGACGTTCCGGGTCTCCACCCGCATGCCGAGTGGGACCCGCCAGGACTCGACGCAGACCGTATAGGTCTGTGTCTTCGAGGTGCCGCCCGCGATCGGTACGGGCAGTGGCCGGGTCGTCGTGATCGTGGCCCAGTCGATTCCGAGCGCGCCGATGATGTGCGTCGCGAAGCTGACCGTGCCCGAGCGCGCGGCCGTACCACCGGTGTTGGTGAAGGTGACCGTGACGCGTTCGCACCAACGGTCGGGGGCGGCAGACCGGAGCGGGGCGCCGACCGTCAGCCGGGCCGGGCCGGCGGGCGCCGGGGTCGGAGTGCCCGGTCCGCCCGGCGCGGGCGGCGTGGGCACGGGCGGCGATCCCGGCGCCCCCGCCCCGGTCCCTGACGCCGGCCCCGTCCCCGATCCGGCTCCCGAAGCCGGGTTCCCGGGGTTGTGGGGGGCGGTGGTGGTGGGGTCGGCTTCCGGCGAGGTGCCGGTGGGTGCGGAGCCGCCGGCTGAGGTGGACGAGGGTCCGCCCCGGGTGGAGTCGGCCGAGGTCCGCGCGTCCCCCGCACCGGGCGACGTACCACTGGTGGCCGACGCGTCTGCGCCGCCCGCCGCCGGGGCGCCGAGCTGCTGGAACTCCACCTCGCCCCGTGGGGGCACGTTCCGACCCGGGCCGGGTGGGGCCGCCCCCACGGCGACGTAGCCGCCGTGGGACGGGCCGCCGCAGCCGCCCAAGGCCACGACGGCGACCGCGCCGCAGAGGGTGAGTGCTGTCGCCCGGCGGGTTCCCGTTCGCATCGCGCCAGTGTTACTGACGATCCGTCACATGGGAAGCCGGAGGCAGCGGTCGTTCGGCGGTCACTCGCCGATGAGGCCGATCCGCAGTTGTGCGAGCGTGCGCGTCAACAGCCGGGAGACGTGCATCTGGGAGATGCCGACCTCTTCGCCGATCTGCGACTGCGTCATGTTCGCGAAGAACCGCAACATGATGATCTGCCGTTCCCGGGGCGGGAGTTTGGCCAGCAACGGCTTGAGCGACTCGCGGTACTCCACACCTTCGAGCGCGCTGTCCTCGTACCCGAGGCGATCGGCGAGGGAGCCCTCGCCGCCCTCGTCCTCGGGCGAGGGCGAGTCGAGCGAGGAGGCGGTGTACGCGTTGCCGACGGCCAGGCCGTCGACCACGTCCTCCTCGGAGACCCCGAGCACGGCGGCCAGTTCGGGCACCGTGGGGGACCGGTCCAGCTTCTGGGCGAGTTCGTCGCTGGCCTTGGTGAGGGCCAGCCGCAGCTCCTGGAGGCGGCGCGGGACGCGCACGGACCAGGAAGTGTCCCTAAAGAATCGTTTGATCTCGCCCACGACCGTCGGCATCGCGAAGGTCGGGAACTCGACACCGCGCTCGCAGTCGAAGCGGTCGATCGCCTTGATGAGGCCGATGGTGCCCACCTGGACGATGTCTTCCATCGGCTCGTTGCGGCTGCGGAAACGGGCCGCCGCGTACCGCACCAAGGGGAGGTTCAGCTCGATCAGGGTGTCTCGTACGTACGCGCGTTCGGGGCTGTCCACGTCCAGGGCGGCAAGTCGCTGGAAGAGGGAGCGGGAGAGCGTGCGGGTGTCGATGGCTTCCGAGCGGTTGGACACTGCCGGCAGTTCACGCTTGACGAGCGTGAGCACCTTTGAGCTGCCCTGGTCTACGGACATGCCACCCCCTTGAGGTCGCGGACGGTCGCGCTTCTCTGCGCGCCCGTCGGAGGAACGCAGCCTCCACCTGAATACCGGAGGCGGGGCTGCGGCAAACGCGGTTCCAGCAGAATGTCACATGTCGGCAACACGCTGTAGCGCCATGTCGACATGTATCTCCAGCGACAGACCGGAATGAGCCCGGTCTGTCGGGAAACGCGTCGGGTGATCTCCACCCGTTCCGGTTACGCCTCGATCCTGTTTGCGGATCGCAGGCGCGCGAAGCTCCGGGCGAGCAGCCGGGACACATGCATCTGGGAAACCCCCAGCTCAGCGCTGATCTGCGACTGCGTCAGGTTGTTGTAGTACCGCAGCAGCAGGATGCGTTGTTCGCGCTCGGGCAGCTGTACGAGGAGGTGGCGGACGAGGTCGCGGTGCTCGACGCCGGCCAGTTCGGGGTCCTCGTAGCCGAGGCGGTCCAGCAGGCCGGGCATTCCGTCGCCTTCCTGGGCGGCTTCGAGCGAGGTTGCGTGGTAGCTCCGTCCGGCTTCGATGCAGGACAGCACCTCGTCCTCGGTGATGCGCAGGCGCTCGGCGATCTCGGGGGTGGTGGGGGTGCGTCCGTGCAGCGTGGTGAGGTCCTCGGTGGCCGCGTTGACCTGGACCCACAGCTCGTGGAGGCGGCGCGGGACGTGCACGGTGCGCACGTTGTCCCGGAAGTATCGTTTGATCTCACCCACCACGGTGGGCATGGCGAAGGTCGGGAACTGCACCCCGCGGTCGGGGTCGAAGCGGTCGATCGCGTTGATGAGCCCGATCGTTCCGACCTGGACGACGTCCTCCATCGGTTCGTTGCGGCTGCGGAAGCGGGCGGCCGCGTAACGGACGAGGGGAAGGTTGGCCTCGATGAGGGCCCCGCGGACCCGGGCGTGCTCGCGGCTCCCCGGCTGGAGGTTCTTGAGCTGACCGAACAGCACCTGCGTCAGGGCCCGGGTGTCGGCGCCGCGGCTCTGCGGCCTGGGGGCGGCCGGGGGCTCCTCCGGCACGTCGGGCGGGGACTCCTGCTGCGGGGGGACCTGGGGGTCGTGCTGCGGCGGCTCGGTCGGCTCCGGAGGTTCCTGTGCGCTCTGGGGGCTTGGAGGGCCGGGGGGGCTCGGAGGGTTCTGGGGGTCCTGCTGGGGTGGAACCTGAGGCGCAGTACTGGCCGGCACGGTCACGCCACCCCTTCAGTCAACTATCCGTCAAAAGCGGTCATAGCATCACAAAAGATGTGCACTGTGTGCAAGCACCTGATATCGCCGTGTTGAGGGTAGATTGGGTGGATTGGGCATATCGGGATATTCGTCGTGAACACGGATAACACAAAAAGCCCCCCACCCGTCGGAGTGGGGGGCCGGTAAGTCCGGAATCCGCTTCAGCGTACGGGTTCAGCGCACCAGTTCGGTCATGAACTCGCCGATCCCGTGGGCGGCGTCCGAGATCCCTTGGAAGCCTATTTGGACCATATCGGCGGCTTTGACGGGTTGAGTGATGATCACGAAGAGTGCGAAGACGACGAGCGCGCCCATGACGATCTTCTTGGTGTCCACGAGCGGTGTCGGCCTCCCCAACCGGTCCTGCTGAGTCGGGTGAGTCTAACCGGTCATGTTCGGACACTCACCTGCCCTTTAAGGACCAATGACCTGTCGGTACAGGCCTTTTGTCAGTCCCGGGGTGGCGGGGGAGGACGCAGGATGGGAGACGAGCCCACCGGTTCTGGCAGGAAGCCGGCGGGTGAGGGAAAGGGCCTCGCTGCGGGGTCCGAGCCGCGGGCTTCCCCCGACCGCGGAGCGGACTGGCAGGTTCCGTCTCATCGGGGGGAGCGGCTTGTCCCCCCGACGCCGCTCCCCCCGCCCCTACGTGAAGGTCCCGGCTACGGCCGGGGCCTTCTTCGCGTCACGGACGGGTCGGGGGGCGGGGCGCGGCGGGGCCGGGTCGCGGGGCCGCGTCAGCCGATGGCCCCGGCCAGGTCCGTGAGGGGCTGGACGGGCGCGATCACCGGCGCGAGGTCGTTCGGGAGGTCCATCAGCCGGTTGAGCTGGTTGAGGTCGTTGAGCTTCGCGCCGATCTCCTGCACGGAGCCGGGCGTGGCACCCTTCGGCATGCCCGGGGCGGCCTGCGGCAGGTCCGGCAGGGTGAGGGGGGCGATCGGCGCGGCGGAGGCGGCGGGTGCGGCGAGGCCCGCGGCGGCCCCCGCGAGGGCGAAGGCGGCGAGCATGCGCTGGGTCTTGGTCATGTCGTGACAACGGCCGAGCGGGCGACCGGTCACGCCGCGGCCCCGGAGAGCGGCCGTACGAGCTCCGGGACAGCGCCGTACGAGCGCTTCCCGCCCGGGCGCCGCGCCGCCGGGCGGGAACGACGAGAGCCCCGACCCTTGCGGGGCGGGGCTCTCGCTCAGAGCGGTAGCGGTGGGATTTGAACCCACGGATAGCTTGCACCATCACACGCTTTCGAGGCGTGCTCCTTCGGCCGCTCGGACACGCTACCGAGAGAGAGCTTAGCCCAAAGAGCGCCGTGCTCTGAAATCCGTATCCGAGACCGGTCCGCGAGCCGTGCCCGGGACGGTCGGAGGCCGTGTCGAGGTCCACCAGCGGTCGCGCCGGTGGTGGCTCCGGTGGTGGCTCCGGTGGTGGTCCGGTGGGGGCGTCAGAGGTCGCGGAAGAAGTCCGTCAGTTGACGGGCGCACTCGTCCGCGAGGACGCCGCGGATCACCTCCGGCCGGTGGTTGAGCCTGCGGTCCCGTACGAGGTCCCACAGCGACCCCGCCGCGCCCGCCTTCTCGTCGTCCGCGCCGTAGACGACCCGGGCCACACGCGACTGCACCAGGGCGCCCGCGCACATCACGCACGGCTCCAAGGTCACCACCAGGGTGCACCCGTTCAGCCGCCACTCGCCGAGCTCGGCGGCCGCCCGGCGCAGCGCGAGCACCTCGGCGTGGGCCGTGGGGTCACCGGTCGCCTCTCGCTCGTTGTGCCCGGTGGCGAGGACCTCCCGGTCCGGGCCGAGCAGGACGGCGCCGACCGGCACGTCGCCGGCCGACACCGCCAGAGCGGCCTCCTGGAGGGCCAGGCGCATGGAGTCCCGCCAGGGGTCCCGTACGGGGTCGGGACCGGGGTGGTGCGTGTGGTGCTCGTAGATCACTAGCGGACGGCCTCCAGGACCTCGGTCGCACCGAGCGACTCGGCGATCTCCGAGAGGGCGTCTCCGTCGAGGGTCATCAGTTGCTTGTGGCTCACACCGAGGTCGTCGAGCAGTCGAGGGTCGCCGAGCGGACCGGCCGGTACCGGCTCGGCGCCGCCGCGGACCCCTTCGTCCGCGTCGTCGGCCTCGGTGGTGAAGGCGGCGATGGCGTCCGCCTCGCCGTCCTCGGTGCCGTCCAGGTCGAGTTCGTCGAGTTCGTCGTCCTCCTCCTCGTTGCCCAGCAGCTCTTTGGTCAGCATCGAGCCGTAGGAGCTGCGGTCGGCCGCGGAGGCGTTCGATACGAAGTACCGAGGGTCCTCCTCGCCGTCCACGCGGATGACGCCGAACCAGGCGTCCTCCTGCTCGATGAGGGCGACCACCGTGTCGTCGTCGACAGCGGCGGACCGGGCGAGATCGATCAGATCACTCAAGGACTCGACGGCGTCGAGTTCCATGTCGCTCGCTTCCCACCCGTCTTCGGTGCGCGCGAGCAGTGCGGCGAAGTACACCGTGACTCTCCCACTGGTCGTAGGCGTGCCGGTTGGAGGTCCCCCCGGCCTGAGGTTGGGGTCGCAGCGGCCGTGTGCGAGCCGTTCGTACCCCGCCCCATCGGCATCGTGGCAGAAACAGCGGCTTTGCGAGAGGTCTTCCGCGCTTGCGTCGTCCCGTGCCGTGCGCTCCGCGGGTTGTGCGGGGGCGGCGTTGGGCGGCCCGGACCCGCCTGAGCGGTGGGCGTGTCCCCCGGGGTCGGGGGCCCGGGCCCGGGGTCCGGGCCGCGATGGTCGGGGGCCGCGGGGCCGCGGGGCCGCGGGGCCGCCGAGCAGCGTAGGGGCGTTGGGCGGCCTGTACGTAAGGCCGGTTCGCGCGGCGGGTTCGCGCGGTGGTGTGTCGGGCCCGCGCGGTGGGTTCGCGCGGCGGTGTGTCGCGCTGCACCGTCCCGGTCCCGTCCCGCACCTCGCACGCGGGCGGCGCCTGGCGGTGGGCCTGGCGGTTTAAAAACGGCCTACCAGCGGAAGGTGCGCATCCGCATCTGTTGGCGCATACGGGCCGCGCGGGCGCGTCTGGGCTGCACGCGGTCGCGCAGTTCACGCGCCTCGTTCAGGTCGCGGAGGAACTGCGCGCGTCGCGCCCGCCGCTGCGCCATGCTCTCCGGCTCCCCCGGATCGCCCGGCTCTTTCTCTGGCCCCATCGCCCACCGCCCCGGCTGGTCTACTCCGGTTGTGCTACCCACCTTCCCCGGGACTTCCGAGTTGATGCCACCCAAGTCGTCCCAGCTCAGGCAGGTTCGTCGTGGATTGCCGGGACGACCGCCACCGGGCCGTGCGCGTGTTGGAGCACCGCGTTCGCGACGGAGCCCATCATCACGGGCCCCAGGCGCCGCCTCGGGTGGTGGCGGCCCACCACCACCAGCGCCGCCGAGCGCGAGGCCTCGACCAGGGGCTCGGCCGCCCCGCCCGGCACGGCCGCCTGCTCCACCGGCACCCCGGGATACCGGTCGCGGAACGGGGCGAGGCGTTCCTGTTGGGCCCGCAGCGTGTCCCGCTCGGCCGGAGCGGTGTCACCGCCGTTCCCGGCCAACGCCTCGGGCGTGATCACTGCGAAGGCGGGGGTCGGAGGTGCGGCGGCCGTCGGCACCGACGGCGGTACCGGGTAGGCCGAGACCACCTGGACGGCCGTCCCCCGCGCGGCGGCCTCGGCGAACGCGAAGGCCGGCACGTCGTCGTGCGTCTCGGCGGTGTGCAGCCCGAGGACCACCGGCCCGCCGGCCCCTCCGGAGGCCCGCGCCGCCGGCGGCACCACCACCACCGGGCACGGCGCGGTGGTGGCCACGGCGCGACTGTTCGACCCGAGCAGCAGCGCGGCGAAGCCCCCGCGCCCTCTGGAGCCCATCACCAGCACCAGCGGCCGCACCTCGGCACCGATCACCCGCAGGGCCTCCGGAACCGACCCCTCCAGGGCCTCGTACCGCACCTCGACCGGCTGTTCGGGCGCCGCCGCCAGGAGGGCCCGTACGCGGTCACCCACCGGATCGGCGTACTCCGGCGGCTGGGACGCGTCGTGCAGGGAGGAGCGCCGGCCCGCGTACAACTGCGCGCTGTCGGAGAGCACATGCGCCACGAGCAGCCCGGCGTGGTGTCGCAGCGCCGCCAGACGTGCCCACTCCAGGGCCTCCAGGCTGTGCTCGGAGCCGTCGACCGCGGCGATCACCAGTCCGTTGCTCATCAGTCCAGGGTGCTGGGGCCGGGTGCGGCCCGCAATCCCGACGCCGGGGGGCGTCCGGGGGCGTCCTTCGGCCACCGAGGACACGGAAGGTGTCGCCCAGCGCGTAGCCTTTTGGGTGTGGGTCGCACACCGCGGCCGTTTTCGCAGGTCGCAGGTCGAAACCCGGCAGCTGGCGGCAGTTGAGGTCTTGGAGGAAGTTGTGCGTTTGCAGGTCGTCGATCACCCCTTGGTGGCGCACAAACTGACCACCCTGCGCGACAAGCGCACCGACTCCCCCACCTTCCGCCGCCTCGCCGACGAGCTGGTGACCCTCCTGGCCTACGAGGCCACCCGCGACGTGCGCACCGAGCAGGCCGACATCCAGACCCCGGTCGCCGCGACCACCGGTGTGAAGCTCTCGTACCCGCGCCCGCTGGTCGTCCCGATCCTGCGCGCCGGTCTCGGCATGCTGGACGGCATGGTGCGGCTGCTGCCGACCGCCGAGGTGGGCTTCCTCGGCATGGTCCGCAACGAGGAGACCCTGGAGGCCTCCACGTACGCGACGCGCATGCCGGAGGACCTCTCCGGCCGCCAGGTGTACGTGGTCGACCCGATGCTGGCCACCGGCGGCACGCTGGTCGCCGCGATCCGGGAGCTCATCAAGCGCGGCGCCGACGACGTGACCGCCGTGGTGCTGCTGGCCGCGCCGGAGGGCGTCGAGGTCATGGAGCGCGAGCTGGCGGGCACACCGGTGACGGTGGTCACGGCGGCGGTGGACGAGCGGCTCAACGAGCACGGCTACATCGTGCCGGGCCTGGGCGACGCGGGTGACCGCATGTACGGCTCGGCCGAATAGCAACGGTGCGGTCGGATACAGGCTCGGTCGAATAGCCACGGCGCGGTCGGATATCGGCTCGGCCGAGCCGGGCCCCGGGCGCGGATCAGCACTTCTTGGCGGCGGGCGCGGGCTCGGGGTTGGCCAGTAGGGCCAGCGCCTTGTCCGCGTCCTCCTTCGTGCTCAGCTCCTTGAAGCCGTCACCGAGGATCAGGTCGATGTCCGCGCCCTCGCGGGTGTCGGTGTGCTGCGTCATGCCGGCCAGTTGGGTGCCGAGCACGGAGTACGCGGCCTTGTCGGTCTTGGGCGAACCGAGCAGTATCCCGGTGCCGGGGATCTTCTTGTCGAAGTCGGCGGGGGCGTTGCCGACCTGGCCGACCACGAAGCCGCGCTTCTTCAGCTCGTCCCCGACTGCCTTGGCGAGACCGGCGCGCGGGGTCGCGTTGTAGACGTTGACCGTGATCTGGCCGGGCTGGGGCAGCACCACCGCGGGTTTGGACGGCGCCGCCGCCGGGCCCGCCTTGGGGGCACCGGTCGGGCAGTCCTTGGCCGCGGCCGTCTTGTGCTTGGTGTCGCCCCGGAAGACGTCCATGAGCTGCAGTGCCCCGTAGCCGAGCAGGGCCAGCGCGAGGGCGGAGCCGAGCAGGGCGAGGATGATCCGGCGGCGTCGCCGCGGGCGGCTCATGCGGGGGAAGGCAGCTCCGGTGACGCGGTACTTTCCGCCCATGCCGGGGGGAGTGAGCATGCTCATGGGCGCAGCGTAATGCCGTACCGGAACGATGCCTACTAAATGATCTATTGATCGGCAAAGGCCGACCCGAAAGGCGCAATCGGCCGGTCAGCACGGGTGTCACCGACGGACAGGACGGCAGTGCCCGCCGCCCGGAGCCGCGGGCCCGTGCCCTGGGCCTCGCGCGTCGGTGCCCGGGCCTCGCGCGGCGAGCTCGGTCAGTCCATTTCGAGGACGCGGGCGTGCAGCACCTGCCGCTGCTGGAGGGCGGCGCGCACGGCGCGGTGCAGCCCGTCCTCCAGGTACAGGTCGCCCTGCCACTTCACGACGTGCGCGAAGAGGTCCCCGTAGAAAGTGGAGTCCTCGGCGAGCAGTGTTTCGAGGTCCAGCTGTCCCTTGGTCGTCACGAGCTGGTCGAGCCGGACCGGGCGCGGGGCGACATCCGCCCACTGCCGGGTGGTTTCCCTGCCGTGGTCGGGGTACGGCCGCCCGCTTCCGATGCGCTTGAAGATCACACGGAAAGCCTACCGGGCCGGTGCCTGCGGGCGCAGCATCGTGACGGCGGTGCAAAAGTGGCACACGAGGCCAATCCGGGAGCAAGGCCAATCCGTGAGGGACGTATGAGCGAGAGCACAGACCCCGTGGCCCCGGCAGACGAGATCGCCGCCGGTTACGCGTTCACCGGCCCCGCGCTCGATTTGGGCGCCCTGGTCTGGGACGGCCGCTGCCTGCCGGACCGGCAGGTGCGCGTTCCACTGGCGGTGCTCAACCGGCACGGTCTGGTCGCCGGCGCCACCGGCACCGGCAAGACCAAGACCCTCCAGCTCATCGCCGAGCAACTTTCCGAGGCGGGCGTCCCGGTCTTCCTCGCGGACGTCAAGGGCGACGTCTCCGGGATTTCGGCGCCGGGCGTGCCGAACGACAAGATCCACGAGCGGGCCGGGGAAGTGGCCCAGGAATGGTCGGCCGCCGGCTGCCCCGCCGAGTTCTACTCCCTGGGCGGTATCGGGCCGGGTATTCCGCTCCGGGCCACCGTCACCGGTTTCGGACCGGTCCTGCTCTCGAAGGTGCTCCAGCTCAACCAGACGCAGGAGCAGTCGCTCGGTCTGATCTTCCATTACGCCGATTCCAAGGGTCTGGAGCTGATCGACCTCAAAGACTTGCGCGCGGTCGTCGCCTTCCTCGTATCCGATGAGGGAAAGGCCGAACTGAAAGGCATCGGCGGGCTTTCCACGGTGACGGCCGGGGTCATTTTGCGGGCCTTGACCGCCTTCGAGCAGCAGGGTGCGGTGGATTTCTTCGGAGAGCCGGAATTCGACACCGCCGAATTCCTCCGGACGGCTCCCGACGGGCGCGGGGTGGTTTCCGTACTGGAACTCCCGGCGGTACAGGACAAGCCCCGACTGTTCTCCACTTTCCTGATGTGGTTGCTGGCCGACCTCTATGCCGACCTGCCCGAAGTGGGGGACCCGGAGCGGCCGAAACTCGTCTTCTTCTTCGACGAGGCGCACTTGTTGTTCCACGACGCCTCCAAGGCCTTCCTGGAATCCATCACACAGACGGTCCGGCTCATCCGGTCCAAGGGCATCGGTGTGTTCTTCGTGACGCAGACGCCGAAGGACGTGCCGGCGGACGTACTGGCACAGCTCGGCAACCGGGTGCAGCACGCGCTGCGCGCCTTCACCCCCGACGACGCGAAGGCGCTCAAGGCGACCGTGAAGACGTTCCCCCATTCGGCCTACGACCTGGAGGAGCTGCTGACCCGGCTCAGTACGGGCGAGGCGGTGATCACCGTGCTGGACGAGAACGGCGCCCCCACGCCCGTCGCGGCGACCCGGTTGCGCGCCCCGCGGTCGCTGATGGGACCGATCGACGCGGCCGGGCTCGACCGGGCGGTGACCTCCTCCCCCCTCTACGCCCGCTACGCCCGGCCGATCGACCGGGAGTCCGCCTACGAGAAGATCAGCGCCGAGCAGGCGGCCGCCGAGGCGGCGGCCGAACGGGCGGCCGTGGCGGCGGAGGCCGAGAAGGAGGGCCGGCGGGCCGCGAAGCCGGGGCACGGGACGGCCCGGCCGGAGCCGTCCCTGGCACAGCAGGTGGTGGGAAGCGGGCTCTTCCGCTCGCTGGCCCGGTCCGTCGGCACCCAGTTGGGCCGGGAGATCTCACGCTCGCTCTTCGGGACGGCCCGCCGCCGACGCTGAACCGGACACCACCTCCGCCCGGAGCGGTCCAGGCGGAATCCACTGAACCGGTTGCGACTTCCACGGTTTTCGCTGACAGACTCGGACCATGCGGACAGACCTCACCGACACCACGTCCGGCAAGATCGACCGGGCCCTCCTCGAAGCGCGCCGAGCTGTCGGCAGCCCCGCCATGGGGCTGGTGCTCACGCTCGTCGTGGTCACCGACGAGGAGAACGCCTACGACGCGGTACGCGCGGCCTCCGAGGCCTCGCGCGAACACCCCAGCCGCATCATCGCGGTGATCAAAAGGACCGCCCGCGGTCCGCGCAAGCCGCACCAAACCCGTTTGGACGCCGAATTGCGCGTCGGTTCCGACGCCGGGTCCGGGGAGATAGTGCTGCTCCGGCTGCACGGCGAACTGACCGAGCACGCGGGTTCGGTCGTACTGCCCCTGCTGGCCCCGGACGCGCCGGTGGTGGCGTGGTGGCCCGCCGACGCCCCCGCCGCACCGGCGCGCGATGCGCTGGGCGCGCTGGCGCAGCGCCGGATCACCGACGCCCATGCGACCGCCGACCCGGTGGGCGTACTGCGCGATCGGGCGGCCTCGTACACCCCGGGCGACACCGATCTCGCCTGGACCCGGCTCACGCCGTGGCGCTCGCTGCTGGCCGGCGCCCTGGATCAGGCACCGCTGCCGGTGACGGGCGCGGCGGTGGAGAGCGAGGCCGACAACGCGAGCGCCGAGCTGCTGGCGCGCTGGCTGGAGGTCCGGCTCGGGGTGCCGGTGGAGCGCGTGGTCACGGACGGGCCGGTGGTGACGCGGGTCCGGCTGGAGACGACCGGGGGCGAGATCCGGGTGGACCGGCCGGACGGGGTGTTGGCCACCCTGTCACTGCCGGGGTGGCCGGACCGGAAGGTGGCCCTCAAGATCCGTAGCCTCGCCGAGCTGATCGCCGAGGAACTGCGGCGGCTCGACGCGGACGTGATCTACGCCTCGGCGCTGCGCGGGGCCCCGCTCGAGGCCTCGCCCTCCGCGTAGCGGTCGGCGTGGACCGGCCGGCTTCCGACGCCGGCCGGGCCGCGCCGCGCCCGGACCGTGTCTTCACGGGCCAGGCCTCCACGGGCCAGGCCTCCACGGGCCAGGCCTCCACGGACCACGCCTGCCCGGCTTCGGCGGGCCGCGCCGCCCTATTCCTTCGCGGGCCCCGTCTTCGCGGCCTTGGCGGCGGCCTTGTGCTCCTGCTTGTACGCCCGCACCGCGGCCAGCGACTCCGGCCCGGTGATGTCCGCCGCCGAGCGGTGGACGCCCGCTTCGCCGTAGCCCCCGGCCGCCTCCCGCCAGCCCTTCGGCCGTACCCCGAACCGCTTGCCGAGCAGGGCGAGGAAGATCTGCGCCTTCTGTTCCCCGAAGCCGGGCAGGTCCTTGAGCCGTCCCAGCAGCTCCGCGCCGGACCCCGCGTCCCGCCAGATCCCCTCCGCGTCCCCGTCGTAGTGCTCCACGAGGTACGCGCACAGCTGCTGCACTCGCTTCGCCATGGAGCCCGGGTAGCGGTGCACGGCCGGCTTCTCGGAGAGCAGCGCCGCGAAGGCCTCCGGTTCGTAGGCGGCGATCACCCGGGCGTCGAGGTCGTCCGCTTCCATCCGGCGGGCGATCGTGTACGGCCCCGAGAAGGCCCACTCCATCGGCACCTGTTGGTCCAGCAGCATCCCGACGAGCGCGGCGAGCGGGCTCCGGCCGAGCAGGGCGTCGGCCTCCGGCTGCTGGGCCAGCCGGATGGTGATGTCCTTGTCCATGGACCCAGCCTCCCTCCTGGCCGTCCTCCGCGCGCGGGCGGCGCACCGGCCGCCTAGCGTGTGAACCGAGACGGGTCACGACGACGTACACGACACGGGAGTCGATCGATCATGACTGGGTACCCGGAAGGCGCTCCTTGCTGGGTGGACGCGATGTTCGCCGACGTGGAGGGGGCCAAGAGCTTCTACGGCGACGTCTTGGGCTGGACGTTCGGCGACGCGTCGAGCGAGTACGGCAATTACACGCAGGCCTACTCCGACGGCAAGGCGGTCGCGGCCGTCGTACCGCCGATGCCGGGCGTCGACGCCCCCTCCCAGTGGTGTCTGTACTTCGCCTCGCCCGACGCGGCCGCCACGGCGGAGAGGATCGGGTCGGCGGGCGGCGAGGTGGCGATGGGGCCGATGCAGGTCGGCAGGTTCGGCACGATGGTGATCGCCAAGGAGCCGAGCGGCGCGGTCTTCGGCGTCTGGCAGCCCGGCGACCACAAGGGTTTCGAGAAGATCGGCGAGCCCGGCTCGTTCGCCTGGGCGGAGGTCTTCACCCGGGACGTGGCGAAGGTGGACGGGTTCCTGCCGAAGGTCTTCCCGTACCAGGCGCGGCGGATGGAGACGGGTGACGACCCGCAGGCGGCGGGGATGGACTACAAGGTCTTCAGCCTGGGCGGCTCGGAGAATCCGGTGCTGGGTCGGATGAACATGGGTGACGAGTTCCCGCCGGAGATCCCGCCCTACATCCAGGTGTTCTTCGGCGTACCGAACTGCGACGAGGCGGTGGAGAAGGCGAAGGCGCGGGGCGGTCGGCTCCACTTCGGGCCGATGGACAGCCCCTTCGGGCGTTTCGCGGCCCTGACGGACCAGCAGGGCGCGGCGTTCGCGGTGATCGACATGTCGACACGGGTCGGTGAGACCCCGAAGTTCGCGTAGCGACAGTCGGGTTGGGTCCCACGCCTCGGACGCCCGAACGCAGAGGCGAGCCGCACGAGTGGCTTGGGCCGGCGGATGCGACGGGTCCCGCACCGGTCGGCTCCGGGCCGGTTAGCGTCGATCTTGTACGGCTCCTCCGGTCGTACGACGCGTCCACGAGAGGCCGAACCTTCATGAGCCTGAGCATCCGCAACCAGCTCGCCGGCACCGTCAGCGACGTCACTGCCGGCGAGGCCATGGCCACGGTCAAGGTGCGCCTGGAAGGCGGCCAAGTGATCACCGCGGCCATCACCACCGACGCAGTGAAGGACCTGGGCATCGCCCCCGGCACGGCTGTCAAGGCGTTGGTGAAGGCCACCGAGGTGGCCCTTGCCACGGGGTCCGTCGACGGCATCAGCATCCGCAACCAGATCCGGGGCACGGTCTCGGGCCTGGCCAGTGGCGGGGCCATGGCGTCCGTCAAGGTCGACGTGGACGGGGGCGGTCTGACCGCCGCCATCACCAACGACGCCGTCGAGGCGCTCGGCCTGGCGGAGGGGTCCTCCGTCGTCGCCCTGATCAAGTCCACCGAGATCAGCCTGGCGACCACCTGAGCCGTTCCCCGGCCCCGCCCGGTCGCCCGGCCCCGCCCGACCAGGCCCGGGCGGGGCGGCTTCCGACCGCTACCGGACGGCGGCGGCCGGCTCCGGAACGAGCGGCGCGAAGCGGTCGTTGTCCTTGCAGCCGAGGTTCTCGTAGGTGTTGACCTTCGTGTCCGGGTCGGTGGAGACGAGGTGGAACTTGCAGGCGCCCTTGATGTAGCGGCCTTCGACCCCGCCCGGGAAGTCGATCTCCTTGTTCCAGAGGTAGGGCGATTCGTAGTGGTTGAGGTGCGCGGTGGCGTTCACGTCGATGCCGCCGGGGGCCTCGATCTCGTAGACCCATCCCGTCTTCGCCGAGCCGTAGGTGGCGAACTTCTGGGCCACCCACTTCTCGCAACTGGTGCTGAGGTGGGCGCTGCTTTGCCCGCCGCCCTTGACGATGTAGTCGGCCAGCGGGATCAGTTCGTCACCGCGCGGAGTGAAGCCCGTCCGGAAGAGCTCGTCGACGTTCTCCCGGGTGTCGCCGCGCCAGAGGGTGTTGGTGTCGTCGCGCCACTGCCAGTTCTCGTCCAGGGCGGTGGCCGCGACGGCTTGGGCGATCAGCGGGTTCGTGGTCGTACGCCACCAGTCCGCGGCGCGGTACTCGGTGACGGGGCCGCAGGGGGAGTTCAGGTCGGCGACGGACGAGCCGGGCGCGGCCGACGTGGCGGGCGAGCCGGGGGTGGCGACGGCGGGCGAGACGGCGACGGCGGAGACGACGGAAACGGCGGCGAGTACGCGCAGAGCGGCCTGCAGCATGGTGGGAGCCCATCGGTAGGTCAACAGGACGGGCCCTTTATAGACGCGGCCCCTCCCCACTCGGCCGACGCCCGCCCGCCGTCCACCCGCACGGACGGAACAGTCGTACTGGCGAAAGGATTTACCGCCCGCTCCGAGTGCCGGAGCCCTCAGTCGTTTCGCGCCCGTCGCGTACGAACGGCAGGTCGGGGCCGGCCACCCGGGCCTGCGGGCCGCCGGACCGCAGCACCACGTCCAGGACGCCGGCGATCGGCGCGGCGTAGCAGTTCGCGTACCAGGCCATGTTCGCCTCGACCACCGCCCAGCGCCCGCCGGTGGTGAGCCCGACGTCCACGACGACCCCGCTGGGCAGCCCGGTCCCACCCAGGTCCGCCGCGAAGCGCCGCACCTCGCCGGAGCGCGGATCGGTGTCGAGCGGTGCGCAGTCCAGTCGTCCGTACACGGCGTACCGGCTCGCGGCTGCGATCTCCCCGTCCAGCAGGAACAGCCGGTATTCGGCGGCGAATTCCACCACCTCGGACACCAGCACCGGCGTCCGCGCGTCGGGCCCGGGCGGCAGGTGGGACCCGTCCGGGTACACGGCCGCCGGGAACGACTTCTCCCGCGGCGGTTTCACGAACGCGGGACCCGCCGAGCCGCGCGCGGCGCCGAGGGTGGTGAGCCGCACGCGCCGCGCGGTGAGACGTTCGGGCAGCCGCGCGAGCCAGTCGTCCCGCGGCTCCAGCAGCCCGAGCCCCAGGCCGGCCCCGACGCGCCCGGCGGCCTCCGGTCCCCCGCGCCAGTACACCTCGCCCCGCGGCCCCCCGACGGCCCCGCGCACATCCATGCCCCGCCGCGCGGCTTCCGCGCACAACAACTCGGCGGTACTGCCGCGCGGTCCGGGAACCAAGAACACCGAGTCCGTGACCATGCCCCCATTCTGTCGGGGCATCGGGGCAGGACCTGCGGGTGCTGCTACCTCGCGCCGACCGCGTACCGGTACGAGTACTGGATGATCTTCCAGACCGTCTCCAGCTCCGCCGACGTCCTGGGCCCGTAGACGAGCGTCACGTCCTGGACCGGGTGGTGCACGCCCCAGCCCGCGGAGACGACCTCGTCCTCGGCCTCCTTCGGCAGCGTGAGGTGGAGCGAGCCGTCGTGGTGGGGGTGGATGTGGGCCCACTCCCGACCGCGCTGGAAGGCCTCGGCGGGCCCCGTGCCGATGCCCTCGGGCAGGTGGAGCGCACGGGCGTGCGGGACCGAGACGAGCGTGGGGGCCATGTACACGTAGGGCAGCGAGCGCATCCGGCCCCACAGCTCCTCCTGGAGCATGATCGGGGAGATCTGGGAGCCCTGGCCGTGCGGGGCCGGGCCGAAGACCCTCGGGGCCGCGCCTTCGCGGGGAGTCAGGGTGAGCATGGCGGTGTTCCTTTCCGGCCGGGCCGCCGGGCCCCGGCGTGAATGGTCGACGGACGTGCAGCATGTGTCCATCAGGCTCTTGCCTTGGTGGAGATCCGGTCGAGGGCGTGACGGAGCCCGGTGACGACTTCGGCGATCTCGGCGGGGAGGGTGGCGGCGAAGCGGGTCGGCGAGCCGGGGACGGAGGGTGGGGCCCAGTTCGGTGAACCGGACTGACCGGGCGGTACGGGCCGCCCGGAAGTCGGACCCGGCACGCCGTCATGCGACGTGGATCACAGGAAGCGGAGCGGGCGGCAACGGCCACGGGCGGCCCGCCGCGGGAGGAACCCCCGAACGACGAAGGACCCGACCGCATCGCGGTCGGGTCCTTCGTTTGCCCTTGCGGGCGAGTGCGGAGGATACGAGATTCGAACTCGTGAGGGGTTGCCCCCAACACGCTTTCCAAGCGTGCGCCCTAGGCCACTAGGCGAATCCTCCGCCGCAAACAATACAAGACGTTGAGGGGTGCTCGCGAACGTGATCGCCGGCCGGAGGTCGCGGTGGGAGGCGGGTCGATTCCGGGGGGTTCCATCCGCTAGGGTGGGGGCCAGCCCCTCACGTGGCGCTATCTCACCCAACTCCCCCAGGGCCGGAAGGCAGCAAGGGTAAGTGGGCTCTGGCGGGTGCGTGGGGGGCGCTTTGCGTTCCGGGGCAGGGGCGCGGGTATCGGACGGCCGCCGTTGTCGGTGGGCCCGGATAACCTCGTAGTCGTGTCGTCCCTTGCGCTGTACCGCCGCTACCGCCCCGAGTCGTTCGCCGAGGTCATCGGACAGGAGCATGTCACTGTCCCCCTGATGCAGGCCCTGCGGAACAACCGGGTCAATCACGCGTACCTGTTCAGCGGGCCGCGCGGCTGCGGCAAGACCACCAGCGCGCGCATCCTCGCCCGATGCCTGAACTGTGAGCAAGGTCCCACCCCGGATCCCTGCGGCCAGTGCCAGTCCTGCCGCGACCTCGCACGCAACGGCCCCGGCTCGATCGACGTCATCGAGATCGACGCCGCCTCGCACGGTGGTGTGGACGACGCCCGTGACCTGCGGGAGAAGGCCTTCTTCGGGCCGGCCTCCAGCCGCTACAAGATCTACATCATCGATGAGGCGCACATGGTCACCTCGGCGGGCTTCAACGCCCTGCTGAAGGTGGTCGAGGAGCCGCCGGAGCACCTCAAGTTCATCTTCGCCACGACCGAGCCGGAGAAGGTGATCGGGACGATCCGGTCCCGCACGCACCACTACCCCTTCCGGCTTGTTCCCCCCGGCACCCTGCGCGACTACCTCGGCGAGGTCTGCGGACGGGAGGGGGCCACCGTCGAGGACGGGGTGCTGCCGCTCGTGGTGCGGGCCGGCGCCGGGTCGGTGCGCGACTCGATGTCCGTGATGGACCAGCTGCTCGCCGGCGCCGCCGACCAGGGTGTGACGTACGCCATGGCGACCTCCCTGCTCGGTTACACCGAGGGCTCGCTGCTGGACTCGGTGATCGACGCCTTCGCCGCCGGGGACGGGGCCGCCGCCTTCGAGGTCGTGGACCGCGTCGTCGAGGGCGGGAACGACCCGCGCCGGTTCGTCGCCGACCTGCTGGAGCGGCTGCGCGACCTGGTGATCCTGGCCGCCGTGCCCGATGCCGGGGAGAAGGGCCTCATCGACGCTCCCGCCGATGTGGTCGAGCGCATGCAGGCGCAGGCCTCCGTGTTCGGCGCGGCCGAGCTGTCGCGGGCCGCCGACCTGGTCAACACCGGGCTCACCGAGATGCGGGGGGCCACCTCGCCCCGGCTCCAGTTGGAGCTGATCTGCGCCCGGGTGCTGTTGCCCGCCGCCTTCGACGACGAGCGGTCCTTCCAGGCCCGGCTCGACCGGCTGGAGCGGAGCGGGTTCGCCGCGCCCGTCGGGGCGCCGACCGCCCCGGCCATGGGGTACGTCCCCGGCCCCGAGGCCCACCCGATGGCTCCGGTCGGTCCCGCCGGGGGCGTCGCCGCGGCGCGTGCCGCCGTACGCCCCCCGGAGGCCGAGCCGCAGCAGCCGCACGCGCAGCCGCAGCCCGAGCCCACCCCTGCTCCGGTCCCCACCCCTGCTCCCGCCCCCGCGCAGCAGCCCGCCGCGCCTGCTCCCGCCCCCGGTGCCTGGCCCGGGGCCGCGCAGCCGGGCGGTGGCGCCGCCGCACCCGGGGCCTGGCCGGGAGCGACCACCCCCGCCGGCCCGACCACCCCCGCCGGCCCGACCGCGCCCACCGCCGGTGCCTGGCCCACCGCCGCGTCCGCGTCCGCCCCGGCCTCCGCGCACACCCCCGAGCCGGCCCGGCAGCCCGCCGCACCCGCCGCACCCTCCCCGGGGATGGCGGCCGGTGTCGGCCAGGTGCAGGCGATGTGGCCCGGTGTGCTGGAGGCCGTCAAGAACCGCCGACGCTTCACCTGGATCCTGCTCAGCCAGAACGCCCAGGTCACCGGCTTCGACGGGACGACCCTCCAGCTCGGCTTCCCCAATATCGGCGCGCGCGACAACTTCGCGAGCAGCGGCAGCGAAGACGTCCTGAAGGCGGTCTTGGCCGAGCAGTTCCAGGTCCACTGGAAGATCGACGCGGTGGTGGGAGGTGGCGGAGGCCAGCCGACCGGGTCCGCCCCGACCTCGTACACGCCGCCGCCGGCCCCGGTGGCACCCCCGGCGCACCAGCCTCCGGCCCCGCCGCAGCAGTCCGGGCACCAGTCGGCCCAGCAGCAATCGCAGCCCCAGCAGCACCAGCAGACGCCGCCCCCGCCACAGCCCCCGGCGCGGCAGGCGCCGCCGCCGGTCGCCCCCGAGGACGACGTCCCCGAGGAGGACGACCCCGATCTCGTCGAGAGCGCGCTGACCGGACACGACCTGATCGTGCGCGAGCTCGGAGCCACCGTCATAGAGGAATACACGAACGAGTAGGGGCCCGTAATTGGGTGGCCGCACGAAACGGGTCCGGCCGGCCGGGCTAGGCTGCATGGCGTGAAGGTCCTCGTCATCGGCGGCGGCGCCCGCGAACATGCCCTGTGCCGCTCTCTGTCCCTCGACCCCGACGTCAACGCGCTCTACTGCGCTCCCGGCAACGCCGGCATCTCCGAGGTGGCCGAGCTGCGCCCGGTCGACGCCCTCGACGGCGAGGCCGTGGCCCGCCTGGCCACCGAACTCGGTGCCGACCTGGTCGTCGTCGGCCCGGAGGCCCCGCTGGTCGCCGGTGTCGCCGACGCCGTCCGCGCCGTCGGCATCCCCGTCTTCGGCCCGTCCGCCGAGGCGGCGCGGCTGGAGGGCTCCAAGGCCTTCGCCAAGGACGTGATGGCCGCGGCCGGGGTCCCGACCGCCCGTAGCTACGTCTGCACCACGGCCGACGAGGTGGACGCCGCCCTCGACGCCTTCGGCGCGCCGTACGTCGTCAAGGACGACGGTCTCGCGGCGGGCAAGGGCGTCGTGGTCACCGAGGACCGGGCCGCGGCCCGCGCGCACGCCCTCGCCTGCGACCGCGTCGTCATCGAGGAGTTCCTCGACGGACCCGAGGTGTCCCTCTTCGCCATCACCGACGGCGTGACCGTCCTCCCGCTCCAGCCCGCGCAGGACTTCAAGCGCGCGCTCGACGGGGACGAGGGCCCCAACACCGGAGGCATGGGCGCGTACTCCCCGCTGCCCTGGGCCGACCCCAAGCTGGTCGACGAGGTCATGGAGAGCGTCCTCCAGCCGACCGTGGACGAGCTGCGCCACCGCGGCACGCCCTTCTCCGGGCTCCTCTACGCCGGGCTCGCGATCACCTCGCGCGGCGTCCGCGTCATCGAGTTCAACGCCAGGTTCGGCGACCCCGAGACCCAGGTGGTCCTGGCCCGGCTGCGCACCCCGTTGGCGAGCGTGCTGCTGAACGCCGCCCAGGGCACCCTGCACGCGGAGCCCGCGCTCAGCTGGCGCGAGGACGCGGCCGTCACCGTCGTGATCGCCTCGCACAACTACCCCGACACCCCGCGCACCGGCGACCCGATCGAGGGCCTCGCCGAGGTGGCCGCCGAGGACGCCCCCGACGCCTACGTCCTGCACGCCGGGACCCGCCGCGAGGGCGACGCGGTCGTCAGCGCGGGCGGTCGGGTGCTGTCGGTGACGGCGACCGGTTCCGATCTGGCGCAGGCGCGCGAGCGGGCGTATAAGGCCGTCGCGCGGATCAGGCTCGACGGCTCGCAGCACCGCACGGACATCGCGGCCAAGGCGGCCGAGCGCCGCTGAGCAGCGGCTCCAGGTTCCCCGCGGGCCCGGGTGCGCAGAGCGCGCCCGGGCCCGCGCGTGCGAGTGCATCCAGCCGCGTTCGAATGCGGCCAGCTTTACCCAAAGCCATTCCATCGGGTGATCGTGCCGCGGTCTGCCTGACGCCCGGCCCCGCCCCAACTAGGGTGCGGCGCAAGCATTCCGGCACATGGCCCACCGGCATTGCGATGTCAGTGGCGGGTGTCACAGTGGGGGAGTGAGCAAAGCCGCCGCAGGGCAGAGGGGGTGAGGTCCGGCCGTGTCCGGAATCGGGTCGATCGCTGAAGTGGGCGTGCCGTCCGCGCGTTCCCGCGCCCTCGCCGTGCTGCGGGTGCGCAGCAGGGCGCTGGCCGTCGTACTGCTCCCGGCCGCCGTCGCCGTCGTGCTCGTGGCCGCCCGGCTGACGGGCCGGCTGGTCGGTGATCCGTGGCCCGCCGTGACCCTCGTCGTCTGCGTGGTCGCCGCGCTGGTGCTGTTCGTCGGCGGGACCTTCGCCGCGGTGGTGCTGCGCGCCCGCCCGGCGCTCACCCCGACCGTGCCGCTGTCGGAGGCGGCCGCGCCCGACCTGTACCGGTTGGTGCGGGACCTCGCCGACCGGATGGACGTCCCCGCGCCCTCCGCGATAGCCCTGACCCCGGACTGCGACAGCTGGCTGGAGGACCGGACCCACCCCGCCCACCGGAGATCCGGCATGTCGCCGGGCCGACCGGAGTCCGAGCCCGGCGCCGCCCCCGTGCTGGTGATCGGCTCGCCGTTCCTCTGGTGGATGCGGGTCGCGGAGCTCCGCGCCGTGCTGGCGCCCGTCATCGCCGGTACCGGCCCTTCCGCGCACCCGGACATAGCCGACGCGCGCGGCTTCGTGCGCGGGCTGGACGCCGCGGTGGACGTGGGCTCCCGGCGCGGGCTGGGCTGGGTCGCCCGGCCGGCGAGACTGCTGCTGCGGCTGTGCCGGGTGGACGCGGCGGAGATGGAACGCGGTGTGGCGGCTGCCGCATCGGACCGCGCCCAGGACGTGGACTACGGGCTGCGCATCACGGCCCAGGAGCAGGTCGGGCTGGCCTACGCGGGCTGGGACCGGCTGCTCACCCGGGTCGCGCTGCCGGCCTGGCGCATGGGACGGTGGCCGGCTCGGCTCGATGCCGGGGTGGTCTCCGCGCTGACCGAGCTGTCCCGGCGGGACCGGCTGGCCGAGGGCTTCACCTCCCGGCTGGGCGAGCGGCCGGCCTGCGATCTCCTGGAACAGCCCGGCGCGGTGGACGAGGCCGCGTCCCTGCTGGCCGCGCGGCTGTTCCACGGCGGTCCGGCGGAGGCCGGGCCGCAGTGGTCGCCCGTGGACTGGGCGGAGTACCCCGAGCAGGTCGTGGACCGCAAGTGGCGCCTGGAGGCGGCCCGGCTGCACGCGGCCCTCGACGCGCTGGCCGTGCCCGCGGGGCCGCCGGTGGAGCGGGTCCTCGGCTACCTCACCGCCACCGGCGGGCAGGGCGCCGAGGCCGCGGCGCGCGGGGAGTCCCTGGCCGGTTGCCTGGCCCGGGAGGAACGGTCCGCCGGAGGCGGTGCGGAGCCGGCCGGGGGCTCGGCGCGGGCCTCCGACGCGGTGCTGCTGTTCCCGCTCCAGGAGCCGAGGAGCGGGCGGGACCTGCTGACCGACCACGTGACGGCGCTGGTCTGCTGCGCGGCGGTGGACTCGGCCCGGGCGGAGCCGGGCCTGGACTGGCTGGACGGCCCGGTGCTGCGAGTGGCGGGCGAGCGTCGCTCGGACCTCGCGCCGAGCGTGCTCTGCCTGGTGGAGGACGGCGACCCGGAGCCCTTGCGGGCGTGGCTCGCGAAGATCGGCGTACGCCCGGAGAAGCCGGTCCGGCTCGTCTAGGCCCTCTCGCCTTCGCCGGCTCCCCCGTGCGGGCGACGCTCCCCCGAGAAGTTGAATTCGCGAAGGTATTTTCGCGACGAACGGTGACGGAGCGCGTGCTTTATGTGATGTGCTGGGAAGCCGTGGATGTGCGTTCGGGGGACGAGGGAGGGGAGCAACGGTATGGCTACGGACCAGATCCGGCGGTGGGAGTCGGGGGCGCTCGCGCACGCGGTGACCGATCCCTTCGGCCAGGGTCCGCTGCCCTGGTTCCGGGGCAGCGAGCTGTATTTCGACGACACCGGCCACGTCGTGCCCTGGTACGTCGACCCGGCCGTCGCTCCCGGACAGATCCCCCGCGCCCGCAGCAACGGCGGTCCCCGCACCGCCGATGACGTGCACCGGCAGATCAAGGGGTTCGCCTCCACCGGTGCCGTCGCCCCCGGCGAGGCCATCGACTTCCACATCACAGTCGATCCGCCCCAGCAGTTCTCCGTCGACATCTACCGCATCGGCCACTACGGCGGCGACGGCGCGAGCAAGATCCATTCGAGCCCCCGCCTCTCCGGAATCGTCCAGCCGGCCCCGCTCACCGCCGACCGCACGGTCTCGTGTCACCACTGGTGGCTGTCGTGGCGGCTCCAGGTGCCCTCGTACTGGAGCCTCGGCGCGTACGTCGCCGTCCTCACCACCGCCGACGGCTACCGCTCCCACATCCCCTTCACGGTCCGGGACGACCACCGCGCCGACCTGCTCCTGCTGTTGCCCGACATCACCTGGCAGGCCTACAACCTCTACCCGGAGGACGGCCGCACCGGCGCGAGCCTGTACCACGCCTGGGACGAGGAGGGTCGACTGCTCGGCGAACAGGACGCCGCCACCACCGTCTCCTTCGACCGCCCGTACGCGGGCGCCGGCCTCCCCCTGCATGTGGGCCACGCCTACGACTTCATCCGCTGGGCCGAGCGCTACGGCTACGACCTCGCCTACGCCGATACCCGCGACCTGCACGCCGGCCGCGTCGATCCCACCCGCTACCGAGGCCTGGTCTTCCCCGGCCACGACGAGTACTGGTCGGCCCCCATGCGCCGGACCGTCGAGCGCGCCCGGGAGCACGGCACCTCCCTGGTGTTCCTGTCCGCCAACACCATGTACTGGCAGGTCGAGCTCGGCCCCTCGCCCTCCGGGGTCCCCGACCGCCTCCTCACCTGCCGAAAACGCCGCGGCCCAGGCCGACCCGGCCTGTGGCGCGAGGTCGACCGCCCGGAGCAGCAGCTCCTCGGCATCCAGTACGCGGGCCGGGTCCCCGAACCCGCGCCGCTCGTCGTCCGCAACGCCGGCCACTGGCTGTGGGACGCCACCGGGGCCGTCGAGAACGACGAACTCGACGGTCTGGTCGCCGGCGAGGCCGACCGGTACTTCCCGCGCACCCAGCTGCCCGAGCACCAGGATCGGATACTCCTCGCGCATTCGCCCTACCTCGACAGCGAGGGCGCCAAGCGCCACCAGGAGACGTCCCTCTACCGCGCCCCCAGCGGCGCCCTCGTCTTCGCGTCCGGGACCTTCGCCTGGTCGCCCGCGCTCGACCGCCCGGGCCATGTCGACGAGCGGGTGCAGCGCGCCACCGCCAACCTCCTCGACCGGATCTGCAAACGGGACTGACGGGAGAGCCGCGCGCCCCGGGTCTCCTCCACGCCCCCGGAGCCCGCGCGCCCCGGGTCTCCTCGCACGCCCCCGGAGCCCCCGTCCCGGACTCCCGGACCCCGTCCAGGCCCCGCCCCGCGTCCCGACGTGCCGCTCGCACGCCGGGGCGCCCGGGCCCCGCGTCGGGCAGCCCGGCCGGGTACGGGACAATAGGAGCGCGCTCGTACAGAACCACAGGGAGACCCCGTGTCCGGATTCGTCGAAAAGCCCGAGCCCGTTCAGGTGCCCGGCCTCGTCCACCTCCACACCGGGAAGGTCCGCGACCTCTACCGAGACGGGGACGGCAACCTCGTCATGGTCGCCAGCGACCGGATGTCCGCCTTCGACTGGGTGCTGCCCACCGAGATCCCGGACAAGGGACGCGTCCTCACCCAGCTCTCCCTGTGGTGGTTCGACCAGCTCGCGGACCTCGTCCCGAACCACGTCATCAGCACGGACCTGCCCGCCGGCGCCCCCGCCGACTGGGCCGGCCGCACGATGATCTGCCGCAACCTCGACATGGTCCCCGTCGAGTGCGTGGCCCGCGGCTACCTCACCGGTTCCGGACTCGCCGAGTACCGGCAGACCCGCACCGTCTGCGGACTCGCGCTTCCCGAGGGCCTGGTCGACGGCTCCGAGCTGCCCGCCCCGATCTTCACCCCGGCCGCCAAGGCCGAGGTCGGCGAGCACGACGAGAACGTCTCCTACGAGGAGGTCGCGCGCACCGTCGGCGCCGAGACGGCGGCCGCGCTGCGCCAGCTCACCCTCGCCGTCTACAGCCGCGCCCGGGACATCGCCCGGGACCGGGGGATCATCCTGGCCGACACCAAGTTCGAGTTCGGTCACGCGGCCGACGGCGCCCTCGTCGCCGCCGATGAGGTGTTGACCCCGGATTCCTCGCGCTTCTGGCCCGCCGACCAGTGGGAGCCGGGCCGCACGCAGTTCTCCTACGACAAGCAGTACGTGCGGAACTGGCTGAACTCCCCCGAGTCGGGCTGGGACCCGAAGGGCGAGCTCCCGCCGCCGGCGCTGCCGCGCGAGGTCGTCGAGCAGACCCGCGCCAAGTACATCGAGGCCTACGAGCGGCTCACCGGCCTGAGCTGGGCCGCCCAACACGGCGCCCCCACGCGCTCCGCGTCCCAGGCGGCGCCCGCGACCCCCGAGTCCTGAACACGAGGAAGCCCCCCGGTCCAGGACCGGGGGGCTTCCCATTTTGAGCGGACAACGCGACTCGAACGCGCGACATCCACCTTGGCAAGGTGGTGCTCTACCAACTGAGCTATGTCCGCAGGCGCCGTAGCGCGGTACCCACTATACCCAACCCCGCGCGCGTGCGAGACGCACCGCCGTGTGCCGGTTCTCCGCACCCAGCTTCGTCGCCGCCGAGGACAGGTAGTTGCGTACCGTTCCCGGGGACAGGCGCGCCCGCTCCGCGATCTCAGCGATCGGCGCCCCGTCCCCGGCCAGTTCCAGTACCTCCGCCTCGCGGGCGGTCAGCGGCGAATCCCCCGCGCTGATCGCGTCGGCCGCCAACTCGGGGTCCACGTAACGCCCTCCGGCCTGCACGGTCCGGATCAGTTCGGCCAGCCGCTGCGCCGAGACGGTCTTGGGCACGAAGGCCCGGACGCCGGCCGCGAGGGCCCGCTTGAGGTGACCGGGGCGACCGTGGCTCGTCACGATCATGACCTTGCAGTCCGGGAGTTCGGACCGCAGCGATGTGGCCACACTCACACCGTCCGCTCCGGGCATCTGCAGGTCCAGGACCGCGACGTCGGGCCGGTGGGCCCGGGCCATGGCGAGCGCCTCCGGTCCGGTGGCCGCCTCCGCGACGACCAGCAGGTCGTCCTCCAGGGCCAGCAGCGCGGCCAGCGCCCCGCGGATCAGGTGCTCGTCGTCGGCCAGCAGGACCCGTAGGGGGTTCACGCGTCCACCTCCGTCGTCCGCGCGCCGGGGATCCGCGCGACGAGCCGGAACCGGCCGCCCTCCACGGGGCCGGCCCGCAGGGCGCCGTCCACGACCGCGAGCCGCTCGCGCAGCCCGGCGAGTCCCGACCCGGGCGGCCCGGCGGGCGCCCCCGCGCGGGCGCCGTCGTTCTCCACCAGCAGCGTCAGCGCGCCGTCCGGCCCTTCCTCCGCCGACAGTCGGATCAGGCAGCTGCCGGCGTCCCCGTGCCGCAAGACGTTGGTGGTCGCCTCCCGGACCACCCACCCCAGCGCGGACTGCACGTCGGCCGGCAGTGCGCGCCCGGCGTCGTACTCGACCCGGCAGTCCATCCCGGCGGCGCTCAGCACCCCCCGTGCCCCCTCCAGTTCGACCGCCAGGTCCGCTCCCCGGTAGCCGCGCACGACGTCCCGTACCTCCCGCTGGGACTCGCGCGCGATCCGCTGCACCTCGATCATCTGGTCCACCGCCTCCGGACGTTCCCGTCGGGCCAGTTGCACGGCCAGCTCGCTCTTGAGGGCGATCACGGCGAGGTTGCGGCCCATCACGTCGTGCAGGTCCCGGCCGAACCGCAGCCGCTCCTCGGCCACCGCCAGCCGCGCCTGGTACTCCCGCGAGCGCTCCAGCTCGCGCACGGTCTGCACCAGCCACGCGGAGAAGCCGGAGGTGGCGCTGAGGAAGAGGCCGCTCGTCAACACCCCGATGGCGCACCCGAGGGCGACCGCCGCCGGGAGGCCCGTGGCGAGCGAGGCCCCGCCGGTGAGGAGGGCCGCGGCGAGCGGCGCGTAGCTCATCTGCCGGGCCCGATCGAGGCACAGGGCGAACGATCCGCAGGCGAAGCCCGTCATGCCGATCATCGGAGCGGGGACCACGGCCGTGTCCACGCGGCCCGTTCTCACCAGGAGAAGGGCGGTCAGGCAGGCGGCGCCCGTGAAGACCGCCGTCGCTACCGCGAGCCGCACCGGGCGCGCACGGCGCCCGGTGAGCCAGTCCAGCGCCCGGGAGGAGAGGAAGCCGACGAGGACGGCCTGGGCGCACACCAGCAGGAACAGTCCGCCGGCGACGGGCCAGGAGGACCGAGTGGGGTCATTACCGGCCGCCGACGCGAGGGCGCCCAGGCCGAAGGACGCGACTTCGAGCACCACGAACAAGTGGAAGGACCAGCGGGTGTAAAGCTCGACCTTGCCCGCGCTGCCGCGGTTGCGCCACCACCCGGTCATTGTGGGCACGTCCCGGCCTCCCGAGTTCCCGGCTACCCCGACATACGACAAAGGCCCTGATCTGTGATCAGGGCCTTTACCGACTGAGCGGACGACGCGACTCGAACGCGCGACATCCACCTTGGCAAGGTGGTGCTCTACCAACTGAGCTACGTCCGCATGCTCGCCACGACACGAATGCCGTCGCGGTGCGTGCAACACTCTACCCGATCCACAACCGTGGTCGGTAAAGCGTGCAGAGCGGGTGACAGGGATTGCACACTGCGCCTCCCCCCTGGAAGGGGGGTGTTCTGCTACTGAACTACACCCGCACGACCTTCGGGGCTTTGACCTGCGGTCTGGCCCCTCGGCGTGATCCACACACTAGCCGATCAGAGGGGGTGGATGGCAAATCCGGGGTCAGTGGGCAGCGTTGTAGGCCTCGTAGACCCGCTTCGGGATGCGGCCGCGCGGCGGCACGTCGTGGTCGTGGGACCGGGCCCAGGCGCGGACGGCGGCCGGGTCGGGGGCGATGCTGGTGTGCCGGTACGCCTTGCCCGAGCGGGCCTGCCGGCGGCCGGCGGCCACGTAGGGCGCCAGGCTCTTCCGCAGTTTCTTTGCGTTGGCCGGATTGAGGTCGATCTCGTACGACTTACCGTCCAAGGCGAACGAGACCGTTTCCGCCGCTTCTCCGCCGTCGATGTCATCGGAGAGCGTGACTACTACGCGCTGCGCCACGGATATCGGTCCCTTCGTGCGAGGTCACCACGTGCTGACGTGCGGTGATGTCGCCTGTGTGGATGTTTCGGAGCAATGCGTCAATCCGTCCCGGTCGCGGGGTGAAAAATGTCCGCGAACCGAGGGATTCCTTTGTACCGCGATTCTCATTGAATTGCGAAGCCCAGTTAATTCTCTCCGCGTGTCCGGCCGCAATGCCGGGCGAGTGGTTTTCCGGTGGATTTTGCGAAGCGTTGGTGAAGCCCAAACGGCGTGCCTGAGGGGGCCGGAGATATCTACCCGCGTAGAAATTTCGGGCGGGTACGCTGGAGGAACCGCCTTCGCACCAACCACCACACGGGAGTGCCCGATGGCACGCGTCGTAGTCGACGTCATGCTCAAGCCGGAGATCCTCGACCCCCAGGGCCAGGCGGTGCAGCGTGCACTGCCGCGCCTGGGCTTCGACGGGATCGCCGACGTCCGCCAGGGGAAGCGCTTCGAACTGGAGGTGGAGGGACCGGTCGACCAGGCCGCCCTCGACCGCATCCACAAGATGGCCGAAACGTTCCTCGCCAACACCGTCATCGAAGACTTCACCGTGAAGGTCGAGGCCTGACGGTGACCACTCGCATCGGAGTCGTCACGTTCCCCGGAACGCTCGACGACCGTGACTCGCTGCGCGCCGTGCGCCTCGCCGGGGCCGAGCCCGTTTCGCTGTGGCACCGCGACAAGGACCTCCACCAGGTCGACGCGGTCGTCCTCGCGGGCGGCTTCTCCTACGGGGACTACCTGCGCGCCGGGGCCATCTCCCGCTTCTCGCCGGTGATGGAGACCATCATCGACCAGGCGAAGGCAGGCATGCCCGTCCTGGGCATCTGCAACGGCTTCCAGGTCCTGACGGAGGCCCACCTGCTGCCGGGGGCGATGCTCCGCAACAACCACCTGCACTTCATCTGCCGCGAGCAGAAGCTGCGCGTGGAGAACGCGGGGAGCGCGTGGACCGGCGACTACAGCGCCGGCCAGGAGATCTCCATCCCGCTCAAGAACATGGACGGCCGCTACACCGCCGACGAGCACACGCTCGACGAACTGGAGGCCGAAGGCCGAGTGGCCTTCCGGTACCTCGACGGGAACCCGAACGGCTCGCTCCGAGACATCGCCGGCATCACCAACGCCGCCGGTAACGTCCTCGGCCTCATGCCGCACCCCGAGCACGCGGTCGAGCCGCTGATCGGAACCGGCCGCACCGACGGCCTCCCGTTCTTCACGTCGGTCCTGAAGAAGCTGGTTTCCGCATGACCCTCGATACCGTCAAGAACGCCACCGGCACCCCGGACGCGGCGCAGCCGTGGAAGGAACTCGGCCTCAAGGAGGACGAGTACGCCCGCATCCGGGAGATCCTCGGCCGCCGTCCCACGGGCGCCGAGCTGGCCATGTACTCCGTCATGTGGTCCGAGCACTGCTCGTACAAGAGCAGCAAGGTCCACCTGAAGCAGTTCGGCGAGAAGGCCCCCGAGAACACGGCCATGCTCGTCGGGATCGGCGAGAACGCCGGCGTCGTCGACGTCGGCCAGGGCTACGCGGTCACCTTCAAGGTCGAGTCGCACAACCACCCCTCGTACATCGAGCCCTACCAGGGCGCGGCCACCGGCGTCGGCGGCATCGTCCGCGACATCCTCGCCATGGGCGCCCGCCCGGTCGCCGTCGTGGACCCGCTGCGCTTCGGCGCGGCCGACCACCCCGACACCAAGCGCGTCCTGCCGGGCGTGGTCGCGGGCATCGGCGGCTACGGCAACTGCCTGGGCCTGCCCAACATCGGCGGCGAGGTCGTCTTCGACGCCTGCTACCAGGGCAACCCGCTGGTCAACGCCGGTTGCATCGGTGTGATGAAGCACGAGGACATCCACCTCGCCAAGGCGTCCGGCCCGGGCAACAAGGTCATCCTCTACGGTGCCCGCACCGGCGGCGACGGCATCGGCGGCGTCTCCGTGCTGGCCTCGGAGACCTTCGACGACAGCAAGCCGACCAAGCGCCCCGCCGTCCAGGTCGGCGACCCCTTCCAGGAGAAGCTCCTCATCGAGTGCACCCTGGAGATCTTCAAGGAGAAGCTGGTCGCCGGCATCCAGGACCTCGGCGGCGCCGGGCTGTCCTGCGCCACCAGCGAGCTGGCCTCCGCCGGCTCCGGCGGCATGCGAGTCGAGCTGGACACCGTGCCGCTGCGCGACGCGACCCTCTCGCCCGAGGAGATCCTCATGAGCGAGTCGCAGGAACGCATGTGCGCGATCGTCGAGCCGCAGCACGTCGACCGCTTCATGGAGATCTGCGAGAAGTGGGACGTCATCGCCACCGTCATCGGTGAGGTCACCGACGGGGAACGGCTGGAGATCTTCTGGCACGGCGAGCAGATCGTGGACGTGCCCCCGGGCACCGTCGCCCACGAGGGCCCGGTCTACCACCGGCCCTACGCCCGCCCCGAGTGGCAGGACGCGCTCCAGGCGGACGACGCGGGGAAGCTGCCCCGGCCGCAGACCTCGGAGGAGCTGCGCGCGCAGGTCCTGGCGCTGGTCTCGTCCCCGAACCAGGCGTCGAAGTCCTGGGTCACCGACCAGTACGACCGTTTCGTGCAGGGCAACACGGTGCTCGCGCAGCCCGAGGACGCCGGCATGGTCCGCATCGACGAGGAGACCAACCTCGGCGTCGCGATGGCCACCGACGGCAACGGCCGCTTCGCCAAGCTCGACCCGTACACGGGCGCGCAGCTCGCGTTGGCGGAGGCGTACCGCAACGTCGCCGCGACCGGCGCCAAGCCGCTGGCGATCTCCGACTGCCTGAACTTCGGCTCCCCCGAGGACCCGGGCGTCATGTGGCAGTTCGCCGAGGCCACGCGGGGTCTCGCGGACGGCTGCCTGGAGCTGGGCACCCCGGTGACCGGCGGCAACGTCTCGCTCTACAACCAGACCGGCGACATCGCCATCCACCCGACCCCGGTCGTGGCGGTCCTCGGTGTGATCGACGACGTCAACCGCCGTACGCCGATGGCGTTCGCGGAGGCCGGCCAGCTGCTGTACCTGCTCGGCGACACGGCCGAGGAGTTCGGCGGCTCGGCGTGGTCCCAGGTCGTCCACGACCACCTGGGCGGCATGCCGCCCAAGGTCGACCTCGGCCGCGAGAAGCTGCTCGGCGAGATCCTGATCTCGGCCTCGCGCGACGGCATGATCGACGCCGCGCACGACCTGTCGGACGGCGGCGTGATCCAGGCGCTCACCGAGTCCTGCCTGCGCGGCGGCAACGGCGCGCGGGTCGTGGTCCCGGAAGGCCTGGACGCCTTCACCTTCCTGTTCTCCGAGTCGGCGGGCCGCGCCATCGTGGCGGTCCCGCGCAGCGAGGAGCTCCGCTTCACCGACATGTGCGGTGCGCGGGGCCTGCCGGCGACCCGCATCGGCGTGGTCGACGGTGAGGAGATCGAGGTCCAGGGCGAGTTCACCATCCCGCTCGCGGAACTGCGCACCGCCCACGAGGCGACGATCCCGGCGCTCCTCGCCTGAGACGTCCCCCGCCACGAGGCCCCCGCCCGGCAGTTCCGGGCGGGGGCCTCGTGGCGTGTGCCCACCGTCCCGCGCACGCCGTGCGGAGCAGGCCGCGGGCCGGGCCGCGGCCGAAGTAGGGTCGGGCCATGCCGCCCGCCAAGAGGAAAACGCGTACCTACGACTCCGCCAGGATCCGCGCCGCCGTCACGGCCCAGTTCGGCCATGTCGCGGACGCCGTGCGGGAACTGACCCCCGAGCAGCTGGCCCGGCCCAGCGGGCTGGGGCAGTGGACGGTCGGGGACCTGGCCGCGCACATCGCGTGGATCGCGGACTCCTTGGCCGCGGGTCTCGCCCGGCCGCCCGCCGCCGTGCCGGAGCTGACCGCCGTCGAGTGGCCCTCCGTCACCGCGTCGCTCGCCGGGAAGATCGCCGAGGCGGCGAAGGAGACCTTGATCGGGGCGCCCCTGCCCGAGTTGTACGAGCGCGCCGGGGCCCGGCTGGCCGAGCAGCTCGCCGCGAACCCGGACCGCCGGGTGTTGAGCCTGTGGATCGGGGCCATGACCCTGGGGGACTTCCTGGTCACCCGGACCGTGGAGTTGGTGGTGCACACCGATGACCTGAACCGGGCCACGGGGCTGGCCGTACCGATCGAGCGGCAGGCCCTCGCCGCGTGCACCCGGCTGCTCGCGGACGCCCTCGCCGTCACCGCGCCGGGCGGGTCGGTCGAGGTACGGATTCCGCCCTTCGCGGTGGTCCAGTGCGTCGAAGGACCCCGCCACACCCGGGGTACCCCGCCGAACGTGGTCGAGACCGACCCGCTGACCTGGCTGCGGCTCGCGACGGGCCGCACCGGCTGGGCCGAGGCGGTGCGGGAGGCGCACGTACGGGCCAGTGGAGAACGGGCGGACCTGTCGGCGCTGCTGCCCTTGATGAGCTGAGCGGGGAACCGGCCGGGCGGCCGGTCCGTCACAAGGACATGCGTACCCCACGCCCCTCGCTGCCCGCCGTCGCCTTGGCCCTCGTCCTGTCGGCTGCCGGCGCCACCGCCTGCGGAGCGCAGGACGCCTCGCCCCGGCCCGTACATTCCGGGACCGTCGACGGGAAACCCTCCCCGGCCGCCGACGCCCCGCTGACGGCCACCTCGTGGGTCGTCACCGCCTTGGACCGGGGCGCCGAACGCTCCCCCGTGCCCGCGGACGCCGATGGCAGGGCACGCTTCACCCTCGCCCCCGACGGCGCGGCGAGCGGCGGCCTCGGCTGCAACCGGTTCACGGCGAAGGCCACCGTCGAGGGCGCCTCACTCACCTTCGGGCCGATCGCCTCGACCCGCATGGCCTGCGCGGGGGGCGCCGACGAGGTCGAACGGGCCCTGACCGCCTTGTTCGGCGGTGGCCCACTCGGTTGGCAGGTCCACGGCCGGACCCTGACCATCACCGGCGCGGACGGCTCCGGCCTGACCGCCGAGGCGGCCTCCGCGGCGGAGTGACGCCTCACCCCGGGTACGGCAACAGCCCCGCGTTCGTCTCCTCCCACGCCGCCCGCAACCGGGCCAACCGCTCCGGTTCCACGGCCGCCTTGTCGGCCTGCTCGCGCACGTCCCCGGCCAGGTTGAAGAGCTGGTCGCGCCCGCTCTTGCCCTGGTAGTACTTCCAGTCCCCGCGACGCAGCGCCCGCTCCCCGCGCACCCGCCAGAACAGGTCCCGCTCCGCGAGCCGCTCCCCGCGAAGCAGGTACCCCGCGAGGCTCACCCCGTCCAGCGGATAGGCCGGGTGCGGTCGGGCGCCCGCCAGCTCCAGCAGCGTCGCCGTCCAGTCCGGGCTGAACACCGGGACGCGGCTGACCTGACCGCCGTCGAGCCGGGCGGGCCAGCGCACGAGCGTCGGCACCCGGATGCCACCCTCTTGCAAGGACGCCTTGTTCCCCGACAGCGGCCAGTTGTAGGAGAAGCGCTCGCCGCCGTTGTCGCTGGCGAAGACGACCAGGGTGTCCTCCTGTCGCCCCGACCGTTCGAGTGCTTTCAACACCTCGCCCACGGAGCGGTCCAGGTCCTCCACCATCTGCTTGTACTTCTCGACCGACCCGCCGTCCTGGTGCCACAGCGCCCGGGGGTCGCCCGCCTTGATCCGCCGGACGATCTCGGCGCTCTCCGCGGTGTCCCCCTCCGCGATCCACGGCCAGTGCGGGGTGGTGAAGTTGAGGTTCAGCAGCCAGGGCCTGCCGTGGTCGCGGGAGACGTACTCGCTCGCCCGCTCGGTGATGATCCGCGTGAAGTACCGCAGGTCCTTGTACTCGGTGTCGCCCTCGTACAGGTCGTACTCGCCGTTCAGGCCCAGCTTGGAGTAGTACTCCAGCGCCCCGCCGAAGTTGCCGAAGAACTCGTCCCAGCCCGAGCGGGTCGGGCTGTAGTCGGGCAGGTAGCCGCAGTGCCACTTGCCGATCAGCGCCGTGGCGTACCCGGAGTCGCGCAGCAGCGAGGCCAACGTCGGGTGCGTGGGCTCCAGACCGGCCGACTTGTCCGCGATCGGCTCCGCCAGGCCACCCTTCGTACGGCCCGGGTAGCGGCCCGTGTACAGGCTGAACCGGGTCGGGGAGCAGGTCGCGGAGCCCGAGTAGGCGTCGGTGAAGCGGACGCCCTGGCGGCCCAGCCGGTCCAGGTTCGGCGTCTTGATGTGCGGGGAGCCGTAGGAGGACAGGTCCGCCCAGCCGAGGTCGTCACCCAGGATGAACAGGATGTTCGGGCGCCGGGAGTGACGTCCCCGCGCCGCCCGGAACTCCTGCTCGCCGCGGGCGGCCTCCGGGGTCCCGGCGGCGGTGTCCTCCCGCGCCAGGGCAGCGGCGGGCGCCGAGCCCAGGCCCACCGCGGCGGCGGCCGCGCTCACACCCACCGCGCCGCCGAAGGCACGCCGGGACAGGGGGGATTCGTACGTGGTCACAAGTACTCCAAGGCACGGCCCGCCGGCCCGGCTCCGGGCGGCGCGGGACGGCGCACGGCACGGCGGAACGGGCTCCGGCGGGGAGCGGTAAGGGGGCGCGCGGACGGGAGCGCGAAAGGGAACGGAAGGCGGCGCGGGAAGCGCGCGGGTCAGCGGCGTGTGACTACGCCCGGCGGCGTGTGACTACGCGGGGCAGCGACAGATGGCGCTCGCGACACGGACCAGGTCCACGTGTCGGCGCTCGACGAGGGTGACGGCGTGGTCACCGAGGGGCTGCATGGGGCGAGAGCCTGTCGAATGCCCGCGTACCTGTCAACAAGGAGTTCCGGATACCGAGACGGAAGCGTCCGGTCACCCTGTGTGCTGTGAGATTTCCCGGCCGTCGCCAATTCGGACCAGTGGTCGATCTCGCCTACACTCGGAAGCGTGCCTCGTGGTGATGGACGACTCAACCACGACCTGCTCCCCGGCGAAAAGGGCCCCCAGGACGCTTGCGGCGTCTTCGGTGTCTGGGCTCCGGGTGAAGAGGTCGCCAAGCTCACCTACTTCGGACTGTATGCACTACAGCACCGCGGACAAGAGTCCGCGGGAATCGCTGTGAGCAACGGTTCCCAGATCCTCGTCTTCAAGGACATGGGCCTCGTTTCCCAAGTCTTCGACGAAACCTCTCTCGGCTCGCTCCAGGGTCATATCGCGGTCGGTCACGCCCGCTATTCGACCACCGGGGCCTCCGTCTGGGAGAACGCCCAACCGACTTTCCGCGCGACCGCCCACGGCTCCATCGCCCTGGGTCACAACGGCAACCTGGTGAACACCGCCGAGTTGGCCGAGATGGTCGCCGACCTCCCCCGTCAGGACGGCCGTGCCACGCAGGTGGCGGCCACCAACGACACCGATCTGGTCACCGCCCTGCTGGCCGGCCAGACCGACGACGAGGGCAAGCCCCTGACCATCGAGGAGTCGGCCGCCAAGGTCCTGCCTCAGGTCAAGGGCGCGTTCTCGCTGGTCTTCATGGACGAGGGAACCCTCTACACCGCCCGTGACCCGCAGGGCATCCGCCCGCTGGTCCTCGGCCGCCTGGAGCGCGGCTGGGTGGTGGCGAGCGAGACCGCCGCCCTCGACATCTGTGGCGCCAGCTTCGTCCGCGAGGTCGAGCCGGGCGAGCTGATCGCGATCGACGAGAACGGTCTTCGGACCTCTCGATTCGCGGAAGCGAAGCCCAAGGGCTGTGTCTTCGAGTACGTCTACCTGGCGCGCCCGGACACCGACATCGCCGGCCGGAACGTCTACCTCTCGCGGGTCGAGATGGGCCGGCGCCTGGCCAAGGAAGCCCCGGTCGAAGCGGACCTGGTGATAGCGACGCCGGAATCCGGCACGCCCGCCGCGGTCGGCTACGCCGAGGCCAGCGGCATCCCGTACGGCTCCGGCCTGGTCAAGAACGCCTACGTGGGACGGACGTTCATCCAGCCCTCGCAGACCATCCGCCAGCTCGGCATCCGACTCAAGCTCAACCCCCTCAAGGAAGTCATCCGGGGCAAGCGCCTGGTGGTCGTGGACGACTCGATCGTCCGCGGCAACACCCAGCGCGCCCTGGTCAAGATGCTCCGCGAGGCCGGCGCGGCCGAGGTCCACATCCGGATCTCCTCGCCGCCGGTGAAGTGGCCGTGCTTCTTCGGCATCGACTTCGCCACCCGGGCCGAGCTGATCGCCAACGGCATGACGGTCGACGAGATCGCCACGTCGCTCGGCGCCGACTCGCTCTCGTACATCTCGCTCGACGCGATGGTCGAGGCGACCACCATCCAGAAGCCCAACCTCTGCCGTGCCTGCTTCGACGGCGAGTACCCGATGGAGCTGCCCGACCCGCAGCTGCTCGGCAAGCAGCTCCTGGAGACCGAGCTCGCGGGCGGCACCGACGCCGCCGACGCGCTCCGGCGCCCGTAGGACGCACCGGACCCGTCCCCTCCCACGGACGGGTCCGCTCCGCGCACCCCGTACAACCTGCGCCCGGCCCTGTCTTTCAGGCTTTTCCCAGGGCCGTGCACCACCCGCAGTAACGACACGAAAGCTCTCTCCTGTCATGACAGAGAAGACCACCGGTGCCAGCTACGCAGCAGCAGGTGTCGACATCGAAGCGGGAGACCGCGCCGTCGAGCTCATGAAGGAGTGGGTGAAGAAGACGCAGCGCCCCGAGGTCCTCGGCGGCCTCGGCGGTTTCGCCGGCCTCTTCGACGCCTCCGCCCTCAAGCGGTACGAGCGCCCCCTGCTCGCGTCCGCCACCGACGGCGTCGGCACCAAGGTGGACGTCGCCCGCCGGCTCGGCGTGTACGACACCATCGGCCACGACCTGGTCGCGATGGTCATGGACGACATCGTCGTCTGCGGCGCCGAGCCGCTCTTCATGACCGACTACATCTGCGTCGGCAAGGTGCACCCCGAGCGTGTCGCGGCCATCGTCAAGGGCATCGCCGAGGGCTGTGTCCTCGCGGGCTGCGCCCTGGTGGGCGGCGAGACCGCCGAGCACCCCGGCCTGCTGGGCCCGGACGACTTCGACGTGGCGGGCGCGGGCACCGGTGTGGTCGAGTACGACCGGCTGCTGGGCGCCGATCGCATCCGTACGGGTGACGCCGTCATCGCGATGGCCTCGTCCGGTCTTCACTCGAACGGGTACTCGCTCGTCCGCCACGTGCTCCTCGACCAGGCGAAGATGCCGTTGGAACAGCACGTCGACGAGCTCGGACGGACCCTCGGCGAAGAACTGCTGGAGCCGACCAAGATCTACTCGCTGGACTGCATGGCCCTCACCCGTACGGCCGAGGTCCACGCCTACTCGCACATCACGGGCGGCGGCCTCGCGGCCAACCTGGCCCGGGTGATCCCGGACCACCTGCACGCCACGGTGGACCGCTCGACGTGGGCCCCCGGCGCCATCTTCGACCTGGTCGGCAAGACCGGCCGGGTGGAGCAGCTGGAGCTGGAGAAGACCCTGAACATGGGCGTCGGCATGATGGCCGTCGTCCCGCAGGAGTCGGTGGACGTGGCCCTGACCGCGCTGGCCGACCGGGGCGTCGACGCCTGGGTCGCGGGCGAGATCCTGGACCGCGGGAACCACGCCGAAGGCGCGACCCTCACAGGTTCCTACGCGAGCTGAGCAGCACTGAAACCCGGTCCGGGGCGATGCCCTGGACCGGGTTTCACTACTTCGAGTCGCTCAAGACTCTGAGCGGGTGCAGACGCGCTAGGCGTCAAGCGCCGCGACGGTGCGCCGACGGACCGGACTCTTCGTCCTCGTCCTCGTCGTCATCGCTGTTGTACAGCTCCGCGTACTTGGCGTACGGGTCGTCGTCGTCCAGATCGTCATCGACTTCGACCGGCGCGCTGATAGGCAGCGGCTCTGTCGGCGATGCGCCCAGCTCATTGGCCAGACGCGAGAGGTCAGTCCCGCCGCTGTTGTACTTCAGCTGGCGGGCGACCTTTGTCTGCTTGGCCTTGGCCCGGCCGCGCCCCATGGCTCGACCCCCTCGGTGACGGGGCTCGACGGCCCCAGAGTCTGACACGCGTTCATGGTTCGGAGCGGGCTCTCCGTGAAGAGACCGTCCGTAGGGGTTCAACGGTACCTGCTTCCGCGGCCATACGGTACGCCGCCCGCATGACGCGCCCCGGTGCAGGACCAACGAGACACCCCGTACTCGCTGGTCAGCTGCGATATTAACCCGTTCCGGGCCGGCGACCCGCCGAAGCACAGTGAGTTCCGTCTCCCCCGCGCCCGGGGAGACCCTTCCGGCGCCGGCGGAAGGGTCCCCCCGGGGTGGCGGGAGGGTCAGACGGCCCGCGCGGCGCGGGCGTCCGACATGCGCTGCTCGGCGATCCGGTCGGCGGCCGCGGCCGGCGGGATGCCGTCCGCCTTCGCACGTGCGAATATGGCCAGCGTGGTGTCGAAGATCTTCGCCGCCTTGGCCTTGCAGCGGTCGAAGTCGAAACCGTGCAGCTCGTCCGCGACCTGGATGACCCCGCCCGCGTTCACCACGTAGTCGGGGGCGTAGAGGATCCCGCGGTCCGCGAGGTCCTTCTCCACACCCGGGTGCGCCAGCTGGTTGTTCGCGGCGCCGCACACGACCTTGGCGGTCAGGACCGGCACCGACTCGTCGTTCAGGGCGCCGCCCAGCGCGCAGGGGGCGTAGATGTCCAGGCCCTCCACGCGGATCAGCGCGTCCGTGCCGGCGACGGCGGTGACCCGGCCCGCGTACTTCCCGCTGGCGTGCTTGTCGAGGATCGCCTGCACCGACTCCTGGCGGACATCGGTGATCACGACCTCCGCGCCGTCCTCCAGCAGGTGCTCGACCAGGTGCTTGCCGACCTTGCCCACACCCGCGACGGCGACCTTGCGGCCGCGCAGCGTCGGGTCGCCCCACAGGTGCTGGGCGCTCGCGCGCATGCCCTGGAACACGCCGAAGGAGGTGAGCACCGAGGAGTCGCCGGCGCCGCCGTTCTCGGGGGAGCGCCCGGTCGCCCAGCGGGTCGCGCGGGCCACGACGTCCATGTCGGCGACGTACGTGCCGACGTCGCAGGCGGTCACGTAGCGACCGCCGAGGGAGTCCACGAACCGGCCGTAGGCCAGCAGCAGTTCCTCGCTCTTGAGGGTGTCCGGGTCGCCGATGATCACGGCCTTGCCGCCGCCGTGGTCGAGACCGGCGAGGGCGTTCTTGTACGACATGCCGCGCGAGAGGTTCAGCGCGTCACGGACGGCTTCCTCGTCCGAGGCGTACGCGTGGAAGCGCGTACCGCCGAGGGCCGGGCCCAGGGCGGTGGAGTGGAGGGCGATGACGGCCTTGAGGCCCGTGGCTCGGTCCTGGCACAGCACGACTTGCTCGTGGCCGCCCTGTTCCGTACGGAACAGGGTGTGCAGGACGCCGTCGGTCATTTCGGTCACGGTGGTGACTCCCATGGAAGAGATGCGGCGGAAAGACGCCCGCCCTGCGGGTGGGGGAGGGCGCGCTGGGAGCAGCGTAAGACCTGGGAGGCCGATGGGAACTCCCTGTCCGTAGATCGGAACACCTCCGGGTTACCGGCGATGCGGGGACCCTAGTCCGGAGTACGGCCGGGCGGGGCGGGGGAGTACGAGAGCGTGAGCGAATACCCCGACCGCCGACTGCCTTCCGCGCGCACCGGGCCGACCGTCCCGTACGCCTCCTACCTGCGAGTCTACGAGCCGTTGGCCGCCTTCCCCGTGGCCGAACGCGCGCACTGGGCGGGGTACGCCCGGCGCGGGCAAGCCCTCACGGCCCAGGACGAACTGCACAGGTCGCTGGTGGACTTGGTCCGGGTGCCCGTCGTCGGGGTGCCGGCGCAGGAGAGCGGGGACGCCTTCACGGCGGAGCTGGACGGGGCGTTGCTGGTGTGCCCCTGGCGGACCCGGCTGCGCGGCTGGCTGGCGCTGCGGGAACTGGAGGCCGATTTCCCGCGCCCGGTGCTGGACGCGGCCCTGCCCCCGTCGGCCCGGCGCTCGGCGACCGCGGCGTACGAGGCCTGGCGCGAGCGGAACCCGGAGGGGCGCCCCTGGATCCGGACGGCGGTCTGGCAGGTCCCGCTGCGCTGGTTCGTGCTGGTGGCGGACGAGGAGCGGGAGTACCTGCCGGGCGAGCGGCTGCGTTACCGGACGCCGATGGTGCAGGCGCGGCGGCGCCTGGCGCGCGGGTTGCGGACGCTGCGGTCCGCCGAGGGGTACGGGTCGCTCGCGGAGGGGTTGGTGGAGGTCGGCAGTTGGCTGGAGGAGTTCCACCCGCGCTCGATGGTGGAGCTGGACTACGGCGGGCTGCCGCACGCGTTGTCGGAGGCCGGCCTGGCCGGTGACCACTCGGCCCGCGACATGGCGACGGGCCTCGCGGCGCTGCGGGCGGGGGACACGGAGGGCGCGGCCGAGGGGTTCGCGGATCTGGCCGAGCGCTGGAGGGCGGTGCGCGAGCGGCTCTTCGCCAACTAGGACCCGACCGGCGGGTCGCCGGCGCCGCAGGACCGGCCGCGCGCGGGAACGTGGCTCGTGCCCGTTTCCGGGGGGCCGGCGAAGGGCCCCACAGGGCGTCCGGCCCGATCCCGGGGGCGGCATCTGCCGAACCGGCCCGGATTGTCCCTAGCGGAGGCCGCCGGGTCACCCGTATCGTCCGATCGGCCGTAAAACGCAGATCAGAGGCTTGATCGCGGCATTTGGGTCTTTGTTCCAGGACCTACGTCCCGATCCGGGCCATTGACTCAAGCGTGACGGACCGCACTAACCACACCCTTGCGCCCTTCCCCTACCCTCGTGCCAAAATAGGACAAGGAGTCCGGGGAGGGTTCCTTCCACCCAACTTTGGGCGGAATGCTCGGTATTGCACTCTACGGGGGGTCTGACGACTCCTGATCGCTCTGTGACTGATCGTCACAGTGGGGTGACTGTCCGTTATGGGACGGTCCATCGGCTTCCGCCGCTGATGAACACCTCGGAGGGCAATTCCATCGGTTTGGCCGTCAAGGCTGGACAGATGGTGTAGTTGTAGTGCCGAGGACAAGCCGTTCGTCCTATAACCGACTCGGCCTGCGTATGTCCATTTCGGGCAACGTGGGCCAAGGTGCAGAATTTAGAGGAAAGAACCGAGATGGTTCGGTTCTCCCGAGGAGGCCGCTCATGACCGCTCGCACCCCTGATGCCGAGCCGCTGCTGACCCCGGCTGAGGTTGCCACGATGTTCCGCGTGGACCCGAAGACGGTCACCCGCTGGGCCAAGGCTGGCAAGCTCACGTCCATCCGCACCCTGGGTGGACACCGCCGTTATCGCGAGGCTGAGGTCCGCGCACTGCTCGCGGGAATTCCGCAGCAGCGCAGCGAGGCCTGAGGCTCGCGGCACCACCCCATTTTTTTTGGGGACACTCCCGGCTGACGGCCGGGGGAGGGCGTGAACCGGATCCCCCAATCCGAGGAAACCCACAAGGCTTCAAACGGCGGGACCTGCCCCAACAGGTTCTCGTTGTTCGATCGCGCTGGACTCCGCCGGGTCCAGCGCGATCTTTTTTATGCCCGGAAGGGGATTCGAATCGCCGGCGCCCCGGGGTCGTGCCGAGCGGGTGCCATTGCACATATTAAATTGAGTCGGCATATGGGTGCGATAAATGTGGGACTCGCGAAAACTCGTATGGTGACACCCGTCACATCTGATGACTCTGGTGCATCCGGCAATGCGCCCGCAAGGGGACGTGTCGCACCCGCGGTTCACGCGAAGGAGGGATTCGGGAGCGCGCCCGGGTCTTTCCGCCCCCGCTACGCCGCACGCGCCCCAGGAGGACCTGTACGGCCCCGTGGGCGCCCGAGACTCACGGTCGGCCCCCGGGAGCGCCCACGCGGCCGCCGAGGGCGACTCGCGCCGGGACGACCGGACAGGGCACGGGCGCGGCGCACGGCACGCGGCACGCATCCGACAACGCGTCAGGGCCCGCATCCCTGGGGGATGCGGGCCCTGACGTTTCTGCGAACCTGACGGGACTTGAACCCGCGACCTCCACCTTGACAGGGTGGCGAGCTAACCAACTGCTCCACAGGTCCTCGATGCGACCACCCGTCGGGCGGCTGCGAATCAGACTGTACAGCAGCTCAGGGGGTGCAGTCGAACCGATCACGGGGCCGCGGCGTCCACCGCCTTCACGATCCGCTTGTCGGAGATCGGGTACGCCGTGCCGAGCGCGTGCGCGAAGTAGCTGACGCGCAGTTCCTCGATCATCCAGCGGATCTCGGTGACCGCCTCGGGCACCGGGCGGCCCTTCGGCAACTGCTCCAGCAGCCACAGGTACTCGTCCCGCATCTCGTGGACCTTCTCCATGCGGGTCGTGTCCCGCTGGACCCCCGTGGGCATCTGCTGGAGCCGCCGGTCGATCGCCATCAGGTACCGCATCAGGTCGGGCAGCCGCCGCAGCCCCGTCAGCGTCACGAAGCCGGCCGGCATCAACTCGGCCAGTTGCGCCTTCACGTCCTGGACGTTCGCCATCAGAGCCAGGCTGTTGGTCGACTTCACCCGCCGCTCGCAGGCCTGCCAGGCGGCCAGGATCTGCTGCACCTGCCCGACGGTCCGTACGGTCGTGTCCACCAGATCGGCCCGTACCGCGTCGAACAGCTTCCGGAAGCCGGCCTCGTCCCATGCCGGGCCCCCGTGGTCGGCGATCAGCTTGTCCGTCGCGGCCGTCGCGCAGTCGTCGAACAGTGCCTGGATGGAACCGTGCGGGTTGCGCGACAGGGCCAGCTTCTGCTGGTTGGTCAGCTTGTCCGAGGCGAACTTCGCCGGATTGACCGGGATGCCCAGGAGGATCAACTTCCGCGTGCCGAGCCACATCGCGCGCTGCTGCTCGGCCTCGGTGTCGAAGAGCCGTACGGACACGCTCTCGCCGGCGTCCACCAGCGCCGGATACGCCTTCACCGGCTGACCGGCGCGCCGGGTCTCGAAGACCTTGCTGAGCGTGCCGATCGTCCAGTCCGTCAGACCGGTCCGCTCCACCGACTCCCCGCCCGCCCGCTCGGCGGTGGCCGCGGCGGCCTGGGACAGGGCCTGGCGGGCCTTCGGCCGCAACTGGAGGCGCAGCGCCTCCAGGTCCTTGGCCTCGGCCAGCTTCTTGCGCCGCTCGTCGACGATCCGGAAGGTGATCTTCAGGTGGTCCGGGACCCGACCCAGGTCGAAGTCCTCGGCCGAGACCGGCACCCCGACCATCCGGTGCAGCTCGCGCGCCAGTGTCACGTGCAGCGGCTCCTGGAGGGGCCGCGCCGTCGCCAGGAAACGGGCCGCGAAGTTCGGCGCGGGCACGTAGTGGCGGCGGATCGGCTTGGGCAGCGAGCGGATCAACTCGGTGACGACCTCTTCGCGCAGGCCCGGGATCTGCCAGTCGAAGCCCTCGTCGGTGACCTGGTTCAGCACCTGGAGCGGGATGTGCACGGTCACGCCGTCCGCGTCCGCGCCCGGTTCGAACTGGTAGGTCACCCGGAACTTCAGCGGCCCCTGCCGCCAGGTGTCCGGGTAGTCGGCCTTGGTGACCCCGGCCGCCTTCTCGGTCAGCAGCATCTCGCGCTCGAAGTCGAGGAGTTCGGGCTCCTCGCGCTTCTTGTGCTTCCACCAGGAGTCGAAGTGCGCCCCGGAGACCACGTGGTCGGGGATGCGCTGGTCGTAGAAGTCGAACAGGGTCTCGTCGTCCACGACGATGTCCCGGCGCCGGGCCCGGTTCTCCAGCTCCTCCACCTCGGTGAGGAGCTTGCGGTTGTCGGCGTAGAACTTGTGGTGGGTCCGCCAGTCGCCCTCGACCAGCGCGTTGCGGATGAACAGCTCCCGCGAGACCTCGGGATCGATCCGGCCGTAGTTGATCTTGCGCTGGGCGACGATCGGCACGCCGTACAGCGTGACCTTCTCGTACGCCATCACGGCGGCCTGGTCCTTCTCCCAGTGCGGCTCGCTGTACGTGCGCTTGATCAGGTGCTGGGCGAGCGGCTCCACCCACTCCGGCTCCACCTTGGCGTTCACCCGCGCCCAGAGCCGCGACGTCTCGACCAGCTCCGCCGACATCAGGAACCTCGGCTGTTTCTTGAACAGCGCCGAGCCCGGGAAGACGGCGAACTTGGCACCCCGGGCACCGAGGTACTCGTTCTTGTCGGTGTCCTTGAGCCCGATGTGCGAGAGCAGTCCCGCCAGCAGCGAGACGTGGACGTTCTGTTCGGGGGCGTCGGCGTCGTTGACGTGGATGCCCATCGTCTTGGCGACCGTACGCAGCTGCGAGTAGATGTCCTGCCACTCGCGGATGCGCAGGAAGTTCAGGTACTCCTGCTTGCACATCCGGCGGAAGGACGACGAGCCGCGCTCCTTCTGCTGCTCGCGGACGTAGCGCCACATGTTCAGGAACGACAGGAAGTCGCTCGTCTCGTCCTTGAAGCGGGCGTGGTTCTGGTCCGCCTGCGTCTGCTTGTCGGAGGGCCGCTCGCGCGGGTCCTGGATGGACAGGGCCGCCGCGATCACCATGACCTCGCGGACGCAGTTGTTCTTGTCCGCCTCGACGACCATGCGCGCCAGGCGCGGGTCGACCGGGAGCTGGGAGAGCTGGCGGCCCATCGGCGTGAGCCGCTTGCGGGCGTCCTTCTCGGACGGGTCCAGCGCGCCGAGTTCCTGGAGGAGCTGCACGCCGTCGCGGATGTTGCGGTGGTCCGGCGGGTCGATGAAGGGGAACTTCTCGATCTCGCCGAGGCCGGCCGCGGTCATCTGCAGGATGACGGAGGCCAGGTTGGTGCGCAGGATCTCGGCGTCCGTGAACTCCGGGCGGGCCTCGAAATCGTCCTCGGAGTAGAGCCGGATGCAGATGCCGTCGCTGGTACGGCCGCAGCGGCCCTTGCGCTGGTTGGCGCTGGCCTGCGAGATCCGCTCGATGGGCAGCCGCTGCACCTTGGTGCGGTGGCTGTAGCGGGAGATCCGCGCGGTGCCCGGGTCGATCACGTACTTGATGCCGGGCACGGTCAGCGAGGTCTCGGCGACGTTCGTGGCCAGGACGATCCGGCGGCCCGTGTGCTGCTGGAAGACGCGGTGCTGCTCGGCGTGCGAGAGGCGGGCGTAGAGGGGGAGGACCTCGGTGCCGTGCCCGGGAGCGGCTCCGCCGCGGGGAAGGAGCCGTTTGTTCAGGGCGTCCGCCGTGTCGCGGATCTCCCGCTCGCCGGAGAGGAACACCAGGATGTCGCCCGGGCCCTCCGCCTGGAGTTCGTCCACGGCCTCGCAGATCGCGGTGATCTGGTCGCGGTCGGCGTCCTCGTCCTCGGTTCCCCCTTCGAGCAGGGGCCGGTAGCGCACCTCCACCGGATACGTCCGACCGCTGACCTCGACGATCGGCGCGTCCCCGAAGTGCCGGGAGAACCGCTGCGGATCGATGGTCGCCGAAGTGATCACGACCTTGAGGTCGGGGCGCTTCGGCAGCAGCTGGGAGAGGTAGCCCAGCAGGAAGTCGATGTTCAGGGACCGCTCGTGCGCCTCGTCGATGATGATCGTGTCGTAGGCGCGCAGCTCACGGTCCGTCTGGATCTCGGCGAGCAGGATGCCGTCCGTCATCAGCTTCACGAACGTGGCGTCCTGGTCGACCTGGTCGGTGAACCGGACCTTCCAGCCGACGGTCTGCCCGATCTCGGACTTCAGCTCCTCGGCGATGCGCTCCGCGACCGTGCGGGCGGCGATCCGGCGGGGCTGGGTGTGGCCGATCATGCCCCGTACGCCGCGGCCGAGCTCCATGCAGATCTTGGGGATCTGCGTGGTCTTGCCGGAGCCGGTCTCGCCGGCGACGATCACGACCTGGTGGTCGCGTATCGCCTCGGCGATCTCGTCCTTCTTCTGGCTGACGGGCAGGTTCTCGGGATACGTGACCATAGGTCTGCGCGAGGCGCGGCCGGCCAGACGCGCGGCGGCCTTCTCGGCCTCCGCGGCGATCTCGTCGAGCACGGCCTGCTTGGCCTCGGGCTTGCGGATACGGCGGGCGCCTTCGAGGCGGCGGCCGAGGCGGTGCGCGTCACGGAGGGAGATCTCACCGAGAAGCGTCTGCAGGGCGGCGAAGGAAGTAGACATACCTGATCGAGGATCTCACCCGGGAGCGTCGGGTGGCGAACGCATTTGTCGCACCTACCCGTACCATTTCGGGACGAGATCACCTTAAACCGCCCGTCCTGTGAGTGAGAGGCCCGCCATGTCCCGCGCCCGTGGAGTGTGGTGGCTGCTGCTCGGCGCCGTCCTCGCGGTGCTGTCGGCGGGCCCGGTCCAGGCGGCGCCCGCGGCACCGGGGGCTCCCGGTGTGGCCGGCGTGGCCTCCGCGGCGGCCGAGGCCACCGCGGTGGCGTACGAGGGGCAGGGCCCGGCCTGCTCGCCCGGCTCCGGCAACCACGGTCAGGCCCCGGCGGTGCCGCCGCGCGACGGACGCGACCACGCCTGCGTCCCGGCCGGGCGGCTCCCCGCCGAGCCGGACCCGGGCGGCCGGACCGCGCCGGCGGGGGTGCGCGTACGCGGGCCGGACCGCCCGGCACCGGGACCACTGGAGCTGTCCGTGATGCGGGTGTAGCGGACCGGCCTTCCCGCCGGTCCCTCACCCTCCCGCATCACCGCTCTGGAGCACCCGTATGCCTTCCGCCCCCTCCCGCAAGCCCCTGCTGTACTCCGCCGGGGCCGCCCTCGCCGCGATCACCCTCGGGGTGGTGTCCTGGCAGGCCGCCGAGTCCCGGGACCGGCCCGTCGCCCCCTCCTCTTCCTCCTCGGCGGCTTCCGCACCCGAGGCCGCCGAAGCCCCGGACCCGCTCGCGGCCCTCGCCCGCCGCGACCCCGACGACAAGACCGCAGTCGGACGCGCCGACGCGCCCGTGGTGCTGATCGAGTACTCCGACTTCAAGTGCGGCTACTGCGGCAAGTTCGCCCGCGACACCGAACCCGCGCTGATCCGCGAGTACGTGGCGGACGGCACCCTGCGCATCGAGTGGCGGGGCTTCCCGATCTTCGGAGCCGAGTCCGAGGCCGCCGCGAAGGCGGCCTGGGCCGCCGGCCGCCAGGACCGGTTCGCACCGTTCCACGCGGCCGCCTACGCCGACGGGGCCAAGGAGAAGGGCTTCGGCGAGGAACGCCTGGTCGAACTGGCGCGACAGGCCGGGGTGCCCGATCTCGACCGCTTCCGCCGGGACATGGCCGGTCCGGGGGTTTCGGCCGCCCTGCGGAAGGACCAGGAGGAGGGCTACCGCATCGGGGTGACCTCCACCCCGTCCTTCCTGATCAACGGAGAGCCGCTGGCCGGCGCGCAACCGCTCGACGCCTTCGAAGCCGCGATCGCCCGGGCCAAGACGTCCGCGAAGGCCCCGAAGTGAACGGCATCGGATACCTCGCCGCCCTGCTGGGCGGCCTGCTGGCGCTGCTCAGCCCGTGCAGCGCGCTGCTGCTGCCCGCCTTCTTCGCGTACTCGATCGATTCCGCCTCCCGGCTGCTCGCCCGGACCGGGATCTTCTACGCGGGCCTCGCGAGCACCCTCGTACCGCTGGGCGCGGCCGGTTCGTACGCGGGCCGGTTCTTCCACGGCCACCGGGACGCGCTCGTCCTGGTGGGCGGCTGGCTGATCATCGCGCTCGGTCTCGCCCAGATCCTCGGCCTGGGCTTCGCCTCCAAACGGGCCGCGGAACTCTCGGGCCGGATCCGTCCGACCACCGCCTTGTCGGTGTACGCGCTGGGCGCGCTCTACGGGCTGGCCGGATTCTGCGCCGGGCCGATCCTGGGCAGCGTGCTGACGGTGGCGGCGGTCGGCGGCAGCCCGGTCTACGGCGGGCTGCTGCTGGCGGTGTACGCGCTGGGGATGGCCGTACCGCTGTTCCTGCTGGCGCTGCTGTGGGAGCGCTTCGACCTGGGCGGGCGGCGCCTGCTGCGCGGCCGGGCCGTCCGGGTCGGCCGGTACGGGTTCCACACCACCTCGCTGCTCTCCGGCCTGTTCTTCGTCACCCTGGGCGCGCTGTTCCTGCTCTACGACGGCGCGAGCGCCCTGCCCGGGCTGCTGGACGTGGACGACTCGTTCGCCGTGGAGCGGTGGGTGCGGTCGGTGGCGCAGGCCGTACCGGACTGGGCGGTACTGGCGCTGGTCGCCGTGGGAGCACCCGTCGTGGGCGTGACGCGGTGGCGCCGCAAGACCCGGGAGGCGACCGCTGCGGACACGACCGCTCCCGAGCGGGCCGGCTAACGCGAGAAGGCCCCGTCCGATGGACGGGGCCTTCCTGTGGTGGCTGGGGCCGGGGTCGAACCGGCGACCTATCGCTTTTCAGGCGATCGCTCGTACCAACTGAGCTACCCAGCCACGAGACTGTTTCCAGCCTCAGCGATCCTGACGGGACTTGAACCCGCGACCTCCACCTTGACAGGGTGGCGAGCTAACCAACTGCTCCACAGGACCTGGTTTGTGCAAGAACAAGTCTTGCACATGGTGTTGCGTACCCCCAACGGGATTCGAACCCGTGCTACCGCCTTGAAAGGGCGGCGTCCTGGGCCACTAGACGATGAGGGCTAAAGGCCCGCCGGGCACTTTTCAGCGCGTCGGGGACGTGAGAAGCATATGGGATGTCGGGACCTATCGCCAAAACGGTTTCCGCGAGTGTCCCGGAGGGACAATGACCGGGTGCTGGAGATGACGCGCGAGGAGTTCGAGGAACTCGTCGCAGAGGCCCTGGACCGGATCCCGCCGGAGCTCACCCGACTGATGGACAACGTGGCGGTCTTCGTCGAGGACGAGCCGCCCGCGGAGGACCCGGAGCTGCTCGGTCTCTACGAGGGCACGCCCCTGACCGACCGCGGCGAGTGGTACGCCGGGGTCCTCCCCGACCGGATCACCATCTACCGCAACCCCACGTTGCGCATGTGCGAGGACCGGGAGAGCGTGGTCGCGGAGACGGAGGTCACGGTCGTGCACGAGATCGCCCACCACTTCGGGATCGACGACGAGCGACTCCACGACCTGGGCTACGGATGACCCGGCCGGTCCGCGGCGCGGAGGCGATCGACCCGGACGTCGACCTCCATGTGCCGCAGCAACGCGCCGAACCACGGGGGCGGGTGCTCGCCGCCGTCGCGGCGGGCGGGGCCGTGGGCGCGTCGGCGCGGTACGGCCTCGCCGTGCTCTGGCCGGTGGGGCCCGGCACCTTCCCGTGGGCGACCTTCTGGACGAACGTGGTCGGCTGCGCGCTGATCGGCGTCCTCATGGTGCTCATCAGCGAAGGCGGCCGGACGGCGCCGCACCCGCTGGTCCGGCCGTTCGTGGGGGTGGGCGTGTTGGGCGGTTTCACCACCTTCTCCACCTACGCGGTCGACTTCTCGCGGCTGCTGGACGAGGGCGCGGCCGCCACCGCGCTCGGGTACGCCGCGCTGACGGTGATCGCCGCGCTGGGAGCGGTCTGGGCGGCGGCGACCGCGACCCGCCGCGCGGTGCGGGGGCGCGGGTGAACTGGCTGCTCGTGATCGCGGGCGCGGTGGTCGGGGCGCCGCTGCGCTACCTCACCGACCGGGCGGTACAGGCCCGGCACGACTCGGTCTTCCCCTGGGGAACCTTCGTGGTGAACGCCGTCGCCTGCCTGGTGCTGGGCCTGCTGACGGGGGCGCTGCTCGTCGGTGCGGCGCCCTCGCGGCTCGGTCCGCTGCTCGGGACGGGGCTGTGCGGGGCGCTCAGCACGTACTCGACGTTCTCGTACGAGACGCTGCGGCTGGCCGAGCGTGGCTGGGGTTTCCTGGCCGTCGCCAACGTGCTGGCCTCGGTGCTGGTCGGGCTGGGCTCCGTACACCTCGGGTCCGAGGTAGCGCGAGCGCTGTTCGCCTGAGGGCGTGTCTCTTACGGGGTAAAGGGAGTTGGGCACATTGACCCGCCCGGTGCGGGCCGCGCTCCCCGTCCCCTTCCGGAGGTGCCACCCGTGCGCCAGTTGTCCGCTTCCCTCAGACTGGCCGCTGCCGCGCTCGCGGTCGCGGCGTCTGCCGGCTGCATGAGCGTCGGCGAGGACGCAGCCAAGCCCGGTCCCTCCTCCTCGGTGGGCGGCAAGGACGCCGCCGCGGCCGTCGGGGGCGGCACTTCCGGCCGGGGGTCGGGGGTGCACGGTGACGGCCACGGCGCGAAGGACGCGTCCGGCAACCCGTCCGGCAAGCCCGGGGAGGCCGGCAAGGCCGGTGGTGGGGCGGGTGCCTCGCCGAGCCCGGGCGCACCGGCCGGGCGGCCCGGTGTCCCCTCGCCGTCGGCCGGGCCGGGTGGCGGGGCGGGCGGTCAGGGGTCCCAGGTGCCCTCGGGCGGTGGGTCCGGGGCCGGTGGTGGTTCCGGTTCCGGAGGGTCCGGCTCGGGCTCCGGGTCCGGGTCCGGCTCGGGTTCCGGGTCGGGGTCGGGCTCCGGCGGGCCCGTCGCATCGCCCACCACCCAGCCGCCCACCCAGCCGCCTGTGACGGAACCCACGCCGACGCCCACCACCCCGCCCCAGCCCGAACCGAGCACCCCCGCGGGGGCGTAGGAACGGTTCGGCGGCCTCTCACGCACCGCCGCACGCACTCCACCCCCGGACATCGCCGCAGGTCAGAACCTTTCTTTGGGCGGAACTTGCCAGACCCCGGGGAGGGTGCGTATGGTTATAGATCGTTTGATCCCATTGCCCGGCGCCGAATCCGAAGAGCGCCGTGTGGCGCGTACTCTCCCTAGCCGTGGCTGACCGCATTGAGGCGGTCGATTTGCGATTCACGGAGTTTGGGCGCGTGCCGAGACTCCGGAAGGTTTCGCATTTCGCATGTCCATTTCCAGTTCTGACCGTGCCGTCATGCCCGAGAACGACTCCAACGAGATCGTCGACGCCGTTGAGGCCCTTGTGGTCACCGAGGCCATCGAGGCCGCCGAGGCGAACGACATCATCGAGGCTCTTGAGGCCGATGTGACGACCGACCAGTCCACCGACACCGCCTCCGACGAGGCCGACGCCGAGCCCGGCATCACCTTCGGCGACCTCGGTCTGCCCGAGGGCATCGTGCGCAAGCTCGCCCAGAACGGTGTCACCGCCCCCTTCCCGATCCAGGCCGCGACCATCCCGGACGCCCTGGCCGGCAAGGACATCCTCGGCCGTGGCCGCACCGGCTCCGGCAAGACCCTCTCCTTCGGTCTGCCGACCCTGGCCTCGCTGGCCGGCGGCCACACCGAGAAGAAGAAGCCCCGCGCGATCATCCTCACGCCGACGCGTGAACTCGCGATGCAGGTCGCGGACGCCCTCCAGCCCTACGGCGACGTCCTCGGCCTGAAGATGAAGGTCGTCTGCGGCGGTACCTCCATGGGCAACCAGATCTACGCCCTGGAGCGCGGTGTCGACGTCCTCGTCGCCACCCCCGGCCGCCTGCGCGACATCATCAACCGCGGCGCCTGCTCCCTGGAGAACGTCAAGATCGCGGTCCTCGACGAGGCCGACCAGATGGCCGACCTGGGCTTCCTGCCCGAGGTCACCGAGCTGCTCGACCAGATCCCCGGCGGCGGCCAGCGCATGCTCTTCTCCGCCACCATGGAGAACGAGATCGGCACCCTGGTCAAGCGCTACCTGTCCAACCCCGTCACGCACGAGGTCGACAGCGCCCAGGGCAACGTCACGACCATGACGCACCACGTGCTCGTCGTGAAGCCGAAGGACAAGGCGCCGGTCACGGCTGCCATCGCCGCCCGCAAGGGCCGCACCATCATCTTCGTCCGCACCCAGCTGGGCGCCGACCGGATCGCCGAGCAGCTCATCGAGTCCGGAGTGAAGGCCGACGCGCTGCACGGCGGCATGACGCAGGGTGCCCGCACCCGCGTCCTCGCCGACTTCAAGGACGGCTACGTCAACGCGCTCGTCGCCACCGACGTCGCCGCCCGCGGCATCCACGTCGACGGCATCGACCTGGTCCTGAACGTGGACCCGGCCGGTGACCACAAGGACTACCTGCACCGCTCGGGCCGTACCGCCCGCGCCGGCAAGTCCGGTGTCGTCGTGTCGCTGGCGCTCCCGCACCAGCGCCGCCAGATCTTCCGCCTGATGGAGGACGCGGGCGTCGACGCCTCGCGCCACATCGTCCAGGGCGTCGGCGCCTTCGACCCCGAGGTCGCCGAGATCACCGGTGCGCGTTCGCTGACGCAGGTCCAGGCCGACTCCGCGAACAACGCCGCCAAGCAGGCCGAGCGCGAGGTCGCCGACCTCACCAAGCAGCTGGAGCGCGCGACCCGTCGCGCCGCCGAGCTGCGCGAGGAGGCCGACCGCCTCGTCGCCCGTTCCGCCCGTGAGCGCGGCGAGGACCCGGAGGCCGCTGTCGCCGAGGTGGCCGAGGCCGCTGTCGCCGAGGTCGCGGCCGCCGTCGCGGCCGAGCCGGTCGTCGAGGAGCGCCCGGCCTTCCAGAGCCGTGACGAGCGTGGCAACTACGAGCGTCGCGACAACCGTCGTGACGACCGCGGTGGTGACCGTGGCGGTGACCGTGGCGGCTTCCGTCGCGACGACCGCCCCTCCGGTGGCTTCCGTCGTGACGACCGGGGTGGCGACAACCGTGGCGGTGGCTTCCGTCGCGACGACCGTCCCTCGGGTGGGTTCAACCGTGACGACCGCGGTGGCGACCGTGGCGGCTTCCGTCGCGACGACCGCCCCTCCGGTGGGTTCCGCTCCGGCGGCGACCGTCCGTCCGGTGGTGGCTTCCGTCGCGACGACCGTCCCTCGGGTGGGTTCAACCGTGACGACCGCGGTGGCGACCGTGGCGGCTTCCGCTCCGGCGGCGACCGTCCGACCGGTGGCTTCCGTCGTGACGACCGGGGTGGTGACAACCGTGGTGGTGGCTTCCGTCGCGACGACCGTCCCTCGGGTGGGTTCAACCGTGACGACCGCGGTGGCGACCGTGGCGGCTTCCGTCGCGACGACCGCCCGACCGGTGGGTTCCGCTCCGGCGGCGACCGTCCGTCCGGTGGTGGCTTCCGTTCCGGTGGCGGCGACCGCCCCTACGGCCGTCGTGACGACAACCGCCCCTCCGGCTCCGGTTCCACCGGCTCCTTCGGCGGCCGTCGTGACGACAAGCCGCGCTGGAAGCGCAACGGCTGACGGCTGAACGCCCTCTGACGAAGACTCGGCCCCCACGGCACTCCGGTGCGGTGGGGGCCGAGCCCGTTCCCGGCCCCGGCCCGGTCGGCCATGGGGACGACGAACGCCCCGCCCGGTTTCCACCGGACGGGGCGCTGCGTGGAGCAGTAGGCCATGTCGGACTCGAACCGACAACCAACGGATTAAAAGTCCGCTGCTCTGCCAATTGAGCTAATGGCCCTCGGCGTGCTCACCCCAGAGCATAGCCGCAGAGGGGCGCAAGGCCGATCGGGTATCGACCGGAACGGACCCGGCTGTTTCCGGCCGGGGGCGTCGACGGGTGCGGCGGGGGCGGTGATCGCGCCTCCGGGGGCGGCAACTTCCACCGGTCGGCCCGGTGTTCAGCCCTGTCGCGTGTCGTGCCGGGTGGGGGCGTCCGGCGGCGGGAACTGCTCTGCGGAACCTTTCTGCGCGGCCCTGACCTGCGGTTATGGCTGGTTGAGGGAGGTTCGGGAGGTTAATTGGCAAGAGCCGTCCCCCGAATGACGTAGAGTTGTGTTTACCGACGCGGGGTGGAGCAGCTCGGTAGCTCGCTGGGCTCATAACCCAGAGGTCGTAGGTTCAAATCCTGCCCCCGCTACTCAGTACGAAGGCCCGGTTCCCCTTGGGGAGCCGGGCCTTCGTCGTAACCGGGCCCCGTTCCCGGCCCCCGGGTGTCCGTCACCGGCGTCCGTGCAGGTGTCCCTCGGCCTCTTCCGCGTGGCCGGCGCCGCTGCCGCCGTCGACGCCGTCACCCGGACGGCCTCTGCCGGGTCGCCGTACGGGCCCGGCCGGCGGGAGCCTTGGGGGGCGAGGCGGCGGTGTGCCCGCACCCCGCGAGGGACCTGGCGGCAGGAGACAGCGTGGTGGGCCGGAGCCGGCAGGGCAGCGACGAGCTCGGGACGGGCGGCGGCGACGGCGTGGCCCGGCGGGTGGTCCGGTCGCTGCCGTTCCTCCTGATCGTCCTGGGCTTCGTCTTCGACCTGGCGTCACCACCAAGCTACACGGGCTCACCGTTCTTCTCCGCCGCTCCCCTGATCGCCGCGCCGCTCTACTCGTTCCGGGCGACCGCGCTGACCGGTTGTGCCGCCTCGCTCGCTGTGGTCGTCCTGCGCGCGTACGCCGACACGGGACGGCGGGCCGAGGCGCTGACGGAGCTGGCCACAGTGGTCACCGTGTCCGGCATGGCGCTGTTGATCAACCGGGTCGTGCGGCGCAGCGGGGAGCGGCTCGCCTCGGCGCGCGAGATCGCCGAGGCCGCCCAACGCGCGGTGCTGCCCACGCCGGCCGAGCGGATCGGGGGGTTGCAGGTCGCCGCCCGGTACGAGGCCGCGCGGGCCGACGCCTTCATCGGTGGGGACCTCTACGCCGTGCAGGACACCCCGTACGGGGTGCGGTTGGTGGTGGGTGACGTACGGGGAAAGGGGCTGGGGGCCGTGGAGGCCGTCGCGGTCGTGCTCGGCGCCTTCCGGGAGGCGGCGGAGACCGAGCCGACGCTGGAGGCGCTCGCACAGCGGCTGGAGCGCGCCCTGGCCCGGGAGGGAGTGCGGCGGGACACCCTCGACGCGGTGGAGGGGTTCACGACCTGTGTACTGGTCGAGGTCCCGGCGGGCAGGGAGGCGCTGCGGATCGTCAACCGCGGCCACCCCGAGCCGCTGCTGCTCTATCCCGACGGCCGTCTGGAGGTGTTGGCGCCGAGCGAACCCGCGCTGCCGCTGGGGATGGGCGAGTTGGGGGCGTGGCCCGACCGGGCGGAGGAAGGGCCGTTCCCGGCGGGCAGCACGCTGCTGCTGTACACGGACGGGCTGACGGAGGCGCGGGACGCGGCGGGGGAGTTCTACGATCCGGCGGCCCGGCTCGCCGGGCGGATCTTCCCGGGGCCGGACGCGTTGCTGGACGCGTTGGCGGGCGATGTGCGCAGGCACACGGGTGGCGGAGCCACGGACGACATGGCGCTGTTGGCCGTGGGCCGTCCGGCGCGGGGGCAGCCGGACCGCCGCCGCACGGTGCCGGTGGTGCGGCGCGGCGGAACGTAGGCCCCGAGGGCCCGCCCCTGCGGGGACCGCCCACATCGGATCGGCCTCCGGTCACCCGATGTAATCGATCGGCGCCCTTGCGTGAGGTGGGGTGGCGGGAGGGGCGGTTCGGCCGGCGTGGCGTGAAATAGGCGCTCCTAGGTCACGGTTCGCCCGTTATGGCGGTCAATAGCCGCAATGTTCCGGCCAAAGCTGTGCGAGGGGTGGCCGATTGGGGTTAACGATCAATCGCCACAGCTTGGAATCACTCCCCCGCGTCTATTACCGTTCGATAACGCAGCGCGGTCGTCCCAGCCGTCGCAAGAGACGGCGCCGTGCGCGTTCCCGCCCATGAGGAGTGTGCCCCCGTGGCCTCCAACTCGCCTGCCCACGAAGGCACCGACATCCAGGAAGCGCCCACCGCCGGCGCCTGGGGCGAGTGGAACCCGACCGAGGACTCGGCCCGCCCGGTCCGCGGCAAGCACCGGGTGCCCAAGCCGCGCGGTGGACTGGCCCGCAGCTCGACCGTCCTCGGCGTGGGCGTCATCGCGGCGGTCGGCGCGGGCGGCATCGCCACGGCCCAGGACCGGCCCCAAGCCGCCATATCCCTGCCCTCGTTCCCGGATCTGACGGGCGGCGGGGGAACGGACGAGGGAGCCCGCCACGCCGTCGGGACGCCGTCCGCCGTGGCGGACGCCCCGGCCCGAGAGCAGGGCCCGGGGTCGGCCTTCGGGCACGCCGACGCCGGCGAGGCGCTGCGCCACCGGATTCTCCAGCAGGCCGAGTCACAGCAGGACGCCGCCGAGAGCCAGGCCCGGGCGGAGGCGGAGCGGGTGGCGCGCGAAGCCGCGGCCCAGGAGGCCAGGGCGCAGCGGGAGGCGGCCCAGAAGGCGGCCGACGAGGCCCGAGCGGCCGCCGAGAAGCAGGCCGCCGAGCGGGAAGCCGCCGAGCAGCAGGCGGCGGCGAAGGCTGCGGCCCGGGTGGGAGGGGCCCACGAGGGCGGAGCGGCCCCGGCGAAGGCGGCCGGCGGATACGCGCTGCCGACCTCCGCCTACACCCTCACCTCCCACTACGGGGACTCCGGTTCCATGTGGTCCTCCGGCCACCACACCGGCCTCGACTTCGCCGCGCCCACCGGCACCCCGGTCAAGGCCGTGGGCGGCGGGACCGTCATCTCGGCGGGCTGGTCCGGTGCGTACGGCTACCGGATCGTCCTCCGCCTCGACGACGGCACGGACATCTGGTACTGCCACCTGTCGTCGATGGCCGTGACCTCCGGCGCGGTCGGCGCCGGGGACACCATCGGCCGGGTCGGCGCGACCGGCAACGTCACCGGCGCCCACCTCCACCTGGAGGTCCGCCGTGACGGTTCCACGATGGACCCGCTGGCGTGGCTGACGTCCAAGGGCCTCAACGTCTAGCGCCCGTGGCCCCGGGTGTCCGAAGCCCGGCTGTCCGAAGTTCGGACGTCCTAAGCCCGGGTGTGTGCGGTGTCGGTACGCGGGGCGCCGGTGTCCGGGGTCCTGGCCTGCGCCGGCCGGGGGCTCGGTACGACGACGGGCCGGGCCGGTGCGGGTACGGGGTCGAACCACGGTGGCAGGAGTTCCTCCATCACCGCCGCCCGGGACAGAGCGGGTCCGGCGGTCGCCCGGCGCAGCCACAGGCCCCGCAGCAACTCCCGCTCGTGCACCGCGAAGTCCCTCTCCCGGACCGGGCCGCCCCGGCGGGCGCGGTGACGTAGCAGGGCGAGGGCGGCCGCGTCCGCCTCGTACAGGGCGACGGCCCTGCCCGCGGCCCGGCCACCGGTCCGCCGGGCGAGGGAACGGGCCAGCGAACGGGCCGGGATGGACGCCAGGGCCGGGACCTCGGCCGGACCGAGCCAGCCCGCGGCGGCGTACACCGCCAGCTCGGCGGCGACGGCCCGCAGTCGACGCTCCCGTATCCACACCGCCAGCCACAGCAGCAGCCCGAACGTCGGGACCATCACGCAGCCGTAGACCACGTAGAACCCGTACTCCCCGAACCGCGAGGAACTGTTCCACAGCGCGTGCAGGCACATGGCGGCGACCAGCCCGAGCAGCGGCAGGCCGATCCGACTCCGGCGGCGTCGGCCGAGCGCGGCCATGCCGAAGCCGAGCCCGGTGAGCACCGTGAAGAGCGGGTGCGCGAACGGCGACAGCACTATCCGTACGAAGAAGGTCGCCGCAGTGACGGAATCGAGCACCCCGGTACCGTCGGCCACGTCCTCGTCGAAGGCGTTGCCCAGATAGAGGATGTTCTCGGTGAAGGCGAAGCCGGTGGCGGTGAACCCGGCGATGACGAATCCGTCGGCCGGCCCGGCCAGCTGTCTTCTGCGGAACACGAACACCAGCAGCAGGGCCGCCGCTTTGGCGCTCTCCTCGACCACGGGGGCGATCAGTACCGAGCCGAGCTGATCGGCGTCGGACGGGTCGGCGGTGGCCGCGGCTATCCACTTGGTGGCGAAGCTGTTGGCCAGTATGGCGATCAGCGCCGCGGCGCAGGCTCCCCAGCCGCAGCAGAACAACAACTGCCGCCAAGGGCCGGGCGCGGCCCGCCCGAGCCACCGGAACGCCGCCATGAGCGGCGGTACCGGCAGCACGGCCAGGGCGAGGCCCACGCAGAAGCCCGCCGTGCCGGTCTGCTGCCGTACCAGTTCGAGGATTGCGACGCCGGGCGCGGCGAGCAGGACGACGAGCACGCGCGTACGGACCGGGTCCGACGGACGTGCGAGCACACCTGAGAGCGCTCGGAACTCCACGTCATCACCCTAGCGATCCGGTCTGACACGGGGAGTGACGTTGTCAGTTCTCCGTGCGACGGAAGAGCAAGTCGTGTACCACGTGCCCCTTGTCGAGGCCCTGACCCTCGAAGCGGGTGAGGGGGCGGAAGTCGGGGCGGGGTGAATAGCCGCCGTCAGGCTGGGTGTTCTCGAACCGCGGGTGCGCCGTGAGCACTTCGAGCATCTGCTCGGCGTACGGCTCCCAGTCGGTCGCGCAGTGCAGGACGGCGCCGGGCGCCAGGCGGGTGGCGGCCAGGTCGAGGAACTCCGGCTGGATCAGGCGCCGCTTGTGGTGGCGCGCCTTGGGCCAGGGGTCGGGGAAGTAGACGCGCAGCCCGGCGAGGGAGTCCGGCGGCAGCATCTCGCGGAGCAGGATGATGGCGTCGCCGTTGGCTACCCGGACGTTGGTCAGCCCGCCCCGCTCGGCGAGGGCCAGGAGGTTGCCCTGGCCGGGGGTGTGCACGTCGGCCGCGAGGATGCCGGTGTCCGGGTCGGCGGCGGCCATCTGGGCGGTCGCCTCGCCCATGCCGAAGCCGATCTCCAGGACGACCGGGAGTCCGTCGAACATGGCCTTGAGGTCGATGACCTCGTGCCCGTCGATGTCCAGGCCCCAGGTGCCCCAGAGCCGCTTCAAGGCTTCGCCCTGCCCGGTGGTCACCCGGCTGCGGCGCGGCTGGAAGCTGCGGATGCGGCGCTCGTGGTGCGAGCCGGCCGGGTCGGGGGCGGGCCCGTCGGGGAAGCGGGGCTCGCTGCGCCACTTCGGGGGCGTGTACGAGGCGGCGCCCTCTGCGGGGTCGTCGGCGCTCGACGGCTGGGGGTTCAGGGACTCAGACACAATGTGCCGATTCTACGACGCGGGCACCACTCGGCTCCGCCCGGCGCCTTGGGCACCGGCCCGCCGGGCGGCGCCGGCTTCGCGCGCGGCCCCGCCGGCCCCGGCCGCGGGCTGGCGGGGTGCAGTCCTGTCGGACGCGTACGCACGGACCGGCTCGGGGAGCGGACTCTGCCCCGGGGTAGTGGCGAGGGCAGGGGCAGGGTCGGTAGGGGGCGGTCCGCTGGAGCGGCACGCCTGGACCGGGACACTGGACCGGGACACTGGACCGACACACCCCCGACCGCCCGGGCCGTCCCCGCCTGATCAGGCCGTGCACCGGCGCCGTCGTGGCGTGGCGGCCCGGCGGCAGGCCGGTTCCGGGCGTGGGGTCGGCTCCCGGCGACGGACGGGCCGGCTCCAAGGACCGCCGGGGAGGATCAGCCCGCGGCGAGCGCCGCCAAGGCCCGGCGGGCGACCTCACGGCCGATCGGCAGCGAGGCCGTCGCCGCCGGGGACGGGGCGTTCAGGACGTGCACCGTGCGGGGGGCCTCCCGGATCAGGAAGTCGTCCACCAGCGTTCCGTCGCGCAGTACGGCCTGCGCCCGCACCCCCGCCGCCGCCGGCACCAGGTCCGCCGACGTGACCGCCGGCAGCAGGCGCCGTACCGCCTCGGTGAAGGACCGCTTCGACAGCGAACGCCGGATCTCCCCCGTGCCGTACCGCCAGTGCCGTGCGGCCATCCGCCACGATCCCGGCCAGGCCAGCTCGTCGCCGAGGTCCCGCGGCGAGATCGTGCCCCAGCCGTACCCCTCCCGCGCGAGGGCCGGTACCGCGTTCGGCCCGACATGGACCCCGCCCCCGATGCCCCGGGTCAGATGGACCCCGAGGAAGGGGAAGGCCGGGTCCGGCACCGGGTAGACCAGCCCGCGCACGAGTGACGGCCGGACCAGGTCGTAGTACTCGCCCCGGAACGGCACGATGCGCATCCCGGGTTCGTCCCCGGCGAGCCGGGCGATCCGGTCGCACTGCAGGCCCGCGCAGTTCACCAGTACCCGCGAGCGCACCACCGTCCCCGCCGTCGTGCGCACCGCGACCCCGGCCGGGCGGCGCGAGATCAGGTCCACCGTCCCGCCGTAGACGATCTCCGCGCCCGAGGACTCCGCCAGCTGCGCCGCGACCCGTCCGTAGTCCACGATCCCGGTCGTGCCGACATGGATCGCGGCCAGGCCCCGCACCTCCGGCTCGTACTCCGCGATCTGTGCCGGTCCCAGCTCCCGCACCGGAATGCCGTTCTCCCGCCCCCGCTGCACCAGCGCGTGCAGCCGCGGCAACTCGTCCCGCTCGGTGGCGACGATCAGCTTCCCGGTCACCTCGTGCGCGATGTCGTGCTCCGCGCAGAACTTGACCATCTCGGCGGCACCGCTCACCGCGAACCGTGCCTTCAGCGAGCCGGGGCGGTAGTAGATCCCGCTGTGGATCACCCCGCTGTTGCGGCCCGTCTGGTGCCGGGCGGGACCGGCTTCCTTCTCCAGGACGACCACCCGGGTGCCCGGGGCCAGGCGTGACAAGGCATGTGCTGTCGACAGACCGACGATCCCGCCACCGATCACCAGCACGTCACAGTCCACGCCCACGCCCATGCCCACGCCGCCGCCCAAGCCGACACCTCCCACCCCTGCATACTGCACCCCGCCACCGACAGCGCGGCTACGCGGGTGTCACCAGCAGCGGCCGGGCCCGTTCGCGCAGTTCCGCGACGCGTGGTTCGTCCCCGTACGGTTCCAGCCGGTGCAGGAGGTCCCGTACGTACTCGTTCGTCCGGGTGGAGGAGATGCGGCCCGCGACCTCCACCGCCCGGGTGCCCGCCGCGCACGCCGCGTCGAGGTTGCCCGACTCCAATTCGGCGACCGCGCTGACCACCAGGCGCAGCCCGTGGGAGCGCACGTACTCCTCCGTCGGACGGGACAGCGCCTGCTCGGTGAACCGGCGTACCTGCCGGGGGAGTTTGAGGTCCCGGTAGCATTCCGCCGCATCGGCCGCGAAACGGTCGTACGAGTAGAAACCCAGCCAGGTCGGGTCGGGATCGCCGTCCCGGGCCCGTTCCAGCCAGCCCTCCGCGGCCCGCAGGGCCGACCCGGCGGCCGCGGAGTCGCCCGCCTTCGCGTGCGCCCGCGCCTCCACGAGGCGGAAGAAGCTCATGGTGCGGGCGGTGGCCAGACCGCGATTGCGCTCAACGGCCGCCTGGGCGAGGTCGACGCCCTCGTCGGGGAAGTCCCGGTAGGTGGCCTGGAGGGACATGGAGGCGAGCACGTACCCGCCGAGCGGCACGTCGGCGGCGGCGCGGGCGAGCCGCAGCGCCTGGATGTAGTAGCGCTGGGCGGCCTCCTGCTGCCCGGTGTCGAAGGCCATCCACCCCGCCAGCCGGGTCAGCTCGGCGGTCGCGCCGAACAGCGCCCGGCCCACCTCGTCCGTGTAGGAGCCCAGCAGCAGCGGAGCCGCGTCCACCCGCAGGCACTCCGGCACCATGGACGAACGCCAGTCGCCGCCGCCGTACTTGGAGTCCCAGCGGCGGGCGTCCTCGGCGGCCTCGCGCAGCTTCGTCACATCGCTGTGCCCGACGCGCTGCGGCGAGGCGTCCGAGAACCCGCCGCCGCCACCCGCCCAGCTTCCCGACGCCGAACCCGCGCTCCCCGAACCCGCGCCCGCCAGACCTGTGCTTCCGGTGCCTGTGCTGCCCGTCGCCGTGCCGCCCGTTGTCGGGCGTGCCGCTTCCGTACCCGGTTCACGCGGCGCGTGCCCGGGGCGCGGGCTGTGCGGGGCAGGCGCCGGGGGACCGACGGCCACCGCGGGCCCCGCCGACACCGCGGACTCCGTCGCCGCGGCGGCTTCCGCAGTCGTCTCCCGCCCCTGTCCCGCGCCCCCCGGCTCGCGCGCCACCGAAGTGTCGGCGGGCGATATCAGCCAGCGGGAAGCGGGCGTCGCGTACGCCGACACGGCGAACGAACCGGCGAGCGACTGCCAGATCCCGCCGCCTCCGCGCCGCCCCGCCAGGTCCAGCCGGTACAGATCGGTGGCCGACCGCACCGCCGCCCCCACGTCACGCGGAAAGGACAACCCCACCTCCGGCGCCGGGTCCGCGTCCGCCAGGCCGATCTCGTGCAACGGCACCGGCCGCCCCAGCTTCGCGCCGATGGCCGCGGCGATCAGATGCGGCGCCGCGCCCTGCGGCACCATCCCCTTCGACACCCACCGGGCCACCGAGGTCTTGTCGTACCGGAGCGTCAGGCCGCGCTGCGCGCCGAGGTCGTTCACCCGCCGGGCCAGCCCGGCGTTGCTGATGCCCGCCAGGGCGAGCACGGCGCCGAGCTTCTCATTGGGCTCGCGGAGCTCCCTGGACATGCGCCACCCCTCGTCACACGCGGAACGCAGACGCCGCCGGGGCATAGGCGCCCGGCATTTCGTAAACCCAGCGTAGTTCCCCGCCTCCCAAGCGTTAAGGCCCCGACTTCCGTATGGCGAGATTGTTGTCCGCACGCACAAGCGGGAGGGGGCCCGTACCCGGGGCGCACGCGTCAGCGCGTGCTCCGCCCGTGGTGCCGTGCGCCCGGCCGTGCGCTCTGGCCGCCCGCCGGACCCGACGATTCGATGTCCGGTGCGTGGGTCGGCCCGCCGCGCGGATCCCGTGGGAACCGGGTGGGCCGGGGGATGCCGCTGCCTCAATCCCCGCGGGTGGCGGAACGGGCCGGGGGGTGCATCCCACCCCCCGGCCCGCGCCCCGCCGACGGACCGTACGGGCCGTCGCGGGCCGTCACGACCCCTCAGTACGGCCGAAGAATGGCTGAAACCGACCTATGGGACGGTGGGAACGGAACGCCAAATACCGTGTGCCGGGGGCGTGTTCGTTTGCATGTGCGCCCCCCGAACCCCTCTCGCACGCCATGTCTCGTGGCAGCATGGACCCCGAGCCACCCGGGGCCCCGGACGGTCGTGCCCGCATGCCGACCGCACTGCCCGTGCCCCGGTCATTTGCCCACAGGCTGGGGAGGCGGCGGCGGTGCGCTGGTTGGTCGGGTGGAGCAGTATCGCCGCGAGCTTCGGCACGGCCGGAAGGGTCTCCGGCCAGGGCGTTTCCGGCTCCACGTCGGCGTACGGGACCACGGGCGGGTCCGCGTACGGATCGACGGCCCACACCTCCACCGCGTACGACTCCACCGCCGGGACCCCCTACTCGGACACCCCCCGCGGCGGCCTCGCGGACGCCGCCTACGCCGACGACCCGGCCGCCCAGGACGCCGAACGCACCGTCCACCCCGTCGGGGCGCAACTCCTGTGGGGAGACCCCGACCCGCTCTGGGCCGTCGGCGACTGGCGCCCCGACGAGATCCGCACCATCACCGCCGACCCCGCCGACCCCTTCACCCGGCTCGCCGTCCTCGGCTGCTGCGGCGCCACCGACGCCGAACTGCGCCGTGCGCTGTACGCCGCCCGCGGCGGGGCGCTGCGCCACCTCACCCAGTGGTCCGGCAGCTACACCGCCGTCGTACAGGCCGGCCGCCGGATCACCGTCCTCGGCGACCTCGCCGGCGCCCGACCCGTCTTCTACACGCCCTGGGCGGGCGGCACCGCGTACGCCACCGCGGCGCTGCCGCTCGCCGACCTCATCGAGGCACAGCTCGACATCGGCCACCTCGCCGCCCTGCTGGCCTGCCCCGACAGCACCGAGGCACTGGGCGACGGCACACCGTACGTCGGCGTCCGACGCATCCCGCCCGGCCACACGCTGATCCTGCGCGAGGGCTCCAGGGAGATCGCCGGATACGAACCGGTCGCCTCCCTCGCGGTCGCCGCCCCCGAAGCCGACCCCGAGCGCGCGGTGGAGGGCGTACGGGAAGCTTTGGTCGACGCGGTGCGCGCCCGGCTCACGGCGCCCCGGCATGCTCCCGACGCACCGGGTCCCGACCCGGGCCCGGTGCCCGGAATGGGCCCCGCCGACCGGCGCGCGGCACGCGGCGCCCCCGCGCCCGTGCCCGGAGTCGGCGCCGACCTCTCCGGCGGCAGCGCCTCCGCGACCCTGGCACTCCTCGCGGCCGGCCTGCCCGGAGTACCCGGCACCCTGCCCGGCACCGGCTCACGGCTCCTCGCCGTCACCTTCAACGACCTCGCCACGCCCCGGGGGCGCGAGGCCGAACTGGAACGGGCCCACGCCATCGCGACCGACCCCCGGCTCCACCACGTCGTCGTGGCCGCCGCCGAGGAAGCCCTCCCGTACGCCGACCTCGACGGACCGCTGACCGACGAACCCGGCCCCTCCCTCGTCTTCGCCGCGCGCGAGCGGCGCCGCCTGGCCGCCGGTTCCGCCGACCACTTCACCGGGCACGGCGCCCGCCAGGTCCTCGACGCGCACCCCGCCCGGCTGGCCGACCTCCTGATGGACCGCCGCAGACGCCACCTGCTGCGCCCGGTGGCCGCGCTGGCGCGGACGGCGTCCGCGGACTCCCACTCCCTGTTGGTGCCGCTGACCGTCTACGCCGCGGCCCGCAGACTCGCCCGCACCTCCTACCGCGCGGGCATGGAAGCAGCCGCGACCCGGCTGCGCGAAGGGGCGGTCGCGACCGCCGCAGGCGGGCCGGTGGATGCCTCGCTCGCAGCCCTGACCTGGTCCCGGCCGGGACCGGCGGCGGGCTGGCTGACCGGCGAGGCCCTGGCGGAAGTATCGATCCGGCTCGCCACCGCCGCGGGCCGGCCACCGCTGTCCCTGCGCCCCGGCGAGGCCCGGGCCCGCGCCGCCCTGACCCGACACGCCGCCGACCACCGGGTCTTCGAGCAGGCCGTCGAGGTCCGCAGCCAGCGCCTGCACGCCCCGTTCCTCGACAACCAGGTCGTACGGGCCGCGCGGGCCCTGCCCGAGTCCCTGCGGGTACAGCCCGGGGCCCGGGCGGCGATCCTGCGCAGCGTGCTGTCGGCCTCCGGGGTACGGGAACTCCCGCCGGGCTGGGGGGTGAGCTCCCCCGAGCCGAACGAGACGGCGACCCGCCTGGGTCTGCGCGCCGCCCTGACCTCCCTGCTGTCCCTGTTCACCGCACCGCTGTTGGCGGACGCCGGCCTGATCGAGGCCCGGGTGGTGCGCCAGGCCCTGCTCGACGCGGCGGACGGGCGGCTGGTCCCGTTGGACGGGCTGGCGGAACTCGTCTCGATGGAACTGTGGCTCCGCCGCCTGTTGGCCCGCCGCGGCACCTGCTGGACGGGCACCTCCACCCCGCGCCGCCGCGCGGTCCCCACCGGCCTCCCGCACCGCCGCCCGGCCCTCTCCTGACCCCCGACTCCCCACTACGCGGCCACCCCGGCCAGGCCGCGTTCGGCCTCGCCGGCCTCCGAGGCGCGGGGCCGTGCCCGCCCGCCCGACGATCCCGTACCGCACCGCACCCTGCTCGGGGCCCGTCGTACCGCTCGCGTCGGGGTGCCGCGCGTGCCGTCATGGGGGCGGCGACCCGACGCAGCCGGCTTCGGTGCGGGTCCACCCTCGCCGACGCTCGCGGCGCGGGCCGGCCCCGCGACGCCCGGCGCGGCCCGTGCCTCCCGTACGGCGGCCCGCACTCACGCCCGCCCCCGCCCGGGACTCGACAACGTCGAAGCCATCCTGACCGCCCGCGCCCGCGACCACGGCCCGATCACCGGACCGGCCTGGATCGGGCCGGCCCTGGAGGCGGCCGTCACCGCCCATTGCGCCGAACGCGTCCTGGCCTCGCTCGCCGAGACCGCGGCCTGGCTGCTCGCCTCCGCCGGGCGCCACGCCGAATCCGTACGGGTCCTGGCGGTCGCCACCGCCTGGCGTGCGGGCCGGCCGCGGTCCGTCCCGGAGACCGCCGCACTGCGGGCGCCCCCGGGCAGGAACCTCGCCGCACTCGGACAGGCCCGCCACGCCGAGGAGGAGACGGCGGGCGCCGCACTCTCCCCGGCCGCGGTCGTGGGGCCGCTCAGCCGCAGTCGACCACCGCGTCCGCCCAGCTCGCGAGAGCAGGCAGCCGTCCCTCCCCGGCCCGCTCCACCACCAGCCGCAGCGTCCGGGTCCCCGCCAGGGACACGTCGACGTCGACCGGGGCGTCGTCGTGGCCGAGGGCCCGGGACCGCCACAGCCGCCGGCCGTCCCCATACACCGAGAACCGCACCTCGCCGTCGGTCAGCAGGGACATGCCGTCCACCCCGACCCGCGCCGAGAAGGCGCGGCACTGCCGGTTGAGGCTGATCTCCACCGACGAACGGGAGTCGACGGTGATCCCCTGCGCGAACCGTCGGCCGCCCACGACCAGCCCCCAGCGCTGCCACACCCAACTGCTGCGCCAGGTCTCCAGCTCGGGCCCGGTGTGTCGCCCGTACAAGGAGTGATCCAGCCGGGCCAGCTGGAAACCCTGCGGCGGCTTGGGCGCGGGCCGCGGGGACCGGGACGCGGACGGCGACCTCGAAAACGACGGCGACGGCGACGGAGAGGCGGGAGCCGGCCGCTCGGCCACCGGCCTCGGGGACGGCGCCGCCACGCTCGGCCGTGACGGTACGTGCACCTCCGCCGCCGGTGACTCCGCCTCCGGCGGCCCCGGCTCCGCCACGGGCGGCGAGGCAGACCCGGGCACCGGCCGCACCGGCGCCACCACCCCCGGCGGCGGCGCCGCGGACTGCTGCTCGGGATCGTCCCCGGCGAGGGCGAACACCACCCCGGCGGCCGCCGCGACCGCGAGCCCGGCGGCGATGGCGGCCTTGGCGGGCATTCCCAGCCCCTCGGACACCACCGCGCCCCCGGCCCCTCCCCCCGCCCCGCCCGCAGCCCCCGCTCCCGCTCCCGCCGCTCCGGCACCCGCCGTGGAACCTCCGGCCGCCGCCGCGGCCGCCCCGGCCCCACCGGCGGCGAATGCCCCACCCGCCACCACACCGGCCGCCTTCGCCGCGTATCCGGCGGCGAACCACCCGATGACCGCGACGGGCAGCAGTGCGGGAATCCCCGCGTTCACGTCCTTCAACTCCCGTGCGGCCAGCCAGCACTTGGCGCACTCCTCCAAGTGCCTGCGCAGCCCCCGCTCCGCCCGCAGCCGCAGGCCGCCCCGGGCGTACGCGCCCAGTCGGTCCGCGTACCGGGCGCAGTCACCGCCCTCACTCAGCGCCGAACTCACATGCGCCTGGAGGTATGCCTGCTTGAGACCCTCGCGGGCCCTGACGGCCAGCACCGCCGTGGCGTTGGCGCTCAGCCCGAACAACGGGGCGATCGCACTCGGCGTGGACTCCTCCACGGTGGTGTGCCAGAGCACCGCCTGCCACCGCTCGGGCAGGCTGCGGAACGCCTGCATCGCGAGCGACCGCTCGGCCTCGTGCATGGCCCGCACGTCGGCGCCCAGTTCCAGGGTGTCGTCCCCCGACAGCCCGCCGAGTCCGCCACCGGCCTCCGTACCGGCGGCCGCCTGCTCGGCGAACACCGCGAAGTCCTCGACCAGATGCTCCCGCTTGGCCGTCTTCGCCCAGGCCGCGGCGACCCGTCGTACGGTCGTCAGCAGGTACGCCCGCACCGAGTGGTCCGGCCCGGCCCCGCCCCGTACCGCCTGCAGCGTCCGCGCGAACACCTCGGCGGTCAGGTCGTCGGCGGTGTGCGCGTCCCGGCAACAGGTGCGCGCGTAGCGCCGTACGGCATCGGCGTGCCGGCGGAACAACTCCTCGTAGGCGCCGTCGTTCCCGGCGCGCATCCGGGCCAGCAAGTCGGCATCGGAGGGCGGGCGTTCCCCGCCCGATCCACCCGCGGCGGCGTGCCGGCCGGCGCGGTCACGCTGCGCCGGCACCTGCCGGGCGGGCCTTTCGCCCGCCTCCGCCGTGTCACCGGCGTCACCGACCGACTCGCCCCGCCCGTCAACGCTCATCGCGGAAGCCTCCGCACGCCACACTCAACCGGTACACCGGCTCAGCGTGGCACACGGCACCGGCGCCCCGGGCGGCTCTGCGCACCATCCACCCGTCCGGGGAAGATCCGGCCGGGCACCGCACCGGTCCCCACCCGTTCGAGTGGCGGTCGTTCGAGTGAGGAGCCTCCCGGCCGCCCACTCGGTCAGGTCCCCGGTCGAGCCGCGGCGGGCAGCCCAGAGGTCAAGCCGAGCGGGCGCCGCCCAATCCCGGCGGGCCCCCGCTCGGATCACCCACGTCGCCAGCCACTACCGTCACGACCGGCCCGGACGTCACGCCGTCCGCGAGCGCAGCCCCTCCAGCAGGATGTCGAGCAGCCGCGCGGACGCGGCGGCCTGGTGCGCCGGGTCCGGGAGCGCCGGAGCCGCGGTCGCTATCACCAGCAGCACATCGGCCACCGTGACATCGGCACGCAGCTCGCCCGCCTCCCGGGCGCGGTCCACGAGCCGACCCACGACCTCCAGCAGCGCGACCGCCCCGGACTCCTCGGCCGGCTCCTCCCGGGCGGCCCGCGAGCCGACCACACGCAGGTCCGGGGCCCCCGTCACGACGGCCTGCCGCTGGTGCGGAACACGGACGGCGTCCGCCTCCTCGACGCCGTCCTCCTCGGCGGCACCGACCCGCAGTACCTGCGGCGGCAGCAGCCGCCCCGCTCCCGACGCCACCGAGGTGCGCAGGAAGCGGGAGAGGGCCTGCCACGGCTCCTCCTCCTGACCCAGCGCGGCCTTCGCCTGGTCGGTCAGTCGGGCGGTCTCCTCGTCGGCTATGCGCCGGACCAGCACGTCCTTGCTCGGGAAACGCCGGTACACGGTGCCGACACCGACCCGCGCCCGCCGCGCCACGTCTTCCATCGGCGCCCCGTAGCCCAGCTCGCCGAACACCTCGCGCGCCGCGCGCAGGACGTGTTCGAGGTTGCGCTGGGCGTCGACGCGAAGGGGCGTGGAACGGCCCACGCCGTGCGTCGTCGCGCCGGTCATCACGCGGCCGCTGTCAGCGGACAGAGCGGTCGCAGAGCCATGGAAATCGGACATGTTCATATGTATCCCCCGGTAATCATTTGTCTCCCCCCGGAGACACTCCCCGCCTTCGTGTCGAGGTGGGCCACGGTCAGTGGGCCCCGGTCCTGCTCCTCGACGAGATACGAACATAGTTGAGCCAGAGTCAATTCAGAAGAGGCAGCCCCGCACGGAGCACCGCCCGATCGGAGCATTCACCCCCGTTTTTCCGGCGGCAGCCTCCGGAACCATCACCTCCGTACCCTCTGACCTGCGGTGCTTCCCTCGTATCCGGACCCCGGTACAGCCCCGTCCCACCCCTCCCTCCGGTCACACAATTTGCCCAGCCTGTGGACAAACTCCCAGCCACGTTGCGTCATGGGATGGTGAAGGCTGCTAACTCCCCGGGCACGGCACCCGGCACCCCGCCCCGCGCGCGCGTCCTCGTCGTCGGCGGGGGGTACGTCGGCATGTATACGGCCCTCCGGCTCCAGCGGAAGCTGAGACCGGGCGAAGCCGAGGTCACGGTGGTCACCCCGGACCCCTACATGACGTACCAGCCCTTCCTCCCCGAGGCGGCCGCCGGCGCCATCTCCCCGCGCCACGTCGTCGTGCCGCTGCGCCGCGTCCTGGACAAGTGCCGGATCGTCATCGGCGAAGCCGAGCACATCGACCACGCCAAGCGCACCGCGACCGTCTCCACCCTCGCCACCGCCGACGAGGGAACGGGCCCGATGCACATCGAGTACGACGAGCTCGTCCTCGCGCCCGGCTCCATCTCCCGCGCGCTCCCCATCCCGGGACTCGCCGACTACGGCATCGGCTTCAAGAGCGTCGAAGAGGCCATCGGCCTGCGCAACCACGTCATCGAACAGATGGACATCGCCTCCTCCACCCGCGATCCCGCGATCCGCGACGCCGCCCTCACCTACCTCTTCGTCGGCGGCGGTTACGCCGGCGTCGAGGCGCTCGGCGAGCTGGAGGACATGGCCCGTTACGCGGCCCGGTACTACCACAACATCAAGCCCGAGGACATGAAGTGGGTGCTGGTCGAGGCCAGCGACCGGATCCTCCCCGAAGTGGGCCCGGAGATGGGCGTCTACACCATCCGTGAACTGCGCAGGCGCAACATCGACGTCCGCCTCGAAACCCGCCTCGAATCCTGCGAGAACCGCGTGGCCGTCCTGAGCGACGGCTCCCGCTTCCCCACCCGGACCGTCGTGTGGACCGCCGGCGTCAAACCGCACCCGATCCTCGCGGCCACCGACCTGCCCAAGAACGAACGCGGCCGCCTCGCCTGCACCGCCTTCCTCACCGTCGAAGGCGTCGAACACGCCTGGGCCGCCGGCGACGCCGCCGCCGTCCCCGACATCACCGCGGACGAAACCGGCCGCGAATGCGCCCCCAACGCCCAGCACGCCGTCCGCCAGGCCAAGGCCCTCGCCGACAACCTCGTCGCCGCGCTCCGCGGTGAGGTGCTCACCGAATACGCACACAAGTACGCCGGCTCGGTCGCCTCGCTCGGCCTCCACAAGGGCGTCGCCCACATCTACGGCCGCAAGCTCAAGGGCTACCCCGCCTGGTTCATGCACCGCGCCTACCACCTCAGCCGCGTCCCCACCTTCAACCGCAAGATGCGCGTGCTCGCCGAATGGACCCTCTCCGGCCTGTTCAAGCGGGAGATCGTCTCCCTCGGCTCCCTGGAACACCCCCGCGCCGAGTTCGAACTCGCCGCAGGCGGCACGCCCAAGCCCCCGCCCGCGTCCACACCGCCACCGCCGCCCGCGCCCCCACCGGGCCCCGTCGCCAACCCCCCGAAAGACAAGGGGGACTGACGCTGTCAGTGTGCCCGGCCACACTGGACGTGTGACCATAGGTGGGCTCACACCTGCACAGAGTGACACCGTCCAGCGCTCGACCCTGGGGGCAGCTCCCGGCCGTTGCTGGGGCAGACACAGCGACCACTTGCGACACCACGAGGCTTGAACGCAGTGAACTTCACGCGCTGGAGCGCACGGTTCCCCGGAACGCAGCGCCGCGCCGCCGCCCGGACCGAACACGCCGCCGCCCAGGCCAAACGGGGTGAGGGCTCGGTCCCGGCGGCCCGCGGCGCGGCCTCCTCCTCCCCGCCGCCCCCGGACGGGCCCCCCGCCGACCCCACCGTCCGCGGCACCGGCACGGGCGGCCCCCTCACGGCAGTGCCCTCCCTCGACGAGCTCTCCGCGCGGGAAGTCCTGGGCCTGCTCCCCACCCTCGTCGCACTCGTCCACGGCCCCGAGCACCGCGTCGCCTACGTCAACGACGCCTACACCGCCGGCTTCGGAGCCCGCCCCACCGGCGCCCCCGCACACCTCGCCCTCCCCGAACTCGGCGCACTCGGCCTGCTCCCGCTCCTCGACCAGGTCCAGCGCAGCGGCAAGCCCCGTACCGCCAAGAACCGCTCCGCGCCCGGCGGCGGCAGCTCCTACACCGTCACCTGCACCCCCGTCGCCTTCCCCAAGGCCGGCGGCGAGGGCGCGACCGACCCCCACCACACCGGTGTCCTGGTCCACCTCGCCGACGTCACCGACCACGCCGAGGCCGCCGAACGCCTGCGCGCCAGCGAGCGACGCCAGCGCGAGGCCGCCGTCACCCTCCAGCGCTCCCTCCTCCCGCAGGAACTGGAACAGCCCGACGACCTCCGCATCGCCGCCACCTACCAGCCCGGCGGCACCGAGGCGGCCGTCGGCGGCGACTGGTACGACGTCATCACCCTCGGCGCCGGCCGCACCGCCCTCGTCATCGGCGACGTCATGGGCCGCGGCGTCCGCGCGGCAGCCGTCATGGGCCAGCTGCGCACCGCCGTCCGCGCCTACGCTCGCCTCGACCTGCCGCCCCACGAGGTGCTCCAACTCCTCGACGGCCTCGCCGCCGAGATCGACGCCAGCCAGATCGCCACCTGCGTCTACGCCGTCCACGACCCCAACGAAGGCCTGCTCGCCTACGCCTCCGCCGGGCACCTCCCCATCCTGGTCCGCGACGAGGACGGCACCGTACGCCGCGCCGCCGACCCCACCGGCCCGCCGCTCGGCACCGGCGGCTGGCTCCACACCTCCGGCACCATCGCGCTCGGCCCCGGCTCCACCGCCGTCCTCTACACCGACGGCTTGGTCGAACGCCGTGGCGAGGACATCGACGAAGGCGTCGCGGCCCTGGAACGCGCCCTCTCCGGCGCCCAAGGGACCCCGGCCGTCATCTGCGACCGCCTGATGCGCGCCCTCGGCATCGACGCCGACCACGACGACGACGTCGCCGTCATGGTCCTCCAGCAGCCCGCCCGCACCGGCGCGGACGCCGAGCTCTTCCACAACGCAGCCCTCGAACTCCTCGGCGGAGTGGAGGCCGCCCCGCGCGCCCGCGCCTTCGCGCAAGGCGTCCTGACCTCCTGGCGCTTCCCGGTCGACCTGTGCGACCTCGGGGTCCTGGCCGCGAGCGAGCTCGTGGCGAACTCCCTCCAGCACGGAACCCCACCCATGCGGCTGCGGCTACGGCGCACCGACCGCCGGCTGATCGTCGAGGTCACCGACGGAGACGACCACCTCCCGCGCCGCCGCCGCGCCGAACCGGCCGACGAGACCGGCCGCGGCATCTCCATCGTCGCGACCATCGCCTCCAGCTGGGGCACGCGCCGCACCCCTGGCGGAGGCAAGGCCGTCTGGTGCGAATTCGCCCTGCCGACCACCTAGCCGGCCGGACACGCCGAAGGCCCGGTCCCCTCGGACCGGGCCTTCTCCCCACAGCACCCCTACGCCTCCACCCACGCCCACGGACTACACGGCGACGGGCTCCGGCACCCGGACCGCGGCCGGCTCCACGCGCACCGCGACCTTGGCCGTCGACGGGTTGTCCTGCACCGCGGTCAGCTGCCCGCCTATCCGCAGGGCCAGCCACGAGATCCCGAGCGAGACGGCGATGAAGACCCCGATGTACAGCATCGGCACGCCCGCGCCCAGCGGCACCCCGAGCGGCCCGAGGGCCAGCGCCATCTGCTTGACCAGCGCGAACGCCGAGTTGTATTGACCCACGGAGCCCTCCGGTGCCAGATCGGCCACCAGCGGGGCGAGCGTCGGCGACAGCATGGCCTCGCCGATACCGAAGAGCGCGTACGTCGCGACGAACGCACCGGCGGCCATCACCGCGCTTCCGTGACCCAGCCCCGAGAACCCGGCGATAACCCACGCCCCGGTCCAGATCAGACCGACCAGCGCGATGACCCTGGACCGCCGACGCCTCTCGACCAGCCTCAGCACGACGAACTGCGCGACGACGATCGCCCCGGTGTTGGCGGCGAGCGCGAACCCAAGGGTCGACGGGGAGATCCCGGCGGCCTCGGTCCCGAAGGCGGCGAGCCCGGACTCGAACTGTCCGTAGCAGGCGAAGAAGATCACGAAGCCCAGCACCAGCAGCTTGACCATGGCCCGGTGCCGGAGCATCCGCTTCCAACCGCCCCCGGTCCCCGGGTCCCTCGGCACGGCGTCCTTGATGCTCGGCGCGTGCGGCATCCGCACGGTGGCGATGACGCCGGCCAGCACCAGGAACATCACGGCCTCGATGCCGAAGAGCAGGGTGAAGCTGCCCGGGCGGTCGACATCGACAATCTGACCCCCGATGAGGCCACCGATGCCCAGCCCCAGGTTCTGCATGAAGAACTGGAGGGCGAAGGCGCGCGTCCGCGTGGACGGGGTGGAGCACCACACGATCATGGTGGCCAGCGCGGGCTGCATCACGGCCTGCCCGGCGCCGAGCGCCAGAGCGGACAGCAGGATCGGTACGACACCGGTGGAAAGCCCCAGCGACAGCGCACCGGCGGCCGCGGCCACCGCGGCACCCATCACGACCGGGACCGGACCACGCCGGTCGATGACGCGACCGGTGAAGGGCAGCGCGATCAGAGCACCCAGCGCGAACGCCACGAAGGCGCTCGTGGCGGCCATGGAACCCAGACCCCGCACCTGCGCCACGTAGATGTAGAGGAACGGAACCGTGAAGCCGATACCGAACGCGGTCAACGCGTTGCCGGCCTGGATCCGCCGCATCGCAGCGCCCATCACCTTGGTCACTTCTCACCCACCTCGATAACTGAAGCCTGAAGACTTCATGCCTAAAGTTCGATGCTTAACTCTACACATCGAAGGAGTTAGATGCCAACGAGCTCGTGCGATACTTCGGGGCATGGGTGAAACCGACGGCACTACCCCCGTCCACGAGCCGAGCCTCGACGAGCAGATCGCCGTCTACCAGCGCGAGTTCCAGGACCTCGACCCCCAGGTCGAGAAGGTGGTCTCGGCCCTGAGCCGGCTGAACCGCCGCATGAACGTCGCCTACGGGCGCCAGACCGCGGCCCTGGGCATCAGCAACGCGGAGTGGGAGGTCCTCAAGGCCCTCGTCATCTCCGGAGCCCCTTACCGCATGGGCCCGAGCGAGCTCGCGAAGCAGCTCGGCCTGACGCCGGCGGCCATGACCCATCGGATCGACCGCATGACGGCGGAGGGACTCGTCACCCGCGAGCGGGACGAGTCGAACCGCGTCCGCGTGATCGTGGAACTGACCGACGAGGGCCGCAGCAAGTGGCTCGACGCCATGCGTGCGGCGACCGTCTTCGAGGAAGACCTGCTCCAGGACCTCTCCACGGCGGAACGCGGGGTGCTGGGCGACATGCTCACCCGCCTCCTGGACCGTGTGGAAGACCTCCAGGCCCGGGGTTGACACGCACCCCGCAGATCCGTAAGGTTCTTCGAGTTGTCCCAGGACCGCGAGGTTCTGGCGGCAGCGCATCCCGCCGCCTCGTTGCGGCACCCAACTCAGCACGATCTCCCACCGGGAATGAATTCGGCATGCCCGAATGAATTACCGAAGGCCGATTATGAATCGCCGGGGAAATCCACTAGAGTTCTGGGAGTCGGAAGGGCCCAACAGCCCGGAAGACAAACCCCGCTGACCGGGGGTCAGGCCCGAAAGAGTCTGATAGAGTCGGAAACGCAGGAACAAAACGAAGAACAAAGGAAGCGCCCGGAGGAAAACCCGCGAGGGTGAGTACGAAGGAAGCGTCCGTTCCTTGAGAACTCAACAGCGTGCCAAAAATCAACGCCAGAAGTTGATACCCCGTCCA
>NZ_SSBJ01000200.1 GCF_004795055.1 Streptomyces sp. A1136
CTCCTGGAGCCGCATGCGCAGCCCGCGGGGGCGCTTGCGCGGCTCTCGGGTGAGGTGCTGGCCCATGCGCGGGACTCCGCGGGCCTTGCGGAGCTGCCCGCGGAGGTTCGTCTGCGGGCGGTCAAGCACCGGGCGCGGCGCGTCAGTTGAGCGCGGAGTTCCCCCCCCACCCCGCCCCTCCCCGACACCCTCCGGGGGTCTTCGTTCGGCTGCGGCTGATCGTCCTGCTACCTGGGGCTCCGCCCCAGACCCCGTTCGCGCCTGAACGGCGCTCGTCCTCAATCTCCCCCAAGGCCTCAAGGGCCAGGGGGGACCCCCATGACGGGCTGAGGTTGCCGATGCTGAGCCCCCTACAGGGGCGCGGGGAACTGCGCGACCAGCCACCCTCGGCCCGCAGAGGAAAGGGGGCTCAGGGGCGCGAGGAACTGCGCGAACAGCCGCCCTCGTCCCGCAGGCCGAAACGGCCCACGCGGGGAACGGCGCGAACCGTAAACCGCAGCGACAACCGCCGCCCGCAAGCGGGGCCGAGGAGCAGCCACCCCAACCCAACCCCCACCCCCACCCCCAACCCCCGTGGTAGGGATGGGCCATGAATGACTCCCTCACCGACGTGCCCGGCTTCCGAGTCGGCCACGCCGCCGTTACCGGCCCCGGCGC
>NZ_SSBJ01000201.1 GCF_004795055.1 Streptomyces sp. A1136
GACATGAAGGCGGGCCTGGTCCAGGCGGTGTGGGCGCTGAAGGCGCTGGACGCGCTCGGTCTCGCCCGACCGGCCTGCACCCTCCTGCTCAACGGCGACGAGGAGACGGGCATCCTCGCCTCCAGCGACGACCTCGTCGCCGAGGCGCGGGAGAGCCGGGCCGCCCTGGTCTTCGAGGCGGCCGCCGACGGCGCGGTCAAGACGGCCCGCAAGGGGGTCGGCCTCTTCACCGTGACCGTGTCCGGTCAGGAGGCGCACGCCGGACTCGACCCGCAGGCCGGTGCCAGCGCCACCGAGGAACTGGCCCACCAGATCCTCCGCCTCACCGGACTGCGCGACCTGGCGGCGGGCACCTCGCTCAACGCCGGGGTGATCGAGGGCGGTACGCGCAGTAACGTGACGGCCGGCCGGGCGACCGCCCGCCTCGACGTCCGGGTGGCCACCGACGCCGAGCAGGAGCGGATCGGCGCCGCGCTGGCCGTACTGCGGCCCGTCGACCTGCGCACGACCGTCGAGGTCTCCGGCGGCTGGAACCGCCCCGTCTTCGAACGCACCGACCAGGTGGCGGAGTTGGCGGGCCTCGCCCAGAGGTGCGCGGCCACGCTCGGCCTCGACCTGCGCGAGGCGGCGGTGGGCGGCGCCAGTGACGGCAACTT
>NZ_SSBJ01000202.1 GCF_004795055.1 Streptomyces sp. A1136
CGATACTACGAAGCGGCCAGCGGCGCGCGCCGGATGGCCTTTTCGTTGACCGGCAAATTCATCACCGTGGCGAACAGGCCGAGCCCGATGGTGATCATCCAGACCGTGTTGTAGCTGCCTTCGCGGGTGAACAGATAACCGCCCAACCAGACCCCCAGGAAGCTGCCGACCTGATGCGACAGGAACACGAAGCCCGACAGCATCGACAGATGCTTGAGTCCGAAAATGCCGGCGATGATGCCGTTGGTCAGCGGCACCGTCGACAGCCACAGCAAGTCCATCGCCGCCGAGAAGATATACACCGACCACGACGACAGCGGCGCCAGCAGGAACAGGCTGATGGCGATGGTGCGCGAAAAATAGATGGTCGACAGCAGATAGCGCTTGGGCAGGAAGCCGCCCAGCTTGCCGGCGTAATACGAACCGAAGATATTGAACAGGCCGATCAGCGCCAGCGCCGCCACCGCGATATTGGGATCCATCAGGCCCTTGTCCTTGAGATAGGACGGCAGATGCGCGCCGATGAACACCACCTGGAAGCCGCACACGAAATAGCCCGCGATCAGGAACTGGAACGGCCGGTAAGCGAAGGCTTCGCGGGTGGCTTCCCAGATGCTTTGTTCGTGCTTGCCGCTGTGCACCAGCTTCGGCTCG
>NZ_SSBJ01000203.1 GCF_004795055.1 Streptomyces sp. A1136
CGGGTGTGCCGCGGCCTGCTGCAGCAGCGCGAGCTGATGCGGCATTTCGTGTTGCGGTTCTTTCCGGAGGGGACGCGCGTGTCGGAGCCGGCCGGCGGCTACATCCTGTGGATAGAGCTGCCGCCGCGCGTGGAGGCGATGGAGCTGTACCGCCGCTGCCTGGTGCTGGGCATCACGATCGCACCGGGGCGCATCTTTGCGGCGACCAATCGTTACAGCAATTTCATCCGGCTCAACTACAGTTACACATGGTCGGCCGAGATTGAAAAGGCGTTGAAGACGATCGCCAAGATCGTCGCAGAATTAAGTTAGGGTCGAACGCCTAACCGTGCAGCTTGAGCCCGGCAGCCGTCAGGATGGCGTTGCCGGTGCCGTCGTCATTGACCACCACGGTCGCAATCCCCGCCTCTTCCAGCGCCGTCAAGAATCTTCTCAACGTGCTCATGCGCAGCTCGGTGCGCTTGGACAAGGCGTGCACGTTGCTCAGGCTGACGGTGTTCCAGCGTGCGCCTTCCAGCTTGGACAGGCTGTAGCCGATGTTGAGCGTGTCGGCTGTTGCATAACGCCATGCCGCGCCCAGATCGAAGTTCTTCTGTTTCGGTGTCCGGCCGGTAGGCAAGGCGATCTTGACCTGCGTGTAGTCGGTGTTCAGA
>NZ_SSBJ01000204.1 GCF_004795055.1 Streptomyces sp. A1136
CTGGCGCGCATGCGCGCCGTGCACGAACGAGCGGTCGATCTTGAGTTCCGTGAACGGGATGCGCGCCAGAACCTGCGCGTGATCCTGCAATCGGCGCTGGACATGGCCAGGCGGCTGGAGCTGGTGACCGTGGCGGAGGGCATCGAGACGATTGAGGATTGGCGTTTGTTGCAGGAATCGGGATGCACGATAGGGCAAGGTTACCTAATCGCCCGGCCGATGCCGCCAAACGATTTGCCGGTATGGCTCAAAGGCCATCATCGCCGTTTGGGGGAGCTGCGCCCTCCCGCAGCCGCAGCCGCCATCGAGACCTGAGCGCGGTGGTCCGTTCAGGTCAGTAAGTCGATCGCCTGATCCCGCACTTGCGTGAGCAAGTCACGGGCCGCACCGATGCCTGGAATGAAGGTGTCCGGCGCAATTTCCAACAAGGGAATCAACACGAATGCCCGCTGCGCCATGCGCGGATGCGGCAGCGTCAGCACGTCATCCGCAAGCTGCAATTGATCGTACAACAGGATGTCGAGATCGAGGGTGCGCGGCGCATTGCGGTAGGGGCGTTCGCGTCCGTGCGCCAGTTCGATGGCTTGCAAGGCTGCGAGCAATGCCTGCGGCGTGAGCGTGGTGTCAAGCTGGGCGACGGCATTGACGTAG
>NZ_SSBJ01000205.1 GCF_004795055.1 Streptomyces sp. A1136
CGCAGCCGGCGGCTGTGCAGAATGAGGCCGCGCGTCAACGTGCGGCGCTGAAAGCCGCCATCGCGCAACTGACGACCGACCTCGGTCGCCTGGAAAATTTGCTCGACGCTTACCTGCAAGGCCGCACCACTCCCGACGCATTGGATGAGGCAAAGCTGTTGGCGCAGCAACTGGCGACGGTGGGGCAAGCGCTGGAGTTGACGGCCGCTTGCGAAGTTTTGCAATTGTGCGTGGTCGATATCGGCCGTCTTCCGTCTTCGCTTCCACTTGCCGCCACGGAGAACATGACTGCGGCCGAAGCCGCAAGCCTGGCGCGCCTGGTGCACAACGTGGCGGCGCTGAGCCTGTCGATGCCGCTGATGCACAACGCGCCGCAATCGATGACTTATCCCGGCAAGTTCGACGCGGAAACCGTCGCCGCTGCACCGGAGTCGGCGTCGATGACGGCAGAGAAGATGGTTCAGCCTGCGTCGCAACAGCCAGATGAAATCGACGCCGAGCTGCGGGAAGTCTTCCTGCTCGAAGCGAATGAGGTGCTGGGCAGCATACGCAGCGCGCTGGCGGCATCCCGTGCGACGCCGCAAGACATGGCGCCGGTGGTCGTGTTGCGGCGGGGTTTTCATACGCTCAAGGGCAGTGGTCGGATG
>NZ_SSBJ01000206.1 GCF_004795055.1 Streptomyces sp. A1136
ATCGCGGAGGACGGGATCGAGTCGGCGGAGGACGGGACGGCGAGCCGCTTCAACTCGCTGACCAGGGCGGCCTGCGTGTACTGGGCGATCATGAGGCCGGAGTCGACGCCCGGGTCGTCGGCGAGGAAGGAGACCCGGGACACGGCATGCTCCTGCCCATCGACGTCGACGACGGCGGCCGGGGAGAACCGCAGCTCGACCCGGGTCTCTCCCATGCAGGCGACGACCAGGCCGTCGCCGTCCACGACGATCACGGCAAGCGGGATCCGGCCGGCCACGGCGAACTGGTGCGGCAGCTTCGGCGGAGTACCACTGTCCATGGGTGGGAGGCTCCTTCCCCGCCGCGAGAATCGGCGGCTGTACCACCACCGTACGGCCATCGGGACACCGCGCGCGGGCCAACTCCACAATAGGCGTACGCCCGCGCGCACAGGCCGCACGCATTGACCAAAGGTCAGTCCTCGTGGCCCAGTTGGAGATCCCTTTCGGTCCGGCCGCCGCCCGCGACCTGCAGCACCGTGGCCACCGGCGGATAGCCCGCCGCGATCACCGTGTACTCGCCCGAGGACAGGTCGACGAAGCGGAAGGTGCCGTCGGGGCCGGTGGTGAGGGTGTCCACGACATTGCCCGCGGCGTCGAGCAGCGTG
>NZ_SSBJ01000207.1 GCF_004795055.1 Streptomyces sp. A1136
CCGGCGGACGGCACGTTCGAGCGGATGCTCCAGACCGCGCAAGCGCAGGCCGACGCGGCCGGTGACATCGACTGGCTGGTGTCGGTCGACTCCACCATCGCCCGCGCCCACCACCACGCCGCCGGAGCCCGAAAAAGTCTACACCGGCATCCTGCCGCAAGCCTGGGTGCTGGAGTTGTCGAGCTTCCAGTTGCATTCGACGCACAGCCTGCAGCCCAGCGCCGCGACCGTGCTCAACGTGACCCAGGATCATCTCGACTGGCACGGCGACATGGACGCCTACGCCGCCGACAAGGCCAAGATTTTCGGCGACGGCACCGTGCGCGTGCTCAACCGCGACGATGCTCTGGTAATGCAGATGACCAAGCCGGGCGCCATCGTTTCCAGCTTCGGCATGGGCGAACCGACGAAAGCCGGCGACTTCGGCCTGGTCGATGAAAACGGCATGCTGTGGCTGGCCAACGCCGTCGTCATCGAAGATGAAGAAAAGCCCGAAGGTCGCCGCCGCAAGAAGGATCCCAAGGAAGTGGTCGAGCAGCCATTCCAGCTCAAGCGCCTGATGCCCGCCGATGCCTTGCGCATTCGCGGCCTGCACAATGCGCTCAACGGTCTGGCCGCGCTGGCGCTGTGCCGCGCCGTCGACC
>NZ_SSBJ01000208.1 GCF_004795055.1 Streptomyces sp. A1136
GACGACATCGTCGAAGGCGAGTCGCCGAAGCGTTTCAAGCGCCCCAAAATGGAGAGCGACATCGTCGCACGCTAAGTTTTTCGGGTTGCAGCAGCGGGACTGAGCGCCAGGCGCCAGTCCCGTTTTTCTTCAGCCGGCAGCTTTGCCCGGCGTCAATTTTCCCGCCTGAATTTCCAGTTGTTCAGTTTTCTTCGCGCGGATCGCGCGACAGCAGCTGCGCCACCATTTCCTGTACTGAAACCCCATCGAACAAGGCCCCGGCCACCGCATTGGTGATCGGCATGTCGATGTCCAGCTCCTGCGCCAGCGAGCGCACCGCCTGCGCGCAGCGCACGCCTTCGGCGACGTGGCCGAGTTCGGTCACGATGGCGTCGAGTTTCTTGCCCTGCGCCAGCCCGAGGCCGACGCGGCGATTGCGCGACAGGTCGCCGGTGCAGGTCAGAATCAAATCACCGACGCCGGACAGGCCCATGTAGGTTTCGGCGCGGCCGCCCAGCGCGATGCCGAGCCGGCTGATTTCCGCCAGGCCGCGTGTGATCAGCGCCGCGCGCGCGTTCAATCCCAATTGCAGGCCGTCGGCCGCGCCGGTGGCGATGGCCAGGATGTTCTTCACGGCGCCGCCGATTTCCACCCCGATCAGAT